>NZ_LMHN01000001.1:0-137315 GCF_001428165.1 Achromobacter sp. Root170
GGTTTCGGCCTTATCGCAAGCACAAGAAATCAAGTGCTCACTAGAAGTGAAGTACCTTAGACGTCAAGTTTAAGAACATACCTCACTTCCTTTGAGTAGCGACGTATGACCTGGTTTGGATTTATYCAGACCAAGAATACGAAACAAATACAGAGATTAAACTGAAGAGTTTGATCCTGGCTCAGATTGAACGCTAGCGGGATGCCTTACACATGCAAGTCGAACGGCAGCACGGACTTCGGTCTGGTGGCGAGTGGCGAACGGGTGAGTAATGTATCGGAACGTGCCTAGTAGCGGGGGATAACTACGCGAAAGCGTAGCTAATACCGCATACGCCCTACGGGGGAAAGCAGGGGATCGYAAGACCTTGCACTATTAGAGCGGCCGATATCGGATTAGCTAGTTGGTGGGGTAACGGCTCACCAAGGCGACGATCCGTAGCTGGTTTGAGAGGACGACCAGCCACACTGGGACTGAGACACGGCCCAGACTCCTACGGGAGGCAGCAGTGGGGAATTTTGGACAATGGGGGAAACCCTGATCCAGCCATCCCGCGTGTGCGATGAAGGCCTTCGGGTTGTAAAGCACTTTTGGCAGGAAAGAAACGTTCCGGGTTAATACCCCGGGAAACTGACGGTACCTGCAGAATAAGCACCGGCTAACTACGTGCCAGCAGCCGCGGTAATACGTAGGGTGCAAGCGTTAATCGGAATTACTGGGCGTAAAGCGTGCGCAGGCGGTTCGGAAAGAAAGATGTGAAATCCCAGAGCTTAACTTTGGAACTGCATTTTTAACTACCGAGCTAGAGTGTGTCAGAGGGAGGTGGAATTCCGCGTGTAGCAGTGAAATGCGTAGATATGCGGAGGAACACCGATGGCGAAGGCAGCCTCCTGGGATAACACTGACGCTCATGCACGAAAGCGTGGGGAGCAAACAGGATTAGATACCCTGGTAGTCCACGCCCTAAACGATGTCAACTAGCTGTTGGGGCCTTCGGGCCTTGGTAGCGCAGCTAACGCGTGAAGTTGACCGCCTGGGGAGTACGGTCGCAAGATTAAAACTCAAAGGAATTGACGGGGACCCGCACAAGCGGTGGATGATGTGGATTAATTCGATGCAACGCGAAAAACCTTACCTACCCTTGACATGTCTGGAATGCCGAAGAGATTTGGYAGTGCTCGCAAGAGAACCGGAACACAGGTGCTGCATGGCTGTCGTCAGCTCGTGTCGTGAGATGTTGGGTTAAGTCCCGCAACGAGCGCAACCCTTGTCATTAGTTGCTACGAAAGGGCACTCTAATGAGACTGCCGGTGACAAACCGGAGGAAGGTGGGGATGACGTCAAGTCCTCATGGCCCTTATGGGTAGGGCTTCACACGTCATACAATGGTCGGGACAGAGGGTCGCCAACCCGCGAGGGGGAGCCAATCCCAGAAACCCGATCGTAGTCCGGATCGCAGTCTGCAACTCGACTGCGTGAAGTCGGAATCGCTAGTAATCGCGGATCAGCATGTCGCGGTGAATACGTTCCCGGGTCTTGTACACACCGCCCGTCACACCATGGGAGTGGGTTTTACCAGAAGTAGTTAGCCTAACCGYAAGGAGGGCGATTACCACGGTAGGATTCATGACTGGGGTGAAGTCGTAACAAGGTAGCCGTATCGGAAGGTGCGGCTGGATCACCTCCTTTCAGAGCTTAYGTGCTCGTGTTAAGCGTCCACTCTTATCGGTTGTTTGATATAGCTGGGATCAGTTGTAGGCTTGGGTCGAGGGAATCTTCCCTAGGTCTTCAGCTTCCTGACTACTGATCCGAGAAGGTTTTGGGTCTGTAGCTCAGTCGGTTAGAGCACCGTCTTGATAAGGCGGGGGTCGTTGGTTCGAATCCAACCAGACCCACCAGGTATTTCGCGGCAAGCGAAATATGGGGGTGTAGCTCAGCTGGGAGAGCGCCTGCTTTGCAAGCAGGATGTCATCGGTTCGATCCCGTTCACCTCCACCATTGATTCTCATTGATCGCCGGTGGCGATGTAGAGGCCAACTCATAGTGTCGTCAGTCACGACGTTATGAGTTGGGTTTTACCCAACAGCTAYATTTGTTCTTTAACAATCTGGAAGAAGCACAACGAAAATGTGTTCATCAAGTAATCAGCGTTGCTGATGAAGATGGGCACGGGTTGTGATTGCATTATTTTTTGTTCCAAGTTCTCAAGACTGGGGTGATAAGCCTCAGACTGCTTTGAAACTTATGAACGGCACAAACGCTAATACTCAGGTCCTATAGCCTACAGCGTTATAGGATCAAGCGACTAAGTGCATATGGTGGATGCCTTGGCGATCACAGGCGATGAAGGACGTAGTAGCCTGCGAAAAGCTGCGGGGAGCTGGCAAACAAGCTTTGATCCGCAGATATCCGAATGGGGAAACCCACTGCAGCAATGCAGTATCCCTAGCTGAATACATAGGCTAGTGGAAGCGAACCGGGTGAACTGAAACATCTCAGTAGCTCGAGGAAAAGAAATCAACCGAGATTCCGAAAGTAGTGGCGAGCGAAATCGGATGAGCCTTTACGTTTTAGCRCGCAGGATAGTCGAACGGAATGGAAAGTCCGGCCGTAGCAGGTGATAGCCCTGTAGACGAAATTCTGTGTGTGGAACTAAGCGTAAGACAAGTAGGGCGGGACACGTGAAATCCTGTTTGAAGATGGGGGGACCATCCTCCAAGGCTAAATACTCGTGATCGACCGATAGTGAACCAGTACCGTGAGGGAAAGGCGAAAAGAACCCCGGAAGGGGAGTGAAATAGATCCTGAAACCGTATGCATACAAACAGTAGGAGCCTCCTTGTGGGGTGACTGCGTACCTTTTGTATAATGGGTCAGCGACTTACATTCAGTGGCAAGGTTAACCGAATAGGGAAGCCGTAGCGAAAGCGAGTCCGAATAGGGCGATTTAGTCGCTGGGTGTAGACCCGAAACCAGATGATCTATCCATGGCCAGGTTGAAGGCACGGTAACACGTGCTGGAGGACCGAACCCACTAATGTTGAAAAATTAGGGGATGAGCTGTGGATAGGGGTGAAAGGCTAAACAAATCTGGAAATAGCTGGTTCTCTCCGAAAACTATTTAGGTAGTGCCTCAAGTATTACTGCGGGGGGTAGAGCACTGTTATAGCTAGGGGGTCATGGCGACTTACCAAACTATGGCAAACTCCGAATACCCGCAAGTACAGCTTGGGAGACAGAGCACCGGGTGCTAACGTCCGGACTCAAGAGGGAAACAACCCAGACCGCCAGCTAAGGTCCCGAATTATCGCTAAGTGGGAAACGAAGTGGGAAGGCATAGACAGTCAGGAGGTTGGCTTAGAAGCAGCCATCCTTTAAAGAAAGCGTAATAGCTCACTGATCGAGTCGTCCTGCGCGGAAGATGTAACGGGGCTAAGCGATAAACCGAAGCTGCGGGTGTGCACTTTTAGTGCACGCGGTAGGAGAGCGTTCTGTAAGCCTGCGAAGGTGGCTTGTAAAGGCTGCTGGAGGTATCAGAAGTGCGAATGCTGACATGAGTAGCGATAAAGGGGGTGAAAAGCCCCCTCGCCGTAAGTCCAAGGTTTCCTGCGCAACGTTCATCGGCGCAGGGTGAGTCGGCCCCTAAGGCGAGGCAGAGATGCGTAGCTGATGGGAAGCTGGTTAATATTCCAGCACCGTCGTACAGTGCGATGGGGGGACGGATCGCGGAAAATCATCAGGGTGTTGGATGTCCCTGTTGCTGCATCGAAGATGGCGCTTAGGCAAATCCGGGCGCGTAAATCAAGGGTGTGGCACGAGCGAGCATTGCTTGCGAAGTGATCGGAAGTGGTTCCAAGAAAAGCCTCTAAGCTTCAGCTGTACGAGACCGTACCGCAAACCGACACAGGTGGACGGGATGAATATTCCAAGGCGCTTGAGAGAACTCAGGAGAAGGAACTCGGCAAATTGATACCGTAACTTCGGGAGAAGGTATACCCCGGTAGTGTGAAGCGCCTGCGCGCTTAGCATGATGGGGTCGCAGAGAATCGGTGGCTGCGACTGTTTATTAAAAACACAGCACTCTGCAAAGACGAAAGTCGACGTATAGGGTGTGACGCCTGCCCGGTGCCGGAAGGTTAAGTGATGGGGTGCAAGCTCTTGATCGAAGCCCCGGTAAACGGCGGCCGTAACTATAACGGTCCTAAGGTAGCGAAATTCCTTGTCGGGTAAGTTCCGACCTGCACGAATGGCGTAACGATGGCCACACTGTCTCCTCCTGAGACTCAGCGAAGTTGAAGTGTTTGTGATGATGCAATCTACCCGCGGCTAGACGGAAAGACCCCATGAACCTTTACTGTAGCTTTGCATTGGACTGTGAACCGGCCTGTGTAGGATAGGTGGGAGGCTTTGAAGCGTGGTCGCTAGATCACGTGGAGCCATCCTTGAAATACCACCCTGGTTTGTTTGCGGTTCTAACCTTGGTCCGTTATCCGGATCGGGGACAGTGCATGGTGGGCAGTTTGACTGGGGCGGTCTCCTCCCAAAGTGTAACGGAGGAGTTCGAAGGTACGCTAGGTACGGTCGGAAATCGTGCTGATAGTGCAATGGCATAAGCGTGCTTGACTGTGAGACTGACAAGTCGAACAGGTGCGAAAGCAGGACATAGTGATCCGGTGGTTCTGAATGGAAGGGCCATCGCTCAACGGATAAAAGGTACTCTGGGGATAACAGGCTGATACCGCCCAAGAGTTCATATCGACGGCGGTGTTTGGCACCTCGATGTCGGCTCATCTCATCCTGGGGCTGTAGCCGGTCCCAAGGGTATGGCTGTTCGCCATTTAAAGAGGTACGTGAGCTGGGTTTAAAACGTCGTGAGACAGTTTGGTCCCTATCTGCCGTGGGCGTTGGATACTTGACGGAGCCTGCTCCTAGTACGAGAGGACCGGAGTGGACGTACCTCTGGTGTACCGGTTGTCATGCCAATGGCATTGCCGGGTAGCTAAGTACGGAAGAGATAACCGCTGAAGGCATCTAAGCGGGAAACTCGTCTGAAGATTAGGTATCCCGGGGACTTGATCCCCCTGAAGGGTCGTTCGAGACCAGGACGTTGATAGGTCGGGTGTGGAAGCGCAGTAATGCGTTAAGCTAACCGATACTAATTGCCCGTGAGGCTTGATCCTATAACACTGATGGTTATGACCTGGTGGTATAGCGTTCCAAGTGTCGTTCAATACAAAATACYSGCTGCACCGTCAGCAGCCAGCCAACACAATTACACCCCACCGTGCGCCGATCATCGAGCCCCARGCTCTGATCGYCACGCGTTGCGCTTCTTCCAAGATTGGAGCYGTTGCCTAACCCGCARCTGCTCAACCAGTTACGCCTGACGACCATAGCAAGGTGGTCCCACTCCTTCCCATCCCGAACAGGACAGTGAAACGCCTTTGCGCCGATGATAGTGGACGGACGTCTGTGAAAGTAGGTCATCGTCAGGCTTTTATTGCTCAAAACCCCGCAGGTATCCCCTGCGGGGTTTTGTCTTTGTGGCGTCGGGATTACTGCATTGAGATTCCAATATCGGAAATGCGGTATCAGGGATGCAGCAACGGGAATGCTGCAACGGGAATGCAGGATCGGAATTTATTAAAAACCCCCTCGCGGCTGGCGCCGCGAGGGGGTTTTGCTTTTGGTGTCGTAAAGGGATTTCTGCGCCGCGCGGGTGTTGAAAGTGATTGCGGTCTGGGGCTTGCGCTAGATGGCGCCGCGAGGCGCGGCCACGTATTCCTGGCGGTCGATGCCGTGGCGCTGGAGTTTGTCGTAAAACGTTTTGCGGGGAATGCCTAGTGTGTCGAGCGTGGCTTTGATGTCGCCGCGGTGTGCGGCGAGGGCATCGCGGATCATCTGTGCCTCGTAGTTTTCCATGCGTTCGGGAAGGCTGAGCGAGCCGGCGGACGCCGGAGCCGTATCAGGTGCCGGGCCATTGAGGACGCCCAGCACGAAGCGTTCTGCGAAGTGGGCGAGTTCACGAACGTTGCCGGGCCAGTCGTGCGTCATGAGGTGCTGACGGATCGAGGCAGGCATGTCAGGGATGTCGCGATGAAAGCGGCGCGCGGCGTGGCCGAGATAGTGTGCGAAGAGCAGCGGGATGTCTTCGCGGCGCTCGCGCAGCGGGGGCAGGCGGATCGTGACGACGTTCAGGCGGTAGAAAAGGTCCTCGCGGAACTTGGCGCGGATGGCGGGGCTGCCCAGGTCTTCCTTGGTGGCGGCGACCACACGCAGGTCGAGATTGCGGACTTCGTTGCTGCCAAGCGGGGTGATCTGGCGGGATTCGAGCACGCGCAGCAGCTTGACCTGGACGGCGAGCGGCATGCTTTCGATCTCGTCGAGGAACAAGGTGCCGCCGCTGGCGTGTTCGATGCGGCCGATGCGTTTCTTTTGTGCGCCGGTGAAAGCGCCGGGCTCGTGGCCGAAGAGTTCGCTTTCGATGACGCTTTCTGGCAAGGCGCCGCAGTTGATGGCGACGAGCGCCCGGTGCCTGCGGCGGCTGAGGCGGTGCAGGGCTGTGGCGACGACTTCCTTGCCGGTGCCGGTTTCGCCTTCGACGAGCACGTCGACGTCGGCGTCCGCAATATGGCGCAAGGTCTGCTTGATGCGTTGCATGGCGGGCGTGGTGCCGATGAACGGCACCTCGTCGGCCTCGACGTTGAAGGCGGCTTCGCGGAGACGGCGGTTTTCTAGGACCAGCCGCCGCTTTTCTGCGGCGTGGCTGATGGCGGCGACCAGGCGGTCGGCGGGGTAGGGCTTGGACAGGAAGTCATACGCGCCTTCGCGCATGCACTGAACGGCTGTGGCGATGTCGCCATGGCCGGTGATCAGGATGACCGGGATATCGGGATCAATGTTGCGCAGTCGCTGGAACAGTTCAAGTCCGTCCATGTCCGGCATGCGGATGTCGGTGACCACCACCCCATCGAAGTTGCGGTCCAACGCCGGCAACGCGGCGCGGGCACTGCCGTGGGCCGCCACCGAGATGCCGTGCAGCTTCAGGGTTTGGAGCGCGGCGCGGCGCAGTTCGTCGTCGTCGTCGATGAAGACGGCGTGAGGGGCCACCGGCCGCTGCATTGGGTCGTCGGTGATGATCGTGGCGGGGAGCTGGAGATCTGGGGCGCGCGTCATGTGGAGTGCTCGGTGCGGTGGGTCTGGTCCGGCGCCTTGCGCAGGGTCAGGATGAACAAGGCGCCGCTGCCGGGCGCTTGGGGAGACGACAAGCTGGCGTCGCCTGCTCGCGCGGCGCGCAGTTCGCCGCCGAACTCGGCGACGATGTCGCGGCTGATGACAAGGCCCAGGCCCAGGCCATCTGGTTTGGTCGTGTGAAACGGGGTGAACAAGCGGGCGCGGGCCTCGTCGGAGAGTCCGGGACCGTTGTCGTGAACCTGTAGCTGAACGGATTCGCCCAGGTCTTGCAGGGCGATGACTATCCGTCCGTTTTCCGTGCCTTCGAGGGCCTCGAGGCCGTTCTGCAAAAGATTGACCAGCACCTGTTCAAGCCTGACCCGGTTCGCCTGGACGCGGCAGTTGTGGCTGCGGGGCGGGCTTTGCAGCGTGACGCCCTGGCGCCGGGCACGCGGGCCGACGAGCAGGATTGCGCCTTCGAGCGCCTCCATCAGATCCGTCGGGCCGATAGTCGCACCGGCCTTGCGCGAAAAGGCGCGTAGCTCTCCGGTGATGTGGCCGATGCGATCGGTCAATGCCGCAATGGTGCCGAGATTTTCCCGGACGGCGCCTTCGTCGTGGCGCCGCAGAAATTCGGTGGCGTTGTCTGCGTAGGCGCGTATGGCGGCGACGGGTTGGTTGACTTCGTGCGCGACGCCGGCGGCCACCTGGCCCAGCAATGCCAGTTTGCTGGCCTGCACCAGTTCGTCCTTCATGGTGTGAAGCTGAGTTTCGGCGCGTTGGCGCTCGTCCATTTCGCCGACTAGCTTGGCGTTCACGTCGCGCAATTGCGCGGTGCGCTCGTCAACCAATGCCGCGAGCTGTTGCTGAACGGCTGCTTGCTGCTCGGCCCGCTCCTGGTTGCGGTGACGGCGGTAAAGCACCACGCCGATCAGCGCCGCGAGCACGCCCTGGGTTAGCAATGCGCCGAGTTGGGCATTGGCGCTGGCCTGGTTCATGGCCGCCTGGATGGGGGACAACTGGTGCAGTGTCCAGCCGGGCGATTCGGTGACCGGCAGGGTGGTGTGCAGCAACGGCGTGCCGGCGGCGGCGCGGGGCAAGGCGTCGTCGGTGCGGACGAGCTGCCCGCTGCTGGCGGCTTGCAGGCGCGGCGACACAGGCAGCGGCTGAAACTTGGCGTCGCCAAACTGCAGGCTGGTGCGCAGCGTTTGCGCCAGCGCAGGCGGCAGCGGCGACAGGACTCTGAAGCGCCAATCTGGAATATTGCCGAGCAGCACCACGCCGTGCTCGTCGGTGACGAAGATGACGGCGTTGGCCTGACGCCAGTCGGCTTCGAGATCCCGGAAGTCGACCTTCAAGACCACTACGCCCAACATCGCGCCCTGCGCGTCGTCGACCCGACGCGACAGATACAGGCCGGCTTCGTGACTGACCGTGCCGAGCGCGAAATGTTCGGCGGCGCCGTGCGCGACCGACCCTTGAAAATAAGGGCGGAATTCGTAGCCGATTCCGACGAAAGTGGCGGGTTCGCGCCAGTTGCTGGCGGCGATGGCCAGACCTTTCTTGTCCAGAACGTAAATGGCGGAAGCGCCGACGCCGCGGCTCAGGGATTCGAGTTTCTCGTCCAGGGCCTCGATCTGCCTGGTGCTGGCACCTTGCAGTGCGGCGCGCAAGTCGACGTCCTGGGTCAGCACGAAGGGCAGTGCGCGGAATTTGTCGAGGTTGTTGCGCAATAAAGCGGCATTGATCTGACCCGTGCTGCGCGCCTGGATGGCGGCTTCGCGAAGTGCGCCGTCACGCGCCCACTGCGTTGCCGCGTGCAGCGTGAACGTGACCACGGCGACAGCCAATATCGCCAGGGCCACGCGCCACGGCCAGGGCAACCTTCGCGGTCGAGCGGGCGGGGAAAGGGGAGAGGAGGTGGAGCCGGTCATGGTGTGCGGTTTTCCGCACATTTTAGCGGGTTTCTGTGCGAAGTTTCGCCGCTTTAAGTGACCGAATATTCCGACTGAGATTTCAAAAATTATTTATTTTCAATGGCTTATGTGCGGTGATGACGCCGCTCCCCACCTGGCATGGGTATTGCATATATACCGCCAAGCCGCGCGACGCATCACCCGCGGTGAAATCGGCTGGCGGCAGGATCGCATGGCCATAAAAGAGAAAACGCCCCGACGTCGCACGCGCCACGCTGCGCGGAGCAAGGGGCCCTGGTGGGGACAATCCCAATGATCGAAGTGGATCAAAGCGCGCCCGCGCGCAAGCTCAAGTTCTATCAAATCCTGTATGTGCAGGTGATTTTCGCCATCGTGGTGGGTATCCTGCTTGGCGCGTTCAAGCCGGAGCTGGGCCAGCAGATGCAGCCGCTGGGCGATGCGTTCATCAAGCTGGTGAAGATGATCATCGCGCCGGTCATCTTCCTGACCGTGGCCACGGGCATCGCGGCAATGAGCGACCTGAAGAAGGTCGGGCGCGTGGCCGGCAAGGCCATGCTGTATTTTCTGGTGTTCTCGACGCTGGCGCTGATCGTCGGCATGGTGGTCAGCCATATCGTGCAGCCCGGCGCCGGCATGCACATCGATCCGTCGACGCTCGACCAGAAAGCCGTGTCCGGCTATGTCGCGAAGGCGCATGACTCGACCATCACCGGCTTTCTGATGAACGTGATTCCCACGACCATCTTCAGCCCGTTCGTGGGTGGCGACATCCTGCAGGTGCTGTTCGTGGCGGTGCTGTTTGGTATTTCGCTGGCCATCGTGGGCGAGCGCGGCAAGCCGATCCTGAACTTCATGACGGCGTTGGCGCAGCCCATCTTCAAGATGGTGGCGATCCTGATGAAGGCCGCACCCATCGGCGCCTTTGGCGCGATGGCGTTCACCATTGGCAAGTACGGCATCAAGTCGGTCGTGAACCTGGCGATGCTGGTGGGCACGTTCTACGCCACGTCGGTGCTGTTTGTCGTGGTCGTGCTGGGCCTGGTTGCCCGCTACAACGGCTTCTCGATCCTCAAGCTGGTCCGCTACATTCGCGAAGAACTGCTGCTGGTGCTGGGCACGAGTTCGTCGGAAGCCGCGCTGCCCACGCTGATGCAGAAGATGGAGCGCGCCGGCTGTTCGAAGTCGGTCGTCGGCCTGGTGGTGCCCACCGGCTATTCATTCAACCTGGACGGCACCAACATCTACATGACGATGGCCGCGCTGTTCATTGCGCAGGCCTGCGACATTCCGCTGTCGCTGGGCGACCAGATCCTGCTGCTGCTGGTGGCGATGCTCAGTTCCAAGGGTGCGGCCGGCGTGACCGGTGCGGGTTTCATCACGCTGGCGGCGACGCTGTCGGTGGTGCCGTCGGTGCCGGTCGCCGGCATGGCGCTGATCCTGGGCGTGGACCGTTTCATGTCGGAATGCCGCGCCCTGACCAACCTGGTGGGTAATGCCACCGCCACCGTGGTCGTCGCGCGTTGGGAAGGCGAGCTGGACCAGGAGCAGTTGCATGCCGCGCTGGACAGCGCCAGCACGCCCGCCGCGCCGCAGCCCCAGGTTGCCATTGGCGAGCCTGCGCGGCAAAGCTGATCGCCTGGGCGCGCTGTGCGGATTTCCGCCAGCGCGCCCGTGCCTGATCCGCGCGCGGCAGTGCGCAGGGTCAAAAAGAAATCCCCCGATGCCTCGCGGCACGGGGGATTTTTCTTGGGGATGCGGGCGGAAATCAGGGCACCCGGATGCCCGCCTCCCGCAGCAGGTTGGCCGTTTCGAAGAGAGGCAGACCCATGACGCCGGTGTAGCTGCCGGCGATGTGCGAGACGAAAGTGCCGGCCAGGCCCTGAATGCCATAGGCGCCCGCCTTGCCGAAGGGCTCGCCGCTGTCGCAGTAACGGCCAATTTCGTCCTCTTGCAAGGCGCGCATTTGGACATGGGTGATGGAGACCGCTTCGAGCAGGCGGTCGCCGCTCCAGACCGCCACGGCGGTATGGACCTCGTGCGCAGCGCCAGACAGCGCGCGCAGGATGCGGATGGCGTCGTCGCGGTCGGCGGGCTTGCCCAGCACCTCGCCCGCCAGGATGACGGTCGTATCGGCCGCGAGCAGCGGCAGTTCGGGCAGCGCTTGCGCGCGCATCCAATCGCGGCCCCGCAAGGCCTTGTCACGGGCGGTGCGCTGTACGTAGTCGGCGGCGCTTTCGCCGGGGTGTTGCGGCTCGTCCTCGCCGGGCGGGGCGGGCACGCGCAGGACTTCGTGCGCCAGGCCGATTTGCGTCAGCAACTCGCGGCGGCGCGGGCTGGCGGAGGCGAGATACAGGCGCGGGGACGAACTGGAGGAGTGGGCGGTGTCGGTCATGCGGAGCAGGCCAGGCGCCGCGGGGCGGCGGTCAGGCGCGGTGATAGGGGTGGTTGGTCATGATGGCCCAGGCGCGGTAGAGCTGTTCGGCCAGAACCACACGCACCATGGGGTGCGGCAGCGTGAGGGAAGACAGGCGCAACTGCCCGCTGGCGGATGCCTTGAGCGCGGGATCCAGCCCGTCGGGGCCGCCCACGAGAAACGCGACATCCTGCCCCCCGGCGCGCCATTGTTCCAGCTTTTGCGACAGCGCCATCGTGGTGAGGTCGCGGCCGCGTTCGTCCAGGGCCAGGCGCAGCGCATTGGCGGGCAGGGCCGCCTCGATGCGCTTGGCTTCGGCCGCCATCATCTGGGCAGGCGTTTTGCCGGTGGTGCGGGGCTCGGGCTTGATTTCGCGAAGCTCCAGCGCGCAGTCGGCCGGCAGGCGTTTGGCGTAGTCGTCCCAGGCGGTCTGCACCCAGTCCGGCATCCGCGTGCCCACCGCGACGACGATCAGCTTCACGGTGCGGTCAGTCTTCGTTGTCGTCGTAGCCGTTGCCGCTGTCGCTGGCGACAGGAGCGGGACGGGTCGATTCGGGGAGGAGCTTCACGCGCACCGGCTTGCCGCCCCAGATTTCTTCGAGGTTGTAGTACTGGCGGATGGCCGGCTGCATGATGTGCACGACGACATCGCCCAGGTCGACGACGACCCATTCGCCGGTGTCTTCGCCTTCGATGGTGATGCCGGTGAGCGACATGGCGCGGCCGCGATCGGCGACGCTGGACGCGAGGGCGCGCGTCTGGCGGTTGGAGGTGGCGCTTGCAATCACGACGCGATCGAACAGGCTGGTCAGATGCGTGGTGTTGAAGACCTTGATGTCTTGCGCCTTGACGTCTTCGAGGGCGTCGATGACGGCGCGTTGGAGTTTCTGTATATCCATAGCTGCAAATATAACCCGCGCAGTGCCAACGGCGGCTTGCCGGTGGCGCCAGGCGGGGAGGGGTTTATCGGTAGAGTTTGTGCGCCGCAATATAAGCGGCGACGGATGCATCGAGCAGTCCGTCAGTGGATTCGCCTTGCGACAGGCGCCGGCGGATCTCGGAAGCCGATACCGGCATGGGGGGAAATGGCAGCTCTTGCAGGACGCGACCCTGTTCCTGCAGCCACTGCGCCAGTTCCGGCGGCGCGCTGAGGGCTGTTCCGGGGCGGGTGGCCACGGCCAGGTCGACCAGGCTGGCGATGTCGCGCCAATTGCGCCAGGTGCAGAAGTTGGCAAGTTGATCGGCGCCCAGCAGCCACACGTAGCGCGCGTCCTGCGGCAGCGCGCGCAGCGTGTCGATGGTGTAGGTGGCGCCGCCCCGCTCGATTTCGATGGGGTTGACCGCCAGCCCCGGGTGGCCGGCGATGGCCAGATCCAGCATGGCGCGGCGCTCTTCGCCGGTGGCGTTCAGCGCGGCGCGCTGCCAGGGATTGGCGGCGGGAATGAGCTGCACCTGGGCCAGCCCGAGCGACTGCAAGGCATTCTGGGCCAGCGCGATATGCGCGACGTGGACGGGGTCGAAGCTGCCGCCCAAGAGGCCGATGCGTTTCAAACCCAGTCCCGCGGCTTCAGGTAGTCGGCCAGTTCGGCCTCGGGCGTGCCGGCCTGCGGTTGCCAGTCGTAGCGCCATTGCGCGATGGGCGGCATGGACAGCAGGATCGATTCGGTGCGGCCTCCCGACTGCAGGCCAAACAGCGTACCGCGGTCAAAGACCAGGTTGAATTCGACGTAGCGGCCCCGGCGGTAAGCCTGGAAATCGCGCTCGCGCTCGGTGTAGGCGATGCCGCGGCGCTTGTCGACGATGGGCAGGTAGCTGTCCAGGAAAGCGTCGCCGACCGACCGGGTCAGCGCAAAGGACGCATCGAACCCGGGGGCGTTCAGGTCGTCGAAGAAGACGCCGCCGATGCCGCGGGTTTCGTTGCGGTGCTTGAGGAAGAAGTATTCGTCGCACCAGCGCTTGTAGCGCGGGTAGTAATCGGGGCCGTGGGGCGCCAGCGCGTCCCGGCACACCGCGTGGAAATGGCGCGCGTCTTCTTCGAATGGATAGTACGGGGTGAGGTCGATGCCGCCGCCGAACCAGAAGACGTCGGCCTCGTCGTGGCCGGGCCGCGCCGCCGCGACGAACATGCGCACGTTCATGTGTGTGGTGGGCACGTACGGATTGCGCGGATGCAGCACCATGGACACGCCCATGGCTTCCCACGAGCGGCCCGCGAGCTCCGGGCGATGCGCGCTGGCGGACGGCGGCAGCTTGGAGCCCTTGACGTGGCTGAACAGCACGCCGGCGCGCTCGAAGAGTTGGCCCCCTTCGAGCAAGCGCGACAGCCCGCCGCCGCCTTCCGGCCGCACCCATTCGTCGGCGCGGAAGGGGCCGCCTTCGGCCGTTTCCAGCGCGCCCACGATGCGGGCTTGCAGGCCGGTGAGGTAGCCCCGGACGGCGGAGACGGGCAGAGCGGTCATGGGCGGTTCCGTTTATGCGTTGGACTTGGGCTTTTGCTGCGAGGGCTTGAGCGCGCGCCAGCCGATATCGGTGCGGTACTGGCGGCCATCGAAATGGATGCGGTCGATGGCTTCGTAGACGCGATCGCGCGCCATCTTGACGGAGTCGCCCAGCGCGGTGACGCACAGCACGCGGCCGCCGGTGGTCTTGATGTCTTCGCCGTCGAGCTGGGTGGCGGCGTGAAAGACCATGCAGTCTTCGGCGTCGGCGGGCAGGCCGCGGATGACGTCGCCGGTGCGCGGCGTGTTGGGGTAGTTGTGGGCGGCCAGCACGGCGCCCAGGGCGGTGCGGCGGTCCCAGACGATGTCGGCCTGGTCGAGCGTGCCTTCGACGGCGTGCTCGAGCGCGTCCAGCAGGTCGCTCTTGACGCGCATCATGATGGGCTGGGTTTCGGGGTCGCCCATGCGGCAGTTGAATTCCAGCGTCTTGATTTCGCGGTCGGGATCGTCGCCCGGGGCGATCATCAGGCCGGCGTACAGGAAGCCCGTGTACGGAATGCCGTCGCGCGTCATGCCTTGCACAGTCGGCAGGATGATTTCGCGCATGATGCGGTGATGCAGTTCGGGGGTGACGATGGGGGCGGGCGAGTAGGCGCCCATGCCGCCCGTGTTGGGACCGCGGTCGCCGTCCTGCAGGCGCTTGTGGTCCTGGCTGGTGGCCAGGGCGAGCACGTTGCGGCCGTCGCACATGACGATGAAGCTGGCTTCTTCGCCAACCAGGCATTCCTCGATGACGACGCGCGCGCCGGCTTCGCCCATGGAGCCGTCGCCCAGCATGGCGTCGACGGCGGCGTGCGCTTCTTCGAGGGTGGCGGCAACCACGACGCCCTTGCCGGCGGCCAGGCCGTCGGCCTTGATGACGATGGGCGCGCCTTCCTGGTCGATGTAGGCGTGGGCCTTGGCCGGGTCGGTGAAGGTTTCGTAGCGCGCGGTCGGGATGTTGTGCCGGACCATGAAGGCCTTGGCGTAATCCTTGGAGCTTTCAAGCTGCGCTGCGGCCTTGGTGGGGCCGAAGATCTTCAGGCCACGGGCGCGGAAGACGTCGACGACGCCGGCGGCCAGCGGCGCCTCGGGGCCGACGACCGTCAGGGCGATGCCCTCGCGCTGGACGAAGTCGGCCAGTTCCTCGGCATTGGTGAGCGGGATGTTCTCCATCTGCTCGGCCCGTTGCGTGCCGCCGTTGCCCGGAGCGACGTACACCTTGTGTACGCGCGGGGAGCGGGCCAGCCGCCAGGCGAGGGCATGTTCGCGGCCGCCCGAGCCAATAACCAGGAGTTTCATGTTGCGTGAGTCTGAAGAGGCGCGCAGGCGGGCGGAGCCGCCGGCGCGCCAGGAAAGGGAGATTTACTGCGCTTCGTCGAAAATGACGGTCGTATAGACTTCCTGCACGTCGTCCAGGCTTTCCAGGGCGTCGAGCAGCTTCTGCATCTTGACGGCGTCGTCGCCGGCCAGTTCGGTTTCGTTCAGGGCTTTCATGACGATGCCGTCGACTTCGGCCTTCAGGCCGGCGTCGTCGAAGGCCTTGCGCACGGCCGCGTAGTCGGACGGGGCGCAGACGACTTCGATCACGCCTTCTTCGTCGGTGGTGACGTCTTCGGCGCCGGCCTCGAGCGCGGCTTCCATGACCTTGTCTTCGGGGGTGCCGGGGGCGAACACGAATTGGCCGCAGTGCTTGAACATGAAGGCGACGGAGCCTTCCTGGCCGAGGTTGCCGCCGTTCTTGGAGAACGCGTGGCGGACTTCGGCGACGGTGCGGGTGCGGTTGTCGGTCATGCAGTCGACGATGACCGCTGCGCCGCCGATGCCGTAGCCTTCGTAGCGGACTTCTTCGTAGGCCTCGCCGTCGGCGCCGCCGGCGCCGCGCTGAATGGCGCGCTGGATGTTGTCCTTGGGCATGTTGGCGTCGGTCGCCTTGTCCCAGGCCATGCGCAAACGGGGGTTGCTGTCCGGGTCGGGGCCGCCGGCGCGCGCCGCCACGGTGATTTCACGAATGATCTTGGTCCAGAGCTTTCCGCGCTTGGCGTCTTGGCGCCCTTTGCGGTGCTGAATATTGGCCCATTTGCTGTGTCCGGCCATGGCTTCCCAGGAAAATGTGTCTGCAAAGACGGCATTTTACCGTGCCGGCGGCCCTCCCGTCCGGCAAGAGGGCCGCTTGTGTCCATATAGCCACGCGCACAAGCCGCGCGGCAGGCTCTACACTTGGGCATCCATTTGATCCCTGGTCCGGAGCCGCTCATGCCCACCCCCCTTGTCATCGCCAAGAACGCGCAGACCGAGTTGGCGCTGCTGCCGGCGCTGGCCAACCGCCACGGATGCATCACCGGCGCCACGGGCACGGGCAAGACCGTCACCCTGCAGGTGCTGGCCGAATCCTTTTCCCGGATCGGCACGCCGGTCTTCATGGCGGACGTGAAAGGCGATCTGACCGGTATTTCGCAGGCCGGCGTGCCCAGCCCCAAGCTGCAGGAACGCCTGAAGAACCTGGGCCTGGCGGAACCCGCCTGGGGCGCCAGCCCCGTCGCGCTGTGGGACGTCTTTGGCGAGCAGGGGCTGCCCGTGCGGGCGACCATCACCGACATGGGGCCGTTGCTGCTGTCGCGCATCCTGGAATTGAACGACACGCAGGAAGGCGTCCTGACCCTGGTTTTCAAGGTGGCGGACGATGAAGGGCAACTGCTGCTGGACCTGAAGGACTTGCGGGCGATGCTGCAGAACGTGGCCGACCGGGCGGGAGAGCTCAAGACCCGTTACGGCAATGTGTCCGCGGCCAGTGTAGGCGCCATCCAGCGCGGCCTGCTGGCGCTGGAATCCCAGGGCGCGGAGAAGTTCTTTGGCGAGCCGATGCTGGACGTGGCCGACCTGATGCGCGTGGACGCGCAGGGCCGGGGCATCGTCAACGTGCTGGCGGCCGACAAGCTGATGCAGGCGCCGCGCCTGTACGCCATCTTCCTCTTGTGGCTGCTGGCCGACCTCTACGAAAAGCTGCCCGAAGTGGGCGACATGGATCAGCCCAAGCTCGTGTTCTTCTTCGACGAGGCGCATCTGCTGTTCAACGACGCCCCGCAGGCGCTCCTGACGAAGATCGAGCAGGTCGTGCGCCTGGTCCGCTCCAAGGGGGTGGGCGTTTATTTCGTGACGCAGAATCCGCTGGATATCCCGGATACCGTGCTGGGGCAGTTGGGCAATCGCGTCCAGCATGCGCTGCGGGCGTTCACGCCGCGCGACCAGAAAGCCGTCAAGACCGCCGCGCAGACCATGCGCCCCAATCCGGGCCTGGATATCGAAGCCGCCATCACGGAGCTGGGCGTGGGCGAGGCGCTGGTGTCGCTGCTGGATGCCAAGGGGCGGCCCATGCCGACCGAGCGGGCGTACATCGTGCCGCCGGGCAGCCGCATCGGACCGGCCACAGACGCCGAGCGGCAGGCGCTGCGCCAAGGCAACCCCCTGGCGGCCAAGTATGAAAAGGCGGTCGACCGGGAGTCCGCCTATGAGATCCTGGCGGGCCGCGCGGCGGTTCCCGCCGAACCGGGCGCCGCTCAGAACGCGCCGGCCCGGGCGGGGCAGCCGGCCCCCAAGACTGGCGAGCCGCCTGCCGCCGACAGCGGCGGGCTGATGGACAGCCTGAAGGACGTGCTGTTCGGATCGACCGGACCGCGCGGCGGCAAGCGCGACGGTGTGGTGCAGACCATCGCCAAAAGCTCGGCCCGGTCCATCGCGCGGGAACTGACGCGCGGCATTCTGGGATCGTTGCTGGGATCGAAGGGCCGGCGCTGAGCCGCATGGACGCTGATCGTCCCATGCCGCCGTCCATTCCCGCCACCCATTTGGGGGTGGGGGTTTTGTGTTGCGCACATTTATGCCTAAGATTGCGGGCGGTGTATCAATGAAAACCAAAGGAAGACACGGTGGCTAAGAAACACAAAATTGCAGTGCTCCCAGGAGACGGAATCGGCAAGGAGGTCGTGCCGGAAGGTTTGAAGGTGCTGGATGCCGTGGCGGCGCGGTTCGGAATCGACTTCCAGTGGGACCATTTCGACTGGAGCTGCGACTACTACGCCAAGCACGGCAAGATGATGCCGGACGACTGGAAGGACCAGATCGGCCAGCACGAGGCCATTTTCTTCGGCTCGATCGGTTGGCCCGCCACGGTGCCCGACCACGAGGCGCTGTGGGGCTCGCTGTTCAAGTTCCGCCGTGAATTCGATCAGTACATCAATCTGCGTCCGGTGCGGCTGATGCCCGGCGTGCCCTCGCCGCTGGCCGATCGCAAGCCTGGCGAGATCGATTTCTTCATCGTGCGCGAGAACACGGAAGGCGAATACTCCAATAGCGGCGGCCGCCTGTTCGAGGGCACCGACCGCGAAGTGGTCATCCAGGAAAGCGTCTTCACGCGCATCGGCGCCGAGCGCGTGCTGAAGTTCGCATTCGAGCTGGCGCAAAAGCGCGGCAAGCACCTGACCGCCGCCACCAAGTCCAACGGCATTTCCATCTCGATGCCCTGGTGGGACGAGCGCGTTGCCGACATGGCCGGGAACTATCCCGATGTGCGCTGGGACAAATACCACATCGACATCCTGTGCGCGCACTTCGTGCAGCATCCGGACTGGTTCGATGTGGTGGTGGCTTCCAACCTGTTCGGCGATATCCTGTCCGACCTGGGGCCGGCTTGCACGGGCACCATCGGCATTGCGCCGTCGGCGAACCTGAATCCGGAACGGAAATTTCCGTCGCTCTTCGAGCCGGTGCATGGCTCTGCGCCGGACATTTATGGCAAGGGCATCGCCAACCCCATCGGACAGATCTGGAGCGGGGCATTGATGCTGGATTTCTTGGGGTATCCCGACGCGTCGGCCGCCGTGGTCAAGGCAATCGAAACCGTGCTGGCCGATGGCCCGCGGACGCGGGATATGAAAGGCAACGCTTCGACAGCCGAGGTCGGTGACGCAATTGCTTCGCTGGTCCGGGGCGGTTAAGTGCAGATGCGGGCAGGCCTGTCTGGTTAGTAGATGAACGACTCGATGTTTTCTCCTCCCTCCGATCACGTGGGCGGCGGGCGGGCCGACCGGTTTGTCCGCAAGCTTTTCCGCATGCTGCGTTCGCGCACGCAGCGGCACAATCAGCACCTGTGGCCGTTCGTGCGGATCTGGCGGGACAAGGAGGGCGCAATCAGCGCCTATCGTGCGTTCGGCCGTTCGTTGCGCATCACTCCCTTGTCGCAGGGCTACGACCCTGCCGACAAGGTGGTGCACCTGATCCTGAGCGGCCCTTCGATCTCCGAGATTCCGTACGACCGCATGGATATCGGCGTGGCGATGGGCGTCAATGGCTCCATCGCGCTGTCGCGCAAGTTCGACCTGCAGTTCAAGTATTACTGCATCATCGACCAGAACTTCGTGCGGGACCGCATTGAGCTGGTGCGCGATATCGTCGGGCGCGACCTGACGCTGTATGTGTTTCCCGAAGTTCTGCGCTACATCATGCAGGGCATTCCGCAGGAGCAAATCCGCTGCCGCATCTGCATCATCGAGCTGATCTCCCGGCGCGCCTACGAGCGCAGCGTTGCGCCAGCAGTGCTCAAGCGCATTGCCGCCGCCTCGCCTGATGTTGAACTGCTGGACGCCAAGCAGGGGCTGGGCTACAGCTTCGATGCGTCGCTGGGCGTGTTCGATGCCGATACCGTGGCCTATGCGGCGCTGCAGGTCCTGATGTCCGGCGGCGCGCGCGAGGTCTACGTGCATGGCCTGGACCTGACCGTGCAGGGCGGATTGCGTTTCTACGATGAAGGCGGCAAGCCGCAGACCAGCCGGCTGACGCGCAACTTTCCGAAGTTCATCGAGCCGTCGTTCCGCTTTGCGTCGCCGCTGTGGCGCGAGCGCGGGGTGTCCGTGTTCAATCTGTCTCCGGTCAGCGCGCTGTCGGCCGACATCATCGAACGCAAGGACTGGCAAACGCTGCTCAGGGACTGAGCCGCATGGACCAAAAGAAAAAGGCGCCGCGAGGCGCCTTTTCATTGGGGCATGTCGCGCGGATCAGTGCGCGCCCGCCGCCGCCTCTGCCGCGCCGCCGCCACCCGCCTTGGACGACCGCGGCCGCGCAAACCACACCAGGCCCGTCAGCAGCAGGAAGATGATCGCCGACGCATAGAACACGTCCGTCGCCGACATGGTGAAGGCCTGCGCGTTGATCATCCCGTCCACCATCGTGAGCGCCTGCTGGTGCGAGACGCCCAGGCCGTTCTGCAAGGTGTTCATGGTCTGGTCGAACGCCTGTTGGCCGGGCTTGGCGATTTCGGTCAGCTGCGCGTGATGCAGGGTCGCTCGGTTTTCCCACAACGTCGTGGAGATCGACGTGCCGAAAGCGCCCGCCGTCAGCCGCAGGAAGTTCGACAGGCCTGACGCGGCCGGGATGCGCCAGGGCTCGATGCTCGAGAGGGTGATCGACGTGAGCGGCACGAAGAACGCCGCCATCGCCGCACCCTGGATGATCGTCGGGATCATCAGCGTGCGCACGTCCGTCTGGGTATTGAACCCCGAGCGCATGAAGCAGACCAGCGCAAAGATCAGGAAGGCGACCGTGACGAGTTGCCGCGGATCGCGCGTGGCCAGCATCTTGCCCACGATGGGCGTCAGCAGGATCGCCAGAAGTCCCACGGGGGCGGTGACGAGGCCCGCATAGGTTGCCGTGTAGCCCATATTGCTTTGCAGCCACAGCGGCAGCAGCACGACGTTGCCGAAGAAGACGCCATAGGCCACCGCCAGCGTCAGTGCGCCCACCGTGAAGTTGCGGACCTTGAACAGGCGCAGGTCCACGACGGGGTGCGCGTCGGTGAGCTCCCAGATCAGGAAGAAGACGAAGGCCACGAAGGCGATCGCCGCCAGCGCGATGATGGTGGGGCTGGCGAACCAGTCCAGCTCCTTGCCCTTGTCCAGCATGATCTGCAGCGCGCCCACCCAGACCACGAGCAGGACGAGGCCCAGCTTGTCGATGGGCAGCTTGCGCGTGACCGATTCCCGGTTGCCGTAGATGCGCCAGCTGATCCATGCGGCCAACAGGCCCACCGGCACGTTGATGTAGAAGATCCAGGGCCAGGTGTAGTTGTCTGAAATCCAGCCGCCCAGCAGGGGGCCGGCCACCGGCGCCACCAGCGTGGTCATGGACCAGACCGCCAGCGCCATGCCCGCCTTGGACTTCGGAAAGCTGGCCAGCATCAGCGTCTGCGACAGCGGAATCATCGGGCCGGCCACCGCGCCTTGCAGCACGCGGAAGGCAATCAGCGCCTCGAGAGACGGCGAGAAGCCGCACAGCCAGGAGGCCAGCACGAAGAGCAGCGTGGAGATCAGGAACAGGCGCACCTGGCCGAATCGCTGCGTGAGCCAGCCTGTAAGCGGCACGGTGATGGCGTTGGCCACCGCGAACGACGTGATCACCCAGGTGCCCTGGCTGGTGCTTACGCCCAGGTCGCCCGAGATGGTGGGGATGGAGACGTTCGCGATCGACGTGTCCAGCACGTTCATGAAGACCGCGGTTGACAGGGCGATGGACCCGATGATGCGGGTCGCGCCTTCCAGAGGCGGATGGGTGCCCGGCGGGCGGGCGGCGTCGGGGGGCGCGCCGGCGCCCGCGGGCTGGGCGGCTGTGCTCATGATGCGATGTTGGCGGCGATGATCTTCGCGATCATCGCATCGACTTCATTGTGGGCGGGTTCGAAGGCGCGGGTCGACCAGGCCGGTTCCTTGCGCGCCACTTGCGTGAGCGGGGCGCCGTCGTCCTTGCCCACGTCGACTTCCACGTCCATCGACAAGCCCACGCGAAGCGGATGCTGCTTGAGGTCTTCGGGGTCCAGCGTGATCCGCACGGGGACGCGCTGCACCACCTTGATCCAGTTGCCCGTGGCGTTCTGGGCGGGAAGCAGGGCAAAGGCGCTGCCCGTGCCGGCATCCAGGCCGGCGACGGTGCCGTGGTAGGTGACCGAGCTGCCGTACAGATCGGCCACCATCTTGACCGGCTGGCCGATGCGCATCTTGCGCAACTGGCCTTCCTTGAAGTTGGCTTCGACCCAGACCTGGTCCAGCGGCACCACGGTCATCAGCGCGGCGCCGGGGGCAACGCGCTGGCCAACCTGCGCGCTGCGGCGCGCGATCACGCCGCCCACGGGCGCGGGCAGCACGGTGCGCGACTGCGCAAGCCACGCATTGCGCAGCTCGGCGGCCGCCTGGCGCACGTCGGGGTGGTCCGCCACGGTGGTGCCTTGCGTCAGGGCCTGGTTGGTCGCCAGCTTGGCCTGCGCGGCGGCCAGCGCCGCCTTGGCTTGCGCGACGCCGGACTGGGCGGACTTGAGCGCGACCTCGGCGTGCAGGATTTCCTCGCCGCTGACGCCGCCCGACTTGGCGAGCTGCTGGCGGCGCTTGACGTCGCTTTGGGCGCGGGTCAGCTCGGCCTGGGCGCGCAGGATGTCGGCATTGCGCAGGTCGACGTCGGCCGCCAGCGCATCGTTCTGCACGTAGTAGGTCTGCACCTGGCGCACGGTCTGCGCCAGCTTGGCTTGCGCCTGCTGCAGGGCGACGTCGGTGTCGGCGGGATCGAGGCGGACCAGCGGCTGGCCGGCCGTGACGGTTTCGGTATCGTCGGCTTCGATGGCGACGACGGTGCCGGGCACCTGCGGCGTGATCTGCACCAGGTTGCCGTGCACGTAGGCGTCGTCGGTGCTTTCGAAGTGCGCGCCGAACAACGCCCACCAGATGCCATAGGCGATCGCGATGACGATGAAGGCTCCGGTCGCGAGCAGCAGCAGGCGTTTACGGGCGGGATGGGTTGTGGGAGTGGCAGCGTTCATGACGTCTGAATCCGGGATCGATCAATGAATGGAGTTCGGGGCCGGCTCGGCCGGGGCCGCGTAGCCGCCGCCCAGGGCGGTGGCCAGGTTGGCGTCGAGCTGATAGGCGCGGATGCGCAGGTCCGTGTCAAGGCGCGCCTGCGTCAGCACGCCGGTCTGGGCGATCAGCACGGAGATGTAGTTGCCCATGCCTGCCTTGTAACGGTCGACGGCGAGCGCGTAGGCGGCCTCGATGGCCTCGCGCGCCTGGCGTTGCTGGGCTTTTTCCTGATCCAGCAGGCGCAGGCCGTCCAGTGCGTCGGCGACCTGGTGCGCGGCGTCCAGCACGGTCTGGTTGTAGTCCGACACCGCCAGGTCCGCGTCGGCACGGCGGCCCGCCAGGTTGGCGTTGAGTTCGCCGCCGTGGAAGATGGGCAGCGTGATCGCCGGACCGATGCCGGCCATGCGGGCGTCCGCGCCCAGCAGGTTGCCGGTGCCAATGGCCTGGAAGCCGACGAAGGCGACCAGGTTCACGTTGGGGTAGAACTCGGCCTTGGCCGCGTCGATGGTGTGGCGCGCCGCTTCGGCGCGCCAGCGGGCGGCCGTGACGTCGGGGCGATGCCCCAGCAGGTCGAGCGGAACGCTGGCCGGCACGACGCCAGCCGGCGCGGTCAGCGTCACCTGAACCAGATCCTGTCCGCGCTGCGGGCCGGCGCCGGCCAGCGCGGCGACCTGATTACGCAACTGGGCGATCGTCGTGTCGGTCTGGGTCAGTTCGACCTTGCCGGAGGCCAGCGACGATTCCGCCTGCTTGACCTCGACCTGGGTGTCCAGGCCCGCGGCGTAGCGGCCCTGCGTCAGCGACAGCACCTCAGCGCGCTGCGCGATCACCCGGTTCAGCACGTCGCGCTGCGCAAAAGCGTTCTGCAGGTTCAGGTAGGCGCGCACGGTGGCGCTGGCGAGCAGGTTGCGCGCGGCCTGCGCATCGGCGCTGGCGGCTTCCTGCTGCGACACCGCGGACTGCAGGCGTGAGCGGTTCTTGCCCCAGAAGTCCAGTTCATAGCTGAAATCCAGCGCCAGCCGGTTGTCGCTGACGACCGAGCCGCCCAGCGGCGCGGGGTAGATGTAGTCCTTGGACAGGTGCTCGCGATTGAGCGTGTAGCCTGCGTCCACCCGCGGCAGCAGCGGCGCGCGCGCGATGCCGACGGCGGCGTTGGCCTTGGCCAGGCGCGCCTGCGCGGCGCTCATCGACGGACTGTTTGCCAGCGCTTCGGTCATCAGCGCATTGAGCTGCGAATCACCGTAGCGCTCCCACCACTGCGCGGCGGGCCATTCGGTGGCCTGCCCGGTCAGCCCGAGTTTGGCGGCGTCAAGCTCGGCGACGGGCTTTGGCGCCGGCTCCATCAGCGCGCAACCGGTGAGGGCGAGCACCAATGCGATAGATAAAAGGCGTTTCATCCTGACTGTTAGCTGAAAGTAATTGATTGATCTGTATTTGCCTAGGCAACGATTATGCCAAATAAAAACCCCGGCTCCCGCTCGGGGTATGGCGTCAGCGCTCGGGGGCGGCGCCGGAGGCGGACCCGTTGGCGATCATCCGGCGCATGAAATGCATGAGCTGGGTGACTTCGTCGGTGGAGAAGCCGCGCAGGTGGTGGTTCAGCGCACGGGCGATGTTGGCGGGGATGAGGCGGGCCTTGGCCTCGCCCAGTTCGGTCAGTTCGATCTTGACCACCCGGCGGTCTTCCTGGCTGCGGTTACGGCGCAGGAGACCCTTGGCTTCCAGGCGGTCCAGCGCGCGGGTCATGGCGCCGGTGTCCATGTCGTTCAGGCGGGCCAGTTCGGCGGGCGTGTCGGCGCGGCCCAGGAACACCATGGCCAGCGGGCGCCATTGCATCGCGGTGAGATCGAGCGGCGCCATCTCCTGGTCGAGCATCCGGGTCAGGGAGTGGTAGACCAGCTTGATGAGGTAACCCGCGTTGTCTTCCGCCATGCACCGCGTGTCGTTGCGGTAATGGATGGGTGCGTCGGATGGCTCGGAGGATACGGGCGAGGGCTGGGAGGGCGCGTCAGTCATGCGCCGAATTTTACTGCCTAGTCAGTTATTGTCAAGGCTGTATTTTCGCGGGCTGCTCTGACGCCGGCGCCTGCTTGCGCAGCCCCGACCACACGATGGCTGCGACGATCAGCGCGGCGCCGGCCAGCATGCGCGGGGTGGGCTGCTGGCTGAAAAGCATCCAGGCGAACGCAATGGCGTAGACGGGTTCCAGGGCGATGACCAGCCCCGCGCTGCGGGCATTCAGGCGGGTCAGGCTGGACACGAACAGGTAATGGGACAGCCCGGTGCAGAAAATGCCCAGGAGCGCCAGCCAGAACCAGTCCAGCGCGTGCACGGCGGGCAACTGGCCGACGGCAAAGGGCACCATCACCAATGCGACCACCACGTTTTGCCAGCAGGCCACCTGCATCGGGTCCATGCCGGAGGCCGAGCGGCGGTTGCTCAAGGCGAGCAGGGCAAAGGTCAGGCCGGACAGAATGCCCCACGCCAGCCCGATGGTGCCCTGGTCGGCAAGGTCGAACGACGGCGTGACAAGCACCAAGCCGGCGGTCACCAGGCCCAGCAACAGCCATTCGGCCAGGCGGACGCGTTCGCGGAAAAGGAGTCCTTCGAACAGCGTGATGAACGCGGGAAAGCTGGCAAAGCCGAGTGTCGCGATGGCGATGCCGCCCACCTTGACGGAAATGAAGAAAGTGACCCAATGCGCCGCGAGCAGCGCGCCGGCGATCACCAGCACGAACAACTGGGCCGGCGTAAGCGCGCCCAGCAGCGGTTTGCGGCGCATGCGCGCGAAGATGCCCAGCGACACGACCGCGAATGCCGCCCGTCCCAACGTGATGACCGCGGCGCTGGCCTGGATCAGTTCGCCGAACACGCCGGTCAGGCCGAATAGCACGGCGGCAAGATGGATATAGGTGAGCGCGCGGTGTCGAGTCATGCTGCGAAAGAAGCGGATTGCATCAGAGAAGGCGTGCAATTATTTTTGCGGTGAATTTAAAATCATCGCATGAATCGTATTGCCAAGCTTACGGCGCTCCCGCTGGCGTCCAGCCGCGCTGCCGGGATCGCCATGGCGGTGCTTGGCGCGATCCTCTTTTCCGCCAAGGCCATCGTCGTCAAGTTCACCTACCGCTACGGTATCGACGCAGTCACGCTGATCGCGTTTCGCATGCTGTTCGCGATGCCGTTCTTCGCGGTGGTGGCGTGGCGCCAGTCGCGCCGCGCGGCGCGGGGCGAGATCGTGACGATGACCACGAAGGAACGCCTGCAGGTGTGCGTGCTGGGCCTTCTGGGTTATTACCTGTCCAGCTTCCTGGACTTCCTGGGGCTGCGTTACATCACCGCCAGCCTCGAACGCCTGATCCTGTTTCTGTCTCCCTCGCTCGTCGTGCTGCTGTCGGCCCTCTGGTTCAAACGCCCGATCGAACGCCGGCAATGGCTGGCCATGGTGCTGTCCTACGCGGGCGTGGTGCTGGTGTTCGCGCACGATCTGTCCTTCGGCGGGGGCAGCGAGGTGCTGTTAGGGTCTTTGTTCGTTTTTGGCTCGGCCGCAAGCTATTCTGTGTACCTCATCTGTTCCGGGGAACTGATCAAGCGGATTGGCCCGACGCGGCTGGTGGCCTATGCCATGCTCGTGTCGTGCGTGGCCTGCATCATCCAGTTCTTCGTCGTGCATCCGCCGTCGATGCTGATCCAGCCCGCCGCGGTCTACGGTTACTCGATCATTCACGCCACCCTGAATACGGTGGTGCCGGTGTTCATGCTGATGTGGGCGGTCTCGCTGATCGGGGCGCCTACCGCGTCGCTGCTGGGCATGGTGGGGCCGGTGTCGGTGCTGTTTCTGGCGTCGTGGTTCCTGGACGAGCCCATCACGGTGTGGCAAATGGGCGGAACCGTCCTGGTGCTGGCGGGGGTGTTTGCGTTGATGGGCGGCGGCGCCGCCCGCGCGCCCGCCGGACAGGACGGCAAACAATCCCCCCGGTGAAGTCTGCATTTTTGGTCAATTCGCGTTATTTCCAATGAAAGGAGGCCAGCATGGCCAGCAATCTCGTCAAGGCAATTCGTATCGAGCAGCACGGTGGTCCCGAAGTCCTGAAGCTGGTCGAGGTGGAAGTGCCGCCGCCGGCCGCCAACGAAGTCACGATCGAGCAGCACGCCGCCGGCCTGAATTTCATCGATATCTATTTCCGCACGGGCTTGTATCCCCATCCGCTGCCGCATGGCCTGGGTTTTGAAGGCGCGGGCGTGGTCACCGCCGTGGGCGCCGATGTCAAGCACCTGAAGAAGGGCGACCGTGTCGCCTACGGCCAGAGCCCCATTGGCGCGTACGCCAAGGCCCGCAATGTGCCGGCCCTGCAGGTCGTCAAGGTGCCCAAGGGCATCGGCTTTGACGAAGCGGCCGCGCTGATGCTCAAGGGCCTGACGGTGCAGTACCTGTTCCGCCAGACCTACCGCCTGCAAGGTGGCGAAACCATCCTGTTCCATGCCGCAGCCGGCGGCGTCGGGCTGATTGCGTGCCAATGGGCCAAGGCCCTGGGCGTCAAGCTCATCGGCACGGTGTCCAGCCCCGAAAAGGCGGAACTGGCTCGCGAAAATGGCGCCTGGGAAACCATCGACTATTCGCGCGAAAACGTGGTCGAACGCGTGCTTGAACTGACGGGCGGCAAGAAGGTGCCGGTCGTGTATGACGGCGTGGGCAAGGACACGTGGGAAACCTCGCTGGACTGCATCGAGCCGCGCGGCCTGATGGTCAGCTTCGGCAACGCGTCCGGTCCCGTGGCAGGCGTGAACCTGGCCGTGCTGAACCAGAAGGGCAGCCTGTACGTGACGCGCCCCTCGCTGGGCATCCACGTGAACACGCTGGAGAAGTTGCAATCGGCTTCCGAAGAGCTGTTCGACCTGGTGCTGAAAAAGAAGATCAAGGTCCGCATCGATCAGCGCTACGCGCTGGAGCAGGCGGGCGAAGCGCAGACGGCGCTGGCGTCGCGCAAGACGACGGGCGCGACGGTGCTGACGCTGGACTGATTGCAGTACTGATCGCACCACAAAGCAAGGCGGCGCCCCGTGGGGCGCCGCGACGGGCCTGGAGGACGCGCGCTGCGCGGACTGCCGGGCTTTTTTTTGATCAGCCGCCGATCAGAGCTTTTCCTCGTTGATGAGGTCTTCCTTGCCGTAGAACTTCACGCCGATGTGAATGCGCGCGCGGCCTTGCGAGCGGCGATGGCGGTTGGTGTCGCGCAGCGAATAGACGCAGCCGCAGTATTCCTGCTGGTAGAAGTTCTCGCGCTTGCTGATTTCGATCATGCGGGCCGAACCGCCGCCCTTGCGCCAGTTGTAGGTCCAGTAGATCAGATCGTCGTAACGTGCGGCGGCGCGTTCGCCGCAACCGTTGATCTGGTTCATGTCCTTCCAGCGCGAGATGCCGAGCGAGCTGGTGATGGTGTCAAAGCCATGCTCGTGGGCGTAGAGGGCGGTGCGTTCGAAGCGCATGTCAAAGCAAGCCGTGCAGCGCTCGCCGCGCTCGGGGGCGTCTTCCATGCCCTTGACGCGGTCGAACCAGTTGTCCATGTCGTAGTCGGCGTCGATGAATTCGATGCCGTGCTGCTCCGCGAAGCGGATGTTCTCCTGCTTGCGGATTTCGTACTCTTTGACCGGATGGATGTTCGGGTTGTAGAAGTAGATCGCGTAATCGATCCCGGAGGCGGTCATGGCCTCCATGACCTCGCCGGAACAGGGCGCGCAGCACGAATGCATCAGCACCTTGCTGCGGCCGGCGGGCAGGTCGAGTTTGGGGCGGACGAGTTCAGACATGGCGGTGGGGCAAAAGCGGAAAAACCCTTATTTTACGACGAGTTGCCGTCACCCCAGCACCGTCGTCCACAGTTCCCGCACCGCGGCGCGTTCCGGCTGGAGCTGATCGGGCGCCACGCGGGCCTTTTCCACGCCCTGCAAGCGCAACTGATGTTGCACACGCCGCAGGGTGCGGTAGGCGTCGCCCGACCGCGCGGCCAGCTCGGGCGGGATCAGCCCCACTTCGGCGGCCAGGCGCAGCAGCGTGATGTTGCCCAGGTTGCGCACCAGCACCGGGTGCGTGCCCGCGTGGCACAGCACCAGGTATTGCGTTACGAACTCCACGTCGACCATGCCGCCGCGGTCGTGCTTCAAGTCGAAGCGGTCCGAGGTGTTCGGATGGCCGGCATTAATTTTTTCGCGCATGGCCAGCACTTCGTCGCGCAGCGCCGCCGGGTCGCGAGGCAGCACCAGGATGTCCTCGCGGATCTTTTCAAAACGCGCACCCACGTTGGCGTCGCCAGCCGCGAAACGCGCGCGGGTCAGCGCCTGGTGTTCCCAGGCCCAGGCGTGCTTGTGCTGGTATTCCTCGAAGGCTTCGACCGATACCGCCAGCAGCCCCGCGTCGCCGTCGGGCCGCAGACGCAGGTCGGTCTCGTACAGCCGCCCCGACGAGGTCATGGTCGACAGCCAGGACGACATGCGCCGGCCCAGCTTGGCATAGACCTCCGCGGCGTCGTCGCGCGGGTCGTCGAACAGGAACACGAGGTCCAGGTCGGAGGCATAGCCCAACTCCTTGCCGCCCAGTTTGCCGTACGCAATGACGGCAAAGCGCGGCTCGGCGCCTTCGATCTTGTTCACGAGCGGCCAGGCGCGGCGGATGGTCTCGGTCAGTAGCAGGTCCGCCAGCGCCGATAACTGGTCGGCCAGCTTTTCAACGGTGAGCTCGCCTTCCAGGTCTTGCGCCAGCAGTTGGAAGCTGGCCTGGCGCTGCACGTCGCGCATCAGGTTCATCTGGCGTTCGACGTCGGGGTCGCCGTCGGGCAGGCGGCAGGCGTCCAGGTCCGCCGTCAGCTGCCGGGCGATCTGGCCGAAGTCGAGCGGTTCAAAGAGCGTGCGCCAGTCGATCAGGCTGTCGAGCAGCAATGGGTGTTGCGTCAGGTACTGCGCGGCCCAGGGGCTGGCGGCCACCATGCGCGCCACGCGCGCCAGCGTGTCCGGGTATTCGGCCAGCAGCGCCAGGTACGCGCTGCGCTGCGCAATCTTTTCAATCAGGTCGAAGAGCCGCACCGCGGCCTCGCGCGGGGCGGGCGTGTGCAGCGCGGCGCGCAGCGCGGCCGGAAGCAGGACCTCCATGCGGCGGCGGCTGCTTTCGGGCAGGCTGCGCACGCGGTGGCTGCCCGACAGCGTCTGGGCCCGGCGCAGCAGGTCGTCCGCGTCCTCGCCAAACGCCTGGCGGATCTGGTCGGTAAGCTCGCTTTCGCTGTCGGGTTCTTCCTGGCTGGACGGTGCCTCGCCCGGCGTGGGGGCAGGCGCCGCTTCTTCCTCGCCCATGCCCACCATGCGGAACACGTTGCGGAAGGTCTGCGACACGAAGTCGCGGTGCGCGGCCAGCGTGCTCTCGAATGCGTCGGGCGTCATGCCCAGCGCCTCGGCCAGGGCGGCGCGCAGGGCGGGGTCGCCGGGCAGCAGATGGGTCTGCTCGTCTTCGCGATATTGCAGCGCGTGCTCGGTGCGGCGCAGGAACCGGTAGGCCTCTTCAAGCCGGCGGGCGTCGTCTTGCGGCACCAGGCCGGCCACGCATTCGGCATGCAGCGCTTCCAGCAAGCCCCGCTTTTGCAGCGCCGGCATGCGGCCGCCGCGGATCAACTGCGCCAGTTGCACCACGAACTCGATCTCGCGGATGCCGCCGTCGCCCAGCTTGATGTTGTTGGCGCTGTCGATGCCATTGCGCGCCGACGCGCGGCGCTGCCAGTCCTGGCGGATGCGTTCGCGCAGCGCGCGCAGCGCGGCCAGCGCATCGAAGTCAAAGTACTTGCGGTAGACGAAGGGCACGCGCAGGCTTTCCAGTTGGCGGGCCTGCGCGGCGCTGTCGCTGTCTTCGAAGGCTTGCGCCGGCATCAGGCGCGCCTTCAGCCACGCATAGCGCTCCCATTCGCGCCCCTGGCCGATCAGATAGTGCTCCAGCGCGTCCAGGCTCCAGGCCAACGGGCCGGCGTCGCCGTCCGGGCGCAGGCGCAGGTCGGTGCGGAATACCTGGCCGTTGGCGTCCACCTCGGACAGCACCGGCATCATGCGGCGTGTAAGGCGGCCGTAGAACTCGTGATGGCTGATGCGGCGGGGTCCGTCGGTTTCGCCTTCCTCGCCGTAGAGCATGATGAGGTCGATGTCGGACGACACGTTCAGCTCGCACCCGCCCAGCTTGCCCATGCCCACGATCAGCATTTCCTGGGGCTTGCCCGTGGCCGGGTCGCGCGGCACGCCGTGCACGGCCGCCAGTTCGGCGGCCACGCTGCGGTAGGCGGCTGCCACCGCCATGTCCGCCAGCGTGGTCATGGCGCCCACCACTTCTTCAAGCGGGGCCTGGCCGGACAGGTCGCGCACGATCAGCACGCTGAAGACGCGTTCGCGCAGCTTGCGCAGCACCATGCGGCAGACATCCACCGGCAAAGCGGCGGTCACGGCCGTGCCGGCCAGTTCGTTCTGCCATTGCGCCATCAACGCCGGTGTGACGGGTTGTTTCACCGCTTCGTCCAGCCACGCGGCCAGATCCGGGTGAGCGTCCAGACGGCGGCGCAGATGGCCGGACCAGGCGAGGGCAGGGGCAATAAGTGATGGTTTCGACATGGTGCAAAGGGCGGCAGACGGATGGACGTGTTTCAGGTATAAGTGGGGACGATACTGCAAGACATCTCCTCCTGCCCACTGATCCGTGTCTGTTCCAAAAAAAGTGCTCCGCAGCCTGTCCTGGGCCGCGCTGACCGTCTATGGCGTTCTCGCCATCGGGTTTCTGGGCGTGCGCTATTGGGTCCTCCCGCGGGTGGATCAGTGGCGCCCTCAGATTGAAGCCTACGCCAGCCAGGCGTTGGGCGCCCGCGTAACGATCGGCGCGATCAAGGCCAACTGGCAAGGGCTCAATCCCCGGCTCGATCTCGCCGCCGTCCAGGTCTACGACGACGAGACGGATCCGGTATTGAGCCTGCCGTCCGTGTCCGCGGTCGTGGCATGGCGCAGCATCCTGTCCCTGTCGCCCACCCTGGTGCGGCTGCGGCTCGAAAAGCCGGAACTGACGCTGCGGCGGGACTCGTCAAATCATCTGTGGGTCGCTGGCCAGAATATCGACCTGAATACCAGCGACCACGCCTCCGACCTGAACCATCCCGGCCTGCGCTGGCTGGCGGCGCAGCGCGAGCTGCTGGTCAGCGATGCCACGCTGCGCTGGCAGGACGAATTGCGCCAGGCGCCCGAGCTTACGTTGGAAGGCGTCGACTTCCTGGTGCGCAACGGCAGTCTCTCGCATCGGTTCGTGCTGCAGGCATCCGCGGGGCCGGCGCTGGCCCACAAACTGGAGCTGCGCGGCGAATTCAACCGCAGCCTGTTTGCCGCCGACGCCAAAAAGCCCGCCAACTGGAGCGGCCAGATCTTTGCCCAGGTCGATGACGTGGAGCCGCTGGCCTGGGCGCCCTGGATCGACGTGCCCCGGATCGCCGGCCGCATCGCCGCGCGCGCGTGGTGGCAGCTCGACCACGGCAAGTTCACCAAATTGACGAGCGACGTCGCCGCGCGCGGCGTGTCCTGGCGCGCGTCGCCGGACGGGCCCGCCTTTCAGGGCGGTTCGGGCCAGTTGCGCATTGCCGCGCTGCCGGGCGATTTCGTGACGATCGATGGCCTGCCGATGGCGCGCAGCCCCGGCGCGGCCGACGTGACGGTCAAGGGCGCGGTGCACCAGTTGCGTGTGACCCTGCCGGGCGTCTTCGAGACGCCGACGCTGCGGGCCGACGACCTGGAGCTCGACGCCCAGGTCAAGGGGCCTGATGCGGACAATTGGTTCGTGGACGTGGCCCAGATGCGTCTGGCCAATGAAGACATGGATGTGCGTCTGCAAGGCCAGTGGCGCAAAGAGGGCAAGACCGCGGCGGGCAGCGCCGACGTGCGCGGCACGATGGTGCGCGGGTCGATGCCCGCCATCCACCGTTATCTGCCGCTCGAGGTGAACGCCGACGCCCGTGAATGGCTGGCGACCGGTTTGCCTGCCGGCCAGATGCATTCGGCGGCCATCACGCTCAAGGGGGATCTGGACGACTTCCCGTTCGGTGCGCCGGGCGCCACCGGCGAATTCGTCATCGCCGGCGCGTATTCCGGCGCGAAGGTCGACTACGCGCCGGCGGGCGAGAATCGCAAGGGCTGGCCGATGCTGGAAAACCTGTCGGGCAGTTTCCGCATCGACAAGGTGAGCCTGGCGCTGGACAGCGCGGGCGGCGCGGTGGCGCACACCGGCAAGGGGCACACCGTCACGTTGGGCGCCGTGAAGGCGGCCATTCCCAACATGGAGCATGACTCGGAACTGCGGGTCACCGGCGACACCTCGGGGCCGGTGGCGGCCTATCTGGCGCTGGCCGCGAATTCTCCGTTGGGCGAACTGCTGGACGGGGCCTTGGACGAGGCCCAGGGCACCGGCGACTGGCGCATGCCGCTCGACCTGAAGGTGCCGCTGCTCAATGCCGATGACACCCAGGTCCAGGGGCGTATCCGTTTCTCGGACAATTCCTTCACTTTCATGCCCGAGATCCCGCCGCTCAGCCAGATCCACGGCGACCTGGAGTTTTCAGAAAAGGGCGTGCAGACCAAGGGCATCCGGGCGCAATTCCTGGGCGGACCCGCCAACATCTACGGCACGCTGGCGCAGGGCACGGACGCGCTGCGTTTTGACGGCACCCTGTCGGGGCCCGGGCTGGCGCAGTTGAGCCGCGCCGCATCGATGTCGCGTTTCACCGGCCGCGCGGCTTACAAGGGCCGGCTGCTCTACCTGAAGGGCGGCGCCATCGACATATCGGCCGAGTCCGACCTGGTTGGCATGGCGATCGACATGCCGGCGCCCGCCGGCAAGCCGGCCAAGTCCGCGCAATTGCTAAAGCTGCAATGGTCGCCGGCGCAGGACCGCGGCGCCCGCGACCGGCGCTGGCTGACGGCCAGCCTGGGCGATAACGTCAACGCCTTGTTCGAACGGGACCCCGCCGAGGGCTCGGCCGCCTACTTTTCGCGCGGCGCGCTGGGCATCGGGCGGCCGGCCAGCCTGCCGGAGCGCGGGCTGAGCCTTAACGCCAGCCTGCCCGAACTGGACATGGACGCCTGGGATGCCGTCTCCGAGGGATTCAACGTGGCGCCCGCGAAGGGCCGGCCGCCTTCCAAGCCCATCCTGCCGCAGCCCGAGCGCATCAGTCTGGCTGCCGGCGCGCTGCACACCAGTGGCTACACCCTTAATGACCTGACGCTGTACGCCACGCGCCCCGCGCCGGCGCGCTGGCGCGTCGAGTTGGAATCGCGGCAGGCGGCAGGCACGCTGGAATGGCGCGAGGCGCAGGGCGCCATCGCCGGGCAGATCACCGCCCGCCTGAAGCATCTGTCCATTGCGGGCGAGGGCGACTCCAACCAGGCCGATAAGGCGCTGGCCTCCGGCAACGACCTGTCCGACATTCCCGCGATCGATCTGCAGGCCAATCAATTCTTGTTGTATGGCAAGAACCTGGGGGCGCTGCAGGTGACGGGCACCAACCTGGAGCGGGGGCGGCAATGGCGGCTGGACAAGCTGTCCATCACCAATGATTCGGCGGCCTTGAACGCCACGGGCAATTGGGGGCTTGAAGGGCCGAACCGGGGGCTGACCGTCGATGCCGTGCTCAAGCTGGAAAACGTCGGCGACTTCATGAGCCGCATCGGCTTTGAGAACGTCGTGTCCAACGGCAAGGGAACGATCCAGGGCAAGGCGACCTGGCGCAACCTGCCGTGGACGCACGATATCGCCGACGTGGTGGGCGATGTGGTCGTCAGCCTGGACAACGGCCGCTTCATGCACGTGAACTCACGCACGGCGCGCCTGTTGGAACTGCTGTCGCTGCAGTCGCTGCAGCGGCTGGCGCGGCTGGACGTCAATCCCACGAACCTGCTGCGGGACGGGTTTCCGTTCGACACCATCCGCGGCAACGTCAAGGTGGCAGACGGCACGCTGAATACCGAAGGCTACAAGATCAACGGTCCGGTGGCCGCAATCGTCCTGGCGGGCGGCGTGAACCTCGTCAAGGAGCGCTGGGACATGAAGGCGGTGGTGATTCCCAATCTGGACGCCAGCGGCGCAGCAATGGTCACCGCGCTGGCGGTCAACCCGCTGATCGGTCTGGGCGCGTTCGTCACGCAGTGGCTCCTCAAGCAGCCGCTGGCGCGCGCGATGACGATGGAATACGCCGTCACGGGAAGCTGGGACGACCCGCGCATCGAACCCATCGACGCCTCGGGCAAGGAACCGGACAAGCAGACGCCCCGGCCGGCCAATTCCTCGCCGCGCCGGATGCCGGAGTTCATCGAGCACTGAGCAGCCGCCGACGCAGGACAGGACAGCCGCCCACGAAAAAGCCGCCTCGAAGGCGGCTTTTTCGTGGGCGCGGACGGTGCGCTTACTTCTTCTTCATCATGTCGAAGAATTCGGCGTTGGTCTTGGTGGCGCGCATCTTGTCCAGGATGAATTCCATGGACTGCACTTCGTCCATGTCGTGAATGAACTTGCGCAGCACCCACACCTTCTGGAGCAGGTCGGGGGCGATCAGCAGCTCTTCGCGGCGGGTGCCCGACTTGTTCAGGTTGATGGACGGGTAGACGCGCTTTTCGGCCAGGCGGCGCTCGAGGTGGACTTCGGAGTTGCCGGTGCCCTTGAATTCTTCATAGATGACTTCATCCATGCGGCTGCCGGTTTCGATCAGCGCGGTGCCCAGGATGGTGAGCGAGCCGCCTTCTTCCAGGTTGCGCGCCGCGCCGAAGAAGCGCTTCGGGCGCTGCAGGGCGTTGGCGTCCACGCCGCCGGTCAGCACCTTGCCGGAGGCCGGCACGACGGTATTGTAGGCGCGGGCCAGACGGGTGATCGAGTCCAGCAGGATCACGACGTCCTTCTTCATTTCGACCAGGCGCTTGGCCTTCTCGATGACCATTTCGGCCACTTGCACGTGACGGGTGGCGGGCTCGTCGAAGGTCGAGGCCACGACTTCACCGCGCACCGTGCGCTGCATTTCGGTCACTTCTTCCGGGCGTTCGTCGACCAGCAGGACGATCATGACCGCGTCGGGGTAGTTGGTGGTGATGGCGTGCGCAATGTGCTGCATCATCACCGTCTTGCCGGACTTGGGGCTGGCGACGATCAGGCCGCGCTGGCCCATGCCGATGGGGGCGAAGACGTCGAGGATCCGGCCAGTGAGGTTTTCCTCGCTCTTGATGTCGCGTTCCAGGCGGATGACGCGATTCGGGTGCAGCGGCGTCAGGTTCTCGAACATGATGCGATGCTTGATCGCCTCGGGCGCCACGCCGTTGACCTTGTCCACCTTCACCAGGGCAAAGTAGCGCTCGCCATCCTTGGGGGTGCGCACTTCGCCTTCGATGGAGTCGCCGGTGTGCAGATTGAAGCGGCGGATCTGCGACGGAGAAATATAGATGTCGTCGGTGCTGGCCAGATACGAGGTTTCCGGCGAGCGCAGGAAACCGAAGCCGTCGGGCAGGACTTCAAGAACGCCGTCGCCGAAGATCTGCTCGCCTTGCTTGGCGCGCCGCTTCATGATGGCGAACATCAGTTCCTGCTTGCGCAGGCGGTTGGCGTTTTCGATTTCCAGGCCAGCGGCCATTTCGAGCAGCTGCGAGACGTGCAGCGCCTTCAGTTCGTTGAGGTGCATCGCGGTGGGTGTTGGGGGAAAAGTAAAGGAGGGCTCTGGCGGCGCGCCACGGACGGGCTCGCGCGGTACTGAATGAGCGCCGCCTATGCGGCGGCGCCCTCGGTTACAGCACGCGATTTACAACGCGCCGTCCAGGAATGCGGTGAGTTGCGACTTCGACAGCGCGCCAACCTTGGTGGCGGCAGCCTGGCCGTCTTTAAAGAGCATAAGGGTGGGAATGCCGCGGATGCCGTACTTGGTGGCCGTGCCCTGGTTTTCATCCACGTTCAGCTTGGCGATCGTCAAGCGGCCTGCGTATTCGGCGGCGACTTCTTCCAGGATAGGGGCGATCATCTTGCAGGGGCCACACCAGGCAGCCCAGTAGTCCACCAGCACCGGCTGGCCGGATTTCAACACATCGGCATCGAAGCTGGCGTCACTGACGTTCTTGATTTGGTCGCTCATGATGGTGATTCTCGGTTCGGCAGCAAAAGGCGCGTTAAGACGCGCCTTGCCGTTGTTCTTGTTTGTGGAATGGACTTAAGCATACCACTGTCAATAACAACAGGCATACCACTGTTAATAACAACAGGGTTTGCAGGATTTTGTGTAGGATGTTGCGGCGCAGCTGTCGCGATTCGGTCGGTCAAAGTCCGGAACGGCGGTTGTGACTGTCATCATCCTACCGAAATCGGACCTGGTCAGGTCGTGCGCATCCCACCCGGAGCCGCGCAGAATCTAGGCTTGTCCGTAAAATGTCGGTTTTTTTCCACAGATGTTGGGGATAACTTGGCCACTCCACGTTACAACGAGGCGTCCATCCGCGTCCTGAAGGGGCTGGAACCCGTGCGGCAGCGCCCGGGCATGTACACCCGCACCGAAAACCCCCTGCACGTCGTGCAGGAGGTCATAGATAACGCCGCAGACGAGGCTTTGGCCGGCTACGGCAAACAGATCCAGGTCACGCTGCACGCCGATGGCAGCGTGTCCGTCGAAGACGACGGCCGCGGCATTCCCGTCGGCCTGCATCCCGAAGAAAACGCGCCCGTCGTCGAACTCGTGTTCACGCGCCTGCACGCGGGCGGCAAATTCGACAAGGCCGGAGGGGGCGCGTACGCCTTCTCCGGCGGCTTGCACGGTGTCGGCGTGTCCGTCACCAACGCGCTGGCCACCCGCCTGGAAGTCGTCGTCTGGCGCGACAACGCCGTGAGCCGCCTGGTGTTCAAGGGCGGCGATGTCGCCGAGCCCCTGGCGCCTTACGACCAGGGCGGCCGCAAGAAGTCCGGCACCCGCGTGCGCGTCTGGCCGGACGCCAAGTATTTCGACAGCCCCAACATTCCGCTGGGCGAGCTCACCCACCTCTTGCGCAGCAAGGCCGTGCTGCTGCCGGGCGTGAAGGTCACGCTCGTCAACGAGAAAACCGGGGACACCAAGACCTGGCAGTACCAGGACGGCCTGCGTGGCTACCTGGCCGAGGCCCTGGCGGGCGCCGAGCTGATGGTGCCGTTCTTCGAAGGCGCTCAATACGCCGGCGCCGACCACGAAAACTTCGCCGAGGGCGAGGGCGCCCAATGGGTGGTGGCCTGGACCGAGGACGGCAACGCGGTACGCGAGTCCTACGTCAACCTCATTCCCACGCCGGCCGGCGGCACGCACGAGTCCGGCCTGCGAGAAGGCCTGTTCGGCGCCGTGAAGGGGTTTGCCGAGCTGCACAGCCTGCTGCCCAAGGGCGTGAAGCTGCTGCCCGAAGACGTCTTTGCCCGCGCCAGCTTCGTGCTGTCGGCCAAGGTGCTCGATCCGCAATTCCAGGGCCAGATCAAGGAACGCCTGAACAGCCGCGACGCCGTGCGCCTGGTGGGCGGGTTCTCCAAGAGCGCGCTCGATCTGTGGCTGCACAGCAATGTGGAATACGGCAAGAAGCTTGCCGAACTGGCCATCAGGCAGGCGCAGGCGCGCCAGCGTTCGGCCCAAAAGGTCGAAAAGCGCAAGAGCTCCGGCGTGGCGGTCCTGCCCGGCAAGCTGACCGACTGCGAGTCCAGCGACGCCACGCGCACCGAGGTATTCCTGGTCGAGGGCGATTCGGCCGGCGGCTCGGCCAAGATGGGCCGCGACAAGGAATTCCAGGCCATCCTGCCGCTGCGCGGCAAGGTGCTCAACTCCTGGGAAGTCGACCGCGACCGCCTCTTTGCCAACAACGAGATCCACGACATTTCCGTCGCCATCGGCGTGGATCCGCACGGTCCCAACGATACGCCCGACCTGTCCGGCCTGCGCTACGGCCGCATCTGCATCCTGTCGGACGCGGACGTCGACGGCTCGCACATTCAGGTGCTGTTGCTGACGCTGTTCTACCGGCACTTCCCCAAGCTCGTCGAGGCCGGCAACGTCTACGTCGCCAAGCCGCCGCTGTTCCGTCTGGACGTGCCGGCGCAGGGCAAGCGTCCCGCCCGCAAGATCTATTGTCTTGACGAAGGAGAGCTGGAGGCCGCGCAGGACAAGCTGCGCAAGGAAGGCGTGCGCGAAGGCGCGTGGGCCGTCAGCCGGTTCAAGGGCCTGGGCGAAATGAACCCCGAGCAGTTGTGGGAAACCACCATGAATCCGGACACGCGCCGCCTGCTGCCGGTGGGCTATGGCGACCAGACGCCCGATGACACCACCCGCATGTTCGACATGCTGATGGGCAAGGGCGAGTCCTCGCAACGCCGCGCGTGGATCGAGGAAAAGGGCAACCTGGCGGAGCTCGACATCTGATGACCGCCACCGTGCCCGGGCAAGCCCGCATGGTCGTCGACCTGACCGCCGACGACTACGCGGATTTCGCCGCCTATGTGTACAAACGGCCGGAACTGCGCCGCCGCCGTTACCGGTCCCATCTGCGCTTCGGCGTCCTGATGATCGTGGCCTTGCTCGCCTACCTGATCTGGCAGACCTGGGACGGCAAGGGGCCCAACTGGGGCGCGCTGCTGCCGGTGTATTTCCAGGGCTTGGCGGTGGGCCTGGGCATCCTCGCGTTGCTGGCCCTGGCGTACGAATACGTGCTTCCCGGCCTCGTGAAGATGAACACGCGCCGCATGCTGGCCAAGCAGCCCGACACCCTTTACCTGGGGCGGCACGAGCTGGACTTCGGGCCGGACGGCGTCACGGACACCACTGCCACCGCCTCCGGGCACATGGCGTGGTCCGATGTGCGGCGGGTCGAGGAAACCCCCGAACACCTCTACGTCATCCTGGGCACGTTGCAAGGCGTGATCATCCCCAAGCGCGGGCAGGACGCCTCCACGCTGCAGGCCGTGCGCACCCAGATGCGCGCGCATGTCGCCGACACGCAGTTTTTGGCCCCGTCCGCCTGAGGCGCATTGACGCCGTTTCGATGAAATTGTCTACCTGAATACAACATGACCGACACCAATCAACCCGGCCTGTTCGACTCCAATCCGCCCGGCGGCGACGGCGATGGCAACGCCGCCATCACGCTGGCGCGCTACGCGGAGCAGGCCTATCTGGACTACGCGGTGTCCGTGGTGCGCGGCCGCGCGCTGCCCGACGTGGGCGACGGGCAGAAGCCCGTGCAGCGCCGCATCCTTTTCGCCATGCAGGCGATGGGGCTGGGCTCCGGCGCCAAGCCCGTCAAATCGGCGCGCGTCGTGGGCGACGTGCTTGGTAAGTACCATCCGCACGGCGACCAGGCGGCGTACGACGCCATGGTCCGCATGGCGCAGGACTTTTCGCTGCGCTATCCGCTGATCGACGGCCAGGGCAACTTTGGTTCGCGCGACGGCGACAACGCCGCCGCCATGCGTTACACGGAAGCGCGCCTCACGCCGATCGCCAAGCTGCTGCTCGACGAACTGGACGAAGGCACGGTGGATTTCGTGCCCAACTACGACGGCAGCCATCAAGAGCCGCAGATGCTGCCGGCGCGCCTGCCCGTGATGCTGCTGAACGGCGCCTCGGGCATCGCCGTGGGCATGGCCACCGAGATCCCCCCGCACAACCTGCGCGAAGTCGCGCAGGCCTGCGTGGCGCTCATCAAGCAGCCGCAGTTGCCCGACGAAGAGCTGTACGCCATGATCCCCGGCCCGGACTTCGCGGGCGGCGGCCAGATCATCACCCCGGCGGCCGACATCGCGCAGATCTACAGTGTGGGCCGCGGGTCCCTGAAGGTGCGCGCGCGCTGGCAGTTCGAGGAACTGGCGCGTGGACAGTGGCAACTGGTCGTCAACGAGCTGCCGCCGGGTACCTCGGGCCAGAAGGTGCTGGAAGAAATCGAGGAAATCACCAATCCCAAGGTCAAGACGGGCAAGAAGAGCCTGACGCCGGAGCAGACGCAGGCCAAGGCGGTCATGCTGAACCTGCTGGATGCGGTGCGCGACGAATCCGGCAAGGACGCCGCCGTTCGTCTGGTCTTCGAGCCCAAGACCTCGCGGGTCGACCGCGACGAATTCGTCAACACGCTGCTGGCGCAGACCAGCATGGAAGGCAGCGCCAGCATCAACCTGGTGTGCATCGGCACCGACGGCCGTCCGCGCCAGAAGGGCCTGCGCGACATCCTGGTCGAATGGCTGGCGTTCCGCACCAACACCGTGGTGCGCCGCACGCGCTTCCGCCTGGACAAGGTCATTGACCGCATCCACGTGCTGGAAGGGCGCATGGTCGTCTACCTGAACGTGGACGAGGTCATCCAGACGATCCGCGAATCCGACGAGCCCCGCGCCGCGTTGATGCAACGCTTCAAGCTGTCCGAACGGCAAGCCGAGGACATCCTCGAAATGCGTTTGCGCCAGCTGGCCCGCCTGGAAGGCTTCAAGATCGAGCAGGAACTGGCCGACAAGCGCAAGGAACAGGTCTCGCTGCAAGAACTTTTGGACAACCCCACAACGCTCAAGCGCCTGCTGGTCAAGGAAATCGAAGCCGACGCCAAGCAATATGGCGACGAGCGCCGCACGCTGATCGAGACGGCCGAGCGCGCCGTGCTTGAAACCAAGGTGCTGGACGAGCCTGTCACGGTGATCGTTTCGCAAAAGGGCTGGCTGCGGGCCCGTCAGGGCCATGGCCATGATGCCGCGCAATTCGGCTTCAAGCAGGGCGACGATCTGTACGGCGCCTTCGAGTGCCGCACCACCGACACGCTGATCGCGGTTGGCGACAACGGCCGGGTCTATTCCGTGCCGGTGTCCGGCCTGCCGTCGGCGCGTGGCGACGGCCAGCCGGTCACCACGATGATCGACCTGGAATCGGGCACGCGCATCGTCCACACGATCGCGGCCTCGGCCGACAGCCGCTGGCTGCTGGCAACGCGCGGCGGCTACGGGTTCGCGGCCAAGCTCTCCGACATGGTCAGCCGCCAGCGGGCCGGCAAGCAGTTCATCACCCTTGAGACGGGCGACGAACTGCTGCGTCCGGTGCCGTTGTTCGCCGGCGCCCAGCAACTGGCGCTGCTGTCGCAAAAGGGCAAGTTCCTGGTCTTCGGCCTGGACGAAGTGAAGTCGCTGGCGGGCGGCGGACGCGGCACCATCCTGATGGGGCTGGACGGCGCGGACAAGCTAGATCAGACCGTGCCGATCGGCACGTTGGGGCTGCGCGCCACCGGCATCTACCGCAACAAGATGACCGAGGACATCCTGGCGGGTGCGGACCTGGCGGTCTACGTCGGCAAGCGGGCCCGCAAGGGGCGCGCACTGGACGTGCGGCCCAAGCAGCCGTTGCTGTCTCCGGTGCTGGGTTGAGGCCTGCCCGCCGCCTGACGCAGCAAAGGCGCGGCGGCGCACGCGTCTTGCGCCGCCGGTATGCGATCCGGGGGCGGGCATGACCGGCGGCCACGCCGTCCGGCCGCGGCTTGCCCACGTCGATGCCCTGCGCGGCTTTGCGCTCTTCGGCATCCTGGTGGTCAACATCGGCGTGTTCGCCTTTCCGTTCTATGGCGGGGGCGTGGCCGATCCGGTCTATTCGCGCCCGGTCGACGTGACGGTCCGCTGGCTGATCGCCTGGTTGTTCGAGACCAAGTTCTACCTGCTGTTTTCCTTCCTGTTCGGCTACAGCTTTACCCTGCAGATGACGGCCGCCGAACAGGCCGATGCCGCCTTCGCGCCGCGCTTCCTGCGCAGGCTGGGGGGCTGGCTGTCCTGGGCTTTGCGCACGCCATCCTGTTCTACCAGGGCGACATCCTGGTGACCTATGCCTTGCTGGGCTTCGCGCTGCTGCTGTGCCGGCGCATGGATCCGGGCCGTGCGCTGCGCGTGGCGCTGTGGCTGATCGCGCTGGCGTCGGCGGTGTGGGCGATGCTGGGCGCACTGACATTCCTGGATCCGGCGCCTGCTGGATACGCCGCGCTGTACAAGGCCGAGGCGCTGGCCTCCATCGAGGCGTATCGCGGCACCATCGGCACCACGATCGCGCAGCACATCAAGGAGCTCACGGAAACCATCTGGTTCACCGTGCTGCTCGTGCAGGGGCCTTTCGTCTTTGCCATGTTCCTGGCCGGATATGCGCTGGGGCGGCGCAATGCGCTGGCGGACCCGTGGCGCTCGCGCCGCGCGCTCGGGCTGCTCTGCGCGCTGGGCCTTTTGCCGGGCCTGGCCGGCGCCGCGGCCTACGCGACCAGCGCATTGCCGCAGGCGCGCGTGGTGTGGGAACTGCCGGGATTGGCCGTGGGCCTTTTCACAGCGCCGCTCTTGAGCCTGTCGTACGGTGCGGCGTTCCTGCTGGCACTGCGCACGGGGCCGGGCGAACGCCTGGGGGCGTGGCTGGCGCCGGCGGGACGGATGGCGCTGAGCAATTACCTGATGCAGTCGGTCGTCTGCGCATTCCTCTTCACGGCATGGGGCTTGCGCCTATACGCTGCCGTGCCGCCCCTGGCCGCATTCCTGGTCGCGGTGGCCATCTTTGCCGCCCAGCTGCCGCTGTCCGCATGGTGGTTGCGGCGGCACGCCTACGGACCCGTCGAATGGTTCCTGCGCGCGCTCACGATCGGTGCCTGGCCCCCCTGGCGCCGAGCGGCGCCAGGCTGACCGAACCTGCGCAAAGCGGGTCTTTCGATCCCGCTTCAACGGCCGGCGTCTAATCGCCCGATTGCGCGATGGCGGCGTCGATGGCGCCGGTCAGCCGTTCGGTCAGTTGGTCCAGTTCGTCCTCGGAAATGATGAAGGGCGGCGCAAGCAGCACATGATCGCCCTGGCGGCCGTCGATCGTGCCGCCCATGGGATAGACCATCAGGCCCCGCGCCATGGCCTCGCGCTTGATCCGCGCATGCAGCGCCAGATCGGGATCGAAGGTCTGTTTGGTGGCGCGGTCCCGAACCAGTTCCACGCCCATGAAAAGGCCCCGGCCACGGATGTCCCCGACGTGGGGATGGTCGCCCAGCGCCTCCTGCAGCCGCTGCGCAAGGCCTGCGCCCATCACCCGTACCCGCTCCAGCAGCCCGTCGCGCCGGATCACGTCCTGCACCGCCAGCGAGGCCGCGCAGGCCAGCGCATGGCCAAGATAAGTGTGGCCGTGCTGGAAAAAGCCGCTGCCTTGCTGCATGGCCTGCACGATGTGCTGCTGCGCCATGACCGCGCCGATGGGCTGGTAGCCGCCGCCCAGGCCCTTGGCAATGGTGATGAGATCCGGCGTCACGCCTTCTTGTTCGACGGCGTACAGGGTGCCGGTCCGGCCCATGCCGCACATGACCTCGTCGGCGATGAACAGCACGCCGTGACGGTCGCAGACCTCGCGGATCCGGCGGAAATAGCCGGGCACGGCCGTCACTGCGCCGGACGTGGCGCCCACCACGGGTTCCGCCACGAATGCCATCACCGAGTCGGGGCCGAGGCGCTGGATGGCCGCATCCAGTTCCTCAGCCAGCCGTTCGCCGTACTGGTCGGCGGTTTCGCCGCCGTGCTGGTCGCGATAGGCATAGCAGGGCGACACGTGTTCGACCTCGATGAGCAGCGGCGCGAACTGCGCGCGCCGCCAGGCATTGCCCCCAACCGCCAGCGCGCCCAGCGTATTGCCGTGATAGCTCTGCCGCCGCGCGATGATGTGGCGGCGCTGCGGCTGGCCGATTTCGACGAAATACTGGCGCGCCATCTTCAGCGCCGCTTCCACCGCTTCTGATCCGCCGGACACGAAGTAGGCATGCGATGTGCCTGCCGGGGCGTCGGCCACGAGCCGGGCCGCCAGCTTTTCCGCGACCTCGGTCGTAAAGAAGCTGGTGTGGGCATAGGCCAGCGCGTCCACCTGCGCGTGCAGCGCGGCCTGGACGTCGGGGTGGTTGTGCCCCAGGCACGACACTGCCGCGCCGCCGGAGCCGTCTAGATACGCGCGGCCAGCGCTGTCATGGATCCAGACACCCTGGCCGCGCACGGCGACGGCAGGCGTATGGCGTAGGGAGCGATGCAGGACGCGGGTTTGGCTCATGCTGCGAAGTTCCTGAGTCAGGTTGAGGAGGTTGCCGGCCCGAAGGCCCGGCCCGGGCGGCGCGCGGGCGCGCCATTCCAGTAAACGTTGTCGGCTTGCAGGCGCTGTTCCACCTCGGCCAGCCTGTCCAGCACGGCCTGGCCGCCGCGGGCCGTCAGGCGGGCGATCAGGTGTTCGGCCAGCCCCAAGAGCCCAGCCGTCGTATGAAAGAACGAGCCCGGCCCCTGGCGCGCGGGCTGCGCGCGCACGCCGTCGCGGTCGGGCGGGGCAAACCGCAGGGTGTGGCGGGCATCCAGCGCAAGCGGCGAGAGCGGATCGTCGGTCAGCGCCACCAGCGCCACACCGCGCTGGACCGCCTGGCGCGCGAGCTGGACGGTGGCCGTGGGATAGGGCGCCTGCGAGATGACGATCAGCGCATCGCCCGCGCAGAGGTTGTCCGCCTGCTCGGCGGGCGCGCCGCCCAGCCCGTCAATGAGGACGCTGTTGCGTCGCACGAGCTGATAGGCATATCGCATCTGGAACGCGATGCCGAAGGCCGAGCGCGTTCCCAGGAAACCGACCTGACGCGCGTCCAGCAGGGTCTGCACGGCCGCGTCGAACGCTTGCGTCGAATTCAGCGCGCAGACCGAGGACAGGGCCTGGACTTGGACGTCAGTCAACGTGCCCGGGCCCGGTTCCGGGTTGTCGCTTGACGCGGCCTGCAGGGCGGCGGCTCGGTCGCGCATTCCCGGCTCGTCGCGTCCCGCCAGCGCGTCCTGAAACGGCCGGCGGAAATCCTCGTAACTGGCGTAGCCCACCGCACGGGCCAATCGCAACATCGTGGCGGGCGCCACGCCCAACGCCTGTGCTTGTCGGCGCATCGACCACAGCCCCACCTGCGCGGGATTGGCCACCACCCATTGCGCCGCCCGCTGCAATTCGGGCGGCAGGTGTTCCAGCTTTTCCTGGAGGGCAGCGAGCAGGGAGGAGGGCAGGGGCATGAGAGAGCAGCGTTGTTCGTTCACGTAAAAACATATGATAAATAAAACATCATGAACAAAACATATGTTTTTTATCCGGGTAAGACCTAGGGGCGACCGCGCGCTGAGCCGCATCCACGCTGGATCCGCCGCACGGCAAGTCCAGTCATAGTGCCGTCATCCTCGCCAAATCAGCGTTCATTTATTTACATCGTGCCGGGGTTTTTGTTTGACTCGAATAAATCGGGCGCATATCATTCGTGTAGAAATGATTTTGTCCGAACCACTCGCAACCATGACTGACGCCGCGAAATCCGAAACATCTCAGCAGTACGACCTGCGCATTTTGCGAGCCCTGCGCCGCATCACGCGTTCGATCGCGCTGCATTCGCGACAGTTGTCCGCGGTCAGCCACATCACTGCCCCGCAGCTGATGTGCCTGCGCACCGTGATCGCCAATGGCCCCATGACGGCCACGGCGATCAGCCGCGAGATGCATGTCAGCCCCAGCACGGTGGTCGGCATCCTGGATCGGCTGGAAGACAAGGCGCTGATCCGCCGCGAGCGGGGCCGTGAAGACCGCCGCATCGTATTTGTCACCGCCACGGAGGCGGGACGTGAATTGGCGCAAGGCGCGCCGTCGCCGCTGCAAAAGCATCTGGCTGACGCGCTCAATGCCTTGCCGGAATTGGAACAGGCCACCATCACCCTGTCCCTGGAGCGCATCGTGACGCTCATGGAACAGGACGGTCAGGCCGCAGTCGACACGCATGGAGACGTGTCGTCGCCCATCCTAGAAGTGCCCACGGGCGGGGCACCACCAGAATCGGGAATCGTCGCATGAAGAAAAACGAACTGGACACCCCCACACTCTCAAGTGCCGTGGCGCCGGCGGTCAGCGCGCAGACCCATACCATGCGTCTGCCCGACCGCAAAGACGGCGCCGCGATCCACCGCCTCATTTCCGAGTGCCCGCCACTCGACCTGAATTCCCTTTACGCGTACCTGCTCCTGTGCGAGCACTTTCGCGACACCTGCGTCCTGGCTGAAAGCGCCGGAGGACGTATCAACGGTTTTATTTCCGCCTATGTGGACCCGTCCCGCCCCGACGTTCTGTTCGTCTGGCAGGTTGCGGTGCACGCCCGCGCACGCGGCCAACGCCTTGGCCGCGCCATGCTCCGGGAACTCTTGCAGCGCAAGAACCTGGCGCATGTCCGCTATCTTGAAACCACGGTGGGGCCTGACAACCAGGCTTCGCGCCGCACCTTTGCCGGCTTGGCCGCCGAGGTGGGCGCCCACGTTTCCGAACAGCCGTTCTTCGACCGGCAATTGTTCGGCGGCGCGGATCACGACGACGAGATGCTCTTGAGGATAGGCCCGTTCGCCTTGCCATCCCCGTAGGGGTGGTACAGGCCTGACGGTCTTATCGGTTTACCGGGACGATTCTGCTGTCCGGGTGCGCTTGCCGCACCCGGGGGGATCAGGCCGTCCGTCAATTTATGAGATGAAAAGGGAGGATTAATCATGGACTTGAAGATCTTTGACCGTATGGAGTCTGAGGTGCGGGGCTACATCCGGTCGTTTCCCGTGATATTCAATCAGGCCCGGGGCTCGACGCTCATCGATGAGGATGGCGCCGAATACATCGACTTCTTCAGCGGCGCAGGCACGCTGAACTACGGCCACAACAATCCTGTTCTCAAGGAAAGGCTGCTGGAGTATGTGCAGGCGGACGGTGTCGTCCACGGCCTGGACATGGCCACCAGCGCGAAGAAGCGTTTCCTGGAGACGGTGGATCGCGTGCTGCTCAAGCCGCGCAACTGGCAATACACGCTGCAATTCACCGGCCCGACCGGCACCAACGCCGTCGAAGCCGCGCTGAAGATCGCGCGCCAGGTCAAGGGCCGTCCCAACGTGATCTCGTTCACGCACGGCTTTCACGGCGTGAGCGGCGGTTCGCTTGCCGCGACCGCCAACATGAAGTTCCGTGACGCCGCCGGCTACGCGCTGGGCAACACGACGTTCATGCCCTACGACGGATACTTCGGTCCGGACGTGGACACCATGGCCTACATGGAACGCATGCTGGAAGACCCGAGCAGCGGCATGGACAAGCCGGCCGCCGTCATCGTGGAAACGGTGCAGGGCGAGGGCGGCGTCAACGTGGCCACGCTGCGCTGGCTCAAGGAACTGGAAAAGCTGTGCAAGCGCCACGACATGCTGCTGATCGTGGACGACATCCAGGTCGGCTGCGGCCGTACCGGCACGTTCTTCAGCTTCGAGACCGCCGGCATCCGTCCTGACATCATCACGCTGTCCAAGTCGCTATCCGGTTTCGGCCTGCCGATGTCGCTGGTGCTGATGAAGCCCGAGCTGGACATCTGGAAGCCCGGCGCCCACAGCGGCACCTTCCGCGGCAACAACCTCGCGTTCGTCACCGCGACCCAGGCGCTGGAAACCTACTGGACCAACGCCGCGTTCACCGCTGATATCCAGCGCAAGGAACGCCTGGTGGGCGACTGGCTGGAAAACCTGGTGCACAGCTACCCCAACGCCGGCCTGTCGGCTCGCGGCCGCGGCCTGATCCAGGGCCTGGTTTCCAACGGCAATCCGGCGCTGTCCAACCGCATCGCCCAGTGCGCCTTCAAGAAGGGCGTCGTGATCGAAACGTCGGGCGCGCACGATGAAGTGCTCAAGCTGCTGCCCGCGCTGACGATCGAGGAAGAGCTGCTGGCCAAGGGCCTGGATCTGATCGAGGCCAGCGTGGCAGAAGCGCTGGCCGATGAGGGGCAGTCCGCCCGCATCCTGAAATTTGGAGGAAAACGTCAATGATCGTACGTAATGTCAAAGATGTGATCGGCACCGCCGACGAAGTCCGTACCGACACCTGGGTCAGCCGCCGCGTGCTGCTGAAGAAGGATGGCATGGGATTCTCGTTCCATGAGACCACCATTTTTCCGGGCGGCCGCACGCACATCCACTACAAGAACCACCTCGAGGCCGTGTGGTGCATCGAGGGCGACGGTTCGATCGAGACCATTGCCGACGGCAAGAAGTACGACCTGGGCCCCGGCGTGGTCTACGCCCTGAACGAACACGACGAGCACTGGCTGTGCGGCGGCAAGGAGCCGCTGCGCGTCATCTGCGTCTTCAACCCGCCGCTGACCGGCCAGGAAGTGCACGACAAGGAAGGTGTCTACGCGCTACCCGATGCGGTCGCGGCCTGAACAAGGAGGTACGCATGATCTCACCCGCGCAGGATCCGTACGCCTCTCGTACGGATCGCAGTTCCGCCATCATTTCCCGCCAGGACCCCGTCGTCTATGAAGACGGCAAGTACGCCAGCGCGCTGACCACCGAGCAGGTGGGCCAGTACGACCGCGACGGTTTCCTGCTGCTGGAAGACCTGTTCTCGGAGGCCGAAGTGCGTGCGCTGTCGGCCGAGGTCGAGCGCATGACGCGCGACCCGTCCATTGTGCGCCGCGAAGAGGCCATCACCGAGCCGGGCAGCAACGCCGTGCGTTCCATCTTCATGGTGCACGTGCTCAATCCCATGCTGGCCCGCCTGGTGCGGGATCCGCGCCTGGTCAACGTGGCGCGCCAGATTCTCGGTTCCGAGGTCTACATTCACCAGTCGCGCGCCAACATGAAGCCGGGCTTCAAGGGCAAGGAGTTCTATTGGCACTCCGATTTCGAGACCTGGCACGTCGAGGACGGCATGCCGTCGATGCGCGCGCTCAGCTGCTCGGTGCTGCTGACCGACAACAACGAATGCAACGGCCCGCTGATGCTGGTGCCCGGCTCGCATCGCCAGTTCATTTCGTGCGTCGGCGAGACGCCGAACGAGCACTACAAGCAGTCCTTGAAGAAGCAGGAGTACGGGGTCCCGGATCCCGTCAGTTTGCAGCTGCTGGTGGAGCAGGGCGGCATCCGCACGATGACGGCCAAGGCCGGCTCGGTGGTGTTCTTCGACTGCAACACCATGCACGGCTCGAACAGCAACATTTCGCCGTGGCCGCGGTCCAACGTCTTCATGGTCTACAACAGCATGGAGAACACCCTGAATCCGCCCAAGTACGGGCTGACCCCGCGTCCCGAGCACATCGCGACGCGCAAGGGGTTCAAGGCGGTGACCCCGCTTGACACCTTGAAGCTGGTGGGCGGCTGAGCAACCGCCACCTGATCTGGCCCGGGCTTGTCCCGGGCTTTTTTTGTCTCTTTCGGGCGGCCCGGCGTGCCGCATTTCTTGTATTCTCTGCGGCATCCGTCACCCGTTGAGCCATCGCCGCCATGTCCGCCCGCATCCTCAGCCTGCATATCTATCCCGTCAAATCCTGCGCGGGCATCGACCTGACCGAATCGCCCATCGACCGGGCGGGGCTGGCCAATGACCGGCGCTGGATGGTGGTGGACGCGGCAGGCCAGTTCATGACGCAGCGGCAATGGCCAGCCATGGCGCTCATCCGCACGGCGCTCACCGCGCACGCGCTGCGGCTGTCGGCGCCCGGCATGGCGGACCTGGACGTTCCGCTGGACGGGTCGGGTCTGCACGGCGAGGCGCTCTCGGTTGGCGTCTGGAGCGACACCACCACGGCCCGGCGCGAAAGCGAGGCCGCCGCCCAGTGGCTGTCCCAGTTTGTGCAGACCCCGTGCGCCCTGCTCAAGGTGGACGCCGCGGCGCGCCGCGACGCCAAGCCCGATTGGGTGTCACGCTGGGTTGATGCACACCCCGACCTGGCCGACGCTTTCGTCGGCGAGCACTGCTTCGGATTTGCCGACGGGTTTCCGCTGCTGATCGCCAACCAGGCGTCGCTGGACGACCTGAATGGCCGCCTGAAGGCCAAGGGGGCAGATCCGGTGCCGATAGACCGCTTCCGTCCCAACATCGTGGTCGAAGGCGAATGGGAGGCCTTCGAGGAAGACCACACCGCCATGATCACGGCGGCGGGCGTGCGCATGGCGTTCGTCAAGCCGTGCACGCGTTGCTCGATTCCCGACATCGACCAGCGCACGGCCAAGCAATACGAGGAGCCGGGCCGCACGTTGGCGGGTTACCGCAATCTGGACATCGGGGTGGTGTTCGGCCAGAACGCCATTCTGGATGCGCCGGCGGGCGCGCGGCTGAAGGTGGGCGACGCGGTCGAGATCGAACTGGATTTCTGACGCGCCGCCCCGATGGGCCTGGGCTAGGCCTGAGCCTTATGCCTTGAGCGGCCTGAGCCTTATGGCGTGGACAGCTTCAGGCCAACCAGACCCAGCACGATCAACGCAACGCTGGCAATGCGCAGCCAGTTCGCCGATTCCCCGAACAGCACGATGCCTGCCACGAAGGCGCCGATCGTGCCGATCCCTACCCACACGGCGTAGGCGGTGCCCAGCGGCAGGGTTTTCATGGCCAAGGCCAGCAGCCAGAAACTGGCCAGCATGCCGGCCACGGTGCCAACGGATGGCCACAGCCGGGTGAATCCGTGCGTGTATTTCAGGCCGACGGCCCAGACGATTTCGAACAGGCCGGCCAATACCAGGATGATCCAGGTCATTCACGACTCCCAAGTTACGCTGCCGGCAAGCCGCCGGCATAAATGGGGTCGTCCCCGGAAAACGCGCCAACCGTTTGACTGTGCGCAGCAACGGGCCGTCCCGTTGCGGCAAAAATTATAGAATACCGGCTTTCGACGGCAAATCCGGATGCCGGGCATCAACCATGCAACACTTCGCGGTCCGGGCCGCGGAACCAGGAATTTTTTATGCAACGCATCATGCTGCGGGCAAAGCTGCACCGCGTCACGGTCACCGAAGCCGACCTTCACTACGAAGGGTCTTGCGGCATCGACGAAGACCTCCTCGACGCTGCCGGCATGCGCGAGTTCGAACGCATCGAACTCTACAACGTGACGAATGGCGAACGCTTCGACACCTACATCATCAAGGCTGCGCGCGGCAGCGGCGCCATCTCGCTGAACGGCGCGGCGGCGCGCCGGGCGCAGGTGGGCGACCTGCTGATCATCTGCACGTACGGCCCCATGTCCGAAGAAGATTCGGCCACGCACAAGCCCCAGGTGGTGCTGGTTGACGACGCCAACCGCGTCAAGGAAATCCGCAAGTTCCCGGCATGACGCCGGGCCGGGCGGGGCGCCTTTCCGGCAATACCCGGATAGCGCTTCGTCGCCTCTGAACCGTTTCATCATGAGCTTCCAGGTCATCATTCAACCCAGCAAGCATCAATTCCCGGTCGAGCCCGGCCAGACCGTGCTCGACGCCGCATTGGCGGCGGGCATCGTCCTGCCTTACAGCTGTCGCAACGGCGCGTGCTCCACCTGCAAGGGCAAAGTGGTTTCCGGGGAGTTCGACGCCGGCCAGTACCCCGCGCAGATCCTGTCGCCCGAGGAACTGGCCGACGGCTACACGCTGTTCTGCCAGGCCCGCCCCGAGTCCGACCTCGTGGTCGAGTCCACCGAAGTCCGGCTGGCCAGCGACATCCAGATCCGCAAGCTGCCGTCGCGTGTCCAGACCATGGAGCGCGTGGCGCCCGACGTTACGGTCCTGAAGCTGCAACTGCCGGCCTCCGAGCAGTTCCGCTACTACGCCGGGCAGTACGTCGAAATCATTCTGAAGGACGGCCGCCGCCGCAGCTATTCGATGGCCGGCGCGCCGCACACCGGCAGCCCGCTGGAACTGCACATCCGGCACATGCCGGGCGGGCTTTTCACCGATCACGTCTTCGGCGCCGGCGACACGCAGATGAAGGAACGCGAGATCCTGCGCCTGGAAGGGCCCTTCGGCTCGTTCTTCCTGCGCGAAGACAGCGACAAGCCCATCGTGCTGCTGGCCAGCGGCACGGGCTTTGCGCCGGTCAAGGCGATCGTCGAACACATGATCCACAAGAACATCACCCGGCCCGTCGCGCTGTATTGGGGCGGCCGCCGTCCGCAAGACCTTTACATGGACGCGCTGGCGCAGTCCTGGTCGGCCCAGCTGCCGAACTTGCGTTACGTCCCGGTGGTGTCCAACTCGCTGCAGGAAGACAACTGGACCGGCCGCACCGGCTTTGTCCACGAAGCCGTGATGCAAGACATCGCGGACCTGTCCGGGCATCAGGTCTATGCCTGCGGCACCCCGCTGATGGTCGATGCCGCGCGCCGTGAGTTCAGCGCGCAGAACGGCCTGCCACCCGAAGAGTTCTACGCGGACGCGTTCACGTCCGAGGCCGATCTGGCGAAGGCCGGGTCGTAAGTAATATGTTTTTTTATTACTTAGGCGGCTGCAAAACGGCAAGGTAAACTGCTTTGGCAGCGGCCTGCCGGGGGTACGCGGACATCGGGTCCGCGCACGCAACCGGCATGCAAGGAGCGACGCAGGCATGAAAGTAGCGGTATTGGGTAGCGGCATTATCGGCATCTCCAGCGCCTGGTGGCTCAGCCAGGCGGGTCATGACGTCGTGGTCATTGACCGCTGCACCGGTCCCGCACAGGAAACCAGCCTTGCCAATGGCGCGCAGATTTCCGTGTCTTACGCCGAACCCTGGGCCAATCCCCAGGCGCCGATGAAGCTGCTCAGGTGGATGTTCCGCGACGACGCGCCGCTGCTGTTCCGCCCGCAACTCGACTGGCGGCAATGGATGTGGGGGCTGGCTTTCCTGCGCGAATGCCTTCCCAGCCGGCTCGCTCCCAACATCCGGGCGATGGTTCGCATGGCCGAATACAGCCGCGCCACGCTGCGCGGGATGCGCACCGAACTCGGCATCCAGTACGACCACCTCGAGCGCGGCATCCTGAATTTCTACCGCGATCCCCACGAATTCGAAAACTCGCAGCGCGCCGCCGGCCTGATGCGCGACTTCGGCGTGGAACGCCGTGTCGTGACCGCCGACGAAGTCATCGCCATCGAGCCCGCGCTGGCGCCGCATCGCGCCACCATCGTGGGCGGCGATTACACCCCCGAGGACGAAAGCGGGGACGTACACCTCTTTACCGTCGCGCTGGCTGAACACTGCGCGCGCGCGGGCGTCGAATTCCAATACAACACGCGCGCGACCCGGCTCCTGACTCAGGGCGGCGCGGTCACGGGCATCGAAATCATCCAGCCCGATGGCCGGTATGCCACGCTCTCGGCCGACGCCTATGTCGTCGCCATGGGTAGCTTCAGCCCCGCGATGCTGCGTCCCCTCGGAATCCCGTGCAACGTGTATCCGGCAAAGGGCTATTCGGCCACCTTCCCGGTGCTGAATCCGGGTGCGACCCCCACCGTCAGCCTGACCGACAGCAGCCACAAGATCGTCTTCTCGCGCTTGGGCGATCGGCTGCGCATGGCGGGCACGGCGGAACTGTCCGGCTATTCCCGCAGTCTGAATACCGGCCGTTGCGAGGCCTTGACCCGCCTCGCCAAAGAACTCTTTCCCGACGCACTCGATTTCGGGCGCGTCAGCTATTGGTCGGGCTTGCGCCCGTCCACCCCCTCGAACGTACCCATCATTGGCCGCAGCCGCATTCCGAATTTGTATATCAATACAGGACACGGTACGCTTGGCTGGACGATGGGTGTTGGCTCGGGCCGGGCATTGGCCGATCTGATCAGTGGACGGCGGCCAGAACCGGAATTCCCTTTTCTTGGTCTGTGAACCTATGAAGAAACTGCAATTGGCGGGCGTTGCCCGCGCGATGTTCGCCAGCCGGCGTGCATGGGTGTTTGGCGCCGCGATGGCGATGGCCGGCGTGGCAAATGCCGCACCCGTCGAGATCCAGGTCTGGCACACCCTGACAGACGCAAACAAGGCCGAGTTCGAAAAGCTCGCCAAGCAATACAACAAGGAACAGGACGACGTCAAAGTGACGCTGCGCGGCTTCGCCTCGCCGTCCGCCCTGGAACAAGAGGCCGTGTCCGCGGTAAAGGCCAAGAAGGGCCCGAACCTGCTGCAACTGTCCGATAACCATTCGCCCGAAATCGTGGCTCAGCACAAGGCGGTGCTGCCGCTGTACGAACTGCTGGCCAAGTATCCGATCAAGGACCTGAACTGGTTCATCCCGGCCACCAGCAATTTCACGCGCGACAGCAAGGGCCGTCTGCTGGCTTTCCCCTGGATGGCCGAAGTGCCCGTGATGTTCTACAACACCGCCGCCTACAAGAAGGCCGGTCTCGATCCCAACAAGCCGGCGCGCACGTGGACCGCGCTGCAGGCTGAACTGCTGAAGCTGCGCGACGTGGCCGACATCGACTGCCCCTACGCGTCCAGCGACCAGGTCGCGGTCCACCTTGAAAACCTGGCGCCCATCAACAACCAGCAGTTCACCAGCAACAACAATGGCCTGGATGCGGTCACCAAGAAGTCCGCTGCCCCCGCCATGCAGTTCGACACGCTGTACATGCGCCACATCTCGCTGATGGTGAGCTGGAAGCGTTCGCTGCTGTTCACTGCCTACTCCGGCGACAACACCAACGACAAGCTGTTCGCCAAGGGCGAATGCGCAGTGCTGACGGCCAATTCGGGCGCGTTTGGCCAGTTCCTGGCCACCAAGTCGCTGAACTTCGGCGTCGCGCCGCTGCCCTACTACGAGCAAGTCACCAAGGAAGGCGGCAAGCCGTTCGTCAGCGGTTCGGCATTGTGGGCGCTGGAAGGCCACCCGCAGGCGCAGGAAAAAGCCACCGCGCAGTTCCTCGCCTGGCTGTCCAAGCCGGTCGTCGCAGCCGAATGGCACCAGCGCACGGGTTACCTGCCGCTGACGGAAGCCGCGTTCCGCGCTTCCGACGTGTCGTTCTACAGCAAGATCCCGGGCGCGCAGGCTGTTGTCGCCTCGATGAGCGCCAAGCCCGTCCAGAACAGCCGCGGCTTCCGCATGGCCAACTACGATCGCATCGAGCCCGTGCTGAACAAGGAGCTCACCGACGCCTTTGACGGCAAGGTGCCGCCCGTTGCCGCACTGAACAACGCTGCCGCGCAGGCCCGCACCATCGCCACGCAGCGCTGATCGCATCCGTGCGGCAAGCAAAGCCGCACGCCACGCGCAGCAAGCAAAGCCCGGTCTTCGGACCGGGCTTTTTTTGCGCCTGAATTCGTAGCTCCGTCGGTGGGGATGAATCCATCCCTACGTACATGCCAGTCTGGCGGCGCCTTCCGCGCTCGGCCACCATGCCGCTCATGCGTGTCGCTTCCGATGCGCCCTTTGTTCGCGGTGAGGCATGGTACGAATCTTTTTCCTGGCGGCCGGGCTGTCTTGCCTTGGCGCATGCTCGTGGTCGGGCCCCGGTCCGGCGGGCGGATCTTCCTGGCAGTCCGGCATTCCGTCCTCTCTGGGGTTCCGCTTCGATTGGCAACTGTCCGGCGATCCCGCCGTTGCACCGCTGCAGGTCTTCGACGACGGCCGCGAGACCTGGTTGCAGTTCTTGCCGGGACAACCGTTGCCGGCCATCTTCGGCATGGGCGACGGTGGCGAGCACCCCTTGCCGTACGTACGGCGCGATCCCTACGTCGTGGTTGCTGGCGCATGGAATGGGCTTTCCTTTCGCGGCGGCAGGTTGACCGCGCGGGCGCGGCGCGCGCATGCCGCGGCCAACCCGGCGCGCGAACCGGCATCCGCCGCCCGCGTGGCGCTGCCCACGGCGGCAAGACCCGATCCGTCGCAGCGTCCGCTGCAAGATGCCAGCGCGGCCATCACGCTTTCGGCTGACACGCCCGCGCGATCGGACGGCCACGCGCCGGCCGGCCCGCAGGTGGCCCCGCAAGCCACCCCGTTCCGCGCGGCGCCGCCCGACGCCACGCTGCGCGCCGTCCTGGCACGCTGGGCCGACTCGGCCGGCTGGACGTTCCAACCGCAGCATTGGGCGGTGGACGTCGACATTCCGCTGGCTGCCACGGCCGAATTTCCCGGTGACTTCAAGGCTGCCGTGCGCGGCCTGCTTGGCGCAACCGAACTGGCGGACCGGCCCCTGCAACCTTGTTTCTACGGCAACCGAGTTCTGCGTGTGGTGCCGCTTGCGCAATCGTGCTCACGCGCGGCCACGCCCAAAGGAGCCGCGGCATGAACCTCAGTCTGTTTGCCTGCACCGCTCGTTTGCGCAAATGCCGGGCTCTCGCGTGCGTGTCGCTCTCGTGTGTCCTCGCCGGATGTTCGGTAACTGAACGGGTCACGGACATGCGGCGCGCGGCCAGCGCCCAGCATGCGGATGCCGCCACGCGACACGCGGCCTATGCCGACGGCTTGACCGATCGTCAGGCGCGCATCGCCGCACAGGAAGTCGCCACGCCCTGGCTTGCGGGCAAGCCGCAACCGCTTGCGCGCGAGGTCGTGCTGCCGCCTGCATTGCGCGAGAACGTAAAAACCACGCTCATGCTGGCTGACGACGCGGACCTGCCCACGCTGGCACAGCGTCTGACCGCCGCTACCGGCATCGCGGTGCGCGTGCGTCCGGACGCGCTGCTTGCCCAAGACCATTTCCTGCCGCGTCTGGCCGTCAGCGGCTCAGTAGCCTTGGCCGCGCCCGCGCGCATCGAAGTGCGCGCGGATCCGCAACCGCTCGCCGATCTGCTCGATGCGCTGGCCGCACGCTTCTCGGTGCACTGGCGTTACGAACACAACGCGCTCGAGTTCTACCGCACTGAAACGCGCGTCTTCGACCTGCGCGCGCTAACGTTGGCCAGCAAGGTCGACGTGCGGCTCGGCCGCTCCGGCAGCGCGGAAGGCGAGGGTTTCGAAAGCACATCCAACACCACGCTCTCCGCAGGCGAGCACAACGCGCTGGCCATCCTGCGCGCAAACATCCTGCCATTCCTCACGCGATCCGGCGTGATCGCAGAGCCCGTGGAAGGCGCGGCCGCACTGGTGGTTACCGATACGCCCGACGCGCTGGACCGGGTCGCGCGCTACCTCGAGCGCGAAAACAAGGCGCTGACCCGCCGCGTCCGCCTTCTTTTCGAGGAGATCACCCTGATTGCCAGCTCCGAGGCCGCCGGCGGCCTGGACTGGAACGCGCTGTATGCGGCCGCGGGCGCAACGGCACGACTGGCCATGCCGGGCGTGCCCGTCACCGGCGCGGGCCTGCTTCAGGCCGCCTCGGCCCAAGGGCCATTCCAGGGCTCGCAGGCCATCGTCTCCGCGCTCAGCACGATGGGGGCGGTCGTGCGGCATAGCAAGATCCCGGTTCTCACCTTGAACCGCCGGCCGGTCTCGCACGCCGTGCGAACCACGTTCTCGTACATCGATCGCGTGCAGAGCACGGCAATGCCCGGCATGACGTCCACTGGCGCAAATGGGTCGCTGCCTGCGGTGTCCATCAGCCAAAAGGAAGAAACCGTCGGTTCATTCCTCACGCTGGTGCCGGACATCCAGGAAGACGGGCAGATCTTGCTCTCGATCGCATATGACAACGCAGTCGCGCAGCCCCTGAAGACGATCACGTTCGGTGAAAGCGCCAATCAGGTTCAGGTGCAGCAGATCACCATCGATGGCAGTGGCACGGTGCAGCAGATCGAACTGCGCCCAGGGCAACCCATGATCGTGGCCGGCTTTGACCGCAAGCAGGATCAGCATGATCGCCAACGGCTGGCCCCCGGCTTGCCGCTCGTGGCCGGCGGTCTGGACAGCGCGGCCACCGAACGCCATACCACCCTCATCCTGGTGACAGCCCAGGTCGAGGAAGGGTATTGATCGTGAACCGGGCCCCTCAATTTTTGCTGATCGAATGCCCCGGTGCGGATCGCGTGCTGGCGTTTGGCCTGCGCTGGTTTGCGCTCATCGGCTCCAACGTCCCCAAGCTCGCACGATCCCGGGGGCGCCGCCTGCGCGCCACGCATTACGTTGTGGGCGGATCGCTGGCGATGGTCGCGGGGTATGGGCGGGGGCGGCCGGGCCGGTGGGCGGCGCGGCCCTGGCGCCGCGCGCGGTCACTGGGCGCCACGCCGCCGCAATCGGCCGCGCAGTTGTTCGCCCTGCTGTATCCCGAGGGCGGCCATAGTCTGGTTCGCCTGCCGGATGGACGCCATTGGCTGGTTGCCGCACATGGCGGCGCCGTCCTGTCGCAGACGGACAGGGTGTTCGATTCGCTGGACGATGCACAGTCGGAACAGCGCGCGCTGCTCGCGCAGCGTCCGTCGCTGACGGAACATTCGCCGGATCGGGTGTGGGCGGCATTGGCGCAGACGGTGGAGTCTGGCGCCGCGCTGACGGTGCTGCCTTCGCGTTGGGCCGAACTGCCTGCCGCGCTGCGTCTATTTCTTGCCTGCATCGGTCTTGCCGCCATCGCGCCGCCATTGTGGAACGCGAGCGTCGCCCCGTTCGCGCGCAAACCGGCGGCGCCACCCGCGCCCGCCGCGGTTCGAGATCCGATGGCCGATGCGTACGAGGCGATGCTGCAAGGCACGACGGTCCATCCCGCCACGGACCTCACGCGCCTGCTCGCCAGCGTGGCGGCGCTGCCTGTGCAGGTGCAGGGCTGGGCGCTGCGCCGCGCCCAATGCGAGGCCGCCACGCAGCAATGGGACTGCGCGGCTGTATATGCCAGGGCTCACCCGCTTGCCACCAATCACGGGCTGCACGCGCTGCTGCCCCCCGGCTGGCAGGTGTCGTTCAAGCCGCTCGAGGAAGCCACGCTGGCCTGGCGCGTGGCGTCGGCGCCCATCCGTGTGGCCGACCTGGCGTTGCCCACGTCGCTGCACGTGGACACGTGGGTGGCAGGGGGGCTGCAAGGGCTGCGTCCCGCATTCGCTTCCGTGGCGCTGTCGCCGGCCGTGCCGCTGATTCCGCGGCTGCCTGCCGCGGCGCGTGCCGTTGCGTCGCCCGGCAGCGCTGACGGATGGGGGACGCCGCTCGTTCGCAGGCGCAGCCTGGTCTTGCATGGGCCATTGCGTTCCATGGCGTTGCTGCCGGGGCCAGTGCCTGCTGCCCGCTGGTCGCGCCTCGTGGTGAATGTGCAGCCGCAACCGCGGCCCAGTCTCGTCGCGAGTGCGCTTGTCGCTGAATTGCAGGGGGATCTTTATGAACAGGAATAAGTTTTGCATCCAGCGCAGACGCGCAACCGGGCGCATGCTGGCCCGCATTGCACTGAGCGCCGCGGCGGTCTCGGCAGGCCAAGCCCGGGCCGGGGATCACGCGCAGACGCCCCAACCCTGGCCAGAGGTCGAGACTGTCCGCACCTTGTTGCGGGCGGATGCCGCGGCCGCATTGGCGGACTGCCGGGTGCCGGGCCTTTGCGGGGTGGGCGAAGGGAAGGGCGGCTCGGCGCCGCCCGTCGCACACGGCGTGGACGACATCCGCGTGACCGCGATATTCGGCACGGCGCGCGCCTTGAACGTGGACATCGTCGTCAACGGGACCTTGCTGCGCTACCGTGCTGGCCGTGCTGATCCCGTGGCAGGCGGCGCACTGATGGCGCCCTATCGCCTGCTGGCCGTCGACGGCGCCTGCGTGCGCTTGCAGCGCGACGGTCGCGAGCAGTCGGCTTGTCTGGATGCAGGAAGGGGCCATTGATGCCGATGCACACCTTGCCCGCTTCGGCAATGCCTGCTTGCCCGCCCGAACTGCATACGCCTGAAGACGTCGCTGGCATGGAGCCGGCCTTCGTGCGCGCGCTGAGCCGCCAGTTCGATCTGGCGGCGCTGGCCGGCCGGCTCTGCCCGGTGTTGCTTGAAGGCGGCCAGGCTGCGATCTTCGCCGTCAAGGAATACACCGTTGGCGACCAGATCGATGAGGTCGAACGGATGGTGAAAGCAGCGGGTTACCGCATGGCGCGGCCCGCGCGCTACGTCGTTCCCGCGCCGCTTTTGCTGATGATCGCGCGAGGCCAGTACACGGCGTCCGGACCGGGGCGTCTGGCAAAGGCAAACCCGGCCGAACGCGCCTCGGCGCTGGCTGCGTTGTTCCTCGACATCGTCCGCTGGGGTGTGGTGCAGGGCGCCAGCGACGTGCACATCAACGTGGACCAGCGGCGCGACGGCGGCGACATCCGCTATACCATCCACGGCGAGTATGTCGGCGCCGAGCGGTTCGCGGGTCTTTCCAGCGCCACGCTGCTCGAGGTCCTGGCCGTGGCGTGGATGGACGTGCGCGGCGGCAACGGCGCGGTGTTCGATCCGGCGCTCGAGCAACAGGGGCGCATTTCTCTGACCGTGGACGCCGCGCCCATCGTGTTGCGCTGGGCCTCCCTGGCCGCGGACGCGGGGCCTTCGGTGTGCCTGCGGATCCTGCGGCTGGACGCGACCGTCAACGGCGACCTGCTGGCCTTGGGTTACCTGCCCGCGCAGGCCGAAACGTTGCTGCGGGCGCGCGAACGCGAGGGCGGCGCCATCGTGCTGGCGGGTGTGGTCGGCTCGGGCAAGTCCACCACCATCGCCGCGCTGATGCGAGGCATCTCGCCAACACGCAAGGTCATCACGCTTGAAGATCCCGTGGAATACCACATCGGCAACGCGCTGCAGAACACGTTGAGCGGCGCGCTGGCGGACGCGGCGTGGCCCACGCTGGACGCCAAACTCAAGACCATCAAGCGCTCGGCCATGAACGACCTATTGATCGGCGAGGTCCGCGATATCCAGACGGGCCGCGCCTTCATGGACCTCGCCAGTTCGGGGGTGAGCCTGTACGCCACCACACACGCCGGGTCGGCCGCAATGATTCCCGAACGCCTGGCCTCCGACGCCATCGGTGTGTCCCGAGAGTTTCTGGCTTCGCCCGGCATCCTGAAACTGCTCATCTACCAGACTCTGCTGCCACGCCTGTGCCCCGGTTGCGCGCTACCGGTGGACAGCCTGTGGTCGGGCGTCCCGGCTCGGCAGGCGCAAGGTTGGGACTGGCGCGGCTGGGTGCGCGCGATGCAAGACACCTACGATCTGGACGCGGCGTCGCTCAAGGTCAGGAACGAGGCGGGCTGCCCCGCGTGCCGGCGCGATCACATGCCGGAACTGAACGGCACGGCGGGACGCAGTGTCGCGGCCGAAATGATCGAGCCGGATCGCGTGCAGGGCTTTCTTGAGCAAGTGCGGCGGCGCGACAACCACGGCTTGAAGCAGCAGTTCCAGCCCGCAATAGGCGGCGCCTGGCGCGATGCCGCCTTGCGCGGCGCGCGGGCGCTGGATTGCGCCTTGTACCGGACGAGCCTCGGAGAAATCGATCCGCGCACGCTGTTGCGCCGCTTCGAACTGCCCGTCTTGCCGACGCTGGGTTCGGTGTCGGCCGTTTCAGTGCTGGCCGCAGCGCCTGCGCCGACCCGCGCGGCCGTGTCCAAGGGAGTCCGTCATGGCTGACGTCATAGCGCGCGCATCGCGCTGGTCTGCGTCGTCGGCCGGCCAGCACCGGCTGCGGCTGGATGCGCTGCGATTTCGCGCGCAGCGTGCGGACTATTACGAATACCTGGCCGATGTCGTCGAAGGCACGCAAGGGCGCAAGAGCCTGCGCGACATCTTCGAGGACGACGCCAGCCGCTACGGACCCGACACCGTGCGCGGGCGCCTCTGCCAGCATTGGGCCGCCGCTTATCTGGGCGCAGGCGGCGACCTGGGCGTTGCGTGGTCTGACACGCTGCCGCACGGCGAATGCCTGTTGCTCAGTTGCGTGCAGGAGGAAGGCGGCGATCTGGCCGCTGCACTGCGCGATCTGGCGCGCGCCGTCAGGTTGGCGTCCGAGGCCTGGTCGGCATTGCTGTCGGCGGCGGCCACGGGCGTGATCGCCGCCATCGTCGCTTTCGCATTGCTGTGCGCCATTCCGTTTTTCAGCGTGCCTAGGCTGCAGCAGGTTTTCCAGGCCGTGCCCGCCGAAGACTACGCGCCGCTCACGCGTGGCCTGTTCGCGCTGGCCGGCGGCTTGAAGCAATGGCTTGCGCTGTGGGTTGTCCTGATATTCGGCGCGGTCATGCTGGCGCTCTGGTCGCTCGCCAACTTCACGGGCGATATCCGCGCCGTGCTCGACCGCTGGCTGCTCTGGCGGTTGTATCGCGATTTTCAGGCGATCCGCTTTCTATCGCTGCTGGCCGTGCTCATCAGACAGCACGGCGCAGCCGACACGCGTTTGCGACACGCGCTGTCCGTGCAGGCGCGCGACGCCTCGCCGTGGCTGCTGGCGCACCTGCAGGCCATGCTGAGCCGGATCGACGGCGGCGCCAGCGGCGCGGAAATCTTCGGCACTGGTCTGCTGGATGCCCAGACCTGGTGGTACATGGCGGACCTGATGGATGCGCTGGGCGTCGAGCCGGGTCTGGCCCGCGTGCGCCAGCGCGTGGAGGTCCGCCTGCTGGCCCGAGTGCGGCGGCAGGCGATGGTGCTGCGCTGGTCATTGCTGATTGCCTCGTTGTCCACGGTGCTGGGCATCACGCTGTGGCACTACGCGGTGATCGACGAGCTGCGCCTGGCGTTGACCAATTTTTATGCCAGCCAGTAGTGGATCGCCGGTTGGCGGCAACTGCGCGGCTCGCCGCGCGCTTTTATCAAAGAGGATCTTCATGAAAAGAGTCAGAGTGTTTCGATGCGCCCGGTGGAAGCAGCAGGGGTTTTCGTTGATGGAGGTGTCCATCGTCACGGCGATCGTCCTGCTCATCGCGATCGTCGGCATCCCGGCCATTGGCGGCTACGTCATAGAAAACAAGGTGCCGAAGGTAGGCGAAGAACTGCAGCGCTTCGTCGCCAGCATGAAAATCAACGCCCAGGGCGGCGGCGTGACGCCTTACACCGGCCTGGATACCGGTGCGTTGGCCAACGCGCTGCGCGACTCCACCGTGCTGTCGGTGCAGGGAACGGGCGCGGCGGCCAGCGTGGCCCACGGCCTGGGAGGCAGCGGCACCAGCGGCAGCGGCGTGGTCCAGGTTGAACCGGCCTCCGTTGACGGGGCGGGCATGGGGTCCGCGTTCACCCTGACGCTCACCAACGTCAGCCATGCCGCCTGCCCGGCGCTGGCGTCCGTCTTGCAGCGGGTCTCCGAAATCATTTCCATCAGCGGCAGCAGCGGCGCCAAGGTCGTCAAGGACTCGATCGCCACTCCCGCCACGCCGTACCGCGCCGCACAGGCGCAGGCGCAATGCAGCCAGGGCGACGTGAACACTTTCGTTTTCACTGCAAGATGAGCGCGCCTCGCTGCGCCCCAGGCAAGCTGGCATGGCGCCTGCAGCCGCCCGCCGTCCGGCGGCGGCAGGGGGGCTTTTCGCTCATCGGCATGGCGCTGGCGCTGGCCATCACCACCGCCGTGGCCATCTGGGCCTCCAACGAAGTCGTTCACCGCATCGAAGCGTCCGCGGCCCGGTCCACGGGCGTCTGGATGACGCAAATCCGCCTGGCAGTGACGCAGATGCTGTCGCGGCATGCCGAGGCCCTGTCCGAAGGCAAGCCGCCTCTGGATGGCGAAGGCCAGCCGCTGTTCGCGCAGGCCCTGCGACCCAGCCTGGCGGAATTGAGCGCCCAGGGGCTGTTGCCCGCCGACTTTCCCAATCAGTCGGCGCTGGGTTTCGGCGCGGACATCCACATCGCTCGCAGCCAGACCTGCCCGGGCGATCCCTGCCGGTTGGACGGCATCGTCTATGCCGACAAGCCCCTGCTGAAAAAAGGGTCGCAAGTGCCGGACGAAGTCGCCATGGCATCCATCGTTGCATCCACGGACGGCTACGGCGGGGCGGTGTGGCCGCAGGCGCCAGCCCAACTGCGCGGCGCCACGTATGGGTTTCCCAATCCCCTGGCCCCCGGCGCGCCCACGCATGCGCCGGGCACGCTTGCCCTGTGGGCGGGCGCTGGCGCCGGGCTGCCCGACCTGAGCGGCTACGTGAAAATGCGCGACACGCGCGATCCAGACCTGCAGGGCGGGCTGACAGTGGCTGGCAGCGTGGAGACGGGCGGGTACGTCAACGTGGGCGCCCGGGAAGTCCCGGGCCACGCCTGCGGGGCGCAGCCCGGCGCCCTTGCCAAATCCGCCGCCGGGCAGCTGCTTTCCTGCGAATCGGGGGTCTGGATGCAGGCCAGCGGCGGGTTTGGGGGCGCCTTCAGCGTGAATTACCCGCTAGGCTGCTTCCATTACACGGGCATCTCCACGGCCAACCCCCGCACCGGCCAGTGCGCATGCCCGACGGGGTACGAGAGCGTCGTCGTGTCCTCGGGCGGCGTCTGGAAGGGAACCGAAGGCTGGACCATCGGTTACGTCTGTGTCCGGTAACCGCCGTCCAGCCCATTCCGCGCGTATTCCCGCCAACCCTCTATAATTGGCGATTCGCCCTAAATTCTGCTTCATCCACGATGAAATCCTCCGAGATTCGCCAGCAGTTCCTGCAATTCTTCAAGTCCAAGGGACACACCATTGTTCCCTCGTCGTCGCTCGTCCCGGGCAACGATCCGACCCTGCTCTTCACCAATTCGGGCATGGTCCAGTTCAAGGATGTCTTCACGGGCAAGGAATCGCGGTCGTACACGCGAGCCACCTCGTCGCAGCGCAGCGTGCGCGCCGGGGGCAAGCACAACGACCTGGAGAACGTGGGCTACACCGCCCGCCACCATACGTTCTTCGAAATGCTGGGCAATTTCAGCTTTGGCGACTACTTCAAGCGCGACGCCATCCAGTACGCCTGGGAGCTCTTGACGCAGGTCTACAAGCTGCCGGCGGAAAAGCTCTGGGTCACCGTCTACCAGGAAGATGACGAGGCCTACGACATCTGGGCCAAGGAAGTGGGCGTGCCGACCGAGCGCATCATCCGCATCGGCGACAACAAGGGCGCGCGCTATGCGTCCGACAACTTCTGGCAGATGGCGGACACCGGCCCCTGCGGTCCTTGCTCCGAAATCTTCTTTGACCACGGTCCCGAGATCTGGGGCGGCCCCCCGGGCTCCCCCGAAGAAGACGGCGATCGCTACATCGAAATCTGGAACCTGGTGTTCATGCAGTTCGAACGCGACGCCGCCGGCAACATGCCGCGCCTGCCGCGTCCCTGTGTCGACACCGGCATGGGCCTGGAACGCATCGCCGCCGTGTTGCAGGGCGTGCATTCCAACTACGAAATCGATCTCTTCCAGCACCTGATCGCCGCCGCCGCGCGCGAAACCGGCATCAAGGACCTGGAAGACAACTCGCTCAAGGTCATCGCCGACCACATCCGCGCCTGCTCGTTCCTCATCGTTGACGGCGTGATTCCCAGCAACGAAGGCCGCGGCTACGTGCTGCGCCGCATCGTGCGCCGCGCGCTGCGTCACGGCTACAAGCTGGGCCAGACCAAGCCGTTCTTCCATCGCCTGGTGCCGGATCTCGTTGCCGAAATGGGCGAGGCCTATCCGGAACTGGCAGCCGCCGCCGAGCGTGTGGCCCAGGTCCTCAAGCAGGAAGAAGAGCGCTTCGGCGAAACCCTCGAACACGGCATGCGCATCCTCGACACCGCCCTGGCCAATGTGCCCAAGGGCGGCGTGCTGGACGGCACCACGCTGTTCACGCTGTACGACACCTATGGCTTCCCCGTCGACCTCACGGCCGACATCTGCCGCGAACGTGAAGTCGAAGTCGACATGGCCGGCTTCGAGGTCGCCATGGAGCGTCAGCGCGACCAGGCCCGCGCCGCCGGCAAGTTCAAGATGGCCGAAGGCCTCAGCTACGAAGGCGCCGAAACGCGTTTCGAAGGCTACGAAAAGCTTGAGCTGGACAACGTCAAGGTCACGGCCTTGTACGTGGATGGCACCCAAGTCCAGGAAGTGAAGGCCGGCCAGAGCGCCGTCGTCGTGCTGGACGCCACCCCGTTCTATGCGGAGTCGGGCGGCCAGGTGGGCGACACCGGCCTCCTGGAAGCCGACGGCGTGCGCTTTGCCGTTGCCGACACCCTCAAGATCCAGTCCGGTGTGTTCGGCCATCACGGCACGCTGGAATCCGGCTCGCTGGCCGTCGGCGACACGCTGCTGGCTCGCGTGGATGCCATCCGCCGCGCCCGCACGGTGCGTAACCACTCGGCCACCCACCTCATGCACAAGGCCTTGCGCCAGGTGCTGGGCGCGCACGTGCAGCAGCGCGGTTCGCTGGTGGATCCCGACAAGACCCGTTTCGACTTCGCGCAGGATGCGCCGCTGACGGCCGAGCAGATTGCCCGCGTCGAAGCCATCGTCAATGCCGAAGTCCTGGCCAACCAGCCCACGGTCGCGCAGGTCATGGGCTATGACGATGCGGTCAAGGGCGGCGCCATGGCGCTGTTCGGCGAAAAGTACGGCGACACCGTGCGTGTGCTCGACATCGGCTTTTCGCGTGAACTCTGCGGCGGCACGCACGTCAGCCGCACCGGCGACATCGGTCTCTTCAAGATCGTTTCCGAAGGCGGCGTGGCCGCCGGCGTGCGCCGCATTGAAGCCATCACCGGCGACAACGCGCTGGCCTGGGTGCAAAACCAGAACGCCTTGCTGACCCAGGTCGCCGGCATGCTGCGCAGCACGCCCGCCGACCTGCCGGCGCGCATTGCGCAGGTGCAGGACCAGGTCAAGGCGCTCGAAAAGGAACTTGAGCAGTCGCGCAACAAGCTTGCGGCCAGCGCCGGCAACGACCTGGCCTCCAGCGCCGCCGTCGACGTCAAGGGCATCAAGGTGTTGGCGGCCAGCATTGGCGACGTCGATCCCAAGGCGCTGCGCGGCATGGTCGACAACCTGAAGGATCGTCTGAAGCCGGCCGTCGTGCTGCTGGCCACTGGCTCGGCCGACGGCAAGATCAGCGTGGTGGGCGGTGTCACGGCCGACCTGACCGACCGCATCAAGGCGGGCGACCTGGTGGGCTTCGTGGCCGGCCAGGTGGGCGGCAAGGGTGGTGGCCGTCCCGATATGGCCATGGGCGGCGGCACGGATATCGCCGCGCTGCCCGCGGCGATCGCCGGTGTGCAGAAGTGGGTGGACGAGCGCCTCTGATGAGCGACGTCGATTCCCGTCTCGATGCCGGCGCCGAGGCGCCGGTGTTCGACCAAGAAGTCGATGCAAGCGGCCTGACCTGTCCGTTGCCCATCCTGCGCGCCAAGAAGGCGCTTGCGCAGATGGAAAGCGGGCAGGTGGTGCGCGTGATCACCACCGACCGCAACGCCATCCGCGATTTCCAGGCATTTTCTCGTCAGACGGGCAATGCGCTGGTCGCGCAACAGGAAGCCGACGGGCGGTGCGTGCATTTCCTGCGCCGGCGCTGATCCGCACCGAATCTCGCTATCAACAAAGGCCCGCTCCCGCAGCGGGCCTTGTTCATCCTGGCGGCGTCGGCTAGCGGTGGATGGCCGCTGCGACCGCCTGGGTGATCGTGAAGTCCACCAGGTCACCTTCCTTCAGTTGCTGGAGTTTCTCGCGCAGCGCCGGGTCCCTGACCTGGATGGTGCGGCGGCCGCCCTGAGGACCTTTCAGGATGACCAGATTCGCGCTTCGATTGATGTGCCAGATCTCGGCCGTGATCGTGGTCTGACGGCCGATGGCGCCGCCTGGCATCGCGCCCTTGGCGGTACGAGCCGCCGCGGTCTCGGTCACGACTTCGGGCGTGCCGGAGCCCGCGGGGCGCACGTCCACCGCGATCGACTCGTAGTAGTCCAGCGTCAGGGTGTCGCCCGGCTTGATCTGCTTGAAATTGCGGATATCCGGTCCGGCAACGATCTCCACGGTGTTGCCATCGGCGCCGCGCAGGGTGAGCGTCCGGCTTGCCTGATCCACGGCGGTCACCTGGCCGGATGCCGTCGTCAGCGCAGCACCCATCACCCGTGCGGACGCGCCCGTTGGCAGCGCAAGGGATCCCGCCAGCAATCCAGCCACAGCCAGGCGCGCGACGGGGGCGAAGACGGATTTTTGGTTCTTCATGATGTGCACACTCCAGTTCAAGGACGTCAGTGGGGGAAAGCGCAGTCAGGCGCAGGCGCAGGCGCCCCGATCGGGGTGGCCGGGCGCTGAGGGGGCAGGAAGGCAGGGGAAGGCTGTCGTTGCGGGGAGGCCGGCAAGGGCAGGGCGTAGAGTTTTGCGCGGGTCGACATGAATCCGATCTCTCCAATCAGATTGCTCTTCAGACGCACCAACTGCTCAAACGCATGACAACGAGACAGGCTGCAGGCACGGGCCGGGGGCGGCATGACCGGGTGGACAGAGCCTACGGCGCAACGCCGGACGCAACCACCGCGCGGCGCGCCTGCAGATAGAGCCGCAGCAGGGCTGGGCTCGAGCTTGTAGAATACCCGGATGTGGTGTTTTAGGATACAAATCGCGCCACACCGCAGATTTCGGCACTTGCATTTGCCAGCAGGCTCCTTTCAGTGCTAGAATTTCCCGTTTTTCACAACTAATTCAAGGGATTACCTATGGTGGTGATTCGCCTGGCCCGCGGTGGGTCCAAGAAGCGTCCGTTCTACAACCTGGTGGCCACCGATTCGCGTAACCGTCGCGACGGCCGCTTTATCGAACGCGTGGGTTTTTACAACCCCGTGGCTAGCGAAGGCACGGAAAACCTGCGCATTGCGCTGGATCGCGTGCAGTACTGGACCGGCACCGGCGCGCAACTGTCGCCCGCCGTCGAGCGTCTGGTCAAGGAATACTCGGCCAAGGTTTCCGCCGCGGCCTAATTGCCCGCGTCGCACATCCTTAGCTGAAATTCTTTAGCTGAATTCTGAGCGGCTAGTTTTTCCACGCTGAAAGCCCTCGCGCTTGCAAGCTGACATTCCTAGCTGCTTCATCGCTATCCAAGCCGATAAAGAGCACGATAAATGCCTGATGCCGCAACCTCCAACGCGGCGCCTACGGATTTGGTCGAGCTGGGCCGCATCACTGCAGCCTACGGTGTGAAAGGCTGGGTTAAAGTGCAGCCGCATTCGGCCAACGCCGAAGTGCTGCTCTCAGCGTCTCAATGGTGGTTGACTCGCCCTGTGCCTGAATTGGCGCGGGGCGCTGTCGCGTCTGCGCCTGTCGCATTCAAGATCTTGCAAGCCCGTTCGCAGGGAGCCACCGTCGTGGCGCAACTGCAGGGCATCACGGATCGCGATCAGGCCGAAGCGCTGCGCGGACATTCCGTGCAAGCGCCGCGCGGTTCGTTCCCCGCGCCCGAGGAAGACGAATACTACTGGGTCGATCTCATTGGTTGCGCGCTGTACTCCAGCGCCAGCGGCGAACCCACGCGAATCGGCGTGGTAAGCGAGGTCCTCGACAACGGCGCGCATGCCGTGTTGAAGGTCCTGCTGCAGAAGGGCGAGGGCGAGAATCCCGAACCCCTCCTGGACGCCAAGGGCCGGCCCGCCGAAATGCTTGTTCCGTTCGTACGCGCGCACATCCATGCCGTCGATCTGGCCGCGCGCCGCATCGACAGCGACTGGCCCGCGGATTTTTGATGCGTATCGACGTCGTTACGCTATTTCCCGAAATGTTCGGGGTGGTGCGCGACCTCGGGGTCACCGGCCGGGCCCATGCCCAAGGCCGGTGGCAGCTGCATGCCTGGAATCCGCGCGATTTCACGCATGACGTCCATCGCACCGTCGACGACCGCCCCTACGGCGGCGGTCCCGGCATGGTCATGATGGCGGGGCCTCTGGAAGCCGCCGTCAATGCCGCCCAGCAGGCGCGCGCCGGACAGGGGCTTGGTCCCGCCCCGGTGGCGTTGCTGGCCCCGGTGGGTCGGCGCTATGACCAGGCTGGCGCCGAGGCATTGGCCGCCAGCGATGGCCTCATTCTCATTTGCGGACGCTACGAAGGCGTGGACCAGCGCTTCATCGATCGCTGCGTCACGCAAGAGATTTCGCTTGGCGACTTCGTCTTGTCCGGCGGTGAGATCGCGGCGCTCGCCGTGATCGATGCCGCGGTGCGCCTTTTGCCCGGCGTGCTCAACGATGGGGATTCCGCGCTGCAGGACTCCTTCAATGACACCTTGTCCGGCCTGTTGGACAGCCCGCATTACACGCGTCCCGAAGTGTACGAAGGCGAAGCGGTGCCGGCGGCCCTGTTGAGCGGTCATCACGCCAATATCGCGCGCTGGCGGCGCGAGCGTTCATTGTCATTGACCGCGGCGCGCCGGCCTGAGCTCATCGCGACCGCGCGCGAGAAAGGCTGGCTAAGCAAGCTTGACGAGCGATATCTGGCCGAGCTGGCCGGGACGCCGCTACCCGCCGAGCCGGGATCATCCCGGCGTCGCCGGCCGCGCAAGCCGTCCGATCCCTCTGGCGCCGCCTGACGGTCATCGCGGCCCATCCGCAACGCCCACAACGCTAGGGAAGGTCCTAGATTGTGGGCGTTTTCGCTGCTCCTTAGTATTGAAAATTACATGCACATGAAATTTTCATATGAGCCGCTCAGCCGCCGTTCGTCGTGCCAGTGCAGCACCGTCGTCACCCGCCCGGGCGGACAGGCCGGAGTCGGCCGTCGATCTGTGGCTGGGCCAGCAGTTGCGTCAGCTGCGCAAGCAGCAGGGACGGTCGCTCGCTGACGTCGCCCAGGCTTGCGGCATGTCGCTGGGCCTGCTGAGCCAGATCGAAAGAGGGCTGAGCTCGGCCTCCGTCAAAGTCCTTCATCTCCTGGCGCGCGAGTTTCGCGTGTCGGTCAATGCCCTGCTGCGCAACGCCGAGCACACGGGCGGCGAGGAAGATGGGCGCGTGGCCCGCGCGGGCACGCATCGCTACATCGACCTCAAGGAAAAGGGCATCTGCAAAGAGATGTACACGCCCGCCGCCTGCCGCAGCATGGATCTGTGCCGCGCCTCCATCGCGCCCGGTGGCTCCACCGGCAGCGAGCTCTTCGTGACCGGGCAGGGCGAGCAGATTGGCGTGGTGCTCAAGGGCGTGCTGGAGTTGTGGGTCGGCGACCGCGTCCTGCGCCTGCAGGAGGGCGACAGCTTCTGCTATGCCAGCAGCACGCCGCGCCGCTGGTGCAATCCGGGGTCCCAGACGACCGAGGTCATCTGGGCCATCTCCAACATCACTCAAGCCGCGGAGGACGACACGTCACAAGCGCCCTGAGCGCGCAGCACCCATGCGGCGGCACGCGAGGGGAGCGGGCCGCCACCGGGCGCGCCAGGCGCGGCCCGGCCTTCTTTGCCACGATGAGGATATGTCATGAAATTCAAGACCCTGGTTGTCTCTGTATTCGCAGCATTGTCCATGGCGGCGGGCGCCCAAGCCCAGACGGTATTGAAGGTGGGATCCACGCCCACCGGCAGCCCGTTCACGTTTCTCGATACCAAGACGAACAGCATCGAGGGCGTGATGGTCGACATTGTGAAAGCGGTCGGCAAGGAGGCCGGATTCTCGGTGCAGATCGAGCCGATGGCGTTTTCCGCGCTGATCGGCTCGCTGACGTCCAAGCGCATCGACATCGTGTCGGCGGCAATGTTTATCACGCCTCAGCGCCAGCAGGTCGTGAGCTTCTCGGAGCCCGTCTATCGCTATGGCGAAGGCCTGATGGTGCTCAAGAGCGACAACAAGGAGTACAAGTCGTTCGCCGACATGAAGGGCATGACGGTCGGTGTGCAGGTGGGCACTGCCTTCGTCGAGCCCATCCAGAAGAGCGGCGTCTTCAAGGAGGTGAAGCTCTACGACAATCCGCCCGACATGATGCGCGACGCAAACGCCGGCCGGATCCAGGGCGGCTTCATGGACTACCCCATTGCCGCGTATGTGCTGTCGCAAGGCAACTACCCCAATCTGAAGATGGCGCAGTCCTATCAGCCCACGATCATGGGCAGCCTGGGGCTGGCCACGCGCAAGGAAGACACCGAGCTGCTTGATCGCATCAACAAGGCGCTGGCCAAGCTGAAGGCCGACGGCGCCATCGACGCCATCCTGAAGAAGTGGGGCCTGGGCGGCGCGTGAGGCCGGCCGGGCTTTCGTAGCGCAAGCATTCGTTAAAATCCCGCCGGCGCGATCAAACCCGCCGGCGGACGCCGCGCATCCGGAGCGCGACGCGGGCAGTCTTCTGGGGGTGGTGGACGCATGATGCAATTCATGAAGGACGCGGCAGAGTTCATGCCGATACTGCTGGAGGGCGCCAAGCTCACGATCCTGGTCACGCTGGGCTCGCTGGCGCTGTCGACGGTGCTGCGGCTGGTCTGGGCGTTGATGCGGGTGTCGGGCAACAAATACCTGTCGGGCTTTAGCGCCGGCCTGGTCAATCTGCTGCGCGGCATTCCCATCATCGTGCTGCTCTTCTATATCTACTTCGTGATGCCGGACATGGGCGTGTCGCTGAGCGCGGTGCAGGCGGCGATCATCGGCCTGGGCGTCGCGTATTCGGCCTACCAGGCCGAGAATTTCCGTGCCGGCATCCAGGCGATCGATCGCGGGCAGATCGAGGCGGCCATGGCCATGGGCATGGGCTGGGGGCTGACGATGCGCCGCGTCGTGCTGCCGCAGGCCGTGAAGATCGTCCTGCCGCCTTACGGCAACATCATGATCATGATGCTCAAGGACTCGTCGCAGGCATCCACCATCACCGTTGCCGAGCTGGCGCTGCAAGGAAAGCTCATCGCCGTGTCGACTTTCAAGAACGCCACGGTGTTCACGCTGGTCGCGTTGATGTACCTGGTGATGTGCGTGCCGCTCATCCTGCTGGTGCGGCATCTGGAAAAACGGAGCGCAACCAAATGATCAGCCTGCAAGGCGTGAGGAAAAGCTTTGGGCCGCTTGAAGTCCTCAAAGGCATCGACGCCGAGGTCGAGCAGGGCGAGGTCGTGTGTGTCGTGGGGCCATCCGGCTCGGGCAAGTCGACCATCCTGCGGTGCATCAACGGACTGGAACGCTACAACGCCGGCCGTATCACGGTCGACGGCGAGCTGGTCGATTGCGATTCGCCTTCCATCGTGTCGATCCGCACGCAGGTCGCGATGGTGTTCCAGCGCTTCAACCTGTTTCCGCATCGCACGGCGCTGGAAAACGTCATCGAGGGCCCGATCTTCGTCAAGAAAGAGCCGCGCGCTCAGGCGGTTGAACGCGGCCGCGAGCTGCTGGCCAGCGTCGGCCTGGCGGACAAGGAAAACGCGCATCCGAACCAGCTGTCGGGCGGCCAGCAGCAACGCGTGGCGATTGCGCGCGCGCTGGCAATGAGACCGAAGGCGATCCTGTTTGACGAGCCCACCTCGGCGCTTGATCCCGAACTGGTCGGCGACGTGCTGGGCGTCATGCGCAAGCTGGCCGAGGCCGGCATGACGATGGTCGTCGTGACGCACGAAATGAGCTTTGCGCGCGAGGTCGCCGACCGTGTCATGTTCTTTGACGGCGGCGTCATGGTGGAGCAGGGCGCCGCCCGCGAAGTGCTGAATCATCCGCAGCATCCGCGCACGCAGGACTTCCTGCGGCGTGTGTTGCACCCCATGTAAGGACGTCTCATGCAGCCAGCGCCGTTTCCGCTTTCCCCGTCACTATGGGCGGCCACCGCAGCGCCGCCGCCGCCCACCGGGCCGCTTGACGCGTCCACGCAGGCCGACGTCGCCGTGATCGGCGGCGGCTACGCCGGCCTGTCCACTGCGTTGCACCTGGCCGAGCGTGGCGTCAAGGTCGTGCTTTTGGAGGCGCGCGAGATCGGCTTTGGCGGCTCGGGCCGCAATGGCGGGCAGGTCATTCCGGGCTTGAAATACGACCCTGACGATCTGGTTGCGATGTTCGGCCCCGAGCGCGGCGAGCGGTTGACACGGTTCGCCGGCGGGACGGCGGACGCGGTCTTCGACCTGATCGAGCGCCACGCGATGGACGTGCCGCGCGTGCGCAAGGGGTGGATCCAGGGCGCGCACACGCCCGACGCGCTGCGTGTCGCGCAAGGCCGCGCGGCGCAATGGGCGCGGCTGGGCGTGGACGCGCAACCGCTGGATCGGGCGCAGGTCGCCCGGCTTATCGGCACGGACAAGTATCTGGGCGGATGGGTGGACCGGCGGGCGGGCGCGGTGCAGCCGCTGAGCTATGCGCGCGGCCTGGCGCGCGCCGCGCTGAACGCGGGCGCGACCCTGCACACCGATACGCCCGTCACGGGCCTGGCGCGCGACGGCGGCAAGTGGACGGTGTCCACGGCGCGCGGGCCGTCGGTCAGCGCCGATCGCGTGGTGATGTGCACCAATGCCTATGGCGGCGGCCTGTGGCCCGGCCTCAAGCCGTCCATCATCGACGCCAACACGTTTCAGGTGGCGACCGTGCCGCTGCCCGACCGCATCCGTGCCGGGATATTTCCCGAGGGACACGTCACGTCCGACACGCGCAACCTGCTGCTGTACTTTCGTCTGGATCATCAGGGCCGCTTGCTGATGGGCGGCCGGGGCCCGTTTCGCGAGCCCAAGGGCGAGGCGGATTGGGCGCATCTGGAGCGCGTGATGGTCAAGATGTTCCCGCAGGTGGCCGGCACGCCGTTCGAGTTCCGCTGGTGCGGCAGGGTGGCCGTCACGCGCGACTATCTGCCGCATCTGCATGAACCGCAGCCCGGGCTGCTGGTGGACATCGGCTGCCAGGGCCGCGGCGTCGGCTTGCAGACCTGCATGGGGGCCGCAATGGCGCAGTACGTGGTCACGGGCGATGCCAATGCGCTGCCCGTGCCGCTGTCGGCCATCAAGCCATTTCCGCTTTATCCGCTGCGCCGCCTGTACGTCAATGCGGTGGTCAGCTGGTACCGGATGACGGACGGCGGGGTCTGAATCCCGGCTGTCCCCAAACAAAAAAACCCCGGAACAGTGTCCGGGGTTTCTGGGGCGGCGCGAGGATCAGTTGCCGAGCTTGGCGCGCTGCTCCTGCACCTTCTGCAGGGTTTCGCCGAACTGCGCCATGCGGGCCTTTTCCTGTTCCACGACGGCGGCGGGCGCGCGCTCGACGAAGCTGGCGTTGGACAGTTTGCCCTGGGCCTTGGCGATCTCGCCGGAGAGGCGGGCGATTTCCTTGTCCAGACGCACGCGCTCGGCGGCGACGTCGATCTCGACGTGCAGCATCAGGCGGCTGGCGCCGACGACCTGCACCGGCGCGCCCGCGTCGGGCAGCACGTCCAGCACGTCAACCTGGCTCAGCTTGGCCAGCGCAGCCAGGTAGGGCGCGTTGCGGGTCAGCATGGGCGCATCGCCCTGCGCGCACAGCGGCACCTTCTGGGCGGGCGACAGGCTCATCTCGCCGCGCAGGGCGCGCACGGCCTCGACTTGCGCCTTCAGTTCGGCCACATCGGCTTCGGCGGCGGCATCCACCGCAGCCGGATTGGCCTTGGGGTAGGGCTGCACGCTGACGCTGTCGGCCACGCCTTCCTTGCGCTTGCCGGCCACGACCGACACCTTCTGCCACAGCTCTTCCGTGATGAACGGAATGATCGGATGCGCCAGGCGCAGCACGCATTCCAGAACGCGGATCAGCGTGCGGCGGGTGCCAAGCTGCTGGGCCGGCGTGCCGGTCTGGATCTGCACCTTGGCCAGTTCCAAATACCAGTCGCAGTATTCGTCCCAGACGTAGCGGTAGATTGCGTTGGCGATGTTGTCGAAACGGTAGTCGGCAAACCCGCGCGCGACGTCGGCTTCCAGCGTCTGCATCTGGCTGACGATCCAGCGGTCGACAAAGGACAGTTCGCCTTCGTCTGGCACCGACAGGTCATGGCCTTCGGTGTTCATCAGCACGAAGCGTGTGGCGTTCCAGAGCTTGTTGCAGAAATTGCGGTAACCCTCGCAACGCTTCAGGTCGAAGTTGATGTTGCGGCCCAGGGTGGCGTAGGCCGCCATCGTGAAGCGCAGCGCATCGGTGCCATAGGCGGGGATGCCGTCGGGGTACTGGCGGCGCGTGGCCTTTTCGATGGCGCCGGCCTGTTTCGGATTCATCAGGCCGTAGGTGCGCTTGGCCACCAGGCCGTCCAGGTCGATGCCGTCGATCAGGTCCACCGGGTCCAGCGTGTTGCCCTTGGACTTGCTCATCTTCTGGCCGTCGGCGTCGCGGATGAGGCCGTGCACGTAAACGTGCTTGAACGGGATCTGGCCGGTCAGGTGCGTGGTCAGCATGACCATGCGCGCCACCCAGAAGAAGATGATGTCAAAGCCCGTGACCAGGACGCTGGAGGGCAGGTAGCGCTGCAGGTCCGGCGTGTTTTCCGGCCAGCCCAGCGTCGTGAAGGGCACGAGGCCCGATGAGAACCACGTGTCCAGGACGTCGGGATCGCGCGTGAGCGGGCCCGTGACGCCAGCGGCGCGCGCCTGCTCGATTGCGCCCGCTTCGTCGTGCGCCACGAACACCTGGCCGTCTTCCGAGTACCAGGCCGGAATCTGGTGACCCCACCACAGCTGGCGCGAAATGCACCAATCCTGGATGTTGTTGAGCCACTGGTTGTAGATAGTGGTCCAGTTGTCCGGATAGAACTGGATGCGGCCGTCGGCCACGACTTCCAGCGCGACTTCGGTGATGCTCTTGCCCGGGTTCAGCGTGCCTTCCGGCGCGGGCTTGCTCATGGCGACGAACCACTGGTCGGTCAGCATCGGCTCAAGCACGACGCCGGTGCGGTCGCCCTTGGGCTGCATCATCTTGTGCGGCTCGACCTTGACCAGATAGCCCTCGGCTTCCAGCTGCGCAACGACCGCCTTGCGGGCCTCGTAGCGTTCCATGCCCTGGAATTGCTTGGGACCGTTTTCGTTGATGTGCGCGTCCAGCGTGAAGATCACGATCAGCGGCAGATCGTGGCGCATCGCGCAGGCGTAGTCGTTGAAGTCATGGGCGCCCGTGATCTTCACGCAGCCCGTGCCGAATTCAGGGTCGACGAAATCGTCGGCAATGATGGGAATGTTGCGGTCGCAAAGCGGCAGCTCGACTTGCTTGCCGACCAGATGCTTGTAGCGGGGATCGTCGGGATGCACGCACAGCGCGCCGTCGGCCAGCATGGTTTCCGGGCGCGTCGTGGCGATGGTCATGCCGCGCAGGGTGACGGTCTGGCCGTCCTTGTCGACGATGGTCTGCGGACCGTCGACGAACGGGTAGAGGATGTGCCACATGTGGCCATCGGTCTCTTCGGACTGCACTTCCAGGTCGGACACGGCCGTGAGCAGCTTGGGATCCCAGTTGACCAGGCGCTTGCCGCGGTAGATCAGTCCCTGTTTATGCAGCCGGACAAACGTTTCCACCACGCCGCGCGACATGCGGTCGTCCATGGTGAAGTATTCGCGCGGCCAGTCGGCCGAGGCACCCAGGCGGCGCACCTGTCCGGTGATGGCGCTGCCGGACTTCTCCTTCCATTCCCACACCTTCTCGACGAACTTCTCGCGGCCCAGGTCGTGGCGCGAAACCTTTTGCGCGTCGAGCTGTCTTTCAACGACGATCTGCGTGGCGATGCCGGCGTGGTCGGTGCCGGGAATGAACACGGTGTCGTCGCCCGACATGCGGTGGTAGCGCACCAGGCCGTCCATGATGGTCTGGTTGAACGCGTGGCCCATGTGCAGGGTGCCGGTCACGTTGGGCGGCGGGAACTGGATGACGTAGGGCTGGCTTTCCGTCCCCGTTTTCACGTGCTGGCCCGCGGCGAAGTAGCCGCGCTTGTCCCACTCGGCATACCAGCGGGATTCCAGTTCGGAGGGTTCGAAGCTCTTGGAGAGTTCCGGGGTTTCGCCGGCGATGGGCGCGGCGTTCGGGGGAGCAGCTTGAGTCATTACTAAGTTCCGGCAGACAGGGGCGCCCGGGTAGGAAGCGGGCAGCAAACCGCTCATTTTAAGATGTAATGCGGTCTTCTCAGCGTGTTAGAATACCGGGTTACTGTAAACCTTTTAGAAGTCCCTGAATTCATTGAGGATTCCTTCGGAAATGCGCGTTGAATCATTGGATTGGCGCGCAGCCGGAATCCCGCTGGCATTCCAGGATGCGTCCGACAGGTCGGCAGTGTCGAATCCTGTCTTGGTCGGTGGTTCAGGGCGGCCCGAGACACCCATTCGTTTCGGATCTCCTGCGTGCCAACGGCGCGATGGCGCTTGATGTGGCACCCAAGGGTGGCACCCCAGCGCGGCATCGGCAAGCACAGAGCCCCACCAGGCAATTAACTAGAAACCCGTCAGAAATCAGTTTTCGGAGTCCTTTATGTCCATTCAACGCACCCTCTCGATCATCAAGCCCGACGCCGTCGCCAAGAACGTGATCGGCCAGATCGTCGCCCGTTTCGAGCAAGCCGGCCTGAAGGTCATCGCCGCCCGCCTGACCCAACTGTCGCGCGCCGACGCCGAGCGTTTCTACGCTGTGCACGCCGCCCGTCCCTTCTTCAAGGACCTGGTCGACTTCATGGTCTCGGGCCCCGTGTTCGTGCAAGTCCTGGAAGGCGAAGACGCCATCCAGAAGAACCGCGACCTGATGGGCGCCACGGACCCCAAGAAGGCTGAAGCCGGCACCATTCGCGCCGACTTCGCCGACAGCATCGACGCCAACGCCGTCCACGGCTCCGACGCTCCGGAAACGGCCGCTGTCGAAGTGGCTTTCTTCTTCCCCGAAATCAACATCCACAGCCGTTAATTTTTGGCTTAAGTTGTTGAAAGCGCTTTAGTTTTACCTGGTTATGGAATCCGTCGAACGAATCAATCTGCTGGGGCTGGACGGCTCCGCCCTGTCCGAACTGGTCGGGCAGTGGGGCGGCAAGCCGTTTCGCGCCCGCCAGCTGCAGCGCTGGATGCACCAGCGCGGCGCCGATTCGTTCGACGCCATGACCGACCTGGCCCGCGATTTCCGCAGCCAGCTTGCCACGCATTGCCGCATCGAGGCATTGCCCGTCAACATCGAGCAACGCTCGACCGACGGCACCCGCAAGTGGCTGTTCGATGTGGGGCAGGGCAACGCCATCGAAACCGTCTTCATCCCTGAAGACGACCGTGGCACGCTGTGCATCTCCAGCCAGGCTGGCTGCGTGGTGAACTGCCGTTTCTGCTCGACAGGGCACCAGGGCTTCAACCGCAACCTGAAGACCAGCGAAATCATCGGCCAGCTGTGGTGGGCCAAGCGCGTGCTGGAGGCCGACATCGGCACGGCCCGCCTTGAAAGCGCCCGCGCCACCGAAGACACCCGCGTCATCAGCAACGTCGTCATGATGGGCATGGGCGAACCCCTGCTCAATTACGACCAGGTCCTGCCCGCGCTGCGCCTGATGCTCGACGACAACGCGTACGGCCTGTCGCGCCGCCGCGTTACGGTGTCCACCTCCGGCGTCGTGCCCATGATGGACCGCCTGTCGCAAGACTGTCCCGTGGCGCTGGCCGTTTCGCTGCACGCGCCCAACGACGCGCTGCGCGACGAGCTCGTGCCGCTGAACAAGAAGTACCCGCTGAAGGAGCTGCTGGCCGCCTGCGAACGCTACCTGGCGTTTGCGCCCCGCGACTTCATCACGTTCGAATACTGCATGCTGGACGGCATCAACGACACCGACCAGCACGCCAAGGAATTGATCCACATTGCACGCCAGGTGCGCTGCAAGCTGAACCTCATACCGTTCAACCCATTCCCCGCCTCCGGCCTGAAGCGCTCGGCCTCGGCGCGGGTGAAGGTGTTTGCCCAGCGTCTGATGGACGCCGGCATCATCACCACGGTCCGCAAGACCCGGGGCGACGACATCGATGCGGCTTGCGGCCAACTGGCCGGAGAGGTGCGGGACCGCACTCGGATCACCGAGCGCAATGCCGCCCAGCGCCAGACCATACCAATTAAACAGGTGCACGCATGACGCAGGATTTCGCTTCTGCAGTTTCCGACTCGTCCGCCGGCGCGGTGGGCAGCGTGGGCGCCGCCTTGCGCGGTCTGCGCCTGGCCAAGGGCTGGTCGCTCGACGAAGTCTCCAGCCGCATCAAGTTTTCCACCAAGCAGATCGAAGCCCTTGAAAACGAGCAGTGGGACAACCTGCCCACCGGCGTTTCCTTGCGCGGCCTCGTGCGCAACTATGCGCGGCTGCTTGGCGCCGATGCCCAGGCCATCGTCGACTCGCTCGATCCCAAGGCCCGCGCCACCGGCCCGGCCAAGCTCAGCCCCAGCTCGCTGCATTCCGCGCATTCCATTCCCCAATCCAGCGCCGACGACGACCGCTCGTCCACGTCGTCGTGGGGCTGGCTGATCGCCATCGTGCTGGTGCTTGCTGCCGGCGTGGCGTATGCCTTCTGGCAAGGTTGGCTGCCGCAGCAGTGGCTGCCCGCCGACTGGCTGCCGAAGCCGACCAAGTAACCCGGTTCCAACCGATGCAAGATTCTTCTCTGCCTTGCCAGGACGCGCCGCCTCCCCCGGTGGGAGCCGCAGCGCGCCGCGCCACGCGTTCCGTCGCGGTGAAGTGGGGCGATCGTGTCGTGACGGTGGGCGGAGACGCCCCGGTCGTGGTTCAGTCCATGACCAACACCGACACCGCGGACGCCATCGCCACCGCGATCCAGGTCAAGGAGCTGGCGCAGGCCGGCTCCGAGCTCGTGCGCATCACCGTGAACACGCCCGAGGCCGCCCGTGAGGTCGTCGCCATCCGCGAGCAGCTCGACCGCATGGGCGTGAACGTGCCGCTGGTGGGAGACTTCCACTACAACGGCCACAAGCTGCTGACGCAGTTCCCGGAATGCGCCCAGGCGCTGTCCAAGTACCGCATCAACCCCGGCAACATGGGGGGCGGCAAGCGCCGCGACGACAACTTCGCGCAAATGATCGAAGTCGCCTGCCGCTATGACAAGCCCGTGCGCATCGGCGTCAACTGGGGCAGCCTCGACCACGAGCTCATGGCGCGCAAGATGGACGAAAACAGCCGCCGCGCCCAGCCCTGGGAAGCGCAGGCCGTCATGCGCGACGCGCTGGTCGTCTCGGCCATCAGCAATGCCCAGCGCGCCGAGGAACTCGGCCTGCGGCGCGACGCCATCATCCTGTCGTGCAAGGTCAGCCACGTGCAGGATCTCATCGCCGTCTACCGCGATTTGTCCGCCCGGTGCGACTACCCCCTGCATCTGGGCCTGACCGAAGCCGGCATGGGCAGCAAGGGCATCGTGGCCTCGACCGCCGCACTTGCCGTGCTGCTGCAGCAGGGCATCGGCGACACCATCCGCATTTCGCTCACCCCCGAACCGGGCGGAGAGCGCAGCCGCGAGGCCATCGTCGCGCAGGAAATCCTGCAGACCATGGGCCTGCGCGCATTCACGCCCATGGTCGTCGCCTGCCCCGGTTGCGGCCGCACCAGCAGCACGTTCTTCCAGGAACTTGCCGACAGCATCCAGTCGTTCCTGCGCCGGCAGATGCCGGTGTGGCGCACGCAGTATCCCGGCGTCGAATCGATGAACGTCGCGGTGATGGGCTGTGTGGTCAATGGGCCGGGCGAAAGCCGTCATGCCGACATCGGCATCAGCCTGCCGGGTACCGGCGAAGTGCCGGCCGCGCCGGTGTTCGTCGACGGCGAGCGCACGGTGACGCTCAAGGGCGACCATATCGCCGAAGAGTTCCAGGCCATCGTTGAAGAATACGTTGCGCGCCGGTATGGCGCGCTCGCCTCTCACTAAAGTAAGGGTGTAGCCATTGGCGCGCTTCTCGGGCGCGCCGACGGCATGATCAAGATGACTCAAGCTTTCCAGAAAGTCGCCGCCATCCGCGGCATGAATGACCTGTTGCCGGGGGCAAGCGCCCGCTGGGAGCAATTCGAGGAAATCGTGCGCGGCTGGCTGCGCGGCTATGGCTACCGCAATGTGCGTACGCCCGTGCTTGAGCATACGCGCCTGTTTGCACGCGGCATCGGCGAAGTCACCGACATCGTCGAAAAAGAGATGTATACGTTCACCGACGCGCTCAACGGCGAATCGCTCACGATGCGCCCCGAGATGACCGCCGGGATCGTGCGTGCCTCGATCGAACACAACCTGCTCTACGATCGCCCGCAACGCGTCTACTCCATCGGTCCCGTCTTTCGTCACGAGCGCCCGCAGCGCGGCCGCTACCGCCAGTTCCACCAGATCGACGTCGAAGCGCTGGGCTTTGCCGGTCCCGACGTGGACGCGGAACTCATCGTCATGCTGGGCCGCCTCTGGAAGCTGCTGGGCCTGAAGGACGTGCGCCTTGAACTGAATTCGCTGGGCCAGCCGGCCGAGCGCGCCGCGCACCGCGCCGCCCTGATCCAGCATCTGGAAAAGCACCGCGACATCCTCGACGAAGACGGCCAGCGCCGCATGTACAGCAATCCGCTGCGCGTGCTGGACACGAAGAACCCCGCCATGCAGGAAATGGCCGACAGCGCGCCGCGCCTGTTCGACTTCCTGGGCGAAGAGTCCCGCGCGCACTTTGACGGCGTGTGCCAGCGCCTGACCGACGCCGGCATCGAATACCGCTTGAATCCCCGTCTGGTCCGCGGCCTGGACTACTACAACCTGACCGTCTTCGAATGGGTCACGGACCGCCTGGGTTCCCAGGGCACGGTCTGCGGCGGCGGCCGCTACGACGGCCTGGTCGAACTGCTGGGCGGCAAGCCGGCGCCAGCCGTGGGCTTTGCCATCGGCATGGAGCGCCTGCTCGATCTGTGGGAGCAAAGCGTCGAAATCGCCGCGCCGGCCGAGTGCGACGTGTACGTCGTGCACCAGGGCGAGGACGCGCAGCGCCTGGCCGCGCGGGTCGGCGAAGACCTGCGTGACGCGGGCCTGTCGGTCATCGTGCATGCCGGATCGGCGGGCTTCAAGTCCCAATTCAAGCGCGCGGACGCCAGCGGCGCCCGCGTTGCGGTTATCCTTGGCGCCGACGAAGTGGCGTCGCAGACCGCCAGCGTCAAGTTCCTGCGCGCAGAAGGGCAGGGCGACTCGGCGCAGCAACAGGTTCCGCTGGCGAAGCTGGCCGACGCATTGAACAACAAGGGTTAACGCATGGCATACGATCTTGAAGAACAGGAAAAACTCGACGCGATCAAGGCGTGGTGGGCCCGCTATGGCACGCTTCTGCTGACGCTGGCGACGGCAGTGCTCCTGGCCTGGGGCGGCTGGTGGGGCTGGAAGGCGTACGAATCGCACCAGGCCAACCAGGCAATGGGCTACTTCGAAGCGCTGGAAGACGCGGCCCGCCTGGGTGGCGCCGATTCCTCGGTGCGTATCAAGACCGCAGCCTCGACGCTGCGCGAAAAGTATCCCAACACCGGCTACGCCGCGCGTGGCGCTCTGGTGGCCGCGCAGGCCCTGCAGGCGCAGAAGGATGACGCCGGCGCCCGCGAACAGCTCGAATGGCTGGCCGGTCAGAACAAGAACCCCTCCATGCAAGCCGTGGCGCGCCTGCGCCTGGCCGGCATGATGCTGGACCAGAAGCAATACGACGCCGCGCTGGCGCAGCTGAACAATCCGCCGGCCGCCTTCGCCGCCTTGTTCGCTGACCGCCGCGGCGACGTGCTGGCTGCGCAAGGCAAGCGCGAGGAAGCGCGCGCGGCCTGGCAGAGCGCCATCGATGGCCTGGGTGCGGCCAATCCGTTGACCCAGGTTGTGCAACTGAAACTGGATGCCTTGAGCGGAGCGTGACTGTAATGCGTAAATTTGCACCTGGCCGTACGTGGCGCGGCGCCGTCCTCTTGGCAAGCCTGCTTGCCCTGGGCGGATGCGGCTTGTTCTCCCATGACGACGGCCGCTACGATCCGGCGCCCCTGACCGAATACAAGGCCGGCATGTCCGTGCGCCAGGTCTGGTCCACGTCCATCGGCAGCGGCTCGGGCCTGGGCTTCGCGCCCACCGTGCTGGGCGATGCCATCTATGCCGCCACGCCCGACGGCTCGGTCGGCAAGTTCGACCTGCAAAGCGGCCGCGTCATCTGGAAGGCCAAGGCCGAAGGCAAGCTGTCGGCGGGCGCCGGCAGCGACGGCACCACCACTGCGGTCGCTTCGCCCAACGGCGACGTCATCGCCTTCGACGACACCGGCAAGGTGAAGTGGAAGGTCCGCGCCACCAGCGACGTCACGATTCCGCCGGTCGTCGGCTACGGCATCGTCGTCGTGCGCAGCGGCGACTACCGCATCCAGGCTTTCGACGCGAACAGCGGCGAGCGCGTCTGGAGCGTGCAGCGTCCCGGCCCGTCGCTCGCCTTGCGCAGCGTCTCGCAAATGGTCCTGGCCGAAGGCCTCGTCATCACGGGCCTGCCCGGCGGCAAGATCATGGCCATCGCCTCCAATAGCGGCAACGTGCAATGGGAAGGCACCGTGGCCACGCCGCGCGGCGCCAGCGACCTGGAGCGTCTGACCGACGTGGTGGGCGCGCCCCGGATCGCGGGCAACCTGCTGTGCGCGGTTGCTTATCAGGGACGCATCGTCTGCTTTGACGTCACCGCCGGTGGCCGTCCGCTCTGGACCAAGGATTTCTCCAGCGTCAGTGGCCTCACGCTCGATGACCGCTTCGCTTATGCCGCCGACCAGAACAGCGTGGTCAACGCGTTTGCGCTCGATAACGGGGGCAATGTCTGGAAACAGAGCGCTCTGAAGAACCGCCAGCTCACGGCTCCGGCTATGCTTGGGGGAGCGCTGGCTGTCGGCGATCTGGATGGTTACGTGCACTTCCTGTCGCGCAGCGATGGCAGCCTGATGGCGCGCCTGTCGGTGGGCGGCGGCGCAGTCGTGTCACCGCCGCAGACGACGCCCCAAGGTGTGCTGGTCCAGACGGGCAATGGCAATCTCGTCATGATCGGCGCCAACTGAAACTTATAAAACAAAGCCTTTTACCGTGTCTTTCAAGCCTGTCGTTGCCCTGGTCGGCCGCCCCAATGTGGGGAAATCGACCCTTTTCAACCGCCTGACGCGATCGCGCGCCGCGCTGGTGGCCGATTATTCCGGCCTGACCCGCGATCGCCATTACGGCGAGGGCAGGGTGGGCGATATTCCGTTCATCGCCATCGATACCGGCGGCTTCGAGCCCGTGGCCAAGGACGGCATCCTGCTGGAAATGGCCCGGCAGACCCGCCAGGCCATCGCCGAGGCGGACGTCGTCGTGTTCCTGGTGGATGCGCGCTCTGGCATCAATGCGCACGATCACGAGATCGCGCAACTGCTGCGCAAGTCCGGCCAGCAGCGCGTGCTGCTGGCGGTGAACAAGGCCGAAGGCATGGGCCTTGGCCCCGCCATCGCCGAATTCCATGAACTTGGCCTGGGCCAGCCGTATCCCATTTCGGCGGCGCACGGCGACGGCATCGTGGATCTCATCGAGCTGGCGCTCAAGGATCTGGCCGAGCCGCCCGCCGAAGAAGAACCGGCCGAAGAAGGCGAGCACGATCACCGCATCAAGCTGGCGATCGTGGGCCGTCCCAACGTAGGCAAGTCCACGCTCATCAATACGCTCATGGGCGAAGAGCGCGTGATCGCGTTCGACATGCCGGGCACGACGCGCGACGCCATCGAAATCGATTTCGACCGCGACGGGCGCCGCTACACGCTGATCGACACGGCCGGGCTGCGCAAGCGCGGCAAGGTGTTCGAGGCGGTCGAAAAGTTCTCCGTCATCAAGACCTTGCAGGCCATCGAGGCCAGCAACGTCGTGCTGCTCATGCTCGACGCGCAAACCGAAATCTCCGAGCAGGACGCGCACATCGCCGGGTTCGTGCTGGAAACCGGCCGAGCCGTGGTCGTGGCCGTCAACAAGTGGGACGGCCTGGACGGCGAAGAAAAGGAACGCATCGAGCGCGAGTTCAACCGCAAGCTGCGCTTCCTGTCGTTCGCGCGCGTGCACACGATCTCGGCGCTGCGCGGGCAGGGCATCAAGCCCCTGCTCAAGTCCATCAATGCCGCTCATGCCGCGGCCTTTGCCAAACTGTCCACGCCCAAGCTCACGCGCGAGCTGCAGGCCGCTGTCGAACAGCAGCCGCCTCCGCGCAAGGGCATCTTCCGTCCCAAGATGCGCTACGCGCACCAGGGCGGACAGAACCCGCCGCTGGTCGTCATTCACGGCAACGCGCTGGACGCCATTCCCGATTCGTACCGCCGTTACCTCGAAACGCGTTTCCGCAATGCATTCGACTTGGCCGGCACGCCGCTGCGTATCGAATTCAAGTCCTCGCACAACCCTTACGCGCAGGAAAGCTGATCCATGAGCCGCTTCTGGAGTCCCGTTGTCGGGACGCTCAGTCCCTATGTGCCGGGCGAGCAGCCCAAGCTTCAGAATCTGGTCAAGCTGAACACCAACGAGCACCCTTACGGGCCGTCGCCCAAGGTGCTCGATGCGATCCGCGCCGCTTGCGACGATACGCTCAAGCTCTATCCGGACCCTTCCTCGGACCGCCTGCGCGAGGCCATCGCCGCCGCGGTCGGCGCGCAGCCGCAGCAGGTGTTCGTGGGCAATGGGTCGGACGAGGTCCTGGCGCATGTGTTTCTGGCCCTGCTCAAGCATGACCGTCCGCTGCGCTTTCCGGACATCACGTACAGCTTCTATCCCGTGTACTGCGGCCTGTACGGCATCGAATTCGAAACGATGCCGCTCACCGCGGACTTTTGCATCGACGTCGAAGACTACCTGCCGGCGCGCCACGGTCAGGCGGGCGCCATCATCTTCCCGAATCCCAACGCGCCCACCGGCCGGGCGCTCAGCGCCGCCGAGGTCGAACGCATCGTGGCCGGCAATCCGGACACGGTCGTTGTCGTGGACGAGGCGTATGTGGATTTCGGCGCCGAATCGGTGATCCCGCTCGTCTCGCGCTACGACAACCTGCTGGTGGTGCAGACCCTTTCAAAGTCGCGTTCGCTCGCGGGCCTGCGGGTGGGCTTTGCCGTGGGCAGCGCCGCGCTGATCGATGGGCTTGAGCGGGTAAAGAACAGTTTCAACTCCTACCCCATCGATCGTTTGGCATCCGCCGGCGCAGTAGCGGCGCTGGAAGATACGGAGTACTTTGAGCAGACCCGCAAAGCCGTGATCGATACGCGGTCCCGCATGACCGCAGGGTTGCAGGCGCTGGGCTTCGAGGTGCTTCCTTCAGCGGCGAACTTCGTGTTCGCGCGCCATCAGTCACAGGACGCCACGACGCTTGCCGCCGCCCTGCGCGAGCGCAGCATCATCGTGCGTCATTTCGGTCATGCACGGATCGATCAATTCCTGCGCATCACGGTGGGTACCGAAGCCCAGTGCGACCTGCTTCTGCAAGCGCTCCAGAGCATCCTGACGGCGTGATTTTCAGAGGCATTTCAGCTGGAAAACTCTGGTCTCATTTTTGCTTCCCGGCCAAGTAGCACGGGCCGGGAAAACCCTGTAGAGTACGTGTTTCGGCGTGCACCACCAGTACAAAAAGCGCGTCATTACTCAATAACAAACAAATGGAGCCTGGCCAATGAGCAATAAAGGGCAAACTCTGCAAGATCCGTTCCTCAACACGTTGCGCAAGGATCATGTGCCCGTGTCGATCTACCTCGTGAACGGCATCAAGCTTCAAGGGCAAATCGAATCCTTCGACCAATACGTGGTGCTGCTGCGCAATACGGTCACCCAAATGGTTTACAAGCACGCCATTTCCACCGTCGTTCCCGCGCGCGCCGTCAACTTTCAAGTGGAAGTCCCTGCTGAGTAATCTCGCTCCAGCTTTACCTTTTATTGCCCGCCAGACGGTTCTCGTCGGCGGGCATTTTCGCTTTGGCTCGAATATGGTGCATGTATGCGCGCTCTGATCATCAGCGTGGATCTCGGTGATCCGGACTTCATGGCACACGCCGAGGAATTTGCCATGCTGGCCAAGGGCGCGGGCGCCGAAATCGTCGGCACCCTGACGGCCCGCCGCGATCGTCCCGACGCCAAGTTCTTCATCGGCTCCGGCAAGGCCGACGAGGGCGTCGCGATGGCGCAGGCGCTGCTTGCCGACATCATCCTTTTCGACCAGCCGCTTTCGCCAGCCCAGCAGCGCAACCTCGAACGCGCCTTCAACCTGCGCGTGGTGGATCGCGTTGCCCTCATCCTGGACATCTTCGCGCTGCGCGCAAAGAGCCACGAAGGCAAGCTGCAGGTCGAACTGGCCCAGCTTCAGCATCTGGCCACGCGCCTGACGCGCATGTGGAGTCACCTGGAACGGCAACGCGGCGGCATCGGGATGCGCGGGCCAGGTGAATCCCAGCTTGAAATGGACCGCCGCATGATCGGCGCCAAGGTCAAGACGCTGCGTGAACGGCTCGACAAGGTCGAACGCCAGCGCATCACCCAGCGGCGCGCCCGCGCGCGGGGCGGTGCGTTGTCGGTGTCGCTGGTGGGTTACACCAACGCCGGCAAGTCGACGCTGTTTAACGCGCTGACCCGCGCGGACGCCTACGCGGCCGACCAGTTGTTCGCCACGCTGGACACGACGACCCGCCGCATCTGGATCGAAGGCGCCGGATCGGTCGTGGTGTCGGACACCGTGGGCTTCATCCGCGACCTGCCGCATAACCTGATTGCCGCCTTCCGCGCCACGCTCGAAGAAACCGTGCACGCGGATCTGCTGCTGCATGTGGTGGACTCGGCCAGCCCGCAGCGGGATGAGCAGATTTTCGAAGTCAACAAGGTCCTCGCCGAAATAGGCGCTGCAGCGATTCCAACCATTCTGGTATACAACAAGATCGACCGGGCGGGCCTGGACCCGCGGGTGGAGCGCGATGCACATGGTACGATTGCGCGAGTATTTGTAAGCGCCACCGAGCGCGCCGGTTTGGATGCGTTGCGCGGGGCAATTGCGGAAACCGGACAGATTGTGGGAAACAATGCCGCGAATTATCAAACTCTTCAATCTGAATGACCCCGGCTGGGGTCGCGGAAACAACAATGGCTCCGAGCCGCCGCCCAAGCGGCCCCAAGGCAATGGAGACGGCCCTCCCGACCTGGACGAGGTCTGGCGCGATTTCAATAATCGCATCGGGAACCTGTTCGGGCGCAAGGGCGGGGGCGGCAACAACCGGCCCGGCAATCGTGGTGGCATGACGCCGCCATCCCCGCGGGGCACACGCATCGGCCTGGGCGTCATTGCCCTGGTGGCGGCAGGCATCTGGCTGGCCAGCGGCTTCTACATCGTGCAAGAAGGCCAGGTCGCGGTCGTGACTCAGTTCGGCAAATACAAGAGCACGTCGCAAGCCGGTTTCCAGTGGCGCCTGCCTTATCCCATTCAAAGCCATGAAATCGTCAACGTGTCGCAACTGCGCACGTTCGAAGTCGGTTTCCGTGGCGGCGCGCGCAACAAGGTTCTGCCCGAAGCGCTGATGCTCACGACGGACGAGAACATCGTCGATATGCAGTTCGTCGTCCAGTACCGCCTGCGTGCGGACGGCGCGCCCGACTATCTCTTCAAGACGCGCGACCCGGACGAATCCGTGCGCCAGGCGTCGGAAACCGCCATGCGCGAAGTCGTGGGCAAGCAGTCGATGGACTTCGTGCTGTACGAAGGCCGTACGACGGTGGCCTCGCAGGTTCAGGCGCTGATGCAGCAGATCCTCGACCGCTACAAGACGGGCGTGCAGGTCAGCACCGTCGCCATCCAGAACGTGCAGCCGCCCGAGCAGGTCCAGGCCGCGTTCGATGACGCCGTGAAGGCCGGTCAGGATCGCGAGCGCCAGATCAACGAAGGCCAGGCCTATGCCAACCAGGTCGTGCCGCTGGCCAGCGGTCAGGCTTCGCGCATGACGGAGCAGGCCGAAGGCTACAAGGCCAAGGTCGTGGGCGATGCGCAAGGTAATACCTCGCGCTTTACCAGCATCCTGGGCGAATACGAAAAGTCTCCCCAAGTCATGCGCCAGCGCATGTACCTGGAAAGCATGCAGGACATCTTCACCCGCGCCAGCAAGGTCATGGTCGACACCAAGAGCAACAACAACATGTTGTATCTGCCCTTGGACAAGATCATGCATCTCGCCGCTCAGGACGCAGGCAAGTCGAATATCGGCAGCTCCGGCTCGCCGGTGGCCAACCCGCCTGTCCAGCAGCCTTCGCGCGGTTCGGCCGCGCCGGTGCCGCAGCCTTCCGGCAGCAGCAATAGCAACACGCTGCCCCGCGACCGTATGTCGCGCTAATCCGGAGGAGTCCTGAACATGAATCGTCTTATGCCCATCCTGGTCGGCCTGCTCATCGTGCTGGCCCTCCTTTCCTCCAGCGTTTTCGTGGTCCGCGAGCGCGACTATGCCCTGGTGTTCTCGCTGGGTGAAGTCCGCCGCGTCATCAGTGAACCTGGCCTGTACTTCAAGGTTCCGCCGCCTTTCCAGAATGTCGTCACGCTCGACAAGCGCATTCTGACCATCGAAACCAACGAAGCCGAGCGTATCCAGACTTCCGAAAAGAAGAACCTGCTGATCGACTCGTACGTCAAGTGGCGCATTGCGGATCCCCGTCTGTTCTACGTGACGTTCGGCGGCAACGAGCGTGCGGCGCAAGAGCGTCTGCAAGCCCAGATCCGCGACGCCCTGAACGCATCGGTCAACGTGCGTACGGTGCGCGACGTGGTCTCGACCGAACGCGACAAGATCATGACGGAAATCCTGGACAACGTCGCCAAGCGCGCCGAGCCGCTGGGCGTGCAGATCGTTGACGTGCGTCTGCGCCGCATCGAGTTCGCGCCGGAAATTTCCGAGTCGGTGTACCGCCGCATGGAAGCCGAGCGTACTCGCGTGGCGAACGAGCTGCGCTCGATCGGCGCTGCCGAAGGCGAGAAGATCCGCGCCGAGGCCGACCGCCAGCGCGAGGTCATCGTGGCTCAGGCATACGCCAAAGCCCAGGGCATCATGGGTGAGGGCGACGCCGCCGCGGCAGCCATCTACGCCCAGGCTTATGGCAAGAATCCGGACTTCTATACGTACTACAAGAGCCTGGAAGCCTATCGCGCGTCGTTCTCCAAGCCGGGTGACGTGCTGGTGGTGGACCCCAGCTCCAGCTTCTTCCAGTTCATGAAGGATCCGGCGGGCGCCGCCCTGGCTCCGGTCACCGTGCCGGCCAAGTAACCGGCAGCAGCCGGCACAAACGAAAAAGCCCCTCGGGTACCCGAGGGGCTTTTCTGCTTCTGGCGGGATGCTCCCTTACGGGTATCGGGGACGCCGCGGGGCACTGGACATGCCCGTCCCCCGGGTGGCGCTTGCCGCTGAACCATGTACAATACCGCGTAAGCTATAAAACATTCCGCAGCGGCTGAGCGGGCTTACGCCCCTCAGCCGCTTTTCGTTTGGGCGACGCCCACGCATCACTTGGCGTTATTCAGGTAAACACATTCATGGGTAACTGGCTGCTGCCCGAAAGCCTCGCCGACGTACTTCCGGCAGAGGCCAGGCGCATCGAGGAACTGCGCCGCGAACTTCTCGATCTTTACCGTACATACGGGTTCGAGCTGGTCGCGCCGCCCCTGGTCGAGTACATCGATTCATTGCTGTCGGGCACCGGCAGCGATCTGGATCTGCGCACCTGCAAGCTGATTGACCAGCTTTCGGGCCGCACGCTGGGCGTGCGCGCGGACATGACTCCCCAGGTCACGCGCATTGACGCGCACTTGCTCAACCGCGCGGGCGTCACCCGCCTGTGCTATTGCGGCAATGTGCTGCATGCCCGTCCCTCGGACTTGCTGTCGAGCCGCGAGTTGCTGCAGATCGGCGCCGAAATCTACGGCCATGCCGGATTCGAAGCCGATCTGGAAATCATCCAGCTGGTGCTGGAAACCGTTGCCATCGCCGGCGTTCGCAATCCGCGCCTGGATCTGAATCACCCCGGTGTGCTGCGCGCGGTCCTGAAGTCGGATCCGGCGGCTGCCGAGCTGGCGCAGGACGCGATCCGGCTGATGCGCGACAAAGACGTGCCCGGACTGGGCGAGCTGGCGGCGCGCGCGCCCGGCATCCGTCCGGAAACGCTGAAGGCGCTGCAATTGCTGCCCACGCTGTACGGTGGTCAGGACGTGCTGAAGATCGCCCGCCGTGACCTGCCGGCGCTGCCAGGTATCGCCGAGGCGCTCGATGCTCTTCAGGCAGTGGTCGACGCCATGCCCAATGTGTCTTTCAGCGTCGATCTGGCCGACGTCGGTGGTTACGCCTACCACTCGGGCGTCAAGTTTGCGCTGTACGCTGAAGGCTGGCACGACGCGTTGGTCAGCGGTGGCCGCTACGATGACGTTAGCCACGCGTTTGGCCGGTCGCGTCCGGCAACGGGCTTCAGTCTTGATTTACGCAAGCTGGCGGCGGGTCTGCCGCCGGCGGAAAGGGCGCGAGCGGTTCGCGCGCCCTGGGGGCAGGCCCCCGCTCTGACCGAGGCGGTTCGCCGCTTGCGCCGGTCAGGGGAAATCGTCGTTCAGGTATTGCCCGGTCACGAGCAGGATCAGGACGAATTCGTTTGCGATCGCGAGCTGGCGCTGCAGGATGGCGTCTGGACGGTCAAAACGCTGTGACTAACTCCCTCTCGGAAACGAGGGGGCCGCGGGGAGATTTCCGGATTTCCCGAGAAACTCGAAATTGATTCGTATCATGAGCAAGAACGTAGTCGTAATCGGCACCCAATGGGGTGACGAGGGCAAGGGCAAGATCGTCGACTGGCTGGCGGAATCCGTCCAGGGCGTGGTCCGCTTCCAAGGCGGTCACAATGCCGGCCATACGCTGTGGATCAACGGCAAGAAGACGATTCTTCGCCTGATCCCGTCGGGCATCATGCACCCCGGTGTCACCTGCTTCATCGGCAATGGCGTCGTGCTGTCCCCGGAAGCCCTGCTCAAGGAAATCGAAGAGCTTGAGGCCGCCGGCCTGGACGTGCGTTCGCGCCTGCAGATCTCCGAGATCTGCCCGCTGATCCTGCCGTACCACGTCGCCATCGACAAGGCGCGCGAAGCGCGCAAGGGCGAGGGCAAGATCGGCACGACGGGCCGTGGCATCGGCCCGGCCTACGAAGACAAGGTCGCCCGCCGCGCCCTGCGCGTGCAAGACCTCTTCAATCCGGCGCTCTTTGACGAAAAGCTCGCCGAAGTGCTGGATTACCACAACTTCGTGCTGACCCAGTACCTGGGCGCCGAAGCGGTCTCGGCCAACGAAGTGCGCGATCAGGCCATGGCCTTGGCGCCGGCCATCGCCCCGATGGTCAAGGACGTCTCCAGCAACCTGTACGCCATGCAGCAGGAAGGCAAGCGCCTCCTGTTCGAAGGCGCGCAAGGCGCGCTGCTGGACGTCGATCACGGTACTTATCCCTTCGTCACCAGCAGCAATTGCGTTGCGGGCGCGGCCTCGGCAGGCGCCGGCGTGGGCCCCCAGCAATTGGATTACGTCCTGGGCATCACCAAGGCGTACACCACGCGCGTCGGCTCGGGCCCGTTCCCCACGGAACTGGTCGACGAGATCGGCACCCGTCTGGCCACCATCGGCAAGGAATTCGGTTCGGTCACGGGGCGTCCGCGCCGTTGCGGCTGGTTCGACGGCGCCGCGCTGAAGCGTTCGGTCCGCCTGAACGGCATTTCCGGCCTGTGCATCACCAAGCTGGACGTGCTGGACGGTCTGGAAACCATCCAGTTGGGCGTCGGCTACCGCGTCAACGGTGAATTCCGCGACGTGCTGCCCTACGGCGCGCACGCCGTTGCGCAAGCGCAACCGGTGCTCGAAGAGCTGCCCGGCTGGAGCGAATCCACCGTCGGCATCACCGAATACGCCAAGCTGCCCGCCGCCGCGCGCCGTTATCTGGAGCGTGTCGCCGAAGTCTGCGGCGTGCCGATCGACCTGGTGTCCACCGGTCCGGACCGCAACGAGACCATTGTTTTGCGTCATCCCCTGAAGGGCTGACATCGGGTTATTATTCCCAAGGCCGCCGCCGGTCATACCGGCGGCGGCCTTTTCGTATTTTTGTGCAGGAGATGCTTGCCTATGAGCACGCCGACCAGTGACGATAGCCACCTGTGGGTAACGTGGGACGATTACAACCGCTTGATCGAGCGCCTTACTTTGCAGGTGCATCAGTCGGGCTGGAAGTTTGACAAGATTCTTTGCCTGGCGCGCGGCGGTATGCGCGTGGGTGACGTCATGTCGCGTATTTTTGACGTGCCGCTGGGTATTCTTGCCACCAGCAGCTATCGCGAGGCGGCTGGCACCAAGCAAGGCGACATGGACATCGCCCAGTTCATCACCATCACCCGCGGCACGCTGTCCGGCCGGGTGTTGCTGGTGGACGACATGGTCGATACCGGCAAGACCTTCAATAAGGTCTTCGATCACCTGAAGAGCCAGTTCGCCGACATCACCGAATTGCGCAGCGCCGTGCTGTGGTGGAAGGGGCATTCCCTGGCAACGCCCGACTATTACGTCGAGAAGCTGCCCACGAATCCCTGGATTCACCAGCCTTTCGAAGACTACGACAGCTTGCGTCCCCATCAATTGGAAGCCTGGATCCGCAAGGGTTCCCAGAGCTGATAGCAGGCAGGAAAAGGGCGGGGCCCAGGGCGCGGACTGTCCCTGGCAGTAGTCAAACCGTCCTTGACCATGCTAGAATCGCTGGTTATCGCTAAACCGAACTTGGCTTGTTACTCTTTGGGTAGTCTTTGGGTAACGGAAACAGCCAGCTCAAACCCGGGTGAACGCATGCCCGGGTTGCGCTTTGAAGGTTCACAGTTCGCGGTACTTGCCTATTGGCGGTTTGCAGGTCTTATCGCCAGAGGCCGTCTTCGCGTACCTGGGGTCGCGCAGCGTTGCTGGAAAAGCAAGCCAGGTTTGTCATCAACTTTGTTACCCTACAAGCAGGCCAATTACTTTATGCCTATCGTTCGACTGAAGGAAAACGAACCGTTTGAAGCCGCTCTGCGCCGCTTCAAGCGCACCATCGAAAAGACCGGTTTGCTCACCGAACTGCGCTCGCGCGAGTTCTATGAGAAGCCCACCGCCGAGCGCAAGCGCAAGCATGCCGCCGCCGTGAAGCGCCACTACAAGCGCATCCGTAGCCAACAACTGCCCCCGCGCCTGTATTGATTTCTGATTCCCGAATCTATTGATTCCAGAATCATTCATCCAGGATTTGCTCGCCCGAGTCGACGTCGTCGACGTTGTCGGGCGATATGTGCAGTTGCGAAAGGGTGGGGCCAACTTGCTTGGCCTGTGCCCCTTTCATAACGAAAAAAGCCCCTCGTTCACTGTCAGCCCCACCAAGCAGTTCTATCACTGCTTCGGTTGTGGAGCGCATGGCAGCGCCATCACCTTCCTGATGGAACATACGGGCGCCAGTTTCCCCGACGCCGTGCGTACGCTCGCGGCGTCGGCGGGAATGACGGTCCCCGAAGAAAACCGCAGTCCCCGCCAGCAGCAGGAGTCCGCGCGCCGCAAGGCCGAGGAATCCCGGCACACCCAGGTGCTGGACGCTGCCCAAGCCCATTACCTGAAACTGTTGCGCGCTTCGCCCGCCGCCGTCCGCTATTTGAAGCAGCGCGGCCTGACTGGCGAGATCGCCGCGCATTTCGGCCTGGGCTGGTCAGGCACGGACCGGCACGGTCTGTCCCAGGTGTTTCCAAACTACGAGGACCCCACGTTGGTGGAGTCCGGCCTCGTCATCGAGTCCGAGGACGGGCGGCGCTACGATCGCTTTCGCGAACGGGTGATGTTTCCGATCCGCAATGCGCGGGGAAGCCTCATCGGGTTTGGCGGCCGGATCATCGGCAAAGGCGAACCCAAGTACCTGAACTCTCCTGAAACTCCGCTGTTTTCGAAGGGGCAGGAGCTCTACGGGTTGTGGGAGGCACGCCAGGCCATCCGTCAGGAAGGCCAGGTGATTGTCGTCGAGGGCTACATGGACGTGGTCGGCTTGGCGCAGCAGGGCATTGCCAATGCCGTTGCCACGCTCGGCACCGCCACCACGCCGGATCACGTCAAGAAGCTCTTGCGCGCCAGCGACAAGGTCATCTTCAGCTTTGATGGCGACAAGGCCGGCCGGCGCGCCGCCTGGCGCGCGCTGCAGGCCTGTCTGCCGGTGCTTCGGGATGACATCGCGATCCGGTTCCTCTTCCTGCCGGCGGAGCATGATCCCGATTCGTATGTGCGCGAATTGGGCGCCGAAGCGTTCCGCGCGTGTCTGGGCGACGCCGTGGCGCTGTCGCGCTTCCTGTTGGACGAATTGGCGTCGCGTCACAACATGACCGAGGCCGAAGGGCGCGCCAGTTGTCTGCACGAGGCCAAGCCGCTGCTGGCAACGATCCCCGAGTGCGCGTTGCGCGTGCAGATCGAACGGGAAATGGCCAAGCTGGTGCAATTGACGCCTGAGGAAATGGCGCAGGTTCTGGCGCAACAGCCTGCCAAGCCATTTGCGCCGGCCGCGCGGGCCGCGTCGGGCGGTGCCGAGTCCGGCATGGCACCGGGCGGCGAGCCGAGCCACGACGGCGGTCCGCCGGACATGGGCTACGACTACGGCAACCACGACTTCCACGACATTCCCGCCGACGAGTCCGACGATTACGGCCAGTACGCCTCGCATGGCGAAGAGTCTGGTGGCGGATCTGCGGGCTGGCAGCCAGGCGCAAAGCCGGAATGGAAGGGCAAGAGCGATTGGAAAGGCAAGAGCGACTGGAAGGGCAAGGGAGACTGGAAGGGCGGCAAGGGCAACTGGAAAGGCCGGCGCGACAACGATGTTGGCGGCTTTGAGGGGCGCCGCACCATGCCGTCGCTGGCCAAGCGGCTCTTGAGCCTGCTGCTCGCGCATCCCGAGCTGGTCGACTCCATGGGAGATCAGCAGCTTGAAGTCATCGACCATGGCCCCCATCTAGGATTGGTACGAGACCTGATCATGCTGGCGCAATCCAGCGGCGCGCGCCATGTCGGCGCCTTGCTGGAGGCTGCGGAGCCGGACTCGGACCTTGCAACCGTATTGAAGGGGCTGCGGGCGGACATCCTGGCGCAGGAAGACCTGCCCGACCCGCAGACGGAATGGGACGATGCGTTGCGGCGGATCGAGTTCGATTCGGCGAAAAATGAAATGGCCAAGCTGGCGGCTTCCGGACTGGCTTCGGAAGAGGCTCGCAAGCGGTATCTTGAGCTCTCCCGCCGCATGACCGTGCTGAAAGGTGCCGGGATACGCTAAATACGCTAAAATCAAAGGTTTTCCGCTCATGCGGGGGCCTGTGAGGCCGGCGCAGTTCGGCTACGCGCGGATGCCGCCATTGCCAGCTGTGCCCGACTGTTGCATGATCGCTGGAAATTCAAGGTCGATTAGTGGCGGATTGTTCGCCAGATCGATGCAGCAAGAGCAGGAACGTGACACGAAGTCCGGCAACTGGAATCTATTCCGGAAGCCGGAATCTAATGATTTATGTACCAATTTGACGAGAGCGGCCTGAAGCTCGGGCATCCCGGTTATTGAGCCCAGGCGGCATCGCTAACCACTAAAAAAGGTTAGAAACGGGACGCGTGCGTCAAAATTGTTACATCGTTAATTAATATAGCTGAGCGGTGGATCAAAAGCAGTTCAGCGGCGGTAATTCCGCGTGGCGTGAGTGGTTTGGGTGCTGTGTATACGTAGCTGCTTGGGGCAATGGCCCGATAAGCGAGCAAAGCCTATTTATAGGCAGGCAGCCCCCCCAACGTCCGGAACCCGCTGTTGAATGAGGTCATGAACGTCGGGCGTCAGAACGGTCAAGAACCGGAGACGTCGCCAGACGGGCTCGCAAGAGCCGGTGCTGCGAACAACGCAGCCGCGTGATCTTCGCCGATCCACCAGATTTACCCGTATTCCATGCCGCACCGGATCCGTATCCGGCGCGGCGTTATGCGGTGCAACAAGCCCGAACGGGTTGCGACGACCACGGAAGCGACTATGACCAAATCCACCGGCAAATCCTCCTCTGCAATTGATGCGGCCGAAACCAAGGCTGTGGCGGCCAAACGCGCCGTCAGCATGGCCGCGGAAAAAGCGCCCGCCAAGACGGCGGTGAAGGTCGCCAAGCCCGCCGCCAAGACGGCCGCCAAAAAGGCGGCCAAAACGGCAGTTGCCGCGGACAAGCCCGAAAAGGTGACGAAGGCCCGCGCCAAGAAAGCCGAAGACAAACTGGCCGACCTAGTCGGCAGCGCGCGTCCCGCGCCGAGCGGCCGCCGTCCGGGCCGCCCCGCCAAGAACGCCAACAACGACTCCGACGGTTTCGACGATCCGATGGACGGCGAAGGCGAAGTCCTGCCCGATCTGAAGCCGCCCAAGCGCGGCGGCAAGCGCGGCAAGGCCGATCCCAAGGACCTGATCGCCCGTGGCCCCGTCACGCCGGAAGAATACGAAGCGCGCCGCAATCGCCTGAAGCAGCTGATCAAGCTGGGCAAGGATCGCGGCTACCTGACGTACGGCGAAATCAACGACCATCTGCCCGACGACCTGGTCGATGCCGAAGCCATCGACGGCATCATCAGCACGTTCAGCGACATGGGTATCGCGGTCTATGACCAGGCCCCCGACGCCGAAACCCTGCTGATGAGCGAGAACGCGCCGGTTGCGTCCAACGACGACGACGTCGAAGACGAAGCCGAAGCCGCGCTCACCACCGTGGACTCCGATTTCGGCCGCACCACCGACCCGGTCCGCATGTACATGCGCGAAATGGGCTCGGTCGAGCTGCTGACCCGCGAAGGCGAAATCGAGATCGCCAAGCGTATCGAAGACGGCCTGAAGCACATGGTCATGGCCATCTCGGCCTGCCCGACCACCATCAACGAAATCCTGGCCCACATCACGCGCGTGCGTGAGGGACAGGCGCAGATCGACGAAGTCGTCGACGGCCTGGTCGATCCGGAAGACGGCGAAGAATACGCCGGCGCCGGCGTCACCGCCGATGAAGACGAAAGCGATGACGGCCCCGCCGGCGGCATGTCCAGCAAGCAGCTGGAAGACCTGCGCGTCAAGGCGCTGGCCAAGTTCGACGAAGTGGGCAAGCAGTTCGACAAGATGCGCCTGTCGTACGAGAAGGACGGCTACAAGTCGGACATCTACGTGCGCGCCCAGGAATCGATCCAGAACGAACTGATGGGCATCCGCTTCACCGCCAAGATGGTGGAAAAGCTGGCCGACACGCTGCGCAACCAGGTTGAAGAAGTGCGTCAGCTTGAGCGCGCTGTCCTGCACACGTGTGTGGACCGTGCCGGCATGCCGCGCCTGCACTTCATCAAGGTGTTCCCCGGTAACGAAACCAACCTGCAGTGGGTCGTCGACGAAGTGGCCGCCGGCCATCCGTACGCCGAAACGCTGGAGCGCCAGATTCCCGCCGTGCAGGAACTGCAGCAAAAGCTGATCGACCTGCAAACGCGCGTCGTGCTGCCGCTGAAGGACCTGAAGGACGTCAACAAGCGCATGGCCACCGGCGAAGCCAAGGCCCGCAAGGCCAAGCGCGAAATGACCGAGGCCAACCTGCGTCTGGTGATCTCGATCGCCAAGAAGTACACGAACCGTGGCCTGCAGTTCCTCGACCTCATCCAGGAAGGCAACATCGGCCTGATGAAGGCCGTGGACAAGTTCGAATACCGCCGCGGCTACAAGTTCTCGACCTACGCAACGTGGTGGATCCGTCAGGCCATCACGCGTTCCATCGCCGACCAGGCGCGCACCATCCGTATTCCTGTTCACATGATCGAAACGATCAACAAGATGAACCGCATCAGCCGCCAGATCCTGCAGGAAACCGGCGCCGAGCCGGATCCCGCGACCCTGGCGCAAAAGATGGACATGCCTGAGGACAAGATCCGCAAGATCCTGAAGATCGCCAAGGAACCGATCTCCATGGAAACGCCCATCGGTGACGACGACGATTCGCACCTGGGCGATTTCATCGAAGACACGTCCACGCTGGCGCCTTCGGATGCGGCGCTGCATGGTTCGATGCGCGATGTCGTCAAGGAAGTGCTAGACTCTCTCACCCCGCGTGAAGCCAAGGTCCTGCGCATGCGTTTCGGCATCGAAATGAGCACCGACCAGACCCTGGAAGAAGTGGGCAAGCAATTCGACGTCACGCGCGAGCGCATCCGCCAAATAGAGGCTAAAGCGCTGCGCAAGCTGCGTCACCCCAGCCGGGCCGACAAGCTGAAGAGCTTCCTGGAAGGGCAGTAAATTTCCTGGGCCTCTAGCTCATGCCTGGTTAGAGCAGCGGACTCATAATCCGTTGGTGCCGAGTTCGACTCTCGGGGGGCCTACCAAGAATGACGCGGGTTTGCATGAAGTTCATGCAGCCCGCGTTTTCTTTTGTGTGTGGGTTTTTTTGCCAATCTGGCTGTGCGCCGTTTTGATGGCTTCGGTGGCCAGGTGCGCGTAGCGCTTGGCGCTGGCTGCTGACTTGTGCCCCATCACGGCGCCCACGGTGTATAGGTCGACCTTGGCGTTGATCATCTGGCTCGCTGTGCTGTGTCGCAGGTCGTGAAAGCGCAGGTGGCCCCAGTATGCTGGAGTTGTTGAGCCATGTGCCCCGCAGCCGGACGCTTGAGCCGCGCGAGCGAGACGCCACGAGAAAGGCCGCGCAGGGGGAAGTGGGGCAAATCTCCCTGGCTCTTGCGCCTTGGACAAGTAGGAGCCGAGGTGCACTGGCGTGCCGATCCTTCGGCTTTGCCTGAGCGCATCGAAGTCTCTTTTTGAAACAACTGCAAAAAAATGGTAAAAACTAAGGCTGTTATATAAGCCGCAGGAAGTTCCACACCATGAAGCAGTTGAAATTGAAGTCGGATCTCACCGTCGGAGACATCATCGGCCACGGGATTATCTGGATCCTCCTGAGTATCGTCACGTTGGGCCTAGCGCTTTTCGTGTTTCCGTATTACATGCAGCGTTTCATCATCAGCCGCACTTCGGTGCTCGATGATTCTGGACGCCGTGTTGGCCGCCTGCAATGCACCATCGATCTGGCCAGCATTATCGGAAATATCGTCATCTGGGCGATTATCTCTATCGTCACTTTCGGCATCGGGTATCTGATCTTCCTGTACAAGATCAACGCGCATTGCATGAATCACACTAAAGTGATTGACGTCACACTTTGACGCCGACGCTATGCCGCAGACGGCCGCCTCCGGGCGGTTTTTTTGTTTCCGGAGAGCAGGTGCCAGGAGAAAACTGTCCGCCGGGATGCATGGGCAGCGGCTGGCAGCGTCACGACACTCAGGTACCGCAGCCGCCGGCAATGGCGGCTGTTTTCATTTCCAGGCCACGGTTGGGCGTGAGGCTGCGCGAGCCGCGCCGCGGTGCCATTCCTGATTGGTAACCCCGCGTAACACTTGCTCATCCAAAAGGACTATTCCCCAATAATCCTCGAAACCGCTCGTGGCTGTGGGCGATGAGGGGAGGGCCCATCCCGCCCCGTCTGATGTTTGGCATGTGCTGATACCGAAGCTCGATCGGAGGAAGTTTCATGAAAAACAACGCTCTGCCGTCCGGCGTACTGTCTCGTTCGTCGCTGCTCCCCCTCCTGGCATTTCCATGGGTATCGGTCGCTCAGATCACGATCGAGAGCGGGCAGACGGTATCCGTTCCCGGAACTCAGGCTTCGCCTTGGAACACGAACGGCTCCCTCTTGGTTGGAAATAGGGGAGCCGGCACGCTGAACGTGTTGAGTGGCGGTCTGTTGAATAGCCCGGATGCTTACCTGGGAGGTGTTTTCGGTGGCGCCGGGGTGGTATCGGTGACCGGCCCAAACGCGCGATGGGAGGTGTCCGCCAACAGCCTGAGCACGCTGAATGTCGGCTGGAGCGCGGCAGGGACACTGACGGTTGCCAGCGGTGGCGTGGTCCAGAGCCAACGCGCCGTTCTCGGGGAATTCGACGACGGCGTAGGCGTTGTGAACATCACTGGCGCCGGATCGCAATGGATCAACAACCAGCTGCTCTACGTCGGGATGTCGGGCGAGGGACGTTTGAACATCTTGGACGGGGGCTACGTTTCGACAGGCTCGGGATCCATCGGCGTCGTTGGCGGCAAGGGAGACGTCACAGTCCGCGGGGCCAACTCCCGGTGGCTTTCGGGATCGCCCATTCAGATTGGCTCGTTCGGCACTGGCAGCTTGACGATCTCGGATGGCGGGCAGGTGATTGCCCCGGGCGCGGTGATGGGGACGACAGCTTCCGGGATCGGCAAACTTGTCATCGGCAGCGATGTGGGCGCTGCGCCGGTCGCGCCTGGCACGCTGGAAGCCCCGCGTGTTTCATTTGGCCCGGGCGACAGCCGGGTGGTTTTCAATCACACGTCTTCCGGATATGTGTTCGACGCGACGATCAACAACGGCGCCAACAATGCCGCGGGCTCCAATACCGGATTGGTCGGGGGCGGGCGGTTGGAGGCGATGGCGGGTCGCACCATCCTGAATGCGGACCACGGGGACTTCTCGGGCGCTGCGCAAATAGGCGGCGCGGGCATTCTGCAGGTCAATCGTGACCTGTCCGGCGCGGCGATGCAGATTCTCTCTGGCGGTACGTTGGAAGGGCGCGGACGGGTGGGCAGTGTCGTCAATGCAGGCACCGTATCGCCCGGGGCCTCGTTGGGCACGCTGACCATCAGCGGGAACTACACGGGCAGCAGCGGTTCGCTGTTGCAGCTGGAGACGGTGCTTGGCAATGACGCGTCGTCTACCGACAAACTGGTTGTGACGGGCAATGTCGTGGGCAATACCGCCGTCAAGGTCACCAATCTGAATGGCAGCGGGGCGCAGACGGTAAATGGCATTCGCGTCATTGAGGTCGGCGGCGCGTCGCCTGCGAGCGCGTTCAACCTTCGGGGCGATTATCGGGCCGAAAACGGTCAGCAAGCCGTGATTGCCGGCGCGTATGCGTACACGCTGCAACACGGCGGCAGCAATACGCCCACGGACGGTCACTGGTATCTCGTATCCGAATTCAAGGAACCGGAGACGGCTCCCGAACCGGAGCCAGGGCCGGGACCTGATCCAGAGCCCGAACCCGAACCCGGGCCGGGCGCGCCGGTGGAGGAAATTCCCGGAAGTCCCGAAGAGGGGCCACGCTATCAGCCGGGCATACCGCTTTATGAGCAGTATCCCCAGGTGCTCGCTTCCCTCAATACGTTGCCGACGTTGCAGCAACGCGTCGGAAACCGGCTCTGGCGGACTGACGGTCAGCCCGCGGCCGGGGAAAAATTCGGGGGGTGGGCCCGCATCCAAGGCGCCACCAGTTCGATGCGCCCGGCACAGTCGGCGACGAAGTCGAGCCGGGATATCGATCTGTGGAAGCTGCAAACGGGCATTGACGTCGTCGCAAACCGCCAGCCCGATGGTTCGATGCTGGTGGCTGGCGTCAATCTTTCTCATGGCAACGCGTCGGCCGACATCGCGTCTGTGTATGGCCGGGGCAAGGTCGACACGACTGGCACGGGCGTGGGCGCCAGCCTGACGTGGTACGGCGCCAGCGGGTTCTACGTGGACGGACAATTGCAGGCCATGTGGTTCGACAGCGACATCTCGTCGCGCACGATCGGGCGCGACGAGGTGAAGGGAAACAATGGAAACGGCGTCGCCATCTCGGTGGAGACAGGCTATCGCCATGACATCGGCAAGGGCTTTTCGCTGACGCCGCAGGCGCAGTTGATTCGGTCTCGCGTCGACTTCGACAGCTTTACGGACCCGTTCGGCGCCAAGGTGCGGCTTGATGATGGCGACAGTCTGATCGGACGTCTGGGCGTGTCGCTCGATTACGAACCTGAACGCTCCGTTGCGAAAGGGGCGGCCGGGCAAACGCATGTGTACGCCATTGCCAATCTGTACAACGAGTTCATGAATGGCACGAACGTCAACGTGGCGGGCGTGTCCTTTCGAAGCCGGGACGAGCGGCTGTGGGCCGCACTTGGCGTTGGCGGGACCTACCAATGGAACAAAGGGCGCTACGGCGTTTACGGAAACTTGAGCGTGGCCGGCGCAACCAACAACATGAGCGACAACCACGCCGTGGGCGGCATGATCGGCTTTCGCGTGCAGTGGTAGGGGCCAGCTTAGGTCGCAACGTCGTGTTGAAACCGTGACCGGCAGGGAAACGAGCACCCGCGGACAGGAACGCACCTACTAGGAACGCGTCTCCAAATGGAAGAGCGCCCCAGCTCAAGATGAGTCTGAGGCGCTCCTGCCCGGCTTCGCACGCGATGGGTGTCAGACAGCCCGGCAACTCCAATCTACTGCTCGGACTTCAGCCCGGCAATAGGGGAAACCCTTGCCAAAAACAGGGTGGGAACGTCATTGGCGCAGGCCTTTGAGGCATCCACATGCGTCAAGGGGGCGTGCGCGGATTTGTCCGTCTCGGCATCCACGAATTGTCCGCCCGCCGCCCGCTGGCGACACTGGCCTCCACGTTCAATGCACGGGAGAGCAGATATGTGGGGGCATCGAAAGCGCCAACTGGGTCAGGGGATGACGGAGTACATCGTTGTCGTCGCGCTGGTCGCCGTGGCGGCGATCGCCGTTTATCAGTACTTCGGACAGGTCGTGCGTTCGCAGACGGCAGCCATGGCTCGCGAGCTTGCCGGCGAAGACGGCAGCACGCAATCCAAAGCGGCGCAGCAGGCGGCCCAAAAGGCGGCGGCCCAGACCAAGGCGCGGTCGCTCAAGTCATTTACCGGCAACGCCGAGATCGCGAATTGAACGCGCCGCCATCCATGTTCGACGATCAACAACGGGGCCAGGCCCTGGTCCTGGGTTTGATGGTCGCGGCCGCCGGCGCGGCATCGCTCGTCGTCCTGTACAACGTTGGCCAGACCGTCGAGGCGCGCAGCCGCCTGACCCACGCCGCGGATGCGGCGGCCTATAGCGGTGCGCTCATGCAGGCGCGCGCGCTCAATGCCATCGCCTACGTGAATCGCAGCCAGATCGCGCATCAGGTTGCGATGGCGCATCTGGTGACGCTAGGGGCGTCGGCGCAATACCTCGATGCGTTGCAATCACAGCGTCGGCGCGGCAATCCGCCAGCCAGCCTGATCGCGATGCTTTTCGGGCCGGCTGCCGGCGCGGCCTACCAAGGGGCGCAGGCCCCTCCGGACGCCGAAAGCCGTCTGGCGCGCGCGTTCGCGCAGCATGATCGCGTCGTGCATCAGGTGCTGGAAGCCGCGGCGCGAGCGATCGCCGGCGATTTCATCATGTCTCGGGATCGTGTCATGCGCGAGGTGCTGGCTGCCAACTATCCCGAGTTTGGCAAGACTGGCCAGGACGCAGCATCCGGGGCTTCGCCGCTGGGTCTGCGTGTGTTGACGGACGGCTGGCCGGGTTTCACGGAGCGCCAAGCCGCCACACGCAAGGCCGGCCTGCGGCCGGCTATTGAAAGCGCAGCGGCTCGCTATGGTTTCCTGGACCGCCGCAACACGACGCTACGCAACCCTTGGGTGGTCAGCACCCGGTGTCCGTGGCTTCGGCACGAACTCCGGCGGCGCGGCTCGACCTGGCTTGGGCCGGATGGCCATTGGGGCGCGTTGGACACGCAGTCCTACCATGCCCTGCGCTCGAACCGCTGGATTGGCTGCTACTTCCGCGAATACGCGATGGGGTGGGGCACCGTCCAGGGCAATAAAAGCCGTGCGCCCGACGACGTGGAATTCGTCGAAGATCCGCCCGCAGACTTTTCGCAGGAAGACTTCTGGCGATGGGTGGAACACGCCACGTCCTGGAACATCTTCGACGGAGCCAACAACCCCATGGCGAACTCATACGCAATGGCTGGGGTGCGCCGGTGGCCCGGCGGCGGCTTGCCGGCCTACCGGGAAGTCGCGCCCAAGCGTCTTGCCGATCCCTTGCGTTTTGCCGTGGCGGTCGGTCTGCAATCGTCCGTCGTCCAAACGACGGACGCCAGCAGCGCTGTGTCGGCGCCGATCGGTCAGTTCCGATATGCCGCACTGGGCCGAACGGGCGCCATCACGGTCAGCACGGCTGCCGAGACCTACTTTTCCCGGCCGGAGCGGCGCGCCGACGGGCGCCTGGAGCTCGCCACGCTTTTCCGGCCCTATTGGCAGGCTCGCCTTTCCGCAGTCACGCCGCAAGAGGAAGCATTGGCCAGGAGGTTGCCGTGATGCAACGCGGATCAAACGAACAAGGACAGGCGATGGTCGAGGCGCTATTGACGTTGCCGCTCTTGACCGTGTTGCTGTGGGCGGTCTCGGATATCGGCGCGATGCAGTTTTCGGCACAGCGCACGACCCAGGTTAGTCGTCAGGCCGCCATGGCGGCGGCGTTGGGGCAGCCGGCCGCGACGCTTCGCGCGCCGGCGCGGATGGACGTGGAAGGCAGCGCGCAACGCTGGCTTGGATCTTCCGTTGCGGGGGGCAGCGCGTTGCAGGATGAATGGTTTGGCGCGGCAATGCGTCTGCTGTCCGTGCAAGTGCGTTCGCTGCCGCCTCCGGGCAATGTCATGTTTGGACTGCCGGTCTCGCGTCACCTCAGCGTGGCAGACGGCGCGGGCTATGCGCATGGCGACGCGGATGCGCAACGCCGTATTGGGGCTTCGCCAACGGGCTGGTTGCAAGCGAGCCGCACCTCGCAGGCTGAGGTGCAAAGGACGCAGCGACCCGTCAGCCAGGCAGAGGCGCCGTGGGGGCGGCCGGCGCTGTCGCGGGATTGGCTTTCCGCGTGGGGGGATGTGCTGCCTGGTGATCGGCTTGGCGGGCGTGCGGAGGGCGGAAAATGAACCTTGTCCGAAAAGTGTGCGAAGGGCAGGGCATGCGAATCCGTCCTGCCTTGCTTGCGGTCGGCATCGGGCTGTGCGGTGCGTTGATGCTGTTGCCCGAACGCGCGGGCGCATCAGGCGGCGTGTCCACCCTGGGGGGTCTGCGGCTCCCCGAAGGGGCCTTGCGAGAACGCATGGCGGATCAGTTGTGGCTGCACGGCATGCCCGCGCAAGTGTGGGTGTTCGATGCGCCCCAGAGCCCATCGGCCCTGGCCAGAACGCTGGCCGCGCAGCAACCTGCTTTGGCGGATCTGCACGTGCTGCCGGGGCAACTCATCCTGTCCGGCCGCGTCGGCGATGAGCGTTGGGTGGCCCAATTGGAAAACGCGGGCGCGGATCGCACCGTCGGCAGCCTCTCGGCGATTTCTGTGCGTGCGGCTCCCTCCGCGCATCTGCCGGGGTGGCTGCCAAAGGGCGCGCGCGTCAGGTCGGACGTTGCCGTGATGGAATCCGGCGTCAAGGTTTCCGACCGGATCTGGCAGTACGCATTGCCGCCTCAAAAGCTGGCTGAACTGCTTGATGCCGCGTTGCGGCGGACGGGATGGAGGCCGCAGGGCGACCCGGATAGTGAGGGGGCCGCGATGGCGGCGTCAGCGGCCCCCGCGGGGCGAGGCGCGCCCTCCGCAGGCGCTGGCCAATGGTGGGCGCGTGAACGGGAGCGGATGAAGCTTTGGCTGGTGCCTGTGGAGGGCGGCAGCGGGCTGCGAGCCCTTGGGTGGGCGCCATGAAGCCCTGGATCATCCGCGGCGCCGAGCGGTTGCGCCGCACCGGCGTGTATGGATTGGCGGTGCTGGCGGGCCTGGTCGCCGCATGGGCCGTGCGCGAGCACGTCCAGCAGCGCGTGCAGGCGCTGGAAGCCGAGGCGCAGACGCCGCTGGTCAGCCGTCTTGTGGCGGCCTATGACCTGCCGGCCGGCACATTGCTCGAAGAGGTGCATCTGGCCGTCCGCAAGATCCCGCAGCCCTGGGCGCCTGGCGCCAGCGTCGACCCGATGGAACTGGGCAGCGTGCTGGGCGCAACGCTACTTGCCGATCTGGCGCTTGGAGACCCCTTGCTGAGAAGCTTCATGACTTACGACCCGCCGCAGCCTTCGCTGGCCGCGCGGCTTGAAGCGGGGCAGCGCGCGTTCACGGTCAACGCGGCGGACCTTGGCGGTCTTGCAGACATGCTCAAAGGCGGCGATGCCATCGATATCTACGTGACGTTCAATCATCGCCAACGCGAACTCACCGTCCCGGTGCTGCAGAGCATGCGAGTCCTGACCGCCATGAGCGACGACGGCGCGGGCAACATCACCTTGGCCGCGACGCCTGACCAAGCCATGCGGTTCATTGCCGCGCGGCAGGCTGGGGTGCTGACCGCAATGCTGCGTCATCGCGACGACGCCGCGTCCGTAAACCCCGTTGCACAAAGCGATCTGGCTTCTCTCATGGGACTGGACGCCGAACCCAAGCCCGTGCCCGGTGTCGCCATCGTTTACGGTGATCGCCTGGATGCACAGGCAGGCTTTGACGCGGAGCGGCCATGAACCGAATTCAAAGCTTGCTCGCCATCGTGCTGTGTCTGTGCAGCCTGCCTGCATGGTCCAACACGCAGACGCTGGAACTGCAAGTCGGCGAAACGCGCGTGTTGCCGCACCCCGGCGTGCGGCGAGTCGCCATCGGCAACAGTCAGGTAGCCAGCGCCGTGGCGGCGGAAGGGCGCGAGGTCGTGGTGTTTGCGCGAGCCGAAGGCGTGTCGTCCGTGCATGTGTGGGCAGGTCGCGATCGCGTGGCAGCCTACGAATTGCGAGTGGTCCCAGCCGGCACGCCACAACTGCGCGAGGAGGTCCAGAGTCTGCTCTCCCGGATTCCGGGGGCGCGCAGCTCGAACGTGGGCGGCCGCATCGTCATCGAAGGCGATGACCTGTCCGACGATGATCGCGCGCGTATTGCGGCGCTGGTTGACCGGTATCCGGACGTCGTGGATTTCACGGGTCAGGTCGGATGGGACCGCATGGTGCTGCTGGACGTGCAGGTGGTCGAGATTCCCACATCGCGGCTGCAGGAGTTCGGCGTGCGCTGGGATGGCATGACGCAGGGTGGCCTCAATGCGGGCCTCGCTTGGGATGGGGGATCGCGCAGCCGCATGACACGTCCTGGCGAGCAGATCATCGAGACGGCCGCGCCGGTCGCGTCGGCCGCGGGCTACTTCGGCGTCAATGCGCTGCTTTCGGCGCGCATTGCCGCGCTGGCGCAAACGGGTGAAGCCGTAATGCTTGCGCAACCGCAGTTGCTGGCGCGCAGCGGCGCCAGTGCGACGTTTCTCGCCGGCGGGGAAGTGCCCTATGCCTCCACGGATGCACGGGGCAATCCCACCACGCTGTTCAAGCCCTACGGCGTGTCGCTGAACATCACGCCGCGGATCGATCGCAACGGGGTCATCCGGTCCTTGATCGAGGTGGAGGCCAGTTCGGTCGACACGTCGCTAAGCCTTCCCGGCGGCCCGGCGCTGCGCACGCGCCGCGCGTCCACCGAGTTCAACGTGCGTTCGGGCAACACGCTCGTCATCGGCGGGTTTCTATCGCGTGAGCAGGGCACCGACGTCAGCGGTCTGCCGGGGCTGCGCAACATTCCGATCCTGGGCGCGTTGTTTTCCTCGACCCGCTATCAACGCCGCGAGACCGAACTGGCGATCTTCGTGACGCCCAAGATCGTGTCGCAAGCAGAGCCCGCCATGGCCGATCGCATACGCCGCGGGCGAGAGACGCTGCAGGCGGCGTTTCCCAATCCTCCCCGCCTCGGGACGGCGGTTCCTTCGGACGCGATCGGTTGGGATCCCTACTCGGGCGCGGGGTCCCAGTGGGGACAGACGTCTGCCGAGGCCGATTCAACTTTTCCGGAGGGGCGCGATGCTCAACATTGAACTGACCATTGAACTGACCTTCGAGGACGCCGCGCAGCAGCAGCTCACGCTGCCCGCGCCCGTGCTGATCGGAAGGGGCGTTCAGTGCCGATTGCGGATTCCCACCTGGAGAGTCGGGCGTCAGCACGCCCGGCTTCTGTGCGAAGCGGATCAAATCGTCCTGGAAGACCTGGGCACGCTGGCAGGCACGATGGTGAATGGGGTGCGGATCGTGCGGCATGCGCCGGTACAGCCTCAAGACGAGATCCTGATCGGGCCTTGCAGGCTGCGCGTGTCGATGCGGAAAGCCGAGGCCGCCTCGCCTCTTGACGGTGCAGATGCGATGTCATCAGACCCGGTTCAACCGGAAATCCGGTCGATGGGCGATGACCGGGGCATTGCGCCGAAAGTTGTTCCGCCCTGCACCCCGCATCGGCTGCACGACCGTCGACGTCTTCACGCGGCCCTGCTGAGCGCACTGGACCTGAGACGGCGCGACGTGGCGGGGATGAGCGACGGGATGCTTCGTGCCGAAGCCGAGCGCCTTCTGGTCCAGATCGTTGCCACGGACGCCGAACTTCCGCCCCATGCGGACAAGGCGGCGCTGTGCCGCGAGGTGCTCGATGAGGCGGTTGGGCTCGGGCCGTTGGAACCCTTGCTTGCGGCCCCCGACATCACGGAAATCATGGTCAATCGCTACGACGAAATCTATGTCGAGCGTGCGGGGCGCCTGTGGCGGGAGCAGGCCGCATTCACCAGCGAACAGTCGGTGCGCTGGGTAATCGAACGCATCGTCACGCCCTTGGGGCGCCGCATCGACGAAAGCTCGCCGATGGTGGATGCGCGGCTGCCCGATGGCTCGCGGGTCCACGCCATCATTCCGCCGGTGGCGATGAAGGGCGCCAGCCTGACCATACGCAAGTTTCCGCAGCGTCGGCCGCAGATGCCCGATCTGATTGCGCTGGGCGCGCTGAGCGACGCGATGTCGCAGTTTCTGGCCCTGTGCGTACGGATGCGCAAGAATCTGGTCGTTTCCGGGGGGACGGGGGCGGGCAAGACCACGCTGCTGAACATCCTGTCGAACGAGATTCCGGACGGCGAGCGCGTGGTCACGATCGAAGACGCTGCGGAATTGCGGCTCAACCATGCGCATCTCGTTGCGCTGGAGGCCCGGCCGGCCAACCAGGAAGGCAGAGGCCGAATCGACATCCGCGAACTGGTGCGCAACGCGCTGCGCATGCGGCCTGACCGTATCGTCGTGGGCGAATGCCGCGGCGCCGAGGCGTTCGACATGCTGACGGCCATGAACACGGGCCACGAAGGTTCCCTGACGACGCTGCATGCCAACTCTCCGCGCGATGCGTTGGCCCGGCTGGAGTCCATGATTCTCATGGCAGGGCTTGACCTGCCGCTGTCCGCGGTCCGCGAGCACATTGCCGCCAGCGTGGACGTGGTCGTGCAGCAGGCACGACTGGCGGACGGCCGCCGCGTGGTCACGTCGATCGTCGAAGTGGCGGGCATGGAAAGCGGCCGCATCCAATTGCAGGACTTGTTCGGGTTTGACCGCAGCCACGGATTTCGGGGATGCGGGGCGCTGCCCGGCTTTGCGCGCGATTGGGCCGATAAGGGCGTGAGCCTGGACGCCACCTGGTTTTCGGACTTGGCGGGCCAGGGGCCGGGCGTTGCGTCCTTTGCGCAGGGCTTGCCATGATCTGGCTTGCGGCGGCGGCCGCGATGCTGTGCGCGGGGTTGCTTGCGTGGCGCGCTCAGAATTGGTTTGCGCCGGCGCTACGGCGATACCGCGAGGTCTACACGCAGGATGCGGGCGTGCGGTTGAGCGAGGTGTTCCTCTTCATCGACCCGCGCCAACTGTGGGCGGGCGCCATCATCTGCGGGGTTGCCGCCGCGGCGGCCGCGTTCTCGGCCACCGGAAGCGCGTTGCTGGCGGCCTTGTTCGCGCTGGCGGCTTCGCGCCTGCCAAGGTCGGTCGTTGACGGACTGCGGCGTCGGCGTGCGCGGCGCTTTGAAACGCAATTACCGATGGCGCTGTTGATGCTGGCGTCCGCGCTGCGGGCTGGCGTGGCCATGACGACTGGCCTGCGCCACGTGGTGGAACAGAGCAGCGCGCCGCTGGCGCAGGAGTTTGGCCTGATGCTGCGCGAACAGCGTCTTGGCGTGCCATGGGAGGTTGCGCTTGGCAACCTGCAGGCCAGGATGCCGGCCGACTCGACCGCGCTGGTGGTGGCTGCCATGCGCATCGCGGCAACAACCGGCGGCAATCTGGCCGAGGCCCTTGAGAGCATCGCGCAGACACTGCGGGCTCGCCTGCAGTTGCAAGCGAAGCTGCTGGCGCTGACCTCGCAGGGGCGGCTGCAAGCCTGGATCGTGGGCGCGCTGCCCTTGCTGCTGCTGGCGGTGCTGGACCGGCTGGAGCCCGACATCATGAGTCTGTTGTGGCATACGCCGATGGGATGGGGTGTCCTGGCCATCGTGGCGGTGCTGGAGACGGCGGGCGTGCTGCTGATCCGGCGGATCATGCGGATCGATATCTGAAAGGGGGCGGGATGTGGCTTTATGTGGGCATGGTGGCGACGGCGGCAGGAACGGCCTGGCTTGCGTGGGTGCTGTTGTGTCCGTTGCTGCGGCAGGAACAGAACGCAGAGCGTGCGATGCCGTGGTGGTGGCGCGCCGCATGGCCGTGGATCGTGGCGGTGGCCCCGTTGGCGGGTCCCCTTTGCGCCTGGCGCTGGCGGCTGCGGCTGAACCGGGCGATAGCGCGGGCGGCCTTGCCGCCAGGAGTCGGGTATGCGCACATCGCGGCGTTGTGCTGTAGCGCGGCTGCCGCTGCCGGTGGCGTGGCCGGCGCCTTGGCGGTGGCGCTTGCTGCACCCGGCTCCGTGTCGTGGGTGCTCTGGACGGCTGCGGCGGCGCTGGCCGCCGGGGTGGCGCCGGCGGCGTGGTTGAAAGGCCTGGGCACGCAGCGGCGCCGCGCCATCGAACGCGACTTGCCCTTCGTGTTCGACATGATGACGTTGTGCGTCGAGGCCGGACTGAGCGTTCAGGGCGCGCTGCATTTGGCGGCGCAGAGCGGGCCGCCTGGCGTGCTGCGCGACGCACTGGCGGATGCGCTGGCCGAGATGCGCGCCGGCGTTTCCCGAACCGCGGCGATCAAGACCTTGGCCGAGCGCAGCAACAGCCCATTGGCGCGCAATTGGGCGGCGGCCCTGGCGCAGGCCGAGGCACTGGGAGCGAGCCTGGGGCCGGTCTTGCGCGCGCAGGCGGCGCAGTGCCGCAGCGACCGCCATACGCGGGCCGAGCAACTGGCGATGCAGGCGCCGGTGAAGATGCTGCTGCCGTTGATCGGCTGCATCTTCCCTTGCACGTTCATCGTGCTGGCGTTTCCCATCGCGATGCAGTTGCTGCAGAGCGTGCAATGAGCCGCCCCGCGCGATTGCGCCAGGGGCGCCTGCGGCTGTTGACGGTAAAGCGGTGGTGGGGGCGGATGCGCGGGTTGCTGGGGCGGGCGCCGCCCGGGCCGCGCACAGGGGTGATGCTGATTCCCTGTGCCGCGGTGCATACCTTCGGCATGCGTTATGCCATCGACGTGGCGTTCATCGGCCGGGACGGCCGGGTTGTGCGATTGCGCCGGGCGCTTGCGCCGTGGCGGGTGGCGTTATGCCTGCGCGCCGTTGCCGTTGTCGAGATGCGTGCTGGAACTATTGATGCCGAACACGGAGGTGTAGGCCGGATAGAAGCTGCAGTAAAGCACGCCACCGGCGGCAATGTTGAACGGAATCTGCAGCGTGCCGGCCATCTGCGGCGACAAGCCGACGGCGACCAGCAGCCCGGCGCACAGGTCGATGAACAGAAAGACCATGATCCAGCAGACCCCGTAGACCAGGAACGGCAGCTTGTTGCGCCAGCACGCAATGCCGGAGAAGAACAGGGCCTGGGTCAGGCGCAGGCCGTGCCAGGCGACCAGCACGGGTGCATGCCAGAACAGCGCCGCGATCACCACGTAGCAGATCGCAAACAGCATCAGCGGCACGGCCATGGCTGACAGGATCGGTTCCATGCTTTTTTCGACCGAGGCGATGCGCATGCCTTCCATCATGGCATCGGAGAAGGGCAGGAAGATGACCAGGCCCATCACCAGGCAAAGGCCGGCATACAGCACGCCCATCAGGAAGAGCTTGCGGAATACGCCCGGCTGCTTCAGCGGCTTGCCCCACATGGAGGGCAGCATGATGCGATCGGCCTCGACATGTTTGCACGCGGACAATGTCATCAGCGTGATGATGGGCATCAGGGCCACGACGAGCATCGGGCCGACTGGCGGCGTGGCCGACGCAAAGACGACGAGCAGGCTGATGGCCATGGCCCAGGTGAACATGGCCAGGGGCTGCTTGCGGAACAGGCGGAATCCGTCGCGGACCCAAAGCCAGCCGGACGTCGCGGGTAGAAATGCTGCTTGCATGGCTCTCTGAAGGGGGAGATCTTTCAAAAAGGGGGCGCTATTCCCATTATGGGGGGCGTAGCGATTACGGCAAGACGGGCAGTTCCGAGCGGTGGCGCGCTTGCAACACTCTTTCGAAGTGGCGCGGGTCGTGCGGCTTGAGCGTCTGCGCGGGGCGGGGCAGGAAGAAGTCATACAGCCGGGACAGCCAGAAGCGCAAGGCTGCCGCCCTGAGCATCTGGGGCCAGACTTCGCGCTCGGCGTCGGTGAAGGGGCGAACCGAAGCGTAGGCGGCCAGCCAGGCCTGCACCAGCTCCGGGATGAATTCGCCGGTGTCGCGCTCGATGCACCAGTCGTTGACGCTGACTGCCACGTCGAACAGCCAGGTGTCGCAGCCCGCGAAGTAGAAGTCGATGATGCCGCCCATGAGCGGATTCTCGAACGTGCCTGCAAACAGGACGTTGTCGCGGAACAGGTCGCAGTGGGCCGGTCCGATTTGCAGGGCCTGCCAGGCGGGCGTCTTGACGGCGGCCTGCTGCGCGGCCAGTTCCGAGGTCAGCAGCTCGGCCTGGGCCGGGCTGAGAAAGGGCATGACCTTCGGCGCCGTTTCCAGCCACCAGGAAAGCCCGCGCAGGTTGGGCTGGTGGATCGGGAAGTCCTGCGCCGCGACGTGGGCGCGGGCCAGCGTGGCGCCGGCGAGCGCGCAGTGGGCGGGCCCCGGGGCGGGCTCGTAGCCGCCCGGCAGGCGCGACACGATGGCGCAAGGCTTGCCGTGCAGGGTGGTCAGGCGGGTGCCGTCGCGCAGGGTCTGCGGCTGCGGCACCGGGATGCCGCGTTCCGCCAGGTGATACATCAGTTCGATGTAGAAGGGCAGTTGGGCGTGCGTCAGCACCTCGAACAGCGTCAGGACATATTCGCCACGCGTCGTGTGCAGGAAATAATTGGTGTTCTCGATACCCGCCGTAATGCCTCGAAGCGAGACAAACTCGCCCAGATCGAAATGCGCCAGCAGGGCGCGCGCGTCGTCATCGGATACGGGGGTGAATACGGCCATGGATCTTCGGTATGAGGGTTGAACGGACGCGCGCACAGGCGTGCAGGGTTGCGGCGCCGCAATTTTAGACCACATGGCGGGCGGCCTTCGGCAGCGATTCGGCCACGGGTGCCCGGGCCCGGCGGGCACAATGTCGCCAAGCACCGTAAAATACCGCATCCCCTTGTTTTGTAGAGTGATTCTTGGACTCCCCCGACTGGCGGCTCTGCGTCGCCCCGATGATCGACGTCACCGACCGCCATTGCCGGTACTTTCACCGGCTGCTGGCGCCCCGTGCCCGCCTGTACACCGAAATGATCACGACCGGTGCGCTGCTGCATGGCAATGTGGCCCGCCACCTGGACTTTGACGAAGCCGAGCATCCGGTCGCCTTGCAGCTTGGCGGCAGCGAGCCCGATGCGTTGGCGCATGCGGCCAAGCTTGGCAAGCAGTGGGGCTATGACGAAATCAACCTGAATTGCGGCTGCCCGTCCGAGCGCGTGCAGAAGGGCGCGTTTGGCGCCTGCCTGATGGCCGAGCCGGCGCTGGTGGCCGACTGCATGAAGGCCATGCAGGACGCCGTGGATATTCCAGTCACGGTCAAGCACCGCCTCGGGCTGGACTACGACGAATCCTACGAGTTCGTGCGCGACTTTGTCGGCAAGGTCTACGACACGGGTTGCCGCGTGTTCATTGCGCATGCGCGCAACGCGGTGCTCAAGGGCTTGTCGCCCAAGGACAATCGCGAGATTCCGCCGCTGCGCTACGACGTGGTCGCGCAATTGAAGCGTGATTTTCCGGATTGCACGTTCGTGCTCAATGGCGGACTGGCCGATGCCGGGCAGTCGGTACAGGCGGCCGAAACCTTTGACGGCGTGATGCTGGGCCGCGCCGCCTGGCATACGCCGCGCGTGTTGTCCGAGGTTTCCATGCAGCTGTGGCCGTCGGTGCGGCTGCCCAGCGATGCGCAGGTGGTGGATGCCATGACGGAATACGCCGCGCGGCAGGTGGCCAAGGGCGTGCCGCTGCGGGTGATGACGCGTCCGATGCTGGGGCTGGTGAATGGGCAGTCGGGCGCAAGGCGCTGGCGGCGGATGCTGTCGGATCCGGCCCTTCTGGCCGCGAATAATCCGGAACTGATTTATGACGCGTGGCGCAGCCAGCGTCATGCGCCGGGCGCGCGTGATGCCACGCGCGAGGCCGCGCCCGCCGGGATGTAGATCCGCAGCCGGCGCCGCAAGGGCGCCGGCAGGTTCAGGACTGGGCCGGTTCCGCGCTTTCGGCGGGCCAATCGCGGATGTAGGCCTTCAGCATGTTGTTTTCGAATTGCTGGGCCGCCACGATGGCCTGCGCCATGTCGTAGAACGAAATGACGCCCATCAGGGTGGGACCGTCCATGACGGGGATATAGCGGGCGTGTTTTTCCAGCATCAGGCGCTGGACTTCGTCGGCGCTGGTGTTGGGCGAAACGCTGACCGGCGCGTCGTCCATGATGGATCTGATGGTGGTATCGCCGGCGCCGCCATGCGCGTGCATGTGGCGAATGATTTCGCGGAACGTGAGCATGCCGGTCAACGTGCCGAATTCCATGATGACCAGGGAGCCGATATCCTGCTCGCTCATGGTTTGCACGGCCTGGGCCACGGGCATGTCCGGCGACGCCGTGTAGAGCGTATCGCCCTTGACGCGCAAAATCTCACTGACCTTCAACATCGGTATCTCCTGGGGGCGGACTGCGCCCTATGCTTTGCTATTTCTTGTTCGCTTCCAGTTGCAGCACTGGTGCGACGCCATTTCCGGTATTTTGCGCTTCTCCGCAGAGTTCTTCCAGCGTTGGCGTGGTTTGCGGCGAATTTACGGACGATGCGATGCGCAGAATGTCGGGGTCGTTTCGCACGCGCGGCTGGCTGCGGTCCAGCAGGAAGCGATCCACGACCGGCGCCAGCGAGGTCTCGCGCGCATCGCACGTCAGCATCCAGTTGTCTTCCGGGCTGCGGGTGGCCAGCCCCATCGCGCTCAGCGTTTCCAGGACTTCGTTGAGCTCGTCCTGGTGCAGCCGCAACTCCGAGGCCAGCAAGCTGGCGGACACCCCGCCTGGCGTGGAAAGCTGCGCTCGGCGCAGCGCGCGCAGGGCGTCCAGCGCATCGACGAACGAAGCGCCGGGGTAGCGATTGATGTGCCAGCGGCCCAGCCGGATGAGCGGCGCGCTGGAGGCAAGCGTTGCGCCCAGCAAGACGGCCAGCCAGGACAGGTAAATCCACAGCAGGAAGATCGGGAGGGTGGCGAAGGCGCCGTAGATGACCGTGTAGGTGGGAAACCGAGTCAGGTAGAAGGCGAACGCGGACTTCATGATTTCCAGCACGATGGCCGTGACGCAGCCTCCGATCAGCGCATCGCGCCACAGCACCTCGCGGTTGGGCACGACGACGAAGAGCGCCGCAAAGCCCAGGCCGGTGAGCACCAGGGGGATGAACGAGACGGCCACGCTGATGACTTCGGGCACGTCATTGATCAGCCCCAGCGATTCGCGCGCGACGAACGAGGTGGCCCACAGGCTGGCGCCGGCCAGCACGGGGCCCAGCGTGATGATCGCCCAGTACACCAGCGCCCGTTGCGGCAGGGGGCGCTGGCGCGAGACGCGCCAGATGTCATTGAACGCCTGGTCGATCGTCATGATGAGCAGCAGGGACGTGACCAGCAGGAATGCCCCGCCAATGGCGGTCAGGCGTGAGGCCTGGTGCGCGAACTGGTTCAGGTAGTCCATGATGTTGTCCGAGACGGACGGCGGCATCAGGCTGGTGGTGAGGAAGTCCTCGAGGGCGACCCTGAACTCCTGGAACACGGGAAAAGCCGTGAATAGCGACAGCACCACCGCAAGCATGGGAACGATGGCGAGGACGGTGGTGAAGGTCAGGCTGGAGGCGACCTGCAGCAGCTTTTCTTCGTTGGCGCGCTGGACGACGAAACGAAATACGCGTCCGGTCCTCGCGACCCGGGAAATGCGCGAGGTTGGTCGTTCTTTGACCGCCGGCGTAGCGGCGGCGGGCTCGGCGGGGCGATTCATCAGGCGATAATAGCAGCATGAATCCCGAACTCAACCCCCGCCTGCGCCTCGTGGCCTCGGTTTCATTGTTTGCCCTGATCGTGCTGTGCGTCGCCTGGGAAACCGTGGTGGCGCCTGTGCGGCCGGGCGGTTCCTGGATGCTGCTCAAAGCCTTGCCGCTGGCGTTTCCGCTGCGCGGCATCGTGCGCGGCAATCTCTACACCTACCAATGGGCGGCCATGCTGTCGCTGCTGTATCTGATGGAAGGCGTGGTGCGCGCCATGTCGGATCCGGCGCCGCTGTCCGTCCTGATGGCGTGGGGCGAAATCATCCTGTCCACCACGTTTTTCCTCAGCGCCATTTTCTATGTGCGGCCCGCCAAGCGCGCCGCCCGGAGGCAACGCGCATGACCGCCCTGTCCCTGTCCGAACTGCAAGCCGTCAACTCGTTTGCGGCCCTGCCCGAGACCTTCTACACCCGGCTGGCGCCGCGGGGGCTGAACAATCCCCGCCTGCTGCACGCCAATTCGCAAGCCGCCGCCCTGATCGGCCTGGATCCGTCGGTGCTGACCACCCCCGAATTCCTGCAGGTTTTTTCCGGCGCCCAGCCGTTACCGGGCGGCGACACGCTGGCTGCCGTCTATAGCGGCCACCAGTTCGGCGTGTGGGCGGGGCAATTGGGCGACGGACGGGCTCATCTGCTGGGCGAAATCCAGGGACCTGCGGGCGCCTGGGAACTGCAGCTCAAGGGCTCCGGCATGACGCCGTATTCCCGGATGGGCGACGGCCGTGCGGTGTTGCGATCGTCGGTGCGCGAGTACCTGGCCAGCGAGGCCATGTTCGGGCTGGGCGTGCCGACCACGCGCGCCCTGGCATTGGTCGTGTCCGATGATCCGGTCATGCGCGAGACCGTCGAGACGGCAGCCATCGTGACCCGGATGTCGCCAAGTTTCGTCCGGTTCGGGTCGTTCGAGCACTGGTCGTCGCGGCGTCAGCCCGACCTGCTCAAGACGCTGGCCGATTATGTGATTGACCGTTACTACCCCGAGTGCCGCGACGTGCAGGCGGGCGAGCCCGCATCCGAGACGGCGCCATATGTGAATCTGCTGCGGGAAGTCACCCGGCGCACGGCGTTGCTGATGGCGGATTGGCAGGCCGTCGGGTTTTGCCACGGCGTCATGAATACCGACAATATGTCCATCCTGGGACTTACGCTGGATTACGGCCCGTTTGGTTTCATGGACGGTTTCCGGCTGGGGCATATCTGCAACCACTCGGATGCCGAAGGACGTTATTCCTGGAACCGGCAACCTTCCGTGGCGCTTTGGAATCTGTATCGGCTGGGCGGCAGCCTGCATATGCTGGTGCAGGACGCCGATTCCTTGCGTGCCGTGCTGGATGAATACGAAGCCATTTTCACGCGCGCCTTCCACGACAAAATGGGCGCCAAGATGGGATTGGCGGCTTGGCAGCCCGACGACGAGGCGCTGTTGGATGATCTGCTCAAACTGATGGACGCGAATCAGGCGGATTTCACGCTGACGTGGCGGCGCCTGGCCGATGCGATACAAGGCCAGCGCAGCGGATTTGAGGATTTATTTATTGATCGGCCCGCTGCCGGCGCCTGGCTTGACCGGCTGATTTCCCGTCATGGCCGGCAGGATAGGTCGGCCGCGGACACGGCGGCCGCCATGAATGGCGTCAATCCGCTGTATGTACTGCGCAATCATTTGGCCGAACAAGCGATTCGCGCGGCCAAGGCCGGCGATGCCAGCGAAATCGATACCCTCATCAAACTGCTGCGCAATCCCTATGTGGCGCAGGATGGCTATGAACGCTACGCCGGTTTGCCGCCGGATTGGGCTGGCGGAATCGAAGTGAGCTGTTCGTCCTGAGGGCGATTTTGCGATATTGTCGGTGGCATTAATCTGGCTGGAAGCTCGGCATTAAGAAAAAGCCTGGGTAAAAAGGTGAAATATCGCCGTTTTTTTCACTGCAATCATTCGTTTCTATTGTAAAAGTCGTAAGATTGCCGGCTCGGGGGCATTTTTTCTTGCGTGGGCGCTCCAGGGTTTTCGTCGACAATTTCAAGGTAAAGCTCTCTGAATATGCCTGGTGCAGATGGTTTGCTATGTATTGGTCTGCTTGAGGACGACGCCGATTTCCGCGAGGAACTGGCGTTGGGCCTGGGCGGCTATGGCTTTCGCGTGGCGTTTGCTTGCGACAATGCGGTCGCGTTCTACCGCCGGCTGCAAGAGCAGCCCTGCGACATCGTCATCCTGGACGCCCATCTTCCCGGCGAAGACGGTTTTTCCGTCGCGACCCGCCTGCGCGCCCTGAGCCCCGTGGGCATCGTGATGCTGACGGGCCGCAGCGCCCTTGAGGACCGCGTCCGCGGCCTGGAAGGCGGCGCCGACGTCTACATGACCAAGCCGGTGGACCTCCTGGAGCTAAGCTCCGTCATTCGCAGCCTGGCGCGCCGCATGCGTCTGGCCAAGGCGCCGCGGCCGGCCGATGCCGAAACGCGCGCGTCGGCGGACACGAACTGGTCGTTGCAGGACGGCGGATGGATTCTGGTGGCGCCGGACGGCGCCTCGCTGCACCTGAGCGCGCAGGAACGGACGTTCCTGGTGGCGTTGATGGACGCCGCAGGCAGCGCCGTCAGCCGCCAGGCGCTGGCCGAACTCTTCCTGCCGGACAGCCCGGGCGGGTTTGAGTTGCGGCGTATCGACGTGCTGGTGAGCCGTCTGCGCGCCAAGGCGCAAAGCGCGGGCTTGAAGCTGCCGGTGTTGTCGGTGCGCGGCCAGGGCTACGTGTTCGCGGCCTGATCCAGGCCGCCGCCCGGGCGGCGTCTAGGCCGTCGGGCCGTTTGAGGGCAGGGTGATGACAAAGCGCGTGCCCACGCCCACCTTGCTCTGCATCGTCAGTGATCCGCCCTGGCTTTGACAGATGCGCCGGGCCAGATACAGCCCGATCCCCATGCCTTGGGTTTCGCGATGCGCGGACCGCCGAAAGCGCGGCTCGAAGATTCGGGCCTGTTCTTCTTCTCCGATGCCGGGCCCACGGTCCACGACGGCCGCCCAGGTCATGGGTGTTTCGCCGATGCGCGTGTGCCCCGTTTCGATCCGCACGGGCTCGTTGGCCGGCGAATACTTGATGGCGTTGTGGATCAGGTTGCGTACGACCACGCTGGTGAGCGGCCGATCGCAAAAGACCGGTTGCGGCGCTTGCGCTTCAAGCACTAGCGCGTGCGCGGTATCCGGCCGCATGGCGTTCACCACGTCGCGCACCAGATCGGCCATGTCGGTCTGTTCGCCGCGGTGGCTCCAGGCGTGTTCCTCGAGGCGGTCCTGGTTCAACAACTGGTCCATCAGTTCGGTCATCCTTCCGACCGAGCGGTGAATGCGCGCCAGCCGCGTGTCCACGGTTTCGCCGCTGTCCGACAGAATCATGTCCAGGGATTGCGCGGCGGCGCTGATGGTGGCGAGCGGCGCGCGCAGCTCGTGCGAGATCAGTGCGTTCATTTGCCGCTGCGCGTCCAGCGCGCCGGCCAGTTCCGCCAGCCGCAGTTCGCCTTGCGCCAGATGTTCGGCGTCCGAGCCGGCGCCTGTCTTGCGGGCGGACGCGGCGGTATTGGAGGCGTCCAGGGCAACCCAGAGCAGCGCGCCCGACACCAGCATCAGCCTCAGCACTTCCATGCCGGCGTCCGCGGCGTCCGCGCCGCCGGCGTGCCAGGCGTCGTGTCCCAGAACCCAGGCCGATACGGCATAGGCAAGCGCCAGCGTCAGGCTGGCCGGGCGGCCGGCGCGCTGCCGGATCGCGCTGGCCAGAAACCAAATCGCCAGCGGCACGCTGAGCGCGGCGCACACGCCGGCGATGGAGGCGGGTAGCACGCCGGATTCGGTTTCGTACACAAAGATCAGCGCCAGGGCGGCCACCCCGGACAACAAGATGCTGATCCACCGGCATGCGGCGCCCAGACCGGCCGCAAGGCGTGATCCCTGCAACAGCGGCGCGGTCAGGGCAAGCAAGGCGGCGTAGGACGCGGCCTGCAGCGCGCCGGGCGGCATCAGCTCGGGCAGGGAGCGGAACAGTCCTTCGAGCAGCGCGAAGATCATGCCCGCCGCGAACAATGCGTTGCGGGTGTGCGCCCAGGCCACGCCGCACGTCACCGCGCAGGCGATCGCGACGCCCGCAGTCAGGCCGGCGTGCAGACCGTCGTAGCCGGCATTCAGTCCGTAGGCAAGCGCATGGGCAGGCCAGAAAAGGGCGCATAGCAGCAGGCCGAATCCCGGCCAGACGGATGTCCGGAACACGCCGGGACGGCTGGGGCGCAGGTGGCGACAATGCCAGCGGGTGCGAAGAAACAGTCCTTCCGTCAACTAGGAACCCATTGATGATCGTGCGCGAGGTCTTGCGCGTGGGCGGAGTTTACGACAGCGCCGCTTATCGCGCGGACGCCGATTCCCTCCAAGATGAGCTGCGTGGCGGCGTCCGGCACGTCGGCGGCATGGACCGACATGCCGAGCGTCATCGCGGTGGCGACGACGGTGGCGGCCAGATGCTGGCTGCCGGGACTATGGAGCAGGCCGCTGATGAAGCTGCCGCTCAGCGTCACGTACGAAACCGGGAATTCGTGCAGGTGCTCCATGGCGCCAAACTGCTGCGACAGCCGCGATACGCCGACCCGCCCGCCGGCGCCGGTGACGATATCGCAGAGCTGGCGCACGTCGGCGCCTTGTTCGACGAGGCCCGCGGCTTCGACTTCCAGGATCAGCCGGCTCGACAGCGTGGACCGGTCTGCCAGCATGCGTTCCAGGCGTCCGAAAAACGATCCTTGAGCAAGCGTGGCAAGCGACACCGGCACGGTCAGCGCGCCTTCATGCGTGAACAGCCAGTCCAGGCCCAGGCGAATCGCCTGGATATCGCATTCGGCGGACAGCCCCAGGCGCACGGCGGGCGGCATGAAGATCGAGGCAGGCACGGGATCGGTGCCGGACAGGTCATGCAGCGTCAGGCTGGCCTCGTGCTGGAGCAGCGCGCCGGACAGGTCGTGCAAGGGTTGGGCCGACAGCGAGAACCGGTGCTGCTCCAGCGCCGTGATCAACGCGTCGTGCCAGCTGTATTCGCCGATGCGGGTGCTGTCGGCGGCCTGGCTCGCCGGGGTGATCTGGTCGTCATCGGCGCTTTCGGCGCACATGAGCGCGTGGTCCAGGCGGGCCAGGATGTCGCTCATGTTGTCGCCCGGCGCGAATGCGGCCATGGCCAACGCCCAGCGGCACCAGCCGAACTTGTCCATGGGCACGCGCAGCGACCTCAGTTCGCGGCGCACGCGCTCGGCCAGCACGCTGGCTTGCGGCGCCGAGGTGCGCGGCAGCAGCAAGGCGAAATCCGATCCGCTGATGCGCGCAATCAGCGTCCCGGGGCCGCCGAATTCCTGCACCAGCTTGCGCAGGCGATCCGACGAGGAGCGCAGCCACTGGTCGGTGAAGGCGCGCGACAGGTGGCGGTTGATCTGCGCCAGGTCGCGTTGGCGGAACATGAGCAGATGGCCGCCGGCCTCATCGGATTTGTCGGCCAGCGCCAGCCGGAACTGGTCGACGAAATGCTTGCGGTTGGACAGGCGGGAGATGGGATCCCGGTAGATCTCGCTTTGCAGCGATTCGATGCGGGCATTCTGTTCCTCGACCGTGGCGGCGACGCGGCGTTGCGCATCGACAAGCGCCTGGTCCACGCCCGGCACTTCGCATGAACCGGTCAACTGCGCGTCCGCGCCCGGCGCCAGGGCGCGCACGCGCTCGCAGATGTCGCGGGAGGTGCGGGCTTCGATCCAGCGGACAAGGTTCGTCGCGAAGAGCGCCCAGAATGCGGCGGCCGCCAGCACCAGGCCCAGCACCCGCACGCCACCTTGCCACAGGGTGTCGCGCGCCATCCGCGCATCGGCCTGCACCGTCAGGACGCCCTTGGCCTGGCCGCCCGGAATGACGAAGGGCCGCGAAACGGCGGGCGCCTCCATGTTCAGCCACGCGGCGCGCCAGTCGGACTCTTGGCCGGTGCCGGCTGCGGGTCCAGTGCGGCGCTCCACGCGGATCGCGTTTCCTTCGTTCGTGATATTGACCAGCGAATACAGGCCTTGTCCAAACAGCTGATCGGCAAGTTCGATCTGCTCTCGATGGCTGCCCGTGCTGTGCGACAGCGCCCAGGCGAGCGCGTTGGCGCCCGATTCGCTTTGCTGGGCAAGCTGGGTATTCAGATAGCGATGCGCCGCCAGCATCCCCAGGGCTTGCGCGCCGAGCAGGATGAAGCCGATCAGAAGGGCAGAGCAGAAAAGCAGCCGGCGTAATGTGGACATGTACTTGCGAGTCCCTGTCTGGGTATACGCGGCAGCGGACGCGGGCAGGTGTCCACTGCGGCTTCAACGGGCATCAGGCGGCAAGGGCGCCTGCGCGGGATAAAAAAACCTGGATATCAAACGTGACACACGTTACGAAACGACCGTCAAGGATGCGGATGCGGGAAACAGAGGTTGTCACAGAACGCACAGAATATTACGAAATCCTCGGTCATATCAGACAAGGTGTGTAATTATTTCGCTCGTGAGAATGGTCCGGTTGAGAACTATTGAGACACTGCGTATTAATTTTTCGGGTTGCGGTGTCGTAGATGGACCGAGGCATGGCGAAAGGACCGGCCAGCGATCGCCGTCCAGGGGCCCCGCCATGACCGAAGCGAGCAACAAGGATCCAAGGAAAGTCAGGATAAAAGGGGCGCGTTGCCTCCGAAATGTGGCGTTTTTTTGCGAAAACAATGCATAATTTAAAATATGTTACAGCCCCCGGGCCCGTGGTCGGGCCGCAACGCCGGGGGCTTATGGATAGGGGGCTCCGTGCGTGAGAGTTACCTGCTCGCACTGTGCCTGACGCTCGCGGGCGCACTTGCAGCGATCAGTCTTCTGTTCTTCCGCCGGGAGCGCGCGCTGCGCCGACGCCTGACGCGGGATGAACTGACCGGCCTCCTTAGCCAGCAGGAGCTGCATCGTCGCGTGCGCGCCTGGCTGGGTCAGCCGCAGGGCACGACCCGGCGCGGCGCCTTTTTTCTCGTCAGCTTCGAACACTATGCCCAGATCAGCGCCATGCTGCGGGCCGGTGAAGATCAGGCGCTGCTGGTTCAGGTGGCCGATCGCATCAGCCTGGTCGCCCGCGCGCTCGGGGGCATGGCCGCACGCACCGGGACCGACTCGTTCACCGTCTGTGTGCCCGGCGTTGACGAGGAGGGCGCTGCCCAGGTGTCTGCCAAACTGCTGGCCGACCTGAGCGTGCCTTATGAACTGGGCGCCCGTCCCCTTATTGCCGTCTTTCGCATCGGCGCCGCCCTTTACCCGGCCCACGGCCGCAGCGTCGAGGAATTGCAGCGCTGCGTGCAGGTCGCGATGGTGCCGCTCAAGGATCAGGGCGGCCAGGGCTGGAATCTCTTCGACTTCCGGCTGCTGGCACGCCAGCGGGACCAGCAGGGCCTGGAAAACGACCTTCGGCTGGCCCTGACAACGCCGGCCATGGAGCAGTTCGAGCTCTACTACCAGCCGGTCTGCGACAGCGCGAGCGGCGTGGTGCAGGGGTGCGAAGCGCTGCTGCGCTGGCATCACCCCGTACTGGGCAGCGTGTCGCCCGCCGTGACGATCGAACTGGCCGAACGCAGCGGCCTCATCGTGCCGCTGGGCGCCTGGATCCTGGAGCGCGCCTGCTCGCAGGCGGCGCTGTGGCCGGCTGCGTGGCGCGTGCACGTGAATCTGTCGGTCAAGCAGATGAACGAGGACGGGCTGGTTCAACTGGTGTCGGACGTGCTGGCCGCCACGCGCCTAGCGCCGTGCAAGCTGGTGCTGGAGATCACCGAATCCATCTTCATCCTGCACTACGAGCGGCATGTGAAGATCCTGAACACACTGCGCGACATGGGTATCGGGGTGGCGCTGGACGACTTCGGCTGCGGCTATTCCAGCCTGAACCATCTGCGCCATCTGCCCATCGACTGGGTCAAGATCGACCGCAGCTTTATTTCCGCCCTGGAGTCGGACGCCGGCAGCCGCGAGGTGGTTTCCGCCCTGTTCGGCTTGTGTCAGGCGATGCACCTGCCGGTCGTGGCCGAAGGTGTCGAGACGGAAGGCCAGCGCGAAATCCTCAAGTCGCTGGGATGCCGGGTGATGCAGGGTTTTCTGCTGGGGCGGCCTGCGCCGGCCGCCGAAATCCAGGCTTTGGCTGCGGCGGTGTCATAATCGGGGTTGCTTGCAAACCCGACCTGTTGACTCCTTATGCCCGGCAATACCCTAGGAACTCTCTTTACCGTCACGAATTTCGGCGAATCCCACGGGCCGGCCATCGGTTGCGTCGTGGATGGCTGTCCCCCGGGGCTGGCCCTCACCGCGGCCGACATCCAGTTCGAACTGGACCGCCGCCGTCCGGGCACCTCGCGCCATGTGACGCAGCGCCAGGAAGCCGATCAGGTCGAGATTCTGTCCGGCGTGTATGAAGGGGTCACCACCGGCACGCCCATCGGCCTGCTGATCCGCAATACCGACGCGCGCAGCAAGGATTACTCGAATATCGAGGACACCTTCCGGCCCGGCCACGCCGACTTCGCTTACTGGAACAAGTTCGGCGTGCGCGACCCGCGCGGCGGCGGACGATCGTCGGCCCGCCTGACCGCGCCCACCGTGGCGGCCGGCGCCATCGCCAAGAAGTGGCTGGCCGAGCAGTACGGCGTCAAGGTGCGCGGCTACATGAGCCAGCTCGGCCCCGTCGCCATCCCGTTCGTTTCGTGGGACGAAGTGCCCAACAATCCCTTCTATGCGCCCAACGCCGAGGTCGTGCCCGAACTGGAAGCCTACATGGACCAGTTGCGCCGGGACGGCGATTCCATCGGCGCGCGGATCGAGGTCGTTGCCGAGAACCTGCCGGCCGGCTGGGGCGAACCCATCTACGACCGCCTCGATGCCGACATCGCCCACGTCATGATGGGCCTGAACGCGGTCAAGGGCGTCTCCGTCGGCGCAGGCTTTGACTGCATCACGCAGCGCGGCTCGGAACACGGCGACGAAATCACGCCCGAAGGCTTTCTGAGCAACCACGCCGGCGGCGTGCTGGGCGGCATCTCCACCGGGCAGCCCATCACCGTGTCGCTCGCGATCAAGCCCACTTCCAGCATCCGCGTCGAGCGCCGCTCGGTCAACCGCGCCAACGAGCCGGTGATGGTGCAGACGCTGGGCCGTCACGACCCCTGCGTGGGCATCCGCGCCACGCCGATCGCCGAGGCGATGCTGGCGCTGGTTCTGATCGACCACGCGCTGCGCCATCGCGGGCAGTGCGGCGCCGCCTCGGTCTGATACGTTTTTCCGTTGTTGAAAATGGCTTGGAGGCCGACATGAAACAGAAGCGTCATTTTCTGCGCAATGCCGGAGCCGTGCTGTCGCTGGCCGTGCTGGCGGGCTGCACCGGCATGAACACCACGCAGTCGGGCGCCGTGGGCGTCAACCGCACCCAGTACATGTCCAGCATGGTGCCTTCGCAGGCGCTGGAACAGGAAGCAACCCAGCAATACGCCGAGATCCTGCAGCAGGCCAAGTCCAAGGGCTTGCTGGACAAGGATGCCAAGCAGGTGGCGCGGGTGCGCGGCATCTCGCAGCGTTTGATCGCGCAGGCGGGCGTGTTCCGTCCGGATGCCACAAGCTGGAAATGGGAAGTCCACGTGCTGTCCAGCGACGAGGTCAACGCCTGGTGCATGCCCGGCGGCAAGATCGCGGTCTATACCGGCCTGATCTCCAAGATCAACCCAACCGACGATGAGCTGGCTGCGGTACTGGGCCACGAGATCGCCCATGCGTTGCGTGAACACGCCCGCGAGCGCGTGTCACAGCAGATGGCTACCAGCCTGGGCCTGCAGGTGTTGTCCATTGCCACCGGATCGTCGGCCGCGTCGGACCTGGGCGGCGAATTGACCAATGTGATGTTCACGTTGCCCAACAGCCGCACGCACGAGACCGAAGCGGACCGCATGGGTGTTGAACTGGCCGCCAGGGCAGGTTACGACCCGCGTGCGGCCGTGACGCTGTGGCAGAAGATGGGCGCTGCCAGCCAGGGCAGCGCACCGCCCGAGATCCTGTCCACCCACCCCTCGGCAGCTTCGCGCATCAGCGACCTGCAAACGGCGGCGCAGAAGGTGATGCCGCTTTACGAGCAGTCCAAGGGACAAGCCGCGCGCTGATCGCGCGGGGGCGCGGCGCTCCGGTTGGGGCGCCCGCCGGCTTGCCGGGCCCAGCCCGGACCGTCCCGCTTACTCCACGCTTGCCGTCTTGACGCCCTGGCCTCGCATGATGTCGATGCCCAGCCCTTGCAGGATGCGTTGCGTTTCCGCATCCGGCACGTCTTCCGCATAGACGGCAATCCCCAGCGACCGGGCCGTTTCCAGCACCGAGGCCGTGAGCTGCTGGCTGCCCGGGCTTTGCGACATGCCGCCCACGAAGCCCCCGCCCAGTTTCACGTAGGACAGTGGCAGCGTGTGCAGTTGCGCCACCGCGCCGAACTGCTGCGCCAGCCGGCGCACGCCGATGCGGGCGCCGAACTCCGCGGCGACGCGGGCAAACGCGGTGATCTGCTCGTGGCATTCCACCAGGCCGTGCGCGTCGATTTCCACGTACAGGCGGCGCGCAAGCGGCCGGTTTTCGGTCAGCAGCAACGCAAGCTGGCGCAAGAACTTCTGGCCGCGCAGCGACGGCAGCGACACGCGTACGGCGAGCTCGCCCGCGTGGCTGGCCAGCCATTCCAGGCCCAGCCGCACCGCTTCCAGATCGCACTCGGCCACCAGGTCCAGCCGCACCGCCGGCGGAATGAAAAGCGTGGCGGGGATCGGCTCCTGATCCGGGGCAGTGCGCAGCATCAGCATGGCTTCGGTGCGCACGACGCGACCATTCAGCGCCAGCAAGGGTTCGGTCGACAGTTCGAAGTGACGGCCTTCCAACGCCGTCTGGATGGCGTCCTTCCAGGCGCGCTCGCCGGCTTCCGACGGCGAATGCGTGTCCGTGGCGCCCGCGATGACGACCTGGTCGTTGCCAGCGCTTTCCGCGCGCATCAGGCCGAAATCCAGGCGGGCAAGCACGGCGCCAGCCTGGCTGCCGTGTCCGTAGTCGGTCATGGCCTGCGCCCAGCGGCAAAGATGACCTTCGCCGACTGGAATTCGCGAGGCATGCAGGTCGGCCCGGACCTGCTCGGCCACCATCATGGCTTGGGGCGCCGCGCAGCCCGGCAGCAGCAGCGCAAAGTCCGATCCATTCAGCCGCGCCAGCATGGGCGCGGCGACGTGCATGCGTTTGAGCGTGCCTTGAATGCGTTCGCAGGCGGTGCGCAGCCACTGATCGATGAATTCGCGCGGCATGTGGCGGTTCAGGTCGGCCAGGTCGCGCTGGCGGAACACCAGCACATGCCCGCCATCGACCCGCGACGTTCCCGCCGCCCGGGTTTCCAGCGCGCGGCGGAACTCGTTGACGAAGTACTTTCGGTTGGGCAAGCCGGTCACGGGGTCCTGGTTCAGCTCCAGTTCCAGCGACTCGATCTTGGCGTTCTGTTCTTCGACGCTGGCGTGGATGCGCTCGCGCGTCTGGTTCAACGCCTGCACCACGCCGGACAGTTCCGGCACCCGCGCCTCGACCTGCTCGCCCGGCGCATCCCGGCCGATGCCGCGGACGTGGTCGCTGATTTCGCGCAGCAGACGGTTCTTGATCCACCCGACCAAAACGAAGGCGAAGATGGCCCAAAGGATGCCCGCGCCGACCACCAGCGCAATCATCTTCAGGCTGCTGCGCCACAGGGCTTCCCAGGCGTAGGCGTCGTTGGCGATCAGGGTGACTTCGCCGATCTGCCGCCAGCCGTCGCTGACGGCATGGCTGGCCGCTTGGCTATCCAGCGGCGCCAGCGCCTGGAACCACGCCGGCACGGACGCGGCGGTGGCGGTCGATCTGCGTTCGATCAGCACCTTGCCGTCGGGATCGGTCAGGCGCACCAGCGAAAAGTGCCCGCCATCGTAAAGCGCGGACACCAGCAGTTCCTGCACGACCGGGTCGTTGTTCGCCGGCTGCGACAAGGACAGGGCCAGCGATACGGCCGCGTCGGTGCTTTGCACCTGAAGCTGGCCCGACAGGTACTCGCGCGCCGAGTTGACGCTGAGCGCCAGCGTTCCCAGCAAGATGACGCTGATGGCGAGGGTCACGCTGAGCAGTAGCTGTCGAAGTATGGACATAGTCTTATTTCCGGACGTCAGGGGCGGATGCCTTCCCGTTCCATGCGTTGAAGGAGGTCGCGCCAGCGGCTGAGGCGGTCGACAGGCGCGGCCGCCTTGCCGTCCACGTAGACGCCGTCGGCGTTGAAACTGAACACCGGCGTCAGGTCGCGCCGCTGCGTGGCCGGCAGGATGGTTGAAATCAGGCTGTCCAGCACAAGCGGGACGGCATTCGGGGTTTCGTAATAGCCCAGCACCATGTGGGCCACCTGGCTGCTGCTGGCCGCGCCGCCGATGCGGGCGCGCACATAGATGAAGCGCAGCTTGTTGGCCGGCACCCCCATGGAGAGCAGGGTGAAATACTTGCCGATGACATAGTCTTCGCAATCGCCGGCGCCCCGGCCCAGCGACTCCAGCGGCGTGGCCCAGTAATCGGCCTGCTTCCAGATGATGGAGTCCTCGCCGGAGAGCAAGGCGCGGTTCCAGAAGTCGTTGGCGACGGTGAGGCGGTCGCGATCCGATGCCGGAGCGGGGCTGCGCAGCAATTGCAGCCAGTTCGATACGGACTTTGCGCCCTTGGCGCCGTAGCGGCTGGCGGACAGGCTTTGCAGCCTGTCCGTGTTGATCTCCAGCGCCGAGCTGCCGCTCCACCCGCAAGCCAGGCATAGCAGCGCCACACGGCACAGAGTCAGCGCGCTACGAAAACGGCGGGTTGGGGGCATGAAACGGATTTTCACATTTTTTCGGGCATCTTGGACGTGCCCTTGAAAAAATGCGTCGGGCGGGAGGGTAAGGCCTGGGCCGGCCCTCCCGTCACGTCGATGATCAATGATGATCGACGTTCAGCTTCCCCTTCTGCAGCAGGTCGTTGATGATGGCCTGGTTGCTGACGGCCTGACCGTGGACGTCGTGGGTGAGATCGACGCCCTCCAGCACGATCTTCTGATCGGCACCCTGGCCGATCTGGCCCTTGGTGTTGATCTCGAGAATCGTATTGTTGGCGTTGGCCGGATCCTGCTTGAAGTTGAGGTAGTTGGACAGATTGCCATCCTTCTCGCCCACGAGCAGGTCCTTCAGGTCCAGCACATCGCCGCCGTCTGCGGGTTTGGCCAGCGAGAAGTCCTTGATCCGGTCCACGGCCGGGTTGGACGTGGTTCCCTGATCGTTGAACTCCCAGCGGAACGTATCGGAACCGTCGCCACCGATCAGGGTGTCGTGGCCCTTGCCGCCGATCAGCACGTCGTTGCCCTTGCCGCCGTTCAGGGTGTCGTTGCCATCTCCCGCAAGCAGGATCTCGCTCTTGTCGGTGCCCAGCAGGCTGCTGCCCGCTTGATAGGCCACCGACACGTTGGCGCTATCGCTATGGCCGTCCGCCGTACTGATCGTGTACGAGGAATTGGCCACGGTGTCGGCGACGGCAGATGCGCGGGAATAGTCGACGGTCATCGTGAGAATGTAATTCTCCGGGCCGTCACCAAACCAACCCGAGCCGTTGTCGTCAAGATTGACAAGGTGGATTTCGTATTGGCCATCGGCCGTGGGGCTGATGCTGTCTCCGCTCTGCAGCGCTTTGTAGGGACCCGACGTTCCGGCGAGGCGATACTCCATCCGAACCCAGTTCTCCTGCATGTCATGACTCAGCGTCAGGACTTCGCCAGCCTTCATGGCAAAGGTGATCGTGTCCTCATCGTTGCTGCGGCTAGCGCCCACGCTGGCGAGGTATCCATCTACCTTGATCTGAGCCCGATTCTGGCCGATCTGAGCCAGATCAGCGCGATCTACCGTCAGGAACTTGTTCGCATTGACGTTGCCGTTCGTTCCAGCGAACGGAAGCTCCTTGACCGACGAAGCAATGAAGTCGCCTCCCTTATCCTTCCAGCCCGTGTTCACCGTCAGCGGTCCGATCGTCAACGCGCCCGTGCCGCGCACGTCGTTGGCGAGCAGCGAGCCGGCCTGAACCGTCAATTGCGGGCTAAGGATGTTGGTGATCACCGTGTCGTTCACGGCATCCGGGTTTTGATAAACCGGCGCCGTCACCGTCAGCGTGAGGCTGGAGCTTGCCGTATCGCCGTCGCCATCCCTGACCGTGTACTGGACGGTGTCGGTGCCGGCGGCTTGCGGCTGGTAGCGATAATCGCCCAGGTTTTCACCCGCCAGATCGATCGTGAACTTGCCGTGCGACGTCGTCACCGTCAGTTCGGACTTGGCCGAATCGAAGGTGAAGGTCGCGCCGGAGCTGGCCGTGACCTTATTGGTCGAAACGTCGTAGTTGAACGTCTTGCCGTCGATCACCAGTTGCGTGATGCGCGCACCGGCCAGGTCGGCGCCCAACGTGCCGCCCGCCGAGATGTCGCCGACGATCGGCGGTGCGATGGTGTCCGAAATCGCCGTATCCAGACCGTTCAAGTCCTTCACGATGATCGTGTTGCTGTCTTGCGGCTTGCTGGGGTTGTAGGACACCGGATCGATGTACGTGCCGGTGGCGCTGGTGCCAAGACCGATGCCGTAGGAATTGATCTGGTTGTCCGTAAGGAACTTTTCCCACGTCGCCTGCTGAGGGGCGTAGACGGGACCGTTCTCAGGATTTCCGTCGGTGAAGAAGTAGGAAATGTTCTGGACATTGGCGCCTTCCAGCTTGCCCGTGCCAGAGTTGTTCCACGCCGTCATGGCGGTGTTCAGCGCAGCTTCGTAGTTGGTGCCGCCACCGTAGCTCAAGCCATCGACCAGCGTCTTGGCTGCGGCCAGCGACATCCAGCCGCCGCCCTTCTGACTCGCGGACGAGTTGAATTCGACAATCATGACGCGCACGTCGCCGGACTCGCCATACTGGTCGAGCAGCTTGGCGACCGAGGATTTCAGTACATCCAGGCGCGTCAGCTCACGCTTGTTGCTGTAGACACCGCTACCGTAGTTCATGCTGCCGGACGTATCCAGCGTGAGCATGATGTTGGTGCCGCGTGACGACAGCGCGGAGCTGTCGGCAATCGGGACCAGGTTGGGCGCCGTATCGGTCACCAGCACGCCCAGGTCGCCCGTCGCCTTGCCGCCGAACTTGTCTTCGACCGTGATCGCGAAGTGGTCCTGGACGTTGGTGTCGTCGCCGGTGTGTTGCTGCGCGCCGCTGGTCTGGTAGGTGTAGGTCACCTTGCCGGTTGCCGCGTCGTAGCCGGTGAGCGTCAGCGTGCCCTTGCTGGTGGTCAGCGTGAGCGGGTTGCTCGACAGGCCCGCCAGGCGGTCCAGAGTAAGCGTCGCGTCGGCGTTGCCGGTGCCGTCGATCGAGATCGACTTCAGTCCGGCTGCCGCGGTGATCACGAAGGAACCGCTGCCGGTGGCCTGTGCTTCGGACACGCTCAGGACGCCAGGGGCGCCGGCATTGTTGTCTTCGATCGTCAGGGTCGGGCCCGTGGGCTCGACACCGCCAACCTGGAACTGGCCGTTTGCGAAATCGCCATCCGCGTCAGTCACTTGGTACGTGAAGTCGATCAGCTTGTTGGCCGTGCCGTTCATGGGCTGGTACTGATAGAACTCCCACTTTCCGGTGGCCGGCGTCAGGCGGATCTCGAACACCAGATTGCCCGACGCATCCAGACCCTGGATCAGGTTGCCGTTGGCAGCCACATTGGTCTTGATTGCGCCGCCATCACGCGTCGTCAGGCCGCTTTCCACGCCCGTCAGCTTCAGCGTGCCGGGGCCGTCAGCGCCGTAGGCAAATTGCAGGTTGCCGTCGGCGTAGGCGATGGCATGGACATCCTGGCTGCCCAGGAACGTCACGCCAGTCACCGTGAAGTCGCTGTTGTCGCTCGACGAATTCTTGTGGTTGTCCGTGGCAGACACGACGATCGTGTCGAAACCGCCTTCCTCGACCCGGAAGTTCGCCGCGTAGTCGCCGCCGCTCTTGTCGGAGGTGAAGGTGCGTTCGGCGATCAACACGCCATCGCGGTAGAAACGTGCGATGCCGCTTTCCACTTCGCCCCCATACATGGCGGCGAAGTCGATGGTTGCGCCGTAGGCGATCTTTCCGCCGGTCAGACGGATCGTCAGTTCTTCCGACGCGCCCTGGCCGTTCAATTCGCGGTAGTCCACCTCGTTCGCGATGTTGTGATACGGGGAGCCCGAGCTCGCCACACCCAGCCCTGCGGTGCTCTGGTTGACCTTGGCGTCGATCAGCGTCAGGTCGTTATTCGACGTGAATCCCTTGGCCGAGACTTCCACGGCGCCGTTGCCGAACGTGAACTTCCACTGGCTATCGCTGCTGGAAGAGCCGGCAAAGGAGACCTTGCCGGTATAGACATCGGGAATGCCGGCGGACTCGACGTTGACGGGCGCGTTCTGCTGCACGACAGGCGAATCGTCTTCGATCGTGACGTTCAGCGTGGTGGTGACGGGCGCATTGACGCCGTCCGCGACCTTGACGGTCACGGACAGGCCGACCGTGTCTTCACGCGTCGTGTCCGGATGATCCACCGGCGCCAGCATCTGCACCGTGTAGGCGCCAGCATTGTCGATCTTGATGATGATGGCGTCGGTGGTGCCGGCGCGGCCGGTCAGCGTATGGCCATTGTCGGACAGCGTCCAGTTGATTGGCACGCCGTCGGAGCTGAGGCTGCCATTGGCCGGCGCCACCAGCGTGATCGTGTAGGCAGCTCCGCTGTTGTCGTCGGTGATGTTCAACTGGCCATTGGCCTTCGCCGAATCGGTGGTGTCGGACGTGCCATTGCCGTCCTTGATGCCACCGCTCAGGCCTTCCTCGGACACCGCGACGGACGCGTTGCCCACGACAGGCGGCTTGTTGATGTCAACGATGGCCGCATTGCCGCTGTCCGAGATGCCTGCCGGAAGGGCGGTACCGCTAGCGGTCTGACCGGAGAGCGTGGCGTTGAGCACCATGCTTTCGGTGCCTTCGTAGATGCCGTCGGCAGTCGTGGGCACTTGGACGACGATGCCGCCGGTGGTGCCGGACGGAACCTTGATGCTGTACGAGCCGTCTGCGTTGGTCGTCACCGCCACGGACGTTCCGCCGATCGTCACAACGGGCTTGCCGTAGTCGGCGCCGGTAACCTGGCCGCCCAGCGTGAAGGTCAGCGTCGTTTCGGCATCGACCGGCTTGCTCAGGGTCACGTTGAAGCTCGCCGTGTTCCCTTCGGTCACGTTGCCCGCGTCGGAGACATTGAGCGACGGCACATCGGCGCCCGGACCACGGCTGTCCACGATGGCGGCGTTGCCGGTATCGGTGATGTTGCCAGGCAGGGCGAGGCCGCTGGCGGTGTTGCCCGAGAGCGTGGCTTCCAGGGTCAGCTGTTCACGGCCTTCGAACACCGAATCATCGGTGGTCGGTACGGTGACGACGATGCCGCCAGTCGTGCCGGCCGGCACGGTGATGCTGTAGGAGCCATCGGCGTTGGCCGTGACGGTGGCGGGCTTGCCGCCGATCATGACCGTGGGCGTGCCCACGTCGCCGGCTTCAATCTGGCCGCCGAGCTTGAACGTCAGGGTGGTGTTGGCGTCAACAGCCTTGGTCAGCGCAACGTTGAAGACGGCGTTGCTGCCTTCGTTGACGTCGCCCGCGTCGGAGACGGTCAGGGTCGGCACGTCGGCGCCCGGACCACGATCGTCCACGATGGCGGCGTTGCCGGAATCGGTGATGTTGCCCGGCAGGGCGACGCCGCTGGCGGAGCTGCCGGTCAGCGTGGCGTCGAGCGTCAGCTGTTCGCGGCCTTCGAAGACGGCGTCATCGGTGGTCGGGACGGTGACAACGATGCCGCCAGTCGTGCCAGCCGGCACGGTGATGCTGTAGGAGCCATCGGCGTTGGCCGTGACGGTGGCAGGCTTGCCGCCGATCATGACCGTGGGGGTGCCCACGTCGCCGGCTTCAATCTGGCCGCCGAGCGTGAACGTCAGCGTGGTGTCGGCATCGACAGCCTTGGTCAGCGCGACGTTGAAGACRGCGTTGCTGCCTTCGTTGACGTCGCCCGCGTCGGAGACGGTGAGAGCCGGCACGTCAGCGCCCGGGTTCGGGTTCGACGGGTCAGTGCTTTCCGTATCGACAATCGTGGCGCTGCCGGAATCGGTGATATTGCCAGGCAGCGCGACGCCGCTGGCGGTGTTGCCCGAGAGGGTGGCGTCAAGGGTCAGCTGTTCGCGGCCTTCAAAGACGGCGTCATCGGTGGTCGGGACCGTGACCACGATGCCGCCAGTCGTGCCGGCAGGCACGGTGATGCTGTAGGAGCCATCGGCGTTGGCCGTGAGGGTGGCAGGCTTGCCGCCGATCATGACCGTGGGCGTGCCCACGTCGCCAGCTTCGATCTGGCCGCCGAGCGTGAACGTCAGCGTGGTGTCGGCATCGACAGCCTTGGTCAGCGC
>NZ_LMHN01000001.1:137334-1157328 GCF_001428165.1 Achromobacter sp. Root170
CGGCACGTCGGCGCCCGGGTTGGGGTTGGACGGGTCGGTGCTTTCGGTATCGACAATCGTGGCGCTGCCGGAATCGGTGATGTTGCCAGGCAGGGCGACGCCGCTGGCGGTATTGCCCGAGAGCGTGGCGTCCAGGGTCAGCTGTTCGCGGCCTTCGAAGACGGCGTCATCGGTGGTCGGGACGGTGACAACGATGCCGCCAGTCGTACCGGCCGGCACGGTGATGCTGTAGGAGCCATCGGCGTTGGCCGTGACGGTGGCAGGCTTGCCGCCGATCATGACGGTGGGGGCACCCACGTCGCCGGCTTCGATCTGGCCGNATGCTGTAGGAGCCATCGGCGTTGGCCGTGACGGTGGCAGGCTTGCCGCCGATCATGACGGTGGGGGCACCCACGTCGCCGGCTTCGATCTGGCCGCCCAGCGTGAACGTCAGCGTGGTGTCGGCATCGACAGCCTTGGTCAGCGCRACRTTGAAGACGGCGTTGCTGCCTTCGTTGACGTCGCCGGCATCCGAGACGGTCAGGGCYGGCACGTCGGCGCCCGGGTTSGGRTTGGACGGATCGGTGCTTTCCGTATCGACAATCGTGGCGCTACCGGAATCGGTGATGTTGCCCGGCAGGACGACGCCGCTGGCCGAGCTGCCGGTCAGCGTGGCGTCGAGCGTCAGTTGTTCGCGGCCCTCAAACACCGAGTCGTCGGTGGTCGGGACGGTGACGACGATGCCGCCGGTCGTGCCGGCAGGAACCGTGACGCTGTACGTGCCGTCAGGATTGGCCGTGACGGTGGCAGGCTTGCCGCCGATCATGACCGTGGGGGTGCCCACGTCGCCGGCTTCGATCTGGCCGCCCAGCGTGAACGTCAAGATCGTGTCGGCATCGACAGCCTTGGTCAGCGCGACATTGAAGACGGCGTTGCTGCCTTCATTGACGTCGCCGGCATCCGAGACGGTCAGGGCCGGCACGTCRGCGCCYGGGTTCGGGTTCGACGGGTCGGTGCTTTCSGTATCGACAATCGTGGCGCTGCCGGAATCGGTGATGTTGCCAGGCAGGGCGATNCGGCACGTCAGCGCCTGGGTTCGGGTTCGACGGGTCGGTGCTTTCCGTATCGACAATCGTGGCGCTGCCGGAATCGGTGATGTTGCCAGGCAGGGCGATGCCGCTGGCCGAGCTGCCGGTCAGCGTGGCGTCCAGGGTCAGCTGTTCGCGGCCTTCGAAGACGGCGTCATCGGTGGTCGGGACGGTAACGACGATGCCGCCAGTCGTACCGGCCGGCACGATGATGCTGTAGGAGCCATCGGCGTTGGCCGTGACGGTGGCAGGCTTGCCGCCGATCATGACGGTGGGGGCACCCACGTCGCCGGCTTCGATCTGGCCGNGTCGTCGGTGGTCGGGACCGTGACAACGATGCCGCCGGTCGTGCCAGCCGGCACGGTGATGCTGTAGGAGCCATCGGCGTTGGCCGTGACGGTGGCAGGCTTGCCGCCGATCATGACGGTGGGGGCACCCACGTCGCCGGCTTCGATCTGGCCGCCGAGCGTGAACGTCAGCGTGGTGTCGGCATCGACAGCCTTGGTCAGCGCAACATTGAAGACGGCGTTGCTGCCTTCGTTGACGTCGCCCGCGTCGGAGACGGTGAGGGCCGGCACGTCAGCGCCCGGGTTCGGGTTCGACGGGTCGGTGCTTTCCGTATCGACAATCGTGGCGCTGCCGGAATCGGTAATGTTGCCAGGCAGCGCGACGCCGCTGGCGGTATTGCCCGAGAGGGTGGCGTCAAGGGTCAGCTGTTCGCGGCCTTCGAAGACGGCGTCGTCGGTGGTCGGGACCGTGACAACGATGCCGCCGGTCGTGCCAGCCGGCACGGTGATGCTGTACGAGCCATCGGCGTTGGCCGTGACGGTGGCAGGCTTGCCGCCGATCATGACCGTGGGCGTGCCCACGTCGCCAGCTTCAATCTGGCCGCCCAGCGTGAACGTCAGCGTCGTGTCGGCGTCGACAGCCTTGGTCAGCGCGACGTTGAAGACGGCGTTGCTGCCTTCGTTGACGTCGCCCGCGTCGGAGACGGTCAGGGCCGGCACGTCGGCGCCCGGATTCGGGTTGGACGGGTCGGTGCTTTCCGTATCGACAATCGTGGCGCTACCGGAATCGGTGATGGTGCCCGGCAGCGCGATGCCGCTCGCCGAGCTGCCAGTCAGCGTGGCGTCCAGCGTCAGCTGTTCGCGGCCTTCGAAGACGGAGTCGTCGGTGGTCGGGACCGTGACAACGATGCCGCCGGTCGTGCCAGCCGGGACGGTGATGCTGTAGGAGCCATCGGCGTTGGTCGTGACGGTGGCAGGCTTGCCGCCAATCATGACCGTGGGCGTGCCCACGTCGCCGGCTTCGATCTGGCCGCCGAGCGTGAACGTCAGGGTGGTGTCGGCGTCGACCGGCTTGGACAGGGCGACGTTGAAGACGGCGTCGTTGCCTTCGTTGACGTCACCGGCGTCCGAGACGGACAGGGTCGGGACATCCGCACCCGAACCATGGTCGTCAACGATGACGGCGGTGCCCGAGTCAGTGATGGTGCCCGGCAGCGCGATGCCGCTGGCCGAGCTGCCGGTCAGCGTGGCGTCCAGCGTCAGCTGCTCGCGGCCTTCGAAGACGGAGTCATCGGTGGTCGGGACCGTGACCACGATGCCGCCGGTCGTGCCAGCAGGCACGGTGATGCTGTAGGAGCCATCGGCGTTGGTCGTGACGGTGGCAGGCTTGCCGCCAATCATGACGGTGGGGGTGCCCACGTCGCCAGCTTCGATCTGGCCGCCGAGCGTGAACGTCAGGGTGGTGTCGGCATCAACCGGCTTGGACAGGGCGACGTTAAAGACAGCGTCGTTGCCTTCATCGACGTCGCCGGCGTCCGAGACGGACAGGGTCGGCACATCCGCACCCGAACCATGGTCGTCAACAATGACGGCGTTGCCCGAGTCGGTGATGGTGCCCGGCAGGGCGATGCCGCTGGCCGAGCTGCCAGTCAGCGTGGCGTCGAGCGTCAGCTGTTCGCGGCCTTCGAACACCGAGTCGTCGGTGGTCGGGACGGTGACCACGATGCCGCCGGTCGTGCCAGCCGGCACGGTGATGCTGTAGGAGCCATCGGGGTTCGTGGTAACCGTGGCAGGCTTGCCGCCGATCATGACGGTGGGGGTGGCCACGTCGCCGGCTTGGATCTGGCCGCCCAGGGTGAACGTCAGCGTGGTGTCGGCATCAACCGGCTTGGAAAGCGCGACGTTGAAGACGGCGTCGTTGCCTTCGTCGACGTCGCCGGCGTCCGAGACGCTCAGCGAGGGCACATCCGCGCCGGAGCCATGGTCGTCAACGATGACGGCGCTGCCGGAGTCGCTGATGTTGCCAGGCAGCGCGACGCCGCTGGCGGTATTGCCCGAGAGCGTCGCTTCGAGCGTCAGTTGTTCGCGGCCTTCAAACACCGAATCGTCAGTGGTCGGGACGGTAACGACGATGCCGCCCGTCGTACCCGCAGGAACCGTGACGCTGTACGTACCGTCCGGATTGGCCGTGACGGTGGCGGGCTTGCCGCCAATCATGACGGTGGGGGTGCCCACGTCACCATTTTCAATCTGGCCACCCAGCGTGAACGTCAGCGTGGTGTCGGCGTCGACGGCCTTGGTCAGCGCGACATTGAAGACGGCGTCGTTGCCTTCGTTGACATCGCCCGCGTCCGAGACGGAAATGGCCGGCACGTCGGCGCCCGGGTTCGGGTTCGACGGGTCGGTGCTTTCGGTATCGACAATCGTGGCGCTACCGGAGTCGGTTATGTTGCCAGGCAGGGCGACGCCGCTGGCGGTATTGCCCGAGAGGGTGGCGTCCAGCGTCAGCTGTTCGCGGCCTTCGAAGACGGCGTCATCGGTGGTCGGGACCGTGACAACGATGCCGCCGGTCGTGCCAGCAGGCACGGTGATGCTGTAGGAGCCATCGGCATTGGCCGTGACGGTGGCAGGCTTGCCGCCGATCATGACCGTGGGCGTGCCCACGTCGCCGGCTTCGATCTGGCCGCCCAGCGTGAACGTCAGCGTGGTGTCGGCGTCAACAGCCTTGGTCAGCGCAACATTGAAGACGGCATCGCTGCCTTCATTGACATCGCCCGCGTCTGCGACGGTGAGGGCCGGCACGTCGGCGCCCGGGTTCGGGTTGGACGGGTCGGTGCTTTCCGTATCGACAATCGTGGCGCTGCCGGAATCCGTGATATTGCCCGGCAGGGCGATGCCGCTGGCCGAGTTGCCGGTCAGCGTGGCGTCCAGCGTCAGCTGCTCGCGGCCTTCAAACACCGAGTCGTCGGTGGTCGGAACGGTGACAACGATGCCGCCGGTCGTGCCGGCAGGCACGGTAACGCTATACGTGCCGTCAGGATTGGCCGTGACGGTGGCAGGCTTGCCGCCGATCATCACGGTGGGGGTACCCACGTCGCCGGCTTCGATCTGGCCGCCCAGCGTGAACGTCAAGGTCGTGTCGGCATCGACAGCCTTGGTCAGCGCGACATTGAAGACGGCGTCGCTGCCTTCATTGACATCGCCCGCGTCGGAGACGGTCAGGGCAGGTACGTCAGCACCCGGGTTCGGGTTCGACGGATCGGTGCTTTCGGTATCGACAATCGTGGCGCTGCCGGAATCGGTGATATTGCCCGGCAGGGCGATGCCGCTGGCCGAGTTGCCGGTCAGCGTGGCGTCCAGCGTCAACTGCTCACGGCCTTCGAACACCGAATCATCGGTGGTCGGGACGGTGACAACGATGCCGCCGGTCGTGCCAGCAGGCACCGTAACGCTATACGTGCCGTCAGGATTGGCAGTGACGGTGGCGGGCTTGCCGCCAATCATCACGGTGGGGGTACCCACGTCGCCGGCTTCGATCTGGCCGCCCAGCGTGAACGTCAAGGTCGTGTCGGCATCGACCGCCTTGGTCAGCGCGACATTGAAGACGGCGTCGCTGCCTTCATTGACATCGCCCGCGTCGGAGACGGTCAGGGCCGGCACGTCAGCGCCCGGATTCGGGTTGGACGGATCGGTGCTTTCGGTATCGACAATCGTGGCGCTACCGGAATCGGTGATGTTGCCCGGCAAGGCGACGCCGCTGGCGGTATTGCCCGAAAGCGTGGCGTCCAGCGTCAGCTGTTCACGGCCTTCGAAGACGGAATCGTCGGTGGTCGGGACCGTGACGACGATGCCGCCAGTCGTGCCGGCAGGAACCGTGACGCTGTACGTGCCATCCGGATTGGCGGTGACGGTGGCAGGCTTGCCGCCGATCACGACGGTGGGCGCGCCCACGTCGCCGGCTTCGATCTGGCCGCCGAGCGTGAAGGTGAGGGTGGTGTCGGCATCAACCGGCTTGGACAGCGCGACATTGAAGACCGCGTCGCTGCCTTCATTGACATCGCCCGCGTCCGAGACGGTCAGGGCCGGCACGTCGGCGCCCGGGTTCGGGTTCGACGGATCGGTGCTTTCGGTATCGACAATCGTGGCGCTACCGGAGTCGGTAATGTTGCCAGGCAGGGCGATGCCGCTGGCGGTATTGCCCGAGAGCGTGGCGTCCAGCGTCAGCTGTTCACGGCCTTCAAACACCGAGTCGTCGGCGGTGGGCACGGTGACAACGATGCCGCCGGTCGTGCCGGCAGGCACGGTGATGCTGTAGGAGCCGTCGGCATTGGCCGTGACGGTGGCGGGCTGGCCGCCAATCATCACGGTGGGGGTGCCGATGTCCCCGGCTTCGATTTGACCGCCCAGCGTGAACGTCAACGTGGTGTCGGCGTCGACCGCCTTGGTCAGCGCGACATTGAAGACGGCGTTGCTGCCTTCGTTGACATCGCCTGCGTCGGACACGTTGATGGCCGGCACATCGGCGCCGGTGCCGCGGTCGTCCACGATGACGGCGCTGCCGGAGTCGGTGATGTTGCCAGGCAGGGCGATGCCGCTGGCGGAGCTGCCGGTCAGCGTGGCGTCCAGCGTCAGCTGTTCACGGCCTTCGAACACGGCGTCGTCGGTGGTGGGGACCGTGACGACGATGCCGCCGGTCGTGCCGGCAGGCACCGTGACACTGTAGGAGCCATCGGCGTTGGCCGTGACGGTGGCGGGCCTGCCGCCGATCATGACGGTGGGGGTGCCCACATCGCCCGCTTCAATTTGGCCGCCCAGCGTGAACGTCAGGGTGGTGTCGGCGTCGACAGCCTTGGTCAGGGCAACGTTGAAGACGGCATCGCTGCCTTCGTTGACATCGCCCGCGTCCGAGACGGACAGGGCAGGCACGTCGGCGCCCGGGTTCGGGTTGGTCGGGTCGGTGCTGTCGGTGTCGACGATCGTCGCGTTGCCGGTGTCGGAGATGCCGGCGGGCAGCTGGGCGCCGTTGGCGGCCTGGCCGCTGAGCGTGGCCTCCAGCGTCAGGGTCTCGCTGCCCTCGAAAGTGTTGTCGTCCGTCGTGGGCAACGTCACCACGATGCCGTTCGTGACGCCGGCGGGCAGCTGGAAGCTGTACGTGCCGTCTGCATTGGCAGTTACGGCCACGGCCACGCCGCCGATGGTGACGACCGGCACGCCGACGTCCTGGGGTTCGACCTGACCACCAACCTTGAGCGTGATGGTCGTTTCACGGTCCAGATCGATCGTGTTGCCCAGACTGATGTTGAACGTGGCGCTGCCGCCTTCGTTGATGGTGCCGGCGTCCGAAACGGCGATCGTGGGCACGTCGAGCACGCCAACGATCGTGACGGCGACCGTTGCGGTCGAGGTGGCGCCCGACGGATCGGTGATCGTGTAGGAAATGGTGGAGCTCGCGGTCTCGCCTTCTCCCAGCGCCTGGTAATCGCCATTGGGGTTGAAGACGTACGAACCGTCAGGGAACACCGTGAACGATCCGCCGTTCGAGCCGGGCACGGTCAGGCCGGCGCTGGTCATGGGGCGGCCGTTGACGGAAACCAGCGTCAATGCGTCGCCATCGGCGTCGGCGTCGTTGGCGAGCAGATTTCCGCTGATCGAATTGTCCTGACGGGTGGTGACGCCGTCGTTCTGCGCGACCGGGGGCGTGTTGCCCGGGACAGCTGCAGCAGCGTCGCCGTCGTCGGCGGTCAGCGCCGCGCCGGAAACCCGCGGCAGCGTGTCGTCGCCGCGCGCCGGATTCGGGTAGGCCAAATCAAGCGGGCTGGTGGTTTCGAGGATGCGGGCCAGACGGACGAAGCTGCTGCCGCCGGCCTCACCGCCGCCAGCCACGACGGCGGCGGTCGGATCGAGTTCGTCGAACGGGTCGCGGCCGGCTTGCAGGGCGGCCAGCAGGCGGTCCGAATCGGTGCCCGACGGAGGCGCAACCGCGGCTTCGGTCGGATCGGCCAGCGGGCCGGTCATGTCGCCGTTGACCGCGACTTCGCGGCCTTCGCCGATCACGATCGGCATGCCGTTTTCAACCTGAAGCGAAACCGTGGCGCCCGAGGCAGTGACGATGTCGCTGCCGGCGGGGACTTTGCTGCCTTGATGCAGTTCGGTCAAGGAACCGTCGCTATTGCGTATCCACGCGCGACCGGAGATTTCGTTGACGACTGCGGGAGAAGAGTTGGCCATGTTGGTTCCGTTTCAGGGAGTTATCCAAGATGGCCAGATACTACGGGTCGCCGCTGGCGGCGGGTATTGTCCTTGAGGACAGGTTTACGCAGTGATTTTGCTGCGCGCGTCGGCGGGTGCGGAAATGCCGTGGACCAGCAGGGCGAGCTGGAGGCGATCGGTGACGCCCAGCTTGTCGAAAACGGCCGACAGGTGCGCCTTGACCGTGCGTTCGGTGATGCCCAGCGCTTCGGCGATCTGGGCGTTGGACTGGCCGCTGGCGGCGTAGCGCGCGACGGTGATTTCGCGCTCGGTGAGCCGGCCGCCGTCCCAGGCGTGCGCGTCCTGCGCACGCTCGGTGACGAGCTTGAGCAGGCGCGACACCAGCGAGCGCCCCATCCAGATGCCGCCGGAGGCGACGACTTCGAGGGCCTGGGCCATCGCGGCGGGCGGCGCATAGCTGTGGCAGTAGCCGTGCGCGCCGGCGCCCAGCGCCTGCGTGCCTTGTTCATCGTTGGGGCTGGCGCTGGCGACCACGACGTGCAGGCCGGCCAGCGTCGGGGTCCAGAACGGATCGTGCCAGGCGGGCAGCTTGGGCACGTCGGCGTCCAGCACCGCCAGCGTGCGGCCTTGTTCTCGCCAGCGTTGCAGATCCGCCAGGCCTCGCCCGCGGGCAGCCATCCAGCGCGCCGGGTCAAGCGCGCGCCAGTGCTGCCAAAGCAGGTCGTCGTGCGTAATCAACAGGACGGGAATGGGTTTCATAAGGCCTTGAAGCTCTCCATTAACGTTCGGTGAAGGCGTTGGCCTTCGCCCGCAGAATGGGCTTGAGCAGGTACTGGAGCACCGTGCGCTTGCCTGTCAGGATATGAACCTCTGCCACCATCCCGGGGATGATGGGCAACAGCTTGTCGCCTACCGTGCTGCGGTCCGTGCGCACGCGCACGACGTAGTAGGAGTTGCCTTTCTCGTCGGTCACGGTGTCCGCGCCGATCTGTTCCACGCGGCCTTCCAGGCCCCCGTAGATCGCGAAGTCGTAGGCTGTGAACTTGACCTCGGCCTTCTGGTCCGCGTGCAGGAAACCGATGTCGCGCGGCTGGATGCGCACTTCGAGCAGCAGCGTGTCGTCCTTGGGGACGATTTCGATGATGTCCTTGCCCGGCTGCACCACGCCGCCGACCGTGTTGTTGAACAGGGTCTTGACGGTGCCGCGCACCGGGGCGCGCACTTCGGCCAGCTTGACCCGGTCGACCAGCGCCGCCTTGCCTTCGCGCAGGGTCGCCAGCTTGGTGTTGGTTTCCGAGAGCTCGCTGCGGGCCTGGTTGCGGATGTTCAGCTCGGCTTCCTGGATCTTGCTTTCGGCTTCCTTGATGGACGCCTGGAAGCGGTCGATCTGCGCCTCGGCGCCTTTCTGTTCGCCGCAATAGCGGGCAACGTCGCGCTGCAGGCGCAGCAGATCGACCTCGGACACGGCGCCGCTCTTGAGCAGCGGCCGGGTCACCTGCAGCTCGCGCGAGGTCAGGCCGCAGCTGGCCGAGGCCTGGTCGCGCTTGGCAATGGTTTCGCGCAGGTCTTCCTGGCGCTGCTTGAGCTGTTCGCGGGCCACGTTGACCGTGGCGTTCAGTTCGGTGTTGCGCGCCTGCCAGGCGTTGCGTTCCATTTCGCCCAGGCCGGGCGCCTGTTTCAGCACTTCCTCGGGCGTGACGAAGGGTTCGCCCGTGGCCAGCGCCTTCAGGCGGGCCGCCTTAGCCAGCAACGAAAGGTACTCGGCGTTGTTCTCGCCCAGCGACGAGTTGAAACGGGTGGAGTCGATCTTGAGCAGGACCTCGCCGGCCTCGACTTCCTGGCCGGGACGCACCAGGATCTCTTCGACGATGCCGCCGTCCAGGCTCTGGATGATCTGCACCTGGCGGGACGGCACGACCTTGCCTTCGCCGCGGACCACCTCATCGATGCTGCCAAAGCCTGCCCAGACCAGCAGGCCCATGGTGGCCAGCAGCGACGTCCACAGCAGGATGCGCGAGCCGCGGGCCTGCGACTCGTGGATGACCCATTCTGCATTGCCGATGTAGTCGGACCGCTGGGCGGGCTTGCCTTTCTCGGCGCCGTCCAGCAGGCGGTCGAAGAAGAACACGAAGACGTTGCGCGGCGCGCGCAGCAGGTTGCCAAAGAAACCGTGCTTGGGGGCTCCAGGATTGTTCAGCATGGTCTTCTCAGCTTCCGCGTCCAACGCGTCCTTGACGCAGGGCTTCGACAACCTGTTCCTTCGGGCCGTCGGCCACGATATGGCCGTTGTCGATCACGATGAGCCGGTCGACCAACTCCAGGAGCGCGGTGCGGTGCGTCACCAGCAGGACCGTCTTGGTTGCGCTGGCTTCACCCAGGCGCTTGCGCAGCTGGGCCTCGCTCTGGTGGTCCATGTTGCTGCTGGGTTCGTCCAGCAGCAGGATGGGCGGATCGTTGATCAGCGCGCGCGCCACGGCCACCGATTGACGCTGGCCGCCGGAAAGCGATTCGCCGCGCTCGCCGATGATCATGTCAAAACCGTTGGGATGCAGGTTGGCGAATTCGGTCACGCCGGCCGTGTTGGCGGCCGCCAGGATGCTGGCGTCGTCGGCGTAGGGCGCGCCCATCGCCAGGTTGTGCTTCAGGCTGCCGTAAAAGAGCAGGGGATCCTGCGGGACGTGGCCGATGGCCCGGCGCACGTCGGCCGGGTCGATCTGGCGGACGTCCACGCCGTCGAGCAGCACGGCGCCTTCGGTGGGCTGGTACAGGGCCAGCGCCAGTTTCTCCAGCGTCGTCTTGCCCGAGCCGATGCGGCCGATGATGCCAACCTTCTCGCCGGGCTTGAGCTTGAACGACACCTTCTTGAGCACCGGCTGCGTGCTGCCGGGATACGTGAAGGTCACGTCGCGGAATTCCAGGCCGCCGTGGAAAACGGGGCGATGCAGGAACTCGGCCTCGGCCGGACGCTCGATCGCCATCTTCATGTAGTTGTCGATGGAGCCCAGCGAGGTGCGGGCATTCTGGTATTGCATCAGCAGGCCGGCGACCTGGCCCAGCGGCGCCAGGCAGCGGCCGGCGATCATGGACGCGGCAATGATGCCGCCCATCGACAGCGCGGATTCCTGCGCCAGGTACACGCCGATGATCACGACGGCGATCGAGACGAGCTGCTGGACGGCCTGCACGAAGCCGACCGTCGACGAGGAAATCAGCTTGAGCTTGCCGCCCGTCTGGGCGATGAACTCCGTGGCGCGTTCCCAGTTGCGCTGGATCGAGCCCTGGGCGTTCAGCGTCTTGACGGCTTCCAGGCCGGTCAGCGCTTCGACAAGCGTGGCGTTGCGCTGCGACGAGGCCTGGAACGAGGCCATCGTCAGCGCTTCCATGCGCGCCTGCGCCGCCAGCGACACCAGCAGGATCAGCACGATCGCGACCAGCGGCGGCAGGATCATCCACGGCGAAATCCAGGCCAGGGCGCCCAGGAACAGCAGGATGAAGGGCAGGTCGACCAGCGTGGTGATGGTGGCCGAGGCGATGAAGTCGCGGATGGATTCGAACGAGCGCAGGTTGGCCGCGAACGAACCGACGGACACCGGGCGGCCTTCCAGGCGCAGGTCCAGCACGCGCTCCATGATCTGCGAGGACAGGCGCACGTCGACCCGCTTGCTGGCGCTGTCCACGACATGCGAGCGCGCGGTGCTCAGGATCATGTTGAAGATCACCACCAGCGTGATGCCGATGGCCAGCACCCATAGCGTTTCGACGGCGTTGTTCGGCACCACGCGGTCGTACACGTTCATGGTGAACAGCGGCATCGCCATCGCGAACACGTTGATCAGCAGCGCCGCGACCAGGGCGTCGCGGTACAGCCGGCGGTTCTCCATGATGGCGGCCCAGAACCAGTGGCGCTCGCGCACCTTGGCCACTTCCGGGGACCGGGCGTCAAACCGGAATTGCGGACGGACAAAGCAGACCAGCCCGCTGTACTGCTCAGCGAGTTCGGCCGGATCCATGTCGATGGAGCTGCCGCCCAGTTCGGGGTGGCTGACCACGAACTTGCCGCCGTCCTTTTTCAGCAGCAGGCAGGCGCGTTCGCCCTTGAGCAGCAGGATGGCGGGCAGCAGGTCCGGCGAGATGTGATCCAGCGAGCGCTTGACCACGCGCGCGGAAAGCTGCGCCCGCGCGGCCGCCCGAGGCAGCAGGGCGGGCGTGAGGCGGTGTTCTTCCAGGGGCAGGCCCGCCGACAGGGCTTGCGCGGTGGCCGCGACGCCGTGCAGGCGGGTGATTTCCACCAGGCAATCGAGCAGCGGGTCGTCGTGCGCGGAGCGGGCGTCCGCGCGCCATTCCCGGGCAGCCAGATCAGATAACTTGTCCATCTTCGTCATCCAACAGGTCAAGGTGTTCCGAGAGGCGCGCACGCTGCTGCTTGCGCTGGGTGAGCTTTTGCTGGGCCTGGATAGGCAGGTCCGTCATACGCAAGGTGCCGTTGGCGATCAACGCGTCGATCAAGTCTTCCAGGACGCGGACAAAGTCCGCGTCCAACTGCGAGAAATCACTGCCCTTGTTGGCCATTGGGCCTCCTTGCGGCCTGCTCCGATCAGGGTCGGGCGGCAGGCGAGTTCACCGGCACCAGCGTCGGGGGAAGGGTGCCTTCGTTGTAGTGCACGCGAACGGGAGCCAGGCGGGCGGTGTCCGGAACGGTCGAATTGCACAGCTTGATCACTTCGTCCGACACTTCCAGCTTGCCGTTTTCCTCGGGCATTTCGTTGCGCGCGGGTTGCAGCGCCAGCGCCGGCAGCAGGGTGTGGGACAGCGCCAGCCAGCGATACTGCGCAAGACGCAGATCATAAATGGCATTGGTCAGCGCACGGCGCGATTCGAACAGTTCGTTTTCCGTGTCCAGCAGGTCCAGCAGAGAGCGCTGGCCAATCTGGAACTGTTGCGCGTACGCATCACGCACCTTGGTCGTGGCCACTTCGTGGTCACGCAGGAAGGGCAGCTTCTGGCTCAGGCTGGTGATGTTGTTCCAGGCCACGGCCAGATCCTGCTGCACGTTGCGGCAAGTGTAATCGCGGATGTCGCGGGCGGCATACGACTGGTTGGCGGTCTGGCGCACGCGGGCGGAGTCGGCGCCGCCGCGGTACAGGTTGTAGCTCATCACGACCTGGACGCTGGAGCTTTGGATGTCGCGGCTTTGCGGGGTCGGATCATTCTGGTCGCGGCCGGTGTTTGCAACGAACTCGAACTTGGGCGAGAACGCGCCCTTGGACGACTGCACGCCCGCCTGCGCGGCCTGCAGGCTGGCCTGCTTGGACAGGAAGCTGGGATTGCGGCGCAGGGATTCATTGAAGTTGCCCGGGGCCTTGGGCAGCTTGTCGGCGATATCCGGAGCCGGCAGCATCGATTCGGGCGGCAGGGCGCCGGTCACGCGCTGAAAGCGCTGCTGCACGTCCAGCAGGTTGGCCGTTTCGGTCATCAGGTTGGTCTGGGCCAGCGACAGGCGGCCACCGGCCTGCTCCAGGTCGACGCGACGGCCCACGCCGGATTCCGTGCGCTCGCCGATCTGCTTGAGCGTGTTTTCGTGCAGCGAATAGTTCTGGCGGGCCAAAAGCTCCATGTCGCGGTAGCGCTGCAGGTCGATGTAGGCCTGCACGGCGGTGAACGCGGTGTTGTCGCTGGTGGCCAGCACGTCATAGAAGCGGGCCAGCTTGTCGAAACCGGCCTGCTTGACGTCGTTGGTGGTGCGAAAACCGTCAAAAATCAGCTGACGCAGCTCGACGCTCCAGCCGGGGCGGTTCCAGCTCTGCGAGCCGACGCCGGGCACGTTGTTGCGCCATTCGCGGCCCAGGTAACCTTGCGCATTGATCTGCGGAAAGTAGGCGGCGCGGGCGACGGCCTGGCCTTCCAGGGACGCCTGGAAGTCGTGGTACTTGGCCTGGATTTCGGGATTGCTGAGCAGGGTCTGCTCAACGATCTGATTCAACGTCACTTGCGGCTGCCCGGCCGGTGCGGTGGCAGCGGGCGTCGCGGACTGTGCAAAAACGGCAGGGGCAAATGCAAGGGCAAGGACCGAGGTCGTGCTTTTGAGCAAAAACGAAGCCATAGTGATTATTCGCGAGTCAAGTTGAGATTGAATGGCCGCCATGTTGTATGTAAATGTCAGCTTTGGCGAGTCAAGATTTGTTAATTCTTGAGGTTTGTTGCCGGCGGTCCATAAGGTGAATTTCGCGCAACATCTAACTACTTCTTCGAATTTGCACGAACATCGCTCAATCTAAAATCGTTTATTTCTATTAATACGGTTTATTACGCATTATTTCGAAGTGAACGCTTTCAGGGCGTGGGACGATTATATCTATTTGAGAGTTCTGTATCTATTTTGTTTACCAATTTGTATCGATAGCGATTTTTCCCGGGCATTAATTGGCTATGCAACAAGTCAACACAACTGCGGGATCGGCCTCCGGCGAGTCGGTCAGCATGGTAGTGGTAGTACTGGTATATCAGGTGTGCTTGTACTAGGTTTGGTGGCTGGGCATAATTCCCTTCATGCCGCAGCAGCCGGCGCGGCAGGGTAGCGTTTTACCCCTCGCGCCAGGCTCGAGCCGGATTGTCTATTTGCAGAGCGCATCCATGGCCCAAACTCTTTACGACAAACTCTGGGACGCCCACATCGTCCACCAGGAATCAGACGGCACCTGTCTGCTCTATATCGACCGCCACCTGCTGCACGAGGTCACCAGCCCGCAGGCGTTCGAGGGGCTGACGCTGGCGGGCCGCAAGCCGTGGCGCACCGGCGCCAACCTGGCGGTGGCCGATCACAACGTGCCCACGATGAATCGCGCGCAGGGCATCGACGATCCCATCTCGCGCCTGCAGGTGGACACGCTGGATGCCAACTGCGGCAAGTACGGCATTACCGAATTCCGCATGAACGATCTGCGCCAGGGCATCGTCCACGTGATCGGACCGGAGCAGGGCGCCACCCTGCCGGGCATGACCGTGGTCTGTGGCGACTCGCACACCAGCACGCATGGCGCGCTGGGCGCGCTGGCCTTCGGCATCGGCACGTCCGAAGTCGAGCACGTGCTGGCCACGCAGACGCTGCTCATGAAGAAAGCCAAGAGCATGCTCATCAAGGTCGATGGCGAACTGCCCTTCGGCTGTACGGCCAAGGACGTGGTGCTGCACATCATCGGCATCATCGGCACGGCCGGCGGCACGGGCCACGCCATTGAATTTGCCGGCAGCACGATTCGCTCGCTGTCCGTCGAAGGCCGCATGACCGTCTGCAACATGGCGATCGAAGCCGGCGCCCGGTCCGGCATGGTTGCGGTCGACGACAAGACCATCGAATACTTCCGTGGCCGTCCGTTTGCGCCCACCGGCGTCGTCTGGGATCAAGCCGTCAAGTACTGGCGCACCCTGCACACCGATGAAGGCGCCAAGTTCGACACCGTGGTCGAAGTCAATGCGCGCGACATCAAGCCGCAGGTCACCTGGGGCACGTCGCCCGAAATGGTATTGCCGGTGGATTCGCGCGTGCCGGACCCCGACCGCGAAAAAGACGACGTGCGCCGCAGCGGCATGGAGCGCGCGCTGGAATACATGGGCCTGAAGCCCAACACCCCGCTGACCGATATCCGCGTGGATCGCGTGTTCATCGGTTCGTGCACGAACTCGCGCATCGAAGACCTGCGCGCCGCAGCTGTGGTGGCGCGCGGCAAGCGCGTGGCTTCCAACGTGCGCCAGGCGATGGTCGTGCCGGGCTCCGGCCTGGTCAAGCAGCAGGCCGAACGCGAAGGCCTGGACAAGATCTTCATTGAAGCCGGCTTTGAATGGCGCGAACCGGGCTGTTCCATGTGCCTGGCCATGAACGCCGACCGCCTCGAACCCGGCGAACGTTGCGCCTCGACCTCGAACCGCAATTTCGAGGGCCGGCAAGGGCAGGGCGGCCGCACGCACCTGGTCAGCCCGGCCATGGCCGCCGCCGCGGCCGTCGCCGGCCATTTCGTCGACGTTCGCACGTTCCGATAAGCGTCAAGCACCGAGTAGACAACATGCAAGCATTTACCACTCATGAAGGCCTGGTGGCGCCGCTCGACCGCGAAAACGTCGACACGGACCTCATCATCCCCAAGCAGTTCCTCAAGTCCATCCAGCGCACGGGCTTCGGGCCCAACCTGTTCGACGAGCTCCGTTACCTGGACCACGGCGAACCGGGCATGGACAACAGCAAGCGCCCGCTCAATCCGGACTTCGTGCTGAACCAGCCGCGCTATCAGGGCGCCTCGGTCCTGCTGGCCCGCAAGAACTTCGGCTGCGGCTCCAGCCGCGAGCACGCGCCCTGGGCGCTGACGCAGTTCGGTTTCCGCGCCATCATCGCGCCGTCCTACGCCGACATCTTCTTCAACAACAGCTTCAAGAACGGCCTCTTGCCGATCGTGCTGTCCGAACTGGAAGTGGCGCGCCTTTTCGACGAAGTGAAGGCGTTCCCGGGCTACAAGCTGAACATCGATCTGGACCGCCAGGTCGTGATCGCCGCGGACGGCCGCGCGATGGGCTTTGACATCGAACCCTTCCGCAAGTACTGCCTGCTGAACGGCCTGGACGACATCGGTCTCACGCTGCGCCACGCCGACAAGATCCGCGCCTTCGAAGCCGAGCGCCTGGCCCGCCATCCGTGGCTCGAAAGCCGCCCCATCGCCTGATCAAACCATCGCACACAGGATCGTTATTCAATGACCCACAACATCGCAGTCCTGCCGGGTGACGGCATCGGCCCGGAAATCGTCGAACAGGCCGTGCGCGTCCTGAAGGCGCTGGATGTGCCCTTCGACATCAAACAGGCGCCCGTCGGCGGCGCTGCTTTTGACCAGTTCGAGCATCCGCTGCCGCCCGCCACGCTGAACCTGGCCAAGGAATCGCACGCCGTGCTGTTCGGCGCTGTCGGCGACTGGAAGTACGACAGCCTGCCGCGCGAGTTCCGTCCGGAACAGGCGATCCTGGGCCTGCGCAAGGCGCTGGGCCTGTTCGCGAATCTGCGTCCGGCCATCCTGTACCCGGAACTGGCCAGCGCCTCGTCGCTCAAGCCGGAGATCGTGTCGGGCCTGGACATCCTGATCATCCGCGAACTGACCGGCGACATCTATTTCGGCACGCCGCGCGGCGTGCGCTCGTCGCCGGACGGCGCCTTCACTGGCGAACGCGAAGGCTACGACACGATGCGCTACGCGGAATCCGAAGTGCGCCGCATCGCGCGCATCGGCTTCGAATCGGCGCAAAAGCGCAACAAGAAGCTGTGCAGCGTTGACAAGGCCAACGTGCTCGAGACCTCGCAGTTCTGGCGCGACATCGTCATCGAAGTGGCGCGCGAGTACCCGGACGTCGAGCTGTCGCACATGTATGTCGACAATGCGGCCATGCAACTGGTGCGCAACCCCCGCCAATTTGACGTCATCGTCACCGGCAACCTGTTTGGCGACATCCTGTCCGACGAAGCGGCGATGCTGACCGGCTCCATCGGCATGCTGCCCTCGGCGTCCCTGAACGCCAGCGGCCAAGGCCTGTACGAGCCCAGCCACGGTTCGGCGCCCGACATCGCGGGGCAGGGCATCGCCAATCCGCTGGCGACGATCCTGTCGGCCGCCATGCTGCTGCGTTACTCGTTGAACCTCGCGCCGCAGGCGGACCGCATCGAGGCGGCCGTGCGCAGCGTGCTGGCCAGCGGCCTGCGCACCGCGGACATCTTCGAGCCGGGCACGACGAAGGTCACGACCGCCGGCATGGGCGACGCGGTCTTGAAGGCGCTTGCCTGATGACGCAAGGGGGCCGCGTCCTGATCGCGGTCTCTTTATATAGATAGCGAGGCCGCCCCGCAGGCGGCCTCGCTTGTTTTGCCAATGCAAGACGCCTTGTTGCCGGCGCGCGCCGAAAGTCTCTCCTTGCGCTTGCGGCCCCGTTTTTTTCTAGATGCATCGCAACATCCCTGCGTGCATTCTGATAAATTGTTGAATTGCACGATTTTTCCCTCCTTACCTTGTCACCCCCTTTAAAGAGCGATTGAAATGAATCAAGCAGTAGGCCTTGTCGGCTGGCGCGGTATGGTCGGCTCGGTGCTCATGCAACGCATGCGCGACGAGAACGACTTCGCACTGATCGAACCGGTGTTTTTCTCCACCAGCAACGCTGGCGGCGCCGCCCCCACTTGGGCAACTGGCGCGGGCCCGCTGCAAGACGCCTACAACATCGACGCTCTGAAAAAACTGCCGATCATCGTGACGGCGCAAGGCGGCGACTACACCTCCGAGGTCTATCCCAAGCTGCGCGGCGCGGGCTGGAACGGCATCTGGATCGACGCGGCCAGCACCCTGCGCATGGCCGACGACGCCATCATCGTGCTGGACCCGGTCAACCGCCCGGTGATCGACGCGGCCCTGAAGCGTGGCGTGCGCAACTTCATCGGCGGCAACTGCACGGTCAGCTGCATGCTGATGGGCCTGGCGGGCCTGTTCAACAACGACCTGGTCGAATGGATGACCTCCATGACGTACCAGGCCGCGTCGGGCGGCGGCGCGCAGCACATGCGTGAACTGCTGACCCAGTTCGGCGAGATCAACCAGTCGGTCAAGTCCCTGCTGGACGACCCGGCCTCGGCCATTCTGGAAATCGACCGCGGCGTGCTGGCCAAGCAGAAGGACGACGCGCTGCCCCACGAACACTTTGGCGTGCCGCTGGGCGGCAACCTGATTCCCTGGATCGACAAGGACCTGGGCAACGGGATGTCCAAGGAAGAGTGGAAGGGCGAAGTCGAAACCAACAAGATCCTGGGTCGCGGCGCCGCCTTCGGCACGCCTGTCACCCCGATCGACGGCCTGTGCGTGCGCATCGGCGCCATGCGCTGCCACAGCCAAGCTCTGACCATCAAGCTCAAGCGCGATGTGCCGCTGGACGAGATCGAAGCGCTCATCGCCCAGGGCACGCAGTGGGCCAAGGTCGTTCCCAACACCAAGGAAGCCACCGTTTCGGCGCTGACCCCCGTGGCCGTCACCGGCACGCTGGACATCCCGGTGGGCCGCCTGCGCAAGCTCTCGATGGGTTCGCAGTACCTGGGCGCCTTCACGGTTGGCGACCAACTGCTGTGGGGCGCGGCCGAGCCGCTGCGCCGCATGCTGCGCATCGCGCTGAACGAAGCCTGATGTCGTGCAGGGCGGCTTTTCTGGCCGCCCGCCACGCGCAAGATGCAGTCAGGGCACCTTCGGGTGCCCTTGTTTTTTGGCGCGCGGCTGGATTGCCCAGCCCGCGAAGATGCACCATCGTGGCGCAGTCCGGCCGAGCCCGGCGGGCGACTCGTACGCCAACAAGCGCCGCCCGTGCCCGCAAGCCAACGTGCGCGCCCCTTTCAGGTTTGTGAAATGCGCTTGATCCATTACACTTTTCGGGTGAATTGAGGCCCTTTTTTGCGCGGCAAATGGCGCGAATGGGTCCAGGCCCGTAATTCGATTACAAGAACGGAATTCCAGCTTATGACCCAGCGTTCGCGCCAAGTGAAGCATGCCCGCCGTTTGAAAGCCCTTCAGTGGGCCATTGCGCTGGCGATCGGTTCAAGCGTGTGCGGTTCGGCGCTGGCCATGCGCGTCGGGCATTCGCGCGTCGTTTCCGTGCCGGGCGCGCCGTTGCAAGCCACCGTGGGTCTGCAGGAATTGACGCCCGAAGAGATCAGTTCGCTCAAGGTTTCCATCGCCGATGAAGCCGCGTGGCAGCGCGCGGGCGTCAAGCCGCCGGTGCCGCTTGCCAGCATGGTGGTCCGCGTCGAAGACGGAATGGATCCGACGCGCAAGAATTTGCGGGTGCGGTCCACGCAGGCGCCTGCGGGCGGCGCGGTGGATCTGCTGCTGGACATCAACTCCAGTTCGGGTCAGCGCCAAGTGCAGGTCAGCATCCTGGTGCCGCTGCGCGGCACGGGCGCCGACGTTACACCCGCCGCCGTGGGCGGGGCCGCCCGCGCGGGCGGCACCTCGGGCTCGGTCACGGTGAAGTCGGGCGACTATCTTTTTGCCATCGCCCAGCGCAACGCGGTGCCCAACGCCTCGGTCTACCAGATGCTGGTGGCGCTGTGGCGCGCCAATCCGCAGGCCTTCATTCAGAACAACATGAATCTGGTGCGGGCCGGCCAGACACTCAAGATCCCGGATGCCGCCACGGTGCGCGCCATCGATCCGGCCGAAGCCCGCCGCATCTTCAATGAGCACGCCGAGGCCTATGCCAAATACCGCGGCCGCGTGGGCGCGGCGGCGGGATCGAACCCGTCGGTGGTCAAGGGTCAGGACGCAGCTTCGGGCACGGTCGCCCCGCCGGCCGACACCGGCGTGGCAACCGCCGCGCCGACACAGGACCGCGTGCGCCTGTCGACCGGTCAGGCCCAGGACAGCGCAGCCGCGCAGGCCGAAGCCCAGGCAGACGCCAAGACGTCTGCCGACCGGGCCTTGGCCGACGCGCAAGGGCGAGTCGCCCAGCTGCAAAGCAATGTCGACGAACTGACCAAGGCCGTCGCGCAGCAATCGGGCGCGGCCGGCACAGGCGCGGCGGGTACGGGCACGGCCGGCGCTGGTGCGGCTGGCACTGGCGCGGCAGGTACGGCGGGCGCAGCTGGCACGTCGGGCGCAGCAGGTACGCCCGGTGCGGCAGGCGCTTCCGGTGCAGCAGGCGCTCCCGGTGCAGCAGGCGCTCCCGGTGCAGCAGGCGCGCCCGGTGCAGCAGGCACTCCCGGTGCGGCAGGCACTCCCGGTGCGGCAGGCACTCCCGGTGCGGCAGGCACTCCCGGTGTGGCAGGCACTTCTGGTGTGGCAGGCACTTCGGGTGCAGCAGGCACTTCCGGCGCAGCAGGCACCTCTGGTGCTGCAGGCACTCCCGGTACAGCAGGCGCTCCCGGCGCTGCTGGCGCTCCCGGTGCAGCAGGCACTTTTGGTGCAGCAGGCACTCCCGGCACAGCAAGCACTCCCGGCACAGCAGGCACTCCCGGCACAGCAGCCACTCCCGGCGCAGCGGGTTCTCCCGGTGCAATGGGCACGCCCGGCACCGCAAGCACTCCGGGCGCGGCAACTACGCCGGGCGCCGCGACGACCACGTCGAACGCCACAGGCGCGTCTAACACCACAACCTCCCCAGGCGCCGCAGGCTCGGCGCCCGCCGATGCCGACAAGCCCATCGGCACGCTGCCGGACAAGACCGTGCAAACGGGTATGCCTGGCTGGCTGGCCGACAATCTTCTCGTGATCGTTACCGCGGTGCTGGCGCTCGTCGCCTTCGCCATCGCGTGGCTGTTGCGCCGGGCCGGCGCGCGGCGTGACGACGATGACGAGGAAAGCTACACGTACAACGAGCCGGCGCTGGATACGGCAGCGCTGAACCGCAAGCTCGACACCATCAATCTCGACCTGGACGTACCGCCCACGGACGAACCGCGCCGTATCGGCGGTCCTCGGGTTTGAAGCATGTCTAGAGTTGCATTGGGGCTGGCGTATGACGGCTCCGCCTGGCAGGGTTGGCAGACACAGCCGCACCGGCAGACGGTGCAGGACTGCCTGGAGTCCGCCCTCGCCAGTTTTTGTGGCTTCACCGAGCCGGTGCCCACGATTTGCGCCGGCCGGACCGACACGGGCGTGCACGGCGCGATGCAGGTGGTCCATCTGGACACGACGCTCACCCGCAAGACGGAGTCCTGGGTCCGAGGCGTGAATGCGTTTCTGCCGCCCAGCATCTCGGTGCAGTGGGCCGAAGAAGTGTCCGAAGAATTCCATGCGCGCTTTTCGGCGCGCGCCCGCACGTACGTCTACCTGCTCTGGCGCGGCCGGGTGCGTCCGGCGCTGTGGGCGGGGCGCGCCGGCTGGTGCTTCCAGCCGTTGGATGTGCAGGCCATGCGCGCGGCTGCTAAGGCGCTTGTCGGCGAACATGATTTTTCCAGCTTCCGTTCGTCGCAATGCCAGGCCAAGCATCCAGTGCGGCATATGCACAGCCTGGAGATCGAGGAGCGGGGACCGTTTCTCGTCTTTACCTTGAAGGCAAACGCCTTTCTGCATCACATGGTGCGCAACATCATGGGCGCGTTGCTGCAAGTGGGGCAGGGCAGGGAAACGGTTGACTGGATGACGCAGCTCTTGGCGTGGCGCGACCGCAAGCGCGGCGCGCCCACGTTTGCGCCTGACGGCCTGTACCTGGCCGCGATCGACTATCCCGAATCCTTCGGACTGCGCGAGCTCGACGGCGGATCGTCGCTGCTGTCGCCCTTTACTCAATCCTTTTAGGGAAGCCGCCGCGCAGGCGGCGGGATCCCGCGCCTTTCTGGAGGCATGCGCCATGCAACGCCGCGCGTTTCTGAAGCAAACCGCCTTGGGCGCCGCCGCGGGCAGTGCCGTGCTGGCGGCCCCCGCGATTGCGCAGGAAGCTCCCAACCTCACCTGGCGGTTGGCTTCGGATTTTCCGGCCGACGCGGCCACGCTGTTCGCGGGCGCGACCGACGTTGCGCGTTGCGTGGCCGAGGTCACGGCGGGGCGCTTCACCATCGAGATATCCGCCGCCGGCCAGCTGTTCCAGTCGGGTCAGGCGCTGGAGGCCGTGCAGCACCGCATCGTCGAATGCGGCCACGCGGCGTCGGCCCGCTACTTCGGCACCGATCCCGCGATTTGCTTTGACGGTGGCATGCCATTCGGCCTGAATACCCGCCAGATGAACGCGTGGATGCGGCAGGGCGAGGGGCTGGCGCTGACCCGCGAAGCCTTTGGCAAGTACGGCATCCTGAACTTTCCGTGCGGCTATACCGGCGCGCAGATGGGCGGATGGTTTCGGGGCGAGATCAAGACCCTCGATGACCTGCGCGGACTCAAGGTGGCGGCTGACGGCTTTACGGCGCACATCCTGTCGCGTCTGGGCGCCTCGCCGCTGGCAATCCCCGCTGGCGAACTGCATGCGGCGCTGGCAGAAGGCCTTGCGGACGGGGCCGTCACGATCGGACCGTTCGAGGACGAACGCCTGGCGCTCTTTGACGTCGCGCGGAACTATTACTTTCCGGGCTGGTGGGCCGGTACGCAACAGTTGTCGCTGTACGTGAACCAGGACGCCTTTGCGGAACTGCCCAAGTCATACCAGACCGCGTTGTCGCTGGCTTGCGCGGCGGCAAGCGAAAACATGATCGCAACCTTTGATGCCAACAATCCGCAAGCGCTGCGCCGGCTGATGTCGCAAGGCGCGCAACTGAAGGCGTATTCCAGGCCGCTGCTGCAAGCCGCTCACGAAGCCACCGTGGCGGCCTGCAATGAATTGAGCGCCAAGGATGCGATGTTCAAGAAGCTCTACGACAGCATGCTGGCATTGCGCGGCAACCAGATCCCCTGGTTCCGCATGGCCGAGGGCAGCTTCGACAACATGATGGCCACGCTGGGTTCGACTGGCGCGTGAGACCGGTTTTTCGGTCCGGATATACTGATCCAGCCAGTCGCCGCGGGGCGACACTTCCAGAAAATGTCATGCGTACACGCATAAAGATCTGCGGGCTGACCCGCGAACAAGACGTCGAAGCCGCCGTTGCCGCCGGCGCCGACGCGATCGGATTTGTCTTCTATCCCAAGAGCAAGCGTTGCCTCACGCCCACGCGCGCCGCGCAGCTGCGCCGGATGGTGCCGGCGTTTGTCGACGTCGTCGCGCTCTTCGTGAACGCGCAGGAAGAAGAGATCCGCACCGTGCTGGGTGAAGTGGGGCCCGAGTTGCTGCAGTTTCATGGTGACGAAACGCCGCTGGAATGTGCGCGCTACGGGCATCGCCATCTGCGGGCCTTCCGGGCCGGTGCGCCGGGGCTTGAGACGGCGGAGAGCCTTGCGGCCACGTGCCGCGCCTACGGAGAGGCGGCGGGCTGGTTGTTCGACAGCTATAGCGCCGGCTACGGCGGCAGCGGGCATGGATTCGACTATGCGTTGCTCGATGAGGTGCGGGCCGACCCGGTGTCCCGTCCCTTGATCCTGTCCGGCGGACTGAACGCCGAAAACGTGGGCGCCGCCATCGAATTGGTGCGGCCTTGGGCGATCGATGTGAGTAGCGGCGTCGAAGTCGAGCAAGGAATAAAAAGTTCTGATAGAATCTCGTTCTTCGTTGCTGCGGCACATGACGCAGACACGAAATTGAAGGACAAGAAGTAGTGCTTAGGCGGGTGGTGTAGGGCGTTGAATGGCAGTTTGGTTTTGGCCAAATTGATTTAAACGCGCTTTCAACCGCGTTGCGCAAGAAGTGAAGCTGGCAATCGGTAATGGCCGCAAAACTTCAGACGCAACAAAAAATGCAAAAAATCTTCCAAGACGATTTGCATAGTTTAAAAAAGCACTATATAATTCTTCTTCTTTGCAGGCGGTTAGCTCAGCTGGTTAGAGCGCCACGTTGACATCGTGGAGGTCGTTGGTTCGATTCCAATACCGCCTACCAAATTCCTGCAAAGGTGTGTTTGACAGAGCTAGTCGAACACAGACCTGAAAAGCCGCGTAAGTCTGATGACTTCGCGGCTTTTTTGCATTCAGCGGCGCCGTTGATTTGCCTGCACACTTGCTCAGCCAGAGGGTGCGCCCAGCTCCTGCCGTCTGTCAGTACTGCCAGACGTCGCGACAGGCATTTTCCACAGCAATAGGCGGTGTTGCGTGCGAGCCACGACCCCAGGTTACAATGCGCCACCGGAATTATTCACCGCCCGGGAGTGCCGCGGCGATATATTGGTCACGATTCAGTATTCCGCTTTTTGCCGTGAGCGGCGGTGTCATAGCCGGCGGCAGACGGCCAATATGGCAAACGGCGGGAATGCCAATAATGAGTTTCACGGGTGGCAGAGCAGACCACTCTAGAGAAACTCCACATAAGAAAATTAATGGGTCGTGGCAGGGATTCTGCCGGAATGCGGGCTTGTGCAGACCTTCCTTAAGGTCTGTTTCTCAATCGCGGTTGGTTGCATGGTGTCATGGAAAACAAGGGTAATACTGCATCGAGCAGTTTCAAGATCGCCGTCGTTATACCGTCTTATAAGGTAACGAAGCACATCCTGCATGTCATTGCGGCTATCGGTGATGAAGTCTGCCGAATCTACATCGTCGACGACTGCTGCCCCGATCAATCGGGCAAATTCGTGGAAGCGCATTGTTCCGACGCCCGCGTCGTTGTCTTGCGCAACGAAACGAATCAGGGCGTCGGTGGTGCCGTGATGGCAGGCTACAAGGCGGCAATCGCAGATGGCATGGACATCATCGTCAAGATTGACGGCGACGGACAAATGGACCCGTCCCTGCTGCAGGAGTTCGTCTCCCCGATTATTTTTGGAGAAGCAGACTACTGCAAGGGCAATCGCTTTTTCGATCTTGAAAGCGTCCGCGCGATGCCCAAGCGGCGCTTGTTCGGCAATGCCGTGCTCTCGTTCATGACGAAGCTCTCGTCCGGATACTGGAATATTTTCGATCCCACCAATGGATATACTGCGATCCACGCTAGCGTAGCCAAATATCTTCCTTTCGAAAAAATCAGCAATCGATATTTTTTCGAGACCGACATGTTGTTTCGGCTCAACACCCTTGGCGCTGTGGTGGTGGATGTGCCGATGGTGGCCAAGTATGCCGATGAAGTCAGCAATCTGAAGATAAGCAAAATCGTTGGGGAATTTCTGGTAAAGCATGTCCGGAATTTCTTCAAGCGCCTTTTCTATAACTATTATCTGCGCGGAGTTTCCCTGGCGTCCCTTGAATTGCCTCTGGGCGTCCTGCTGGTATTGTGCGGTGTTTTCTTTGGCGCCGGCCATTGGATCGAGTCGGCTCGGACGGGGGTTTCGACTGCGGCGGGTACCGTCATGATATCCGCGATGCCAATAATACTTGGCGTGCAGTTCATTCTTTCATTCATTGGCTACGATATCTCATCGGTGCCGACCAGGCCGTTCCATAGAACAAAATTGAAATGACATATTTACTCGCAATCGCATGTGTGGTCGGTATCGCCATCGGTCAGCTGCTGTTCAAATTTGGGGCCGCGACTCTGAAGAACAGCGGTTCGATCTTCGATCCCAAGACTTTCATGGTGCTTTCTTTTTCCATCGGTCTTTACGGGCTCGTGACCATTTTGTGGATTTACGTCCTGCAACGGCTGGAACTCGGAAAAGTCTATCCCCTGATGGCGCTGGCGTTTGTGCTTGTTCCCATCGGCAGCTATTTCCTGTTTGGCGAAAGATTCCAGCCCCAATATTTCGTCGGCTTATTTCTGATCCTGCTCGGCATTATTGTCATAGCCAAGGCGTAAGGCGGCACGAACGCGACCCGAATAAGACGATATGTTGATCTTGCTTTCTTCGTTGGGGTTCCTGACCTTTTTTGCAGGGCGCCTGCGCATCAAGCTGTCCATCGCCATGTACTTGCATGTGGCATTGACGGTGCTATGGCTGTATGCCGCCGGCCTTGCCGGACTGCTTCGCCCAGGTGCAATCATTTCCGTTTTGGCGGGAATGGGGCTGCTGGCGTACACGCTTATCTGGCTTTTCCGGCGGCGTGCGGAGTTTCTGCCGCTGAAGTGGAGTGCCGGCAAGCTCAGCCAGTTGCTTTACCTTGTACCGTTCGTGTTTTTCGTCTCCCTCGTGCCGTTCGATTTCAAGCTCACGGGTTGGGATGAGTTTTCCTTCTGGGGGCTCGGGGCGAAAGTCATTCACGCCACCCATTCGTTGTATCTGAAAGATTCGCCGATCGTTGATATTTTCAAGGCGTATCCGCCCGCTCAGCAGCTATTTCAGTATTACTTTCTGTTTTTAGGTCCGTGGTCTGAAAGCGGGTTGCTGTCGGCTCAAATCATCTTCATGCTTGCGGCGCTTGCATGTGCGATAGGCGCTTTTCACGCGCGTGCTTCGGTTCTCGAGGTGCTGACGTTCTTCTCGGCTTGCGCAATACCCTATTTCTTTGGGTTCGACTATAAGCACATATTCGTGGATCCGTTGCTGGCCCTTGTGTTTGCGGCAAGCGTTGCGCTGGCGGCGACGGCCAAGGGCCTCAGAGGGTCGCTCCTGGTAGCGGTCAGCCTCGCGGTGCTGGTCCTCATGAAGCAGATCGGCCTGATATTGGCGATGCTTGTCATCGCGATCCATTTTTTCTCGTCTGTTCTGCAAACGGCCGATATCGGTGTTGCTGCCAGATTCAAGCGTGCCATCGCCCAAGTAATCCCGGGCTGTCTCGCAACACTTCTGACCTTTGCCTCGTGGCAGTGGTACTCGAAATCGATAGGCGCGGGTCTTACCGTGTCCATGCCCAAGCTGAGTTCGCTGTTTCAGGATCCTTTGCTGGGCCGGATCGGAAAGACGGGGCTCGAATTCATTCAGCGGTTCCAAGCTGAGAACTTCGGGCTTTATCCCGGCGGCTGGAAGATCGTGCTGCTCATGTCTCCGTTGAGCGTGATGCTTTGGCTGATGGCGCTCAGTGCGATTTGCATCCTGATCAGCCGGCGCTACGAGATATTGCCTCGGATCGCAGCGTTCTCGCTGCTTTCCGCCGGTGCGATCGCCTACCTGCTGTTTCTTCTGCTCTCGTATCTGCTGTTCTTTTCGGAGTACGAAGGAATACGGCTGGCTTCTTTCGAACGATATGCGGGAACCTATTTCCTGGCTTGGGCCCTGGTCGTGTTTGGAGCCTATTCAGGGGCGGTAGATACATTCAAGATCAAATGGCTGCGCCCCGTTCTCGCCATCCCCATACTGGCGGGGTTGCTGTGTTTGCCCCTCGGTTTGTTCGCTCCGCCGGTCGCATCACCCCAGATCGAGAAGGTTCTGGAGCAGCGTGAGCGAATCGATGCATTGGCCGAGCTCGTCAAGAAGCATGCTGCGAAGGGGGATAAGGTCTATTTCATTGACCAGAATTCCACGGGCTTCGAGAAGTTCATGTTCAGCTACAGCGTGAGTCCGCTTGAGACCCAATGGTGGTGCTGGTCCGTGGGCGAAAAATACAATAAGGACGACGTCTGGACCTGCAAGGAAGATCTGCGAAAGCTTCTCGATGGCTATTCGTTTGTCGTCCTGTACAACGCTGACGAGCAATTTTGGGGATCCAATTCCGATCTCTTTGTACCGGATGCCCGAGGACGGACTACGGGCGTATTCAGCGTTGCTCGCAAGGATGGGCAGCTTGTCTTGACCCAGGTCCAATAGCCGAAATGTCGGATCTGGAGGCGGCCCCGGGCGGCACTTCGTGCTTGGGCACGGTCAACCGAGTGGCGCTGGCTTCGCTGTTGGCCCAATCGCTGTGGTTGTCCGGCTGCGTGATCAAGCTTCCTGCGCCCGCTCCGGTTCAAAGCGACGAGGCGCCGATGTATGCCGGGGTGGATCGCCGCGCGGCCGCTGCCTTGCGCGCGGGCGATGAACAACAGGCCGCCGAGGCCGTGAAGGTGTTTGGATCGCCTGCCGCGGCAGCGCAGGCGCGGGTCGAGCAGGGCTACCGGCTTTTTCGCGAAGACCGGCCGGGCCAGGCCATGCGGCAATTCAATCAGGCGTGGCTGCTCAATCCCGACAACCCTGAGGTGTACGCGGGTTTCGCGGTGGTGCTGGAAAGCCAGCGCAAGGTCTGCCAGGCGATGAGCATGATGGACCGCGCGATCAGCATGAATCCGCCGGCGTTTCGCGGCATTCATGCGGATGCCGGCCGGATCGCGGCGCGTTGCGCCGCCGAGGACAAGACGCTGCCCCCCGAAGCGCGTATCGCGGCGACGACTAGGTCCGACGAGTGGTACCGCAAGGGCGAGGCCGTGGAGCCCGACAAGGGCTATCTGTATGCCTCGTGGGCCACGGCCTATTACTGGCGTGGCCAGTACGCGGAAGCGTGGGCCATGGTCCACAAGTCACGCGCCGCGGGCGGCAGTCCGGATGCGAAATTCGTCAGGATGCTGCGCGCAAGGATGCCGGAGCCCGCCGCGTCGTGAATCAAGCGGCGCACGATGCCTGGCGGACTGCCGGCTGCCCATTTGCGATATCCTGCTCACCATCATGATGAGAGCACTTTGGTTATGCCTGGGCTGCTTGATGCTGGCGCTGGGCGTCATCGGCGCCTTCTTGCCGGTGATGCCGACGACGATCTTCCTGATCCTGGCGGTGGCCTGCTTCTCCCGCTCATCGCCCCGGCTTGAAAAATGGCTGCTGGATAGCCCGACCTATGGTCCGTCGCTGCGCGCGTGGCGCGACGAGGGCGCGGTGTCGCGCAAAGGCAAGACGTATGCCAGCCTGGGCATGGCGGCTGGTTACGGGATCTTTTACTGGAGCGCCCATCCCTCGCTGCCCCTGGCCATCGGCGTAGGCATCTTCTTTCTGGCCAGCGCGGCGTATGTCCTCAGCCGGCCCAGCCCCCGCGCGGGCGGCCCGGCCAGCAAGCCGCCGCGCGAATAAGCCGCGCGCCAAGCCGCACCGTCCCGGCCTCAGTGCGAATGCCGCGGATCGCCCCGCGTCTCCACCACTTTCAAATACAGCGTCGCCGCCTCCAGGCATCCGCCCGTGGAAAGCTGCCCCACGGTCTGCCGGTACAGTTCCTGCCACGGCGTCTGCGATGGCGGCGCTTCATACGGCGGCTCCTGGCGGCGCCGTTCCAGTTCCGCTTCGTCCACCTGCAACATGACCGACCGCTGGTTCAGGTCCACGCGGATCCGGTCGCCCGTGCGCAGGAGCGCCAGTCCGCCGCCCACCGCGGCTTCGGGCGACATGTTCAGGATGGACGGGCTGGCCGATGTGCCGCTCTGGCGGCCGTCGCCCAGACAGGGCAGGGACTCGATGCCGCGCTTGATAAGGTGCGATGGCGGGGCCATGTTCACGACTTCCGCGCTGCCGGGGTAGCCCACGGTGCCGGCGCCCCGGATCACCAGGATGCAGTGTTCGTCGATGTTGAGCGCCGGGTCTTCGATGCGGGCGTGATAGTCCTCCGGGCCCTCGAACACGATCGCGCGCGCCTCGAAGGCGTTTTCCGACCCCGGTTCGGACAGGTACGCCCGGCGAAAGGCTTCGCCCACGACCGACATCTTGATGATGGCGCTGTCAAAGAAGTTGCCCGACAGCACGATGAAGCCGGCGCGGTGCTTGAGCGGCGCGTCGCAGGTCCGGATGACGTCGGTATTGTGGGTCTTGGACGCCGTCGCAATATCGCCGATGGTCTTGCCGGACACGGTTCGGCAGTCCGGATGCAGGCGGCCGGCCGCCAGCAGCTCGTGCAGCACGGCGGGTACGCCTCCCGCGCGGTGAAAGCCTTCGCCCAGATGCTCGCCTGCCGGCACGCAGTTGACCAGCAGCGGCACGTCTTCGCCCAGCCGTTGCCAGTCGTCCAGGCTGAGGTCGACGCCCATGTGGCGCGCGATGGCAATCAGGTGCGGCGGGCAGTTGCTGGACGCGCCCAGCGCCGAGGCCACGACGATGGCGTTCTCGAACGCCTCGCGGGTCAGGATTTGAGAAGGCCGCAGGTCTTCGCGCACCATGTCGCAGATGCGCATGCCGGTGGCATAGGCCATCTGCCCGCGCTCGCGATAGGGCGCCGGAATGCTGGCGCAGGTGGGCAGCGACATGCCCAGCGCTTCGGCCAGCGAGTTCATCGACAGCGCGGTGCCCATGGTGTTGCAGTGGCCGATGGACGGCGAGGATGCCGTGGCAAGCGTCATGAAACCTTCGTAATCCAGCTTGCCGGCCGCCATCAGGTTGCGCGCGTGCCAGATGACCGTGCCCGAGCCCACGCGCTGGCCTTCATGCCAGCCGTCCAGCATGGGACCGCCGGACAGCACGATGGCCGGAATGTCCACCGTCGCCGCCGCCATCAGGCACGCGGGCGTGGTCTTGTCGCATCCCGTGGTCAGCACCACGCCATCCAGCGGATAGCCGTGCAGGATCTCCACCAGGCCCAGATACGCCAGGTTTCGGTCCAGCGCCGCAGTGGGCCGCCGTCCCTGTTCGGCCAACGGGTGCACGGGGAATTCCATGGGAATGCCGCCGGCGTCGCGGATGCCCGCCTTGATGCGTTCGGCCAGCGCCAGGTGGTGGCGATTGCAGGGCGCCAGGTCGCTGCCTGTCTGCGCGATACCGATGATCGGCCGCCCGGACTGCAGTTCCTGGCGCGTCAGGCCATAGTTGAGATAACGCTCGACGTAGATCGCCGTCATGTCGGCGTGCGAGGGATCGTCGAACCATTTCTGGCTGCGCAGTCGGCGGGGTGTCTGGGACATGGCTGTCTCGCTTTGCTTCGGTTGCATACAGGCCCGGACCCCCACGGGATCCGGGCCGGCACGGTTAGTTCCGCGCCTTCTGGATTTCGTCGTTCAACTGCTTGATCAGTTCCGGCCCGAGTTCCTGGGTGTACTTGTCGACCACGGGCTGCACCTTCTGGCGCATGCGGGCAACTTCCTCCGGCGAGACGGTGTTGATCTTCATGCCGTTCTTCTCGAGCGTGCCCATGGCCTTGGTGGAGTCGGCGCGGCTATCCTGCCGCTCGAAGTCGCGCGACGACGCGGCTGCCTGGCGGATCAGCTTCTGTTCCTCGGGCGAGAGCGTGTCCCACCACTTCTTGGAGGCCATCACCACCCACGGCGTGTAGACGTGGCGCGTGATGGTCAGGAAGGGCTGCACCTCGTAGAACTTGCTGCTCTGGATCGTGGTGATGGGGTTCTCCTGGCCGTCCACGGTGCGGGTTTCCAGCGCGGTGAACAATTCCGAGAACGGCATCGGCACGGCATTGGCGCCCAGCGTATTGAAGACGCCCAGCGCAATCTGGTTCTGCATGACGCGCAGCTTGATGCCCTGCAGGTCCTCGGCGCGCGTGATCGGACGCTTGGAGTTCGTCATGTTGCGAAAGCCGTTTTCCCAGTAGACCAGGCCGACCAGTCCCTTGGCTTCCAGCTTCTTGAGCAGATCCTGTCCGAGCTGGCCGTCCAGCACCGCGTCGGCTTCCTTTTCACTGTTGAAGAGGAAGGGCAGGTCGAAGACGCCGAACTCCTTGACCATGCCGGCGAGCGGCGCGGTCGACCCCACCATCATTTCCTGCGCGCCGCCCACCAGCGCGCTCTGCATCTGCTCGTCCGACCCGAGGTTGGCCGAGCCAAACGTCTTCATCTTGAGCTTGCCGCCGCTGACCTTCTCCAGTTCCTGCGCCAGATGGCGGGCAGCGCGGCCCTGCACGCTTTCCTCGTTCAGCCCGTAGCCAAAGCGGATGAGGCGCGGCTTGACGTCCGCCGCCGCGGCCACCCCGGCGACGGTGCAGGACAGCACCGCCGCCAGGACAAGAACGCGGGTCTTCAATTGCTTGATCATGGTGTTTCTCCTCGGGGGTTTGTAATTGCCGCTAGTGCATCCAGCGTGCGGGTACGGTGATCAGTTCGGGGAAGATCACCAAAAGAACCAGCAGCAGCGTGTAGGCCACGACATAGCGCCACACCCCTCTGCAGATGGTTTCCATATTGATGCGGGCCACGCCGCATACGACGTTGAGCACCGTGCCGACCGGCGGGGTCAACAGGCCCACGCTGCCGACCATGACGAACATGACGCCGAAGTAGACAGGGTCGATGCCGGCCTTGGTGACGACGGGCATCAGCACGGGGCCGAGAATCAGGATGGTCGGCGTCAGGTCCATCACCGTGCCCACGAGCGTCAGCAGGATCAGCAGCGCGAACATCAGCAGCTTGGGCTGGTCCATGACCGGTTCCAGGAGAGCGATGAGATCCTGCGGCAGGTCCGCCAGCGTGATCATGTAGGACGACACCATGGCGGCCGCCACCAGGAACATGACGACAGCCGTGGTGCGGGCGGCGTTGATGAAGAGCGGACCCAGGTCGCGCCAGCCGATCTCGCGGTACACGAAGATGCTGACCAGCAGCGCATAAACGGCGGCGACGACCGCGGCCTCCGTGGGCGTGAAGATGCCGCCCCGCAAGCCGCCGATGATGATGACTGGAAGGAACAGCGCCCACAGCGATCCGCGCAGCGCTTTCAGACGGTTGGACCACGGCTCGCGCGGCGAGGGCGTGATGCTGCCGTGCTTGCGCGCCACCCACGTCCATACCGCCACCAGCGTCAACCCCATCATGAGGCCCGGCGCGATGCCGGCGAAGAACAGCTTGGTGATCGACACATTGGTGGCGACGCCGAAGATGATGAACGAGATTGACGGCGGAATGATGGGCGCGATGATGCCGCCCGAGGCGATCAGGCCCGAGGCCTGCCCCGCGTCATAGCCTTTTTCGCGCAGCATGGGGATCAGCAGCGACCCCAGCGCCGCGGCGTCGGCCACGGCCGAGCCTGACAGCGATGCCAGCAGCACGCTGGCGAAGATGGCCACGTAACCCAGGCCGCCCTGGATGTGGCCCACAAACGTATTGGCCAGGTGAACGATACGGCGCGAGATGCCGCCGGCATTCATCAATTCGCCGGCCAGCATGAAGAGCGGCACTGCCATCAGCGTAAAGCTGTTGGCGCCGGACAGCATGTTTTGGGCAAGAAGCTGGGTGTCGTAGAAATCCAGCTGGAACATCATGACGATCGCGCTGATGACAAGCGCGAAGGCGATCGGCATGCCCAGGGCAATCAGCCCCAGCAGCACGACTAGGAAGACGGTCAGGATCATTGCGGGTATCCGGGCGGATGGGTGTGGGGCGGGGGTGGGGCGCGTGTTGAGGCGCTTGTTGGGGCGGATGACGTCCGGATCAGACCAGCGGGTCTTCCGGACTGGATTCCGCCGGTAGCGGACCGCCCGCAATCACGCGGACCAGGTCGACGACCGTCAGGATGCCCATTGCCACCGCGGCATATAGCCCCGCGGCGTTGAACACGGCCTGGGGCATGCCGGTGACAGGCAATACGGTGTCAAGGCCGATAACTGTCTGGACCCAGCTGCCTTCGGCCATCAGCCACAGCACCCACAGGATCATCAGCTGGCAGGCAATATGCGACACCCGGCGCGCGCCCGGACCGAAGCGTTCCACCAGCATGGTCACGCCGATGTGCTGGTGCTCGCGCAGCGCAATCACCGAACCCAGGAAAATCATCCAGACGAACGCCAGGCGCGAGACCTCGTCCGAGACGTTGATGCCGGAATTGAAGAGATAGCGCAGCGCCACGTTGCCGAACAGCAGCACGACCATGATGACCAGACAGGCGACCATCAGCCAGGTCTGTAGCGCAAAACACCAATCCGCGGCGCGGGCCAGCGGCGAGCGGCCCGGACGCGATGGCCCCGGCCGCCCCAAGGGGGAAGCTTGCATGTTTGTCTCCTCTCCGTTTGCCGGAGTTTTTTTAGCCGTTTGATGTGGATCATGTTAGCGCTAACATTTTTGCTTTGGCAAGCCCCTTTTTTTCGGTCAGACTACGCGCTTGCATTCATCGCGAGGGTCCATGTCCATCCGCAAACCTCGAAGCTCGCGCGCCGGCCGCGTCACCATGCAGGACGTCGCGCGGCGCGTGGGCGTCAGCGCGATCACGGTATCGCGGGCGTTGCGCACACCCGATAAGGTGGGCCAGGATCTGCGCCAGCAAATCGCGCGGGTGTGCCAGGAACTGGGCTACGTGCCCAACCACGCCGCCAGCGCGCTGGCGTCGGCGCGGTCGCAGACCATCGTGGTGCTCATTCCGTCGCTCAGCAACGTGGTGTTCGTGGACATCATCACGGGCATCAAGGAAGTGCTGGATCAGCACGGCTACCACATGCTGATCGGCGTGACGGGCTATTCGCCGGACGAAGAAGAAGCACTGCTGCGCAAGTATCTGCAGCATTCGCCCGACGGCGTGGTCCTGACCGGCATCGACCACAATCCGGGCGTCTGGGAACTGCTGCGCGCGCAGGCGATTCCCACGGTGCACACGATCGAAACGCTGGACGGCGGCGAGGACATGAGCGTCGGGTTCTCGCAGTTCGACTCGGGCTACGCAGCAGGCCGCCATCTGGTCGAACGGGGCTACCGCCGTATCGGCATCATCGGCGCGCAGCTGGATCCCCGGTCGCTGCGCCGCTGCGAAGGGTGCCGGCAGGCGCTGCGCGATGCGGGGCTGTACGACGCGGCCCTGGAAATCATGACGCCCGAGAAATCGTCGATCAGCCTGGGGGCGTCGTTGATCCAGGATCTGCACGCGCGTCATCCCGACTGCGACGCCGTGTTCTTTTGCAACGATGACCTGGCGCAAGGCGCTGTGTTTCAGTGCGGCCGGGATGGCGTGCGTGTGCCGGAACAAATGGCTATCGTCGGCTTTCATGACTTTCCGGGCACGGCCTGGACCACGCCGCCGCTGTCCACCATTGCCACGCCCCGCTACCAGATCGGCCTGTCAGCCGCGCAACTGCTCATGCAGCACCTGGCGGGCGAACCCGTGCCCGCGCGGCATGTGGACTTGGGTTTCGAACTGGTCCAGCGCGAAACCAGTTGAGGACGCGGCCGCAAGAGGCGCCGCGCCTGTTCAAGCGGCCGGCGCCGATGGCGTTCTGACAGGTCGCAGCGCCAGAAAGACCCCGGCCGCGATGATCAGCCCCATGCCCGCCAGCGCCAGCGCGTCTGGCGGGCGCTGGAACCAGAACGTGCTGAAGCCCAGCGCCAGCAGCAGCTGGAAGTAGTTCAGGGGCGCCAGCGTTGCCGCCGGAACCCGCTGGAAGGCCGCGATCAGCAGGATCTGCGCCAGGCCGCTGCAGGCGCCCAGGGCAAGGATGATGACGGTATCGGCCGTTCCCGGCCAGGGGTCGGGCAGGAAGAACGGCGCGGGCAGCGCGGTCACGATCAGGCAGATGAAGGCCGTGTACGCATACTGCACCGGCCCCGGCACCTTGTTCGACAGTTTGCGGGTCAGCACCTGGAAGATCGCGTAGCTGACGGCCGACACCGCCATCAGCAACGTGCCCAGCAGGGGCAGGTCGCCGCCGGGCCGCACGATCAGCAGCATGCCCGCAAAGCCGGCGGCAACGGCGCCCCATTGCGCCGCCCGGACGCGTTCGCCCAGCAGCCACGGCGACAGCGCCACCATGATGAGCGGGGCGGTGAAGTAAATGGCGGTGGCCTCGGACAGCGGCATCCAGATCAGCGCGGTCATGAAGCACGTGGCCACCGTGGCCAGCATGACACCGCGCAGCACCAGCAGGGGCTTTTCCGGCGCGTCGCGCAGCCGCAGGCCGCGGCCGTGGCGCCACAGCATGCCCATCGCCAGCGTCACCACCGCCAGGTAGCGCATCACGTTCAGAAAGGGCGCCGGATAGCGTTCCAGAAGCTGCTTGGCGCCCGCATCGAAGGTGGCGAACGCCACTAGCGCCGCGAAGAACAGCAGGACGCCAGTCTGGCGCGTGCCTTCATTTGCCGCCACGGCCAAAGCCTTCAAGAAACGCATCCAGCGCGGGCCCGATCGCCTCGACCATGTAGCCGCCTTCCTGCACCACGACGGTGGGCACGCGCAAACCGGCGACGCGCGCGCCGATGTCGCGGTACGCGTCGATGTCCAGCCTGAGCACGCTGATCGGATCATCCTTGTAGGTATCGAATCCCAGCGGCAGGATCAGCGCCTGCGGCGCATAGCCCGCCAGGGCATCCAGCGCGGTGTCCAGCGCCTGCAGGAATTCTGCGTTGCCGCAGCCGTGCGCCAGCGGCAGGTTCAGGTTGTAGCCTTCGCCCGCGCCGTGCCCGCGCTCGTGCGCGTAGCCGGTATAGAACGGGTAATACCCGGCCGGATCGGCGTGCAGCGAGACGGTCATCACGTCTGCCCGGTGATAGAAGATGTTCTGCGTGCCGTCGCCATGGTGCGCATCCACGTCCAGCACTGCTACCTTCGACCACGTCTGCAACAGGCGGCTTGCCGCGGCGGCGCTGTTGTTCAGGTAGCAGAAGCCGCCGGCGCGGTCGCGATGGGCATGGTGGCCGGAGGGCCGCGAAAGCGCGTAGGCCACGCCACCGGCGCTCGCCACATGGTCCGCCGCCGCCAGCGCGCTATGCGTGGACCGCAGCGCCGAGCGCCAGGTCTGCGGCCCGATGGGGCAGGCGAGGTCGCTCAGGTAATACCCGGTTTGCGCCACGATGGACGGGGACGGGCAGGGGCCCCGTCCGGCGGCATCGATGCGGCCGTTGTAGTAGGGCGAAAGATTGGGCAGCACTTCCGGACCGGGATCGACGCCCGGCGCCTTCAGGGCCTGCCAGCGGGCAAAGGCGGTTTCCAGGTAGTCCAGATAATCCGTGCTGTGCACGTGTTCAAGCGGCTTGCGGCCATAGTCGGACGGCGCTTCGACCTTCACGCCGCGGGCGGCCAGCGCCTGCTGCAGGCTCTCCGCGCGCGACGGCAGGTCGGTGGGGGCGCTGATGCGGCCCAGCCGCATGAATTGCCGGGGCGAATGCAGCAACTGTTCTTCGGAAAAAAACGCCTTCATGGATATCCTCGCTCAGACCGTCACGGTCGCTGCCAGATGCGTGGGGCTCATGCCCGCTTGAGTTCGATCTCGACGAACACGAATTCCGTGTCGCTGGGGTTGATGACGTTGTGTTCCACGCCCACCGGCCGGTAATACGCCACCCCCGTGGTGAGCTGGCTGGTGACCTGGCCGTTGGGCGTGTCCAGCAGCAGTGGGCCGGTGGTCTGCGGCACCACCACGTAGTTCATGCCATGACGGTGCCAGCCCGTCTCGCCGCCCGGCGGAAAGCGCCATTCGGTGACGGTGACCAGTTCGTTGTCGATCTGCACGGTGGGGATGGCGGCGGGGCGTTGCATAGCGGTTCTCCTGGAATTCAATGGTGAGGCGATGTCCGGTCAGGCGGCCTGCGCCTTGGTCGGGTCCCAATGCTGGCCCGGCACGGCGGCGATCAGCTGGCGGGTGTAGGCGTGCTGCGGGTTGTCGAAGATCTGGGACGGCGACCCGTACTCCACCACCTTGCCGCGATGCATGACCAGCACCGAATTGCAGATCTGTGCCGCCACGCGCAGGTCATGGGTGATGAACACCAGCGCAATCTTCAGCCGCTGCTGCAGGTCGTGCAGCAGTTGCAGCACCTGCGCCTGAACCGACACGTCCAGCGCCGACACCGATTCGTCGGCCACCAGCACCTTGGGCTCCAGCGCCAACGCGCGCGCGATGCCAATGCGCTGGCGCTGGCCGCCCGAAAACTGGTTGGGATAGCGGTCAAAGGCGGACGGGTCCATGCCCACCAGCGACAGCAGTTCGCGCGCCCGGGCCTCGGCCTGCGCGCGCGGGACGCCATTGGCGACCGGGCCGTCGCTGATGATGCGGCCCACCGTGTGCCGGGGGTTGAGCGAGGCGAACGGGTCCTGGAAGATCATCTGGATCTCGTGCCGCATCGGCCGAAAGCGCGATTCGGGCAGCGTGGCGATGTCCTGGCCGTTAAAGAGCAGCTGGCCGCCATTGATGCCGACTAGCTTGAGCAGGCATTTGCCGATCGTGGACTTGCCCGAACCGGATTCCCCCACGATGCCCAGCGTCTCGCCGCGCCGCACGGCAAAGCTCACGCCGTCCACCGCGTGCACCTGGCGCTTGTTGCCCAGCCAGCCGTGGCCGATCACGTAGGTCTTTTTCAAATCCTTGACCTCCAGCACTGGCGTGTCGTCGGCAAGTCCGGCGCGCTCCTCGCCGCGCCGGTGCGGCACGGCCGCGATCAGGCGCTGGGTGTAGGGATGGCGCGGGCGGTTGAGCACCTCGCTGGCCGGGCCTTGCTCCACCAGAATGCCTTTCTCCATGACGGCCACGCGGTGGGCGATCTCGGCCACCACGCCGAAGTCGTGCGTGACGAACATCACGCCCATGCCTTTCTCTTTCTGGATGCGCGCGATCAACGCCAGGATCTGCGCCTGGGTGGTCACGTCCAGCGCGGTCGTGGGCTCGTCGGCGATCAACAGCGCGGGCTCCAGCGCCAGCGCCATCGCAATCATCACCCGCTGACGCTGCCCGCCGGACAAGCGGAACGGATACACGTGATACAGCGTGGCCGGATCCGGCAGACCGACGAACTCCAGCAGTTCGAGCGTGCGCTTCAAGCGTTCTGCGCCGGGGTAGGCGTTATGCACGCGCATCACCTCGCTGATCTGTTCGCCCACCGTCATCAGCGGGTTCAGGGCCGACAGCGGCTCCTGGAAGATCATCGCCATGTCCTTGCCGCGCATGGCCTGCAGGGCGGGTTCGTCCAGTTGCAGCAGGTCCTGGCCGCGGAACAGGATGCGGCCGGCCTGCGGCGTCAGGTAATCGGGCAGCAGTCCCATGATGGCGTTGGCGCTCATCGACTTGCCCGAGCCCGATTCGCCCACGATGCACAGGATTTCACCGGCGCGAATGTCGTACGACACGTCCTCTACCGCGTAGGGACGGTCGCCGCCCTTGGGCAATGCGATGGTCAGATTCTGGATCGACAGGAGCGGCGGGGTTGTCAGGTTTTCATTCATGCCGGCCTCCTATTCGCCGCGTTTGCGCAGTTGCGGGTTGAGGGCGTCGTTCAGGCCTTCGCCGATCAGGTTGATGGCCAGCACGGTCAAGAGGATGGCGACCCCGGGCCACACGCTCATCCACCAGGCCTCGCGGATCATGGTGCGCGCCGCGCCGATCATGAACCCCCAGCTCATCAGGTTGCGGTCGCCCAGGCCCAGAAACGACAGCGATGACTCCGTCAGGATCGCGGTCGCCACCATGAACGAGGCTGACACGATGATGGGCGACATGGCATTGGGCAGGATCTGCGTGCCGACGATGCGGGCCGGCGTCTGGCCGATGACGATCGCGGCCTGCACGAATTCGCGCTGCTTGAGCGTCATGAATTCCGAGCGGACCAGCCGCGCGGCCGGCGGCCAGGACACCACCGCGATGGCGCCCATGATCGAATACACCGACGGGCTCAGGATGGCGACCAGCACCACGGCCATCGCCAGTTGCGGAATGGTCTGGAAAAACTCGGTGAACCGCATCAGCGCGTCGTCCACGCGGCCGCCGCAGTAGCCGGCTATCGAACCGACCACGATGCCAAAGAGCAGAGCGACGGCGGTGGACAGCAGGCCCACCATCAGCGACACGCGCGCGCCCCACACCAGTCCCGCGGTGATGTCGCGGCCCAGCATGTCCGTGCCGAACGGATATTCCGCATTGGTGAACGGCGGGATCAGCGGGTCGGCCACCATCATCCAGGGCGACTCTTCGTACAGCAGCGGCGCCGCCAGGGCCACGGCCACCACGATCAGCATGATGACCAGGCCGGCCACCGCCCCGTAGTTGCGCAGGTAACGTCGGGCGAATGACTTCATGCGGAGGCTCCTTGCTGCGCACCCGCGCCGATGCGCGGATCGATCAGGCGGTACAGCACGTCGGTCAGCAGGTTGAAGACCACGACCATGATGGAGGTGACCAGGAAGATCCCCAGCAGAAGCTGGTAGTCGCGTTGCAGCAGGGCGTCGAACATCAGGCGTCCGATGCCGGGCCACGCGAAGACGGTCTCGGTCAGCACCGCGCCGCCCGCCATCTGCCCCAGTTGGATGCCGGCAAACGTGATGACCGGCAGCAGCGCGTTGCGCAGCACGTGCGCGCGGATCACGCGGCTGGGGCTCACGCCCTTGGCGCGCGCCGTCTTCACGAAATCCATGCCGATCACTTCCAGCATCGACGCGCGAGTCAGCCGCACGTAGACGGCCATGAAGAAGCACCCCAGCGTCACGGTCGGCAGGATGAGATGCAGGGCGATGTCGCCCGCGCGCGCCCAGCCGGTCAGGTTGGCGCCCACGGTCTCCATGCCGAAGGCCGGCAGCCAGCCCAGCACCACCGAAAACAGCAGGATGCCCATCAGCGACAGCCAGAAGAGCGGCGTGGCGTAGAGCAGCAGGGCGCCGGTCATCACCGAGCTGTCGATCCAGCGGCGCTTGTTGCGATAGCGCGCCTTGGCGGCCACCACGCCCAGCAGCACGCCCAGCACGATGGAAAACACGAAGGCGCACGACATAAGGAGGAACGTGGCGGGCAGGCGCTCGACGATCAGGTCCAGCACCGGCACGTGGTTGCGGTAGGAAAAGCCCAGATCCAGCTGCACCACGCCCTTCAGATAGAGAAAAAGCTGCGTCAGGACGGGCTTGTCCAGGCCAAAGGCAACACGCAGCTGGTCCACGTAGGCGGCATCGCCCGCGCCGGCCTGGCCGGCCAGCACGGCGGCGGGATCGCCGGGCGCAAGCCGTATCAGGAAGAAATTGATGATCACCACGCCCAGCACCACCACCAGGGCCTTGCCGATGCGGGACAGCAGGAAAGACAGGAATCTCATGCTCGGGTCCTTTCAGGACGGACGTGCCTCGCGGCAACCCTGCCCGCCGCGCAGCCGGGCGCCGCCGCGGACACGGGATCCGCGGCGGCGCTGTAGACGTCGTCGAACGACTCGTTCAAGCCGATGGCGGTCTTGACCAGGTTCTTCACGTTGGCGCGATACAGGGTCGGAAACTCCATGTCGACCAGGAAGCCATTGGCGACCTCGTTGACGAGCGTCGTCTGGATCTGGGTGTAGAGGGCCTGGCGCTTGGCCGGATCGACTTCGGAGGCGGCGGCCTCCCACAGCTTGTCCGTCTCGGGGTTGCTGTAGCCCTGTACATTGGCAAAGGGCGATCCCTTGACGATGTTCGACGAGATATACAAGCGCTGCACGCCCAGCGCGGGGTCGCCGTACTGGTACGTGAAGGTGGTGGTCAGGTCGAAGTCCCAGTTGCCGGTGCGGCTTGCCCAGCCGCCCGCGTCGGTGGATTCCACGTTCACCTTGAAGCCCAGCTGTTCCAGCGCCTGCTTGGTGTATTCACCCAGCCGGTCCCAGGTCGAGCCGTACGGGAAGCTCAGTTGGCGGATCGTGTAGTCGCCGGGCTTGATGCCCGATTCCTTGATCAGCGCGCGCGCCTTCTTCATGTCGAACGGCATCGGCGGCATGTTCTTGTCGTAGAACATCTCGGTGGTCACGAAGGGGCTGGTCGACACCTTGCCCAGACCGAAGAAGATGTTGTTGACCACCATGTTGCGGTTCATGGCCGCCATGACCGCCTGGCGCACCTTCAGGTTGTCGAAGGGCGGCTTGCGCATGTTGAAGATCAGGTAGGCCTGCGGCGAGAACATTTCCCAGCCCGCGGTCGTGTATTCCACGTTGGGCAGGCCGCGCAGGCGCTTGATGTCGACGTTGTCCACGTCGCCGCCGCGCAGCACGTCCACGCTGCCGCGCTCGAAGGCCACCGCGCGCGACGCCGCATCCGGAATCACGTTGAACACCAGCTCGTCCAGATACGGTTTGCCCGGCTTCCAGTAGTCGGGATTGCGCGCCAGCTTGATGTACTCGCCGCGCTTCCATTCCTTGAAGACGAACGGGCCGGTGCCCACGGGCTTCTGGTTGGCCGGGTTGGTCATGTAGTCCGTGCCGGCGTACAGATGCTTGGGCATCATCGGCGCGAAACCGGGTTCGAACATCAGCATGAAGGCCGGAAACGGCGTTTTCAGCTTGATGACCACGGTCTTGGCGTCGGGCGCCTGCACGGACTCGACGAACTTGTTCAGGATGACCCGGGCGCGCGCGTGGGTCTTGGGCAGCATGTCCGCCAGCGAGAACACCACGTCCTCGGACGTGAACGGCTTGCCGTCATGCCACTTCACGTTGTCCTGCAGGTGGAAGGTGTAGGTCAGTCCATCGGCGGCGGCCTCCCACGACTTGGCCAGTCCGGGCTGCGGCTTGAGGTCGGTGGAGTAGGTCAGCAGGCTCTCGTAGATCTTGCCCGCGACGAATTGCGTCGGCCCCTGCTGATTGATGGCCGTGACGATCACCGGCGGTTCGGGCTGGACGATCATGTTCAGCGTGCCGCCCTTGGTCTGAGCCAAGGCCTGCGTGGCGGGCAGCGCGGCCGCAAGGACCAATGCGCCGATGCTTAGGGAAAACCAGTTTTTCGATTTCACTGCGAGCCTCCGGGCTGGAAAGGGTCGGACAGGCGGCCGCTCGGACGCGGCGATCGCCGTGCCGGATCAAGCAAACCTCATGCCACCTGCGTTTCTCGGGTACTGCGGGTGGAGCTGCTGCAACAATGCTTCGTTCAGGTGCTGGTTAAGGCGCCGCGCACCAATGCGGAGAATTCAGTGGTGCTTGGCCATGTCTGCGGTGGCGGCTTGGGGCGCATTGGCTCGCGCCACCATGGCGTCGAGCAACACGTTGCAGCCGGCTTCCAGATGCTCGGGCCGGGCGTCTTCGATTTCGTTGTGGCTGATGCCGTCCTTGCACGGCACGAAGATCATCGCGGTGGGCGCCACGGCAGCCATGTAGACGGCATCGTGTCCGGCGCCCGTGACGATGTTCATGGCGGGCAGGCCGCGGTCCGCGGCGCCCTTGCGCACCTTGTCGACCAGATCTGGATCGAACGGCGTGGGCGGAAAATACTGCACGTCCTTCACGTCGACGCGAACGCCGTGCGCGACCGCAATGTCGTCGCAGATGCGCCGCCAGTCCCGGTCCATGCGGTCCAGCGTCGCTTCATCTTCGTGGCGCAGGTCGGTGGTGAAACGGACCTGCCCCGGAATGACGTTGCGCGATCCCGGATACGCGTGGATCTCGCCCACGGTTCCGCGCCCATGAGGCTGATGGGTGTTGGCAATGTTCACCACGGCCTGCAGCAGGAAGCTGGTGGCGAAGAGCGCGTCGCGGCGGATCGGCATGGGCGTCGGGCCGGCATGCATTTCCATGCCGGTCACGGTGACGTCGTACCAGCGCAGGCCCAGCGACCCCGTCACGACGCCGACGGTCTTTTCCTCGTGCTCCAGGATCGGACCCTGTTCGATATGCGCCTCGAAGTAGGCGTCCACCGGGCGCCCGCCGACGGGGTCGGCGCCGGCGTAACCAATGGCCTGAAGTTCGTCGCGCACGCTGATGCCCTGCGCGTCGCGCGCCGACAACGCGGTTTCCAGCGGAAATTTGCCGGCAAAGACGCCCGATCCCATCATCACGGGCACGAAGCGCGAGCCTTCCTCGTTGGTCCAGATGGCCACTTCCAGCGGAGCCTCGGTCGTTACGCCCGCGTCATTGAGCGTGCGGATCACTTCAAGACCGGCCAGCACTCCGTAACAGCCGTCGAACTTGCCGCCGGTGGGCTGGGTGTCGATATGGCTGCCCGTCATCACGGGCGGCAGGCTGTCATTGCGGCCCGCGCGCCGGGCGAAGATGTTGCCCACCTGATCCACCCGCACCGTCATGCCGGCGTCGCGCATCCAGCCGGTCACCAGATCGCGGCCCTGGCCATCGAGCGCGGTGAGCGCCAGGCGGCAGTTGCCGCCCTTGGGCGTCGCGCCGATCTGCGCAAGATCCATCAGGGACTGCCACAGCCGGTTGCCGTTGATGGACAGAGGGGGTGTCGTCATAGGTCGCCTCGGGGGTGGGAAACGTCGCCAAAGTCCTCGCGCAGGCGCGCCAGGATGCCAAGCAGGTGTGCGTGCATGGCGTGCCGCGCACGAATGGGGTCGCGCGCCACGATCGCGGTCAGGATGCGCTGGTGTTCGGCGTGGGCCACGGCCCACACCTTGGCATCGACGAAATAGTCCTGCATCCGCCGGTACACCGAGCTGGATTGGGTCAGGTTCCACAGATGGGCGACGGCAGCGGCCAGCGCGGCGTTGCCGCAGGCGGCGGCGATCGCGCCGTGAAACTCCCGGTCATGCCGGCCTGGCGAATCCGTCAGGGACATGCCGTCGTGGGCGTCGAGGATGGCCGCCAGCTGGGCGGCCGTGGCATGCTGCGCCGCCATGCCCGCGCATTCGGGTTCGATGATGAGGCGCGCTTCCAGCAGGTCGAACGGCCCGATGTCGTCGACGCCCTGCGCCGCGCTGGGCGGTGTTCCGGCGGCGGCCGCCAAGCCGGCGCCTTCCTTGTCCGCCACGAACACGCCGGTGCCCACGCGGACCTCGACGTAGCCCTCGATTTCAAGCGCGATCAGCGCTTCACGGATCGACGCGCGGCTGACCTGCAGTTGTTCGGCCAGGTCCCGCTCCGACGGCAAACGCCGCCCGCGCGGGAAGTCGCCGGCCCGGATCCGTCCGGCGATCTGGTCGGCGATCATGCGATACAGACGGGTGACGGCGACGGCTTGGAAGGTGCTCATCGGGCGGGGGCTTGGCCTGGTGGTCAGGCCACCAATATAGGCACCTCTCCATTGAAACAAAAGGGAAAACTGGCGCTTTCAGGGAAAACGATGTGAGGGATTCCACCGCTGTTCGTCTGGTGGTCAGGCCAGTGGACCGGCCCTTTTAGGTCCGCCGCCGTCGCAGGGCGGCGGGATGCCGGGTTCGCTACGCTTCGTCGTCCGGTTCGGGCGTCTGCGTGAAGGCGCGAACCAGCCGGGCGATGCCGTCCAGTTCGTCGTGCGCGCCCATCACCCATTCCGGTTTGTCGAACGGGCTGTCCGCCGGCGTGTTGTCCAGATTGGCTTTCAGGTCGCCCAGCAGTTCCAGCGCCATGTCGGTGGCCTGGGGGCTGCTGCGGGTGGATAGGGCGATCGCAATCGCCAGCGCCTGGCGCATGGCCAGCAGGCGGCCTTCCAGTTCGGTTTCCATTGGGGGTCCTTGTTTGCTGCGGGAATCGCGGCATTTTACGGGGCAGGGCGCGGGCCGGTAACGGCCCGGCAAAGCTTGCCCAACGGCAGATGCCTTGCGCTCGGTTTGCGCAAGATCAATGTGAAGGGCGCGGGTCAGGCGAATAATCCGGGTTATGCAAGCCGCTCTACGCCCTCAATCTTCGGAATCGCCGGCGCCCGCCACCGCCGAGCCGTTTTTTCCTCCCCAACTGCTGGCCCGGTTGGACAAGAACGGGCCGCGATACACCTCGTATCCCACGGCGGACCGCTACCACGGGGGCTTCGCCGAGCAAGACTACCGGCTTGCCTTGCAACAGCGGCGCGCCGCCACGCCGGCCGAGCCGCTGTCGCTCTACGTACACATCCCGTTCTGCGAATCGGTCTGTTATTACTGCGCCTGTAACAAGGTGGTGACCCGCCACCATGACCGAGCCGCCCGCTACCTGGATGCCCTGTCCCGCGAAATCGCCTTGCACGTGCAAGAACTCGGCCCCGGCGTGCCGGTGTCGCAACTGCATTTCGGGGGCGGCACGCCCACTTTCCTGTCCAACGAGGAACTGGCGCGCCTGATGGGCGATCTGCGCGGCGCCTTCCATTTCCAGCCCGACGCCGAAATCTCCGTCGAAGTCGATCCGCGCACTGCAACGCCCGAGCGCCTTGCGTTCCTGCAGCAGCTGGGCTTTAACCGCCTGAGCTTCGGCGTGCAGGATTTCGACGAACGGGTGCAGGTGGCGGTGCATCGGGTTCAGTCTTTCGATAACGTCGCCGCGCTGATGCACAGCGCCAGGGCATTGGGCTATGCGTCGGTCAACGTCGATCTCATCTATGGCCTGCCGCTGCAAACCGCGGCGTCGTTTGCCCGCACGATCGAACAGGTCATCGCGCTGCGGCCCGACCGCATTGCGCTCTACGCCTACGCGCACCTGCCCGAACGCTTCAAGCCGCAGCGCCGCATCAACGAAGCAGACCTGCCCGATCGCGAGACGCGCGTTGGCCTGCTCAGTTCGGCCATTCAGGGCTTCCTGAACCAGGGCTACACCTACATCGGCATGGACCATTTCGCGCTGAACACCGACGCGCTGGCCATTGCCAAGCAACGCGGTGAACTGCACCGCAATTTCCAGGGATACAGCACGCAGCCGGATCGCGACCTGATCGCGCTGGGCGTGTCGGCCATCGGACGCATTGGCGACACCTACAGCCAGAACGCGAAGATCCTCGACGAATACTACGCGGCCATCGAATCCGGAAAGTTCGCAGTCGAGCGCGGCCTGACGCTCAGCGCCGACGACCTGGTCCGCCGCGAGGTCATCATGGACATCATGTGCCAGGGCCGGGTGGACTTCTCGCGGATCGAAGCCAAGCACGGCCTGCAGTTCGGCGACTACTTCAGCCGAGAACTCTCGCAGATGGCCAGCCTGGCCGAACTGGGCCTGGTGAACCTGCACCTCGGAGAACTGCGCGTCACCGGCCTGGGTTGGTATTTCGTGCGGGCGGTGGCCATGACCTTCGACAAATACCTGCGCTCGGCGATGCCGACCGCCAGGTACTCCCGCATCATCTGACCTGCGCGCGGCCGCGGCGCCGCGCGCTCATTCGGCAAACTTGTCGCGCAGGTACAGCGCCAGCGACAGATCATCGGACAGTCCCAACTTGCGCATGGCGCGGCGCTTGTGCGTGCTGACTGTCTTCTTGCTGCGCACCAGCCTTTCGGCGATCTGCGTCACCGACATCCCCTGCCTGATGTGGCGCAGGATTTCCACTTCCGAAGTCGTCAACAGCGCGTGCGGCGCCGTCGGCTCCATGCAGCGGATCTTTCCGTCCTCTACCGTCAGAAAGGGCGCCTTGGCCTCAATGACGCCGCGGATCATGTCCGGCAGCAAGACCAGCCCCCATTGCTTTGCCAGATAGCCGGCGGCGCCGGCGCGGTATGCCGCGTACTCGGTCTCTTGCCGGTTGCCGGCCGAAAACGTGATGACCGCCATGCTGGGGTGGTAGCGGCGCACCCGCCGCAGATAGTTGACGCCGTCGCAGGGTTCCAGCGGCAGATAGAAATCAATGAGCGCGACGTCGCACGGCTGCTTCGCCAGTTTTTCCAGCAACGCGCGCGCAGAGGTTTCGCGATGAACGACATGAAAGCCAGGCCGGCTTTCGAGGAACGCGCCGATGCCCAACGCCACCACGGGATGGTCGTCCAGGACCGCGACCCGGATGACGGGCGGCGGCCGCGACAGCAGCAGGTGCTTTCGGGTTTCAAAGCCGTCCTCCGGCGCGATAAACGGGCCGTGAAGCGAGCCGCCGGTCATCTGGCTTGCAGTCTCTGAAACGCAATTCATCGTTGCTCCACGATCGGATGGGGGTTCAGGGCGATCCGGGCGGCCACGAGGGGGCGGTCGCGTGGCGCGTTTCCTTGAGCAGCCCTGAAATTGGTGGGCAGATTACGTGGTCGGCGCGCGTTTGGGTCGCCAATCGAGGCAAAATCAGACCGATGCACTCGGCGCAATTGATCCGTTGCGGTCCCCCGCGTCGCCCTGCAATCCTGCGTGGCGTTTTCGCCACGGGCGGGGCGCAAACGGTGCTACAATCGGCAACGATCCATGCAGCTATTTCGGCTGCATTTGTCTTGCTGCACCTTGATTCGCGCTGCGCTTCGCGCGCGCCCCCACAGGCTCAAAACATGCTTTTCCCGTCCGCACGAACTACGACCCGGAACTTTCGCCCCATGTCGCGTTAGTTTTTTCGTGCGTCGGGTTTCACCGTGTCAGGTCAGCGGTAGGACTCATCAAGACAATCAAATGAACGCGGCTTTGAAGCCGCGTTTTTCGTTTCTGTTTTCGTTTTTCAGTTCCAAGAACCCCAGGAAGCACTCCCGATGGTACAGATCACATTGCCCGATGGTTCGCAGCGCCAATTTCCGGGACCGGTCACGGTCGCCGACGTGGCGCAATCGATCGGTACGGGCCTGGCGAAGGCTGCCCTGGGCGGCCGCGTGACGTTCGACGGCGCCGAATCCAAGCTCGTCGACACCAGTTTCCGCATCGCGCAAGACGCCCGTCTGGCCATCGTGACGGCCAAGGACGCGGACGGCCTGGATCTGATCCGCCACTCGACGGCTCACCTGCTGGCCTACGCCGTCAAAGAACTCTTCCCGGACGCCCAGGTCACCATCGGCCCCGTGATCGACAACGGCTTCTACTACGACTTCTCGTACAAGCGCCCCTTCACGCCCGAAGACCTGACCGCCATCGAAAAGAAGATGGCCGAACTGGCCAAGAAGGACGAAGTCGTCACGCGCGAAGAATGGTCGCGCGACGACGCCGTCGAATTCTTCAAGGGCATCGGCGAAAAGTACAAGGCGGAAATCATCGCCTCGATTCCGTCCAACGAGACGCTCAGCCTGTACCGCGAAGGCGACTTCATCGACCTGTGCCGCGGCCCGCACGTGCCGTCCACCGGCAAGCTCAAGGTCTTCAAGCTGATGAAGGTGGCCGGCGCCTACTGGCGCGGCGACAGCAAGAACGAGATGCTCCAGCGCATCTACGGCACCGCCTGGGCGACCAAGGAAGAACAGGAAGCCTACCTGCACATGCTCGAAGAGGCCGAACGCCGCGACCACCGCAAGATCGGCCGCGAACTCGACCTGTTCCACTTCCAGGACGAAGCCCCGGGCCTGATCTTCTGGCACCCCAAGGGCTGGACCCTGTGGCAGCAGGTCGAGCAGTACATGCGCAGCGTGTACCGCGACAACGGCTACCAGGAAGTCAAGGCGCCGCAGATTCTGGATATTTCGCTCTGGAAGAAGACGGGCCACTGGGACAACTACCGTGAAAACATGTTCACGACCGAGTCCGAAAACCGCGTCTATGGCCTGAAGCCGATGAACTGCCCGGGCCACGTGCAGATCTTCAATGCGGGCCTGCACTCCTACCGCGAACTGCCCCTGCGCTACGGCGAATTCGGCCAATGCCACCGCAACGAGCCCTCCGGCTCGCTGCACGGCATGATGCGCGTGCGCGGCTTTACGCAGGACGACGGTCACATCTTCTGTACCGAAGAGCAACTGCAGGACGAATGCGCCGATTTCACGGCGCTGCTGCAGAAGGTCTACCGCGATTTCGGCTTTACCGAAGTCCTGTACAAGGTCGCTACCCGCCCTGAAAAGCGGATCGGCACGGACGAAGTCTGGGATACGGCTGAAGCCGCCCTGATGGAAAGCCTGCGCCGCACGGGCTGCGAATTCGAAATCTCGCCGGGCGAGGGCGCCTTCTACGGCCCGAAGGTCGAATACACCCTCAAGGACGCCATCGGCCGTCACTGGCAGTGCGGCACGATTCAGGTCGACTTCTCCATGCCCGTGCGCCTGGGCGCCGAGTACGTGGACCAGAACGACCAGCGCCGCCCGCCCGTCATGCTGCACCGCGCGATCCTCGGTTCGCTCGAGCGCTTCATCGGCATGTTGATCGAAAACCACGCCGGCGCCATGCCGCCGTGGCTGGCGCCCGTGCAAGCAGTTGTGTGCTGCATTTCCGAACCTTCGGCCGATTATGCGGCGCAAATCACGCAAAGCCTGAAAAAACAAGGCTTTAGAGTCGAGTCCGATTTGCGCGGTGAAAAAATCACTCGTAAAATCCGGGAACACAGCCTGCAAAAGGTGCCGTACATTCTTGTCGTCGGCGACAAGGAAAAGCAAAACGGCACTGTTGCCGTACGCGGACTGGGCGGCCTGGACCTTGGCGCCATCCCCTTCGACGACTTCGTTTCCCGGTTGTCCGACGACGTGGCCGCCCGCCGCGACGTCCAACCGACTTGATAGCAGCGCTGCTTAACATTTCTAGGAGCTTTCAACATCGCCACTGAAAAAGCCAATCGCATCAACGGTGAAATCCGCGTCCCCGAGGTGCGCCTGATAGGTCTGGACGGAGAACAGCTGGGCATCGTCAAGATTGCCGACGCCTTCCGTCTTTCCGAGCAAAACGACGTGGATCTGGTGGAAATCGCGCCGAACGCCGAGCCCCCGGTCTGCCGTTTGATGGACTACGGCAAGTTCAAGTACCAAGAGCAAAAGCGCCAGGCCGAAGCCCGCTCCAAGCAAAAGGTCATCCAGGTCAAGGAAGTCAAGTTCCGCCCGGCGACCGACGAGGGCGACTATCAGGTCAAGCTGCGCAACCTGCGCCGCTTCCTCGAGGAAGGCGACAAGGCCAAGGTCACGCTGCGCTTCCGCGGCCGCGAAATGGCTCACCAGGAACTTGGCATGCGCGTCCTTGAGCGCGTGCGCGACGATCTCCTGGAGCTTGCCCAGGTCGAAGCCATGCCCAAGCTCGAAGGCCGTCAGATGGTCATGGTGCTGTCGCCGAAAAAGAAGGCTGTGCCTGCAGGCAAGCCTGAATCGGCAGCCTGAGTCCCAGCCGTACCGACAGGCAGGGCCCAGCCGCCCATTCCTGCAACCCGCCGTGTCCGTCTCGTGACCGGCGGGTTCGCTTATTGGCTGGCTCTACGCTACGATGTCACAAAGCCTAGCCGCCTTCCCAGCAGGGGAGGCGGCGTCCGTTCAGGGTGTCGCGATGCACGTTTTGTTCGTTTTGGATCCCTTGCCGCTGCTCAAGGCGTACAAGGATAGTTCGGTCGCCATGATGCGTGCCCTCGTGGCGCGCGGCCATACGCTCAGCGTGGCCATGCAGGGCGACCTCTACATCGAGGCGGGCGTCGTCAAGGCGCAGACCACCCCGATCGAGCTCGTCGCCGATGCCGACCTGCACGGCCACGACTGGTGGCGCGAATCCACCCCTCAGGATCTGCCACTGGCGGATTTTGGCGCGGTCGTGATGCGCAAAGACCCCCCGTTCGACATGGAATACGTGTATTCCACGCATCTGCTCGAATATGCCGAGGCGCAGGGTGCCTGCGTGTTCAACGGCGGCGCGGCCATCCGCAACCACCCGGAAAAACTGGCCATCACCGAGATCAGCGAGTTCACCGCCCCGACGCTGGTGACCCGCAACATGGCTCGCCTCAAGGCGTTCCATGACAAGCACCAGGATGTCATCGTCAAGCCGCTGGACGGCATGGGCGGCACGGGCGTGTTCCGCCTGCAGCCCAAGGACCCCAACCTGAACGCCATCCTGGAAACGCTGACCGACAACGGCGCGCGCACCATCATGGCGCAGCGCTTCATTCCGGACATCGTCAAGGGCGACAAGCGCATCCTGCTGATCGGCGGTGAACCCGTGCCGTATTCGCTCGCGCGCATCCCGTTGGCAGGCGAAACGCGCGGCAATCTGGCCGCCGGCGGCCGCGGCGTCGCCCAGGAACTCTCCCCCCGGGACCGCCAGATCGCCGAAGCCGTGGCGCCCAAGCTGGCCGCCCGCGGCTTGCTTCTGGTTGGCCTGGACGTCATCGGCGACTTCGTCACCGAAGTCAACGTCACCAGCCCCACCTGTTTCGTCGAAATTGCCGAGCAGACCGGGTTCGATGTGGCCGGCATGTTCGTGCAGGCGCTCGAGAAAGCGGTGGCGGCCAAGGCTGCAGGCGCTGCCGCCGTTGCAGCCTGATTTTCCGGAACCGACATGACCACGGGTATTGTGATCGTCGTGCATGCGCCCCTGGGCGCCGCAATGCGCGAATGCGCGAGCCACGTCATGGGCGATCTGGACGGCATGCTGGCTATTCACGACATCCAGCCCGAAGATCAGCCGGACGACCTGGCGCCGGATGTCCTGAAAGACATCCTCGAACAGGACCACGGCGCGGGCGTGCTGGTGCTGACCGACCTGATCGGCGCCACCCCCGCCAATATTTCCAAGCGCGCGGTCGCCGACGCACAGGCCCAGGGCATCCAGTGCTGTGTGCTCGCGGGTCTCAACACCCCGATGCTGTTGCGCGCGTTGACCTACCGCAACCTGCCATTGGCTGAAACCCGCGAAAAGGCGCTTGCCGGCGGCGTGCAAGGTGTCTTGCGGGTAGACTGACGGGCAGAAAATTGCCCTATTATGTCGGCTATTATTTCAAGCCGACGATCGGTTCGACGATTGGCTGCGATCAACACTGCGGCATGGTCCGCGGTCACCATCTTTCCTATGCCTAATACTGACATTGTCATCAGCAACAAACTGGGATTGCACGCTCGGGCCGCGGCCAAGCTGACGCAGCTTGCCAGCAAGTTTTCCAGCGAAATCTTCATTTCGCGCGGTGCGCAGCGCGTGAACGCCAAGAGCATCATGGGCGTCATGATGCTGGCGGCCGGTCTGGGCGTCACGGTCAAGCTCGAGGCCTCCGGCAGCGATGCCGAGCAGGCCTTGTCCGAAATCGAAACTCTGTTCGACAGCAAATTCGGTGAGCAGGAATAAAACGTCTTCTGAAGCTGCCGGCCCGGCTCGGGCCGGTTCGCCTGCACCCGCGACCGGCGCGCCCGCTGCTGGCGCGCCTCACGGGGCTGGCTCTGCCAGCCCCGTTGTGTGTCTGTACGGCAAAGGCGTCGCCAAGGGGTACGCCATCGGCCGCGCCGTGGTCATGGGCGCTGCCGCCCTTGAAGTGGCGCACTACCGAATCTCGCCTGAAGACGTGCCCGCCGAGAGCGCACGCCTGACCGAAGCGCTGGCGTCGGCGCAGCAGGAACTGCTGCAACTGGCCGACACGCTTCCGGCCGACGCGCCGCGCGAACTGGGCGCGATGCTCAATGTGCACAGCCTGCTCCTGGGCGATCCGCTTCTGGCCGAACAGACGCTTGCCCTGATCGCCGACCGTCACTACAACGCCGAATGGGCGCTGACCACGCAGGGCCAGATCCTGGGGCAGCAGTTCGACGCCATGGAAGACGAGTACCTGCGCGAGCGCGGGGCGGATGTGCGACAGGTGATCGAGCGCGTGCTGCACGTCCTGGCCGGCACGTCGGCGATCCTGCCCGACATGTCCCACATGGGCGGCGACGATGCCCTGGTGGTGGTGGCGCACGATATCTCTCCCGCCGACATGCTGCGCCTGCGCGGCGGCCGGTTCGCCGCCTTCGTCACCGACCTGGGCGGCCCGACGTCTCACACCGCGATCGTGGCGCGCAGCATGGGCGTGCCCGCCGTGGTCGCCATGGGCAACGTGCGCGAGCTCGTTCGCGACGGCGACATGCTGATCATCGACGGCTCGGTCGGGGCGGTGGTGGTCAACCCGTCCGACCGCATCCTCCAGGAATACCGCCGCCGCCAGGCCGCGTACGCAGACGAGCGCGCCGAGCTCAGCCTCCTGCGCGACGAGCCCTCCGTCACGCTGGACGGCATCGACATCGTGCTGCACGCCAACATCGAGCTGCCGGACGAAGCCGCGCTGGCGCTGGCGTCCGGCGCGCACGGCATCGGGCTCTTTCGCAGCGAATTCCTCTTCATGGGCCGGCCAGACCTGCCCGGCGAAGAAGAGCAGTACGAGGCCTATGCGTCAGTCGTCAAGGTGATGGCCGGCCGTCCGGTCACGATCCGAACGCTGGACATCGGCTCGGACAAGACGCTGGACGGCGAGGCCACCGTGGCCACCAACCCCGCTCTGGGACAGCGCGCCATCCGCTATTGCCTGGCGCGTCCCGAGATGTTCGCGACTCAGCTGCGCGCCATCCTCAGGGCGTCCGCCCACGGCCCGGTGCGCCTCTTGATCCCGATGATCGCGCACATGCACGAAGTCGTGGCTGCCAAGGCCGCCATCGAATCCGCCCGCCGCGAACTCGATGCCCGTGGCCAGGCCTATGCGCCACACATGGAAGTGGGGGCGATGGTCGAGGTGCCCGCGATCGCCATCGCGATCGAACCCTTTGCCCAGGCGCTGGATTTCCTGTCCATCGGCACCAACGACCTGATCCAGTACACGCTTGCCATCGACCGGGGCGACCACGACGTGGCGTCGCTGTACGATCCGCTGCATCCGGCGGTGCTGCGCCTGGTCGCCAACACCATCAATGCGGGCGAACGCGCGGGCAAGCCGGTTGCCGTCTGCGGCGAAATGGCGGGCGATTCGCGCATGACGCGCCTGCTGCTTGGCCTGGGCCTGACCGAGTTCTCCATGCACCCGCAGCAGCTCCTGGACGTGAAACGCGAGGTGCGCCGCGCGCATTCCAACGCGCTCCGCATCAAGGTGGCCTCGGCGCTGAACCGCGCCTTGCCCGTCGACCTGGACGCCCTCGGCCCGGCTTGATTCGTCCTTCGCGGCAGTGACTGAACCGGGTGTCAGACACCCGTGGAGTCGACCGCAAGCAGACGACCCTTTCCGCCGGGTGACTGACACGCTCCCAAGCAAGCTGACAAAAAAAGAGCCCTTCACGATGAAGGGCTCTTTCATTTTCCATCCCCCCCCCCGCCGCAGGGCGCGGCGGGAGAGTCGCAGCAGCTTAGCTGTGATAGGCGGATTCGCCGTGGCTGGTGACGTCCAGGCCTTCGCGCTCCTGGTCTTCCGGTACACGCAGACCGCACAGGGCGTTGGCGATCTTGTAGGCAATCCATGCCACCACGCCAGACCACACGACCGTCAGCAGGACACCTTCGAGCTGCACCCACAGTTGGTGGGCGATCATGCCGGGCTCGGCCAGGCCGGGGCCGCCGAAGACCTGCGCGTTGAACACGCCGGTGAGCAGGGCGCCGACAATGCCGCCCACGCCGTGGATGCCGAACACGTCCAGCGCATCGTCAGCACGCAGCAGGCGCTTCAGGCCATTCACGCCCCAGACGCAGACCACGCCGGCAACCACGCCGATGATCAGGGCGCCCACCGGACCGACAAGGCCGGCGGCGGGAGTGATGCCGACCAGGCCGGCGATGGCGCCCGACGCGGCGCCCAGCATCGAGGGCTTGCCCTTGATGGCCCATTCCGTGAACAGCCAGGCCAGGACGGCGCCCGCCGTGGCGATCATGGTGTTGAAGAAGGCCAGGGTGGCGTTCTCGTTGGCGGCCAGCGCCGAACCCGCGTTGAAGCCGAACCAGCCCACCCACAGCAGGGCGGCGCCGACGAACGTCATCGGCAAGTTGTGCGGCTGCATGGCTTCGCGGCCGTAGCCCACGCGCTTGCCGACCACGTAGGCGCCGACCAGGCCAGCCACGCCGGCGTTGATGTGCACCACGGTGCCGCCGGCGAAGTCCAGCGCGCCTTGGGCATTCAACAGGCCCGGCGCGGTTTCAGAGGCGAACCACACCATGTGCGCAATGGGGATGTAGGCGAACGTGAACCAGATCACCGTGAACACCAGCACGGCCGAAAAGCGGGCGCGCTCGGCAAAGCTGCCGACCACCAGGGCGCAGGTGATGCCGGCGAACGTGGCCTGGAACGAGGCGAACAGCAGCTCGGTCAGGGTGTTCGACATGGCGTACGTGCCGTCTGCCGGGTTGAACATGCCAGAGAAGAAGGCGCGCGAGAGGCCGCCGAAGAAGGCGTTGCCCTCGGTGAACGCGAGGGAGTATCCATAGATGAACCAGAGAACCAGGCCCAGCACGAACGTGCACAACACTTGCAGCAAGACGGACAGCACGTTTTTGCTGCGCACCAGGCCGGCGTAGAACATGGCCAGGCCGGGTACGGCCATCATCAATACAAGCAGGGTAGAGACGAGCAACCAGGAGATATCTGCTTTATCCATTTTCAGGCTCCATTGAGGCTTTATTTATTTACAGCGCAGCTTCGCCGGCTTCGCCAGTTCTGATACGGATGACTTGTTCAAGGGGGGCGGCGAAGATCTTGCCGTCGCCGATCTTGCCGGTGCGGGCGGCTTGTTCGATCGCTTCGATGACCTGATCGACAAGGTGATCGGGCACGGCGGCCTCGACCCGCAGCTTGGGCAGGAAGTCCACGGCGTATTCCGCGCCGCGATAGAGTTCGGTGTGGCCCTTCTGGCGGCCAAAGCCTTTGACTTCGGTAACGGTCAGGCCCTGGACCCCGATCCCGGACAGAGCCACCCGCACTTCGTCGAGCTTGAAGGGCTTGATGATGGCGATGATGAGTTTCATGGCATTTCCTCTCATGGTTGCACGCACCCTGGTTAAAGCAATATCCGTGCCATGTTGGACAGCGCCGGGGATGGCCGGGAAAGGCGCAAATGTTGTGCGGGAAGGCACCATCATGGTGCGCAATGCACCGTGGAGCGGCCTCTTTTTGGTGCGCAACAATGGGTATCCCCGCCATGCAACCAGATGTATGCCGCACGAAGGATTTGTAGCCATTTAATGCGGACATGTCGGGCACGTCCGCGTGCGTGCCGCCGCATCCGCCGGTGCGTGGCGCCGGCTGCGCAGGCCGCTCAGCGTTACCGGCTGCGGCTCCGCGCATGCAGCGCGGGTTTCGCGGGCGGCCGCGTTTGCCCCAAAGCGCCTCAAATTGGGGTGCGAGCCTGATACGAGGGTTTACACCGATCGGCTTGTTGGCAGGGGTGGGGTCGAGAAGAATCGAAATCAGGACGTGTATCGGGCAAATGACCGATGCACAGCGCGGTCTCAGCGACCGGCGGCAAGGCTAGTGGTGTTGGTAGGGGGTTGCCGTCAGGCAGCCCGGTTTTCTCCTGTGCTTTGAAGGGCGGTCACCGCATGCGGCCCGCCCTTTTTTTTGCGGCGGCGCAAGCGGCGCGGCCTGAACCCGGCGACCAACGCACTACACTTGAGGCATCCGGAACATCGAGAGGCAACTATGAACAATCGCACCCAGTGGATGGAAGACCTTCAGAAGAACATTTCCGACCTGATCGCGCGCAGCCCGGCGGCTGACGTCGAGCGCAATGTGCGCGCCATGATGACGCAGGCGTTTTCCAAGCTGGATCTGGTCACCCGCGAAGAGTTCGACGTGCAGGCGGATCTGCTTGCCCGCACGCGCGCCCGCGTCGATCAACTGGCTGCCCAGGTGCAGCAGATGGAACAGCGTCTGACCGGGCTGGACAAGGGGCCGGCCACGGGGCTGGACAAGTAAGCAAGCCCCGCGCGCCCGCTTTGCGCGGGCCCTGCGCGAGATCGTTTTGTCACGGCAGCTTCCCGCGGCCGTTTGTTTTTTGCGGATACTGGCGGCCCGAACCATCCGGAGACCGTCGTGACGCTTGCCGTACTTGCCAGCCGGGCCCTTTGCGGCATGCATGCCCATGCGGTCCGCGTGGAAACGCACCTGGGACCCGGGCTGCCCGGTTTCAACGTCGTCGGGCTGGTCGACACCGAAGTCCGGGAAAGCCGCGAGCGGGTCCGCGCGGCCATCATCAACAGCGGTTTTGAATTTCCGGCGGGGCGCATCACCGTCAACCTATCGCCGGCCGACATGCCCAAGGAGTCCGGCCGCTTCGATCTGCCGATTGCGTTGGGGGTGCTGCTGGCGTCCGGGCAGTTGGCTGCCCCCGCGCAAGACAGCGCGCCGGCCGGCGCACCGGATCCCGCGCTGGCCGGGCTGGTGCTTGCAGGCGAACTTTCCCTCACCGGGGCACTTGTGCCCGTCGCTGCGCCGCTGGTGATCGCCCTGAGCGTCGCCCGGGACGCGCCCGACGCCACGCTTATCCTGCCAGCCGGCAGCGCCGAGCAGGCCGCCTGGGTTCCCGGCTTGCGTGTGCTGTCGGCCCGCTGCCTGGCGGACGTGGCAGCCCACGCAGCTGGCGCCTGCCTGCTTCCCAATGCCGTGCCCGCGCCGTGGCCGCCCGCCGCGTCCGTCCCCTGTCTGTCGGATGTGCGGGGCCAGCCGGGCGCGCGGCGGGCGCTTGAAGTCGCGGCGGCGGGCGGCCACAGCCTGTTGATGCTGGGGCCGCCCGGTGCGGGCAAGAGCATGCTGGCCGCACGCCTGCCGGGCCTGCTGCCGCCGCTGGAGCGCAATCAGGCGCTCGAGGCGGCGGCCGTGGCGACGATGGCCGGAATGCCCGATACGCTCACCGGGCAGCCGCCGTTCAGGGCGCCGCACCATTCGGCGTCGGTAGCCGCGCTGGTCGGCGGCGGCGGACGCCCGCGGCCCGGTGAAATCAGTCTGGCGCATCACGGCGTGCTGTTCCTGGACGAGCTTCCGGAATTCAGCCGCCGCTCGCTCGAGGCGCTGCGAGAGCCGCTGGAGGCGGGCAGGGTGGTCATTTCGCGGGCATTGCACGCCGCGCAGTTTCCGGCCCGTTTTCAGCTCGTGGCCGCCATGAATCCCTGTCCTTGCGGCTGGCGGGGCCATCCGGCGCGCACGTGCGCCTGCACGCCGGATCAGGTGACGCGTTATGCGGGCAAGATATCGGGACCGCTACTGGACCGGATCGATCTGCATGTGGCCCTGCCGCCGTCCGACCCCGCCTGGATGACCGCGCCGCCCGGCGAATCGTCGCAAGCCGTCCGCGAGCGCGTGGTCCGCTGCCGTGAACGCCAGATGGCCCGCCAGGGCAAGATCAACGCCGGGCTGGCCGGGGCCGAGCTGGACGAATTCTGCGTGATGGATGCCGATGCCCAGACGCTGCTGCAGCAGGCCATGCGCCGCCTGACAGGCTCGGCGCGGGCGATGCACCGGGCGCTGCGCGTGGCCCGCACGATCGCGGATCTGGACGGCCAGGCGGTGCTGGCGGCCAGTCATGTCGCCCAGGCGGTGCAGTACCGGCGTACGGGGGTATGATCCCCGGGCGGCGTCGGCCCTGCGATCCCGTTGTTCCGGGCGTACGCGCTGACTCGACAAAGTCCGGGAAATCACCATATAATCAAAGGCTTTTCCGGATGTGGGTCAGTTTTGTCCGCCTTCGGGAAACAATCGCGAAACCGCCTGGCCGGCTGCTTTATCGAATGGATGCATTTCGTTCGGAGCCGGCTTTTCAGATTTCGCGAACCCCCCAGAAGTGGCAACAGGTCTACAAGTTTTGGCGTCTTTGGCGCCAAGCACCTGGCGTCATGTAAATCAACAATGCGTGTTTTAGTTTAGGGAATCATCATGCCCAAGATGAAAACCAAGAAAAGCGCCTCCAAGCGCTTTAAGGTGCGCGGCAGCGGCTCCATCAAGCGTGGTCAGGCGTTCAAGCGTCACATCCTGACCAAGAAGACCACCAAGGCCAAGCGTCAATTGCGCGGCTCTGCGGCGGTTCATGACTCCAACGTGGCCTCCGTCAAGGCCATGATGCCTTTCGCTTGATCTAAGGGAGATCTACTATGCCTCGCGTCAAACGCGGCGTAACTGCCCGCGCACGTCACAAGAAAGTCATTGCCGCCGCCAAGGGTTACCGTGGCCGCCGCGGTAATGTGTTCCGTATTGCCAAGCAAGCAGTCATGCGCGCTGGCCAATACGCCTACCGCGACCGCCGCAACAAGAAGCGTACGTTCCGCGCTCTGTGGATCACGCGTATCAACGCGGCCGTCCGTGAGCATGGCGTCAGCTACAGCGTGTTCATCGCTGGCCTGAAGAAGGCTTCGATCGAACTCGACCGCAAGGTCCTGGCCGATCTGGCCGTGCGCGACAAGGCCGGTTTTGCCGCCATCGTGCAGCAAGCCAAGGCTGCCTTGGCTGCCTGATCGCGCGCTTTAACTCATCGCGCATCGCTGCAAACGGGGCTGTAATGGCCCCGTTTGCGTTTTGAAGGCTGGATTTCATGACTCGATTGGTTGACGACCTGGTAGCCCAGGCGCAAGAACGGTTCGCCGCGGCTACGGATGCCGCCGCGCTTGAGAACGCAAAAGCTCGCTTCCTGGGCAAGGAAGGCGCCTTGACGGTGCTGCTCAAAGGCCTGGGCAAGCTCGATCCCGAGCAGAAGCGAGAGGCCGGCGCACGAATCAACCAGGCCAAGCAGAAGATCGAAGAGCTTCTGACCTCGCGCCGTGCCGAACTGGCGCAGGCGGAGCTGGATGCCCGCCTGGCATCCGAAACCATTGACGTCACCCTCCCGGGCCGCGGTCGCGCGCCGGGCGGTATCCATCCGGTGATCCGGACCTGGGAACGCGTGGAAGAAATCTTCCGTTCCATTGGCTTTGACGTGGCCGACGGCCCCGAAGTGGAAAACGACTGGACCAATTTCACCGCATTGAACAACCCGCTGGACCATCCGGCGCGTTCGATGCAGGACACGTTCTACGTCGACATGAACGACGCGGACGGTCTGCCGCTGCTGCTGCGCACGCACACCAGCCCCATGCAGGTGCGTTATGCCCGCATGCACAAGCCGCCCATCAAGGTCATCGCGCCCGGGCGCACCTATCGCGTCGACAGCGACGCCACGCACTCGCCCATGTTCCACCAGGTGGAAGGGCTCTGGATCGCCGAGGACATTTCGTTTGCCGACCTGAAGGGCGTGTACACCGATTTCCTGCGTTGCTTCTTTGAAAGCGACGATCTGGTCGTGCGATTCCGCCCGTCGTTCTTCCCGTTCACGGAACCGTCCGCCGAGATCGACATGATGTTCACGTCGGGTCCCAACCGCGGCCGCTGGCTGGAGATCTCCGGTTCCGGCCAGGTGCATCCGCAGGTGGTGCGCAATTTCGGGCTGGATCCCGAGCGCTACATCGGCTTTGCCTTCGGCTCCGGGCTCGAGCGCCTGACGATGTTGCGCTACGGCGTCAACGATCTGCGCCAGTTCTACGAAGGCGATTTGCGCTTCCTGCGCCAGTTCAACGAATAACAGACGGCTGATCATGCAATTTCCCGAATCCTGGCTGCGTACGCTGGTCAATCCTCCGATCGCAACCGATGAACTCGCGCACCGGCTCACGATGGCCGGCCTGGAAGTCGAAGAAACCGAACCCGCCGCGCCCGCCTTCTCCGGCGTGGTCGTCGCGCACATCGTCGAAATCGCCCCGCACCCGGACGCCGACAAGCTGCGCGTCTGCCAGGTCGACGACGGCTCGGGCGAACGCCTGCAGATCGTATGTGGCGCGCCCAACGCGGCCGCCGGCCTGAAGGTGCCGCTCGCCCGCGTGGGCGCGGAACTGCCCGGCGGCATGAAGATCGGCGTGGCCAAGATGCGCGGCGTGCAGTCCTCCGGCATGCTGTGCTCGGCGCGCGAACTGGGCCTGTCGCAAGACCACGCGGGCCTCCTGGAACTGCCCGCGGACATGGTCCCCGGCCAATCCATCCGGGAAGCGCTGGACCTGGACGACACGCTGTTCACGCTCAAATTGACGCCCAACCGCGCCGACTGCCTGTCGATTCTGGGCGTGGCGCGCGAAGTGGCCGCGCTGACCGGCGCGCCGCTGTCGGTGCCGACGGCCGCTGCCGTGCCCGTCACGCTCGATGAGCGCCTGCCCGTCAAGATCGAAGCGCCCGACCTGTGCGGCCGTTTCGGCGGCCGCGTCATTCGCGGCGTGAACGCGCGCGCAGCGACGCCCGAGTGGATGAAGACGCGCCTTGAGCGCGCCGGCCAGCGCTCGCTGTCCGCGCTGGTCGACATCTCCAACTACGTCATGCTTGAACTCGGCCGCCCGTCGCATGTGTTCGATCTGGACAAGATCGGCGGCGACATCAGCGTGCGCTGGGCGCGTGAAGGTGAAACGCTTGAACTCTTGAACGGCCAGACCGTCACGCTCGACCCGAAGGTCGGCGTCGTCGTCGCGGGCGATCAGGTCGAAAGCCTGGCCGGCATCATGGGCGGTGAAGCCACCTCCGTGACGCTGGACACGCAGAACATCTATCTCGAAGCCGCATTCTGGTGGCCGCAAGCCATTGCCGGCCGTGCGCGCCGCTTCAAGTTCAGCTCCGAAGCCAGCCACCGCTTCGAACGCGGCGTGGACTACGCCAGCATTCCCGAGCACATTGAATTCATCACCCGCCTCATCGTCGACATCTGCGGCGGCCAGGTGGGCCCCATCGACGACCAGATCGTCAATCTGCCGCAGCGTCCGCCGGTGCGCATGCGCCTGGCGCGCTGCCATCGCGTGCTGGGCGTGCCGGTCACGCGTGAGCAGGTGGCAACCATCTTCGGCAGCCTGGGCCTGGATTACGCGCTAGAGGGCGACGACTTCATCGTCAATCCGCCGTCGTACCGTTTCGATCTGGAAATCGAAGAAGACCTGATCGAGGAAGTGGCTCGCATCTACGGTTTTGAAAGCATCCCCGACGTACCGCCGATGGCGCGCGCCAAGATGTTCTCGCAGCCCGAAGTGCGCCGCGGCGCGCATGCGCTTCGCCGTCTTGCGGCCGCGCAGGACTACCAGGAAGTCGTCAACTACAGCTTCGTCGAAGCCGACTGGGAACGCGATTTCGCGGGCAACGACAACCCCGTGCGGCTTGTGAACCCGATCGCCAGCCATCTGTCGGTCATGCGTTCCAGCCTGATCGGCGGCCTGGTCGCCAACATCCGTCACAACGCCAACCGCAAGCAATCGCGCGTTCGCCTGTTCGAACTGGGACGCGTGTTTTTCCGAGATGCGTCGGCCGAGGACGGTCCGCTGCAAGTGGCGGGTGTGCGCCAGCCCATGAAGCTCGCGGGCGCAGCCTGGGGCCCGGCGGCCGAGGAACAGTGGGGCGTGCCCACGCGCCAGGTGGACTTCTTTGACGTCAAGATGGACGTCGAGTCGTTGTTCGGCGCACGCGGCCGCCGCCTGCGCTTCGAGGCTGCGGCGCATCCCGCGCTGCATCCCGGCCGTGGCGCGCGCGTCATGCTGGATGGCAAGCACGTGGGCTGGATCGGCGAATTGCATCCGCGCTGGGCGCAACAGGCCGACCTGGCGCATGCGCCGGTGGTCTTCGAGCTGGACGTGGACGCGCTGTCGGAAGGCGAATTGCCGCAGGTGCGCGAGCTCTCGCGCCAGCCCGTCGTGGTGCGCGACCTGGCGCTGTGGGTCGACGAGGATGTGACGGTCCAATCCATGCTCGATACCGTCGCCAAGGCCGTCAAGGCCGATGCGCAACTGGCCGTTGTGCAGGATGCGCGCGTGTTCGACGTGTGGCGCGACAAGGCGCAGGGCAGCGAACCGGTCGCCGAGAAAAGCCTTGCGTTCCGTTTCTGGCTACAGGACACTGAGGTCACTTTGGACGAAGCTCGCGTGGCCGACTGCCTCGCGCGCATCAAGGAAGCCCTGGTTGCCGCGCACGGCGCGCGCCAACGTGGCTGAACATGGGGACCAGTATGCTTGCCGAGCAACGCACCCTCACCAAGGCCGAGCTGGCCGAACTGCTTTTCGAGCGGGTCGGCCTGAACAAGCGCGAAGCCAAGGACATTGTCGATACGTTCTTCGAGGAAATCCGCGACGCCCTGGCGCGCGGTGATTCCGTCAAGCTCTCGGGTTTCGGCAACTTCCAGGTGCGCGACAAACCGCCGCGCCCTGGCCGCAACCCGAAGACCGGAGAAACCATTCCCATCGCGGCGCGGCGTGTCGTCACCTTCCACGCCAGCCAGAAACTCAAGAGCGTGGTCGAGCAGGCCGTTCCTACAACGCCCGACGCCGCGGAGTGATACGCTTTGTCGGTAATTGTTATCGGCGCACCACGCATCGCGCGCATAAAATCCGCTTATGACACGTACTGAATCCACCGTTACCTTACCGCCCATTCCCGCCAAGCGTTACTTCACCATCGGCGAAGTCAGCGACCTGTGTGGCGTCAAGCCTCATGTGTTGCGGTACTGGGAACAGGAATTCACTCAGCTCAAGCCCGTGAAGCGCCGCGGCAACCGCCGCTATTATCAGCACCACGAAGTGCTGCTCATCCGCCGCATCCGTTCGCTGCTTTACGAACAAGGCTTCACGATCAGCGGCGCGCGCAATCGCCTGGGCGATGCGCGCGACGTGCCGCACGACCAGGACGCCGCCGTGCGCCTGTCGGGCACCGAGATGCAGTCGCTGCGCGCGGAGCTCGGCAACGTGTCCGCGATGCTTGCCGAAGCTTTGGGAACGACGACGGGCACTGCGCCCGCCGCTGCTGCGTCGACGCAGACCGCGCCCACTGCCTGAGCCGTTTTCTTCGCGACCCATTGGTTGCAATCCAGACTTTGATTTCAGTGCCCGCGACGCGCGACCGCCATCATGGCAGCGCGCGTTGCAGCTAGTCGTGCCTTGCGCTTCGCGCGCGCCGCTTCATCACTTGCACTGATGTGAACGGCAAACGCAAAGCGCAAAATTTTTTCCGGTATTCAGCACTTTTTTTGCACCAATGCGTGCAAACATTTTTTAGTTCTGCTATACTCTTTTTCTTTCGGGGCGTAGCGCAGCCTGGTAGCGCACTTGCATGGGGTGCAAGGGGTCGCGAGTTCGAATCCCGCCGTCCCGACCAGTAGTTCCAAGGCCGTTAGTGAGAAATCACTAACGGCCTTTCTCATTTCTTCGGCTTTATTCTTGAGCTGCAAATGCAGAGCTCAAATTATCGGGCCCGAATACCGAGCCCGAATATTGGGCCCGATAACCGACCCAAATCCCCGCTACAGCAAAAGCAACGCACCCGCCGCAACTGCCGTGGGGCCCAACGCGCCGAGCAGCAGTCCGCCGATGCTGATGGTTTCGTCTGAAAAGCCGCGCTTTAGCAGCGCCACGCCCGCAGGGTTGGGGGCGTTTGCGATGACCGTCAAGCCGCCGCCGGCGACGGCGCCCGCCACCAGCATGTATTTCGATTCGTCGGAGATGCCGTCGATCAGCGAGCCCAGATAGGTCAGTGCGGCGTTGTCGGTGATCGCGGTGAGCGCCAGGGATCCGAAGAATAGTGCGATGGGTTCCAGGCTGGAGACGATGGGCTGCAGCCACCACGCTTGCATGCCTCCCAGGATGACGAGGCCGGCCAGGAAGAAGCCAACGAGCAGCGCCTCTTTGAGGATCAGCGGATTCTGATGCCGCTCATAGGCTTGCGTGAATCCCAGGAACATCAGGAACAGGCCGAGAAACGCGACGGGATGGTGCGCCAGGGCAACGACCGCGGCCAGCACGACAAGGTGAACGATGACCACGGTGATCGGCACGGGAGGGCGCTCGGACCGGGTCATGCTTTCGGCCGGCAGTTGAAGCAGATACTTGCGCATCATGAACGTGGCCACGGTGGCGTTCACGACCACGGCAATGGCGGCTTTCCAGCCGAAGGTGGCCAGCATGAACGCCGAGTCCCAATTCCAGGTGGCCGCGACCATCAGAACGGGGGGCGCGGCGTAGGCGGTCAGTGTTCCCCCGATCGAAATGTTGACGAACAGCACGCCAAGCGCGAAGTACTTGGGAACGGCGGGAACCGACGGCCGAAACAATTGCGGGGCAAGCATGAGGGCCGCAATGGTCATGGCGGCCGGCTCTGTGATCAGGGATCCCATCAGCGGAACCGCGGCAAGACCCAGCCACGCGGTAGCGACGGAGGTATGGAAGGGCAGGTTCTTTGCGATCAGGTTGACGGCGACCATGACCGTTTGGAGGACCGGGCGGGATGCCGCCACGACCATGACCACAAATACGAAGAGCGGTTCGGTGTAGTTGCGAGACTCGGCGTAGGCGAGCGCTTGATCTCCACCGGCGGCTATCGCCATGACGATCAGAAGCACAAAGGCCCAAAAGCCGAAGACGATCTCGACTTCGCCGAGCAGGTGAAACAGGCCGGCGTGGCGGGGATAGCGGTGGGAGAGCCGCTCGAACTGTTTGACCGTGAAGGTGTGGATCAGCGCCAATGCAAAGATGATGGCGGCTGCGATGTCGAGGGCATGGGGGATGCTGGGCTGCATGGACGCGCGGGCTCCTGCGTGGCGGCCCGACCAGCGCGTTGACCTGCCAGCGCGAAGGAATACGCCTGACACCCAGCCCGGTAGTGTATCTCGATCGCGGATTTCGGCCTACCCCATCGCGGTGGCCGCTGCGGGACACGATTGCGACGATTGATGTATTTCAAGAGGCGGGACGAGGATTCAGATTGTTCCTATCGACATACCTTTTGTATTTGCGGATATTGGCCAGGTTATCAATCGACGGGGCGATCGAATGGTCCAACGGTCAATCGCAGGCATTGTTCTTGAGGCTGAAGCAGTCGGCGCTCTTGCGAAGGCGCTGGCTGTTCGGCGTCAGTTCAGGAGTTAGCGATGCGCTGCAAAGGGCTTGCCGGGCGGTTGTTCAGTCACGACTTCCGGCCGGTGTTTGACACCGCGGCGGTCGACACCGCGGCGGTCGGCACCGCGCCGCCGAAGGCGAAAGCACTGGTCGCAGGGTCGTCTCGTGACTCGAATAACGTCGTGGGCGCAACGTCATCCATGGGCGATCGCTTTTACAACGGCCATGTATGCGTGCGCTGCGGGTACAAGATCATCCGGGAACTGTAATGCGCTCGCGCAGCAAGCGCGCTTGGCGGGGACAGCGCGGAGAAATTGAAGCGGCGGAGAGGGCCGCAGCGGCTAGAGGGAGGGAGTGTGCGGAGCCGCCCTCTGCTTGATCGAATGACAATCACGCCGCTGCGGCAATCGGGTTCCAGCAAACCCCGTTCCCGCCAGCGGGCCCAGACGTGATCAGTCCAGCGATTGTTGCAATAACCGGCGGCGGCGAAGCTCGGCAAGGCGGGCTTCGTTTTCCTGATGCCAGCCGGCCTGCCACGAGGCCAATCTGGCGCGCCAATCAGGTAGCGATTCGCCCGTATGGCTGGGCATGTTGGTTTCTTTCATGAGGGGGCAGGCAGATAGCGGCACACCATATCTGGCGGCTTCCTGGCCGGCTCTGTGAACGGGGTCATCCATTCGCGCCTCCTCGTGGGAAAGGTCCTGAGCCAAAAGATGAGCGCGATCGCCATCCTTGTCCAGAAAAGTTACGCGCAGAAATAGCGGGATGGATCATCGTCCGCACGGCTTTGCCGCGCGGCTACAGGTGCACCCACTGCATCCACCACCCCTGGTAATAGCGCCTGCCGTCGATTTCCTCGAAGCCGCAGACCATCATGCCGCGATCGGATCCGAAGGTGAGCAGTTCGGGCTCGAGCAGATCGGGGATAGGGCCTTTTTGCGACGCGCCGAACTTGGCCAGGGTGTCCAGCGTCATGACGCTGATGTAGCGGCGCATGTCCTCGCGCATGATGGAATACATGCGGACCGTCCCGGTCACTGCAGGGGCGGGATCGTTGTCGTGGCGCTTCCGGCCCAGGATGTGGGTTCGGATGACGGTGCATCGCATGATGAAACTAAAAATACTGTATGAATGTACAGTATATGTCGATAAAAACGGGGCCGATTCACTTATCCCGGTTTCGTATCTGCACCGCGACATTTGCTTGCCATGCCAAATGCAAAGCGCCCCGGAGGCGGGGCGCATGTCAACGAGTCAATTGCAAAGCCGCGCCATCGCGCGCGGCACGTAGCGGAAACGGCCGCCAGGGGGCGCTTGGCCGCCGCCCGTGGCCTCCATCCATCCTGCTTCCCAGGCTTCGACCTTGCCGCTCCACTCGGAGATCGATTCGCCGGTATGGCCCGGCATGGCGGCGGCCCGATAGAACGGGCAATCCCACAAGGTCAAACCGTCTCGCGCAGCTTGTGCGCCCAGCTTTTGGATGTCTTCGCGTTGCATTGCAACCTCCTCCAAAAGTAGTTGTTCGGGACGCAAAGTATTCCGCAGCGACCTGTGATTTTCAATAGTGATGGCGCACCAAGCGGGGCGGTGCGGCCGTCATGCCGGCGACGTCTTCCTTGAGGTTGAAAGGCGTCTGTTATGCGTGCAATTTCGCGGCTCTGTGCCTTTTCACGTTCGCGCCGCGGCACGCACAATCTGGGCTTGCCGCCCGTGTCGGGGGGATCTTGAGGATGTTTGGATGCGCTACCGCTACGTGACGGCCGATGTGTTCACCGGCCATGCTTATCTCGGCAATCCGCTGGCTGTCGTGCTGGACGCGCAGGGTCTGGACGCGCGCCAGATGCAGCGGATCGCACGCGAATTCAACTATTCGGAAACCAGCTTCGTGATGCCCCCGCAAGACCGCGCCCATACCGCGCACGTGCGCATCTTCACGCCGGATCGCGAAGTGCCGTTTGCCGGCCATCCGAATGTGGGCACCGCGGTCGTGCTGGCGCGCGAGCAGATCGCGGCCGGGTTGCCGGCGCCACAGGCGTTCGTGTTCGAGGAAGAAGCCGGCCTGGTGCGCATTGCGTTGACGTACGGGGAGCACGGCCTGCAGGGTGCGCAGTTACGCGCGCCGCAGCCGCTATCGCGCGGCAGCGAGGCACCATTGGACGCGGTGGCCAGGGCGCTGCGTCTGGATTGCGCGGACATCATGGTGTCAACGCACGCGCCGATGGTGGCGTCGGTGGGATTGCCGTTTTTGGTGGTGCAGGTTGCCAGCCGCGACGCGCTGCGCCGCGCGTCGCCCGATGCGGCGGGCTACGCGGCCTTGATGCCGCAACTGGGCGCGAAGTCCATCTATGTCTACACCACCGACACGGCAAGCGAAGCGATGGATGCGCCCACCGATATCCAGGCGCGGATGCTTACAAGCCGCATGACGGAAGACCCCGCCACGGGCAGTGCGACGGCGGCCGTCACGGCGCTGCGCGCCTCGCTTGCGGGCAAGGGCGCCCTGCGGCTGCGCGTGGGGCAGGGCGTGGACATGGGACGTGCAAGCCTGTTGCTGGCGCATGCGGAGCCGCGGGACGACGGCGTGTGGGCCAACGTGGCCGGACAGGCGGTGGTGGTGATGGAAGGCACACTGCCCGCGCCCGCGAGCGATTGACAAGGCGGTGCGGGATTTGCGGGCGGCAGGGCGCCTCGTGTAAGCTGCAGCGCATGAACGCACCGCACATCGCTGCCGCATTGCGCGCAGATTTCCGACGAATCACTCGACGTCTCCGTTGAGTGGCTAGCCGTGTTCGGGCGCCGGTTATGCGGCGCTTATCCCAGAAGGCCACGATACCCCTCGTGGCCTTTTTTGTTTGATTGCGTTTTGCATCCGGGGCGTATCGCAAGGCATTCGTTCTTTCATCACAAGGAATGAAGCATGTCTCAGCAAGACCTCGCCATCCGGCCGTTTCAGGCATCCGACGAAACCGCGCTGATCGCGTTGTGGCAAGCCTGCGGGCTGACGCGGCTGGGTGAGTTGGATGGCGCCATTGTCGCGACGGTGATGGGCGGCTACGACGGCCATCGTGGCTGGATCAATTATCTGGCCGTTTCACCCCTGCATAGGCGGCGCCACTTCGCCACGGCGCTGATGCGGGCGGTCGAGCGCAAGCTGCTTGAGATGGGTTGCCCGAAGATCAATCTGCTGATCCGTTCCGAGAACGTCGCGGTGAAGCGCTTCTACGACAGCCTGGGCTTTCAGGAGGACGCGGTGATCAGCATGGGCAAGCGCCTGATTCCGGATCTTTGAGGATTCGGCGGGCATCAGGCGCAAGGCGCTTGATGCCCGGTATGCGCGGCGAGCCGGGCGCCTGCGTGCAGCGCCCGCGTTGCTTGGTCACGCGATGTCAGGCGTCAGATCGCCTGCGTCAGATACACGGCTTCGCGGCCTACGATGGGCATGCGCGTGGGCATGAAGATCGTGCAGGCATCGCACGGGGAGCGGATTTCTTCCGTGCCATTCATGGCAATCAGTTCGCCCTTGTCGAAGGTCTCAAAGCCAATCACCGGACGCGTGAAGGTGAAGTCCTCGGACTTCACCATGTGGACCTCCAGCAGGCGATAGCGCTGCGGGGTGGGTGGGGCCGGGGTGCCGGCCGGCGTGTCGATGAGGCCCAGATGCGCGAGAAAGCGCAAGGTCACGTCGGTGGCGAGTTCGGCCGCGGAACGCGAAAAATGCTGTCCGCATTCGACAACGAGCGCACCGCCGCTGTCGGACAGCGGATCGCCATGATGGCCGTAGCCCATGACCCCAGTGCCCGGAAACTTGTCTTGCGGCATGACCAGGTGCACCTGCGGCGAGCCGACTGCAGCGGCCAGCGCGGTGTTGCGGTCCATCTCGTTGTAGACCCAGAAGGGTTGCACGGGGGCGCGCGTGGAATGGATGTCCAGCACGAAGTCGGCGGCGTCCAGGACAGGGCGCATCTCGCGGGCGCGGCGCAATTCCGGACTGTCTTCCGCACCGTCCAGCATGGCGGCCGACCAGATGCGGTTCAGGTTGTGCACGAGCTGGCGGTTGTCGTAAGGTCTGTCGATGTCGAAAGCCTCGTAGGCCTCGACGTGCGCAAAGCTGACCGTCAAGGTGCCGATCTTCGGGCGCACGCCGGTGTCCAGCAGATGGGTGGCGGCCACCATGCCACAGATCTCGTTGCCGTGCGTGATCGCGTTGATGAGCACGTGCGGTCCGGGCTTGCCGGAGTCGAAGCGATGAACGTAGGGGATGCCGGTGTTGCCTTCGCGATAGGCGGACAGGTCTCGCGGCAAGACTTCCAGCGGAGCGGTATCAGGTTCGAAGACGGGTTTGTTCATGGGGTCGATGGCAGGTTTGAATGTGAGCCGGTGGGGGCAATCAATTACGCGCAGCGCAGTGGCCTGACATTATGCGCCGGTTCGCCAATTCGGCGATGAGGGCAAAAAAGCGGGTTTTTAGCGCTGATTTTTTCAACTTCAAGATGCCTTCGCACTAGGCGAATTAGTACTGTTTTACCCCTTAAAAACTCTGCTTTCCAAGCCTTTTTGTTTGGTGCATATTGCGGCCCGTTAGTCGGAATTCAGAGGTGCAGCATGAGCGGGTGGCCAGAGCGTCATATCAACGGTTTTCAAGTGCAGTGTGAAGTGGTGGACTTGGAAACCGGGGTTTTGGCCATCGAAATCATGGTCCGCCGTCAGGGCAACGAGGCCGCCACGCAGCGGTGGTCGCTGCCCCGTTTCGTCACCTTCAACGATCCTGCCGCCGCGCGTCGCCATGCCGAGCTGGTGCTCTCGGGCATCCGGACCGTTGACGAGTTCACCGGCGAGCCCCGATACGGAATTCTCTAGCGCTTGCTAGTGTTTTGTTTCGTTTATCACATTCATGTGTCTTGTTGGACGTGGAATGCCCGGTACAGTTGTTCATGCATGACAACAAAAGGAGAGTTCCATGTTTGACGCTTATCCCGTTCTGCGCCGCACCGGCATGGCGATTGCAATCGGCGCCGCCGGCGTTCTGTTTGCAGGCTGTACCACGACCACGCCTTCCAAGTCTCCGGCCGCTTCGACGGCAGAGCAGCGGCAATCGATGAACAGCGCGGCCAATGCCACGCTCGCCAAGCTGTATGAAGCCGCTCCCGAGTCCAAGGACCTGGTTGCGCGCGCCAAGGGCGTGCTGGTGTTTCCCGACGTGTTGAGCGGCAGCTTCATCGTCGGCGCCGAGCATGGCAAGGGCGTGCTGCGGGTGAACGGCGCGAATGCCGGCTACTACAGCACGACGGCGGGCTCGATCGGCTTCCAGGCCGGCGCGCAATCGAAGGCGATGATCCTGCTCTTCATGACGGATGACGCCTTGAACAAGTTCCGCAACAGCAGCGGCTGGACCGTTGGCGCGGACGCCACGGTGGCGGTGGTCAATATCGGCGCCAATGGCCGCATCGACACCAACACGGCCCAGCAGCCGGTCGTGGGCTTCGTCATGAACAATGGCGGCTTGATGGCTGGCGTGTCGCTCGCGGGCACCAAGATCTCGAAGCTGGATCGCTGATCGCGCTAGCGCCCAGTCAAAACGCCGCGGCATCAAGCCGCGGCGTTTTGTTTTGCTGCGGAGCAAGGCGGACCTGCTCCGCGGCCTTTGCCGGCCGGTCAGCCGATCACGTCATCGCTGTTTTTGAGGACGGCGGTTTCGCGATCGATCTCGGCTTGCTCGATGGCGGGGTCCAGACCGCGCCAGCGAAGGATGTGGCCGCGCTCTTCTTCGGGCTCCCAGCCCAGCATGCCGTAGCGCGTGATTTCAGTTTCGCCGGAGGCGAACTCCACTTCGAAGTAACCCTGACGATCGGGTAGCGTGTTGCCGGGGAACCAGTCGGTTTCGGGCATGGTGTGCTCCTTGCTAAGCGATGGGAGGGATGCTGGCGCCGGAATGAACGAAACGGCGCCATGCAATTTGATTGTGGGCTTGCCGCCGCAATCCCGCAAGCGCTCGATGGATACCAGATGCGGCGTCAGGCCAGCGGCACGGCGGTGGTGTAGAGCACCTGCTTCAACGCAAAGCTGGATCGGATGCTTGCCACCCCGGGAATGCGCGTGATGTGTTCGACGATCAGCCGTTCCAGCGCATCGACGTCGGGCACGAGCGCGCGGATCAGGTAGTCGGCGTCGCCCGACATCAGGTAGCACTCCATGATTTCGGGCAGCACCGCGATCTCGCGTTCGAACACATCCAGCGCGGCCTTGCGTTGCTTGTCGAGCGAGATCTGAATGAAGACGTTCACCTTCAGGCCCAGCTTGCGCGCGTTCAAGAGCGTGACGCGGCGGTCGATGAGTCCTTCGGTTTCCAGCCGCCGCACTCTCGCCAGGCAAGGGGAGGCGGACAGATTCACGCGGGCGGCAAGTTCCACATTGGTGAGCCTGGCGTCGCGCTGCAGTTCGTTCAGGATGCGGATGTCGGTGGCATCCAGGTTGATTTCCGGCATAAGTCACCTCAAGACGGCGGTTTTACGGTGCATGTGTGCCGAGTATGCCGGTAAACGACGCATAAAGCAGTCAAAAATTCTGGGGTTTACCCTATAGACTGTTCCGTTCTTCGGCCATAGGGCCGGAATGCAGAATATTCAGCGGTAGAGCAGGGTAGTGATGAGTCAGCAAGGCAGTCTTCGCAGGTTTCTCCCGCTTGCGGGTGCGGTCGCCATCTGGGGAGGGAATTGGCCCGTGATGAAAATGGGGCTGGCCCATATGAGCCCGTTGTGGCTGGCTGCCAGCCGGTTCGGATCCGCCGCGCTCATCAGCGTGCTGGTGCTGGCCCTGCTGGGTCGCCTGCGTTTGCCGACACGCCAGGAATGGCCGCTGGTCGCGGGTGTGGCCTTGCTGCAGATGGGCGCCTTCACCGCCCTCGCGCTGTGGGCGTTGCAGTATGTGGCGCCTGGACGCGCGTCGGTCATTGCCTATGCGACGTCCATCTGGGTGATCCCGCTGTCGTCGCTGATCCTGAAAGAGCGCCTGTCGATGGGCCAATGGCTGGCGACGGCGCTGAGCTACGCGGGCATCGGCATCATCGTGGCGCCCGCGTTCAGCCCGTGGCAGGCGCACACCGTCATCGGTCTGGTGATGCTGCTTGGCGCATCGTTCGCATGGGCCTGCAACATCATCCAGCTGCGCGCCAATCGCCACGTTCGGCTGGGCGCCGACATGATTCCCTGGCAGACCGCATTGGCCACGATACCGCTTGCTGCGCTGGCCTGGCTGCGTGACGGTGCGCCGACCTTTCTGGCCGATGCGCAAGCCTGGCCGCTGATCCTCTACACCGGACCGCTTGCCACTGCGCTGACGTTCATTGTCGTGCTGAGCATGACGCAGAAGCTGCCGCCGGCCGCGACGTCCATTGCGATGCTGTGCGTGCCGGTGATCGGGCTGATCGTGTCGTCCGTCGTGTTCCACGAACGCATCTCGGCGGACCTGGCGCTTGGGCTTTCGCTGATCGCGGCCAGCGTGGCGGCCTCGGCGCTGGCCGCGCGCCTGCGGCCGTTGGCGCTGCGACCTTCATAGAAGGCTCTAGAATGGCGTGCGCCGGAAATGGTGCCGGCACGTCATGCGGAACGCGCAGCGGATATGGACTCGTTATATGTAGTGGTCGTGGTGGGCGCCATGGCCGCGGGCTTCGTGCAAGGCTTGTCCGGCTTTGGTTTCGGCATGGTGGCCATGTCGTTCTGGGCCTGGACCGTGGACCCGCGGCTGGCTGCGGCGATGGCGGTGTTTGGCGCGTTGACCGGACAGTTGCTGGCGGCTTTCACCGTGCGCCGGGGCTTTGCCGCCGCGCATCTGCTGCCATTCGTCGCCGGCGGATTGCTGGGCATTCCGCTGGGCGTGAAAGTGCTGCCGCATCTGGATCCGACGGTGTTCAAGGCCTTCATCGGCGGGCTGCTCGCGATCTGGTGCCCGATCATGCTGTTTGCCGCGCGCATCCCGCGCATCACGGTCGGCGGCAAGGTTGCCGATGGCGTCGCGGGTGCGATTGGCGGGGTCATGGGCGGGCTGGGCGGGTTCACCGGGGTGATTCCGACGTTGTGGTGCACCTTGCGCGGCTTTGACCGCGACGTGCAGCGCGCGGTGATTCAGAACTTCAACTTGTCGATGCTGATGGTGACGATGGCCAGTTATGTGCTGACCGGCGTGGTCACACGCGACATGCTGCCCCTCTTTGCGCTGATCGTGCCGGCAATGCTGGTGCCGACACTCTTGGGCACTCGCGTGTATGTCGGCATCAGCGACGTGGCGTTCCGCCGCGTCGTACTGGGCCTGTTGACGGTTTCGGGCGTTGCGTTGCTGGCGTCGTCGGTGCCTCGTCTGCTTGGCTGACCATTGGCTGACACGTGCCGGACGGGCTTGACGGCCATGCTATCGTAGACAAATTCATGAGAGAACCACGCATGGCATTGCATCGTTTCGAAAAGGGCGAACTGGGACATTGGCTGCGCGTCGTGGCCGACAACAACGAGCCCGGCGCAGTCCAGACCGACGTGCCCGCAAACGTCGCGCAAGCGCTTGAGACACTGCGCTGCATTCAGGCCGGCGCAGACGGCCGCTGGGTCATCACCGACAAGGGCAGGCTCTCGCTGCGCATGGAAGAGCCGGGCGCCATCCATTTGCGTTAAGCCATTTGCGGTCGTCGCACATTTGCGGCAATCGCCGGCTTACGCACCATCCCAGCGTTCGCGTGCCCAAGGCGGCAACGAAATTACCGCATGGTTGCGAATGTTTTCGCAGTATTTCGGGCGCCGCGCCGCCACCCCTGCGCCGTCGGGCATATCCTGAGACGGAATGTGCGAATTGACATCTTTCCGTCGTATCGGGCCCGGCGTCTCGCCAGTAAGATGAACTTTGCGTGACGTTTGAAGGTCTATTGTCTTGCGCGGGAAATTTTGTCCTGTTGCACGTCACGCGTGGTTCGCGCGTTTAGGTAACCGACTGGGAGGTAGCACATGCAGCATCGTGACCAGGAAGTACTGATCGACGTTTCCACAGCGGCCATGGACACCGGCGGATATGGCGTATTGCTGACGGTTACGGCTGAGGGCGGCACCGAAGTGGATGCCGCGTTTTCCCACTTGGGCAACTGCGCTTCGTTGGACGAAGCTCGTGATCGCGCGGAAATCTTCGCGCAAAACTGGGTAGAGGAAAATATCTTCCGATAGGGCTTGCACCCTGGACGGAGCTGATCGGCACGACCGGTCTGTGTGTGCATGAGCACGTGGCGGATTCCTGCGAGATGGCGGCGACGATTTCGGTTATCGTTGCTGCTCCAAAACCTGGGGCCCTCGTCGGGTTTGCGCCATTCCAAGATGACTGCCGCACAGACCAATTCCTTTCTTGCGGATGATATCCGCGCGCTGCGGGCGCATTTTGATTCTGTCGTGTTGCCCATGTGGTTGGACCGCGGCTTCAACGACGCGCTCGGACTGCCTTACGAATCCTTGGACGCCGTCAGCGGTGAACCGCTGCCCGTGACGCGTTATCGCGCCATGGCGTGCGCGCGCCAGCTTTATGTTTTTGCCCAGGCGCCTGGCCAGGCGGCCGCGCAGCACGCTGATCGCCTCTTCGAATCCCTGCGTCGTGTTTTTCAGGACGAGCATGGCGGTTGGCGCTATAGCGTCGACGCGCAGGCTCGGCCGCTGGACGATACCCAGGACCTGTATACGCACGCGTTCATCGTGTTGGCCGCGTCGGCGTATTTCCAGCGCAGCCGCAATGCGCAGGCGCGCAAGCTGATGCTGGCCACGGCGCGCACAATCGAGGCGCGTTTCAAGACCTCGGATTCGCTGTACCACGCGGCGCTGAGCGCGGACTTTTCCCAACCTTTGAAGCCGCCGGCGCAAAACCCCATGATGCACCTGACCGAAGCCTATCTGGCGGCGGCGCAGGTTGCCGAACCGGCTGGGTTTGCGCAGCACCTGCGCGAGCTTGCGCAAGGCGTCAGCCAGTTCTTCGTCCACGCGCCCACGCAATGCGTATCCGAGGCGTTGCAGGGTAGCGCAGGCAACCGGCTGGAGCCGGGTCATCAGTTCGAATGGCTGTCCCTCGTGCACGAATCGGCGCAGGTGTTCGAAGGCCTGGATCTCGCCGAAACATTGCCGCGCGCCGTGCAATGGTCGCGCGCCCATGGCGTGGATGCCGCCGGCGTGATCGCGTCGCTGGATGAATCGGGAGCCGTGGCGGACGATACGCGCCGGATCTGGGCGCAGACGGAATACCTGAGGGTCTTGGCCGTGATGGGCGATCTGCCGGCACTGCAAACGGCTCTGACAAGCTTTCGCGAGCGGTTTCTGCATCCGGGCGGCTGGCATGAATGCCTGGATGCGAAGGGCAACGTGACGCGGGCCGACATGCCGTCGACCTCGCCTTATCACTTGGCGACCTGCCTGACCGCGTTACAAAACGTTGTATCCTAATCACGTTAACAATTTTTATTCCCAAGTTGAGGGCGAATTAATAGAAAGACATTGGTGAAATCCCTTACAATTTGCTAACACTGTTTGTGGGGAAGCATCAATGAGCGTTATGTGTTTGGCTTGCCAACGCATTAATCCAGGCCTTGCCGGTGTTGCGCCGCATTCGCACTTGGGACATCAAGGATTTACCAACCCAACGCAGAAGGGCCGGGAGGAAAGCCGCGAAGACCACTTCCGCTGCCTGAATTGCGGCGCGAAATGGCTGCGCGAGACCGACAAGTGGGGCGTGGACCTGGGCTTCAAGCTCGCGCCCTGACCGGATCCGCCGGCAACTCGTACGACACGGGCCCCGTTATGGGGCCCGTTGCTTTTGGTTGCATGCGCGGGCATTCCCGAACGATGACGCTTGGGTCTCACGCGGGAGCGCTGGCCGCCATGACGTCAGGATCCAGGCTGGCGGTTTCCAGCAGCCATTGGCGGAAACACGCCAAGGCGTAGTGATCGCGCCGCTGCGCGGGCGCGCAGAGGTGGTAGCCGCGGTCGATACGGATGGCCAGTTCCGGGAAGGGGGCGGCGACGCGGCCGGCCTGCAGTTCGTCTCGGACGAGGCAGCGTTGCAACACAGCGATGCCCATGTCGGCCATGACCGCACGGATCAGGATCGATACCTGATCGAACCCGTTCGACAACGTGACGCTGGCGCGAGGCACGCCGGCCGCGGCGAACCATTGGGCCCAGTTTTCCCGGCCGTTGGTGTGATACAGCAGGGGCTCGCCCAACAAGCCCTGCGGCGTGCTCCACAGGCCCTTGGCCTGGCGTGCCGCCAGACGCCCGGGGGGGCAGATCACGACCATTTCGCGGCCGATGACGTAGTCCGCGTGCCAGCCCGGCCACTGGTCGGGCGTGCCCGACAGAATGCTCGCATCCGGGGTGGCGCCGGAGAAGTCTTCGTTGCGGCGGTAAGCGGAGAAGCCAAGCTGGATGTCCGGGTGGCGCTGGTGGAAGTCCGGCAGACGCGGCACCAGCCACGCGCTGGCCAGCGTGGGCACCGAGGATAGGGTCAGGCGAAGCCGGCGGTCGTCAGCGCGCAATTCCGTGCTGAGCGCTTCGATCGCATGCAGGGGCGCCTGTGCGCCGTCGTACAGCTTGCGGCCGGTCTCGGTCAGCGTGAGGCCGTGGGCATTGCGGTGCATGAGCGGCTGGCCGAAGTGCGCCTCAAGGCGCGAGATGGCGCGGCTGATGGCGCCCTGGGTGACGCACAGCACCTCTGCCGCCTGGGTGAAGCTGCCCAGCCGGGCCGCGGTCACGAAGGCATGCAGCTCGGACATCGACGGCGAATGCAGGCGCATCTAGCATGACCTTTGGTAATGAAGGAGTGCAATATAGTCGTTTGAAAGGGGAGCGTAAAGTTTGGACACTGGCGGCCTTCAGCACGACAACCCAGGAGTCGCCTCATGTCCCGCCGTCTTTTTGGCCGGTCCGCGCGCTTTGCGCTCGCCGGCATGTTTGCCACGTTGTCCTTTGCCGGCATGTCGCATGCCGCCGACTATCCCGCTCGTCCGATCAAGCTGGTGGTGCCGTTTGCCGCGGGCGGGTCGACCGACATCGTGGCGCGGCTTGTAGCCGAGTACGCGGGCCGCGACCTGAAGCAGACCATCGTCGTCGAGAACAAGGCGGGCGCTGGCGGATCGCTGGGCATGGAACAGGTGGCCCGGTCCACGCCGGACGGCTACACAATCGGCATGGCGACCATGAGCACGCACGGGTCGAATCCGGCGGTGTTCCGCAAGATGAACTACGACCCGGTCAAGGATTTCGTGCCGGTGGCCAACGTGCTGGCCGTGCCCAGCATCTTTGCGATCAACCCCAATGTCCCGGCCAAGAACATGGCCGAATTCGTCGCGCTGGCCAAGGGCGCGCCCGAACGCTACAGCTTCGCGTCGCCGGGCGTGGGCTCGCTGGGGCACGTGAACATCGAGAATTTCATGATGCTGTCGGGCATCAAGCTGCTGCACGTGCCGTACCGGGGCGCGGGGCCGGCGTTGAACGATGTGATGGGCGGGCAGGTGGACGCGATCACGGACAACCTGTCGTCGACGCTGCCGCAGGTGCTGGGCGGCAAGCTGCGTCCGCTGGCAGTGCTGGGCGCCGAGCGCTCGCCGCTGCTGCCCGACGTGCCCACCTACATCGAGCTGGGCTATCCCGACATGGGCACCGGCGGCTGGTTCGGCCTGGTCGCGCCGGCCGGCACGCCGCAGGCCGTGGTGGAGCGTCTGAACAAGGCCGTCCGCGCCGCGATGGAAGATCCGGAATTCCGCAAGAAGGCCGAAGACGTGGGTGGTACGCTGATGCCCACGACGCCGCAAGAATTCCAGGTGCAGATCGACCAGGCCCTGGCCCGCTATGCAAAAGTGGCCAAGACCGCCAACATCCAGGCTGATTGAACGATGACGACCGCCGACTTCCCCGCTGTTTCCGTGCATGAACCCACCGGGCCCGCGTTGCCGCTGGTCTGTGATTCGCCGCATAGCGGCGAGCGCTATCCCGATGACTTCGGCGCCTCGGCCACGCTGGCGCAATTGCGCCAGGGCGAGGACACGCACGTGGACGCGTTGTGGTCGGCGGCGCCCGCGCTGGGCGCGACGCTGGTCGCGGCCAATTTTCCGCGCGTCTACATCGACCCGAACCGCACCTTGCAGGATCTGGATCCGGAGTTGCTGGCCGAGCCCTGGCCCGAGCCGCTGGACCCCGGCGAAAAGACGCGCCTGGGCAAGGGCCTGATCTGGCGCCGGATGGACAAGGCCACGCCGATCTACGACCGCAAGCTGACGCTGTCGCAGGTGCGGCATCGCATCCAGGCGTACTACGAGCCTTATCACGCGGCCTTGGCCACGGCGATCCGGCACGTCCACGAGCGCTTCGGCGCGGTATGGCACCTGAATCTGCATTCGATGCCGAACGACGCCTACGAGCGGCTGGGACGCCAGAGTGAGCATCCGCTTGCCGACTTTGTGCTGGGCGACCGGGACGGCACGACGTGCGAGCCGGAGTTCATTGCGCTGATCGAGACGGCGCTGCGCGACAAGGGCTACACGGTGGCGCGCAACGACCCGTACAAGGGCGTGCAGCTGATCGCGCAGATTGGCCAGCCGGCACTGAACCGGCACAGCCTGCAGGTTGAGATCCGCCGTCCGCTCTACATGGACGAAGCCACGCGGGAACGCAATGCGGGTTTTGACGCGTTGCGCGCGGATCTGTCGCACGTGCTGGAGCAGGTGGCGGCCTATGTGCGCGTACGCGCGCAGGCGATACCGTCGACAAAATAGAGTCGTTTGAATAACCGGCGCGCAGGGCGGAAACCCGCGCCGGTCCCGGCTTAAGTTTTCTTGGGGCAAGCCGTTGTGAACGTGTCGGCGCGCCCGGTCGATCGCGCCCAAGGAAACCGCAATGTCCGAGAAGATCATCGATGGATTTTCAGTGGTCGCCTATGCGACCCAGCCCGAGGGCCGCATCCCCGCGCGCGCGTTTCTGGAGACGCGGCGCCTGCCCGTGAAAGCCGCCGCAACGCCTGCGCCTGCCGATGACGCCGAGCCCGGCGCCGAAGCGGCTGCGCCCGAGCCGGAAAGCCAGGCCTTCGAGATATTCCTTTCGCGGCGCTTTCGCAGCACGATCGAGGCCATGTCGGCGGCGCGCAATGCGCTGGACCGCGTGAAGTCCGTGAATGCGGACGGCGTGCCGGATCCGATGCCCGAGTAGGCCGCCGTCAGGCGGGTCAGGTCAGGGTGCTGCGCATGAGGATGTCGATCAGCGCGCGGGTGGGTTTGCCCGGCGCCGGGGCCGAGATCACGATGAATTCCACCGGCGGCAGCGCGGGCAGGTTGGCCGCGCCCGCGGGCGCCGACAGGCCGGCGGTGGACAGGTGCGAGGGTTGGACGGTGATGCCCAATCCCGCGCGCGCGGCCGCCTGGCAGCCTGCGTAGCTGGTGCTGGTGCAGACGATCTGCCAACTGCGTCCGGCGCGCGCCAGCGCGTCCAGCGTCAGCGTGCGCGTGACGCTGGGCTCGCGCAGCAGGATCAGCGGAAGCGGTTCGTCGGGCACGATCCGCAAGCCTTCCTTGGCGCGCCACAGCAGCGCCTCTTTGTGCAGCGTCTGGCCGCGGCGGTCGCCACGCCGGCGCTTGCCGATCATCACATCCAGGCGGTTGTCGTCCAGCAGCTTGTAGAGCTCGCTGGTGACGCCGATGGTCAGGTCCAGCTCCACTTCGGGATGCGCAAGCCGGAACGCCGCCAGGACGTCGGGCAGGGGACCCATCGCCAGATCGTCCGAGGTGCCGAGCCGTATCCGGCCGCGCAGCCGCGGCGCATCGAACAGGCGTTCGGCTTTTTCGTGGGCGGCCAGGATGATTTCGGCATGCACGAGCAGGCTGCGGCCATCGCTGGTCAGGGCGAGCGAATGCGTGTCGCGCTGGAACAGTCGGCGATTCACGGCCGATTCGAGCTGCCGGATGTGTTCGCTGACAGTGGGCTGGGTCAGGCCCAGCCGGCGGGCGGCCTCGGTGAAGCTTGGCGCGCCGGCGGCGGCCGCGAAGGTCTTGAGCCACAGGGGATTGAGCATGGGCGCGGTCTGGTCATAGGAAATGCCGATGACAGTTAAAGTACCCAGTGGCCTTCACGATGGCAAGGGGCGCGCCTATAGTGGGCGCATTTTCTTCGACACGTCCCCGCCATGCGCCGCTTTCTGCCCGACCAATTCACGCTCATCCTGATCGCCACCGTGGCGTTCGCCAGCTTTTTCCCGGCGGTGGGCAAGGGCGCGACGTTCATGATGGTGGCCAGCAACGTGGCGATTTCGCTGCTGTTCTTCCTGCACGGGGCGCGGCTGTCCACGGACGCCATCGTGTCCGGCGTGAAGGACGTGCGCCTGCACGGGCTGATCCTGGCCTGCACCTTCCTGCTGTTTCCCGCCTTGGGGCTGGGCCTGCGCGCCCTGTTTCCCGGGCTGCTGACGCCGTCGCTGTGGCTGGGCGTGCTGTTCGTCTGCACGCTGTCTTCCACTGTGCAGTCCTCGATTGCGTTCACGTCGATGGCGCGGGGCAACGTGCCGGGTGCGATCTGCGCGGCGACGGCCTCCAACCTGTTGGGCACCGTGCTGACGCCGCTGCTGGTGGCCGTTTTGCTGCATCGCCAGGGCGGCGGGCATGGTCTGGCCGACGCCGGCCGCATCCTGTTGCAGCTGTTGCTGCCGTTCGCGGTGGGCAGCCTGCTGCGGCCGTGGATCGGGGCGTGGGCGCTGCGCAACAGCCGCACGCTGTCCAAGGTCGACCGCAGCTCGATCCTGCTGGCCGTCTACACCGCGTTCAGCGAAGCCGTCGCGCAAGGCATCTGGCACGCGTTTCCGGCCATCGACCTGGCCACGATGGTGCTGGTGAACGCCTTGCTGCTGGGATCGGTGCTGGTGATCACGACGTGGGGCAGCCGCAAGCTGGGGATGACCAAGGAGAACGAGATTACGCTGGTCTTTTGCGGATCGAAGAAGTCGCTGGCGTCGGGCATTCCGCTTGCGACGGTGCTGTTTGGCACGTCGCAGATGGGCGTGGTGGTGTTGCCTCTGATGATCTTTCATCAGATGCAGCTGATGGTTTGCGCGGTATTGGCGCGGCGCTATGCCGAGCGCGAGGAACCGGCGGCGGCGGTGCCGGCCCGGGCGTAAGGCCCCCGGCCCCCGCGCGGCGGGCCGCCTGGCGATGGGATCAGTCGGCTGCGTCCAGCGGCTGGATCTTGCCGGCGGGCTGCCAGAAGACGCTGCCGTCGCGCTCGGTGACGGCCAGCGTGGTCAGGCGTCCGTTCTTGCAGGGCCCGCCCACGCAAACGCCCGTGTCGGGCTGGTAGGTGGCGCCGTGGCGGGCGCACATGATGAGGTCGCCCGCGCGGGTGAAGAAGCTGCCTTCCCAATCGAGCTCCACGCCGATGTGGGCGCAGCGGTTCAGGTAGCCGTGCACCTGATCCTGGTAGCGCACGAAGAAGGCGGTGGTGCGGCCCGCGCCATCGGTCACGGGCACCTTCACGCCCAGGCCGCCGTTGACCAGGTCGCCGGCGGCGCAGACGAGCACTTCGGGAAGGGTGGGGGAATCCTGCATGGGAGGCCTGGCTATCAAAGGGTGCGATGTTCGGACAGGGGGCGCGGCTTGTCAATCCGCGGGCGCGGACCGTGCGCTTTCCTGCTGGCGGGTCCACATGCCGGCGTAGATGCTGCCCTGGGCGAGCAGTTGCGGATGACGGCCGCGCTCGACGATGCGGCCGTCTGCCAGCACGATGATCTCGTCCGCGTCGGCCACCGTGGACAGGCGGTGCGCGATGATCAGCGTACTGCGGCCCTGGCTGACCTCGCGCAGGTTGGCCTGGATCTCGCGTTCGGTATGGGTGTCCAGGGCGCTGGTGGCCTCGTCGAACAGGAATATGGCCGGATTCTTGAGGATGGTGCGGGCAATCGCGACGCGTTGCTTTTCGCCGCCCGACAGCTTCAGGCCGCGCTCGCCCACCAGGGTATCGTAGCCGTCCGGCATGGTCAGGATGAGGTCGTGGATGTGCGCCAGGCGCGCGGCGGCCTCGATTTCCGCGTCCGTGGCGCCGGGCCGCCCGTAGCCGATGTTGTAGCGGATGGTGTCGTTGAACAGCACGGTGTCCTGCGGCACGACGCCGATCGCCGCGCGCACGCTGGCCTGCGTGACGTCGCGCACGTCCTGGCCGTCGATCAGGATGGCGCCGCTGTCCGCGTCATAGAAGCGGAACAGCAGGCGCGCGATCGTGGACTTGCCGGCGCCCGAGGTGCCGACCACGGCCACCGTTTTGCCAGCGGGAATGGAAAAGCTGACGCCCTTCAGGATGGCGCGGCGCGGGTCATAGCCGAAATGCACGTCGCGGAATTCGACGGCGCCGCCCGAGACCTGCAGCGGCGTGGCGCCCGGGCGGTCGGCCACTTCGCGGTCCTGGCCCAGCAGCTCGAACATGCGCTCCATGTCGATCAGCGCCTGCTTGATTTCGCGGTAGATGAACCCGAAGAAGCTGAGCGGCGTGTAGAGCTGCAACAGATAGGTGTTGACCAGCACGAAGTCCCCCAGCGTATAGCGGCCCTCGGCGATGCCGTTGGCCGCCATCCACATCACCAGAGTCAGCCCCACGGAAATGATGGCGGCCTGGCCCACGTTCAGGATCGACAGGCTGACCTGGCTGCGAACGGCGGCGCGTTCGTAGCGGGTGAGCGAAGCGTCGTAGCGCCGGGCCTCGTGTTCTTCGTTGCCGAAATACTTGACCGTTTCGTAGTTCAGCAGGCTTTCGATGGCCTTGGTGTTGGCCTCGGAGTCGGTTTCGTTCATCTGGCGCCGGAACTTGGTGCGCCATTCGGTCACAGCCAGGGTGTAGGCCATGTAGAGGACGACCGTGGCGCCGGTGGCCAGCGCCAGCCAGCCATCGAACATCTTCCACAGCACGACGCAGACGAGGCTGATTTCGAAGAACGTGGGCAGGATGTTGAACAGCAGGAACGACAGCAGCGTCTGGATGCCCTTGGTGCCGCGTTCGATGGCGCGGTTCAGCCCGCCGGTCTGGCGCGCCAGGTGAAAGCGCAGCGCCAGGCTGTGCAGGTGACGGAAGATCTGCAGGCCGACGGAACGGATCGCATGCTGGCCGACCCGCGCGAAGATCGCGTCGCGCAGTTCGGAGAACAGCAGCGACAGGACGCGCGCGGTGCCGTAGGCCAGGATGAGCCCAAGCGGCACGGTCACCGTGCCGGGCGCGCCCTTGCCCAGCTCGTCCACCGCCTGCTTGTACAGCAGGGGCACGTAGACGGTCGCGGCCTTGGCGGCGAACAGGCACAGCAGTGCCGCCACCACGCGCAGCTTCAGGCCGGTCTTGCCGGGCGGCCACAGGTAGGGAAAGAGGGTGCGAAGCGTGGCAAGACCGCCGCCCTTGCCGGGCCGCGTTTCAGGAGGATTCATGGGTCGGGATGCCGTGGTTGAGGCGGGCTCCACCAGGGGAGTTAAGCCGTTTGCAGGGCATTATGGAGCACCAGCGGTACTATTTGAGGCTTAACCCCTGGGCACGGGTGCACCTTGACCAGGGGCGTCAAGGCGGTATCGCGACACGGGCGCAGCGCGTCGGGCCCGTTTCTTTCTCTTCCAACCGGGGGGCCGGCCGGCTGCTCCCCTGGTTACGCGACCGGGCGCGTTTTCGCCGCGCCGCGGTGGCGTTGCATGCTATGGAGGGTCTTATGGCGAAGGTACCCGCAGTGAAATTGAACGACGGAGGCAAGATTCCGCAGTTGGGCCTGGGCGTGTGGCAGGTGCCTGACGATCAGGCCGCCTCCAGCGTGAAGGAAGCGCTGGCGGCAGGTTACCGGTCGGTGGATACGGCAGCCATCTATGGCAACGAGGCGGGCGTGGGTGCGGGCTTGCGGTCGGCCGGCGTGGCGCGCAAGGACCTGTTCATCACGACCAAGCTGTGGAACGACAGGCATGGCTACGACGACGCGCACAAGGCGATGGACGAAAGTCTGGAGAAGCTGGGCCTGGCGTACGTGGACCTGTACCTGATTCACTGGCCGGTGGCCGGCAGCGAGAAGTTCCTGGACGCCTGGCGGGCCATGATCGAGATGAAGGAAGATGGCCGCGCGCGATCGATCGGCGTGTCGAACTTCACGCAAGCGAATCTGGAACGCCTGATCGACGCGTCGGGCGTCACGCCCGCCGTCAACCAGATCGAGCTGCACCCCGGATTCACGCAGGCCGCGCTGCGGGCCTTCCATGCCCGGCATGGCATCGTGACCGAATCCTGGAGCCCGCTTGCGCAGGGCAACATCACGAAGGAAAAGGTGATCCTGGATCTGGCGCAAAAGCATGGCAAGTCGCCGGCCCAGGTGACGCTGCGCTGGCATCTGCAGCACGACCTGGTCGTGATCCCGAAGTCCATCACGCCAGCGCGGATCCGCGAAAACATCGACGTCTTCGACTTCGAACTGTCGCCGGCCGAGATGGCGGCCATCGACGGCATCAAGGAAGGCCCGCGGCTGGGGCCGGACCCCGAGAAGTTCGCGTAACGAGCGGCGGCAGGCGCGGCGAGCGGGGCCGCGCGGCCGTCCTGGACCGCCCGATTGCGCCGGCAAGCGGCCGGCTAGTGATCGAGCGGGAAAACCCAGTAGCGCAGGATCACCACGAGCAGAATGGTGAGGGCAGTCCATGACGCCCAGTGCCACGCGCCGGTGCCCAGTAGGGCGGCCAGCAGGCCGAAGATGCTGAGGGCGCCCAGCAGGATCGGCATGCCCCACACGAACAGGAAGCCGCGGCCGCCTTTGCCTTTGAACTGGCTCATGCGGGCGTCCTTTGCGGGGCGGCGGCTGCCTGGTGTTTCTTGATGAGGTCGTTGATGCGCGCCTCGGTGGCGCGGCGGCGGGCCAGCCACAGGTACAGGCCGCTGACCAGCACCACGATGGTGACCAGGTCGAGCAGCGCCCAGATGATCTTGAGCGGCAGGCCGCCGTAATCGCCGAAATGCAGCGGCCGCGAGACTTCAAGCGCGGTCAGGTACCACGGCATCCGCGCGACCATCGTCAGTTCGCCGGTCCGGCCGTCGATCAGAACGGGCGTATTCAGCTTGGACGTCAGCGGCGTGTCGCCGCGCATCCAGGCGATGAAGTGTTGCGGGCTGCCGAAGGCGTTGCCGGGGAATGAAATGAACGAAACCTCGTTGCCGGGCATGGCCTTGCGCGCGGTGTCTGCCGCCAGTTGCGCCGATGCAAGCTGCGTGGGGATGGGCTGTCCCTTGTAGGGTTCCAGGACGCGCGGCAGTTCGGTGGACTGCCATAGCCGGAAGAGCGGCGTGGACAGTTCGTTGACGACGCCGGTGACGCCCACCACGAACGCCCAGACCAGCGTGACGATGCCCAGCAGGTTGTGCAGGTCCAGCCACTTCAGGCGTGTCGAACGCGTGGCGCGCACGGTGCCGAATTCCAGCTTCTTCATGAAGGGGCCGTACAGCACGACGCCCGACACGATGGCCACGCAGAACAAGAGGCCCATGAAGCCCAGGAACAGCTCGCCCGCCAGCCCCGCGAAAAGGTCCACATGCAGCGCCAGCATGACGCCCATGAACGAAAACTTGTCTTCGGTGTAGAGCGGGCCGTCGAGCAGCACATCGCCCGTGCGCGCGTCCATGCGGATGGCGTGGCCCGAGGCCTGCCCGTCGCCCGGCGTCTTGGCCATGCCGACGAAGACCTGCGGTTCGTCGGGGTCGAAGAACAGGTAGTCGACGACCTCGTTCGGGTACATCTCGCGGGCGCTCGCCACAAGCTTGTCGAGGTTGGCGGGCGGCGTGCCGGCAGGCACCTCCGATAGCGGCTTGGCATCGTCCAGCCAGTGCTCGATCTCGTGATGGAACACGAGCGGCAGGCCGGTGAGACAGATGATCAGCAAGAAGATCGTGCAGACCAGGCTGGTCCATTTATGGACCAGATACCAGGTTTTGATGGTGGACACGGCGGTCATGGCGACGGCGGGGGAGCGGCCAGGCGCTGCCCCCTCAAGAACGGAACGGGAAAGGAGGAAACATTATCACGAACAAGAGCGATTCTCGTAACGCTATTTGACCCTTTCGGCGTCCGGGCTGGCCGTGGGGACAGAGCAAAGCGGGTTAAAAAGAAGGGTCAGATTTTTCCTTGCGGCATACCCGAATCATCATGGAGCAGCGTTTTCTCAAGGTCCCGCGCAATGAAGCCGGCCGCGATTATGCGGTGGGCGACGTGCACGGCCATTTTTCGCGTCTGCAACAGGCGCTGGATGAGCTGGGGTTCGACCCCGCCTTCGATCGGCTTTTTTCCGTGGGCGACCTGGTCGACCGCGGGCCCGAGAACGAGGCCGCGCTGGACTGGCTGGAAAAGCCGTGGTTTTACGCGGTGCAAGGCAATCACGAGGACTACGCGATTCGCCACGTGCGCACCGGGCAAGTCGACGTGCAGAACTGGCGCGGTTACGGGGGTGGCTGGTTTCTGGATTTGCCTGCCGAGCGGCAAGCGGTGTTTGCCGAGGCCTTCACCCGGCTGCCCATTGCCATCGAGGTCGAAACGTCGTCGGGCGCGGTCGGACTGCTGCATGCCGATTGCCCGGTGCTGTTCTGGCCCAGGCTGGAGTCCGCGTTGCAGGACCGCTACAAACGCACCAGCGCGGCGTGCCAGTGGTCGCGCGACCGCCTGCGCCAGATGGACCGCACCGGCATCCTGGGCGTCAGGGCGGTGGTGGCGGGGCATACCCCGGTGGCATCGCCGCTTGCGCTGGGCAATGTGTATCACATCGACACCGAAGGCTGGAATGGCGGCTACTTCACCTTTTTGAATCTGGAATCCCTGCAGGCGTGGCCGCGCGAAGTCGTGACCGAGGCCGCGGCCGCCGAGTAGCGGGGGCGGGTCCCAAAAGAAAAACGGGCGCCGAGGCGCCCGTTTTGCGTGATGCGCGGCGCTTACAGCGGCCGGGCGGTCACCGTGCCGGGGCTGGTGACGGCGCTGGCGCTTACGCCGGCCGAGTCGGTCGGCGCAACCGCGGCAGGCAGGGCCGGCGGCTGCACGCCGCCCGCGGCGGGCATGGCCTGCGCCTGCGGGCCGGGCGCGGCGTCCGCGCGCGGTACCGGGATCGGCATCAGCGGCGGTTGGATCGGACTGTCTTGCGGGGCCGCGGCGCCGCCCGGAGGCAGCGGCTTGACCGAGGTGTCGACGCCATCCGTCGAGCGATTGTTGTTCAGGAAATCGGTGAGCGCGTCGCCGGAAGACAGGTCCAGCGAGGCCACGGCCTGGCCGGGCGGGAATTCGGAGAAGTAGTACTCGCCGTTGTCCACCAGCAGGCCATCGGGACGGGGCGCCGGCTTGGCCTGCGGCACGTCCTTGAGCACGGGCTGCATGTAGTCCAGCCAGGTGGACAGCGCCAGGCCGCTGCCGAACTCGTTGGTGCCCAGCGACTTGGGCTGGTCAAAGCCCATCCACACGGTGGTGGCCAGGGTCTGCGTGAAGCCCGAGAACCAGACGTCGACGGCGTCGTTGGTGGTGCCGGTCTTGCCGCCGATGTCGTTGCGCTTGAGCACCTGGTGCGCGCGGGCGGCGGTGCCGTTGACGGTGACGTCGCGCAGGATGTCGTCCATGACCCAGGCGGTGCGCGGGTCGATGGCGCGCGCCTGCGCATCGCCGGCCACGACGGGTTGGGCCTTCATCAGCACGTTGCCGGAGCGGTCCGTGACGTGGTCGATGAGGTAGGGCGTCACGCGATAGCCGCCATTGGCGAACACGCTGTAGCCATTGACGACCTGCAGCGGCGTGGCGCCGCCCGCGCCCAGGGCAAGCGGCAGCACGGCCGGCCAGCGCGACTTGTCGAAGCCGAAGCGCGTCAGGTAGTCCTGGGCATATTGCGGGGAGATCGCCTGCAGGATGCGGATCGACACCATGTTCTTGGACCGCATGAGGCCCTGGCGCAGGGTTAGCATGGGTTCGTACTTGTTGCCGTCGTTCTTGGGCTGCCAGGCCTTCGAGCCCGTCTGCTCGGCCGTCAGCATGAAGGGCTGGTCGGAAATCTGCGTGGCGGGCGTCAGGCCCCGTTCCAGCGCGGCCGCGTAGACGAACGGCTTGATGTTCGAACCGGGCTGGCGCCAGGCCTGCGTGACGCGGTTGAAGTGGCCGCGATTGAAGTCAAAGCCGCCGATCATGGCGCGGATGGCGCCATCCTGCGGCACCATCGACACCAGCGCGGCCTGCAGGGCCGGCATGTTGATGATTTCCCAGTTGTCGCCGTTCTTGTGGATATAGACCACGGAACCGCGGCGGATGCGCTGGGTGTCGCTGGCCTTGGGATTGAGCGCGCGGGCGACAACCGCCAGGGCCTTCTTGTCCGAGATCGTGATGATGTCGCGTCCGCTGCGCGCCACGGTGACTTCGGTGGGGCTGGCGGCCAGCACGACGGCGGCGAGCAGGTCTTCGCTGTCGGGCGACTTTTCCTGCACGCCATCCAGGACCTCGTCGAGCGCCTGCGGATCCTTTTCCACGCCGTCGGGCAGGTCGACCTGGTCTTCAGGACCCGGATAGACGGCACGCCGCGTGTAATCGATGATGCCGTCGCGCACGGCGCGGTAGGCGGCTTCCTGGGCCTTGGAATCGATCGTGGTGTAGACGTCGATGCCCTGCGAGTACGTGTTTTCCTGGAAGACGCCGTACATCAGCTGCCGGGCCAGCTCGGCCGGATAGTCGCCATGCACCGCGAAGCCGCGCGCGCTGCTGCCGTCCGAGCCGCGGATCGTGAGGCGCTGGTTCAGGGCCTCTTCGGTCTGCTCCGGCGTCAGGTAGCCCAGCGTCTTCATGCGGCCCAGCACGTAATGCTGGCGGATTTCCGCGCGCGGGAAGTTGGTGATGGGGTTAAAGCGCGAGGGCGCCTTGGGAATGCCGGCCAGCATCGCGGCTTCGGCCGGGGTGACCTCCGACAGCGGCTTGCCGAAGTACGTGCGCGAGGCGGCCGCGAAACCATAGGCGCGATGGCCCAGGTAGATCTGGTTCATGTAGAGCTCGAGGATCTGGTCCTTGGTGAGCTCGGATTCGATCTTGAACGTCAGCAGCAATTCATAGAACTTGCGCGAGTAGGTCTTCTCCGACGACAGATAGAAGTTGCGCGCAACCTGCATCGTAATCGTGCTGCCGCCCTGGGACTTGGAGCCCTTGACGATGTTGGTCAGCACGGCGCGCGCAACGCCCATCCAGTCGACGCCGCCGTGGCTGTAGAAACGGTCGTCCTCGGCCGCCAGCACGGCTTGGCGCATTACCGGGGGGATCTCGTCGAAACGCAGCACGTTGCGGTGCTCTTCGCCGTATTCGCCGATCAAGACCTTGTCCGCGGTATAGACGCGCAGCGGCACGCGCGGCCGGTAGTCGGTCATTGCGTGCAGGTCGGGCAGGCTGGGCCACGCCAGGGCCAGCGCGAGGCCGAGCAGGATGGCGCCGCACACGGCTGCGCCGGCGGCTGCGATGCCCGCTTTGACCAGGAGAGGTTTCCAGGGGAGGCCCGATTTGCCGCCCGGGTTGGCGGAGGATTGCTGGGGGGTGCTCATTGCAGGCGATTCTAGGTCAGAACGCTATAGACCGCCCAGGGCGCAATAAGGTTTCGGTAACGAAATCTGCCCGCCCAGGAGGAATTCAGCTTTATGTCAGGGGTTTCCGGCGCCGGGGACGGATTGCAGGTAGCGCTGCGGCGGCGCGCCCAGCGCGCGGCGGAACATGGCCGAGAACGCGCTGGCGCTACGGTAGCCAAGGTCCGCGGCGATCCGCGCGACGGGCTCGCCCAGCGACAGGCGGCACACGGCGTCGGCCAGGCGCACCTGCTGCACCCATTGGCGGTAGTTCAGCCCCAGTTCGCTTTGAAACAATCGGATCAATGTGCGGCCGCTGGCGCCGATCTCGCTGCCCCAGCCGTCGATGCCGCGCTGCAGCCCGGGCTGGTCCAGGATGGCCGCGCAAATGGCTTGCAGGCGCCGGTCGCGCGGCCAGGGGATCTGAATCGGCACGACACGGGCCGCGGCCAGTTCGGCCAGGATCAATCCGGCGATCTGTTCGATCCGTCCCCCGAGCGGGTAGTCGATGGGCTCGGCTGTCAGCGCCAGGATCAATTCGCGCAACAGGCCGCTTACCTCGATCACCTGGCACTGGGGCCAGTAGCCCGCGGCCGCTTCGGCCTGGATGTAGAGCGAACGCATGGAGACCGCGCCCACCATGTCCACGCCGTGCGGCACGCCGGCCGGCACCCAGAGCGCGCGCAGCGGCGGCAGGGCCCAGAAGCCGCTGGGCGTGGTGACGCGCATCACGCCTTCGATGGCGTAGATGAGCTGCGCGCGGGGGTGCGAATGCGAGCCGGTTTGCGCGCCCGCGGGAAATTCCTTGGCCATTGCCGTCACGACGCGCGGGCGATGCTGGTAGTCCTGGGCATTGATGCTGCGCGCGGGATCGGGGGCGGGGCGCACGACCATGGTGTCACTTCCGGCAAGAGGATGAGGGCACGCCCAAAAGCGCAGTGCGCCTATTTTGTCACTTTGGCGACGAAAATTGGCAGATCGCGCGGACGCCGGATTTCTACACTTGAGGCCTGGTTCCGGCGTCTGGCCGGCTGTCCTTTCCTCTGGCTTTCCCTCCACTTCTTGCGCGCCCCATGAACTCCGCCCAGAATCCCGCCGCCGGCCTGGCTGCCACTCCGCCCGCGGCACCGGCCGCCTCGTCCGATCCCTCCACCGCCTTCAAGGTGTTGGGCGCCATCAGCGTGGCGCATCTGATGAACGACATGATCCAGTCGATCCTGCTCGCCATCTATCCGATGCTCAAGGATTCGTTCAGCCTGACGTTCACGCAGATCGGCCTGATCACGCTGGTCTACCAGCTTGCCGCGTCGTTGCTGCAGCCCTTCATCGGCTTGTACACCGACCGGCATCCCAAACCGTACTCGCTGCCGGTGGGCATGGGGTTCACGCTGGTGGGCCTGTTGCTGTTGTCGATGGCGCCGTCCTTCGGCTGGCTGCTGGTGGCGGCGGTGCTGGTGGGCACCGGCTCGTCGGTGTTTCACCCCGAGTCGTCGCGGGTGGCGCGCATGGCGTCGGGGGGGCGGCACGGGCTGGCGCAGTCGCTGTTCCAGGTGGGCGGCAATGTGGGATCGGCGCTGGGACCGCTTCTGGCGGCGCTGGTCATCATTCCGCACGGACAGGGCAGCGTGGCGTGGTTCTCGGTGGCGGCACTGTTCGGCATCGGGGTGCTGATCTGGATCGGCCGCTGGTACAGCGCGAACCGCGTGCTGCTCAAGCCGCGCGCGCGGCGCGAGGGCGCGGACAATGGGCTCACGCGCCATCAGGTGATGGGCGCGTTGGCCGTGCTGGGCGTGCTGGTGTTCTCGAAGTACTTCTATCTGGCCAGCCTGAACAGCTACTTCACCTTCTACCTGATCGACAAGTTCGCGCTGTCGGTGCGCGAAGCGCAGCTGTATCTCTTTCTGTTCCTGGCCGCCGTGGCGGTGGGCACCGTGGTGGGCGGACCGGTCGGCGACCGCATCGGCCGCAAGATCGTGATCTGGGTGTCGATCCTGGGCGTGGCGCCGTTCACGCTGATGCTGCCGCACGCGAACCTGTTCTGGACGGGCGTGCTGGTGGTCATCATCGGCGTGGTGCTGGCCTCGGCGTTCTCGGCGATCGTGGTCTATGCCCAGGAACTGGTGCCGGGCAAGGTGGGGATGATCGCGGGGCTGTTCTTCGGCTTTGCGTTCGGCATGGGCGGCCTGGGCGCGGCGGTGCTGGGCCGGCTGGCTGACGCCACCAGCATTGGCCATGTCTATCAGCTATGCGCCTATCTGCCGCTGCTGGGCGTCGTGGCCATCCTGTTGCCAAAGATGCGGCGCGTGTAGGGGCGCCCGCGAGGATCGCAAGGATGCCGGCGCCAAATGTGCGCGCCACGCCCGCGGGGCGTGGTCGCGGCGCTTATGGCTGGGCCGTCGACGCACGGAACTTTACGGATATTTGCGTAAGTTAACTGTCAATTACTGCAAAGGGAACGTCACGGCGCGGGCGCCTTGGCGTATTCTTTCGTCGCAGGCCGTGCGATCGTCTTGGCGCGGGCGGTAAAGGTTCTGAACGAACAGGCGCGCGTTGCCCGATGGGCAAACGCGCAGTGGGTCATTTTGTCGTTCTGGTAACAAAAAGCATCAAAAATGCTGACGTGTAACGCGTTATCTATTGCGAACCCAGTGCAACTGCAATTCCCAACGGCGGGGCAGGCCCAGAAGGCCTGAGCCGGAACAACCATGACGACTAGCTTGTTTTTCCTGATGTGGGGACTCGCCACGGCGCTGGCGTTGCCGCTGCTGCTGCCATTTCATGGCCGCGGCGTCGAAGGCGTGCCCGCGTTCATGGCGGCCAATGCGCTGGCCGTGCTGTCGATGCTGGCCTACGCGTGCGCCGAGATGATGCCGCCCGCGGCCTATGTGATGGTGTCCAACGCGGCCTGGGCTGTGTCCGCCGCGCTGGTGTACATCGGCGTGCGACAGTTCTTCGGCTTGCATCCGCACATCCTGCGCACGACCGTGTTGTGCTCGCTGTGCACGTTTGGCTTTGCACTGCTGCTGTATCGCAACGACAGCCTGCTGTCGCGAATGATGCTGTATTCCGGCTACACCTGCGTGCTGATGGCGGCAACGGGCTGGGTCATCTTCCGGCAGCGGCGGCGCATCCAGACCGAAGGCGTCGTGCTCTACCTGCTGCTGGCCTTCTTCGGGCTGGTGGGATTGCACGCGCTGCGCGTGTATGTCTACGGCGCGGGCGTGGAAGCGCCGGTGTCGCTGCTGCAGCCGTCGGCGTGGGGCCTGTTCTTCATCGTGTGCGGCTCCGTCACGGTGCCGGGGCTGTTTCTGGCGCTGCTCTTTATGATCCAGTCCAGCCAGGCGGAAAAGATGCAGGCCGCGCTGACGTTCGACAGCCTGACGCAGGCCTACTCGCGGCGCAGCATCCTGGACGAGCTGGAACGCGAGCTGCAACGCTGCGAGCGCAGCGGCGGGAAGCTGGCGGTGCTGGTGCTGGACATCGACCATTTCAAATCCATCAACGACCGCTACGGGCACGCGGGCGGCGACACCGCGCTGCGGCACTTCGCGCGCGTGGTGCAGAACGCGGTCCGGTCGAGCGACCGCTTCGGACGCATGGGCGGCGAGGAATTCGTGCTGCTGATGTACGACTGTGATCCGGCGAGCGCGCTGGTGCAAGCGCAGCGCGTTTGCGACGCCTTGCGCGACATGCCGCTTTACCTGCAGGGGTTGGAAGTGCAGATGACCACGAGCGGGGGGCTGGCGTCCTACCAGCCCGGCGATAGCGCCGACGTGATCCTGGCGCGGGCCGATGTGGCGTTGTATCGGGCCAAGGAACAGGGGCGCGACCGGGTGGAAATGGCCTGGAGCGGCCGGGGGATGGTTCGGGCAGGCGGCGGCCAGCCGGCCGCCGCCACGAATGCCCTGGAGGCCGAAGCCGCGGGCACTACGGCTTGAGGTGTTCCGTCAGGAACTTCTCCATGGCCTCGTAGAACTCGAACTTGTTCTCGTCGTTGTGAAAGCCGTGGCCTTCGTTGTCCTTGACCATGTATTCCACATCGACGCCGCGAGCCTTGAGCGCCGACACCATCTGATCGCTCTCGTCCTTGTTCACGCGCGGATCCTTGGCGCCTTGCGCCACGAATAGCGGCGTGCGGATCTTGTCCGCATGCAGCGCCGGCGACGTGGCGGTCAGGCGGTCGCGGTCCCGCACCGGGTCGCCCACCATGTCCTGCATCTTGTCCAGCATCGGCTTCCAGTAGGGCGGAATCGACTTCATGAACGTAAAGAGGTTGGACACGCCCACGTAGTCGACCGCCGCGGCGTACAGGTCCGGCGTGAAGGCCACGCCGGCCAGCGTGGCGTAGCCGCCGTAGCTGGCGCCATAGATGCCGATGCGCTTGGGATCGGCGATGCCTTGCTTGACCAGCCATTCGACGCCATCGGTGATGTCGTCCTGCATCGCCAGGCCCCATTGTCCGAAGCCCGCTTCCCAGAAGTCGCGGCCGTAGCCGGTGGAGCCGCGGAAGTTCATCTGCAGGACGCAGAATCCGCGGTTGGCCAGGAATTGCACTTCGGGGTTGTAGCCCCAGCCGTCGCGGGCCCAGGGGCCGCCGTGCGGGTTGACCACGCAAGCCAGGTTCTTGGGCGTGCGGCCCGCAGGCAGCGTCAGGTAGCCGTGGATGGTGCGGCCGTCGCGGCTTTGGTAGCTGATGGGCTGCACCCGCGACATGTCGGCCTCGGGGATCGCCGGATTCAGGTCCGCCAGCTTGGTCAGCGTGCCGGCCACCGCGTCATAGATGTAGCGCGAACCGGGCGTGCGGTCGTTGTAGGCGGCGACGATGAACTTGTTTTCGTCGCGGTTGCCGCCCTGCAGGACGACGTCGTAGCCGGGCAGGCGCTCGGCGAGGGTCTTGTACAGCGCTTCGGTTTCGGCGTCGAAGAATTTGTATTGCGGCTTGTCGGTCTGGTAGGACGCGACGGTCAGCACGCGGCGCTTGCGCGAGAATGCCGCGCCGTCCAGGTCGACCGCATCGGGCGTGAAGATGACGTCTTCAACGTCCGGCGTGGCCGGGTCAATGACGACGAGCGAAAGCTTGTCGCGGCCGCGGTTGCTGAGCGCGTAGAACTTCTTGTCGTCGAACGTGAAGAACGCGGGGCTGACGCTGGTGCGGTAATCGGTGGTGATGAGGGGGCGGAAGTCGGAGGCTTCGTCGTCGCGGTAGAGCAGGGTGGTGTTCAGCCCGTCGCTGGCGACGGCGGCGCGCACCTTGCCGGCGTGGTCGGTCTGCCAGCCGACAATGTTGCCCGGGTTCTGCGCCACCAGCACGGCCGCGCCGGTGTGGACGTTGACGCGGTAGACGTCGAAGACTTCGGGGTCGCGCTGGTTGTGACTGATCAGCACGTGGTCGGGATCGTCTTCCAGGTCGTCTTCGATGCCGGCGCGCACGCCCTCGTAGGGCGTCAGGTCGGTGATCGTGCCGGTCTTGGCATTGACGGCCAGGACGTGGAAGTTCTCGTCACCGCCAAAATCCTTCTGGTACAGCACCACGTCCGCGCCTTTCCAGAAGTAGGCGCTGATGTCGCGCGCGGTCTCGCGCGTCAGTTGGCGCGGCTCGCCGACGAGCTCGCTGCCTTGCAGGGGCTGCACATAGATGTTCATGCGGGCCGGATTGCCGTCCACGCTGGTCGGCTGCATGAACGAGAGCGTCTGGCCGTCGTCCGAGAGCCGGAAAAAGCCGCGATCCGGGTTGCGGAAGAAATCTTTCAGGGGATAGGCGCGAGGAGGCGGCTGCGTGGCGCAGGCACCCAATGAGGCGCCGACAATGCCGGCCGCCAGGACGGTGCGCAGGAATGAGAACAAGGGAAACCTCCGTGATGTCGATCCGCGTTGCAATGGCCGGTCGATAATGCCATAGCCGCGCAAGGGGTGTCGAACCGGCCCCACTTATGCCGCCAGGCGGTTTGCGGGATAATCGCGGCAATTCTTCTGGAGATTTACATGTACAGGAATCTGGTCGCGGCCTCGGCGCTGGCCCTGGGGCTGGCCGGCTGCTCGCTCGGCATTTCGCCGGACAGCGCGTCGCCGCACAGCGAATTCAAGGCGCCGGTGGCGTTCAAGGACGCCTACGATGCGGTCATCCGCCAGTCCAACGCCTGCCTGCGCAGCACCGACAACGCCTACCGTGTCGTGTCCGACCTGAACGAAAGCGCGCAAACCGGTGTGGTGCGCGTGCTGGCGCCGTACTCTGATCGCGAAATGTCGCGCGTGGACCTGAAGTCGCTGGGCCCGAAGTCCACGGACGTGCGCGTCGTGATGTGGGGCAAGGGCACGTGGGATGCCGCCGCGATGCGCGCCATGCAGGACGCGGTGTACTACGGGCTGGTGTCGTGCAGCACGTACATGCCGCTGGATCCGCGTCCGCCCGTCAAGCCGTCGCGCGACCTGCCCAGGTAGGACAGGGAGCCTGGTAAGGTCAGTCGCCGCCCGGACGGCGGCGGATGATCTTGAAGGTGGCGGTGGCGCGAGCCACCAGTTCGCCGTCAGTGCGGCGGATGTCGCCCTCGCAGAAGGCGATGGAAGCGCCGCGGCGCAGGCACCGCGCCTCGATGACCAGATCGCCGGTGGCGGGCGACAGGAACGTGGTGTTCATGTCGATGGTGGCCATGCCTTCGGTGGCGTCGGCCGAGCCGCGGGCGGCGGCGCTCAGGGTGAAGTCCAGCACGCTCATCAGCGTGCCGCCGTGCACATCGCCGCGGCTGTTGGTCAAGTCTTCGCGCCACGGCAGCGTCGTGCGGGCGTAAGCGGGCGCGATGCTTTCCGGCACCAGGCCGATGAAACTCATGAAAGGAATGGTCAGGCCGAAGTAGTCGGTGTTGGCGCGGGCGGGTGCAGTCATGGATCCGTCGGGGGCAAGAAGGGATAGCGAATTGTCGCCGGTCATAATATATGTTTTTGCCACGGGATTGAGGCCATGACGGGGCAGGCGCCCGCGCAGTCCGCGCGCAAGATCGTGCATGTGGATATGGATGCTTTCTATGCATCCGTGGAGCAGCGCGACAACCCCGACCTGCGTGGCAAGCCGGTGGTCGTGGCCTGGACGGGCCCGCGCTCGGTCGTGTGCGCGGCCTCGTACGAGGCGCGGCGCTACGGCATCCATTCCGCGATGTCGGCCATCAAGGCCGAACGCCTTTGCCCGCACGCGATCTACGTGCCGCCCGATTTCAACCGCTACCGCGACGTGTCGCGCCAGGTGCGGCAGATCTTCGCCCGCCATACCGACCTGATCGAACCCTTGTCGCTGGACGAAGCCTACCTGGACGTCACGGTCAACAAATGCGGGCTGCCATCGGCCACCGAGGTGGCGCAGGTGATCCGCCAGCAGATCCGCGAGGAAACCGGCCTGACCGCGTCGGCGGGCGTGGCGCCAAACAAGTTCCTGGCCAAGATCGCGTCTGACTGGAACAAGCCCGATGGGCTGTTCGTGGTGCGGCCCAACAAGGTGCTGGCGTTTCTGGAGGCCTTGCCGGTGCGCAAGGTGCCGGGCGTGGGCAAGGTCACGCAGGCGCGGCTGGAGCAGCTTGGAATCCAGACGGTGGGCGACCTGGCGACGCACAGCGCGCAGGAACTTGAGCACTATTTCGGCCGCTACGGCCGGCGCCTGTATGAACTGGCGCGCGGCATCGACGAACGCGAGGTGCAGACGGACCAGCCGCTGCAACAGGTGTCCGCGGAAACCACGTTTTCCAACGATGTCCGGCTGGACGCCGTGGGAGACGCGCTGGACCGCATGGCGGAAAAAGTGTGGGATCAGGCGCTGAAGAAGGGCGCCTTGGGACGCACGGTGGTGCTCAAGCTGAAGACCGACCGCTTCCGGATCCTGACGCGCAGCCAGACCTGCGCGCAGCCGCCCGCATCCGCCCTGGAACTGGCCGCGTTGGCTCGGCTGCTATGCGAACGGGTCGACCTGCCGCCGGACACGCTGTACCGGCTGGCGGGGGTGGGGATGAGCAACTTCGCAGACCCGGCGGAGCAGTCGCGCCAGCCGGATCTGTTTGGGGGGGCGTTTTAGCTTGCGAGGCGGGCTTTCACTTGCTGCGACAGCGCCGTCATGTCGGCGCGGCCGGCCAGGTTTTGTTTGAGGATCGCCATTACCTTGCCCATCGCGGGCGCGCCCGTCACGCCTTGCGCGGCTACTTCCGCCAGCGCGGCGTCGATGGCGGCAGCCACTTCCTCGGGCGTCGCGGCCTGGGGCAGGAATTCCTGCAGCACGGCGAGTTCGCCCTTTTCCTGCTCGGCGGTTTCCGTGCGGCCAGCCTGCTCGAAGGCGGCGATGGACTCGCGGCGCTGCTTGACCTGCTTTTCGATGATGGCGGTGATTTCGGCGTCGGACAGATCGCGGCGTTCGTCCACTTCCTTCTGCTTGACGGCAGCCAGCAGGAATCGCAGCGTGGTCAGGCGCTCGGTGGCCTTGGCGCGCATCGCGTCCTTGACGGCGTCAGACAGGCGGGTCTTGAGCGTAGCAGTGCTCATCGGTAAACCTTTGTGGTGTTGCGGTAATCGGGAAGTGTAAACCGGGCCGGGGCGCACCGGGCGGCCCCGGCCCGTTGCGCTTACTTCACCGTGGCGAGGTCGCCGCGCAGCGCGACGCCTGCCACCATGGCGCCGGCGTGGCACTCGTAATCGGTGGTGCTGCGGTATTCGTTCTTGCGGTAGTAGCTGACGATATTGGTGACGGCATTGGCGCCGGCCTTCTTCGCGGCTTCATGCAGCGCGATCACGGCGGACTGGGCCACCCACACGCAAGCCTCTTCGTCCTTCTTGGCAAAGGCGTTCGTCTTGCGGTTGGTGACCACGCCGGCCTCCAGCACCTTGCCCTTGGGCCCCGTGCCCGCCAGGTAGAACTTTACGCTGCCGTCGATCTTGCCGGCGTCCTGCGCGGCCTTGACGGCGGCCGCGAGGGGCAGGTGGACGGTGCGATCCGCGGCCAGGACCGGGGCGGTCAGGGCAAAGGACACGGCCAGCGCGCCAGCGAGCTTGCAATGGAGGGTCATGACTTGCATTCCTTGATGAGACGTTGGAAAAGCGGGAAAGCGGTACCAGCGGCGCTGGCCCGCGTCAGGGCCAGCGCTTGAAGATCAGGGACGTGTTGATGCCGCCGAACGCAAAGTTGTTGTTCATCACGTATTCGTTGCTCATGCGCCGGCCGTCTCCGTCCAGATAATCGAGCTCGCCGCATAACGGATCGACATTCTGCAGATTCAGCGTGGGCGCGTACCAGTCGTGCCTGAGCATCTCGATGCTGAACCACGATTCCAGCGCGCCGCAGGCGCCCAGCGTGTGGCCCAGGTAGCTTTTCTGCGAGCTGATCGGCATGCGGCTGCCAAAGAGGCCGGAAGTCGCCTGCGTTTCGGCCACGTCGCCCTGTTCGGTCGCGGTGCCGTGCCCGTTCACGTAGCCGATTGCCTCGGGCGGCAGGCCGGCGTCGGCCAGCGCCATTTCCATCGCGATGCGCATGGTGGCCGCTTCGGGCCGGGTGATGTGCGTGCCGTCCGAATTGCTGCCAAAGCCCACGATCTCGGCGTGGATGCGCGCGCCGCGGGCCTGGGCGTGTTCCAGCGATTCGAGGACCAGCATGCCGCTGCCTTCGCCAATGACCAGTCCGTCGCGGTCGCGGTCGTAGGGGCGGGGCGTCAGTTCCGGCGTGTCGTTCTTCTGGCTGGTTGCGTACAGCGCGTCGAACACCAGCGCCTCGCTGGGGCACAGTTCTTCGGCGCCGCCCGCCAGCATCAGGTCCTGGCGGCCGTAGCGGATGGCCTCGTAGGCGTAGCCGATGCCCTGGCTGCCGGACGTGCAGGCGCTGGAGGTCGGGATGATCCGGCCCTTCAGTTCGAAGAAGATGCCGATGTTGGCCGCGGTGGTGTGCGGCATCATGCGCACGTAGGAATTGGCGTTCAGGTCATCCGTCACGCCGTTGAGCAGCATGTTGCCGAAGGCGCGGATTTCGGCGGTGCTGCCGACCGACGATCCGCAGGCCACGCCCATGCGCCCGTCGGTGATGCTGCGCTCGCCCAGCAGGCCGGCGTCGGCCAGGGCGTTTTCGGCGGCGCGCACCGCCAGCTGCGACACCCGGCCCATGCTGCGCAACTGCTTGCGCGTCCAGTGCGAGGGCGGCTGGAAGTTTTCGACCGGGCCCCCCAGACGGGTGTTCAGTTCCGTGTAGCGCGACCAGTCGGGCATGACGCGAATGGCGCTGCGGCCCTCCTGGAAAGCCTGCTGGATGGCCTGCCATTCCGATCCCAGGGCGCTGATGCCGGCCATGCCGGTGACAACGACGCGTTTCATCAGCAAAGTCCTCCGTTTACGGCGATGACCTGGCGCGTGATGTACGCGGCGCCGGGCGACATCAGGAATGCCACGGTCGCGGCCACCTCTTCGGGCCGGCCCATGCGCTGCGCCGGGATGGCCTTCAGGATTTCCTCGACCGGCACCTGCTCGTCGATCATGTCCGTATCGATCAGACCGGGCGCCACGCAGTTGACGGTGATGTGGCGTTTGGCCAGTTCCACGGCCAGCGCCTTGGCGGCGCCGATGAGGCCGGCCTTCGAGGCGCTGTAGTTGACCTGTCCGCGGTTGCCGACCAATCCGGAGACCGAGGTCATGCACACCACGCGGCCCGCCGCGCGGCGGCGGATCATGGGCATCGCCAGCGGGCTCATCACGTTGTAGAAACCGTCCAGGTTGGTCCGCAGCACCTGGTCCCAATCATCGCCCGTCAGGGCGGGGAACGCGCCATCGCGCGTCAGACCGGCATTGAGCACCACGCCGTAATACGCGCCGTGCGCGTCGACGTCTGCCTGCAGCACCGCGGCGCACTGCGCGCGGTCGGCCACGTCGAACTGAAGGATGCGGGCCTGGCGGCCACGGGCCTGCACCTCGGCCTGGACGGCCTCGGCCTGCGCGCGCTGTTGGCGGCAATGCAGCACCAGATCGTGGCCCGCGTCGGCCAGGGCCAGCGCGATGGCGCGGCCGATGCCGCGGCTCGAGCCAGTGACGAGAATGGGGTCGGCGCTCATTGGGGGGCTTGTTCCTGCATAAGGGTGTTGGGGTCGCTGGGCTGATAGACGTTGAGCCGGGCTTGGGCCAGCACGCGCGTGCCCTCGCGCAGTTCGCATTCGAAGACGCTCATGCCGCTGGCGTCGATCAGGCCGCGTTCGACGTGGATGGTGAGGGCGGCGCCGGCGGGCAACGATGCGTCGTGGCATTCGTAGCGACGCGTGCCAAGCAGGAAGCCGAGCTTGACGGCTTCGTTGGCCTGGCGGGCCTGGCAACCCGCCCAGGCGCCGACGGCCTGCGCCATCAGTTCCATGCCGAGCCAGGGCGGCAGCGAGCCGTCGGGCAGCGAGTAGGGGCCCGGCCGCACGACGGCCTGGGCGGTAAGGCTGTCCGCGTCATGGTGGGTGACTGCGTCGAGCAGGATCATGTCGCCTGCGTGCGGCAGCAGGCTGGCAATGGGCCACGTCGTCATGGCTGGCCTCCCAGCACCAGGCTGGCATTGTTGCCGCCGAAGGCGAACGAGTTGCTCATGGCGAGCCGCCGCCGGCCCGCCGGGTAGCGGTGCGCGGACGTGCTGAAGTCCAGCGCGGGCAGCGCCGGATCCGGTTGGCCATCCCACACATGGGGCATCAGCGCGCCCTGCGTGTTGGCGGCGGACAGCGTGATCCAGGCCAGCGCGGCTTCCAGGGCGCCGGCCGCGCCCAGCGTGTGGCCGGTCAGCGCCTTGGTCGACGCGCAGGGCACGCCGTTCGGAAACACCGCGTGCGTGGCGTGGCTTTCCATGGCGTCGTTGTGCGGCGTGCCGGTGCCGTGCAGGTTGAGCCAGCCAATGCTGGCGGCGTCCACGCTGGCCGATTGCAGCGCGGACTGCATGGCCCGGCGCGCGCCTTCGCCGGTCGGGTCGGGCGCGGACATGTGCCAGGCGTCGGAGCTGGCGCCGCCGCCCAAGAGCGCCACGGCGTTGGCATCGGCTGGATCGCGTTCCATCAGGAACAGCACGCCGGCTTCGCCGATGTTGATGCCGCGGCGATGGGCCGAGAAGGGCGCGCACAGCGCTTCGTCCACCGCTTCGAGCGTCGCGAAGCCATTGATGGTCAGGCGGCAGAGCGTGTCGGCGCCGCCGCAGATCACTGCGTCGCACAGGCCCAGCTGCAACAGCCTGCGCGCCGACAGCAGGGCGCGGGCGCTGGAGGTGCATGCGGTGGACAGGGTGTAGGCCGGCCCCGTCACGCCCAGCCAGTCCGCAAGGAAGGCGGCGGGCGAGGACAGGGCCTGCCTGCGGTAGTCGTAGTCGTCCGGCCATGCGCCGTGCGCGCGCAGATGGCGGAACGCGGGCGCATTGTCGTTCACGCCGGACGTGCTGGTGCCCAGCACCACCGCGACCCGCGCGGTGCCGTACCGGGCGATGGCGCCGCGCAGCCGGTCCTCGATCTGGAGGGCCGCCGCAAGCAGCAACTGGTTATTGCGGCTGTGGTGATGCACGGGCATCTGCGGGGGCGCCGGCGGCAGCGCGGCGGTGACGGCGCCCTGCGTCAGTGTGCGGCCGTTCACCCAGCCGTCCTGGGCGCGCATGCCGCTCGTGTCGCCCGCGAAAGCGGCGCGGCCGACGGCGTCCACGCCAGCACCCAGCGCGCAGACGATGCCGGGAGTGCCAAGCCAGGTCGTCATGGCTGCTCCTTCAGTGGGGTGATGCGCCACGTCACGCCGCTGGCGCTGCCGATCGACAACGCCTGGCTCTGCGAGTCCGCGGGATAGGTGACCGTCCAGCGCACCTTGCCGCCATCGAGCAGCAGACGTTGCGTGGCGCCGCCTTGCGAGGCCGCGCGCCACGACGCCTGGCCGTAGGCTGCGTCAAGCTCGGCCTGCGGGGTCCAGGCAAACATCAGCGCCGCGAACAGATCGCGCGCCTGCGCATTGGGCCGCATGAAACCATCGTTGCGCCATTGCCCGCGCTCCAGCATCTGGCGCGCCTGCGGCACGCCCATGGGGTCGAACAGCGACCACCGCAAGGCGGCGTCTTCGCGCTGGACCACCAGCAGCAGGTCCTGGGCGGGCTGGCCCGGCGCGGCCTGCACCACGTGCAACTGGCGCGGCAGCGAAAAGCCGGCGTCGCGCGCGGGCAGGGGCGGCGCGCCCGCGCAGCCGGCCAGGGCCAGCAAGGCCAGCGTCATCGCCAGGGCGCGGCAGGCAGACAGGAAGGAGGCGGGATGGGCGGTCATGGCGGGGTCAGGCGGGCTGGGCGAGCCTGTCGCCGCTGCGGCACAGCTCGCTCAGCATGCGCAGGCGGCGCTGCGGGTTGGCGACGAAGGGATTGGCCGTGTCCCAGGCGTAGCCGGCCAGGATGGAGCTGATCATGCGGCGGATTTCCGGTTGCGCCTGCTGATAGAAGACGACGTCCTGGAATTCGCCGGTGTACCAGCCCTGCACATACGCGCGGAAGGTTTCCACGCCGATCATCAGCGGGTCGGCGAACTCGGCTTGCCAGTCCACCTGCGCGCCGCCCAGTTGCCGGTGCAAGGCGTCCGCGGCCAGCTTGGACGAGCGCAGCGCGATGGTGACGCCGGACGAGAACACCGGATCCAGGAACTCCGCGGCGTTGCCCAAGAGGGCGAAGCCGGGGCCGTGCAGGCGGGTGACGCTGGCGGAGTATCCGCCGATGGTGTTGGCCGGAGTGTCCCAGACGGCGTTCTTCAAGACGCGCTTCAGGTTGGGCGCGGCATCGGCCATGGCGCGCAACGTGGTCATCAGGTCCTCGCCGGGGCCGCCAAAAAGGTCATCGCCGCCCACCACGCCGAACGAGCAGCGGCCGTTGGAGAAGGGAATCAGCCAATACCAGATGCCGCGTTGTTCAGGGTGAACCGTGATCAGGATCTTCTCGCGGTCAAAGCCCGGATCGTCGATGCGGTCTTCGATGTGCGTGAAGATGGCCTTGCGGGGCGGCAGGCCGGACGGGCGTTCCAGGTCCAGCAGACGGGCCAGCACGCGGCCGTAACCGCTGGCGTCCAGCACGAACTGGCTCTTGACCTGGTAGGCGCTGCCGTCCGCGCGGCGCACGTCCAGCAAGGGCCCGGCGCTGCCGAAGTCCGCGGCGGTGACTTCCTGCTGATAGCGCACCTCGACGCCCTGGCGCGCGGCGTCGTCCGCCAGCACCTTGTCGAAATGCGCGCGCTGTACCTGGAAGGTCGTGCCCGGCCCGGCGGTGAACTTGTCGCGGAAGTCGAAGTACGTGTAGGCGTCGCCGCAGGCGAACGCGGCGCCATTCTTGACCTGGAAGCCCGCGGCCTGGACGGCGGGCAGCATGCCGGCCTCTTCCACGAATTCCAGGCAGTGCGCCAGCAGGCTTTCGCCGATGGAGAACCGGGGGAACTGCTGGCGTTCCAGCATGAGCACGTCATGTCCCTGCCGTTTCAGCAGCGCCGCAGCGACCGCGCCGGCGGGGCCCGCCCCGATAACCACAACTTCCCGATGTTCCATGCTGGAGGTTTCCATGATTCCTTGGTGAAAGAGGCAGATGTCAGGCCCGCTGGGGCGGCCGGACCCAGGGCGCCCACAGGAGCGAAAAGGCGACGCCCAGGGCCACCGCCAGCCCGAAGTTGGCGATGGCGGGCGTGTGGCTCAGGGCAAGCAGTCCGAAAGACAGCAGCGTGGTGACGGCGCCCAGCAGAATGCCGACGAGGCTGGCGGCGGCGCCAGCGACGCGCTCGTACATGAAGATGGCGTAGTCCACGCCGATGGCCGACACCAGCAGCAGGCCGAAGAGGCTAAAGAGCGTCAAGGGCTGGCCCAGGTAGCCCAGCGCGGCCAGGCTGCAGGCGGTGGCCGCCAGCGGCACGGCGAGGATGCGCCAGGTGGCGGCGCGTCCCAGCGTCAGAAGCAGCAGCACGGCCGCGGCCACGTAGGACAGCAACTTGAGTTCGGCGGCTTCGACCCGCGTGGCGGCGAACATGCGGTTCAGCTCGCCGCTGCGATCGACCAGCGTGACGCCGGGCGCGGCCTGCGCAATGCCTTGCAGCGCGGCGGGATCGGTCAGGCCCAGCAGCGAGATCATGCCCGCGTACTCGCCGTCGTGCTGGCCAAGCCACAGCGCGCGCCAGCGTTCGGCCTGCGGGCCTTGCAGCGCGCCGTCGATGGTGACGACCGGCAGCGCCGCCAGCGACTGCAGCTCCTGCGTCACGGCCTCGAGCGGAATGCCGAGGTCCGTCATGGGCTTCCACACTTGCGGTTGTCCGGCCAGTTCGGCCAGGCGGCGGCCCAGGCCCTGCTGGTCGGCGGCGGGCGACACAAGCTGGCTGAGCGCGTTGTACGTGGCCAGGCCGCCCCGCTGGACCAGCGCGTCGAGCGCTTGCGCGACCCGCGCCTGGCGGCGCAGCAGTTCGTCGGGATCGGGCGCGCGCACCAGGAAAAACTGGCTCGTGGGCACGAAACCGGTGATCTCGCCGATCTGCCTGGCTTGCTGCATCAGCGGCGCCGGCAGGCTCAGCCATTGACGCAGATCGTCCTGGATCGCCAGCCGCGCGATGCCGCCCGCCGTCACCGCCACCAGGACGGCCGCACCGGCCCACAGGACGCCGCGCCGGGCGCCCAGCCGTTCGCGCGTGGCGAGCGCGGCCTGGGCAAAGTGAAGCAGCGGCAGCCAGGGGCGCGGCTGCCAGCCCCGCATCCACGCCGGAAGCTGGCACACCGTGCAGGCATACGCGCCAAGCAGGCCGGCCGCCGAGAACACGGCGGTCTGGGTCAGCGCCGGAAACGGCGTGAACGCCAGCGCGACATAGCCCACCAGGCTGGCGGCCAGGCTGATCGTCAGGCCGGGCAGCACGCGGCGCAGCGCGGGCCACGCTTGCCAGTCCGGCATCCCGAAGCGCTTGCCCAGCCAGTGCATGGGAAAGTCGACCGCCACCCCGATCAGGCTGGCGCCGATGACCAGCGTCAGGACGTGGATCGAGCCGAATACCGCGACGCACGCGACCGCGCCGGTCACAAGGCCCACCGCCACCGGCACGAAGGCCAGCAGCACGCGCCAGCGGCGCAGCGCCAGCAACAGGACGAGCACGATGCCGATCGTGGCGCCGGACCCGATCCAGCTGCTTTCGGCGACCGCCTGCGCCTTGCCGGCGGCCGCGTACAGCGCGCCGCCCGCCACCAGCATCTGGGCGCCGCCGGCCTGCAGGGCCTCGCGGTCCTTGGCGATCTGCGTGGCGATGCGTTGCGGCGCATCGGCGTCGAATGCGTCGCCGCGCGTCTCGGCACGCACGAGCACCCAGCGTTTGCCGTTCTGCTGCGCCTGCAGCGTGCCCGATCCCATGTCGTATTGCACGGGTCCGCCAGGCCTGAGCGATTGCTCGGCGCGGCGCGTGAGCCCCAGCCAGTCTTGATCGGCGGGCACGAGGCCCGACGAGGAGAACGGATCGGACAGCTCGCGCGCGCGACGCTGTGCGAATGCGGCGGGATCGGTCTCAAGCAGTTGGCGGTCCGCCAGCGGCAGCATCGCCAGGCGGCCGGCCAGCAGTTGTTCGCGCAGGGCGGCCAGGTCCACATTCACTTCCACCTGCACGACCGAAAAGAGGCCGCTGTCCGACCAGCGTTTGGCAAGCAGGCGCGCCGGCTGCGCGGGGTCGGCGCCGTCCGGGGCAGACACCAGCGCGATGAGCTGGCGCGACAGCGGTTCCTGGATGCGGGCTTCGGCCAACTGGCGCGTGGCGTCACTGGCGCTTTGCGGCACCAGCTCCATCAGGTTGGCCGACACCGGCCAGCCATTGCGGCATTGCCAGGCGCCGGCAAGCAGCACCAGCAGCAGCCCCAGCTTGAAGAGGCGGGGCAGCCAGCGTTCAGTCCGAGAATGCACGCTGTTCCTCGGGCGTGAGCGCATCGGCCGCAACCGCGCCCGTCATCTGCAGGACGCTGCGGTCGCCTTGCGTCTCGCGCAATTCGATGCGATCGACCAGCGCGCCGCCGTCGATCTGGATCGTGCTGAAGATCTGCTTGAGCAGCGCCGACCGCGGCGTCAGCGTCAGTTTCCAGGCGGTCGCCTCGCCCGTCAGCGCCAGATCGAAGTTCTCTTCGAGCCCGCGCGTGTCGCCAGCCAGGACCGACAGGAATAGCCGGTTCTCACGTCCCGCGCCGGTGTGCTGGGGCAGCGCCTGCCAGGCGCCCGATTCGTCGCGGCGCGCGATGCCGTCGGCGTTGATGCGCAGGTCCGGGGCGATGGGCGTACGCAACAGCCACAGCAGGCCCTTGCCCGCGGCCAGCGTGAAGTCGCCGCGGCTGGTCAGGGGTTGGGGCAGCGACCGCAGGAATTTCTGCTGGACGAACTGGCCGCGCACGATCGGCGTGGCGCGCAGTTGCTGCTGCAGGTCGTTCAGGTCGAACGCCTGGGCGCTCAAGGGCAGCAGCGACAGCGCCAGCAGAAAGAGGAAACGGTTCCAGCGCTGCAACAGGGGCAAGCGCTGGGGCAGGGTCAGGCGCATGTCGCGGTCTCCTGGGATTGAAGGGCGCGTTGGACCGCATCAACGAAGACGTTGGGCGAGGTCAGCTGCATTTCGCGGCTGGCCAGGCACACGGCGACCTGTTCGGAGGTGGCCCGGGTGAGCCGCTGGCCCGTGGCCGCGTCCTGGATCAGGTAGTTGATCTTGAGGCGGTGCTCCCATTCGACCAGTTCGGCGCGCACGACCAGGCGTTGGCCGAACTGCGCGGGCTGGGCGTAGCGCAGATGCAGGTCGATCACCGGCCAGGCGTAGCCGCTTGCCCGCATCGCGTCGTAGTTGTGGCCGATCCGGTCCAGAAGCTCGCAGCGCGCCTGTTCCAGATATTTGACGTAATGGCCGTGCCACACGACGTTGATCGAATCGACATCGAAGAAGGGCACACGGATTTCGACTTGCGCGCCGATCGCGCCACGTTTACGCATCGTCTTTCCAGAAGGGGTAGAAGTTGAACCACTGCAGCGGCGCGTCGCGGCAATGCGCGGCCAGACGGTCGGCATAGCGCTGGGTCCAGACGGCGATCTGCGCCTGCCGGGTCGCGCGCGTCCATTCGACGCGCTCGGTCAGGCGCTCCATCGAGACGCGATAGCGGCCGCCGTGGCGGGTGCAGCGCAGCAGATTCACGGGGCAGCCCAAGAGGCCCGCCAGAAGCCACGGGCCCTGGGGGAACAGGGCGGTGGCGCCCAGGAATTGCACGGGCACCGTGCGGTCGCCGCGCAGCGGCACACGGTCGCCGGCGATGGCAAGCCATTCCCCGCGCTCCAGGCGCTCGGCCAGATCCAGCATGACGGCGGCATCCAGCTCGCTGACCTGGATCATGCGCAGCCCGCCGCCGGCCTCGTCGAGCAGGCGGTTGAAGTTCACGGCGTGCTTGCTGTGCACCAGCACATTGAGCCGCAGCGCGCCGGTCTGCTCCGCAAGCGCGCGGCAGATTTCGAGGTTGCCCAGGTGCGAGCCCACGAGGATCTGGCCGCGGCCGTGGCCCATCTGGCCATGCAGGCCGTCCGGGTCCGCGATATCCAGACGCGCCATCGTGATCTTGCCCTGCCATACGTCCAGCTTGTCCAGAATGGCGGTGGCGAAGGCGAGGTACTGGCGGTACACGGGCAGGGCGCGCGGCAGCGGCGCGGCCAGTTCGCCGGAGGCTGCCACGCGAGACTGGTACACCGCGATCGCGCGCCGCGCGCGGGCGCCAAACGCGTAGAAGTACAGCACCACCACCCAGACCACCGGGGCGACCGCGCGCCGTCCCAGTCTGCGCGCGGCCCAGGCCGTCAGGCGCATCAGCACGGGGCTGCCGCGTTCTCGCTGCCCGGCCCAATGCGGATCGGCCACGCTCATGGCTGGGCGCTCCGGGACACGCGGCGCCACAACAGCGCCGGCGACCGGGCCAGCATGCCGAAAAACAGGCGCGCGTGCATGCGGCTGATCAGCACGTTGTCTTGCAGGCCCTTGAAATGCGAAATGCCGCCCTCGGGGTAGACCACGCGCGTCGGCAGCCAGGCCATGCGCACGCCGCGCCAGTGCAGCCGTACCAGCACGGCAATGTCGAAGTCCATGCGCTGGCCGACGCGGGCGCCGTCGATCACCGGCAGCACGGCTGCCAGCGGGTAGACGCGAAACCCGCACATGGCGTCGGGGATGTCGAGCGACAGGGTGTTGATCCAGACCCACACGCGGGTCAGCCAGCGGCCGTAGAGACGGCTGCGCGGCACGTCGTCGCCGTACACGGGCGCGCCGCAGATCACGGCGTCCGGCTGCTCGCGCGAGGCTTGCGCGAATAGCGGGATGTCTTGCAGCGCATGCTGGCCGTCGGCGTCCACCTGCAGGGCATGCGTGTATCCCAATGCCAGCGCGGCCCGCAAGCCATCCTGCACTGCGGCGCCCTTGCCGCCGTTGACGGCGCGGCGTACCAGGTGCGTGTCGGGCCGTTCGGCCAAGGCGTCCAGCACGGCGGCGCACGCGGGCGCGGAGCCGTCGTCCACCAGGACGCAAGGCAGGCCTTGCGCGGCAAGCTGCGCGACGACTGCGGCGACGGTGCCGCCGTGGTTGTACACGGGCACGACCGCGCACAGCTTATGCGGCGTCATGGCTTGCCCCGTGGAGAATGCGCCCGGACGAGCACGGCGCGTCATTCACCGTGAATGTGAAGTAGAGCTTCTGTTTGGCGGTGTCCCATTTCAGCGTCAGGACGGCGGCGTCGCCCGGACGCAGCAGACGCTGGAACTTCAGCGCTTCCATGCCCGCGAAGTTCAGGCCGGGGTGCAGGTCACGCTGGGCAAGCGACATGGCCCAGCTGATCTGCGCCACGCCCGGCACGACCGGCGCCGCGGGAAAGTGTCCGCTGAAGTGAGCCAGGTCGTAGGGAATGTCCAGCGTATAGCGGCGTTCGTTGTCCGGTTGTCCGGGCAGGCCGGCCGGGATGGCGGCGGGGGCCACGGGGCGCGGGCCGGCCGCGGCCTCGAAGTCGGCTTGCGGCAGTTTGCCTTGGGCGTTGGCGGGCAGGTGGGGCAGCAGCCGCCAGGTGCGCGGAATCGCCAGCGATTCGAAGCGCGCGGCCAGATGGCCCCGCAGCGCGTCCACCACAGCTTTGCGGCCCTGGTTGCGCAGTGCATGCAGACCGTGGGCCGACAGCGCAACGAGGGCGGCCAGGCGCGTGGCGCCGGCGGCCTTGCCGAGCCGGACGTCGGACGTGAAGGCATGTTCCATCAGCGCGTGTTCGATCATGGGCAGCGACACGCGCTTGTCTTCGATCTTCATGATGCGGTCCAGCCTGCCGAGCAGCCGGAAACCCGTCGCTGTGAGCTCGGCGCCATCGGCGGTCTGCGCCTCGCTGGACTGCACCCAGGGCGACGACACGCGCAGCGCGCCTGCGTCGTTCAGGTCGACGCTGACGCCTGGCAGCGGCTGCCAGTCGGTGTCGCCGGTGCGCCACGCGACCGCGCCCGTTTCAGAACTGCCGTAGATCTCGGTGGGGCGCAGTCCGAGCGAACGTTCGATGTCGTCGGATACGTCAAGCGGAAGCGCGCCGCCCGACGAATGGATGCGCGTCAGCCGCCCGCGCAGTTGCGCCGCGTCCAGGCGCTGGCCCAGCCGGCGCAACAGCGCGGGGCTGGCGATCCAGGCGAATGTGGGAAAGCGCAGGCTGGCCTGTTGCAGGTCTTCGGGGTACAGCCGCTGGCGGCGGTCGATCTGGCGGCCCGCGCAAAGCGGCCACAGCACGCGAAAGGGCAGGCCATACATATGCTGGGCGGACACGCTGCCCAGCACCGGTGTCTGCGTGTCGGGCCATTGCCGCTGCAAGGCGTCGATCTCCGCCGCAAGCTGGCGCCATTGCTTGACGATGTGCTTGGGCGCGCCGCTGGAGCCCGATGTGCACAGCACCAGCGTCACCGATGCATCCAGTTCGGCGGGCGCGAGCGGCGGCTGGTCCAAGAGGTCCGCCAGCCGCCATTGCCGCGCGGCAGGCACGGGCAGATCGGTGTCGGTCAGCCACGCATCGACCGTGCCGTCCAGGCCGTTGCAGGTCTGGCCCTGGTTGTCTCCGGGCAGGACGGCCACGACGCCCGCGCGCCAGCACGCGAACAGCGCGCAGGCCAGTTCCACCGCGTCGTCGAACCACAGCGCGGCGCGGCGCACCGGGCGCGCGCGCAACGCGCCCGCCACGGACAGGGCGTTCCGCGCAAAGACCTCGCGGGTGATCGCCGGGCCATCCGCGATGGCAGCGTCCATGCCGCCAGGGGCGGGCATCAGCAGGTGGGGCAGGGGCGTCCAGGCCATGGCTTCAGGCGGCCTTCGCGGCGGCGGGGCGCACCAGCCATTCGCCGGCGGCCATCATGCCCATCAGCACGTAGCTGGCGCAGCCGTTGTAGGCCACCCACCAGCTCCACGGCGCCCAGGCCGCCAGCGCGGCGGCGATCGTGCCGTTCAAGGCGAAAAACACGCACCAGGCGCGGGTCACGTTGCGGGTGTAGCGCACGCCCCCGGGCGGCAGATCGGGGTGGCGCAGGCGCGCCAGGCGTTCCACCACGGGCTGTCCGGCGCGCAGGCTCATGCCGAAAATGGCCAGCATCATGGCGTTGACCAGCACGGGATACCAGCGCAGCCAGCTCTCGGAATTGGTTACCGCCAAGATCAGGCAGAAGACCAGTGCGGCGGCGGGCAGCAGCTTGTCGCCGGGCTGCGCGGCGCGCGCGGTCAGGCCGCGGGCCAGCCACAACAGGGCCAGCGGCAAGGCCAGCCAGGCGGCGTTCACGCGTCCCAGCATCGCGTACACGACGAAGGGGTAAGCCACTGCGGCGGCGGCCAAGGCGGCCGCAACGCCACGGTTCATGCGGCCGGGTCCTGCTTTTGCCACATGGCCTGCACGACGTCTTCGACGGTGCGGACCGTGCGGAAGTCGTTGGCGTCCAGCTTGCGGCCGGTCTGGCGGCGCACGTGGTCGATGAGGTCGATCGCGTCGATGCTGTCGATTTCCAGATCGGTGTACAAATGCGCGTCGGGCGTGATCCGTTCCGGTTCGATTTCGAACAGTTCGACGAGGGCGCCGCGCAGCGTGTTGAAGATTTCGTCGCGGGTGTGCATGGTGACTCCGTATGCGTCAGTCGCGGCGTTGCGCAGTGACAAATGCCGCCAGGCTGGCAATGCTGGCGAAATGCTCGCGCATGTTGCGCGTTTCGGGATCGATGGTGATGGCGTAACGCTTTTGCAGCGCCAGGCCCAGCTCCAGCGCGTCGACCGAATCCAGGCCCAGTCCGTCTCCGAACAGCGCGGCTTCGCGGTCGATGTCGTCGGGCGTGATGTCTTCGAGCCCGAGGGACTCGATGACGAGCGTCTTGAGCTCAAGTTCCAGTTGATTCATCCAGCGTTGACTCCACTTGCGCCGCCGTGGGCGGCGGCGCGTTCATTGGGGCGCCTTGCTGCGCCTGCGGCGCCAGCTTGGCTTCGAAATAGGCGTGCAGGTAGGCATTCATCTTGCGGCCGGCGATCGGCAGCGGATGCGCCTGGCTCCAGGTCGCCGGGTCGATGTCCTCACCGACCTCGATGACATAGCGCATGCGCGAGGGCGGAATCCGGTACCAGGGCTCGCCCTTGGTGAGGCTGCGCGGATTCATCCGGATCACGACCGGCGTCACGACCTGCGCGCCGCGCAGCGCAATGGCGCATGCGCCGCGGTGAAACTGCGGCATGGCGTCTGGCGGCGTGCGCGTGCCTTCCGGGAAGACGATCAGCGTTTCGCCATTGCGCAGCACATCAGCCGCGCGGTCGAACATGTCGAAGCTTTCGTCATTGGTGATGTACCCGGCATTGGCCACGGGGCCGCGGGTGAAGGGATTCGTGGCAAGGCCATGCTTGACGATGCAGTTGGCGTTCTTGACGTGCCCGACCAGGAACACCACATCCAGCAGCGACGGGTGGTTGGCAAGAATCATCTGGCCCGGCCGGCCCAGGCGGTCGGCGCCCTTGAATTCCACGGTCAGGATGCCCACGCGCACCATGAACCGGATGAACAGCCTGAAGGTGCCATTCAATGCCCAGCGGGCCCGGCGTTGGCGGTCCTGGCGGTCGCCCGGCAGCAGGCGCTGGGGCGGAAACACCATCAGGCGCAGCAGCACGCCGCCCACCCCGAACATGGTGAAGGCCATGCCGGTGGCGACCAGGCGCCAAAGCCAGAAATCTTGACGAACTTGAGCCGGGGAGGTCATGCGTTACGTGTCCAGGTCCATTGGCGGCTGCGGTTGGCGTGCCGCCAGCTTGGGGTCTGCAGCGTCAGGTGGCGAACCAGATTCAGCGGATTGGGCCAGACTTGCGGCGGCGCATCGCCGTTGCCAACCGGACCCATCGAGAGCGCCCAGTCCGTGCCCGGACACAGGCGGAACGCGGTGGCGTAGGAAAACGGCGCGTCGCCCACCCAGGGCGCGTACGGGCGCGGCGGCACTTCCTCGGCCAGCACCACCAGCACGTTGTCATGCCCCTGGCCGAACAGAAGCGCGGCTTCGAGGAAGGCGTGCTCCAATCCGTCGTCCTCGACGGACAGCGCCACGGACTCGGCCGTTTCGCGGCGTATGATCGACCATTGCGCGGCTATCGCGTTGTGAACCGACAGGCCAAATGCCGTGGGCGACAGCGGCTCGTCCGCCGCCAGCGACTCAAGCAGTCCGAAGTTGCGCGTGGTTTCTCCGTGCCGCGAGGCGAAGACGAACGGCATGTCCGGGTATCCGTCGGCAAGCGGCCACGCGCACGCAAACACCCCGCGAGCCAGAGGGCTGAGGCGGCGGCGCTGCATGGGGGGCAAGAAGTCGAGGCGGGCGGCGGCCTGATCTCCGAGGGGGCAATATGGGTGTTCCGCCCAGTGCTGCCAACTGCTCGGGTCTTGAAATCCTGGTGTCCAACCTTGCCAATGCGCGATGGAGAACGTCAACATAGCGCGCGATTCTACTATGGCAAACTCGGCTCAAACTGTTTTGAATAGTTACACATCACACAAATTGGCTTAGATTTCTCGCATTATTTTCTAAATAGTTACGTTCTCCGTTGGATATTCAGGAACTTTTAATCTGGTGGGCGGATCAAAGCGCCGCCTCTCTATATAGCCCCGAGCAGCTGTCCGCCGAAGACGCTGCCCGAGCGGCTGCGATCCGCAGCGCCAAGGCGCTGCGCGACTGGAAGGCCAGCCGCGCGCTGTTGCATGACGTGCGCAGCCGCCAGCCCGATTCCCGCCCGGCCTCGCTCAGCCACAGCAACGGCCACGCCATCGTGGCCACCGCCCCGGCAGGCTGGAAAGTCGGCGCCGACCTCGAGGCAATCTCCCCGCGCGACGTGCCGGGGCTGGCCCAGTGGGTGTGTTCGTCCGCCGAACGCGACCTGTTGGCAGGGCTGCCCGACGAGGCGCGCCTGCTCCGCTTTTACCAGCTATGGACATTGAAAGAGGCCTTCATCAAGGCCGCCGGCCTGGATTTTCCGGCTGACATGGCATCGGTGGGCTTGTGTCCGGCGCCGTCCGGTTTGGCGCTGCGCTCGCCGCCGGGACGCTGGCGGGCCTGCTCCTATCGGGTGGACGCCGGCTGGATGGCCTCGGTGGTGTGGCAGGCCCCAGAAGGATCAGCTGGGGACTTGGCGCAACCCGTGTGGACCGGCGCGGCCGGCTGTCAGCTGCCGGATGTCCTGATACAAGGTTGTTGGCTGCCCGATACGACTTGAAACCGCCCTGACGTTTCGCCGCTCGCATTTAAAGATGTATTATGAATATATGTTTAAAGGCGATCCTGTTCGCCATTTAAGGAGCAGTTGATGTTGAGCCCCCAAATCCGCGAGTTGGTCAAAGCCACGGCCCCCGTCCTGAAGGTCCATGGCGTCGACTTGACCAAGCACTTTTACGCGCGCATGTTCCAGCACAACCCGGAACTCAAGCACGTGTTCAACCAGGCCCACCAGGCGGGCGGCGCGCAGCAGCACGCGCTGGCCGGCGCGGTCACCGCCTATGCCGAGCACATCGACGATCCCTCGGTGCTGATGCCCGTGGTGACGCGGATCGTGCACAAGCACGTCAGCCTGGGCATCCGGCCCGAGCACTACGCCATCGTGGGCAAGCATCTGCTGGCTTCCATTCGTGAGGTGCTGGGCGAAGCCGCCACCGACGAACTGGTGGACGCGTGGGCGGCGGCGTACGGCCAACTAGCCGACCTGCTGATCGCCGAAGAGGCCCGCCTGTATGCGGAATCGGCCAACAAGCCCGGCGGCTGGACCGGCTGGCGCGCGTTCCGCGTCGTGGGCAAGCAGCCCGAAAGCGCCGAAATCACCTCGTTCTACCTCGCCCCGGCCGACGGCGGCACGGTCCCGGCTTACCAGCCCGGCCAGTATGTGTCCGTGCGCGTGTTCGTGCCGGAACTGGGCCTGATGCAGCCGCGCCAATACAGCCTGTCGGACGCGCCCGGCCAGGATCGCCTGCGCATCTCCGTCAAGCGCGAACCGGCGGGCGACCAGACGCCGGCGGGCCGCGTGTCCAACGCGTTGCATGACCGCCTGGAAGAAGGCGGCGTGCTGGACGTCGCGCCGCCGCAGGGCGATTTCCACCTGCGCGAGGACGGCGATGCGCCCGTCGTGCTGCTGAGCGGCGGCGTGGGTCTGACGCCCATGGTGTCGATCCTGAACCATCTGGTGCATGCCAATGACGCGCGCCAGATCCGCTTCGTGCACGGCTGCCGCAATCGTTCGGTGCACGCCATGCGCGACCACGTGAACGACATCGCGGCAAAGCGCGCCAACGTGCGCAAGGCGGTGTTCTACGAAGAGGTGGGCCACGGCGACCAGGCCGGCCGCGACTACGATCACCAGGGGCGCGTCGATCTGCACGCCATTCGCGACGAGGCCATCGTGCCGGGCGCGGACTACTACTTGTGTGGCCCGGCGGCCTTCATGCGTGCGCAGCGCGAGGCGTTGCTGGGGCTGGGCGTGAGCGAAGACCGCATCCACGCCGAAGCCTTTGGCACCGGCGGCGTCGCCGGCTGACCGGTGTATCCTGGCGGCCTGACGTTTCCGGGCCGCCGGGTCCACGTGTCCTTCACACCATGCAACTGAACCGATTCACCGACTTCGGCCTGCGCGTCCTGATGTACCTGACGCAATGCCGCGACCGGTCCGCAGCCGTCACGATCCCCGAGATCGCGGACCGCTTTGGCCTGTCGCGCAATCATCTGGTCAAGGTAGTGCATTTCATGTCGCAGCGCGGCTGGGTCAGCACCACGCGCGGCAAGGGGGGCGGGCTGAGCCTTGCCCGTCCCGCCACGGAATACCGCGTCGGCGATCTGGTGCGCGAACTCGAACAGCAGGGCCCCCTCATCGACTGCCGCGAACCCCCGTGCGCGCTGGACGGCGTGTGCCGGCTGTCGGGCGTGCTGGCGCAGACGCTGCAGGCCTTCTACGACACCCTCAATGGCTACACGCTGGCCGATCTGGTCCGGGAACCGACCGCCGCCGCGATCATCAAGCTGCACCGCGTCGCCTGAATCGGGGACATGATGTTTGGTTATGGCCCCTGCGGCGTTTGGCATTTGCCGGCGCGGGGGCGGCCGTTACAGAATGGCCGTGTTCGCGGTCTACTTGGATAACGGTATGCGCGTTTGCGTAATTGGCGCCGGCGTCGTCGGTGTAACGTCGGCCTATTTCCTGGCGCGCCAGGGTCATGACGTGGTGCTGGTCGACAGCCAGCCCCGCCCGGCGGAAGTCTCCAGCTATGCCAATGGCGGTCAGCTCAGCTACAGCTATGTGGCGCCGCTGGCCGGGCCCGGCGTGCTGCCCAGCGTGCCGGGCTGGCTACTGCGCCATGATTCGCCGCTGCGGTTCCGGCCCCGCCTGGATCCGCATCAGTGGCGCTGGTGCCTGCAATTTGCGCTGGCCTGCCGCGCCTCGGTCGCCAAGGCGTCCACCGCCCAGATGCTGACGCTGTCCTACCTCAGCCGCGATGTCATGCACTCGCTGCTGGAACAGGAAGACCTGGCGTTCGGCCACCTGAAGAACGGCAAGCTCATCGCCTACCGCAGCCCCGACCTGCTGGAAAAGGCGCGCGCGCTGGTGGCGTACCAGGCGGCGCACGGCGCGGACCAGCAGGTGCTCGATGCCGCCCAGACCGTGGCGCGCGAACCGGCGCTGGCCGGCATGGGCGCCAGCCTGGCGGGCGCCATCTATACCCCCAGCGAAGAAGCCGGCGACTGCCGACAATTCACCGAAGCGCTGTTCGACCGCCTGCAAGGCCTGGGCAACGTGCAGTGCGCCATGTCCAACCCGGTGTCCGGCCTGCAGCGCGAAGGCCGCCGCATCGTCGCGGTCAACACGCGCGACGGCGACATCGGCGCCGACGCCGTCGTGCTGGCCACGGGCATCGGTACCCGCGCCTTGCTTGGGCCCCTGGGCCACGACGTGCCGCTGTACCCCCTGAAGGGCTACAGCCTGACCGTGCCGCTGGCAGACGACGACACCGTGGCGCCGCGCATCAGCGTGACCGACTACGAACGGCGCATTGTCTACGCCCGCGTCGGCGGCGTGCTGCGGATCGCGGCCATGGTGGACATCGGCAGCAACAACGCCGACATCGACCCCGCTCGCGTCGGTCTTCTGAAAAAACAGGTGCTCGAAGCCTTCCCGCAACTGGACCTGCGCCAGGCCATTCCGTGGGCGGGCCTGCGCCCGGCCACGCCCACCGGAAAGCCGCTGATCGGCCGCAGCCCGGCAGCCGACAATCTGTGGCTGAACGTGGGGCAGGGGGCGCTGGGGTTTACCTTGGCCTGCGGCAGCGCGGCGTTGCTGACGGCGCAAATGGGCGGCCTGGAGCTGCCGCTGGATCCGGCGCCGTTCAAGCCCTGAACCCCGAAGCGTGAATCCGGCGCCAGCTAGGGCAATGTCCATTTTGCGATAGCGCGTGCCTTTTCATCGGCAGACGGGCTGGCGCAAGCTCAATAGGATGGCGGTCACTCCTTCGCGGCACCGCATTCCGGCGGACGCGAATGAGCCGATCCCTCCTTCGAGCTCCTGACCATGTCCTATCTGTTTCCGTTGTTCGCCATCCTGTTCTGGGCGGGCAACGTCATCGTCTCCAAGATGGCCGCCAGCGCCATCTCTCCCACCGCCATCACCTTCTACCGCCTGCTGCTGGCGCTGTTCCTCATGGGGCTGTTCACAGCCCGTCCCGCGTGGCGCAATCGCAGGGTCATCCTGCGGCATTGGCCGAAGCTGGCGCTCTATGGCGCGCTGTCGTCGGCGGTTTTCCAGGCGCTGTCGTACCGGGCGGCCGAAACCACCACCGCCACCAACATGGCCATTCTGACTGCGCTGATCCCGCTGCTCAGCATGCTGGGCAGCGTCGTAATCCTGCGCGATCCGCTGACGCTCGGCATGGCCGCGGGCGGGGCGTTGTCGTTTCTGGGCCTGTTGTACCTGGTCGGGCAGGGCGACATGCTGAGCGTGTTCCAGCATGGCGTGCATGTGGGCGACGGGCTGATGCTGCTGGCCGCGTTGTCGTACGCGCTGTACGGCGTGCTGCTGCGCCACTGGAAGGTGCCGGTGCCCGCCTGGCAGTCCACCTTCGTGCAGTCGATTTTTGCGCTGATCTACATGCTTCCGCTCTACCTGCGGGTGCCGGACGCCCAGGCCGCGCTGGACACCAATACCATTCCGCTGATCCTGTACGCCGGCATTTTCTCGTCGGTGCTGCTGTCGTACCTGTGGATCGAAGGCGTGCACCGCTTGGGCCCGAACCGCTGCAGCATCTTCATCAATCTGCTGCCGCTCTTTACCGCGCTGGCCGCTTTCGTGATGCTGCGCGAGCACCTGCAGCGCTATCACGTCCTGGGCGGCGCGGTCACGCTGGCGGGCGTGCTGCTGGCGCAGACTGTCCAGCGGCCGCTGTTTGGCGCCGGGCGCGCGCTGGCGGCCGGCAAGGCGTAGCCCCGCCGTTCACGGGCGTTCAAGACAGGCGCCCGCCGCCGACGCATAGTGGCCGCTTTGCGCGGTGAGGCGATGAGCATTTTTCAAAAGACCACAATTGCGCTGGCCCGGAGCCGGGCGGTCGGCCAGGCGATGCGGGCGATGGCCGCCCGGACATCGCTGGCGCGCCGGTTCGTCGGCGGCGCCGGCGTGGACGAAGCCGTGCGCACCGCCGTTAGACTGCGCGAGGCGCACGGCATCCGCGCGTCGCTCTTCTATCTGGGCGAGTACGTGGCGGATCGCGCCGCCATCGACCACAACGTCGGGCAAGCCATCGACGCCTGCCGGGCGTTGGCGGGCGCGGGCCTGGACGTGCATGTCTCCGTCGACCCCACGGCCATCGGCTACATGCACGCCGATGCCCTGGGCGAGGAAAACGCGCGACGTATCGGCAGGGCGGTGCAGGCCGTTTCGGGCTCGGGGCGGGACTGGCTGGTGTTGGACATGGAAGATTCGGGCATCCGCGACCGCACGTGCGCGCTGCACCGGACGCTGCTGGCCGAGGGCCTGCCGGCGGGCCTTACGCTGCAGGCGCGGCGCCGGCGCACGCCCGAGGATCTGGTCTGGGCGATCCGGCAGCGCACATCGCTGCGGCTGGTGAAAGGCGCTTTCCCGGAGCGCGCGCTGGACCACGCCGGGCGCGCGCGCGTCGACCAGGCCTATCTGGACGCGGCGTCCATCATGTTGTCGCGCGAGGCCCGCGAATCGGGCTTTTACCCGGTGTTCGGCACGCACGACGACCGGCTGGCCGGGGCCATCGTCGATCTGGCGCGCGAGCGCGACTGGCCCGCCGAGGGATTTGAATTCGAAATGCTCTACGGCGTGCGTCCGGACTGGCAGATTGCGCTGCGCGGATTGGGCTATAACGTCAGGGTTTATCTTCCGTTCGGCGCGGACTGGTGGCCGTATGCCATCCGCCGCGTCGGCGAAAATCCTCGCAATGCGTGGCTCCTGGCCCGTTCGCTGACATCGGACGGGCATTACTTCGGATAGCCGCGACTGGCTGGCGCAACATGGCGGTTTCTCAACACATCTGGCATTGCGGCGCGGGACTGCCCGGCGACGTGCTGATCGCGGACCTGCGCGCCTACCGGTACGCGCCGCATTTTCACGACGCCTGGTCCATCGGCGCCATCGAGCATGGCCGGTGCGACTTCACCGTGCAGGGCGAGGCCCACGCCGCCTGCGCGGGCGAACTGGTGGTGATCGCGCCGGGACAGGTGCACACGGGCGGCACGGCCGCCGGACCGCTCGCGTATCGCATGGCGTATATCGATCCGGCCTGGTTCCAGGACCACGCTCGCGCGCTGCATGCGCAGGGTGCGCGGCTGGCGGGACCGGTGATCGCGGATGCCGCCCTGTGCGCGCAATGGCTGGAGGCGTTGACGCCCGACGAGATCGCGCCCGCCGAACGCAGCGCACGCCTGTCCGCGGCCCTGTTCGGCACGCTGGCCGCGCATGGCGAGGCGCTGGACGAAAGCGGGACGCCCGGAGCCGGTATGCCCGAAGCCGGTACGCCTGCAGCCGGGACGCCCGCAGCACCTCCCTCCGATGACCTGTCCGCCATCACCGACGTTTGCGCCATGCTGCATGCGCGCATGGCGGCGGATCCGTGCTGCGCGCCCGACCTGCAAGCGCTGGCGCAGGCGCAGGATCGTCATCGGACCACGCTGGTCAAGCAGTTTGCGAGGCGTTACGGATTACCGCCGCAAGCGTGGCTGCGCAACTGGCGCGTGGCGCGCGCGCGGGTGCTGCTGCGCGGCGGCTTGCCGCTGGCGGACGCGGCGCAGGCGGTGGGTTTTGCCGATCAGGCGCACCTGACGCGGGTGTTCAAGCAGGTTTACGGCAGTCCGCCCGGCGTACTGGTGAGAGCCGGCGCGGTGGGCTCCCAGACGTTGTGACTGCGGGGCGTTTCGAGCCGGTAATCCGAATATTTGCGTGTGAAGAATTCCGCGCCCAGCGCCTGCGCGGCGGCCAGCGGGCGCCGCGGATCCAGCGCCACCTCGCCGCGCCGGTTGCCCGCGCCGTGCACATATCCCACGAAATCGGAGTGCGTGTAGCGCGCAAACTCCTGCACCTGATGCACGATGCCCAGCGCCGCGCCGGGATAGGTCTCTTCGGACGCCACCGTCAGTCCGAGCCGCTTGCCGGCCATGCGTGCCTTGACACGTTCGGGTTCGGGGCCGGAACCCGCGTAGTGGCTGAACGATCGGTCAAAGAACGCCTTGGTCTGCGCCGACATTCCATACCAGTAGATCGGCGTGCAGAACAGCACGCCATCGGCCGGCAGGAAATGGTCCAGGAAAAGTTCGGCGTACCGGTCGGCGGGCGGTTTGGCATGGCGCAGATCGGGCAGCAGGCCCTGGATGTAGTCATCCAGGAAAAAGAGGGAGGCCGAAATGCCAGCCGCCTGCGCGCCCTGGCGTGCGGCGTGGGCCAACGCCGCGCTGTTGCCATTGCGGCGCGGGCTGCCCACCAGGATCAGCAGTCGCTGTTTTGGGTGATTTGAATTCATTCTTGGCTCCTTGGTGAAATGCTGGGACTACATTCGGATAGGTAATGCTGATCTCCAGGCAGGACCGCGACAACTGACGATTCCTTCACTAAGATGAATCCTGTTCATCCCAGGAATCGCCCATGTTCGCCACGCTTCCCGTCACTGCGCTGCGCACGTTCGAGGCCGCCGCGCGGCTGCGCAGTTTCAAGCTGGCCGCGGCCGAACTCTCCGTCACCCCGACGGCGGTGTCGCATCAGGTCAAGGCACTGGAACGCCATGTGGGGTGCGCGCTGTTCGATCGCGTTCCGCGCGGCGTGCGGCTGACCGACCAGGGGGCGCGCCTCTTTTCCGGCGTGCATGGCGCGTTGCTGGACGTGGCGCAGACGCTGGACGCCCTGCGGCCCGCGCCGGAATCCGGCGCGCTCACCGTGTCCACGACGCATTCCTTTGCGGCGTTGTGGCTCGTGCCCCGGCTGGGGCGCTTTCACGAGGCCTACCCGCAGTATCAAGTGCGTCTGGATACGTCGCCCGACCCCGTGGACCTGCTCAAGGACGCCAGCGTGGACGTCGCCATCCGCTACAGCCGGGCGCGCTATCCCGCATTGCACGCGGCCTGCGCGCTGCCCGAATGGTTCGGGGTATACGGCGCGCCGGCGCAGGTTGCCCGTGCGGGCCGGCGGGCGCCGGCCCTGGTGACGGTGCGCTGGCGCGACTCGCCCTTATACGAACAGGGTTGGCAGGCGTGGTGCGAAGCCGCCGGCCTGCCGGCATGGAAGCGGCCGGTGGCGGAGCACGCCTACACCGAGGAACACTACGCGCTGCAGGCCGCCATTGCCGGGCAGGGCCTGGTGCTGGCCAGTTCGGTGATGGTGTCCGACAGCGTCGCCGCGGGCACGCTGGCGCCTTATCGGCCCGAGGTCAGGGTGCCGGGCGCGGCCTACACTGCGCTGTGCGCGCCGGGGCGCGAGCGTCATCCGCCCGTCAAGGCATTCCTCGCATGGTTGCGCAAGGCCTTCCAAGGCTAGTGGCCGGCCGCGCGCGGCATCCATGGTGCGCGCACGCGCGGCGGGACAGGATGCGCACGAGCGGGTACATTGACGTCGCCGCCCGCGTGCGGCGTTCGCGTTTTCAGACTACGGAGTGCGCCCCGCCGTGAACCGATTCCATGAAATGACGGTATTTCTTGCGGTTGCCGACGCGGGCGGCTTTGCCGCGGCAGCGCGCCGGCTGGAGATGTCCGCGCCCAGCGTCACGCGCAGCGTCGCCGCGCTCGAACGCCGCCTGGGCGCCTTGCTGCTGGTGCGCACGACGCGCAGCCTGCGCCTGACCGAGGCCGGCCAGCGCTACGCCGCCGATTGCCGCCGCATTCTCGACGAGGTCGAGCAGGCCGATGACGCCGCGGCGGGCGCGATGGCGGTGCCGCGCGGCGCGCTGTCCATCACCGCGCCCGCGCTGTTCGGCGAGCTTCACGTGATGCCTGCGGTGCTGGGCTATCTGCGCGGGCATCGCCAGGTGTCGCTGCGCGCGCTGCTGGTGGACCGCGTGGTGAACCTGGTGGACGAGGACATCGACGTGGCCGTGCGCATCGGCGCGCTGCCGGACTCGTCGCTGACAGCGGTGCCGGTGGGTCATGTGCGCCGGGTGGTGTGCGCCGCGCCGGGATTCCTGAGCGCCCAGGGCGAGCCGGCCGACCCCGAATCGCTGCATCGCTTCTGCACCATCACCGCGGCCATGGAAGGCCGCGGGCCGCAATGGCGCTTCCTGCAGGACGGCCAGAGCCTTCGCTTGAACATGCAGTCGCAATTGACCGTCACCTCGTTCCAGGCGGCCGTGGCGGCTGCGCGGGAAGGCTGGGGCCTGACCCAGGTGATGTCCTATCAGGTGGCCCCGCACCTGGCCAGCGGCGCCTTGCAGGTGGTGCTGCGCGACTTCGAGATGCCGCCCGTGCCCGTCCATCTGGTGTATCCGGAAGGGCGCAAAAGCTCGGCCAAGGTGCGCAGCTTTGTCGATTTCTGTGTCGAGGCGCTGCGCCGCGACCTGGCGGCGCTGCCGGCCTGACCGGTTTATTTCATTTCCGGCAAGAGTGTCTTGCCGGCGCCGGCCGTTCTCCATTGGCGCGGGCAGGCTCAAGATGGTGGCTCGAATCCACCTGAGAGCCTCCGATGCCATCCACCTCCTCGCAAGCCACCCTGGCGCAAGCCGCCGCTCCGCTCAAGTTCTACAGCTTCGCGCTTTCCGGTCACGCGCATCGTGTCGCGCTGATGCTGTCGCTGCTGGACGTGCCGCACCAACGCATCGACGTGGATCTGCGTCAGCGTGAGCAGAAGCGTCCCGAATTCCTGGCGCTCAACGCCTTCGGCCAGGTGCCCGTTATCGACGACAACGGCGTGGTGGTGGCCGACTCGACCGCCATCCTGGTGTACCTGGCCAAGCGTTACGGCGGCGGGGCCTGGCTGCCCGAGGATGCGGCGGGCGCTGCGGCCGTGCAGCGCTGGTTGTCGGTGGCGTCCGGGCCGCTGGCGGGCGGTCCGGCGTCGGCGCGGCTGGTGACGCTGTTTGGCGCGCCGCTGGATGTCGACGCCACGCTGGCGCGCGCGCATGCGCTGCTTGCCGTGATGGAAAGCGAACTTGCGCAGCGTGACTTCCTGGCCGGCAGCGAGCCCACCATCGCCGATGTGGCCTGCTATGCCTACGTGGCGCATGCGCCTGAAGGCAACGTGTCGCTGGCGGACTATCCGCGGATCCGCGCGTGGCTGAGCCGCATCGAGAACCTGCCGCGCTTCGTTCCCATGGAATCGTCGCCAGTGGGCCTGCTGGCCGCCTGATTCCCGCCAATCGACCGCGAGGACATTGCCATGAACCTTCCCGAAAACACCACGCCGTCGCCCTGGCACGCTGGTGAATTGCAACTGCAAGCGCACGCGGGCGTTGCCGCGCGCATGGACATGGTCGGCCGCAAGGTCATCCGCGACTACATGCCCGATCAACACCGCGAATTCTTCGCGCAGTTGCCGTTCGTGGTGGCCGGCGCGGTCGACGACCAAGGCGATCCGTGGGCCGGCATCCTGGAAGGGCAGCCGGGCTTTGCCGTGTCGCCGGACCCGCACACGTTGCGCATCGCCGCCATGCCGGACGCGGACGACCCGTTGCGCGCGGGACTGGGACTGGGCAAGCCGGTGGGATTGCTGGGCATCGAGCTGCACACCCGCCGGCGCAACCGCATGAACGGCCGCATTGCGGCGTGGGACGGCAAGCGCTTTGACGTGGCGGTGGCGCAGTCGTTTGGCAACTGTCCGCAGTACATCCAGTCTCGCGATTTTTTCTTTGCGCGTTCGCCGTCGCTGCGCTTTGCCGCCGCGCCGCAGGAGCGCGCGGGGCTGGACGACGCGGCGCGCGCCCTGATCTCGGTGTCCGACACCTTCTTTGTGGCCAGCTATGCGGACCGCGATGAAAGCGTGGGCGGACGCGCCGTCGATGTCTCGCACCGGGGCGGCAAGCCCGGCTTCGTGCGGGTGGATGGCGATGTGCTGACCATTCCGGACTTCTCGGGCAACCGGTTCTTCAATACGCTGGGCAATCTGGCCGCCAATCCCGTCGCGGGGCTGCTGTTCATCGACTTCGAACGCGGCGACGTGCTGCAACTGACGGGAAGGGCGGAGGTGATTCTGGACAGCCCGGAAATCTCGGCCTTCCAAGGCGCCGAACGCCTGTGGCGCGTGCATGTGCGCCGGGTGGTCAGGCGGCCTGGCGCGCTGGCCTTGCGCTGGCGCTTCGATGCCTGGTCGCCCACGGCATTGGCGACGGGGCGGTGGCCTGCCGCGGCCTAGCGGCTGTCTTGCGTCACCTTGCGCACGACCGTGTCGCCGGGTCGCAGCGGCCGGCCGTCATGCGCGCGGATCTCCATGCGTTGCACCGGCTGGCCGCGCTGGCGATCGATCAACGTCGAGTGCGGCTCGTCCGGCCCGAAGTAGTGGTCCTCGCCCCATTGGCGCAACCCGACGATCACCGGAAACAGCGCCTCGCCTTTTTCCGTCAGCACGTATTCCTGATACGCGCTGCCGTCCGACGCCGGGGCGACGGCAAGAATGCCGTGCGCGACCAGCGTGCGCAGCCGGTCGCTCAGGATGTTTTTTGCCATGCCCAGGTTCTTCTGGAACTCGCCAAACCGGCGCAGGCCATCGAAGGCGTCCCGCACGATAAGCAGCGACCACCAATCGCCAATGGCGTCGAGCGAGCGCGCGACCGGACAGGCGGCGCCTTCAAGGCTGGTGCGTTTGACCATGCGGATTCCTTGCGCTGGCTGAGGGTGAAGTTGGTTGCATTATAAAACCTCATGAACTAGCATTCTGGTTTCGTTATAAAACTAGATAGATCATGACGCCAACCGCCCGATCCCGCGCGCCGGGATACGACGAGACACCCTCGATGCCGCCCGCGCTGGTGCTGCTGCTGGCCGCGGCATGCGCGCTGAGCGTTGCCAATGTCTATTACGCACAGCCGCTGCTCGATGCGATCGGCCGCGAATTCCGCATGGACGAGGGCGCGGTGGGCATCGTCGTCACCGCCACGCAACTGGGCTGCGCGCTGGCACTGTTCTTCGTGGTGCCGCTGGGGGACCTGCTGGACCGGCGGCGACTGATGCTGGCGCAGCTGGCACTGCTGGTGCTGGCCCTGGCGGCGGTGGCGGCGTCGGCAAGTTCGCCCTGGCTGCTGGCCGGCATGGTGGCGTTGGGCTTGCTGGGCACGGCGATGACGCAGGGCCTGCTTGCGCTGTCCGCGGCCCTGGCCGCACCGGCAGAGCGCGGGCGCGTGGTGGGCGCGGCGCAGGGCGGGGTGGTGATCGGCCTGTTGCTAGCCCGCACGCTGGCCGGCGCCCTGGCGGATCTGTGGGGCTGGCGCGCGGTCTACGTGGTGTCGGCCTGCCTTTCGGCGGTGCTGGCGCTGGTGCTGGCCCGCTGGCTGCCGCGGCGGCGCCTGCCCGTGGCCGGGCTGGGTTATGGCGCGTTGCTGCGCTCGGTATTCACCCTTCTCGCGACCGAGCGCGTGCTGCGAGTGCGCGGCATGATCGCGCTCTTGATGTTTGCCGCGTTCGGCGCGTTCTGGACGGCGCTGGTGCTGCCGCTGAGCGCGCCGCCGCATTCGCTGTCGCACACGGCGGTGGGGGCATTCGGATTGGTGGGCGTCGCGGGCGTGCTGATGGCGGCGCGCGCCGGCCGTCTGGCCGATGCCGGGCACGGCCAGCGCACCACCGCGCTGGGCTTGGCCCTGCTGTGCGTGGCCTGGGTTCCCATTGCCTTGCTGGACCACAGCCTGTGGCTGCTTGCGCTGGGCGTGCTGGTGCTGGACCTGGCGGCGCAGGCGCTGCACGTGACCAACCAGGCCATGATCTTCAGCATCAGCGCGCAGGCGCACAGCCGCCTGGTCGCGGGCTACATGATGTTCTACGCCGTGGGCAGCGGCCTGGGCTCGATTGCAGGCACGGCCGTGTATGCGCGCGCCGGGTGGCTGGGCGTTTGCGCGTTGGGCGCGGGTATCAGCGTGGCGGCGTTGGTGTTCTGGGCGGCGACGGCGCCGCGCGCCAGCTGTGCAAGGCAGGGGCGGGCGGGCGCCTGACGGCGTGCGCGCCCGCCGCTTGCCGTTCAGCCGAGCCAGCGCTTGATGCGGCCGGCAAGCGCTTCACGGCTGATGCCGTAGCGGTCATGCAAGGTGGGCAGGGCGCCGGCATCCAGGAACGCGTCCGGCAACCCGGCCAGCTGGAATCCGGCCGGTTGCACACGATGCCGCAGCAGGGCGCTGGCGACGGCCTCGCCCAGTCCGCCGATCACCGAATGGTTCTCGGCCACGACGACCAGCCGGTGCTTGTAGCGCACCGCCTCGACCAGGCTGGCCTCGTCCAGCGGCTTGATGGTCGGGCTGTGCATCACCGCCACCCCGATGTTGTCGCGCGCCAGATCCTCGGCGGCCTCCAGCGCGCGCATCGTCATGATGCCGCTCGAAATGATGAGCACGTCGGCGCCTTCGCGCAGCATTTTGGCCTTGCCCAGCTCGAATCGGTAGCCCTCGATGTCATCCAGTACCGCGGGCACCTGGCCGCGCAGCAGACGCATGTACACCGGACCCTGGTGTTCGGCGATCTGCGGCACGGCCTGTTCGATGTCCAGCGCGTCGCAAGGGTCGACGATGGTCAGGCCCGGAATGCCGCGCATCATCGCCAGGTCTTCGGTGGCCTGGTGGCTGGGGCCGTAACCTGTCGTCAGGCCCGGCAGCGCGCAGCAGATCTTGACGTTGAGGTTCTCCTCGGCGATGACCTGATGGATGAAGTCGTAGGCGCGCCGCGTGCCGAATACCGCATAGGTCGTGGCGAACGGCACGAGGCCTTCCTTGGCCATGCCGCCGGCGGCGCCCATCAGCAGTTGCTCGGCCATGCCCATCTGGTGGAAGCGTTCGGGGTAGGCCTGCGCAAACAGGTGCAGGTCGGTGTACTTGGCCAGGTCCGCCGTCAGGCCGACGACCTGCGGATTGGACGCGGCGTATTCGACCAGCGCCTTGCCGAAGGGGGCAGCCCGGACGCGCTGCCCCTCCGAGGCAATCGACGCGATCATGGCCGACGTGGTGAGGCGGGGTTTTTGCTGGGTGCTGGCGCTGCTCATGACCAGGCTCCTTCGGTCGTGGGGGTGGGGCGGTTCTGGTCCAGGATGTCCAGCGCCTGTTGCCATTCCGGCGGATCGACGCGGATGAAGTGGTTCTTTTCGCGCTGCTCAAGGAAGGGAATGCCCTTGCCCATCCGGGTATCGAACAGGATGACCCGCGGCTTGGCGTCGGGCAGGGCGCGCGCTGTGTCGAACGCCTGGATGACCGCGGCCAGGTCGTTGCCGTCCACGCGCTGCACATGCCAGCCAAAGGCGGCCCACTTGTCGGCCAGCGGCTCGAAGCCCAGCACCTTGCCGGACGGCCCGTCCGCCTGCTGGTTGTTGATGTCGACCAGGCAGATGAGGTTGTCCAGTTCATGGTGCGCGGCGCCCATCGCGGCTTCCCAGGTCGAACCCTCGTCCAGTTCGCCGTCCGACATCGAGTTGTAGACGAAGGCCGGATTGCGCTTGTGCTTGAGCCCCAGCGCAATGCCGACGCCGATGGACAGGCCCTGGCCCAGCGAACCGCCCGATATCTCCATGCCCGGCGTGTAGGTCGCCATGCCCGACATGGGCAGGCGGCTGTCGTCGCTGCCATAGGTCTCCAGTTCGCTCTCCGGAATCACGCTGGCTTCGATCAGGGCTGCATAGTGCGCGATGGCATAGTGGCCGTGCGACAGCAGAAAGCGGTCACGGCCCTCCCATTGCGGGTCGCCAGGCTGCACGTTCATCGCATGGCGGTAGGCCACGGCCAGCACGTCGGCCCAGCCGAGCGCCTGGCCGATGTAGCCCTGGCCCTGGACTTCGCCCATGCGGACCGCGTAGCGGCGGATGCGCCACGCGGCGGCCGCCAGATCGCTCAAAGACTTGGATTGCTCCATTCGAAGCTCCCTATTCATGGTGTGGGGGTTCATTGCAGGATGCTGGCGGGCACGTAGGACACGAGTCCCAGCACCGCAAACGCGACCAGATAGAAGGGCGCCAGCTCGCGCACGGTCTGGCCCACCTTTACCTTGGCCAGTGCGCTGGTGATGAAAAGCGTGGTGCCCACGGGCGGCGTGTACAGCCCGATCGCCAGGTTCACCACCATCATCACGCCCAGCTGCGTCATGTCCATGCCGATGCTCTGCGCCAGCGGAACGAAGACCGGCGCCAGCAGCAGCACGGCGGCGGGCAGGTCGATGAACATGCCAAGAAACAGCATCATCAGGTTCATCAGCAGGATGACCAGCCATTTGGCATGGACATTCTCCTGCACCCAATGCGCGATGCCCTGAGGCGTCTGGTCGAACGTCAGCAGCCAGCCGATGGCGGACGAGGCCATGATCACCAGCAGCACCACGCCGGTCGCCAGTCCCGCGTGGACGATGGCGGCGTTCAGCCGCGACCACGACAGATCCCGGTACATCACGGCGGACACCAGGCCCGCGTAGAGCGTGGACAGGACCGCGACCTCGGTCGGCGTGGCGATGCCGAACCGCAGGAACACGATGATGAGCAGCGGCAGCACCACGGCGGGCAGCGCATACAGCAGGTGCCGGCGGAAGGCGGCGCCGTTGAAGGGCGACCTGTCCCGCGGGAAGTTGCGGCGGCGTCCCACCCACCAGCACGCAAACATGAAGCCGCCGCACAACAACAGGCCGGGCAGCACGCCCGCGACGAACAGCGACGCGATGGAGGCGTTGGCCGTCAGGGCGAACAGGATCAAGGGGATCGACGGCGGAATCAGGATGTCGATCGTGGCGGCGGCTGCCAGCGTGGCGGCCGAGAACGCGGCCGGATAGCCCAGCCGCTTGTGCCAGGGAATCATCAGCGAGCCGATGGCAGACGCGTCCGCCACCGCCGAACCCGACACGCCGCCGAACAGCGTGGACGACAGAACGCCCACCTGCGCGGGGCCGCCGTGATAGCGGCCGATCAGTGCCGACAGCACGCCGACCAGCGCCTCGCCAAGCTTGCCGCCCATCATCAGGGAGCCGGTCAGCATGAAGAACGGAATGGCGATGAGAGGAAAGCTCTGCACCTGCGCGACCATCTGCTGCACCACCACATCCAGGGGCACGCGGTCCGTGCTGGCGACCGCGGCCATCGCGGCGACCAGTAGGGCGTGGGCGATGGGCATGGCCGCGACGGCGGCGCCCATGAAGACGACCAGTATCAATGCACTCATGGCTGTTCTCCCGTCACCAGTGCACGGCGGGCGCCTGCGGCTCGCCGTCGGGCTGCGCCGCGGCGTCGCGGCTACGCCAGCTCTGCCAGGCCGACTGCGCCGCCAGCACGGCGAGCAGCAGCATGCCGCCCATCACGCACCCGTAGGTAAGCGAGCCGGGCATCTGCAGAATGGGGGATTTTTCGTCGTGGACGATCTCGATCATGTTGAACGTCGCCCAGGACAGCGTCGCGTACAGCACGGCGACCACGCTCCAGGCCACGGTCGCGACCAGGCGGCGGGCGTGCGCGGGCAAGGCGTCCATCAGGAATGTGGTGGCGATATGCGCGTTGTGCAGCGCAGCCAGCACGACCCCCGACATGACGAGCCAGGGAAAGAGCAGCTCGGGGATCTCATTGGCCCATTCCAGGCTTGAACCGGTTGCGTAGCGCAGCGCGGTGTTGACGACGAGGATCACGAAGATCACCGTGGTGGACAGCCACAGGACCACGCGGCATATGCCGTCGATGACCCTGCCGACCCATCCGTGTCGATCGGTATTCATGTTGTCTCCTGCCTTGTGCCGGTCCGCCGCCGTGCCCGGCGCGAAGGCGGGCGCGGCGGCGGCCGAAGGACGTATCAGTTGCCGCGCGCGGCGGCCAGGACCTTCTTCACATAGGGGCCGATGGGACCGGCCAGCCATTTTTCGTCCACGGACGAAGTGGCCTTGGCGAAGGGGGCGGTGTCGGGCGTGGTGACCTGCACGCCCTTGGCCTTCAACTCGGCCAGCAGCCGGGTGTCGGCGTCCTGGCTCAGCTTGCGCTGCAGGGCAGACGCTTCGTCCGCCGCCTCGCGCACGGCCTTGCGGTCGGCTTCGCTCAGGCGATCCCAGGTGCGCTTGCTCATCAGGAAGGGCGTCATCTGGAACTGGTGGTTGGTCATGGCCAGGTGCTTCTGCACTTCATACAGCTTGCTGGCCTCGAAGTTCACCAGCGGGTTCTCCTGGCCGTCCACCACGCCCTGCTGCAGCGCCACGTACAGTTCGGCAAACTTGATCTGCTGCGCCTGCGCGCCCAGGGCGTTCATGATGTCGACCAGGGTTGCGTCCGGCGGCACCCGCATCTTCAGGCCCTTCATGTCCTCGACCTTGTTGATGGGATGCTTGCTGTTGGTCATCTGGCGGATGCCGTTGTCCCACGTGCCGAGCAGGATCAGATTCTTGGCGGCCGACTTCTCGGCCAGCTCCTTGCCCAGCGGCCCATCCAGCAGCTTGAAGGCCGCCTTGGCGTCCGGGAACAGGAACGGCATGCCGAACGCCGCGTACTCCGGCACGGCGGCGGCAACGGCGCCTTGCGAATTGGCGCTCATATCCAGTGCGCCCGTGCGCAGCGCGGTGACCATTGCGGCGTCGTCGCCCAGTTGCGCGGACGGCGCGACCTGGACCTCGATGCGTCCGCCCGTCTTTGCCTTGAGCACTTCGGCAAATTTCACCGACGCCTCGTGCCGGGGATTTCCCACGGCCGCGCCATGGCCAAGGGTCAGCTTCAGATTCTGCGCATGCGCCGTGATCGGCAGCAAGGTGGCGGCGGCCAGGGCCAGGCCCACGTGCCGCCAGGTTCTGTTTTTCATGATGTGTCTCCTCCAGTTTTTTATGGGGTCCTGCGGATCAGTGAATCAACATCCCTCCGTTGACGTCCAGCGTGATGCCCGTGCAGTAAGCGGACAGGTCGCTTGCCAGGAACACGCACGCGCCCGCCACGTCGTCCGCGCGGCCCAGGCGCGCCAGCGGGATGGTGCCTTCGATGTCGGCCTTGCGCTCGGCGGACAGCTTGCCTTGCGTGATGTCGGTCTCGATGAGGCCGGGCGTGATGCAGTTGACCCGGATGCCGTCGCCGCCGAATTCGCGCGCCATGGCGCGCGCCAGGCCCAGCACGCCCGCCTTCGCGGCAGAGTAGTGGGGGCCGCCGAAGATGCCGCCGCCGCGCTGCGCCGACACCGACGAGATGCACACGATGGACCCGTTGCGCTGCGCCTGCATGGCGGGCAGCACCGCTTGCGACAGGTAAAGCGTGCCGCGCAGGCTGACGTCCAGGATGCGGTCGTAGTCCGCGCCGGTGATCTCCAGCGTCTTGACCGGCTGCGTGATGCCGGCGTTGTTCACCAGGACGTCGATCCTGCCGAACGCCTTGAGCGCCTGTTCGATGGCCGCCACGCAGGCAGCCTTGTCGGTCACGTCCGCGACCAGTCCCAGATGACCGTCGCCCAGCCGGGCGGCCGCGCTGGCGGGTTCGGCGCGCGCCAGATCCAGGATCACCACGCGCGCGCCTTGCGCGGCCATCTGCCGCGCAGTGGCGAATCCCAGTCCGTTGATCCCTGCGCCGCCGGAAATCACGGCGACCTTGTCCTTGAGCAGCATCTGTCGTCCTCCTGTCCTTGTTGGAATATGTGCGGACAATTCTGGACGCCGCCTAGCATTAAGACAAACGATGTGTCATCAGTCTAAGATGACAAATCGTCATCTGAAGTCAGGGTCAACCCCCATGCCTGCGCTGCCGCCCATCGTCAATCTGCTGGCCTTCGAAGCCGTCGCGCGCCGGCGCAGCTTTGCCATCGCCGCGACCGAACTGCACCTGACTGCGTCGGCGGTCAGCCACCAGATTTCAAGGCTGGAATCGGACCTGGGCGTGCGCCTGTTCGAGCGCAGCGCGCACGGGGTGCGCCTGAGCAGCGCGGGCGAGCAATATCTGGTGCGTATCGGCGGGGCGCTGGCGGCGATCACGTCAGCCACGGAAGACCTGCGCCAGGGCGTCAGCAACAGCCTGTATGTGCATTCGGCCCCCAGCATTGCGAGCCTGTGGCTAATGCCGCGGCTCAGGCGCTTTGCCGAGGCGCATCCGCACGTCGCGCTGAACCTGTCGGCGGCGCATTCGCACAGCGATTTCGCGCTGGGCCAGTCCGACATCGACATCCGCTATGGCGTGCCGCATTGGGACGATGTGGTGGTGGAACCATTGTTCGAAGAGCGGATCTTGCCGCTGGCCAGTGCGGCGTTTATCCGCGAGCACGGGATCAAGCGCATCGATCAGTTGCTGGACGTGCCGCTGATCCAGAGCAACGTCAGCGTCATCCAGTGGTCCGACTGGTTTGGACGCTATTCGGAGAAGCGCGCGCCGGATCACTTCACCATCCGCTTTGACCGCGCGCAGATGTCGCTGGATGCCGCGGCGCAAGGGTTGGGCGTGGCGCTGGAAAGCGCCACCATCGCGGGCATGCATCTGGCCCAGGGAAGCCTGCAGCCGATCTTCGGGATGGCCAAGGCCATCGCAGTGAAGGCGCACTTTGTCGTCTATCCGGCGCGGCACGCCAAGCGGCCGTCAGTGGAGGCCTTTCTTGCGTGGCTCCACGCCGAAGCTGCCGCCACCGTGATGAAACGATAGGACCGGCCCGCGGGCCGGCCCCGGGGACGCGTTACGGCTGAACCTCGTACTCCGCCGTGCCCAGCACCACCGCCGCCAGGCCCGGCGCCTGCGTCAGCTTGTGCAGCGCAAAGCATTGCGCGGTGGCGATCTTGGCGTTGTGAAAGTCCGGGTCTTCGGCCTGCAGGTCCAGGCTGGCCAGCAGCGCGCGGGCCATCTGCCAGCCGGCGAAGGTCGTGCCCGCCAGCAGCAGGTAGGGCACCGCCGCGCCAAAGACCGCGTTGGGATTGCCGGCCGCGTTGGCAAGAATGAACTCGACCGCGCTGGCCAGCGCTTCGCGGGCCTCGCGAAGCGGCTTGAGCATGCGGGCGGCGGCGGGCTCGCTGCGGGCTTGCAGGTCGGCCTCGGTCTGGCGGACCGCGTCCAGCAAGGCGCGCGCCACGGCGCCGCCGTCGCGCAGCGTCTTGCGGCCGACCAGGTCGTTGGCCTGGATGGCGGTCGTGCCTTCATAGATGGTCAGGATGCGCGCGTCGCGGTAGTACTGCGCCGCGCCGGTCTCTTCGATGAAGCCCATGCCGCCGTGCACCTGCACGCCCAGGCTGGCCACGTCGATCGACATTTCGGTGCACCAGCCCTTGACGATCGGCACCAGGAATTCCTGGATCGCCAGGTGGCGCTTGCGCTCGTCCGCATCCGGGCTGGCATGCGCCAGGTCCGCATGGCCCGCGGTGACGTAGGCCAGCGCGCGGCCGGCTTCGGTCAGGGCACGCATGGTGCCCAGCATGCGGCGCACGTCTGGATGCTGGATGATGGGCACGGCCTCGCGCGACGAGCCGTCCACGGGGCGGCTCTGCACGCGGTCGGCGGCGTACGCCACTGCATGCTGGTAGGCGCGATCGGCGATGGCGATGCCTTGCACGCCGACGGCATAACGCGCGGCGTTCATCATGATGAACATGGCGTCCAGGCCGCGGTTCTCCTGGCCGACCAGGTAGCCCAGCGCGCCGCCGCCGTCGCCGAACTGAAGCGTGCAGGTGGGGCTGGCCTTGATGCCCAGCTTGTGCTCGATGGACACGCAGGCCACATCGTTGCGCGCACCCAAAGAGCCGTCTTCATTGACCAGGAATTTGGGCACCAGGAAGAGCGAAATGCCCTTCACGCCGTCGGGCGCGTCCGGCAGGCGGGCCAGGACCAGATGCAGGATGTTCTCGGCCAGGTCGTGCTCGCCGTAGGTGATGAAGATCTTGGTGCCGGACAGGCGGTACGTGCCGTCGCCCATCGGCTGGGCGCGCGTGCGGATCATGGCCAGGTCCGAACCGGCCTGGGGCTCGGTCAGGTTCATGGTGCCGGTCCATTGGCCGGAAATCATGGGGCCGATGAAGCGCTCGCGTAATTCGGGCGAGCCGGCCGTCATCAGGGCCTCGATGGCGCCGTTGGTCAAGAGCGGGCACAGCGCGAACGACAGGTTCGCGGCGTTCAGCATTTCAGAGCACGGCGAGCCGATCAGGCCGGGCAGCCCCTGGCCGCCGTATTCGGCGGGGTGGGCCAGGCCTTGCCAGCCGGCGTCGGCGTATTTGCGAAAGGCCTCTTTGAACCCCGGGGCGGTGGTCACCGCGCCGTCGTGCCAGGCGCTGGGTTCGCGGTCGGCCGGATGGTTCAGGGGCGCCAGCACTTGCGCGGCGAAGTGGGCGGATTCTTCCAGCACGGCCTGGGCGGTGTCGGGCGTGGCCTCCTCGAAACCGGGCTGGGCGGCCACCTGCGGCAGGCCGGCCAGATGGTTCAACACGAACAGCATGTCTTTCACGGGGGCTTGGTACGTCATGGCGTAGGCGCTCCTGGTTTTATGGAATTAGCGGATCAGGCGGGCTTGCCGGGGTCGGCCACGTCGATGGCGGACGTGGCGCCGACGGCGGCGCGCAGCTCGAATTTCTGGATCTTGCCGGTGGAGGTCTTGGGCAGTTCACCGAAGCGCACCGCGCGCGGCACCTTGAAGCCCGACAACAGCAGCTTGCAGTGCGCGATGATTTCCTCGGCGGTGGCGGTGCAGCCGGGCTTGAGCTCGACGAAGGCGCAGGGCGTCTCGCCCCATTTGGGATCCGGCATCGCCACGACGGCCACGGCCGCCACGGCGGGATGCCGGTAGAGCGCGTCCTCGACCTCGATGCTGGAGATGTTCTCGCCGCCCGAGATGATGATGTCCTTGCTGCGGTCCTTGATGCGGACATAGCCGTCGGCCGTCATGACGCCCAGGTCGCCGGTGTGGAACCAGCCGCCGGCAAAGGCGTCCTCGGTCGCGCGGGCGTTCTTCAGGTAGCCCTTCATGCAGATGTTGCCGCGGAACATGACTTCGCCGATGGTCTGTTCGTCGGGCGGCACCTCCTGCATGGTTTCGGGGTCGCGCACCGAGACGCCGGCCTGCAGGTGATAGCGCACGCCCTGGCGGGCGGTCAGCAACGCGCGGCGCTCGGGGTCCAGCGCGTCCCACGCGTCCTGGTGGGCGCAGACCGCGGCGGGCCCGTAGACTTCGGTCAGGCCGTATACGTGGGTGAGCTCAAAGCCGATCTCGCGCATCTTGTCGATCACGGCCGGCGCGGGCGCGGCGCCCGCCACCATGGTGCGCACGGTGTGGGTGATGCCGGCGCGCAGCTCGGCCGGGGCGTTGGCCAGCGCGCTCTGCACGATGGGCGCGCCGCAGTAGTGCGTGACGCCTTCGTCGCGGATCAGGTCGAACACCGTCTTCGGGTCGAACTTGCGCAGGCAGACGTTCACGCCCGCGCGCGCCGCGATGGTCCAGGCGAAGCACCAGCCATTGCAATGAAAGAGCGGCAGCGTCCACAGGTAGACGGGATGCTTGGGCATGTCCCATTCGAGGATGTTGCTGACCGCGTTCAGGTAGGCGCCGCGGTAGTGGTAGACCACGCCCTTCGGATCGCCCGTGGTGCCGGACGTGTAGTTCAGCGCGATGGCGTCCCATTCGTCGGCGGGCGGTTTCCAGTCGTAGGTGGCGGGCGCGGCCGCCAGGAAGTCCTCGTAGTCGGTGGCGCCCGGCAGCGTGGCGGGAGCGCTTTCCAGGTCGTGCACCGAAATGATCTTCAGGTGCGGGAATTCGGCGCGGGCGCGCTGGGCGACGTCGGCGTATTCGGTGTCGACGATCAGCGCCCGGGCTTCGCCGTGGCCCAGCATGAACAGCACGCTGGGCGCGTCCAGGCGGGTGTTCAGTGTGTTCAGCACGGCGCCCAGCATGGGCACGCCAAAGTGCGCCTCGACCATGGCGGGAATGTTGGGCAGCATGACGGCGACCGTTTCACCGCGCTGGATGCCGGCCTGGGCCAGGGCGCCGGCCAGGCGCTGGGCGCGTTCATAGGTCTGCGCCCAGGTCCGGCGGACCTTGCCGTGGACGATGGCCAGCCGCTGGCCATAGACTTGCGCCGCCCGGGCGATGAAATCCACGGGGGTCAGGGCTTCGTAGTTGGCCTCGCGGCGTTCAAGGCCGTGATCGAACATGCCGGTCATGCTTGTCTCCAATGGGGCGGGTTGACCCCTTATCAAGTCCGCGGGGTGTTGATCCCCGTCGCTTGCCCTAGCTTATGGCCGGCTGGAAAATGGCGTCTGTCGCCTGCATGACAGACCCCCGGCCGGTTGCGCATTCCTCAAGTTTTACACGGTTCTTCCCATGTCCGATGTTTCAAACACAGTTTCCGCCGACGAACTGCCTGCGCTGTTTCGCGCCTGTACGTGGTTCGGGGCGCTGGATGCGCGGCACCAGGCGCTGGTGCTGGCGACCTCGCGCGCGGAACACGTGGCCAGCGGCGCATGGATTGCGCGGCGCAACGCGCCGTCGGACTACTGGCTGGGCGTCAGCCAAGGACTGCTCAAGCTGGCCATCTATAACGAATCCGGCCGCAGTTGCACGTTCTCGGGCGTGCCGCCGGGCGGCTGGTTCGGCGAGGGCAGCGTCATCAAGCGCGAGCTGCGCAAATACGATGTCGTGGCCATCCAGCCGTCGCTGGTGATGATGGTGCCCACCGCGACCTTCCACGCGCTGCTGTCGGCCAGCCTGCCGTTTTCGCACTTTGTCATCGGCCAGTTGAATGACCGCATGGGCGAGTTCATCGCGTCCATCCAGAACCACCGTTTGCTGGATGCCGACGCGCGTGTGGCGCAATCGCTGGCGCAGTTGTTCAATCCGCAGCTGTATCCGTCCACCGATCTGACGCTGGCGATTTCGCAGGAAGAACTGGGTTACCTGACGGGGCTGTCGCGCCAGCGGGTCAACCAGGCGCTGCAGACGCTGGCCGACCAGGGCATCCTGGCGCTCGCCTACAACCAGATCAAGGTGCTGGACCTGTCGCGCTTGCGCCAGTACGGGCTGGACCAGATCTGACCGCCGTCAGGGGGCCGCGCCGCCCAGCGCACGGTCCAGCGCGGCGCGTGCCAGCAAACGGGTCGAATCCAGCGTCGGCAGGGCGCAGTTGCCGTCGTTCAGCACCAGCGGCAGTTCGGTGCAGCCCAGCACGACCGCGTCGCATCCGTCGTCCTTCATTCGTTGGACGATGCCTTGCAGCCGGGCTACTGAGGCCGGCTCGAAGACGCCATAGACCAGCTCGTCCATGATGATGCGGCCCAGCAGCCGGCGGTCGTCCTGCCTCGGCCGCGCATACTCCAGGCCGCGGGCACTGAAGGCTGCGGGGTAGACGTCGCTGTCCACCAGCCAGTGGGTGCCCAGGATGCCCACGCGCCGGTAGCCGCGCGCCGCCGCGACGGTGGCCACTTTCTGGGCGATGTGCAGCCACGGGCGCGGCGAGTCCGCCATGACGCCGCCGAGCGCCTGATGGATGGTGTTGTCCGGGCAGATCAGAAAGTCGGCGCCCGCGCGCGCCAGCTTGTTGGCCGACGAAAGCATCAGGGCGGCCACGCCGTCCAGGTCGCGGGCATCCAGGCAGGCGACATAGTCCGCCAGCGAATGCGTGTGCAGCGAGATCTCGGGATGCGCATGCGGGCCCATGCGCTGCGCGCCTTCGGCGCACAGGGTGCGGTAGCAAAGCGCGGCGCCTTCGGCGGAGCAGGCGACGATGCCAATGTGCAGCGGCGTGGCGTTCATCCAGGCGATTCCTTCTGTAAGGGTCCAATGGACCAGATGGCGGGCGGATCAGGGTCAAATTCACCATGCAGGGGTTGTTTATACCCGCAATCGCGATAGTAAAAAACACCACAAAGAATCCAACCTGTTGATTCTGCGTGGTTTTTTTCTGGCACGGATTTCGCATGAGGACACGTACCCAACCAACCGCAACACAGGAGGGCGTTCCCATCATGGGTCCGTATCGGAAATTATGGTTCACGTTGATCGCCGTGGTGGCGATCACATTTGCACTGCTCGGGTTTTACGGCGGCGAGGTCTACCGCCAGGCGCCGCCGATTCCCGGTCATGTGGTGACGTCCGACGGCCGTGCGCTGTTCGGGCGCGAAGACATCCTGGATGGGCAGACCGCCTGGCAGTCCGTGGGCGGCATGCAGCTCGGTTCGATCTGGGGCCACGGCGCCTACCAGGCGCCCGACTGGACGGCCGACTGGCTGCACCGCGAGCTGATGGCCTGGCTGGACCTGGCCGCGCGCGACGAGCACGGCCAGGCCTACGCCGACCTGTCCAAACCGCAGCAGGCCGCGCTGCGCGAAACGCTCAAGGCCGAGTACCGCGCCAATCGCAGCGACGCCGCGACCGACACGCTGACCATCACGCCGCGCCGCGCCAAGGCCATCGAGCAGACGGCGGCCTATTACGACCAGTTGTTCTCCGATGCGCCGGCCCTGCAAGGCAGCCGCGAGAGCTTCGCCATGAAGGAAAACACGCTGCCGGACGCCACGCGCCGCCAGCAGCTGACGCACTTTTTCTTCTGGACGGCCTGGGCCGCGGCAACCGAACGCGAAGGCAAGCCAGTCACGTACACGAACAACTGGCCGCATGAACCGCTGATCGGCAACCAGCCCAGCGCTGAAAACGTCATGTGGTCCATCATCAGCGTCGTCGTGCTGCTGGCAGGCATCGGATTCCTGGTCTGGGCGTGGGCGTTCCTGCGCGGCCAGGAAGAAGACGAACCGCAACCGCCCGCCCGCGATCCGCTGACCACCTTCGCCCTGACGCCCTCGCAGCGCGCGCTGGGCAAGTACCTGTTCCTGGTCGTGGCGCTGTTCGGATTCCAGGTGCTGCTGGGCGGGTTCACCGCGCACTACACCGTTGAAGGACAGAAGTTCTATGGCATCGACGTCTCTCAGTGGTTCCCGTATTCGCTGGTGCGCACCTGGCACATCCAGAGCGCCCTGTTCTGGATCGCAACGGGGTTCCTGGCCGCCGGCCTGTTCCTGGCGCCGCTGATCAACGGCGGTCGCGATCCCAAGTACCAGAAGGTGGGCGTGGACATCCTGTTCTGGGCGCTGGTGCTGGTCGTGGTCGGCTCGTTTACCGGCAACTACCTGGCCATTGCACAGATCATGCCGCCCGAGCTGAACTTCTGGCTGGGCCATCAAGGCTATGAATACGTCGACCTGGGCCGCCTGTGGCAGATCGGCAAGTTTGCGGGCATCTGCTTCTGGCTGGTGCTGATGCTGCGCGGCATCGTGCCCGCGCTGCGCACGCCGGGCGGCGACAAGAACCTGCTGGCGCTCTTGACGGCATCGGTCGGCGCCATTGGCCTCTTCTACGGCGCAGGCTTCTTCTACGGCGAACGCACGCACCTGACCGTCATGGAGTACTGGCGCTGGTGGATCGTCCACCTGTGGGTCGAAGGCTTCTTCGAAGTGTTCGCCACCACCGCGCTCGCGTTCATCTTCTCCACGCTGGGTCTCGTGTCGCGCCGCATGGCAACGACAGCCAGCCTGGCTTCGGCCTCGCTGTTCATGCTGGGTGGCATTCCCGGCACGTTCCACCACCTGTATTTCGCGGGCACCACCACGCCTGTGATGGCGGTGGGCGCCAGCTTCTCGGCGCTGGAAGTGGTGCCGCTGATCGTGCTGGGCTATGAAGCCTGGGAAAACTGGCGCCTGAAGACCCGCGCCGCCTGGATGGACAACCTGAAGTGGCCGCTGATGTGCTTCGTGGCCGTGGCCTTCTGGAACATGCTGGGCGCCGGCGTCTTCGGCTTCATGATCAACCCGCCCATCTCGCTGTACTACATCCAGGGTCTGAACACCACGCCGGTGCACGCGCACGCCGCGCTGTTCGGGGTGTACGGCTTCCTGGCGCTTGGCTTCACGCTGCTGGTCCTGCGCTACATCCGTCCGCAGTACGCGTTGAATCCGGGCCTGATGAAGCTGGCGTTCTGGGGCATGAACATCGGTCTGGCCCTGATGATCTTCACCAGCCTGTTGCCCGTGGGCCTGATCCAGTTCCATGCCAGCGTCAGCGAAGGCATGTGGTACGCCCGCAGCGAAGCCTTCATGCAGCAGGACCTGCTCAAGACCCTGCGCTGGGGCCGCACGTTCGGCGACGTCGTGTTCCTGCTGGGCGCGCTGGCCATGGTCATGCAAGTGATCCTGGGCCTTCTCAGCAGCAAGCCCGCACTGGTCGAACCGCGCCTGACGCCCAAGGCGGCACGCGGCTGACCTGCGTACCTTCGCGACTTTGCGCCAGCGCAACGTTGCGAAGGGGACCTCCCGGTCCAATGGAAGCAAAGCCTGCGCCGGCCTGGCGCAGGCGCTTCGGAGAAACTCCGCATGCGCTTCCTGCCCATTGCCGCAACCGTTGCCGGCGCCATGACATTGTTGTTGATCGCTTGCGGGCCCGCAGACCGGGCCCGCTTTGCGTTGCCTGACCTTACGCGGCTACCGCCCGGAGAGGTCACGCATCAGCCCCCCGGCGAGGCGCTGCGCAACGGCTATCCCGTCACCCCCGCACCGGTCACCACCCGCCACCCGCGCGGCGTCGCCATCATGACGCGGCAGGTCAGCCAGGCCGAATACGCGGCGTGCGTGGCCGCCGGCGCCTGCAAACCGCTGGACGCGGCGCACCGCAAGGACGCATCTGCCGATCTGCCCGCCACCGGCATCAGCTGGTCCGACGCGACGGCCTACGCCGCGTGGCTATCGGGCTCGACCGGCCAGCGCTATCGCTTGCCGCGCTACGCCGAATGGATCTACGCGGCCGGCGAGGCCTATCGCGAAGAATCGCCGCCTGCCGCCTTGCAAGACAACGGCCAGGCGCCCAACGACCCCGCGCAGCGCTGGCTGGCGGAATACGAACAGGAAATCCGCCGCAGCAAGCAGGGTGCCGACATCGACGTGCGGCCGTTTGGCCAGTATGGCGCCAACGCGGCCGGCCTGAAGGACATGGCGGGCAGCGTGTGGGACTGGACGTCCGATTGCCACTCGCGCCGCGTGCTGGACGCGGCGCCGGACGCTGCCGAAGACGCGGACCTGAGCCGCAACTGCGGCATACGCGTCGCGGCCGGACGGCATATTGCGTACCTGCCTGATTTCATCCGCGATCCCAAGAACGGCGCGTGTTCGGTCGGCGTGCCGCCCGCGAACCTGGGGATGCGGCTGGTATTGGAAGAGGGCTAGTGGCCTGTTGCCGGTGACCCGTTGCGGCAAGACAGGCACGATGCGCAGTCCATGGCCGGCTGCGCGTTCTGCGACAGGCTGGCCAGGGCGGCGGGCGAGCGAAGCACGATGCGCTTGCGGCCGCTGCTGACGATGCCGCGCTGCTTCCAGTCGCTGAGCAGCCGGCTGACGGTGTGCAGCGTGGTGCCGGTCATTTCGGCGACGTCCTGCCGCGTGATCGGAAAGCTGATGCCGATGCCGTCGTGCATGGGCTGCCCCGATTGCTGCACCAGCCGCAGGATGGCGCGCGCCACGCGCTGTTCGACTTCGTCGGTGGACAGTTCCTGGATGCGCAGGTGCGCATCCTGCAGCCGTTGTCCCATGGTCTGCAGCGCAATCGCGCCCAATTGCGGATGGCTGCCCATGAAGCCTTCCCAGGCCGACGCCGGCCACGCCAGGCACACGCTTTCCTGTACGGCCAATACGCTGGCGGGGTAACAGGACTGCCGCATCGCGCAAGCCAGGCCAAACATATCGCCCGGATTGACATATCTCACGACAACTTGGTCGCCTTCCGATGTAATTTGGGTGACCTTGAGGCAGCCGTGCAGCAACACGAAGAAATGGGCGCCTTCGGCGCCTTGCCGGTAAGCGGCTTCGCCGGCTTCAAGGCGGCAGGGAACGGCGTCGTTAAGCGCGGTGTCTAGCTGCGCATCGGACAAGGGCCTGAACAGATCCAGGTTGCGCAGCAGGGCATGGCATAAAGGCGATGGCATGGCGGTCCGCGTGTGGACGTGGAGGGATTTTCCACGGATCGATGGTGACACCTGAGGGGCACCATGACAACTTGCGGGCGGCCGCAGGGTTATCCCGAATTTGCGCTACAGCAAAGAACGCGATCGCTCGCGGTTCTTCAATGGAGGTGCCGACAGACTCGGCTTTGAAGAAACCGAAAGAGGAGTAGCACATGAACGCGTTGCGCCCCACCTTGCTTGCCGCCGCCCTGATGTTCACGATGGCGGGTGGCCTGGCTTCCGCCCAGAACGCAGACACGCTGCCGCGCGCCAAGGTCACGCTGGTCGCCCCGCCGTTGGTTCACCCGCATGAGCAGGTGGCCAAGTCGGGACCCAAGGTTGTCGAATTCACCATGACCATCGAAGAAAAGAAGATGGTCATCGACAGCAAGGGCACCACGCTGCAGGCCATGACATTCAACGGATCCATGCCCGGCCCCACGATGGTCGTGCACGAGGGCGATTACGTGGAATTGACCCTGGTCAATCCCAAGTCCAATGCGATGCCGCACAACGTCGATTTCCACGCCGCCACGGGCGCCTTGGGCGGCGCCAAGCTCACCAACGTGAACCCCGGCGAACAAGCCACCATGCGTTTCAAGGCCGACCGCGCCGGCACCTTCGTCTATCACTGCGCGCCCGAAGGCATGGTGCCGTGGCATGTGGTGTCCGGCATGAGCGGCACGATCATGGTGCTGCCGCGCGAAGGCCTGAAGGACCCGCAAGGCAAGCCGCTCAAGTACGACCGCGTCTACACCATCGGCGAGTTCGACCTGTACATCCCCAAAGACGCCAACGGCAAGTACAAAGACTACGCGACCCTCGCTGAAAGTTATGGCGACACCGTGGAAGTCATGCGCAAGCTGACCCCGTCGCACATCGTCTTCAACGGCAAGGTTGGCGCCCTGACCGGCGACAACGCGCTTACCGCCAAAGTCGGCGAGACCGTGCTGCTGATCCATTCGCAAGCCAATCGCGACACGCGGCCCCACCTCATCGGCGGCCACGGCGACTGGGTCTGGGAAACCGGCAAGTTCAACAATCCGCCCGAAAAGGACCTGGAAACCTGGTTCATCCGCGGCGGTTCGGCGGGCGCGGCGCTGTACACGTTCAAGCAGCCGGGCGTGTATGCCTACCTGAACCACAACCTGATCGAAGCCTTCGAGCTGGGCGCGGCCGGGCACATCAAGGTCGAGGGCAAGTGGAACGACGACCTGATGAAGCAGATCAAGGCGCCGGGCCCCATCCCGCAGTAATGCCCAGACGGCAGGGCGCGCGCCGCGCGGCCTGCCGGTTTGCTATCAACCCCACGCCTGGAATTGCTGCCATGCCTCTTATTGCTCGAATCGCCTTTGCCCTTGCGCTGACGGGACTGCCCGTGCAGCATGCCGCGGCCGACACGCTTGCCGCCGTCAATCCCGCCGGAGAAAAGCTCTATAAATCCGCCTGTGTGGTGTGTCATGCCAGCGGCGTGGCCAATGCCCCCAAGCTGGGCGACAAACAAGCCTGGACGCCGTTTCTGGCGCAAGGCACCGATGCGCTGATGGTCACCGTGCTGAAAGGCAAGGGCGCCATGCCGCCGCGCGGCGGCTCGGCGGCAGACGACGCCACGCTGCGCGCCGCCGTGGAATACATGATGGCGGCAGCGAAGTAGCGCTCAACGGCTGGSGGCGCGCGCCGCTACAAGCGGCTGGCCGCCCGCCCTGCTACACGCGGCTGGCCCGCCTCGCTACACGCGGCGGGCCAGCAAGGCCCACACGCCGGCGGCCGACATCAGCGCGCCGCCGCCCAGGTTGAAGCCGCGCTGCGCGCGTGGCGACACCAGCATCCGCCGGGCCGAGCCCGCAAAGATGGCGTAGACCGCGGCATTGATGCCCGCGCAGGCCACAAAGGTGGCCGACAGCATCCACAACTGCCGCGTCACATCGCCCGCCGGATCGATGAACTGCGGCAGGAAGGCCACGAAGAAGATCATGCCCTTGGGGTTCAGCGCGGTCACCAGATACGTGTTGGCAAAGAGCTTCCAGCGTGAACCCACCGGCTTGGCGGCGGGAAGCGTGGCCGGCGACACGCCGGCGCGCAGCAGCCGGTAACCCAGATACAGCAGATACAGGCCGCCGACGGTCTTGACCACCGTGAACCAGAAGGCGGACGCGGCCAGCAGCGCGCCCAGGCCCAGCAGCGACAGCACCAGGGCGGTCGAATCGCCCAGCGCCACGGCCAGCACCAGCGGCAGGCGGGCGCGCTTGCCGTGGGTAAGCGAATAGCTGATCACGGTCAGGATGGTGGGGCCGGGCAGCATGACAAGCAGGGCCGAGGCGCCCAGGAAGGCCAGCCAGGTTTCGAGAGACATGGAAGGAACTCCGCAAGAGGGACCGGCGCGTGGGGCCGGCTGCGGCCAATGTATCCCAACCGGGGCGGCCTGAGAATCAGGGCTGCCGGCATCCGAGACCCGGCAGTCCGCGACGCGGTGGTGTTAAATACAGCTTTCCCGGACAGTGAACGCCGGCCGCCTGGCCGCGCGAAGGAAACCCCATGGCATTTGACTTTGACCTGTTTGTGATTGGCGCGGGCTCGGGCGGCGTGCGCGCAGCCCGTTTTTCGGCCAGCTTCGGCGCGCGCGTGGCCGTGGCCGAAAGCCGCTACCTGGGCGGCACGTGTGTCAACGTGGGTTGCGTGCCCAAGAAGCTGCTGGTCTACGGCGCACACTACAGCGAAGACTTCGAACAGGCGCATGGCTTTGGCTGGACCGCGGATGCGCCAAAGTTCGACTGGCCCACGCTGATCGCCAACAAGAACCGCGAGATCGAACGCCTGAACGGCATCTACCGCAATCTGCTGGTCAACAGCGGCGTGACGCTGCTCGAAGGCCACGCGCGCATCGTCGATCCGAACACGGTCGACATCAACGGCAAGACCTACAGCGCCGCGCACATCCTGGTCGCGACCGGTGGATGGCCGCAGGTGCCCGACATTCCGGGCAAGGAACACGCCATTACGTCCAACGAGGCCTTCTTCCTGAAAGACCTGCCGCGCCGCGTGCTGGTCGTGGGCGGCGGCTACATTGCCGTGGAGTTCGCGTCCATCTTCAATGGCATGGGGGCGCAGACCATCCAGTCCTATCGCGGTCCGCTGTTCCTGCGCGGCTTTGACCTGGGCGTGCGCGAGCACCTGCGCGACGAACTGGTCAAGAAGGGCATCGACCTGCGCATGAACACCGAGGTCGCCCGCATCGACAAGCGCGCGGACGGCTCGCTGGCCGCCACCTGCAAGGACGGCTCCGTCATCGAGACCGATTGCGTGTTCTACGCCACGGGCCGCCGTCCGATGCTGGACAACCTGGGGCTGGAGAACACCGGCGTGAAGCTGCGCGAGGACGGCTTCATTGACGTGGATGACGAATACCGCACCGCGGAACCTTCCATCCTGGCCATCGGCGACGTGATCGGCCGCGTGCCGCTTACCCCGGTGGCGCTGGCCGAAGGCATGGCCGTGGCGCGCCGGCTGTTCCGCCCGCAGGAGTATCGCAAGGTCGACTACAAGCTGATCCCCACCGCCGTGTTCAGCCTGCCGAACATCGGCACCGTGGGCCTGACCACCGAAGAGGCGCGCGACGCCGGGTACGAGCTGCGGCTTTTCGAAAGCCGCTTCCGGCCCATGAAGCTGACGCTGACCGAGTCGCAGGAACGCACGCTGATGAAGGTGATCGTCGACGCGCAGACCGATCGCGTGCTGGGCGTGCACATGGTGGGCCCGGAGGCCGGCGAGATCGTGCAGGGGCTTGCCGTGGCGCTGAAGGCGGGCGCAACCAAGGCCGTCTTCGACGACACCATCGGCATCCATCCCACGGCGGCTGAAGAGTTCGTCACGATGCGCACGCCCGTCGCGCAGTAAGACGCGCGAACGCCTGACGCTACAGGCGTTCGATCATGACGCGCGCCGCCGCCGGCGCGCGTTCCTTTGCCCCATTGATGAAGTACGCAAAGACGTCCTGAACCTTGGCAGCCTTGGCAGACTCGGCAGGTTTGGCCGGCGCGCCGATGCGTGGCAGGTCGTCCGGATGGGCGCCGCGCGACCAGGCCTGCAGGCGCTCTGCCCAGGCGTCCAGCGCCTTGGGCGCATACCCGGCCTTGTACCGCGTGCTGGCGCGCATCAGCCGCGCGTAGACAAAGTCGCCCGTCCGGTCGGCAATGGCGGGAAACTCGTCGCTGTCGGTGTAGACGGTCGCTGCGCGATGGCGGCGCGCCAGGTCCAGATATTCCTCGCAGGCAAAGCTGGCATGACGCACGTCCAGCGCATGCCGCAAGGGCAGTCCGTCCACCTTGTCCGGCAGCAATTCCAGGAAGGCCCCGAAGTCCTTTGGATCGAACTGCTTGGTCGGGGCAAACTGCCACACGATGGGGCCGAGCTTCGCGCCCAGTTCGGCGATGCCGCTTTTAATGAAGCGATCGATCGAGTCCCCCGCGCCCGACAGCTCGCGCCGGTTGGTGCAATAGCGCGACGCCTTGAGCGAAAACACAAAATCCTCGGGTGTCTCGTCGCGCCACTTGGCAAACGTGGCGGGCTTTTGCGTGCCGTAGTAGGTGCCGTTGATCTCGATGGCCGTGACCTGCCGGCTGGCGTATTCCAGTTCGCGCGCGTGCGGCAGGTCGTCGGGATAGAAGACGCCGCCGCGCCACGGCTCAAAGGTCCAGCCGCCGATGCCAACGCGGATCGCGGCGGCCCGGCCTGCCGGGGACGGATGACGTTTCGGCATGGACTGCGCTCCACAAAAGGGGTCGAGCGGTCCACTGTATCGCCGGCGCGACTAGCCGCCAACCCCATCGGAAAATTCCGCTGTTCCGGTACAGTTTTCGGCTAAGGTGTGCATTCACGATCCGACTTTTGTCCGGCGCACGCCGGCTTCCCATGCCCGACCTGACACATCTGCTGACTTTCGCCCTGGTAGCGCTGGGCATGGTGCTCACGCCCGGCCCCAACATGATCTACCTGGTGTCCCGCTCCATCTCGCAAGGGCCGCAGGCCGGCCTGATTTCCCTGGGGGGCGTGGCGGTCGGGTTCATCTTCTACGTCGCCTGTGCGGCGTTCGGCATCACCGCCTTGCTGATGGCCGTGCCCTACGCCTACGACGCGCTGCGCATCGGCGGGGCGCTCTACCTGCTCTACATGGCGTGGCAGGCGATCCGCCCGGGCGGCCGGTCACCGTTTCAGGTGCATGACCTGCCCAAAAGCAGCCCGCGGCAATTGTTCACGATGGGCCTCCTGACCAATCTGCTCAATCCCAAGATCGCGGTCATGTACGTGTCGCTGCTGCCGCAATTCATCCAGCCCGATCACGGCAGCGTCTTCACCCAATCGCTGGCTCTGGGCATGACGCAGGTCGTGATCAGCCTGTCCGTGAACGCGCTGATCGCGATCATGGCGGGTTCCATTGCCGGTTTCCTGGCGGGCCGCCCGCTGTGGATGGTGGTGCAGCGTTGGCTGATGGGCACGGTGCTGGCCGGCCTGGCGGTGCGGATGCTTGCGGATACGCGACGCTGATGCCGGCCCAGGACGGATTTTTCGCGACGCTGGGCGGCATGCTCGGCGAGGGCCTGCGCGCCATCGTTGCAGGAATCAAATGGCTCTTGGGCGGCCTGGGCGGCGCGCTGGCGGACTTCTACGCCGGCCTGGCCGGCGCGATGGGCATGAGCCCGTCGATCTTCAATCTGGTGCTGCTGGCGCTGGGCCTCATGTTCCTGTGGGGCGCGGTCAAGGCGCTGCTGCGGCGCTCGATTCTGGGGTTCCTTTTCTGGCTGTTCATGACGCTGCTGGTGCTGGGCGGGCTGGTGGACTAGCGGGCCCGCGGCACCGCCTTTGCCACCGCTTGGGCCACCTCCCGCAACCGCCGCACCATCGCCGGAAAGCGTTCCGCGCCGGTGTTGCCATAGCCGATCACCAGACCATTGTCCTCGGGGCGCGGCGTAAGCGCGAACGAAGACAGCGCGCCGGGATTCATGCCCAGCTTGCGTGCTTCGGCCACGATGGCCGTATCCGCATATTCGGACGGCAGCCGCACGGTCAGATGCAATCCGCAGTGTCCGCCCAGCACCTCGTGTTCGATCCCCAGATGCTGCGCCAGCGCTTCGCGCAGCGCCGACTGGCGTTCGCGGTACAGCCGCCGCATGCGGCCCAGGTGGCGCGAGAACTGGCCGTTTTCGATGAAGGCCGCCATGGTGAGCTGCTCCAGCCGGTGGCCGCCGCGCTGCATCTCGATGATGGACGGCATGGCCTCGCGCGCGATGGCCTCGGGCAGCACCAGAAAGCCCAGGCGCAGGGCAGGGAACATGGTTTTGCTGAATGTGCCCACGTACAGCACCGGGGCGTCCGGCAGCAGGCCCTGCATGGCGGCGATCGGTTCGCCCTGATGGCGGAATTCGCTGTCGTAGTCGTCTTCGATGATCCACGCGTGCGCGCGCCGCGCGCGTTCCAGCAGGTCGAGCCGGCGCGTCAGCGACAGCACCGCGCCGGTGGGGTACTGGTGCGAAGGCGTCGTCTGGATCAGGCGGGGCGGCTGGCGCGCCCAGGCACTTTCCGGGATGACGATGCCGTCGGCATCCACGCGCATGGCCACGACATTCAGATCGCCCGCATGAAAGGCGGCCTTGGCGCCGCGATACCCCGGGTCTTCCAGCCAGGCCGTGTCGCCGGGATTGGTCAGCAGTTGCACGCATAGCGCCAGCCCGCCCTGCGCGCCTTCCGTGATGACGATGCGCGAAGCGTCGCAATGCACGCCGCGCGATACGCGCAGGTATTGGGCGATGGCCTCGCGCAGCGCGGGCTCGCCGGCCGGATCGCCATAGCCCAGCGCGGCGGCCGGGGCGGCCTGCAGCGCGCGGTCCTGCGCGCGGCGCCAGGCATTCAGCGGGAATTGGGTCAGCGCGGGCGTGCCGGGCGTCATCGGCAGCGTGGCGTCCGCGACATGGCGTGTGGAGACGATGCGGGCCAGGCGCCGGGCGGTTGCCGGGGCCTGCGCGGGGCTGGGCACGGCCTGGCGGGCGGCGCTGCGGGCTGCAGCTGACAGCGGCGCCACGCGTGTGCCCTGGCGATCGGCGATCACGTAGCCCTCGGCCGTCAGTTGCTCGTAGGCGATCAGCACCGTGTTGCGCGAGATGGCCAGGTCCTCGGACAGTGCGCGGGACGACGGCAGCTTGCCGCCTGCCGGAAGCTGGCCCGCCAGAATGGCCTGCTTGAGCCGCTGGATGAGCTGGCGTTGGCGCGGCAGCGAACCCGGGCCGCGCGCAAGCGGACTGGACAGGAGTGAAGCATTGGCGGCGTCGCGCAAGGCAGAGTCGGTCATGGCCCTATTAAATTCCCGGTTCGTGGCGCTTTTTATGATGCCACGGTTCCGATATCGTGAGGCCCTGGGTGTTGCGCCCGCCACCGTCGGCGGCGCGCCCTGAACCGATCGCCGAGGCACCGCCCGCATGCAACCGCGCACCAACGATTTCCAGCAACCCATCGGCCCGGCGCTGCCCGGCTGGACGACGCGTCCGCGTCCGCCGCTCACGCCCGCCGTCGGCCGCTATTGCCGCCTGGAGCCGCTGTCGGCCGAGCGCCACGCGGCAGACCTGTACCAGGCCTTCAGCCAGGCGCCCGACGACAGCGACTGGACCTACATGGGCGTCGGCCCCTTCGCGGACGAGGCCGCTTACCGGACGTTCGCCGAAGCCGCGCAGTCCAGCCCGGACCCCATGCATCACGCCATCATCGACCTGGCCACGGGCCGCGCCGTCGGCACGCTGGCGCTGATGCGCATCGACGCGCCCAACGGCGTCATCGAGGTCGGCTTCGTGTCCTATTCGCGCCAGCTCAAACGCACCCGCATTGCCACCGAAGCGCAGTTCCTGCTGATGCGCCGCGCCTTCGACGAGCTGGGCTACCGCCGCTATGAATGGAAGTGCGACAGCCTGAACGCGCCGTCGCGCGCCGCCGCGCTGCGCCTGGGCTTCACCTTTGAAGGCATCTTCCGGCAGGCCACCGTCTACAAGGGCCGTAGCCGCGACACGGCGTGGTTCTCGATCATCGACAGCGAATGGCCCGCGCGGCGCGCGGCCTACGAGCGCTGGCTCAGCCCGGACAATTTCGACGCCGAGGGCAAGCAACGCCAGGGCCTGGCGGCGTTGATCGCGGCCGAAGCGGCCGCCGGCGCGGGCAACGATGTGGCCAGCAATCGGCGGGGCAACGGCGCAGGAGACCCGGCCGCGTGCGCCTGATTCCGGTGGCACTGGCCCTTTTCTGGGGGCTGAACTGGCCGGCGGTGAAGATCATTCTGTCCATCTTCCCGCCGTTCACCTTGCGCGTGCTCGGCCTGGGCAGCGGCGCGCTGCTGCTATTGCTGCTGGCGGGCGCCAAACGCTTGCCGCTGTTGCCGCCGCGCAGCGCGTGGCCCGGGATCGTGGTGGGCGGCGTCCTGGCCGTGGCCGTCTTCAACCTGGCCGTGGCGTGGGCGCAGCTCAGCACCAGTACGTCGCGCGCGGCGGTGCTGACGTTCACGATGCCGATGATGTCGGCGCTGCTGGCGTGGCTGGTGCTGGGGGAACGTCTGGATCGCCGCCGGGGGCTGGCGCTGCTGCTGGGCGCTTGCGGGGTGGCGGTGCTGGCCTGGCCGGTGCTGCAAGCGGTGTTCGCCGGCAACGACGTGGCCGCCGCCAAGGGGCTGGTGTTTCCGCTGGTGGCAGCGTTCGGGTGGGCGGCCGGCACCGTGTATCTCAAGCGCTGGCCCGTCGCGGGAGACCGCATCGTCATCACCGCGTGGCAGCTCGTCGTCGGCGCCAGTTGCGCATTGGCCGGCGCGCTGATCGCCGGCGAGTCCTTCCCCACGCGCGGCTGGACCGCCAGCGTCGCGGGCGCGCTCTCGTTTCACATCATCCTGGGCACCGCGGTCGCGTACTGGCTGTGGTTCGTGCTGAGCGAACGCGTCAGCGCCACCGTCGCCGCGCTGACCACGCTGATGGTGCCGGTCGTGGGCGTGCTGGGTGCGATGGCGCTGGTGGGCGACCGGCCGGCCCCGGCGGACTGGTGGGGTTTTGCCTTCGTCATGGCCGGGGCGGGGCTGATCGTCCTGAACCTGGGTCAGCGGCGCGCCTGACCGGCGCCCTCGGGCGGCGACGGCATCCACGTGCCGTGCAGCCCGGCGGGCACGCGGCGGGGCAGGCGAACCTGCGCAACAGGACCCGCGGCCAGGTCGCGGGCGTCCAGCACGATGAACCGGCCCCCGGTGTCGTTTTCCGCATGCACGAAGCTCAGGATGTAGCCGTCCGCTTCGCCCGCGCCGGACGGGTCGGCCGCGAACACCGGTTCGCAGGCGGTCTGCCCGGCGGGCAGCCGGAACACGGACTTTTCACCCGTCTGCAGGTCGTAGCGGGCAAAGGCTTCGAAGGCGCCGGGCTGCGGCGTTTCACCCGGACGCGGGTCGCGCAGGCCGGCATAGCAGAAGCGGGCGCGCCGCCCGAGCCACGCATCGTTGACCCGGCCGAACTCACAGGGCTGATCGTCCAGCATCTGATCGTCCACGCGTCCGCTGTCCAGATCGATGCGCAGCCGGTGCATTTCGAGCCGCTTGCGCGAGCTGGGTCCGTAGCCGTCGTGCCAGGGCAGCACGGCCTCGATCACGTTGCCGCCCACCCAGGCATTGGCGACGTGCCAGTTGAAGAAGGGGGCGGCTTCGATCCACCGGATCTGCGCCGCGTCGTTGCAGTCGCGCGGCACGAGCAGCACGTGCGTGCCGCGTTGCGGCTCCCAGGCCGGCGCCGCGGGTCCGCGGCTGAAGTCGAACACCAGCGGGCACACAAACGCGACTACGTGGGTGGCGGTCAGGCCAATGTCGTGGACCAGCGCCGGCCAGGGCGACGCGAAGGACACCTGGCGGTCCACCTGGCCGGCGGCGTCCAGCCGCATGTATTGCAGCGTGCCGGCCACGAGGTCGTAGTTGATCGCCAGCATTTCCCCGGTCAGCGGATCGACCTTGGGATGCGCCGAGAACGCGCCCGTGAGTTTGCCCTGGAACGTATTGGGACTCAGCGTGCCCAGCGCGTCGTTCACTTCGTACGGGCAGCCGCCTTCGTACAGCGCGTGGATGCGTCCGGCGTGACGCAGCACATTGGTGTTGGCCAGGTTGGCTTGCGGGGGCGGGCCGAACGTCGGGTTGTACAGGCGGCGTCCGGCGTCCCGTTCTTCCTGAAGCTCGGCGGTCAGCACCCAGCGGTTGCGGTAACGCGCGCGGCCGCCGTCCAGGTAGAGCGCGTGGATCATGCCCGTGCCGTCGTAGGGATAGGCGTAGCCCGGTCCCGGTTCGAATTGCGGGTTGGGGCCGTTGCGCATGAAGACGCCGGACAGGCCGGCGGGCAGGTCGCCTTCAATGGACAGGTTCGCGTCGTCGCGTTCGTCAAAGACCGGTGCGAACGCACGGGTCAGGGCGGGGTTGTCGCTGTGCCAGGGTTGCATGGGGACTCCAGGCCGTGGCCGCGCGCCGGGAGGGGGGCGGCAAGCGTCCGGGGCGGCAAACGTCCGTTATATCCGCCCGGACCGCAGGGTGAAAGCCGAGTTAACCATGATGGCCGGTTCAACCATGAGGCCTGAGTCAACCACGAGACGCGCCGCCGCGCCGCCTGCGCAGCCGTTCCCGCACCATTTCCGCGCCGCTGACCAGCGTGATCCCGGCCAGCACCATCACCGCGCCGATCACGAATCCCGCATCCAGCGGCTCATCCAGGATCAGCACGCCAAAGCTCACGCCAAAGAGCGGCGTCATGAAGGACAGGATGGACAGGCGCGAGGCAAGATACCGGCGCAGCAGCCAGAACCAGACCAGGTAGCTGGACAGCGCCACCACCACCGACTGAAAGGCGACGCTCAGCACGGCGGCCTGGGTAAAGCGGATGCCGTGATGGCCGGTGGCCACGGCGAAGGCCAGCAGCCCTACCGCGGCCACGGCCATCTGATAGAACAGCGTCTTGGCGGGGGCGGCCTCGGACAGCGCCGTCTTGCGGATCGCGACCGTGGTGGCGCCCCACAGCAACCCGGCCGCCAGTCCCATCGCATCGCCCAGCAGCATGTTGCGGGCGCCCTCGTGGACGGCGGGTTCGCCGCCCTTGACCAGGAACGCGACCGCGATGCCGCAGAAGGCCAGCGCCACGCCTGCCCATTGCAGCGGTTTGAGGCGTTCTTCGGGCAGCAGCCAATGCAGGCCGAGCGCCGCAAAGATGGGCGCGGTGTACAGGAATACCGCCATGTGCGAGGCCGTGGTGTAGACCAGACCCTGCGCGACGAACAGGAATTCGCCCGCGAACAGCAACCCCACGGTCAGTCCGGGCAGGATGGTGCCGTCGGTGAACGCGCGCCCGCGCTCTGAACGCCACACCACCACCGCCAGTACCAGGGCCGCGAACGTCGAGCGCAGCCCGATCTGCATGATGGGGGCGATGTCATCGGCCACCAGCTTGATGGCAATCTGCTGAAAGCCCCAGCACACGCACAGCGCCAGCATGGCGCTGGTGGCCAGCGTGTCCAGGGGAAGGCGTTGCGGCCTTGCGGCGGCGACGCTCACGGCAGTTCGGCGGGGTAGCTGTCCAGCGCCAGCCCGATCTGCTGGCGCAGGTCCCATTCGGCCAGCGTGGATTGCACCGGTCCGTAGAAGGCGCCGTCGCGGGCGACGAACATGGCCGGCAGGTGAAAAACCTCGTAGCGCTCGACCAGGCCACGGTTGTCGCCGGCGTCGATCCAGCAGATGCGCTCGACCGGCAGTTCAACGGCCGGAAGCTGCTCGCGCGCCAAGCGGCAGGTGCCGCAGGTGCGGCTGTGAAAGACGATGAGCGACAGGCCGGGCGCGTCCAGCAGATAGCGATCGGCGGTGCTGTCGTTGAGGGTTATCTGTTCCATGGTGTAGGGCTCTCAAGCGCCGCGCAGCACGCGATCGAGTTCCAGCACCGACTGATACAGCACGCGGGTGCCGTCCAGCAGTTGCGCCGGTTCGATCCATTCTTCGGGGCAGTGGCTGCGGCCGTTCAGGCAGGGGATGAAGATCATGCCGATGGGGCCGGTGGGCGCCATGTAGACGGCGTCGTGGCCGGCGCCGCTGGGCAGGCGCATCGACGCGTAGCCCAACTGGTCGGCGGCAGCCTTGACGGCGTCCATCACCAGGGGCGAACAGTCCGTGGGCTGCGCGCGGCTGAGCTGCGTGAAACCGGCGGTCAGGCGCAGCGCCTTCAGGTCGTCCGCCACGCCGGCCATCAGGGTTTCCGGAAAGGCATCGAGCACGGCGTTGCTGTCGCTGCGCATTTCCAGCGTCATCTCGACCCGGCCGGGCACCGCATTGGCCGCATTGGGCGTCATGGCCAGCCGGCCCACCGTGGCGACGACGTAATGCGGATTGCCACTGGCGGCGCTGGCCTGGCGGTGGGCGGCGTCGATGATTCGGGCCGCGCCCACCAGCGCGTCGCGCCGGATATCCATGGGCGTGGTGCCCGCGTGATCGGGTTGGCCCTCGACCACGATCTGCACGCGGCGGATGCCGACGATGTTGGTGACCACGCCGATCGGCAGGTTGCGGCTCTCGAGCACGGGGCCCTGTTCGATGTGCAGTTCGACGAAGGCGGCGGTCTCGCCCGCGCGGCGCAGCGGCGCATTCAGCGCCGCCGGATCGCCGCCGATGCGGGCGATGCCCTGCGCCAGCGTCTCGCCCTGCGGATTGCGCGCGGCCAGCATGTCGGCGCTGAGCTGGCCGCACAGCGCGCGGCTGCCCACGCAGGAAATGCCGTAGTCGCTGGGTTCTTCCGACAGGAAGTCGATGACCTCGAAGGGATGGTCGAGGGCGATGCCGTGTTCCTGCATCGTGTGCGCGACCTCGATGCCGGCCAGCACGCCGATGATGCCGTCGAAGCGGCCGCCGCTCATGACGGTGTCGCAGTGCGAGCCGGTGGCGATCGGCTTGCGCGCGGCGTCGCGCCCGGCGCGCGTGCCGACCAGGTTGCCGCCCGCGTCCAGGCGCGTGGCCAGCCCCGCGGCTTCGAACTCGCTGCGCAGCCAGGCGCGCGCGTCATCGAACAGCGGCGAAAAGGCGCGGCGCGTCCAGGGCACGTCGGGCAGGGTGAATTTGGACAGGGTGTCGACGCGCGCCCAGAGGCGTTCGGCGTTCAGGGGAGGAAAGGCGGGCGGTGTGGCTTGCGGCATGAGACTTCCAGAAGATCGCCCTGGATTATGGCATCAATGCCATGGCGTCCATGCCGCCGCGCGCCGGGCCGCCGCCTACGTCGTTCTGCGCCAGGATGGTTCGCGCTTTTCCAGGAAGGCGGTCACGCCTTCGCGCGCTTCCCCGGTGCTGCGGATGGCCGCGATGCGTTCGACCGAGTCGGCAATCAGGGCCCCATCCAGCGGCTGGCCCGCGAAGTCCCGCACCAGCCGCTTGCTGGCCTGCACGGCGCCCGGGCCATTGGCGCACAAGGTGCGGCACAGCGCTTCGGCAGCCGCGAGCGCTAGCGCTGCAGGGACCACCTCGTGCACCAGCCCCAGCCGCAACGCGGTGGCGGCGTCAAAACGTTCGGCGGTCAGGAAATACCGGTTGGCTGCGCGTTCGCCCAGGGCGCGGATCACGTAGGGGCTGATGGTGGCGGGCAGCAGGCCCAGCCGGGTTTCGGACAGGCAGAAGTGCGCGCTGTCCGCCGCCACCGCGATGTCGCAGGCGGCCACCAGCCCCATGCCGCCCGCGTAGGCGTCGCCGTTGACGCAGGCAACGATGGGCTTGGGGCAGGTCCAGACCGCGTGCAGCATGTCCGCCAGCCGCGTGGCGTCCTGGCGGTTGTCCGCGTCGGTCAGCGTGCCCATTTTGCGCATCCAGTTCAGGTCGCCGCCGGCGCAGAACGCCTTGCCCGCACCCGTCAACAGCAGGACCCGGACCTGGGCGTCGTCCACGGCCGTCTTGACCGCCGCCGTCAGCGCGGCGATCAGCGTCTCGTCGAACGCGTTGCGCATGTCCGGCCGGTTCAGCGTCAGGCGGGCGATTGGGCCGTCGAGGGCCAGGTCCAGCGGTGCATTCGGCGTCATGCGCGGTCTCCGGTGTTATTGATGATGGCTCAATCGGCGTGGCCATTTGCCTGGCTGATTCTATGGGCAAAAGCGCGATTTCGCGATACTTCGTTTGGACATATTGAGTTATCCTCAATAAAAAATTCGGAGACAGACATGAGCCAGCATCAGGACGGCGCGTCCGCCGGTCAGCGTTACGCATCGGTATTCCGGCCGGGGTTGTTCGACGGCAAGACCGTCATGGTGACCGGCGGCGGCAGCGGCCTGGGCCGATGCACCGCGCATGAGCTGGCGGCGCTGGGCGCCGGTCTGGCGCTGGTGGGGCGCAACCCCGACAAGCTGCGCGCCGTGGCCGAGGAAATCGCCGGCATCTACCCCGAAGCCGCCAGCCGCATCAGCCAGCATGCGTGCGACATCCGCGACGAGGCCGGCGTTCGAGGCGCCGTGGCCGATGCGCTGGCCGCGCACGGCGGGCTGGACGGAGTATTCAATTGCGCGGGCGGGCAGTTTCCCGCGCCGCTGGACCGGATCAGCCTGAACGGCTGGAATGCCGTGGTGCAGAACAACCTGCACGGGACGTTTCTGGTGTCGCGCGAGGTCTATACCCAGCACATGCGCCAGCACGGCGGCGCCATCGTCAACATGCTGGCCGACATCTGGGGCGGCATGCCGGGGATGGGGCATTCCGGCGCGGCGCGCGCAGGCGTGTGGAATCTGACCGAAACCGCCGCCTGCGAGTGGGCGCATGCCGGCGTGCGCGTGAACGCGGTGGCGCCGGGCTGGATCGCTTCCAGCGGCATGGATAGCTACGACGAACATTACCGCGGCGTGCTGCGCGAACTGAAGACCAAGGTCCCGCTACAGCGCTTCGGCACCGAGGCCGAGCTTGCCGCGGCGGTCGTTTTCCTGTTGTCGCCCGCGGCGGCGTTCATCAATGGCAGCGTCATCCGCGTCGATGGGGGCGTGCCCAACGCGCGCCATTCCTGGAACCTGCAGCCGGCCGAGCGCGGCCAGGCCTACAACGGCTTTCCTCAGTACGTGCCGCCGTCGCTGTTTTCCGAAGATTGAAGGCGATGCAGGGCATTCTGGACTTCGCCCCGGAACTGCGCCAGCGCCAGCGCATCCTGGCGCGGCGGCTGCAAGGCCTGCCACAAAAAGCCCACCAGGTGGTCGGCGGTGGCCGCCACATCCACGCCCGTGCCGCGCAGCATCGCGTCCCACAGCACGTGTTCCATCGGCCCGTAGACCGCCGAGCGCAGCAGCCGCAGCGGCATGTCCTGGCGGATGTCGCCATCGGCCTGGCCTTGGGCCAGGATGCGCATCAGGGGCGCGGTGTAGCGGCGTTGCAGGCCGGCGTAGATCTCGCCAAAGTCGTCGTTGCGCGCGCGCCCTTCGGACAGGATGAACGCGCACAGGCCGGGACCCTCGGCCAGCAGATGGCGCAGGTGCGTATGGACCAGGTAATGCAGTTGGGCCCGCGTGCCGTGGATATGCGGAAGATGGTCTTCCACCCGCGCGATGATTTCGTCGTACCAGTCGCTGATCACCCGCACGCAGAGTTCGCGCTTGCCGCCGAAGTAGGTAAAGACGGTGGCTTCCGAAACCCCCAGGCGCTGCGCGATCTCGGTAGTGGTGGCCGCCTGGAAGCCCGCTTCGGAGAACACCTGGCGCGCGACCCGCAGGATGTCGCGGATGCGTTGCTCGGATTTGGCGCTGGCCGGCGGGCGGCGCATCGGGACGGCTGGGCTATTTTCCATGCAGGCAAAAGGCGAAAAAGGGGCGGGCGGCCTGCCTGGCCGTCCGCGCGAGCGCCTATTATTGAGCGAGGGTCAACGCCGTGGCAAGACGGGATGCAACCCGCCGCCGCGGCCCCTTCATGGCAACAACCATAATCATCAAGAGACAACCATGCTGCATCGAGCAGATTCCTACGCGCAAGTCCTGTCCACGTTCCAGTGGCAGGTGCCCGCGGCCTACAACATCGGCGTCGACGTGTGCGACAAGTGGGCGGACGGCAGCGGCCGGCTGGCGCTGATCTATGAAAAGAGCGATGGGGCGCAGACGCGCTACACGTTCGACCAGATCAAGGCGCAGTCGAACCAGCTGGCCAACAGCCTGGCGCGCTACGGCATCCGCCGTGGGGATCGCGTGGCCATCTACCTGCCGCAGGTGCCCGAAACCGCCATCGCCCATGTCGCTGCCTACAAGATGGGCGCGGTGGCGGTGCCGCTTTTCACGCTGTTTGGCGTGGACGCCATCCAGTACCGGTTGGCCAACAGCGGGGCGTCGGCGCTCATTACGGATGCCGAAGGCTGCCGCAAGCTGCTCGAGATCCGCGACACCCTGCCGGATCTGAAAGTGATCTATTGCATCGACGGCGAGGCCGGGGGTATGGAAGACCCGGCGGCCGCGGTCAATGCGCTGCCGTTTCAGCAAAGCCTGGCGCTGGAGGCTGACGCGTTCGACCCCGTGGCGACGGCGGCCGACGATCCGGCCGTCATCATCTACACCTCGGGCACCACCGGCAAGCCCAAGGGCGCGCTGCATGCGCACCGCGTGCTGTTGGGCCATCTGCCCGGCGTCGAGATGTCGCACGAATTCTTTCCGGAAAACGCCGTCCTGATGTGGACGCCGGCCGACTGGGCATGGATCGGCGGGCTGCTGGATGTGCTGTTGCCGTCGTGGCACCACGGCGTGCCGGTGCTGGCGCGGCGGTTCGAGAAATTCGACGGCGCCTCGGCGCTGGAGCTCATGGCGCGCCACGGCGTCACGCACACTTTCCTGCCGCCCACCGCGCTCAAGATGATGCGCGGCTGCGAGTGGCCCGAGGACGCCGGGCCGCGCGCGCTGCGCTCGGTGGCCAGTGGCGGCGAATCGCTGGGCGCGGAACTCATCGACTGGGGCCGCCGCGTGCTGGGCGTGACCATCAACGAGTTCTACGGCCAGACCGAATGCAACATGATCGTGTCCTCGTGCTCGTCGCTGTTCGACCCTTGCCTGGGCTCCATCGGCCGCGCCGCGCCCGGTCACCGGGTCGCTATTGTGGATGACGCCGGGGCCGAGTTGGCCGATGGACAGGAAGGCAACATCGGCGTAATGCGCCCGGATCCGGTCATGTTCCTGGGGTACTGGAACAACCCGGTGGCAACGGCGGAAAAATTTGCCGGCGATTACCTTCTGACCGGCGATATCGGCGTGCGTGACGCGCAAGGTTTCATCCGCTTTGTGGGCCGCAACGATGACGTCATCACCAGCGCCGGCTACCGGATTGGTCCGGGCCCCATCGAAGACTGCCTGCTCGGGCATCCCGCCGTGCGCATGGCGGCGGTGGTGGGCATGCCGGATGCCGAGCGCACGGAAATCGTGGTGGCGTATGTGGTGCTGAAAGAGGGGATCGAAGGCGACGAGGCGCTGGTCAAGGCGCTGCAGGCGCATGTCCGCACCCGGCTGGCCGCCCATGAATATCCGCGCGCGATCCGGTTTGTAACCAGTTTGCCGACGACCGCGACGGGCAAGATTATCCGCCGGGAGTTGCGCGCCGGTTACCCGGCCTGAGCCGTCTCACCCAGTGACAATCTCCTCCATGTGGATGGGTTGACGGGTTGCCCGGCGCTGCAAGTATGATGGCGCAAACTGGATACGGCCCCACTCAATTGGGGCCGTATCACCTTTAGCCAAAGTATGGAGATAACCCCAATGAATAAGCCTTTGGACGGGGGACTGGCAGCCTTGAACGTGCCCGCGTACGTCAAGCACCGCGGACTGATCGACTGGGTTGCCAGTTTCGTCGCGCTGGCCAAGCCCGATCGCGTCGTGTGGTGCGATGGCTCGCAGGAAGAGTACGACCGCCTGTGCGAGCAGATGGTCCAGTCCGGCACCATGCGCCGGCTCAACCCCGCCAAGCGCCCCAATTCCTATCTCGCGTGGTCCGACCCGTCCGACGTGGCGCGGGTTGAAGACCGCACCTTCATCTGCTCGGACCGCGCCGAAGACGCCGGCCCCACCAACAACTGGGCCGACCCGGCCGAAATGCGCGACACGCTGAACGGCCTGTTCGACGGCGCCATGCGCGGCCGCACGCTGTACGTGGTGCCGTTCTCGATGGGCCCGCTGGGTTCGGACATCGCCCACATCGGCGTCGAACTGTCCGACAGCCCGTACGTGGCCGTGAACATGCGCATCATGACGCGCATGGGCAAGCAGGTGTATGACGTGCTGGGCACCGATGGCGACTTCGTGCCCTGCCTGCATTCGGTCGGCAAGCCGCTGGCCGAGGGCGAGGCCGACGTGGCCTGGCCGTGCAACCCCACCAAGTACATCGTGCACTTCCCCAAGACCCGCGAAATCTGGAGCTACGGCTCCGGTTACGGCGGCAACGCGCTGCTGGGCAAGAAGTGCTTTGCGCTGCGCATCGCATCCACGATGGGCCGCGACCAGGGCTGGCTGGCCGAACACATGCTGATCCTGGGCGTGACTTCGCCCAAGGGCCGCAAGTACCACGTCGCTGCCGCCTTCCCGTCGGCCTGCGGCAAGACCAACTTCGCCATGCTGATTCCGCCGCAAGGCATGGACGGCTGGAAGGTCACCACCATTGGCGACGACATCGCCTGGATCAAGCCCGGCCCGGACGGCCGCCTGCATGCCATCAACCCCGAGGCCGGCTACTTCGGCGTGGCCCCCGGCACCAGCGAGCAGACCAACTTCAACGCCATGGCCACGCTCAAGGCCAACGTCATCTTCACCAACGTCGCGCTGACCGACGACGGCGACGTCTGGTGGGAAGGCATGACCGACACGCCGCCGGCGCACCTGGTCGACTGGCAGGGCAAGGACTGGACGCCCGAGATCGCGCGCGAAACCGGCCGCAAGGCCGCGCACCCCAACGCGCGCTTCACCGCGCCCGCCTCGCAGTGCCCGTCCATCGACCCCGAATGGGAAAACCCCAAGGGCGTGGTCATCGACGCGTTCATCTTCGGGGGCCGCCGCTCCACCACCGTGCCGCTCGTCACCGAAGCCCGCAACTGGGTCGAAGGCGTCTACATGGCCGCCACGATGGGCTCCGAGACCACCGCCGCGGCCGCCGGCCAGCAAGGTGTGGTGCGCCGCGACCCGTTCGCCATGCTGCCGTTCTGCGGCTACAACATGAGCGACTACTTCGGCCACTGGCTCAATCTGGGCAAGCAGCTCGAAGCCGCCGGCGCGACCCTGCCGCGCATCTATTGCGTGAACTGGTTCCGCAAGGGGCCGGACGGCAAGTTCGTCTGGCCGGGCTTTGGCGACAACATGCGTGTGCTGCGCTGGATGCTGGGCCGCATCGACGGCCAATCCAAGGGCGTGGACCAGGTGTTTGGCGTGTCGCCCAGCTACCAGGACATCGACTGGACCGGCCTGGAATTCAGCCCGGACAAGTTCGAGCAGGTCATGTCGGTGGACGAGAACGCCTGGCGCGAAGAACTGGCGCTGCATCACGAGCTCTTCGGCCAGCTGTCGCAAGGCCTGCCCGACGAACTGCGCACCACCAAGACCGAGATCGAAGGCCGTCTGGCGGCCTGAGGCTGCTGGATCCGGTGGTCTGAACCAACCCGCCTGCTTTGCGCAGGCGGGTTTTTTTGCGTGCAGCGGTTTCAGCCCAGGGGTTTAAGCCGTCTTGCTGGCCGCGATCCCGTCCAGCGCGTGGGCCACGTCGTCCGGCAATTGCAGCGACGCGGCTGCCAGGTTTTCCCGCAGGTGTTTCGGGGAAGACGTCCCCGGAATCAGCAGGATGTTGGGCGAGCGGCGCAGCAGCCAGGCCAGCGCCGTCTGCATCGGCGTCGCGCCGATCCGCGCCGCGGCGTCGTTCAGGATGGACGACTGCAACGGGCTGAAGCCGCCCAGCGGAAAGAACGGCACATAGGGAATGCCTTCGCGCGCCAGGTCGTCGATCAGCGCGTCGTCGCCCCGGTGCGCGACGTTGTACTGGTTCTGCACGCACACGATCTCGCAGATGCCGCGGCCCTGCGCCACCTGCGTGGGCGTCACGTTGCTCAGCCCGATGTGCCGGATCAGCCCTTGCTGCTGCAGGCCGGCCAGCACGGACAGCGGTTCCTCGATGGAGCCTTCCGCCGGACCATGCACGTCGAACATGGCGCGCAGGTTGACCACGTCCAGCACGTCCCGTCCCAGGTTGCGCAGGTTGTCGTGCACCGCGCGGGTCAGCTGTTCGGCCGAGAACGCGGGATTCCAGGACGCATCGTCGCCGCGCACCGCGCCCACCTTGGTCACGATCACCAGGTCATCGGAATAGGGGGCCAGTGCCTCGCGAATCAGCTGGTTGGTGATGTGCGGGCCGTAGAAATCGCTCGTGTCGATGTGGTTGACGCCCGCGGCCACGGCCTCGCGCAGGACGGCCAGCGCGGCGTCGCGATCCTTGGGCGGCCCGAAGACGCCGGGGCCTGCAAGCTGCATGGCGCCGTAGCCAAGCCGATAAACCTGGCGCGAGCCGAGCGCGTAGGTGCCGCTGTCTGCAAGTTGAGTCATGTCTGATCCTGTTTTCGATGAAAGGGAAGCATGGGCCAAACGATAGAACTTCCGGCGCCGCCTGATAAGCCAATACAATCCGCACGGCTTGTACGGAAAAATGAACAATGGCGACCGACCTCGATGACCTCAACGCCTTCGTCGCGGTGGCGCGCGCGCAAGGCTTTCGCGAAGCGGCCCGCACGGCCGGCACCAGCGCCTCGCGGTTAAGCGACACCGTGCGCCGCCTTGAGGCGCAACTAGGCGTGCGGCTCTTTAACCGCACCACGCGCTCGGTCGCGCTGACGCAGGCCGGCCAGGAACTGCTGGCCCGGCTGGCGCCCGCGCTGACGGAAGTGGAGGCGGCGCTGGACGCCGTCAACGTGTTTCGCGACAAGCCCGCCGGCACGCTCAGGCTCAATGTGCCGCTCAGCGCCGCGCGGCTCGTGCTGCCGTCCATCGTGCCGGCCTTCCTGGCCGCCTATCCCGACATCCGCCTGGAAGTCGTGGCCGAGGAAAGCTTCGTCGACGTGCTGGCCGCCGGGTGCGACGCCGGCATCCGCTACGACGACCGGCTGGAACAGGACATGATCGCCGTGCCCATCGGCCCGCGCGTGCAGCGCTTTGCGGCCGGCGCCTCGCCCGCCTACCTGGACCGGCACGGGCGGCCCGCCCATCCCGAAGCCCTGATGCAGCACGCCTGCCTGCGCGGCCGGTTTCCCAGCGGGTCGATGCCGCCGTGGGAGTTCGAGCGGGACGGAGAATCGGTCCGCATCGACGCCTCGGGTCCGCTGGTCGTGCAGATCGGCGGCGCGGTCGACCTGGCCGTGGATGCGGCCATTGCGGGCGCCGGGGTCATGTATCTGTTCGAAGACTGGCTGCGCCCGCACTTCGAAAGCGGCGCGCTGGAACCCGTGCTGGAACCCTGGTGGCCGCAGTTCTCGGGACCGTTTCTGTATTACTCCGGCCGCCGGCTCGTGCCTTCGCCGCTCAAGGCGCTGATCGACTTCATCAAGGCGCGGCCGATTACCTGAAAGGTGCGCTCGGTCTCGCCGGCCTGCGCCGTTTGATGCACAATCGCCCCATGCACCTGGATCCCGAAGACCTCGCCAAAATCACGTCCCTGACGCTCGCCCATTACGAAGAGAACGCCGATTCGTTCCAGGCCGGCACGCAGGACCACGACGTCAGCCAGAACATCGCCGCCTTGCTGCGTCACATCGACGGCGAGCCGCCCTTCGACATCCTGGATCTCGGGTGCGGACCGGGCCGTGACCTGAAGACGTTCCTGGCGATGGGGCACCGGCCCGTCGGCCTGGACGGCACGCCGCGGTTTGTGCAAATGGCCCGCGCGGCAAGCGGTTGCGAGGTCTGGGAGCAGGATTTCCTGCAGCTCCAACTGCCCGCGGCGCGCTTTGACGGCATTTTCGCCAACGCCGTGCTGTTCCATGTGCCGGGGCAGGAACTGCCGCGGGTGCTGCAAGAACTGCGCGCCACGCTGCGCCCGCGCGGCGTGTTGTTCAGCTCCAATCCGCGGGGCGGCAACCAGGAAGGCTGGAATCGCGGGCGCTATGGCGCGTATCACGATCTTGAAGGCTGGCGGGCGCTGATGCAGGCCGCTGGCTTCGAGGAGCTGGAGCATTACTACCGGCCCGATGGGCTGCCGCGCGAGCAGCAGCCGTGGCTGGCGAGCGTCTGGCGGCGGCGCGATTAGCGCCGGCTTCACGCCGGTGCTGGAAATCCGCTTCCTTTCTTGACGTCTCTCTCATGGTTGCCTCCACGCTCGTTGGCATGCTGTGCGCACACCTGCTGTGCTTTTCCGGCATGTTTCTGCTTATCAGCCGTCGTCTGCCTGGCAACAGGATGGGGATGGACTTCTTTGCCGTCGGCAACCTGCTGCTGGCGGCCGCCTACATTCTTCAACTCATCGAAGGCGGCCCCGCGTGGAGCCTCATGAGCGTCGTCAACCACTGCCTCACGCTGGCCGCCCCAATCGCCTATCTGCTGGGTGCCATGCGGTTCTTCGGGCATCAGGTCCGCTTGTGGCAGCCGCTGCTTGCGTTCTGTCTCGTGTACGGCATGGCGCAATGGTGGGTGCAATGGCAGATGGGTCCGGAAGCCCGCTACGCCATGCTCGCGGCGTCGGCCACGCTGCTTTTCTTTGCGATGTCGGTCACGGTGCTATGCGGCACACGAACCTTCGCCAAGGACTTGCGCGCGGAAATGGTCTTCTTCGCATGCCTGATTGGCGGGATCTGCGTGCTGAACGCGTTGAAGTTCCTGAAAATCATGGAGGGCGGCCTGGATGCACTGCACATGGACAGCCGCTTCCAGATGATTTTCTACATCTATATGTCCACCCTCGCCACCATCGTGCCGCCGTCGATTGTCTGGCTGGTGCTGCGCCGTTTGACGGACAGCCTGCGGAATATGGCGGCGCGGGATCCGATGACGGATCTGCTCAACAGGCGCGGGCTCTCGGATGCGCTCGTCCAGTATTTCAATGGGCGCAATGCAAAGCCGGCGTATTTACTGGTGTTGGATGTCGATCACTTCAAGCGCATCAACGACACCTACGGCCACCAGGCCGGGGACGAGGTGATTTGCCATGTGGCGGGGTTGCTGCGGGCGGGCGTGCGCCGTGGGGATCTGACCGGCCGGATCGGGGGAGAGGAGTTTGTCGCCATTCTGCTCGAATCGGACGTGGCCGATGTGATGGTGCTGGCAGAGCGGCTGCGGGCCAGCATCGAGAGCCAGCCGATCCGTGTCACCGGCGCGAACGAGCGGTTGCGCTGCACCGTGACGATCGGCGTGTCGTCACGGTTTGATGGGGCGGATGCGCTGGAGGGAGCGCTGCGCGAGGCCGATGCGGCGCTCTATCGCGGGAAGGCGGGTGGGCGGAACCGGGTGGAGGTGGCGAGTGCGTCCCGCCACGGGGCGGCCGCGGGCGTGGCATTGGCAGGGGCGAATTTCTAAGGGTGTCGCCGTCGGCGCCGCCAACGCCCGCAAGGCAAGCGTCGGCGCCCGGCCTTCAATCATGCTTCATGCGACATCCACCACGATTTTGCCGCGTGCCGTTGCTTGGGTGATGGCGTCGTAGGCGGCTTCTGCGGAGCGCAGGTCGAACCGGCGGGGATCGAGATGGGGCATGAGTTTGCCCGCTTCAACCAGCCGTGTGGCCTCGCGCAGCATGTCGCCGTGGTGGGCGCGATGCAGGCCCGTGAGAAGCGGATACAGGGTGAAAATTCCGGAATACGTGGCCTCGCGGAACGATAGGGGCGCCAACGCATGCGTGCCCCATCCCAACGCGCTGACGACATGCCCAAAGTGCTTTACCGCCGTAAACGCAGCATCGAGCGATGGACCGCCGACGGTGTCAACGACGAGATCGAAGCCAGCGCCCTGCGTGAACGAATCCACATACGACTCCACCGTCTGTGACTGGTAGTCGATGGGCGTTGCGCCAAGGCGCGCAACACGGTCGTGATCGCGCAATGCCGCCGTGGCAAAGACGTGGGCGCCCAGTGCGCGCGCCAGTTGCACCGATACATGGCCCACACCGCCCGCGCCGCCTTGCACCAGCACCGTCTGACCGGCCCGCAGGCGCGCGCGGTCGACGATGCCCGAATAGGACGTGATAAACGCAAGGGGCAGCGCCGCCGCTTCACGCATCGAGAGGTTTGCCGGCTTGATGGCAAGCAGATCCGCATCCACCGCCGCATACTGGGCCAGCGAACCCTGGATGCCACCCACGCCGCCCGTCATGCCATAGACCTCGTCACCAACGCGGAACGTGGTCACGCCGGGTCCCACCGCATCAACCACGCCGGCCATGTCGATGCCCAGCACCAATGGCAGCGGATGCTTTGCGTGTGCGGCGCTGCCCGCGCGAATCTTGGTATCCAGCGGATTCAGGCCGCTTGCGGCGATGCGGACGCGTACTTGGCCGCGGGCCGGCTGCGGCAGCGGGATTTCGGTCAACTCAAGCGGACCGTCATAACGATTGAGAACGAGCGCTTGCATGGTCATGATCAACTCCTTTCCGATGTCTGGCCCGTCGAATGAGTGGGCCGATGCGTCATGATTGACCATGCTATAACGCATGTAAATCAACGTTTCTGCACATAGGCCAAACAAAAATGAATGATATGCGTCTGGACTGGGGCGACGTTCGCGTTTTTCTGGCGATTGCCCGCTGCGGCACGTTGGGCGCGGCGGCAAAGCAGGTGGGGCAGACCCAGCCCACCATGGGGCGCAGGTTGCGTGCGCTTGAAGAAGCGCTTGGGCACACGCTGTTTCAACGCACGAGCGAGGGCTTCGTCCTGACCGATGACGGCGCGGCCGTGCTGGCCTATGCCGAGCGCATGGAGGAAGAAGCGCTGGGCTTCACCCGCGCGCTGACCGGCAAGGAATCCCAACTTCGGGGGCTGCTGCGCGTCTCCTCGTCGGACTGGTTCGGCATTCACATGCTTACGCCGGTGTTCGCGCGGTTTCTCGCGCAGCATCCGGGCATCTCGCTGGAACTGCTGACGGATTCGCGCCTGTACAACCTGGCGCGCCACGAGGCGGATCTGTTGTTCCGAATAACGCCGTTTGAGGAATCCGACGTCATCCAGCGCAAGCTGACGCGCATCGACTATGCGCTATACGGGCACGTCGACCTTGCGCCGCCGTCACCGGGCGACGGGGACGGCCATACGCTCATCAGCATGGACAGCGCATTCGGATCGATGCCCGACGTCGAATGGGTCAAGCAAATGTTGCCCCGCGCAAGGTTGGTTTTCGGCAGCAACAATCGTGGCGTTCAAGCCCGCATGTGTGCAGAGAAAGCGGGGTTTGCGGTGCTGCCCTGTCCGCTAGGCGACGCAACGCCGGGCATCCGGCGAATCGAGTTGGGCCAAGCGCCGCCGGGTCGCGATGTGTGGCTGGGCTATCACCGCGATCTGCGCCGTGTGGCGCGATTGCGCGCGCTTCTGGACGTCACGATCAATGCCTTCGCGAATTCGTGAGGCTGGCTGAGGCAGATGTCTGCTTCCGGCCGAGGCTGTGTGGAAACGCTTTTCGTCCTGCCAGCTACAGCGCAATAGCCTGGTCCGCATCACCTTGGGCGGTCTTCACTTCGATTTGTCGAAGCGGGGCTCACTCAAGGCCGTTTGGGCGGCCCGGATAGGGCCTGAGGTGCGTTATGGGCCACATGAAGGGCTCAGCCGCCCATCGCCAGCACCGCTTTCATGGTCTGCTGGTAGCCCAGGATTTGCATGACCCGCTTGAGGTTATAGGCCAGTACATTCAAGCTCATTTCCGTGCTCTCATTGCCCAAGCGACGAGTCAGGAAGTGCGTATAGCCCATCCAATGCTTGAACGTGCCGAACACATGTTCCACCGTGCGCCGCCGCACCTTCATCGCATCTGGCATTCGGTCTAGACGGCGCTGCGCCGCCTCAAGCACGGGCTCATGCTCCCATCGACTGATGCGCCGATACGCGCTAGGTGCGCATCGCTCCTTCATCGCGCATTGTGGGCAGGCACTGCTCCAGTAGCGCCGCAATTGAAGACCATTCTCCTCCCGCTTAAACCGGTGGATGGCGCGCTGGCCCGCAGGGCACTGGTACTCATCGTCCTTCGCGATGTAGATGAAGTCCGAACGGTCGAAGCGGCCTTCGGCCTTGGCATTGGAAGTCGTGGGTTTGGGCAAGATCGCATCAATACCTGTCTCTGCACATGCCTTGATCTGAGGCGCGCTGTAGTAGCCGCGATCGGCAATCGCACGCAGTCGCTTCTTGCCCATCGCCTCCCGCGCGGCTTGTGTCATCGATGCCAATGAGTCCCTGTCATGTCCTCGGTTCGTCACTTCGTGCGCGGCGATCAGATGGTGCTTGGCTTCGACAACCATCTGCACGTTATAGCCGACCATCCCCGAGCCCCGGCCGCTGGTGGCCATCGAGCGGGCATCCGGGTCGGTCACCGACAACTGACCGTCTGGACTGTCTTTGAGCCTCTCCTTGACGTCATCCAGCGTGCGCATTTGTTTGCGCAGACTTTCGATCTTGTCATTGAGCCGATTGGTCCTGGCCTCGATCTCGACAGGTTGCGTCCGGTCCGCTGTGTCGAGCGCCGCCAGATAGCGGTGGATACTCTCCTCAATCTGCTGCTGACGTTTGTCTATCTTGGCAGCCGTGAAGTTCTTGTCGCGCGTGTTGACTGCCTTGAACTTGCTTCCATCAACGGCAACCAGGGCTTGGCTGAATAGCTTGAGATCTCGGCATACGGCAACAAACCGCCGGCAAACGTTGCGAATGCCCGAGCCATTGTCACGGCGAAAATCGGCGATGGTCTTGAAGTCTGGTGCCAGACGGCCGACCAGCCACATCAGTTCGACGTTGCGTTGGCACTCTCGCTCGAGTCGACGACTGGACTGGACCCGATTTAAGTAGCCGTAGATGTAGATCTTCAGCAGCACGGCCGGGTGATACGACGGGCGGCCGGTAGCTGCTGGCGCCGCCTTCTCAAATCCGAGCAATGCCAGGTTGAGCTCGTCGACGAATGCGTCGATTATGCGCACCGGGTTGTCGTCGGCGATGAAGTCATCCAGGCATTCCGGGATCAACGCTACCTGCTGCCGGTCCTGACCTTCGATGAATCGGGGCATGTCGACTCCCGGGATCGAGATACCAAACTCTATCTAGATCACCGTAGCGGCGTCAAAGAGTTTTCACACAGCCTCGACCAGAAGCGGTCCTCATTGTCTTTTCTAGAGATGACAGCTTTGGGTTGGCTGCCGCCATTCCATTTTTGGTGAATTGATAACCGCGACCATCTATATCAGCCATTGGGCTTGTATCACCCGGAGTTGCTAATAATTGGCTGCGGCTTTTGAGCAGTTGGCCAACCCATATAATCGAACACCGAATTGGCCGCTTGTGATTTTTACGAAATTTTCGTACTTGATGTTTTAGAAACACGAAGTTGCGAGGTCGCCCGCCAACTGACAGATGGCCAGACCTGCTTATCCTCCACAGGCTGTAACCTGCCCACGTATTAACGAACATGCTCCAATCCTTGTTTGATCTCTTGATGACTAATCACAATGCTGCAAATGCTTTTGGTGCGCTTGCTAGCGCCCTTGCTGCATTCTTTGCGCTTATAGTCTCAACTATTTCTATAGTAATTTCAGTCTGGGCAGTTCGGAGCGACCGCCAGCACAACACGCTCTCGGTGCGACCTCTCGCAGAAGTGTCTGTCGTGGACTGTGAGGATTGCCTGAGAGTCAAACTGGTGAATCTAGGCACAGGGCCTATGCTCATCACAGCTCTGACGGTCAGTGACGGAAGCACTACATTCCCAAGTCTCATCGATTGGATGCCCCCGCTGCTAGGGCAGCGCGCTTGGAATTTCTTTGTTGGCAATATTGCAGGCCGAGCCATTGCACCTTGTAGCGAAATCATCCTGATAGAGCTAATTGAAGATGACGACGACGATGACTTTGCAGCTTGCCGTGACACTGTCCGCTCGGCCTTGGCGCGGCTTACAATTGAAGTCGAATACACGGATGTATTTAATACAGTGATACCGAAACACAGCAAGTCCTTGGCTTGGTTTGGGAGGAGGGTGGTTTCGGATTGGAAGCCACCAGCGGCGCCAGCCAGCGGTCAAGTGGAGCGGCGCGGTGGCATAGACCCCGCTGCACTCGCTGCGGCTTCACTGGCTTCCGCTGTGTCTACCTTTGCTCAATCGGGGCCATATACCCTTTTGTCGAGCGTGCTTGGCGTCTCCATCCTGATGCTCGTACGTTCGTACGACATCGATCCTCATCGCAACTGGTTTCAGAGCGTTGCTTACAGCTGCGTTTCAGGGCTCACAACGTTGCTTGCGGTGGGATATTTACTGGAGTTACTCTTTGCTTGGAGCGCACCTCACGTCGGAACTTCAGAGGTGCCCCAGTGGGTGCATTTTCTGCTGTGGGTCTTTTTTTCGTTGGGCTATTTGTGGCATGACAAGAGAGCTCGCCGATAGAGCCCGTTGTCTCGCCTCGGATGACCGAGTGGAGTTTCCAGGGTTCAGTGGACAAGAGTAGTATCTGAACCGATTGGGGATGATCCATGTCTGCGAACAAGACGCCAAGCAAAGTAAGGCGAGCATACAAGTTCATTGAAGCCCATAGCGACGAGTACAGCATTTCGGCTATGTGCCGGGTTCTTGGCGTGGCGCGTGCTGGCTACTACGCTTGGCTAAGTGATCCAATTTCTGATCGGACGCAGGAGGACGTTCGGCTTCTCCGTTTGATTCGTGCCTCTTTCATGGCGAGCCATGGCATCTACGGCGCTCCCCGCGTCTTGCAAGACTTGCGAGAACGCGGAGAGACGTGCAGTAAACATCGAGTGGCTCGACTCATGAGAGAGAACGGCTTGCGGGCCTTGCACGGTTATCGCACAAGACATATTCCGGCACCCAAGCAATCACCATTGATCCCCAACCTGTTGCAGCGGAAATTTACGGTTTCGAAGCCCAACGAGGCCTGGGTGACAGACATCACCTACATTCGAACGTGGCAAGGATGGCTTTACTTGGCCGTAGTTATGGATCTTTTTTCCAGAAAGGTCATTGGTTGGGCCACAAAGCCAACGATCCATCGAGAATTAGTCTTAGACGCTGTGATCAAAGCCGTACGACATCGACGTCCTCGGGGCACGCTGATCCATTCAGACCAAGGCACTCAGTATGGCAGTGATGCTTGGCGGCGCATTTGCAAGGTCAATCACCTTGAGCCGAGCATGAGTAGGCGGGGAAACTGTTGGGACAACGCTGTAGCCGAGTCCTTCTTTAGCAGCCTGAAGAAGGAACACATCAAAAGGCATATCTACTCTGATCGAGATGCTGCCCGATTGAGCTTGGCGGAGTACATTGATGATTTCTACAATTCCGTGCGACGGCACACCTACCTCGGCGGAGTTAGTCCGAATGAATTCGACCCTGCACATAGCAAGCGGAAATAGGCTGTCCACTGACCCCTGGTAACTCCAGATTGTCCAAGGCGATTTACGTCGAGATCTTCCCTCCTTAATCGAACAGGCGCCAGCGGACGCGACGGTTGTGGTGTATCACTCTGCCGTTCTGAACTATGTTGCGGAGCCGGCACAGCGCCATGAATTCGCACGCGGCATGCAGGCCTCGCGTTGCGTCTGGGTTAGCAACGAAAGTCCGCTGGTATTTCCGCAATTCTTGCCTGCAGACGTGCAGCAGCCGTCCGGTATGTTCCTGTTATGCATTGATGGCCATGCGGTGGCCTGGACAGACCCACATGGCGCCGCCCTGCAATGGCTGTGACCCAGCGATTCCTACGCTGATCAACGTAGGAATCGCCATGGAGAAGATGCGAAAGACCGCTATCAACCCTTACCCCATCTGCCCATACTTTCCGGCATTGAAGTCCTGGATCGCCTCGACGATTTCCGCTTGCGAGTTCATCACAAACGGCCCATACCCGACCACGGGTTCATCGATCGGCTCCCCGCTCAAGATCAAAAACACCGCGTCGTTATTCGCTTCGACCGTGATGTCCTCTCCCTCTTTGGAGAACAGTGCCAATTGCGCATCCCGCGCCACGGATTCGCCGTTGACCAGCACCGTGCCTCGCAGCATGACGAGCATGCTGTTGCGGCCCGCGGCAACGGGGAAGGTTGCCGCCTTGCCCGCCGCCAGCTTCACGTCCCACACGTCCATCGGCGTAAAGGTCCGCGCGGGGCCTGTTTGGCCAGCGTAATTGCCTGCGATCACGCGGAGCGTGCCGGCGTCGTCGGGCAGGTCCACGACCGGGATGTCTGCGTTCAGAATGCCCTGGTAGCCGGCCGGCGCCTTCTTGTCCTTGGCGGGCAGGTTGACCCAGAGCTGCACCATTTCCAGTTTGCCGCCCGTGCGGGTGAAGGCGTGGGAATGGAATTCCTCGTGCAGGATGCCGGACGCCGCCGTCATCCATTGGACGTCGCCGGGGCCGATGACGCCGCCGTTGCCGGTGGAGTCGCGGTGTTCGACTTCGCCGCTGTAGACGATGGTCACGGTCTCGAAGCCGCGGTGCGGGTGCTGGCCGACGCCGCGGGGCTGGCTGGCCGGACCGAATTCGGCGGGGCCGGCGTAGTCCAGCAGCAGGAACGGGCTGGTGTCGCGGCCTTTGTCGTTGTACGAGAACATGGAGCGCACCGGAAATCCGTCGCCCACCCAGTGGGGACGGGGGCTGGCGTGCACGCCGAGGATCTTCTTCATGGTGAGGTTTCCTGTTGCGCGGCCCCTTCGGGGCCGTTCGTCATAGGGAAGAAGATAAGGGCGGATCGGCATTCCCGGTAGTGCTCGTGATTGATAAGCACCGTTCCATGTGGCGAACGATCAATACGGGCGAGGCGGGCGGGCCAGCGTCGCGGCGGGTATCCTTCCGGGCATGGACAAGATCAGGGACGACATCGCGGCGGCGCGGCGCGAGGCGGTGGTTACGGGATTTGCCCCGGTGGTGGGGGACGGCCCGCGCGTGCTGGTGCTGGGCTCCATGCCGGGCGTGGCGTCGCTGCGGCAGGCGCAGTATTACGCGCATCCGCGCAACGCATTCTGGCCGCTGGCGGTGCGGATCTTCGGGTTTGACGCCGGGCTGGGTTACGAGGAGCGGTTGCAGGCGCTGCGGGCGAACCGCGTGGCGCTGTGGGATGTGCTGCAGGCGTGCGAACGGCCGGGCAGCCTGGACGCCGATATCCGGGGCGACACGCTGGTGCCGAACGATTTCAACGCCTTCCTGGACCGCTATCCTTCGATCGCGCGCATCTGTTTCAACGGCGCGAAGGCCGCGGCGATGTTCCGGCGGCATGCATTGCCCAACCTGCCTGCCGCCGCCTCGATCCAGTTTTTCGAACTGCCTTCGACCAGCCCCGCGCACGCTTCGGCCAGCTTCGCGCAGAAACTGGCTGCCTGGGAACCGGCGCTGACGCTTCCACCGCCCTGACGAGGCGTCCAGGCCAAACGCCCGCCGCTACCCTAACTCCGTCCCCCAATTGACGCTTATCAAGGCTCTATATAACTACAAGTGATAAGTTAATTTCCGTAACACCTAAACGTTTCGGAGTTTAACGATGCACACCCCCACCAGTCCCCCGGAAACACCGCTGCCGGGCAAGCGTGGCTTTCTGAAAGGGCTGCTCGGCCTGGGCGCCGCGGCCACCGTCATTCCCATCCACGCCGACGCCGCGCCCGGGCTCAATGGCCAGCCGCCGCGCCGGCCCGGCATGGCGGGCAAGCGCTACGGCATGGTTGTCGACATGCGCAAATGCATCGGCTGCCAATCTTGTACGGTGAGCTGTTCGCTGGAGAACGTGCCGCCCATCGGGCAGTTCCGCACGACCGTCCTGCAGTACGAGGTCACGCCCGACGCGGGCGGGCCGTGTTCGATGGTCATGCTGCCGCGCCTGTGCAACCACTGCGACAAGCCGCCCTGTGTGCCGGTCTGCCCGGTGCAGGCGACCTTCCAGCGCGAAGACGGCATCGTGCTGGTCGACAACGCGCGCTGCGTGGGGTGCGGTTACTGCGTGCAGGCCTGTCCCTACGATGCGCGCTTCATCAATCACGAGACCCAGACGGCCGACAAGTGCACGTTCTGCGAGCACCGGCTGGAAGCGGGGTTGCTGCCCGCGTGCGTGGAAAGCTGCGTGGGCGGCGCCCGGGTGATCGGGGACATGAACGATCCGGACAGCGCCATTTCGCGCTTGTTGGCCGAACACAAGGCGGACATCAAGGTGCTTAAGCCCGAGATGAAGACCGATCCCCACGTTTTTTACATCGGCCTGCCCGATGCGTTTGTGCATCAGGTCGACGGCCAGGCCGGCGTGCGCCTGGCGGGCGGCCACTGAGCCAAGGAAGGGGACACTCATGCAAATCTCTGAATTGCTCACGCCGGTCTACGACGCCGCCTGGCTGCCTTGGGCCGTGCAGTATTTCTTTCTTATCGGCATCAGCGCCACCACCGCGCTGACCGCCGCCTTTGCGGCCTTCGGCCGGGCCGACTCCGACGCGCGCCGCCTGCTGCCGGCGGCGGCGACGGTGCTGCTGGTCAGCGCCATCGCCGCGCCGGTGTCGCTGTTGGCCGACCTGCACCAGCCCGGCCGCTTCTGGCACTTCTATGCGCACATCACACCGTGGTCCTGGATGTGGCTGGGGGCGTTGCTGCTGCCGGTCTTCGTGACCCTGGCGCTGCTGTTCTGCGCGGCGTGGTGGTGGGGCCGGATGGGGTGGCTGCGGGTGGTGGCGGCAGCGCTGGCGCTGTCGGCGCTGTCCATTCTGGTCTACACCGGCGCCGAGGTGATGGTGCTGCGCTCGCGGCCCTTGTGGCACACCATGTTCCTGCCGGTGAACTTTGCGCTGACCGCCTGGCTGGGCGCGCTGGGCGCGATGTTCCTGGTGGGTCGCTGGCTGCCCGGCGGCCTGCGCGTGCTGCCCGTGGCGATGCTGCGCCGGCTGAGCGTGACCGCGGTCGTGATGATGGCGATGGGCGCGGGCGCGTGGGCGTTGCTGGGCCTCTCGGGACTCGATGCGTCTTTCGAGGCGGCGCTGCGGCTTTTCGCGGACTTTCCGGTCTGGCGTCTGAGCCTGGCGGGCGCGGTCATCACGGCCTTCTGCATCGTCGCGCTGCTGCAGCGGCCGGCACGCACGCTGGCCGCGCCCCTGCCGTCGGCCGTGTTGGCGCTGACCATGCTGGGCGCGGCGTGGATCTTCCGCTGGGTGGTCTTCATGAGCGTGCAGGGCGTGCCCAAGTACGGCGCGGGGCTGTACCTGTACGACATGCCCTGGGGCAGCGATGGGCTGCTGGGCATGGTGGGCGTGCTGGGGCTGTGCGTGGCGCTGATCACCGTCGTGACCTGGGCCCTGGACATCTACCCCGCGCGCGCACGCGCCGTGGCCGCCTGAGCGCGCGCCGATAAGAAAGCACATGGATAAGAACGCAATGGACAAGCAACACAAAGACGACAAGCCCGGCGCCGCGGACGATGGCCCGGATCTGCCTCGCGACGAGGCCCGCCGCAAGCTCATGGTGCGCGGCGGCCTGGCGGCCGGCGGCATGGCGGCGTTTGCCGCGGGCTACGGCGACACGGTGGTCAAGGCGGTCAAGGGGTTGGCGCAGGGCACGGCCGGCGTGCCGACGGCGCATGCCGTGCGCGGCAACTCGCTGCCGCCAGAGTTCCGCATCGACCCGCTGACCGGTGCGCTCAGCGCCCAGCCGGGGCAGACGGTCAGCCCGTCGAGCTGCCTGGGCTGCTGGACGCAATGCGGCGTGCGGTTGCGCGTGGACACGGCCGGGAACCGCATCCTGCGCGTCGCTGGCAACCCGTATCACCCGCTGGCCACGACGCGGCCCGCGGCCATGGAGACGCCGGTGCGCGAGGTCTACGCGCAATTGGGCGGCGACAGCGGCCTGGAAGGGCGCGCCACCTCGTGCGCGCGCGGCTCGGCCATGCTGGAGCAGATGGACAGCCCGTATCGCGTGCTGCAGCCCTTGAAGCGGGTGGGCAAGCGCGGCGAGGGCAAGTGGCAGACGATCAGCTTTGAGCAGCTGGTCGAGGAAGTCTGCGAAGGCGGCGACCTGTTTGGCGAGGGCCACGTAGACGGCCTGCGCGCAATCTACGACCGCGAGACGCCGCTGGACGCCGACAATCCCGAGTACGGCGCGAAGGTCAACCAGTTCCTGTTCACCGACGCGTCCAACGAAGGGCGCACGCCGCTGATCCAGCGCTTTGCTGGGCAGTCCTTCGGCACCGTCAACTTCAGCAATCACGGCTCGTACTGCGGGCAGAGTTTCCGGGTGGGGGCGGGCGCGGCGCTGGGCGACCTGAAGGGCATGCCGCACGGCAAGCCGGACTGGGACAACGCACGCTTCGGGCTCTTCATTGGCGCGGCGCCCGCGCAGGCGGGCAATCCCTTTCAACGCCAGGCCCGTCAGCTGGCCGAGGCTCGCGTGCGCCCGCAGGAATCGGGATTCAGCTACGTGGTGGTGTCGCCCGTGCTGCCGGCCTCGTCCAGCCTGTCGGCGGGATCGGGCAACGAATGGGTGCCCGTCAATCCGGCCAGCGATCTGGCGCTGGCCATGGGGCTGATCCGCTGGATTCTGGACAACGAACGGTTCGACGCGCGCATGCTGGCGCAGCCGGGCCCCGCCGCCATGAAGGCGGCGGGCGAAGCGGCTTGGACCAACGCCACGCATCTGGTGGTGGCCGAACCGGGCCATCCGCGCCTGGGCGCCTTTTTGCGTGGCGCCGATATGGGCTGGGCGCGCCCGGCCGACGCGGACGAGAAATGGGAGGACGTCTACGTAGTGCGTCTTGCTGACGGCACGTTGGCGCCGCACACGACGGCCTCGCCGGCCGCGCTGTTTGTCGACGAGCCGGTCGTCGCGCCCGGGTTGGCCGGTACGCAAGGGGCGCTGCGGGTGCGGACCTCGCTGGACCTGCTGCGCGAAGAAGCGCGCCGCAAGACGCTGGACGAGTACGCCTCGCTCTGCGGCGTGCCGGCAGCGAAAATCGCGTCCCTGGCCGAGCGTTTCACCAGTTACGGCAAGCGCGCCGTGGCCGATGCGCACGGCGGCACCATGAGCGGCGCGGGCTTCTACACCGCCTACGCCATCGCCATGCTCAACACGCTGGTGGGTAACCTGAACGTGGAAGGCGGACTGGTACTGGATGCCGGGCCGTTTCCGCCTTACGGTGCGGGGCCGCGCTACAACATTGCCGGCTTCGCGAACAAGGCCACGCCCAAGGGCGTGTCGCTGTCGCGCAACCGCTTTCCGTACGAAAAATCCAGCGAATTCAAGCGCAAAAAGGCCGCGGGCCAGCCTGCCTATCCGGCAGCCGCGCCGTGGTATCCGGCGACGGGCGGCCTCAGTTCCGAGATGCTGGCTTCGGCGCTGGCGGGCTATCCGTACCGCGCCAAGGTCTGGTTCAACCACATGAGTAACCCGGTCTACGGCATTGCCGGGTTCAAGCACGTGGCGCTGGAAAAGCTGAAGGACCCGCGCATCCTGCCGCTGGCGGTGTCGATCAACCCTTTCATCAACGAGACCAACGCGCTGGCCGATTACATCGTGCCGGACACGGTCACGTACGAAAGCTGGGGCGTGTCGGCGCCGTGGGCGGACGTGGTGGCGAAGGCCTCGACGGTGCGGTGGCCGACCGTGCAGCCGCGCGTGGCGCGCACGGCCACGAACGAGCCTGTTTGCCTGGAGACTTTCCTGATCGCGTGCGCCAAACGCCTGGCCATGCCGGGATTCGGCGAGGGCGCGATGTCAGACAAGGACGGCGCCAAGTACGCGCTGGATACGCCCGAGGACTTCTTCCTGCGCGGCATGGCGAACATCGCGTTTGCCGCGGGACGGCCGGTGCCGCAGGCCAGCGACGACGACATGGCGCTGACCGGCGTCGACCGCTATCGCGACCTGCTGCAGGCCAAGCTCAAGCCTGCCGAATGGCGGCAGGTGGCCATGTTGATGAGCCGCGGCGGGCGATTCGACCGGATGGACGACGCCTGGACGCAAGAGGGTGGCCAGACGCGCCGCACACGCGTGGCGCACGCCAAGCCGCTGCAGGTGTGGAGCGAAGAGCTGGCGGGCTTTCGTCATGCGATGACGGGCGAGCGGTACAGCGGCTGTCCCACCTGGTATCCGACCAGGCTGGCGGACGGGCGCGACATGCGCGATGCGTATCCGCGGCAGGAGTGGCCGTTCCTGCTGAGTTCGTTCAAGTCCAATCTGATGAGCTCGTTGTCGATTGGCGTGAACCGCCTGCGCCAGGTGCATCCGCACAACCCGGTGTCGATCAACCGGCAGGACGGCGAGCGGCTGGGCGTCCGCAACGGCGACACAGTGCGCATCGTCACGCCGGGCGGGTCGGTGACAGGGCCGGCGTTGCTGCGCGACGGCGTGCAGCCGGGCGCGGTGGGCATCGAGCACGGCTACGGCCACACCGAGCTGGGCGCGCGGGTTCATGTCGTGGATGGCAAGCCAATGCCGCATGATCCGGCGCTGGCCGCGGGCGTCAACCTGAACGATCTGGGTTTTGGCGACGCGACGCGGGGCCAGCACGCCAACGTCTGGATCGATTGGGTGTCGGGCGCGGCGGTGCGGCAAGGCCTGCCTGCCCGGATCGAGCGGGTCTGACCGATGGGGGGCCGGCCGGCGTGCGCGGCGGTAAGCGTCAGGGTACGACGGTGTCGGCCACCAGCGCCAGGCCTTCCGCCCCAGGCCCCACATCCGTCAGCACGCCGTTCAGGTCTCCGGGCTGGGCGGCGGCGTTGCCCGAGCGGCTGACGCGAATCTCCACACGCACCTTGCCGGCCTTGGACAGCGTGGCGTCCGGCGACATGGCGGTGCTGTCGTCCAGCACGAAGGCCCGCGGCAGGTCTGCGGCCTGCATCTTCAGGATGGCGACGGGCATGCGCGATCCTGTCATGGGGCGCGCCAGGATGAAAACGGTGTCGGACGGGCGGACCTGATCGCGCAGGGCGTCGGCGATCCGAGCCTGGCCGGCCAGCCGGGCGGTCGTGACCGAAGCGCCGGCGGAAGGGTCGGGCGCCGCTGCGTCGGGCGTCGCCACGCCGGATGCCGTTGGCCCCGGCGGCGTCGCCGGTTGGCCCGCGGCGGTGGATGCCGGATTGCCGGAAGCCGGCGGCGCGGCGGCTCCCCCGGCCGTGCCGCTTGCCGCCACGGCGCGCGCCTGGGCGATGTTCGTCTGGATCTGCCGCGCGGCCTCGGCGTCCGGGGGCAGCAGCGCGCGCAGCCGTTCCCAGTGCGTCAGCGCGTCGGCGGCGTCGCCGCGGCGCAGCGCCATCATGCCGGCCAGCGCCAGGGCCTTGGGCTGGTCGGGATCGGCCTGAAGCGCTTGCGCGACAGCGGCAATGGAGGCCTCGTCGGGCTGTCCCTGGCGCGCCGACAGCAGGGCGTCGGCCAGATCGGCCAGCACGGCGGGTTGGCCGGGCACCAGTCGCAGCACTTCCTGATACGCGGCGACGGCGTCGTTGTAGCGGCCCAGCGTTTCGTAGGAACGCGCCAGCATGTACCAGCCGTCGGCGTCATCGGGCGAGGCGCGCAGGCGCTGGGCCAGCGCGTTGATCGCCAGCGCCATGTCGTTGTCCGCCGCCTGCGCATGCGGCTCGGGCGCCTGCGACAAGGCGACGGTGGCGGCCGCGCGCGGATTGCCGAGCTGGCCGTACAGCAGCACCGCGGCCACCGGAACGGCCACCGTCAGTACGCAGGCCGCGGCCAGGCCGGCGCGCTGGCCTCCCAGCCGCGCGCGCGGATCGCGGCGCATCGCCAGATCCTGCAGCAGGTCGCGCTGCAGCTCTTCGTCGGCGCGGGCGTGCGCCTGCGGGGTGAGGGCGCCGTTGGCGAGATCGCGGCGCAGTTGTTCGCGCTGCGCAAGGTAGAAGGCACGCACGCTGGCGTCCGACGCGGTCTCCGCGGCCGGCGTGCGGCGCAGCAGCGGCGGCACCAGGCAGAGCAGGGTGGCCAAGAGCAGGGCCAGGACAATGAGCCAGAGCGTGGTCATGAGCCGGAATCCAGGAAGCGGGCGGCGCGGGCGCGTTCGTCCGCGGTCAGCGGCGCGCGCACGCCGGCACGCCGCTTGAGTGTGCGCACCAGCACCAGAAAGCCCAGCGCCAGCAGCGCGAACGGGCCCAGCCAGAGCAGCCAGGTGACCGGCTTGAACGGCGGGTCGTAGCGCACGAAGTCGCCGTAGCGGTCTTCGAAAAAGCGCATGATCTGCGCGTCGGTCTTGCCGTCGGCAAGCTGGCCGCGAATGAGGTTGCGCATGTCCTGGGCCAGCGGCGCATTGGATTCGGCCAGGGTCTGGTTCTGGCAGACCAGGCAGCGCAATCCATGCGCCAGCTTGTCGGCGCGCTGCTCCTGTTCGGCCGACAGCACGGCGGCGGGCGCGGCATTGGGCGCGGGCGCGGCAAGCAGCGCGGCAGGCAGCAGCAGAAGGCTTAGCAGTAGCGGCAGAAGCAGGCGATGTAGCGAACGACGAAGCAACGAAAGACGAAGCAACGAAAGACGAAGCAGGGGGCAAGGCTGATAGGGCGCGGCGGTCATTGCAGCGCCTCGATGACAGGTTGCAGACGGGTGCGCCATAGCTCCGGCGTGATGAGGCCCAGGTGCTTGTAGCGGATGCGGCCGTCGCCGTCGATCACGAAGGTCTCGGGCACGCCGTAGACACCGTACTCGATGCCCACGCGCCCGTCGACGTCGCTGGCGGAGGCCAGGTAAGGATTGCCGTTGCGCGCCAGCCATTGGCGCGCCTCGTCGGGCTTGTCCTTGTAATTCAGCCCGTAAAGCGCAATGCCGTGGCGCTGCGCGGCCTCGCGCAGTACGGGCAGCTCGTCCTTGCAGGGGCCGCACCAGGACGCCCACACATTCAGCAGCCACACCTTGCCGCGCTGCGACTCCACATCCAGCGTCTTGCCGGGCTCCAGCAGGTCGGGCAGGCCGATGGCGGGCGCGGGTTTGTCGATCATCGCGGACGGCACGACGCGTGGATCGCGCGACAGCCCCTTCGCCAGGAACACGGCCATCGTCAGAAAGATCGCAAGCGGCAGCAGATAGCGCAGCATCAATAGCCCTCCCGCGCCGCGCGGGCGGTCTCGGGCAGGCCGGCCTGCGCTGCCCGCTGTGCCTCTGCCTTGTTCTGCGCTTGCTGCGCACGCCGGTAGCGGCCGTCGCCCGCCGCCAGCAGGCCGCCCAGCGCCATCAGGATGCAGCCGGTCCAGATCCAGGTCATGAAGGGTTTGACCTGGATTCGCACGGTCCAGGCGTTGCCGGCCACCGGTTCGCCCAGCGCCACGAAGAGGTCGCGGGTAAAGCCGCTGTCGATGTCGGCCTGGCTGAGCGCCATGTCCTGCACGGTGTAATGGCGCTTTTCGGGATACAGCGTTACCACCGGCTTGCCGTCCCGCACGACGTGGAATACCGCGCGTTGCGCGGTGTAGTTGGGGCCGGTGGCCGGGCCGATGCCGGCAAACGTGAATTGGTAGCCGCCGGCTTCCTGCGTGGCGCCCACGTCCACGCGCAGTTCGCGCTTGTCCTCGTAGCCGTTGGCAAGCGTGACGCCCGCGATGAAGATGCCCACGCCCACGTGCGCCAGCAGCATCCCGTACCAGGCGCGCGGCTGGCGCGTAAGCCGCCGCAGCACCTCGCCGTCGCCATCCATCAGGCGCTGGCGCGCGTGCGCCGCGGCGCTGGCCACAGACCAGGAGGCAAGCCACAGGCCCAGCACGATCATCGGCGAACCAAAGCGCGACGGCCCGGGCATTGCCAGCGGCACCAGCACCGCCGTCAGCACGCTGACCACGAAGGCCACGCGCAGGCGTTTGCCCAGCTCGGGCACCTCGGCCTGTTTCCAGCGCGCGACGGGTCCGACCCCCATCAGGAAGATCGCGGGTGTCATCAGCGGCACGAACACGGCTTCGAAGTAGGGCGGCCCGATGGAGATCTTGCCCCACTCCATCACGTCCAGCACGACGGGGTACAGCGTGCCCAGCAGCACCGAGCCCGCCGCGACTGTCAGCACCACGTTGTTGGACAGCAGCAGCGATTCACGCGACAGCAGCGAAAAGCCGCCGCCCAGCCCGACGGTGGGCGCGCGCCATGCGTACAGGGCAAGCGAGCCGCCCACGATCAGCGTCATGAACGCGAGGATGTACAGCCCCCGGCCCGGGTCCACCGCAAACGCGTGAACCGACGTCAGCACACCCGAACGGACCAGGAACGTGCCCAGGATGCTGAGCGAAAACGTGCAGATGGCCAGCAGCACGGTCCAGCTTCGGAATGCGCCGCGCCGCTCGGTCACGATCAGTGAATGGATCAGCGCCGTGCCCGCCAGCCACGGCATGAACGATGCGTTCTCGACCGGGTCCCAGAACCACCAGCCGCCCCAGCCGAGCACGTAGTAGGCCCACGCGCTGCCCAGCAGGATGCCGATGGTCAGGAACGTCCACGCGGCCAGCGTCCACGGCCGCACCCAGCGCGCCCACATCGCGTCCAGCTCGCCCGACAGAAGCGCCGCAATGGCAAAGGCAAACGCCACCGAGAAGCCCACGTAGCCCATGTACAGCATGGGCGGGTGCACGATCATGCCGGGGTCCTGCAGCAGCGGGTTCAGGTCGCGGCCCGACATGGCAGGCGGGATCAGGCGCTCGAACGGATTGGACAGGAACAGCATGAACAGCAGGAAACCCACGCTGATCCAGCCCATCACCGCCAGCACGCGGCCGACGAAGGGCAGGGGCAGCCGCTTGCTGCACAGCGCTACCGCCAGCGTCCACGCGGTCAGCAGATACAGCCACAGCAGCAGCGACCCCTCGTGTCCGCCCCACACCGCCGCGAAGCGGTAGCCGGCCGGTAGGTCGGCGTGGGAATTCGCAGCCACATACAGCACCGAAAAATCGTTGTGCACGAACGACCACGCCAGGCAGGCGAAGGCCAGCGTCGTCAGGCCGAACTGGCCAATGGCGGCGGGCCTGGCCACACGCAATCCTGCCTGCCAGCCGGTGGCCGCGCCGATGAGCGGCAGGGTGCCTTGCGCCACCGCGACCAGCAGCGCGAGGATCAGGCAGAAAAGACCGATTTCGGGGATCATCGCGCCTCCGCCTGAAGGGCCGGGCCGTACCCCGCTGCCGGTACGCCGGCCGCCGGTACGCCAGCCGCACCCTGCGCGCGCTGCTCCGCCTTCTTGATCGCGTCGGCGGCTTCGGGCGGCATGTAGTTTTCGTCGTGCTTGGCCAGCACCTCGGTCGCGCGGAATACGCCGTCCGTGCCCATCTTGCCGGCCACCACCACCCCTTTGCCCTCGCGGAACAGGTCGGGCAGCAGGCCCTGGTAGGTGACAGGCACGGCGTGGGCGGTGTCCGTCACCGCAAAGCGCAGCGTCAGGCCGTCGGCGTCGCGGCGCAGCGAGCCTTGTTCTACCAGACCGCCCACGCGGAAGCTGCCGCTGGCGGGCGCCTCGTGCGCCACCACCTGCGTCGGGCTGAAGAAGAACACCAGGTTCGATTGCAGCGCGTTGAGCACCAGCGCGGTGGCCAGGCCCAACAGGCCAAGGCCGCCCACGATGGCGAGCGCGCGGCGTTTGCGCGGGGTCATCGGCGCGGCCCTCCGGGGCGGCGCGCGCGGCGTGCGCGCCGCCACAGCGCCAGCACTTCCCACGCCATCAGCGCGATCGTGACGCCATAGGCGCCCATCAGGTAGGGCCCGTGGCCCTGCAGCGAAAAAAACGTATCCCAGTTCATGGCGCCTCCGACCGCGTGCCGCGACGCACGCCGCCAGCCGCCGCGCCGTCCGGCGAATTGGCCGCCGGCGTGCCACCCGATGGCACGGCGCCCGGCTCGCGCTCCGCAATGATCCCGCGCACGCGCGCCAGCGCGACCGCCGCGCTGTACAGCCAGAAGGCCGCCACCATCAGCAGCATGGCGGTCACCATGACGCGCGCCATGCTGGGGGCCGACGTCAGGTTGATCGAGGCGCCCTGGTGCAGCGTGCTCCACCATTGCACCGAGAAATAGATGATCGGCACGTTCACCACGCCCGCCAGCAGCAGGATGGCGCCGCCGCGGTCCGCGCGCTGCGTGTCGTCGGTGGCGGCCTGCAGGGCCATGAAGCCCAGGTACAGGAACAGCAGGATCAGCTCGGACGTGAGCCGGGCGTCCCAGACCCACCACGTGCCCCAGGTCGGCTTGCCCCACAGCGCGCCGGTCCACAGCGTCAGGAAGGTAAAGAGCGCGCCCGTGGGCGCCAGCGCGCGCATCATCATGAACGACAGGCGCGTATTGAAGATGAGGCCCAGCGCCGCATAGCCCGCCATCACCAGATACAGGAACATCGACATCCAGGCTGCGGCCACGTGGATGAAGAGGATGCGGTAGACCTCGCCCTGCTGGCTGTCGATGGGGGCCACCACGAGGCCCGTGTACAAGCCGGCCGCGGCAAGCAGGGCGGCGCCCGCCGCGAAGAACGGAATCATCCGCCCGGCCAGCGGATAGAACAGCGCGGGCGACGCATAGCGCAGCCAGCTTGACCGCGCGGCGGCGGGGCGGGGAGCGTCGAAGGTGGAGGGATTGTGCATGGATAACCTCAGTCCAGCGCCACGCGCAGCGCCGCCGATGCGCCCCAGGGGCAGAGCAGGATCGCCAGGCAAAGGCCTGCGCCCAGCAGCGACAGCTGCGGTCCCGCGCCCAGCCCGGCGTGCGTGGCCGTCACGGCGCCCGCGCCAAAGATCAGCACCGGCACATACAGCGGCAGCACCAGGAGCGGCAGCAGTGCGCCGCCGCGCAGTCCCAGCGTCAGCGCCGCGCCCAGGCCGCCCACCAGCGCCAGCGTCGGCGTGCCCAGCAGCAGGGACAGCACCAGGATGCCGATGGCGTGCGGCGGCAGGCCGAATTGCAACGCCAGCACCGGGCTGGCAAGAATCAGCGGCACGCAGGTGCTGAACCAGTGCGCGCCCAGCTTCACGCCCACCAGCATGGGCAGCGGATGCGGCGACACCAGCAGCTGCTCCAGCGCGCCGTTGTCGTAGTCCTGCGCAAACGGGCGATTGAGGCTGAGCAGGATGCCCAGAAGCGCGCAGACCCACAGCACGCCGGGCCCGATTGCCAGGAGCAGCACGGGATCGGGCCCCACCGCCAGCGGGAACAGCGACCCCGTGACGATGAAGAACAGCGTCGCGCCCAGCGTGTCGGCCGGTCGACGCCAGGCCAGCCGGACTTCACGCAGCGCCAACTGAGACAACGTTGCCAGCATCCGCGTAGTCATCCATGTTCAGGGTTTGGGTGTGTTTGGCAGGGGTTGCCGGGCCGCGATGCGAGGCGACGACGGCCGCGCCGCCCGCCGCCAGATGGGCGGCAAGCGCCTCGCCCAGCTGGTCCAGGCTGGCCGCGTCCAGGCCGGCGTCGGGTTCGTCCAGCAGCCACAGCGGCTTGGCGCCCAGCACCACGCCGGCCAGCGCCAGCCGGCGGCCCTGGCCTTGCGACAGGCGGGCGGCCGGCGTGTGCAGGCAGCCGCCCAGCCGCCACGTCTGCAGGCAGGCAGCGATCGCGTCGTCGCCGTGCGGCGTGCCGGCCACGTGCAGCGCGCAGCGCAGGTTTTCCAGTGCGGTCAGGTCGCCCGACAGGCCATTGCCGTGTCCCAGATAGGCCGTGCGCGCAAAGTGCGCCGCCGGATCGCGGCGGATATCGCCGTCCTGGCCGATGACGGCGCCGTCCAGCGGCCGCAACAGGCCCGCCAGCATCCGCAGCAGACTGGTCTTGCCGCTGCCATTGGCGCCTTGTACATGCAGCAGCTGACCGGCATGCACGTCGAAATCCAGCGGCGCGGACCCTTCGGGAGATCCGCGCCGGCTGACCAGCCCGCGCGCGCTCAGCATCGGCGGCGGCGCGTCAGCGGGCCGCATTGGCGACCTCTTTGGACGCCCTGGCCGGCGGCGTCGCTTCAGAGGTCTGGCCAGGCGGTATGTGCGGCAGCGTGTGGGCGATGCCCTTGTGGCAGTCGATGCAGGTCTTGGAGCGGTCGGCCAGGTAGGTCGAGTGCATGTTTTGCGCGCGCACGCTCTGGCGGGTGAAATCCATGTACTCGTAGTTGTGGCAGTTGCGGCATTCCAGCGAGTCGTTGGCCTTGAAGCGCGCCCACTCGTGCTGCGCCAGCTCCAGCCGCTTGTCCACGAACTTCTCGCGCGTGTCGATGGTGCCGAAGATCTTGCCCCAGACTTCCTTGGACGCCTGCATCTTGCGGGCGATCTTGTCGGTCCAGTTGTGCGGCACGTGGCAATCCGAGCACAGCGCCCGCACGCCCGAGCGGTTGGTGAAGTGGATCGTGCCCTTCAGTTCCGCGTACACGTTGTCGCGCATTTCATGGCAGCCGGTGCAGAACTTCTCGGTATTCGTCAGCTCCATGGCCGTGTTGAACGCGCCCCAGAACAGGATGCCGCCGATGAATCCGCCCACGGTCAGAAAGCCCAGGCTGAAGTGCACGCTGGGCCGGCGGATGATGTTCCAGTAACGCTTGATGAGCTTGACCATGACGGGCTCCTGTCCCTCACTTCTTGTCGGGCGCCGGGGCGGAGAGGCGCTTGAGGATCACGTCGATGTCCTGGAAGTTGTTGGGGACCAGCGGCTTGGCCTCCGTTTGCGGAACGTGGCACTGCAGACAGAAGTAGCGGCGCGGCGACACTTCGGCCAGCACGTTGCTGTCACGGTCCATGTAGTGCGTCACGCTCAGCGGCACCGCCTGCGTCTGCTCCGTGTTGACACGGGCGTGACAGGCCAGGCAGCGGTTGAAGTTCTTGTCGATCTGGTAGCCGTCGATCTTGTGCGGAATGGTCGGCGGCTGCATCGAGTACGTGCGCATGCGCCGCACGTCGCGGTTTTCAACCGGGGGCATCAGGGGCGGCGTGGCCGATTCGGTCAGCGGCGTCGGCCCCCGCATCGGATCGACCATCGGGTCGGGCGGGGCGGCCCACGCGTTGGAACCAATCAGAAAGGCGATGGCGATCGAAGTGGCGCGAATGTTCATGAGCGTCTCCGTCGGCCGTCAAGCCTTGGTGATCTTGACCGCGCACTTCTTGAAGTCGGTCTGGAACGAGATCGGATCGGTGGCGTCGAGCGTGACCTTGTTGATCAGTTGGCCGGCGTCGAACCAGGGCACGAACACCAGGCCGCGCGGCGGCTTGTTGCGCCCGCGCGTTTCCACACGGGTCTGCATCTTGCCGCGCCGCGACGCGATCTCCACCAGTACGCCGCGCCGCAGACCCATGGCCTGCGCGTCATCCGGGTGCATGAAGCAGACCGCGTCGGGGAAGGCGCGATACAGCTCCGGCACGCGCCGCGTCATCGAGCCGGAGTGCCAGTGCTCCAGCACGCGGCCGGTGGACAGCCAGAAGGGATATTCCTCGTCCGGCACCTCGGGCGGCGGCTCGTAGGGCAGGGCATAGATGTTGGCCTTGCCGTCCGGGTTGCCATAAAAATTGAAGCCGGAACCGACCTTTACGTACGGGTCCGCCTTCTCGCGGTACCGCCAGCGCGTCTCGACCCCGTCCACGACGGGCCAGCGCAGCCCGCGCACCTGGTGATAGGTGTCAAAGGGCGCCAGGTCGTGGCCATGGCCGCGGCCGAACTCGGCGTATTCCTCGAAGAGCCCCTTCTGCACGTAGAAGCCGAACGCCTTGGCCTCGTCGTTGGCGTACTCCGGGTCCAGCTCCGTGTTCGGAAACTTGTTGACCTTGCCGTTCTCGAACAGCACCTGAAAAAGCGTCTTGCCTCGAAGTTCGGGCTTTTTGGCCAGCAGGTCCGCAGGCCAGACCTCGTCTGTGGTGAAGCGCTTCGAAAACTCCATCAATTGCCACAGATCCGACCGCGCGCCGCTGGGCGCGTTGACCAACTGGTGCCAGAACTGCGTGCGGCGCTCGGCGTTGCCGTAGGCGCCTTCCTTCTCGACCCACATCGCGGTGGGCAGAACCAGATCGGCCGAGATCGTGGTGACCGTCGGGTAGGCGTCGGACACCACGATGAAATTGGCGGGGTTGCGGTAGCCGGGGTAGCCTTCGTTCAACATGTTGGCCGCGGCCTGCATGTTGTTGTTGACCATCACCCAGTAGGCGTTGATGGTGCCGTCCTTCAACATCCGGTTCTGCAAGACCGCGTGGGCGCCAACCTTTTCGGGGATGGTGCCGTCGGGCAGCCCCCAGACTTCTTCGGCGCGCGCCCGGTGCTTGGGGTTGGTCACGACCAGATCCGCGGGCAGGCGGTGTGAGAACGTGCCCACCTCGCGCGCCGTGCCACAGGCGGACGGCTGGCCCGTCAGCGAAAACGGGCTGTTCCCCGGGGTGGAGATCTTGCCCGTCAGCAAATGGATGTTGTAGACCAGGTTGTTCGCCCACACGCCGCGGGTGTGCTGGTTAAAGCCCATGGTCCAGAACGACATGACCCGGATCTTCGGGTCGGCGTACAGCTCGGCCAGCGCTTCCAGATTCCGCGCCGGCACACCAGTCAGCTTGGCGGTGTATTCCAGGTCGTACTTGGACACGAACTTCGCGTACTCATCGAAGGTGATCGGGCGCGACCCGCCGGCATTGTTGGCGTTCTTGGCGGCCTTTTGCAGCGGGTGCTCCGGACGCAGGCCATAACCGATGTCGGTATTGCCCTCCAGGAACCGGGTGTGCTCGTCGACGAACTCGCGGTTGACACGCTTGGTCTTGATGATGTGGTTGGCGATGTAGTTCAGGATCGCCAGGTCGGTCTGCGGCGTGAACGTCAGCGACACGTCGGCCAGCTCATACGACCGGTTCTCGAAGGTGGACAGCACCACCACTTTGGTATTGGGCTTGCTCAGCCGCCTGTCGGTCACCCGCGTCCACAGGATGGGGTGCATTTCGGCCATGTTGGCGCCCCACAGCACGAAGGCGTCGGCGCTTTCAATGTCGTCATAACAGCCCATCGGCTCGTCGGCGCCAAAGGTGCGGATGAAGCCCACCGCCGCCGACGCCATGCAGTGGCGCGCGTTCGGGTCGAGGTTGTTGGTGCGGAACCCCGCCTTCATCAGCTTGAGCGCGGCATAGCCTTCCCAGATGGTCCATTGGCCCGAGCCGAACATGCCGACGGCTTCGGGGCCTTTGTCCTTGAGCACGCGCTTGAACTGTTCGGCCATGACGTCAAACGCCTGATCCCACGAGACCGGGGCCAGTTCGCCATCCTTGGCGTACTTGCCGTCCTTCATGCGCAACAGCGGCGACGTCAGCCGGTCGTTGCCGTACATGATCTTGGACAGGAAATAGCCCTTGACGCAGTTCAGGCCGCGATTGACCTCGGCGTTGAAGTCGCCGTGCGTTGCCACCACCTGATTGTCCTTCACCGCGACGTTCACGCCGCAGCCGGTCCCGCAGAATCGACAGGGCGCCTTCGACCACTTCAGCTTGGCCGCTTCCGATTCGGTCACGATGTTCTGCGTGTAGCCCACGATGGGGATGCCGGCTACCGTGGCGGCAGCGGCGGCGGCAGATTGCTTGATGAACTCTCTACGAGCCATGGACATCGTCAATCTCCTCATTCATCGCGGCAAGCGTGTCGGAATGCTGATACACCAGCGCCGAGGCCAGTACGCCATCCAGCCGCTGGATCTGCGCGATGCGCGCAAGCATGTCTTCGGTAGAGGGGGCTTCCAGCGTGACCACCAGCTTGCCGGTCTCGGAAGCGCCGTGGATTTCGCCGCCGTCGATCGCGAGGATCGCGCCGCGTACATCGGCCAGCCGGCGCGGGGCGGCATGCACCACCATGCTGGCGATGTGCAGCTCGGGCGCCGCGCTACAGGACGCGGGGGCGGGCCGATTGTCGGGGGAAGGGGGGAGGGCGCTTGTCATCAGCTTCCCGGGGGGCCTGCAAACATCTGGTAGATCCAGACTGCAAAACCGTATCCGGCCACGATGACCACTGCCAGCACCGGAGCCATGACTGCCGCCAGGAACAGGAAACTTCGGAATTCCTGGGCTTTTGTGTAGCCATCTGATTCGTCTTGCACACACCACCTCGCTGCGAAAGCTTGTAGGGGTATTGCGTCAAACGTACTGATGCGAAAGTTTGTAGCAGATGAGTTTGCGCCGCGTCAATGTTGCAACACAGCGAAATAATCGAGAAGTTAACGCGGACTGTTTACGCTGCGATGACGGGAAAGACGGTCCGTGCAGATGCCAGCGCAGATGTCCGCGATGCCGCCCGCGACCACGGCGGCCGCCCGCCGCCGCGTCAGGCGGCCGCGATCCGGCCCGCGGCTGCGTCAGCCGATCGCGCCGTAAATGCGCCGGGCGTCCGCCGCCGTCGCCAGCGGCCGGCCCAATGCCTGCGCGCCTTGCGCGGCTTGCGCCACCAATGCCGCGTTGTCCGGGGCGATCGTCCCGTCGCGCAGCTTCAGGTTGTTCTCAAACCCCACGCGCATGTGGCCGCCAAACGCGGCAGCCGTCGTGACGCAGGCGTTTTCCTCGGGGCCAAAGGCGCAGATGGCCCACGGCAGCGAATGGTCGTAGGCGGCCAGAAAGGGCAGCAGGTCGTACGCCGACGACGTCTGCCCGGCGCTGTAGCGCCCCAGCACGAACAGCACCGACCACGCGCCGGGCGGCACCAGCCCGCGCGCGCGCAGCGACAGCCAGCGGCGCACGTCGGCCTCGTCGTACAGGATGATCTGCGTCATGATGCGGCGCTCGGCCAGCCACGCCAGGAAGGCGGCCAGTTCCGCTTCGGAAATGCCCGGCACGGCAATTTCGCGCAGGCCGATGGAGACGGCCTCGGGGTGCAATTCGCGCACCATCGCGATCTGTTCCGCGGCCTGGTACTCACCCGCCGCTTCGCTGGTCACCTGCACCAGCAGTTCGTCGCCGACTGCCTTGTGCACCGCGGCAAGCGCGTCGCGATAGGCCTGGGCATCCAGCAGGTGGCTGCCGTCGGGTTTGCGCACGTGCATGTGCATCATGGCGGCTCCGGCGTCCAGGCAGGCGCGGGCCTCGCTGGCCAGGGCCTGCGCGGTCAACGGCACGGCAGGGTGGTCGGCGGTCTTCTTGTAGGCGCCATTGGGCGCGACGGTGATGATGACGGGCGAGTCGGCCAGCGCGGCGCGTGGCAGGACGGGGGCCGGGGCGCTCATGGCTGGATCTCCGGCAGTTCGGGGGCAATCAGGTCCAGGCCCGCGCGCAGCAGCCTGTCGTAGCGGGCGCGTTCAGCGGCGATGGTCTCGGGCGTCCAGACATGGAAGCCTTCGCCGGCCTTCATGCCGTGGCGCCCGTCGGCGGCGCGTTCGGTCAGGCAGCGCGCCGGGTGGTCGGCGTTGCAGAAGGTGGGATACATCGTGGCGCCGGCCGCCGCGTGAACGTCGATGCCGGCGTGGTCGCGCTGCATGACGGGGCCCGCCGCCAGGAACCGGAAGCCGAAGCCGAAGCGCACGGCGGCATCCACGTCCTCGGGCGACGCGATGCCGCGGTCGATGAGGTCAAAGGCTTCGCGCGACAAGGCGTGCTGCAGGCGGTTGGCCAGAAATCCGGGCAGATCCTGCTTCACCTTGACCGGCACGCTGCCGCAACGCCGCATGAACGCGATCAGCGTGTCGGCGCAGGCCTCGTCGCTGGCTTCGCCCAGTACCACTTCCACCAGCGGAACCAGGTGCGCCGGCATGAAAAAGTGCAGGCCCAGCATGCGGCCGCGCGTGTCCAGCCCCTGGCTGATCGCACTGATCGGAAAGCTGGAACTGTTGCTGGCCAGGATGGCGTCCGGCCGCGTGCGCCGCGCCAGGTCCGCAAACAGGGCCTGCTTGATGTCCAGCCGCTCGGGAATGCACTCGATGACCAGGTCCACCGTGGACCAGTCCACCTCGTCCAGCGACGGCGCGGTGGCCAGCAGCGTGGCGTTCGCCTCGCGCCCGATGACCCTCAGGTTCTCCGCCACCCGCGCCGGCACCCCGGCCGCGCGTTCGGCATTCGATTCGATCACCGTGGTTCGGCACGCCGCGCGCGTCAACACGACGGCGACATCCGCGCCCATCGTGCCGCCGCCCACCACCACTGCATGCGCCGCGCCCGGATTGGGCAGCGCCTTCGCGTCCTTCTGCATGCTGTTCTCCTGATTCTGGAAACCCGTCTGGAGGCGAGTGTAGAGAAGCGCGGTTGATTGATGAATCAGAATTTTTGAATAGAATGATCGGTCAATCAGATCAATAACACCCGGGGACAAACCATGCAGATCAATCTCTCGATGCGCGACATCGACACCACGCTGGTGCTGGGCCGTACGCTCAACTTCCGGCAGGCCGCCGGGCAGCTGCATCTGTCGCAGTCGGCGTTGTCCACGCAGATCCAGCGGATCGAGGAGGCGCTGGGCGTGCGCCTGTTCGACCGCACGACGCGCACCGTGCGGCTGACGGCCGCGGGCGAGGTCTTTCTGCAGCAGGCCGCGACCCTGCAGGCGGCGTTTCGCGACGCGATCGCTGCCGTGAGCGGCATTTCCAGCGCGGAAGAGGGCCAGGTGTCGGTCGCCGCGCTGCCGTCGCTGGCGGCGCGGCTGCTGCCGCGGGTGCTGATGACCTACCGCCAGGCACACCCGCATGTCGCGCTGAAAGTGCGCGACACGCTGTCCGGCCCGGCCTTCGATCTGGTGCGTGCGGGCGAAGTGGATTTTGCCCTGACCGCCGCCGACCCGCAGCACGCCGACCTGCACTACGTGCCGCTGATGTCCGACAGCTTCATCCTGCTGATTCCCGAGGCGCATCCGCTTGCGCGCGCAAAGGGTCCGCTGCGCTGGGCCGACACGGCCGGCGCGGAGCATGTGTCAATGGTCCACCCGAGCAGCGTGCGCCAATACACGGAATGGGCCTTCCTGCAGAACCGCATCCGCTTTGCGCCCGCGTTCGAGGCCGAGCACCTGACCACGATCGTGGCCATGGTGGAATGCGGCTTCGGCGTGGCCGCGCTGCCAGAGATCGCCGCCGGCGCGGTGGCGCAGACCGGCATCGTGCAGCGCCGCCTGACGGCGCCGGTGGCCGAGCGCTCAATTGGCTTGGTGACGGCGCGCAACCGCAGTCTGTCACCCGCCGCCGTGGCGCTGGTGCAGACGCTTCGGGAGTACGTGGCGTCGCAGCCGCGATGAAAAAAGCCGGCCTCGTTGCGGAGGCCGGCTTTGCGGCAGGCAGTTGATTCGCGGCGCGGGGGCCGCGAATCCTTGCAGGCGTACGGATCAAAAATCAATCTGCGCCGACAACAAGAACGTGCGCGGCGCGGCCACCGTCGCGTACGAGCCGCTGGCCAGCCAGAAGTCCTTGTTGAACAGGTTTTCGATATTCGCGCGGAACACCACGGAGCGGCCCAGGATTTCGGTGTTGTAGCGCGCGCCGATGTCGTAGCGGGTCCACGAGGGCAGGGTCAGCGTGTTGGCCGCGTTGAAGTACATCGACGAGGTGTGGATCACGCGGGCGTTCAGGCTCAGGCCGCGCACCCAGGGGGTGTCCCAGTCCACGCCCAGGTTGAAGGTGTTCTTCGGCACGCCGTTGGCTTCGTTGCCGTCGTTCACGCCGCCCGCGGTGCGCTTGAGGGTGGCGTCGTAGAACGTGGCGCTGGCCATCATGCGCAGGCCCGGCATGGCTTCGCCGAAGGCCGACAGTTCCAGGCCGCGGTTGCGCTGTTCGCCGTCGAAGCTGTAGATCCGCGTGTCGGGATCGGTCATCGAGTTGGGGCGCGTGATCTGGAACACCGAGGCGCTGGTGATGATCTTGCCCCAGTCGACCTTGACGCCCGCTTCGTATTGCTTGGACTTGTAGGGCGCAAACACCTGGCCGGCGTTGGCGGCCGTGGCGGGGGCGATGCCGCCGCGGGTCAGGCCGGAGGTGAAGTTGCCATACAGCGAGACGTTGGAAATCGGCTTGAACACGATGCCGGCGACCGGGGAAATCGCGCTTTCGTCATAGGCGTTCAGGCGCGCGCCGGTGGCGGTGGAATAGTTGTCCAGCGCGACGCGCTGGTTGCGCAGGCCGCCGGTGATCAGCAGGGTGTCGTCGGCGAAGGACAGGGTGTCGGTCAGCGTGTAGCTGGTCAACTCGGTCTTGGACGCCTTTTGCGGCGCGCCACGGTAGGCCGTGACCGGGGGCAGCGGCGCGGGGCGGTAGATGCTGGACGGCACGCCCGGGCCCGAGGACGTGACGTAGGCGTTGCCGGACTCCTGGTCCAGGCGCGTGGCCGACAGGGTGACGGTGTGGCCGACGCCCCAGGTGTCGAAGCGGGCGCGCAGGCCGACGTCGCCCGTCCAGGTGCGCGAATACGAGTCGTAATAGGCGTTGGATACCGTGAAATTGCCCAGCGCATCGGCGGGGCCGGACGGGAAGGTCTGCTCGGCGGTGCCGTAGCGGTAGCCGGTCGCGCCGTAGACCATCAGGTGGTCGTTGATGTCGTACTCGAGGCGGGTGGCCACGGTCGAGTCGTTCAGCTTGAGCTTGGTGCCGGGATAGAAGTTGCGGTGGCCGGACGGCGGCGACGGCAGCGAGGTCACGTTCGACTGGAAGCCGACCTGGGGACGGAAATTGTCGATGTCTTCATGCTGGGTGTAGGCGTCCAGCGACCAGCGCAGCTTCGTGCCGCGGTAGTCGAGCGCCAGCGCGCCCACGCCTTGCTCCTGCTTGCCGTCGTCGATGTTGGTGTCGCCGTTGCTGTAGACGCCGTTGACGCGGATGCCCCATTCGTTGTTCTCGCCAAAGCGCCGGCCCATGTCGAGCTGGCCGCCCAGTTGCGATTTGCTCTGGTAGGTGGTGGTCAGGCGGGTCAGGGGTTCGTCGCCCGCGCGCTTTGTGACGATGTTGATGCCGCCGCCGATGCTGCCGCTGGGGCCGATGCCGTTCATCAGCGTGCCGGGGCCCTTCAGGACTTCGACGCGCTCCATCATGGCCGCGGGCATGCGGCTCGCGGACGCCAGGCCGTACAGGCCGTTCAGGCCCACGTCGCCTGCCGCGACGGAAAAGCCGCGGATCTGGAATTCATCGGAGAAGCCGCCGCTGGACGTGGTGGTGCGCACCGAGGACTCGCTGATGACGATGTCGGCCAGCGTGCGGGCCTGCTGGTTCTCGATCATCTGCGCGGTGTAGTTGGTAGTGCTGAACGGCACGTCCATGACGTCGCCCGTGCCCAGCACGCCCAGGCCGCCGCCGCGCGCCACCTGGCCGCCCGCAAAGGGCGCGGGCAGGGTGGGATCGGCGGCCGAGGCGGTGACCGTGACGGCGGGCAGTTGCGTCGTGGCGATGCCCGCGCCGGCCGGGCGGTCCAGCACATAGCTGCCATTGGACTGCGGCAGCACGCGGATGCCGGTGCCGGCCAGCAGGGTGTCCAGCCCGCCGCGCACGCCGTAGGTGCCGCGCAGCCCATTGCTTTGCAGGCCAGCCGTCACGTCGGGCCGGAACGACAGCACGATGCCGGCTTCACGCCCGAAGCGGCCCAGCGCGTCCTCAAGCGTCCCCGCGGGAATGTCGTAGCTGCGCGTGGCGGCGGCCTGCGCGTGGGCGGCAGTGGGGACGGCCAGTGCGGGCGTCGCAAGCAGCGTGGCGGTGGCGATGCGGCCCGCCAGGCGCGCCGTGGCTGCGCGGCGCAGGATGCGGGAGGACTGGCGCTTGGGCGCCCGGACGTGATTCATGAACTGGCCTTTCAGAGAGGTGAGGTTGCTGTGTGCTCACCCTCCTTGACCCTTGGGATCGAAAAACGGATCAGCTTTTTTGTAACAACGGTGACTGACGCGCCGTGTCGGGGCCGGCGATAAGGTGCAGACGGCGGCCGCGCCAGCGCCGCGTCTCGGTTTCCACGCGGATGTCCAGCGTGGCGCTGAGCGCGGCCAGCACCTTGTCCACGTTGTTGACGGGAAAGGAACCGGACAGCAGCCGGTCCGCCACGGCGGGATCGCAACTCAGCGTATCGCGGCTATAGCGGCCGAGTTCGGCAATGAAATCGGCCAGGCGCATGCCGCGCGCCACGATGAAGCCGTCTTTCCAGGCGATCTGGTTAGTCTCGGCGGCGGCCGGTTGCGCGACGCCACGCGACGAGTAATGGGCGCGCAGTCCCGCCTGCAACGTCAGTCCGTGCGCGGCGTCGTCGCGCGGGCGGATCTGGACGGCGCCTTCGAACACGCTGACCTCGGTCGAGGTGTCCAGCAGCCGCACGGCGTATTCGGTGCCCAGCGCTCGCGCGGTGCCGTGCGCGGTCTCGACAAGAAAGGGCCGGTGGGGTACGCCTGTCTCTTGGGCAGTGGTGATCAGGATTTCGCCCGCGATGAGCGCCACGCGCCGCAAACCCGCGCTGTAGCGCACGTCGATGGCGCTGTCGGTGTTCAGCACCACACGGGTTCCGTCCGGCAGCGTCAGGCTGCGGTGTTCGCCGATGGCGGTGCGATGGTCTGACGTCCAAGTGCGCCACGGGGCGCTCTGCCCGACGCCCCAGGCCGCGCCGCTGGTGATACCCAGGACGCTCACGGCCTTCAATGCGCGCCGGCGCTGGGCGCAGGCGGGGGCGGCCAGCGCTGCCTGCGCGATGGCCGAGCTTCCCGGGGCAGCCAGCGGCTGCAGTCGGCCTTGCACGGATTCGATGCGCAGCCACGCGCGCTCGTGGTCGGGGTGCGCGGCGCGCCAGGAGGTCCATGCGCGCACTGTTTCGGGGGCAACGGGGTCGTCTTGCAATTGCACCAGCCATTCCAGCGCGCGTTGCGCGACGGCGGGCGATACGGCAGCCGCATCGCGGGTGGCGCCGTACCACGGCGAGGCGGACATGCGGCGGCTCATCCGGTAAAAGACAGATCGGCGAAGCAGCAGCGCTGCAAGGCCTTGACGAGATAGCGCTTGACCGTGGGGACCGAGATGCCCAGCGCGTCAGCCACCTGGGCGTGCGTGTGCCCGTCCAACTGCGACAGCAGGAATGCCTGCCGCACGATGGCGGGCAGCCCGTCCAGCAGACGGTCCAGCTCCAGCAGCGTTTCCAGCACGATGGCCCGGTCCTCGGGCGACCAGTGCACCGCCTGCGGGGCCTGGGCCAGCGCCTCCAGATAGGCGCGCTCCAGTTTCTCGCGGCGCCAGTGGTTGGACACCAGGCGCTGGGCGACGGTGGTAAGAAACGCGCGCGGCTCGGTGAGCGTGGCCGGAATCCGATCGCTGCTAAGCAGGCGGATGAAGGTGTCGTGCGCCAGGTCTTCGGCCTGATCGGCGTTGCCCAGGCGGCGGCGCAACCATCCTCTCAGCCAGGAGTGGTGATCGCTATAAAGCGTTTCGATGGAGGAGGGGAAGGCGCATCCCGGCGTACTCAAGATCCAACCTTTTGATCAAGCCGCCGGCGCCTCGCAGTCGGAGGCGGGACAACTGCTCATGCGAATTACGGGAAATAGTAATTGTTATTATTACCGATTCCAGGCAGGGCTTGTCAAATTGTTGCCGGGCGAGGGCGGCCGGGCGTTGCCGGCAGGCGTCAGATATAAGCGGCCGGATAGGTGGTTCTGAAAGCGAGTGGCGGAATCGGTTTCAGAACCGGTGGGGCACTGGGCTATTGCGGCATGGTGCCGGTGGCGAGCGCCGCGCAGTGATCGTAGATGGCGCCCGGCCGGGTGAACCAGATCTTGTCGCGCTCGGGGTGTTCGACGATGTACTTCAGCGCACGGCGCAAGGCCCGCAGGCGGTAAGGTTGGCCGACGATCATGGTGTGCAGCGCAATGCCGCAGACCAGAGGCTGCCTGGCCGATTGCGCCAGCATTTCGTCGAACTGATCGATGATCATCTGTTCAAATTCCACGGCGGAATGGCGGCGCACCAGCATCTGCGGCGAGTCATTGATCTCCAGCGGATAGGGCACGGACATCAGCGGGCCTTGTTGCGTGCTCATCCATACCGGTTGGTCGTCGGCCGGCCAATCCATGACGAATTTGTAGCCGGTGTCCACCAGCAATTCCGGTGTCTGGTGGCTTTGCGACATCCATGGTCCCATCCAGCCGCGAACATCCTGGCCGGTATGCGTCTTGATGGCATCGCGCACCTCCAGCAGCAGGCGGCGTTCGTCGGCCGGCCAGAGATGCCCTTGGGCTTCGGCATTGGTCCGGCCATGGCCGATGATCTCATCGCCACGCGCTACCAGGCGTTCGGCGATCTGCGGCGCGTAGTCAAAGACCACGGTGTTGAGCAAATGGGCGGCCGGCAGCTCAAGCTCGTCGAACAGATCCAGCAGGCGCCAGACGCCGACCCGGTTCCCATAATCTCGCCATGCGAACGCGCGTACATCCGGCTGCGGCAGCTCGGCGCCGAGATTGTGTCCCCGGCCGGCGCCGAAGGCGAAATGCTCGATGTTCAGGCCCAGGTAAACCGCCAGACGTTTGCCTTGCGGCCAGTTGTAGTTGCTGCGTTCTGGAATCGCGCTATAGGGATAGCGGTCGTGATACGGAAGAAGCATGATGGTGTCCTGTGTTTAAACGCCTAGAAAGGCAGTCTGTACCTTGGGGTCTTCGAGCAGGGCATCAGAAGCGTCGTCATAGACCTTCTCGCCCAATTGCAGAATGGCGGTCCGGCTGGCGACGCGCATCGCCCAGTTGGCGTTCTGTTCCGCCAGCACAAAGCTCAGGCCTTCGCGAGCCTGGATCTCGAGCAGTATGTCGCCAATGCGCTCGACGACAATAGGCGCCAGCCCCAAAGAGGGCTCATCCAGGAGGAACAATCTTGGTCCGCTCATCAGCGCACGGCCGATGGCCAGCATTTGCTGTTCGCCACCGGACAGGCTACCCGCAGCCTGGCGGGCGCGTTCCTTCAGGCGCGGGAAATAGCCGTAAATCTCGGTCATGCGCTGCGTGGCGCGTTCACGGCCCCGGCCGAACGCGCCCATCTTCAGGTTTTCGGCCACCGTCAGCGACGGAAACACGCGCCGTCCCTCCGGCGAGAACCCAATGCCCAGCTTGACCACTTCCGAAGCCGGCAGTGTCTTGATGCTGCGGCCTTCCCAGAGAATTTCGCCCTGATATTGCCGCGCCAGGCCGGAAATGGCGCGCAAGGTGCTGCTTTTGCCGGCGCCGTTGGCGCCGATGAGCGCGACGGTTTCACCCGCGGCGATGGTCAGCGACAACCGGCGCGTGCCGACCACCTGGCCATAACGTACTTCCAGATCACGCAATTCCAGCAGTGACATTTCTCGTCCCCAGATAAGCTTCGACAACCCGGCTGTCGCGCAGCACGTCGGCCGGTTTGCCTCGGGTCAATTCCTGGCCGGCGGCAACCACCAGCAGGCGGTCGCACAGGCCGGCGATAAAGCGCATGTTGTGATCGATCACCATGACGGTGACCCCGGATTCGCGCACTTGCTGGATGACCTTGCGCACCTGGTCGGTTTCCTCGGCGCTAAGGCCGGCAACGGGTTCATCCAGCATCAATAGCCGAGGCCGAGCCGCCAGTGCAATGGCAATGCCGAGGATCTTCTGTAAGCCGTAGGGCAGACTGCCGGCGCTGGCATCGGCCACGGCGCGCAGATTCATGCTGCTGAGCAATTGTTCGACCAGCGCGTCGGACTCGGCCCGGCGCTGGCTGCTGCTGCCCATGCCGAACAGAGCCGGCAGCGCGCCGGGATAGCGCAGCAGATAGCTGCCGCGCACCAGGTTTTCGCGCACGCTGGCTGCGCTGTAGACGGCTGTGGACTGAAAGGTGCGCACCAGTCCGCGTCCGCTGAGTCTGGATGGCGCCCAGCCGGTCACTTTTTCGCCATCGAAGACGACCGTGCCGCGTGAGGGCATGATGACGCCGCTGATCAGGTTGACCAATGTGGTCTTGCCCGCGCCGTTGGGGCCGATGACGCCAAGAATTTCGCCAGCATAGACTTCGAAACTTACGCCATCGACCGCTTTCAGACCGCCGAAGCTGCGACCGATGTCTTGCACCTCAAGCAGGGTTTTCATGCCTGGCCTCCACGGCGGCGCGTGGCCAGCCAGCTGAACAGACCTGCCAAGCCCGAAGGGAAGGCGGCCATCACGACGATAAGGGCGATGCCGAACAGAATGCGCTGCACTTCGACATAGCCGCGCAGCAATTCGGGCAGGGCAACCAGAAAGACGGCGCCGATAATGGGGCCGATGGCGTTATACATGCCCCCCAGCACATTCATCACGACCAGATTGAGCGAATCGACCATCCCGAACGTGGTCGGGTCGATGTACCGCATGAAGAAAGCCAGCAGCCCGCCTTGCAGACCCGCCAGCGCGCAACCCAGCACGAAAATGCCCACCTTGAGCGGCAACACGCGCACGCCCGCGCATTCGGTCAGACGCGGCGCCTCACGCACGGCATCGATGGCGCGGCCGGTTTCGGACATCAGCAACCGCACGCACAGCAGGGTGCACAGCGCCGCCGCGACCAGGGACACGTAGTACTGGGCCAGCGGTGAACTCCAGGCCGGGTTGAGCGGTGGCAGATTGGACAGGCCGTTGGCGCCGCCCGTCAGGCTTTCCCATTCGACCAGCACCAGACGGATGATCTCGCCCAGCAAAAAGGTCACCAGCACAAAATACTTGCCGGTCAGGCGCAGCAGCACCGGGCCGACCAGCAGGGCGAGCAAGCCGGCTGCGGCAGTACCCACGGCCAGGCCCATTGCGGGCGGCAGTTGCAGTTTCGTGACGGCCAGCGCGCAGCCATAGGCGCCGATGCCGATAAAACCTGCGTGCGATAGCGAAATATGGCCGGTTCGGATGATGAGGTGCAGGCTCAGGGCGCCGATGATGTTGAGCAGAATCAGCGCGCCGATGGCGAGCAGGAAGGCGTTGTCGAACACCTGGGGCGCCAGTGCCAGCAGCGCCAGCACCAGCAGGCCTGCCAGACTGGCTGCCAGGCCGCGCGAGCGCCGGGGCCGTGCGGGTCGCGCCAGGGGCATGGATAGTTGAGTCATGAGTGCGCGTCCTTCAGTGTTCGGGTTTGCCCAGCAGGCCCCAGGGGCGTATCACCAGCAGGGCGATGACGACCGCAAAGGAAACAAAGGTCGAGGTGGCCGAGCCGTAAAACGTGGCGAGGAAACTCTCGGCAAAGCCGAAAATCACACCGCCGAGCGCCGCGCCGGGGATGCTGCCCATGCCGCCCAGAATGACCACGATGAAGGCAACCATCAAAGGCCGCTCTCCCATGAAGGGCGAGAGTGCATAGGTCTGGGCGTAGATGGCTCCCGCGATGGCGGTCATGAAGACCGCCAGAAAGAATGCCAGCTGGTAGATGCGGCGCGTGTTCACCCCCTGCGCTTCGGCGATCTCGATGTCTTCGGCCGAGGCGCGCACCGCCAGGCCGTAGCGGCTGCTGCTCATGAAGGCCCAGAACGCCAGCAGTACGGCGATCGCGATGCCTATCACCATCAGCTTGTGGGCGGGAATCATGACCGGGCCCAGTTGCACCATGGTGTCGAGCGCTGCGGGCACCGAACGCTCATAGACGTCCCAGACCAGCACGCTGGTGTACACAATGGCGATGTCCAATCCCAGCAGGCCAATCATGCTCTGGAACATCTTTTGATAGAAACGGCGGAACACCAGCCATTCCAGGATCAGGCTTAGCGAGGCGACTGTCAGTGCCGCCAGCACGATGGCGACAACGTATGGCAGCTTCAATTCGCCGAAGTAGTAGAACAGGGCGTAGCCGCCCAGCATGGCGAAACTGCCATGCGCGAAGTTGACGACTTTCATGATGCCGAACAACAGCGTGAAGCCAAGCGCGATCAGCACATAGATCGCGCTCAGGCTCAAGCCATTGATCAGCACCTGCATCAGCACAGGTGCGGAGAACATGAGCATTCCTCGAAACGGGACGGGCTTATTCCTTGACCGGAACCAGGGAAGTCAGGGCATGCGGCTTGCCGTTCTTGATCTCGGTGATCCAGAACTTGTTCAGCAGTTGATGGTTGACGCCATAAGCGCGTTCGCCGCCCCAGACCACCGGGCCGTAAATGCCGGCGTCAAAGCCGCTGATGCTCTCCATTGCCTTGCGTACCTTATCCGTGTCGCTGACCGTTCCCGCTTCTTCGATGGCCTTGAAGAGAATCCGCGCCGAGTTGTACCAGCCGGGCGTCTGGGCATTGATGACGCCGCTCCAGCGCTTTTTGTAGTTCTCGACGAACTTCCTGGCGGCGGGTTCGTTGAAGTCGAACACGTCATAGGACATGAAGCCCTCGGCCAGGGGGCCGGCGATATCGGCGACCTCGTCGATGCCAGGGCCGCCCACCTGCCAGATGATGCCCTTGTAGCCTATCTGGCGAGCCTGTTTGACCAGCAGGCCGGCCTCGCCTGGCGCGTTCAAATTCAGGTCCAGCACATCGGCATCCTGGGCCATCATGCGCATCAAGAGCGGCGTGAATTCTTTGGAGCCGCGCTCATAGCCTTCCGACCACACGCTGTAGCCGGCGTCTTTATAGGCCTGGCCCAGCGTGGGCATCACGACTTGCCCGGTGGCGTCATTGGGCACGATCAGGGCCACTTTCCTGGCTTTTGGACGGTTCTCCTTCAGCCACTTCACCATGGCCGGGCCGAACTCGACATTACTGTTCATGGTGCGGAAGTTGTAGCCGTCCTTGCCGTTCTGCTTGAGGATGTCCGGCGCATAGCCATTGGACAGCATGATGACGCGGCCCTGATTGACGATGGGAACTGCCGCCATGACCGACGGCGTGCCGATGGGCCCGACGATGAACTTGACCTTGTCGTAATTGACCAGCCGTTCGGCGGCCGTGCGCCCGCCGGTGGCGCTGTACTTGTCGTCATACATCAGCAATTCGGGCTTATAGGTCTTGCCGCCCACCTTGAGGCCGCCTTGCGCGTTGACTTCGTCGATCGCCATCTGCACGCCGCGCTGCACCGCCAGGCCCCACGCGGTGCCTCCACCCGACAGTGGCCCGATACCGCCGATCTTCAGTGTCTCCTGGGCGTGGGCGCCCAGGCTCAATGCACTCAAGGCCAGTGTGGCCAGGATATGTTTTGCTTTCATTGGTATTCCCCTTGTAGTCGTACTGCGGTTGACTGGATTCACGAGGCAGGCGGCGGCTGCAGCGCCTCGGTCACAAAGCGGGCGGCGGCGAGCAGGCGCGTGTCCTGGCCATAGGGGCCAATGAGCTGCGCGCCCACTGGCAGGCCGCCCGGGCCGATCTCCAGCGGAAAGGAGATGCAGGGCAAATGCAGCAAGGTCCAGATCGCGCCATATCGGGGCGAGCCGGCAGACTGGTGGCCGGCTTCTGCTTCGCCTTCGGCGGCGGGATACAGCAGCACGTCGTAATCGTTGAACAGCCGGCGCGCACGGGCGCGCAGCCGCGCGGCCTGTTGCAGCATGAGGGTGTATTCGTCCAGGCCGATTTCGGTGCTGAGCCGGGCAGCCAGGCGCGGGCTCAGGCGATCTGCGTGTTGCAGACGTTCCTGCGCCAGGGACAGCCGAGCCTCGAAGGCAAAGATGCGCAGCTGAAGCGCTTCCAGCGCTTCGAACTCGTCCGGCAGCCAGAAGCGTTCAACAGTGCAGCCCTGGCGCTGCAATGCGGCGGCGGCGCGCTCGATGGCGCCCAGTGTTGCCGCTTGCGCATAGTCCCATTGGCGGGACAGGCAGAGCCCCACGCGCGGGCGAGCGCCCGTCGCGGCCATGACGTCGCGCGCGGCATGCAGGCCCAGGGTGAAGAACGCCGCGTCGGCCACATCGCGAACAATCACCCCGACCGTGTCTTGCGAGGGGCTCAAGGCCTTCATGCCCGCTGAGGCGATCAGGCCGAAGCTGGGCTTGAAGCCCACGACGCCGCAGTAAATGGCGGGCCGGACAATGGAGGCGGTGGTCTGAGTGCCGAAGGCAACCGGCACCATCCCATCCGCGACTGCGGCGGCCGAACCGCTGGAGGAACCGCCAGGCGTATGGCTCACGCGCAGCGGATTGACGGCGCGGCTGGGTGTTTGCGTGGCGAATTCGCCTGTGGCGACTTTGCCCAGAAGCATCGCGCCATGATGGCGGGCCATGGCGATGCAGCTGGCGTCGGTGGACGGGCGATGGCCTTGATAGATGGGTGAGCCGTACTCGGTTGGATAGTCCGCCGAGTCGAAGATGTCCTTGGCGGCAAACGGCACGCCACGCAACGGCGCGCTGGCCAGGGGCGTGACACGCCGGGCTTCTGCCAGGACGCGCTCGGGGTCATGCGCCACAAAGGCCTGTATTTCGTCGTTGCGCTCGGCGATACGGTCCAGGCAGGCCCGCGCCACCGCTTCGGGGGTGGTGTCGCCGCGGGCGATGGCGGCGGCCATTTCGCAGGCCGTCCATTGATTCAAAGGCTTCACAGTGAGATCCGTTGTGGGCTACGTCACTGAGAACTTTATGGTTGGCCAATTGGTATGTCTAATACAATAAAAAACAGCAATTAAGATGAAAACTGACCTAATGTTCGGGGTAAACCATGTCCTTGGTTTCACGCGCACTGCGTGCGTTTGTGGTGGTGGCCGAAGAGCTGCACTTTGGTCGGGCGGCAGTCAGGCTCAATCTCAGCCAGCCGCCGCTTAGCCAGTTGATACGCCAATTCGAGGCCCAGGTCGGCACCGAGCTGTTCGTGCGGTCCACCCGGTCCGTCAAGTTGACCAAGGCGGGCGAAGTGCTCTTGCTGCGCGCGCGGCGTTTGCTCGACGAGGATGAGGCCGCCGTGCATGCGGCGCGGCGTGCCGGCAGCGGTGATGCCGGGCGGCTGGCGGTGGGTTTTGTCAGCACCGCGGCTTATCAGGTCTTGCCGCGTGTGCTGGCGAAGTACCGCGCGGAGTATCCGGACGTCGAATTGGTGCTGGAAAATGCGCTAACTAGCGAGCTGACGGAACAGTTGATGGCCAATACCATCGACCTGGCGATCTTTCGCCGCTTGCCGCGCGCGGTCGAGCCCGATCTGGTGTTTGAGCGGGTGCACCGCGAGAAGATGATCCTGGCTCTGCCGCCGGGACATCCGCTGACACGTTATGAACGCGTGCCGATGGCGCGACTTGACGGTCTGGATGTGGTCGGCTTTAAACGTGAGGCCTCGTCGTACTTCAATGCCGTGCAGACGCGATTGTTCCGGGATCACAATGTGCGGCCGCATATCGTGTACGAGAGTGTTCTGCCGACCTTGCTGGCGCTGGTCGAAGGCGGAATGGGGGTGGCCCTGGTGCCGGAATCGGCGGCGACGCTGCGCATTAACGGCGTCGAATACCGGCCGCTGACGGGGCAGCAAAATGCCTTCGATGTGGACCTTTACTGTGCTCGCCGCCCCGACAACGTCAACCCCACGGCAGAGGCCTTCGCCCGGATTCTGCGCGGATCAAAGAAGGGCTTGCCCGCCGGTTCCGAGGCTAAAACGAAGTGACCGAGATTGATGGATGCGTTGACAAGTAAGCCATCACCAGCGAGCGGTCAGATCGCAGCGGAAGGCGGCAGGTACGCGCCCTGCGTCTGCGCATACGCCTGTTGCGAGGCCAGATAGGCATCGCGCGACGGGATCAGGTGGTCGCGGCACACGGCCATCAGCGCGTCGCGGTCGCCGTCGCGCAGTGCCTGGATCATCGTCCAGTGCTCCTGACGCGCCCGTTCGCGGTGGCCGGCTGTCACCAGCGAGCCGAAGCGGATCGGGTGGGTGCGGCGCGCGTATTCCTCGATGGCCTGGCCCAGCACGGCGTTGTCCAGCAGGCCGACGAATTCACGGTGAAAGTGCTGGTTGCTGCGGAACACGCGGCGCGCGTCGCCCGCGGCCACCGCGGCGTCGTGCTCGCGCTGCACGGCCACCAGCGCGGCCAGCCGCGCTTCGGGCACGGGCAGCGGCATCTGGCGGGCGGCGTGCACTTCCAGCACCTCGCGCAAGGCGTACAGCTCCATGACCTCGCGCACCGAGAACGCCCGCACCACCGCGCCGATGTTGCGCTTTTTCTCGACCACGCCCAGAAGCTCCAGGTCGACCAGCACCTGGCGCACCGCGTGCCGCTTCATGCCAAAACGCGCCATCAGCTCGTCCTCGGTCAGGCGTTCGCGCGGATGCAGCCGGCCGAAGACGATGTCTTCCTCCAGCGCGGCCACCGCCGCCTGTACGGCGTCGGGGGCGGGTTCCTGCAAGGCGGCGGGCGTGATGGCGTTCATGGCGATGAGGGTAGGTTTACTTCTTGGGCACCGTGTCGTGCGTGACGCCGGCGCGCAGGAAGTCGAAGTCGACGCCCTGGTCGGCCTGCGTCACGGACTGCAGGAAGAGCTTGCGGTAGCCGCGGTCGGCGGCCGGCCGCGTGATGGGTTGGGCGGCGGCGCGGCGCGCCAGCTCCGCGTCGTCGACCAGCAGCGCGATTTCGCGCCGGGCCACCGACAGGCGGATGCGGTCGCCGTTCTGCACATAAGCCAGCGGACCGCCGATGGCGGATTCCGGCGTGACGTGCAGCACGATGGTGCCGGCCGCGGTGCCGCTCATGCGGCCGTCCGAGATCCGGACCATGTCCTTGACGCCGGCGCGCGCGAGCTTCTTCGGAATGGGCATGTAGCCAGCTTCGGGCATGCCCGGCGCGCCAGTGGGGCCGATGCGCTTGAGCACCAGGATGTCGTCGGCGGTCACATCCAGCGCGTCGTCGTCGATGCGGCGCGCCATGTCCTCGGCGTCTTCGAACACCACCGCGCGGCCTTCATGCTCCATCAGTTGGGGATTGGCCGCCGACTGCTTGATGATGGCGCCGCCGGGCGCCAGGTTGCCGCGCAGCACGGCCAGGCCGCCCACCGGATAGATGGGCGCGGCGGCCGTGCGGATGACGTCCTGCTTGAAGGGCGGGGGGGCGTCGTCCAGTTCTTCGCCCAGCGTGCGGCCGGACACGGTGAGCGCGTCCAGATGCAGGAAGGGGCGCAGCTCGCGCAGCAGGGCGGGCATGCCGCCCGCGTCGTGGAAGTCTTCCATGTAGTGCTGGCCCGACGGCTTCAGGTCGACCAGCACGGGCGTCTCGCGGCTGATGCGGTCCAGGCCGGCCAGGTCGATGTCGATGCCCAGGCGGCCGGCGATGGCGGTCAGATGGACGATGCCGTTGGTCGACCCGCCGATGGCGAGCAGCACGCGCAGCGCGTTTTCGATGGACTTGCCGGTCAGGATGCGGTCCGGGGTCAGGCGCGAAGCCGCCATGGCGACGGCGGTGGCGCCGGTGTGCTCGGCCACGCGCACGCGGTCGGCGGTGACGGCCGGGGCCGAGGCGCCGCCGGTCACCATCATGCCCAGCGCTTCGGTAATGCAGGCCATCGTGCTGGCCGTGCCCATGACGGAACAGGTGCCCACGCTGGCGACGAGCTGGTTGTTCACGTCGGCGATCTCGACAGCGTCGATTTCCTCGGCGCGGTAGCGGCCCCAGTAGCGGCGGCAGTCGGTGCAGGCGCCCACGCGCTCGCCGCGGTGCGAGCCGGTCAGCATCGACCCGGTGACGAGCTGGATGGCGGGTACGCCTGCCGAGGCGGCGCCCATCAGTTGCGCAGGCACGGTCTTGTCGCAGCCGCCGATCAGCACGACGGCGTCCATCGGCTGCGCGCGGATCATCTCCTCGGTGTCCATGGACATGAGGTTGCGCAGGTACATGCTGGTGGGCTGCGAGAAGCTTTCGTGCACCGAGATGGTGGGAAAGTCCATCGGCAGGCCGCCGGCCAGCATGACGCCGCGCTTGACGGCCTCGATGAGCTGCGGGGCGTTGCCGTGGCAGGGGTTGTAGCTGCTGCCGGTGTTGACGATACCGATGATGGGACGCGCCAGGGCATCGTCCGACAGGCCGGCGCCCTTGATGAAGGCCTTGCGCAGGAACAGCGAAAAACCCTTGTCGCCGTAATTGGTCAGCCCGCGGGCGACGCCTTGCGCGGTGGCGCTGTCGCTGTCAAAGGGGCCCTTGCCGGGCTTGCCGCCCTTGGTCTCGTCCGTCATTTTCAGTCCCGATAATATTATTGATAATCCTGCGGCGTCATCATATCCAGCCCCTTGCAACGCCCGCAAGCGGTTTGTGCAGATGCCTTCTATTGATCTGAAATAAAGATCAGTCGATAGAAAAATGGCGATTCTTCAATCAAGCACGGCCCCCTACACTGGCTCGGTTGACGAACCGGGCGTCCGTTCATTCCTATACCCATCCCGGCTTGGAGAGACCCTATGTCAGACCTGCGTCTGCGGCCGCGCCGCGCCGTGCTGTTTTCCCTGCTGGCCCTTTGCGCCGGCGTTTCCGCCCCGGCGCTTGCCGCCGACGCCTATCCGGACAAGCCCATCCGCATGATCGTGCCTTACCCGCCCGGGGGCGCCACCGACGTGATCGGCCGCGTGCTTGCGCAGGAATTGACGGGCGCGCTGGGCCAGACCGTGGTGGTGGAAAACCGCGCGGGCGCTGCCGGCAACATCGGCGCGGACCAGGTCGCCAAGGCCCAGCCCGACGGCTACACGCTGCTGATGGGCGCGCTGACCAGCCACTCGATCAATGCCGCGCTGTACCGCGGGCGCGTCACCTACGACGTGGAAAAGAGCTTCGCGCCGGTGTCCATCGTCGGCACCGTGCCGCTGGTGTTCGTGGTGAATCCGTCGGTGCAGGCCAAGACGCTGCCCGAATTCATCGCGCTCGCCAAGTCCAAGCCCGGCTACCTGACCATGGCCTCGGCCGGCAATGGCTCGCCCCAGCATCTGGCCGGCGAAATGTTCAAGCGCGCGGCGGGCGCCGACATCCTGCACGTGCCTTACAAGGGCAGCGGCCCGGCCATGACCGACCTGATGGGCGGACAGGTGCTGAGCATGATCGAAACGGTGCCTGCGGCGCAGGCCAACATCAAGGCGGGCAAGCTGCGCGCCCTGGCGGTGACCTCGCCGCAGCGCGTCGATGCGCTGCCCGACGTGCCCACCGCCGCCGAGGCCGGCCTGAAGGACTTCGAGGTCAGCTCGATGTTTGGCATCGTGGCGCCCGCCAACACGCCGGCGCCGGTCATCGAACGCCTGAATGCCGAGCTCAAGAAGATCCTGGCCAAGCCCGAAGTGAAGGCGTCGCTGCTGAACCAGGGCGCGATCGCCACGTGGACCACGCCTGCCGACGCCGGCAAGCGCGTGTCGGCCGAAGTGGCGCGCTGGACCAAGGTCATCGATGAGGCGGGCGTGAAGGGCGAATAAGCCCATTGCCGCGGGCGCCTTGCGCGCCATCTCCGCCACACGCCGGAAATCCGCCAGGGGTTTCCGGCGTTGTCGTTTTTGCGGGTATTGAAAGGAAGCGAAATAATCGATTCCCGTTGCACGCCGGCTGCGCCGGGAAAACACCTGTATTTCAGACAATTGCAAAGCTGCGGGAATGGCTGTGCAATAAACCGCAATAAATAGGTTTGCACCGCCGCAAAGGTGGTTGACCCCAAATTCAGTAGCCCGTAATGTGTTTCGCGGGCCTTAGGACGGCGGGGGGATACCAATGACTGAGAACCAGGACGAAAAGTCGATCCTGCACACGCATTTCGGTACGCAGAGCCCATATTGGCGGTTATCCGCCGATAGCGATGCGATTGAACTCGCCGCAGTCAAGGGCGCGACCAATATTGCCATGGCCTTGCGCCCGGATCAGGCCGAGGCCGTGCGCAGCCTGACCGGCATCACGTCCAGCTTGCGCATCGACATCACGTTGTATGGCGATCTGCTGCACCTGCACCTGGTCGGCCGCAAGATCAACGCCAACGAATGGGCCGGCACCGCATCGGCTCACACCGATACCGAATCCGTCGCCAAGGACCTCGTCGAAGGCCTGTCGTTCGCCGAAACGGTGGTGTCGGAAGCCAATTCGGTCATCGCCATCGTGGACCAGAATGGCCGCGTGCAGCGCTTCAACAAGCTGTGCGAGGAATACACCGGCAAGCGCGAACAGGACATCGTGGGCCGCAGCGTCTTCGAGATGTTCATGACGCGCGAAGAAGCCATCGCCTCGCGCCGTAATATTGCCGAGTTCTACAAGCGCGGACAGTCGTATGAGGTCGAGCGCACGATCAACACCGTCAAGGGGCCGCGCCTCTTTCTGTTCCGCAACAAGTTCGTCACCAGCGGCAGCGGCGAAAAGCGCGTCTACCTGATCTGTTCGGGCACGGACATCACGGAAGAGCGTCAGGCGCAGGAACGCCTGCGGGTGCTTGCCAACACCGACATGCTGACCAACCTGCCCAACCGGCACGCGATCACGTCGCGGTTGAAGGCCGCGTTGGACGCTGGCCGGGAAGGGCGGGGCGGGGTGCTGTTCCTGGACCTGGACAACTTCAAGCGCATCAACGACCACTACGGCCACGGCTTCGGCGACCGGCTGTTGAAAGCCGTGGCCGTCGCCATCTCGAACTGCCTTTCCGATGGCCAGACGCTGGCCCGCCTGGGCGGCGACGAATTCATCGTGCTGCAGGAAGAGGCGCAGGCCTGGCAGCTGGAGGCCACCGCGCAGCGCATCATCGACCGGCTGCGCGAGCCCTTCCGCCAGGGCCTCATCGAGGTCTACACCAGTTGCTCCATCGGCATCGCCATGTACCCCGATCACGGGGCCGACCTGGACAGCGTGGTGCGCAGCGCCGACATCGCCATGTATGTGGCCAAGGAAGCGGGCCGCCATACGTACCGCGTGTTCCAGCCCGACATGGACCGCCGCAACGCGGACTACGTGTGGCTGGACACCAATCTGCGCAAGGCGTTGGCCGAGAATCATCTGATGCTGTACTACCAGCCCAAGCTGGTGGGACGCACCGGCGAGGTGGACGGCGTGGAAGCGCTGGTGCGCTGGCGCTCTCCGGAGCGCGGCATGGTCGGACCCGACACCTTCATTCCGTATGCCGAGGAGTCGGGCCTCATCTCGCCGCTGGGTGTCTGGGTGATGCGCGAAGCCGCGCGGCAGGCGGCGGCCTGGAAGCGCGACGGCCTGAATCTGCGCATCGCCATCAATATGTCGGCCCGCCAGCTGGACGACAAGGGTGTGGTCAGCGAATTCATGCGGGCCATCAACGACGCCAGCCTCAATCCCTGCCTTCTCGATATCGAACTGACGGAAAGCTGCCTGATCGACGATGAAGACGCCGCCATCGAACTCATCAAGCAGTTCCGGCAACTGGGCGCGCGCGTGCACCTGGACGACTTCGGCACGGGCTATTCGTCGCTGTCGCAGCTGGCGCGCATTCCGCTGGACGCGATCAAGCTCGACGCCAGCTTCGTGCGCGGCGTGAACGAGAATCCGGTGTCGCAGGCGCTGGCGCGCGCCATCGTCGCGGTGGCGCGCACGCTGGAGCTCAAGGTCATCGCCGAGGGCGTGGAGACCCAGGAAGAAACGGTCTTCCTGGACACCCTGGGCGTGGACGCCAAGCAGGGCTATCTGTACGCCAAGCCCATGCCGGCGCAAGAGCTCACCGCCTGGCTGGCGCAACGCCGCCGGCTGCATCTCATTGCGTGACGCAACCGGCGGCGCGCCGCCGGGTCAGTGCATGGTGGCCACTTCGGTGGCCTCCGAGCTGCCTGCCGTGCGGCGGTTCTGCGCCATCACCAGCCGTTCCATGTAGGCGCGGTCCTTCGGATCGATGGAGAAGGCCGCCTCGACCCAATCCTCGGTGATATCCATCAGTTCGGAACGCGACAGGCTGAGCACGCGCTGGCGGGCGCGCAGCATCGCGCGCATGCCGTTGAGCTTGGGGCGCATGACGTCGATGAAGGTGCGTGTGGCCTTGTAGGCGTCGCCCGGCTCGAACAGCACGTCGACCAGGCCGCGGCCGTGATACCACTCGGCGGTGTGCGATTCGCCGGTGCCGATCAGCTCTTCGGCCAGCTTCATGCCCGAGCGGCGCGCGACCAGCGAATAGCCGCCCATGCCGGGAAACAGGTTGAACGCCATTTCGGGAAAGCCCATGCGCGCATTGTTCTGCGCCAGCACGAAGTGGTGGGCCAGCGCGGCCTCGAAGCCGCCGCCCAGCGCGGTGCCTTCGATCATCGCCAGCGAGATGGCGCCGGTATCGAAACCGCGCGTGGCGGCATGCACGCAGTCCACGCAGGCGCGGGCATAGGCCCGCAGCGCCTCGCGCTTGCCGGTGCGGATGGCCTCGGCGAAAAAGTTCAGGTCGCCGCCAACGTTGTAGATCTGGGGCACCAGCGAACCGGTGACCCAGAAGTCGATGGGCAGGCCGGAATCCTTGGCGGCGCGCGCCAGGGTCATGATCTCGTCGATGAGTTCATGGTTAAAGCACGGGCGCGGTTGCGCGCGCAGCATCATCCACATGACACGGCGACCTTCCTCGTAATACGCGGAGATCTGCTTCAGATTGCCTGCGGCGGTAAAGGGGTGGCAGTCCGGATGAATGAGTTGATTCATTGCTTTCGTCCAATCGATCAAGGTGAGTCGGAGTACTGCCGGGTCAGGCTAAACCACGGCTTAGGCACTCCGTCTCATGCAAACCTCGTCCAACTGGCCAGACTTTTCCGTAATGCAAAGTCCCGAGCGCGAGATCGGAAAATTTCAAAACCTGCAACGGCTCCTCGGTCCATCGGCCGAGGCGCGCATGGGTAGAACGGATGAGGACAGCAGCAAATATGCGGCGTTCAGCGCCGTGAAAGAAAAGCCCGGCCGACTGGCCGGGCTCGTGCGTTGGGATGAGAGCGCGCCGCAGGAAGGCGCCGGCGCCGACGAAAAAGTTTTCAGGCCACGCCGCCATTGGCGCGCACGATCTGCCCATTTACCCACCCGCTGTCCGGTCCCGCCAGGAACGAGACGATGCCCGCGATGTCATCCGGTTGGCCCAGGCGTTCCAGCGGCGGCATCTTGGCGTAGTGCTCGATCAGCTCGGGGCTCTTGCCCTTGAAGAACAGCTCGGTGGCGACGGGGCCGGGGGCGACGGCATTCACCCTGATCTGGCGGCCGCGCAGTTCCTTGGCAAAAACCTGCGTCAGGCTTTCGACGGCGGCCTTGCTGGCGATGTAGACCGAGTAGCCGGGCAAGTTGAGCGCGACGGTGGTGCTGGACACATTGACGATGCTGCCGCCATCGGCAAGGCGGGCGGCCGCCTCGCGCAAAGTGTTGAAGGTGCCCCGGGTGTTGATGTCGAACGTCCGGTCGTACAGGTCGTCGCTGGTGTCCGCCAGCGGCTGCACCTGCAGCACGCCCGCGCTGTTGACCAGCACGTCCAGGCGGCCGAATTCGGCCGTGACGGCATCGAACATCGCGCGCACCGCATCCGGCTTGGAGACGTCTGCACGCACCGCGAGGGCGCGTCCGCCGGCCTGGCGGATGTCGGCGGCCAGGGCGTCGGCGTCTGCCGCGCCGGACGCATGGTTGATGGCGACGGCAAAGCCGTCATGGGCCAGGCGGCGCACGATGGCGGCGCCGATGCCGCGCGATCCGCCCGTGACGAGGGCAACGCGTTGGGAAGCTTGGTCGGTCATGCGATCTCTCCGTGAAGGGGTGAGGCATATGATCGACTATTCCGTTCGAAAGATAATTAGCCTCCGTTTGCTAAGATAATTTCATTTGCTTTAACAATGGACCTGCGTGGCAGGTAGCCAAAGGCATGGATCGATTCCAGGAAATGCAGGTGTTCGTGCGCATTGCAGAGCGCGGCAGCTTTACCAAGGCCTCCGATGACCTGCGCATTCCGCGCGCCACGGTGACCAACCTGATCAAGCGCATGGAGGCCCGGTTGGGCGCACGCCTGCTCGAGCGCACCACGCGTCAGGTGCGGCTGACGCACGACGGCGAGGCCCACTACCGGCGGTGCGTGCGGCTGCTGGCCGACCTGGAGGAGGCCGATGGCGCGTTCCTGGATACGGCCCCCAAGGGGCTGCTCAGGGTCAATGCGCAGGGCACGCTTGCCCGCTTTTTCGTAATGCCCGGCCTGCCGGACTTTCTGAAGCGCTATCCCGACATTGCCCTGCACTTGGGCGAAGACGACCGGCTGGTGGACCTGGTGCGTGAAGGCGTGGACTGCGTGCTGCGGGCGGGCGTGCTGCAGGATTCGACGCTTGTCGGGCGGACGATCGCGCAGATGCCGCAGGTGACGGTGGCCAGCCCCGTCTACCTGGCTCGACATGGCATGCCGGACAGCGTGCAGGCGCTGGAAAAGCACCTGGCCGTGGACTACGTGTCCAGCGCCACGGGCCGCGCGGCGCCGCTGGATTTTTGGGTCGATGGCCGCATCGTGCAGGTGCGCCCGCGCGCGGTTGTCAGCGTGAGCGGCGCCGAGCTTTACACCAGCGCGGCGTTGGCGGGCCTGGGTATGGTGCAGGTGCCGCGCTATCGCGTGGAACGCGAACTGGCGGCGGGGCACTTGAAGATCGTGCTGCCCCACGCGCCGCCCGCGCCGATGCCGGTGTCGGTGTTGACGCCGCAGAACCGGCAGGTGCCGGCGCGGGTGCGCGTGTTCACGCAGTGGCTGGCAGGCGTGTTTGCCGCCGCCTTCGATCAGACGATGCCGGTCAGGTAGAACACGCCGATCACCAGGAACACCGACAGCGTCGATATCAGGGTGATGGCGAAGATATCGCCATAGGACTGGCGGTGCGTCAGGCCCGTGACGGCCAGCAGCGTGATGACCGCGCCGTTGTGCGGCAGCGTGTCCATGCCGCCGCTCGCCATCGCAGCAACCCGGTGCAGCACTTCCATGGGAATGCCGGCCGCCAGGGCGCCGTCGATGAAGGTCTGCGACATCGCGGCCAGCGCGATGCTCATGCCGCCAGAGGCCGATCCGGTGATGCCGGCCAGCGTCGTCACCGCCACGGCTTCGCCGACCAGCGGATCGGGAATGGCCTTCAGGGCCTGCGCCACCAGCAGAAAGCCCGGCAGTGCGGCGATGACGCCGCCGAACCCGTACTCGGCCGCGGTGTTCATCGAGGCCAGCAGCGCGCCCGACACGGCGCTCTTGCTGCCCTCCGCAAAATGCGACTTGATGGCGCGAAACGAGAACAGCAGGATGGTGACGATGCCCGCGATCAGCGCACCCATCACGGCCCACAGCGCCACCTGCTCGTCCGCGTTGACGGGCAGGGGCTTGGGCAGGCCGGGCAAGTTCACTTCGGAACCGGCCGGATACCAGCCCGGGATCCAGCGCGTCAGCAGAAAGTTCACCACACCCACCACCACCAGCGGCAGCAGCGCGATCAGCGGATGGTGATTGCGTTCGGCGGGGGGCGTGGCGGGTTCGTTGCGCAGGTCCGTGCCGTAGGTCTCGCCGGCCGCGGCGGCGCGCTTGCGGCGCCATTCCAGGTAGGCGATGCCCGCGGTCAGCGTGAACGTGGCGCCGATGAGGCCCAGCCAGGGCGCGGCCCAGGTCGTGGTCTCGAAGAAGGTCGTCGGAATGATGTTCTGGATCTGCGGCGTGCCCGGCAGCGCCGTCATGGTGAACGTGAAGGCGCCCAGCGCAATCGCGCCCGGCATCAGACGCTTGGGGATACCGCCCTGGCGGAACATCTCGGCGGCAAACGGGTATACCGCGAACACCACCACGAACAGCGACACGCCGCCGTAAGTCAGCACCGCGCAGACCAGCACGATGGCCACGATGGCGCGCTCGGCCCCGATCAGCCGCAGCACCGCTTGCACGATGGCGCGCGAAAAGCCCGATAGCTCGATCAGCTTGCCGAACACGGCCCCCAGGAGGAACACGGGGAAGTAGAGCTTGGCAAAGCCCGCAATGCGCTCCATGAAGATGCCCGAGAACACGGGCGCCAGCGCCGACGGGTCCGTCAGCAGCACCGCGCCCATCGCCGCAATGGGCGCGCAAAGGATCACGCTATAGCCTCGATACGCCGCCAGCATCAAGAACGCCAACGCCGCCACCACGATGAACAATCCGGTCATTCGGTACTCCAGGAATGAAGAGACAAGGGGTGTGGGGCTACACCTTAACGTATCGGGCGGTCAGCGCGCTGCCATCAAATCCGCCGCCTTGTGCGCCAGTTCCGCCACCCCGAAGCTGGTGGCCAGCGCGTGGGCATCAAGATCGGCCAGGGACACCCAGCGCGCGTCGCGGGCATCGTCGCCGGCGACCGGTTCGCCGGACACCCAGCGGCACAGCACCGCGATCAGGATGAAGTGGCGGCGCAGGGCGCCTGCGTCGTCGCGGTCGAACACGTCGACGGCGTCGAAGACGTGCAGCGGCTCGGCGGTGACGCCCGTTTCTTCCAGCAACTCTCGCGCGGCCGCATCGGGAAGGCGTTCGCCCGCATCGATCTTGCCGCCCGGAAACGCCCAGCGGTCCTGATCGGGCGGATTGGCGCGGCGCACCAGCAGCACGTGGCCGTCGCGCACGACGGCGGCGATGGTGGCGGCGATGGGGCGCGGGGCGGGTGGCGTCATGCGGGTCTCCAGCGGCAGTCAGGCATGCGGCAAGGATACGCCGGTCCGGTCACACCTCTTCGATGCGTTGGCTGGGGGCGAACGGCGTGCCCAGACCGAGCAGCGCGTAGATGCGTTCGGTGATGCGCTGGCGCCGTGTCGGCCTGCCCATGCGCCACCGCATGTCGAGCCACAGAAGCGGCAGCGCAAAGCACAGCCAAACCAGCAGGAACATCCCCAGGATGAAGAGCGCGAGTTCCGGAAAATCGCCCTGTAGCGCGTCGGCGTCGAGGAACCAGGTCAGGCCAATCAGAAACAGCCAGACCGCAAGCATCAGGCCGCCGATGGCCTTGAGCAGGGGCGCGCGCTGGTTCATGCCGACGCCGACCGGCGTGTCGCGGCCGGGAATGGCGCGGAATCGCAGATGGCACATGTAGGCGCGCCCGTCCTCCAGATTGCGCAGCGCATACACCGCATGCGGTTCGCCCGGAACCGGCTGGGCGTTGACGGCCATTTCCACGGCATCGTCCTGCGCCAGGAACGGCTGCCAGCTTCCCAGCGATTCATCGACCGTCATCAGGAACGCGCGGCCCTGGATGGAAAAGCGATAGTGGCCGTAGGTCGGGCCTTTGTGCACATGCCGCGTTTCATGCGTGATCCCGTCAAGCTGCCCCCGGATCAGGAGCAGGGGCGGATCGCCATCCTGCGTCAGCGCAGCGGGTTCCTGCCGGGGACGCGGGGCGGCTGGCGCAGCTGAAGTGGCCGCCATGGCCGCTGGCCGCCGGGCGGGATCGAACTGCGCCTCGCTGGCGAGAATGCGTGGCCGCTCGCGGCGGTTGTGCCAGAGGACATGCAAGGCATTCGCGGCAAGTACCAGCCCCATCAACGCGATCACCAGCGCGAACACCATCAGGAATACGCGCGGCAGCGTCGCGATCCCGGACAGCCACGCTGCACCCAGCGCGGTCACGCCCACGGCGCCGCAGATCGCGGCCTCGCGCCCGCTACGCCGTTGCGCGGTCTGGTAGGTGAGCGGAGCAATGGGATCGCCCTGCGCCGGCACGGCCCAACAGAAGCGGTTCAGGCCATGCTCGGCCTCCAGCACCCCAATGCGCACGGCCGTGCCTTTGTCGTGGAAGGCGCGCAGCTGGGCGATGTGCGATGGGTCCAGCCCGGGACCCCAGATCATCTGCGCGCCGATCCGCAGGAACACATCGTTTCGCCGGACCGGCGTGGCGACCCGGATCTGGTCTATCGTGCCTTCGATGATGCGGGCGGCTTGTTGCGGCATGTCGGCGCGGCGGATGCAAAGCCGCAAGGATAACGCGGCGGGCGTTGCCCGCGGCGGGCGTTTCCCGCCGCGGATGCCATCGGCCGCGTCCGCCCGCCGCGGGGACGCCCGCCGCAGGACCGCCTGCCGCGCTACTTCTGCACCAGCGGGCACGTCGACCGGGACAGCGGCATGAACGCCTGGTCGCCGGGCAGCGTGGCCACCAGCTTGTAGTAGTCCCACGGCCGCTTGGACTCCGACGGCTTTTTCACCTCGAACAGGTACATGTCGTGGACCATGCGGCCGTCCTCGCGGATGCGGCCGTTGGTGGCGAAGAAGTCGTTGATGGGGGTGGCCTTCATCTGCTTCATGACCGCCGTGGGCTCGTCGGTGCCCGCCGCCTGCACGGCTTTCAGGTAGTGCATCACCGACGAATACGTGCCCGCCTGACTCATGTTGGGCATCTTCTTGAGCTTGTCGTAATAGCGCTGCGACCAGGCGCGGGTCTGGTCGTTCATGTCCCAGTAGAAAGCTTCCGTCAGCGTCAGGCCGGCGGCAGCGTCCAGGCCGATGGCGTGGATGTCGTTGATGTACAGAAGCAGGCCCGCCATCTTCTGCCCGCCTTTGGTCAGCCCGAATTCGCTGGCCGCCTTGATGGCGTTGACCGTGTCGCCGCCCGCGTTGGCCAGCCCGACGATCTGCGCCTTGCTGGCTTGCGCCTGCAACAGGTACGAGGCAAAGTCGCTGGAGCCCAGCGGATGGCGCGAGGCGCCCAGCACCGTGCCGCCGTTGGCCTTCACGACGTCGGTGGCCGAGGCCTGCAGCGTGTGGCCGAACGCGTAGTCGGCCGTCAGGAAGTACCAGCTTTTGCCGCCTTGCTCGACGGTGGCGCGCGCGGTGGTGTTGGCGAGCGACCAGGTGTCGTAGGTGTAGTGCACGGAATAGGGCGAGCACAGGTCGTTGGTGATGCGCTCGGTGCCCGGTCCGCTGAAGACGACGATCTTCTTCTTTTCGCGCGCCACTTCCAGCACGGCCAGCGCGGGCGCGGAGCCGGCGACGTCCATGATGGCGTCGACCTTCTGGATGTCGTACCACTCGCGCGCCTTGGCGGCGGCGATGTCGGCCTTGTTCTGGTGGTCCACCACCAGCAGGTCCACCTTCTTGCCCAGCACGGTCCCGCCGAAATCGGCGATCGCCATCTCGGCGGCGGTGGCGCTGCCCTTGCCGGTCACGTCGGCATAGACGCCGCTCATGTCCAGGATCAGGCCCAGCCGCACGACGTCGTCGGAAACGGCGGGCGCAGGCGACTGCGCGAGTGCGCCGGCGGCGGCAGCTATCGCCGTGGCGGCGAACAATTGGATGATCTTGCTGCGGCACTGCATTGAAATCCGGGTCTTGTCGGCATGCTTCATGGTTGTCTCCCTGTATGCCGGATTCTTTTCGGATAGTGCGGGCGCGTGTCCTGGTTTTATTGATCTGGCGCCTTGTGTGGGGTTGGGACAGCGGGCGGGCGATGGGTGGGCGATGGTCTCCTTGAAGCGGGTCGGCAAGGCGGTCAGCGGTTGGTGAGCAGGTCGAATTCCATTCGCACCTTGCGAAACGGAAATTCCAGCCGCGCGAAATACACCACGCGGCCGTCGATGCAGGCATAGCGGCGCAGTTCGGCCACCGGCGAGGACACGGGAATCTGCAGCGATTCGGCCGACTCCTGGCCCGCCTCGATCACGTTCAGGACCTGGCGCGCCTCGGAGATGCGCGCCCCGTAGAACTGGTCCAGCACCGGCGCAACGGTGCTCTTCTGGATGCGGGCGCGATGCTTGCGAAAGAGGCCACTGTCCAGAAAAACCTCGCTATAGCAGAAGGGGCCGGCATCGGTCGTGTGGATGCGCCGCAAGTACTGGAAGCTGCCGCTGCGGTCGGCGCCGCACGGCATGCCCAGCGTGTCGGGCAGCGGGGAGTCGGCGTTGGACTCGACCAGCGACACGGTGCCCAGCTGGTTGCTCAGCTCGACGGTTTCGGCCCAGGTCTTGGGAATGAGCAGGGTGGGCGTTTCCGGCAGCTCGGCGTTCACAAAGGTGCCCGACCCGCGCGAGCGCCGGATGAGGCCGTCCTCTTCCAGCAGGCCGAACGCCTGGCGGATCGTCGCGCGCGAGATGCCGTAGGTTTCCATCAGCGCTTCCAGGGGCGGAATCTGCTGTCCGGGCCGCCACGTCCGGTTCTGGATGTGGCTGCGAAACAGCGCGGCGGCCTGCAGATAAAGCGGCTGGGGACTGCGCGAAAAAAGCTTGCGGGCGGGCATGGCGGGCGGATGGTTATGACGCGGAACCCGAGAGCATAGCGTCCGCCATCTCGCGCAGCCGGTGCTTCTGGATCTTGACCGAGTTGGCGCTCTCGACCGACGGAAAGGCGTCCAGCACGGTAAACCCGGCGGGCGCCTTGAAGCCCGCCATGGCCGTCTTGCACGCCGCGGTCCAACCGGCCGGGTCGGCCTGGGCGCCCGCGTGCAGCAGCACGAAGGCGTAGGGCACGATCTTGCCGTGGCGCGTGGCGCCCACCACCTGGCAGGCGCGCACGCCCGGCAGGGTTTCGACGACCTGCTCGATCTCCACCGGATTGACCAGAAAGCCCGAGAGCCGCAGCGAATCTCCCATCCGGGTCTGGAACACGAATTGGCGGTCGGTCAGCGTATAGCCCAGATCGCCGGTCTTGAAGTAGCCGTCGGCCGTCAGGGCGGCGCGGGAGGCGTCCGGGTTGTCCAGGTAGCCCAGCATCAGGCTGGGCGACAGGATCTCGATCTCGCCGGACTGGCCGTGCGGCAGCACCTGGCCGCTTTCGGGATCGCGGGCCCGCACGCGGGCACCCGGGTAGATCAGCGTGCCGCCGGGCTGGTGCCGCGCCGACACGTCGCCTTCGGCGGGATCGCGGGGCTGGCCGGCCACCAGCGCGATCAGTTCGCTGGAGCCATACAGGCCGGTGAGCGGGACGCCGGCCGCGCGGGCCAGGTCCAGCATGTTGTCCAGCGCGGGCGTGAAGCTGGCAAAACCGAACAACTGGACGGACGAGAACGTGCCGGGCGCGGCGGCCTGCATCATGCCGACCAGCGCCTCGTTGTTGGCATAGGTGTGCGTGACGGCGTGGCGGGCGATGGCGCGTGCCGATTCGGCCGCATCGAAGACGGGCGCGCAGACGACCGGCACGCCGCGCGCCAGACCGCCCACCAGCGTGGCAAATCCGAAGGCGCCGCAAAACGGCGCGCTGGCCAGCACGCATGCCCGGTCTTCGTAGCCGAACGCCTGCGCGACCATGGCGCCGTGCCGCAGCAGGGTGTGCTGATCGTGCAGCACGAATTTTGGCTTGGAGGTGGTGCCGGATGTGGTGAAACACAGCACCCCGGCATTGGCGTGCGGGGCGGGCGCGGGATCGGCGCAGGCCAGCAGCGCGTCGTACCGGTGCACCGGTTTGCCGTGCAGCGATGCCGGGGGCAGTTCGTCCGGTCCGGCCAGGGCGACGGCGCCCTGCAACTGCTCCGCATCCACGGGCGCCACGCCATCCAGGATGCCCTGGAAGTCGATGCCCTTGAAGTCGGGCCAGTACACCAGCCAGTCGGCGCGGCCGCGGCCCAGGATGTCGGCCACCTCAACCGACCGGAAGCGCGTGTTGACGGCCAGCACCAGCGCGCCCAGATGCGCGCACGCCAGAAAGGTTTCGACCCAGGCGGCGCAATTGGGCAGCCAGACGGCGACGCGGTGGCCGGGCTGCACACCGATGCGGGCAAGGCCAGCCGCCAACGCGCGGCTGCGCGCGCGCAGGTCGGCAAGGCGCAGCGGCTGGTCGCGGTCGATCAGCGCAATGGCATCGGGCTGACGGGCCGCGAGCGCATCCAGGTGTTGGGAGAACGTGGAGTGGGACAGCGGCATGGCTTACACCGTGGCAATGGGCGTCACGGGCGAACCCACCGCGCCGGGCATGCGCAAGGGCGGGGCGGTCAGCAGGAACCGGCTGCGGCCGTGCGCGTGAAGCCAGTCGGCCAGGTCCTTCAGGTACCACAGCTCGGCCAGCGGCACGCCCAGCTTGAAAAGGCAATGATGGTGCAGCGGCAGGATGGAATGGCCCGGGCCGGCGGTGCGCGCGGGATAGGCCTCCACGGCATAGTTGTCGGCGCAGATTGCCGCAATGCCGGACTGCGTGATCCAGTCGAGCAGGGCGGGGTCGGCCCCGTCCAGCACCGCGCCGGTTTCCTCGAGTTTGTGCGGATCGGGCTGGCCGTTCATGGCCACGATGGCTTCGGCGAATCCGGTCCGCAGCACCAGCATGTCGCCGGCCTCGGGCACGGCGTCCTGCTCGCGCATGGCAGCCTGGAGCTGGTCATGGCCGACGAGGGTGCGGCCGGGGCCAAACGCGCGCGCTAGATCGACCAGCACGCCGCGGCCCTGCATGCCTTTTTCGGCGTAGCGGCTGACGCTGAGCTTGCGCGCAAAGGAGCCGCCCGGCGGGCAGCAGGGGGCTTGCGAGTTGTCGGGATCCGCGCCGCCAAACACATCCACGCCGGCTGCGTAGCCGTTGTAGTAGACGCGGCGCGCCTGGCCGTCTCCCTGGATGTCGAACATCGCGCCCACGTGGCACAGGCCGTCCCATTGCGTGGAGTACTGCATGGACAGGGTGACCTGATCGTCCGACAGCACGTCGACCGCCTCGGGCTGCACCTGCGACATGGCGAAGTTCAAATAAGGCGTGCCCTCGCGGAAGGTGGGCTTGAGCGTGGGCGCGTGGCGGCGGGGATTGAGCACGTTGCCGCCGGGCAGATCCAGCGGCAGCGACAGGCAGAAGACCTTGCCGGCTTGCACTTCGCGCACCGCCTGCAGCACCTTTTCCTCGGTCAGGAGGTTCAGGCGGCCCAGTTCGTCGTCGGGGCCGAAGTCGCCCCAGGTGGAACCTTCGGGGCGTTGCGTCCAGCGTTTCATCTGCTTGTCTCCTGTCGGTTTTCTATGTTCTTATGAATATAGTACGTATTTACGTACTTTAAAAAGAAATCCGCAATCAGCGGGTTCGAAAGGAGACGAGACCATGACGCATTTGCCGCAGCCGCGCGCCGGATGGCGCATTGCCCTTGCCGCGCTGGCCGTTCTGGCGCTACCCGCAGCCCACGCAGCGGGCTATCCCGAGCATCCCGTGACCGTCGTCGTGCCGTATCCGCCTGGAGGCGGCGCAGACCTCTTTGGCCGCGCCATCGCCAACGCGCTGCAGCCCGGCCTGAAGCAGACGGTGCTGGTCGAAAACAAGCCGGGGGCGGGCGGCAATATCGGCATGGCGTACGTGGCCCGAGCCAAGCCGGACGGCTACACGCTGGGGCTGGGCACGATCGGCACGCAGACGATCAATCAGTTTCTCTACAGCAACATGCCGTTCGACCCCGAACGCGACCTGGTGCCGATCGCGCTGGTGTCGACCACGCCGAACGTCATCGCGGTGAGCGCCAAGTCGCCGTACAAGACGGTGGCGGACGTGATCCGGGCCGCCAAGCAGTCGCCGGACAAGAAGCTGACGTACGCATCGCCGGGCATCGGCTCGTCCGTGCACCTGACGGGCGCGTACTTCGAGGCCATGGCCGGGGTGACGATGCTGCACGTGCCGTTCAAGGGCACGTCGGCGTCGCTGCCCGCGGTGGCGGGCGGGCAGGTGGACCTGCTATTTGACAACCTGCCGGGTGCGCTGGCGCAGATCAAGGACGGCAATCTGGTGCGTGGGGTGGCCGTGACCTCGGCCGCGCGGGATCCGTCGGTGCCGGACTTGCCCACTGTTGCCGAATCCGGGCTGCCTGGTTTTGACGTGACGGCGTGGTTCGCGCTGTACGCCCCGCGCAATACGCCCCAGCCGGTCGTCGACCAACTGATCGCCGCCGCGCGCAGCGGGTTGCAGACGCCGGCCATCGCGGCCAACTTCGCCACCATGGGCGCCAAGCCGGGGACGCTGTTCGGGACGGACCTTGCCGCGTTCGAAGCCGCCGAACGCAAGAAGTGGGGCGGACTCATCAAAGACCAGGGAATCAAGGCGCAATGAACCCACGCATCGCTCTCGTCACCGGCGCCAGCCGGGGAATCGGCCGCGCCATTGTGGCGCGCCTGATCGAAGACGGCTTTCAGGTCGTCAATTTCAGCCGTACGTCGCCCGAGACGCTGCTGCCGGGGGAAACGTTCCGGTCGGTGGACCTGTGCGACGCGGCCGCAACCATCGCCGCCGCCCGCGAGCTTGCGGCGCGGCAGCCGGTGCTGAATCTGGTCAACAACGCGGGCATGATCCAGGTCGCCAACATCGAGGACATCACGCAAGAGGAACTGGCGCGCACGATGGCGCTGAACCTGACCGCGCCGATCCTGCTGATGCAGGCGCTGCTGCCAGGGATGCGGCAGGCGAAGTATGGGCGCGTGGTGAACATCGGCAGCCGGGCCGCGCTGGGCAAGGGCGGGCGGTCGGTGTACGGGGCGTCGAAGGCCGGGCTGGCGGGCATGACACGGACCTGGGCGCTGGAGCTGGCGGGCGATGGGATCACGGTGAACACGGTGGCGCCGGGGCCCGTGGCGACCGAGCTGTTCAATCAATCCAATCCGCCGGGTGCGCCGAAGACGCTGGCGCTGGAGGCGGCGATTCCCGTGGGGCGGGTCGGCCAGCCGGATGAGGTGGCGCATACCGTGTCGATGTTCCTGGATCCGCGTGCTGGGTTTGTGACGGGGCAGGTGCTTTATGTTTGTGGGGGGATGTCGGTGGGGTTGGTGGGATAGGTTGGAGTGCTGTTGCTGGTGAAGGATTGGGTTCTTGAGACGCCCGGTGCGGCGTGGGCCTGGGGCGGGCGGGGCTCCGATTGCGGTCCGGAGCCTTCGCTCCGGACTGCCCCGCGCTCAACCTCGTACGCCTTCGGCTCCCTTCGGTTTCCGCCGGGCGCATCTAAACGCCCCGCCCACCCCAGGCCCACGCCACACCGGGCTCTATGGTTGAATCTTTTCGGGCGGCGGGGGGAGTTGGGTTCTTGAGGTTCTTGCACCCAGTTGGGTGGGAGAGAATGATCTTGCGGGGGCCCGCCCCCGGGCGGCCGCGCGGGCGGCCTTCGTGGGCTTACGCGGTGTCTTGCGTCGTCGCGATGGCGCTTCGCGTGTGGCTGCTTCTGCTCCTGGTGTTTGACACTCTGTCCTAGGTGTCTGACACCCTGGTGAGATTCGCTTCATACCAAGTTCATCTACCAAGGGTGTCAGACACCGGCAGCGGCGGACGATCGGCGGCCGCGCAGATGTGCTGCCCCGACCACGGGGACCGCAACGTCGGGCGGCCTACGACGATCTCACGCGGCCTTGCCGTTATTGCCGGGGCGCTTGGGCACCGGACCCACGTGTTGTTCGACGGCCTTCCTTGTCATCTTGCCGGCGCTCTCAAGGGCGCCTGCGCGCTCCTCGCGCAGGCGTCGCAGGACTTCGGTGGGTGCGACGCCGAAGTGGGCCGCGAACTTGCGTTGGAAGGTGCGCCGCGACATCTGGCAGGCGTCTGCCATGTCGTCGACCGACCAGCGGGCCGATAGCCGCGCTTCCATTTTTTCGACCAGTTCGCGAAACGGCGCGGCCACGCGGTCCTGCAGCCGCAGCGTCTGGCTGTATTGGCGCTGGTCGCCGTTGCGGCGCATGAAGACGACGAGGCGGCGCGCGACCTGTTGGGACAGCGCGGCGCCGAAGTCGCGCTCGATGAGCGCTAACGCCAGGTCGATGCCGGCCGTGACGCCGGCTGACGTCCAGTATTTGCCGCTTTCGATGAAGATGCGGTCGTCGTCGACGCGCAGGCCGGGGTAAAGCTGGCGCAGCCGGTCGGCCGAGCGCCAGTGTGTGGTGACCGCGCGGCCGTCCAGGAGTCCGGCCGCCGCCAGTACGAACGCGCCGGTGCAGACGCTGCTGGTGCGGCGCGTGCCGGCGTCGCGCCGCCGCAGCCAGGCGCGCGTTTCGCCGTGCGCCGCGGCCCGGTCGACGCCGGGGCCGCCGGGCACGAGCAGCATGTCGATGGGCGCATCGCCGTCGGCCTCGAAGGTGCCGTCGACCTGCATGCGCAGCCCCTGTTCCCACGTGGCGACGATTGGCGTCGCCGCGATGGTGTGTAGGGCATACAGCTGGCGGCCCGCCTCTTCGTTGGCCGAGCTGAAGGCCTGCCACGGTCCGGCCAGGTCCAGCGGCTGGAAACCGTCGTACAGCACGAACATCACGCGTTGTGGCGCGATTGGCGCATTTGGCGCGCATTCTGGCGCGCCGTGCGTGGCGCGTTCGCCTATGCTGGGTTCTGGCGTTTCCATGGGAGCATCGTCATGAAGGTGAATATCGTCTTGTTCGAAGGGCTGACCCAGCTCGATATGACCGGGCCTTACGAAGTGCTGGCGAACGCGCCGGGATTTACGGTGGATTTTGTCGCAAAAACGATGGAACCGGTGCGTTGCGACCGGGGATTGCGCTTCGTGCCCACGCAGACGATCGCGTCGGCGCAGCCTTGCGATTTGCTGGTGGTGCCGGGCGGGCCGGGCACGGATGACGCCATCGTCGACCCAGATTGGGTGGATTTCACACGCCGGCAAGGGCAGGGCGCCAAGTACCTGTTCGGCATCTGCACGGGTTCCCTGCTGCTGGGCGCGGCCGGGTTGCTGCGGGGCAAGCGGGCGTCCAGTCACTGGCGCGCGCGGGAACTGCTGTCCCGCTTCGGGGCCACGCCGAGCGACGAGCGCCTGTGCGTGGATGGCAACGTGTTCACCGCGGGCGGCGTGACGTCGGGGATCGACATGGGGTTGAAGGTGGTGGCGGCGCTCTGCGGCGAGGACGTCGCCAAGCTGATCCAGTTGCAGATCGAGTACGACCCGAAGCCGCCGTTCCCGGGCGGCACGCCGAAGACGTCGGACCCGGCGATCGTGGAACGCTATCTGGCGATGTCGCAGGCGCGTTTCGAGCGGCGGCGCGCGGCGGTGGACCGGGCTGCGGCGGCCATGCCCTGACCGCGCCGCGCCTGCATCACTTCCCGAAGGCGAACGAGGCGGCGTCCACGTCGTCCGCCTGCGCGGGCGGCGGGACGGCGCCGTCTTCCAGGAGTTCGGCCGGATCCAGGCCCTTGGTCAGCTCCAACGCCTGGCGCTCGAACAGGCGCCGGTACAGGCCGCCCTTCAGGCGGATCAGCGTGTCATGGCTGCCTTCCTCGATCACGTGGCCATGGTCCATCACCAGGAGGCGGTCCAGCGCGCGGACCGTCGACAGGCGGTGCGCCACGACCAGCGTCGTGCGGCCTTCCATCAGGCGGTCCATCGCGCGCTGGATCAGCACCTCGCTTTCGCTGTCCAGGCTGGACGTGGCTTCGTCCAGGATCAGGATGGGCGCGTCAGCCAGGAATGCGCGCGCAATGGCCACGCGCTGGCGTTCGCCGCCGGACAGCTTGACGCCGCGTTCGCCCACCAGCGTGTCGTAGCCCTTGGGCAGCGCCATGATGAAATCATGCGCGCTGGCCAGCCGGGCCGCCTGCTCGATGTCGGCCTGCGATGCGCCGGGCCGCGCATAGGCGATGTTCTCCGCCAGCGTCCGGTGAAACAGCACGGGCTCCTGCTGCACGATTGCGATCTGGCTGCGCAGCGACGCCTGCTTTACCTGGGCGATGTCCTGCCCGTCGATGGTGATGCGCCCGCCATTCACGTCATACAGGCGCTGGATCAGCTTGATGAACGTGGTCTTGCCGGAACCCGAGTGGCCGACCAGGCCCACGCGTTCGCCCGGCGCGATCCGCACCGAGAACCGGTCGTACAGCGCGGTGTGGTGCGACCCGTAGCGGAACGTCACGTCCTCGAAGCGGATCTCGCCCGCCGTCACGGCGATGGCGCCCGCGCCCGGCCGGTCTTCCACGCCAAGGGGCTGCTTTTCCAGCGACACCAGTTCCTCCATGTCGTTGACGGACCGCTGCAGGTTGCGGATGTGCATGCCGACGTCGCGCAGATAGCCCTGCAGGACGAAGAACATGGTCAGCGTGAACGTGATGTCGCCCACGCTGGCCTGGTTGCGCGACCACAGCAGCAGCGACGCGCCCAGGATGGACGCCTGCATGGCCACCAGCATCGCGCCCTGGATGCCGCCGTTGAACGTGGCGCGGATCCAGGTGCGGCGCGTGCGCCGGCGCCACTTGTCGATGACCCGGTCAAGGCGCGCCTCTTCACGCGTCTCCGCGCCAAAGGCCTTGACCACGGCGTTGCAGCTGACGGCGTCGGCCAGCGCGCCGCCCATGCGCGTGTCCCAGGCGTTGCCCAGGCGCGCCGCGGGCGCCACGTAGGCCAGCGACAGCGTGGCGGTGACGGCGATGTACAGCACCGAGCCCAGGCCCACCACCAGCCCCATCAGCGGCCAGTGCGCGCCCAAGAGGGCGGTGGCGCCCACCAGCATGACGACCGACGGCAGCAGCGCCACCAGCAGCGTGTCGTTCAAGAGGTCCACCGCCCACATGCCGCGCGTGATCTTGCGCACCGTCGAGCCGGCGAAGCTGTTGGCATGCCAGTCGGTGGAAAACCGCTGCACGCGGTAGAACGCGTTGGAGGCGATGCCGTTCATCATCTTCAGCGTGAAGGTGATGATGTTCTGGAAGACGGCCTGGCGCAGCAGCGTGCCGCCCACGCCCAGCGCGACCAGCAGCCAGAAGGCCATGATGGCGGCGTTCCAGGCAAGCTGGTCGCCGGCCGCGCCCGACGCCACTGCGTCGACCAGACGGCCGGCGTACATCGGCGTCAGCACGTCGGCCACGGCGGACAGCAGGGCCAGCGCCACGATGACCACGATGCGCAAGGGTTGCCGGCCCCAATAACGGAAGGTAAAGCCCAGGACATCCTTGAAGGCCTGTCCTCGAAAGTCGATTTTTTTTCTAGCCATTGCCATGGTCTGGCGGGACGAACGCGCCAGGTTCCTTGTAAGGAAAGAGGGAAAAACACGCCGGGCGCCTATTGGGCGCTGGCCACTGCGTTCAAGGGTTCAGATAGGCACGGCGGACCGGTCGCCAGATACGGAACTGGCGACGGGGCCGCGCGGGCGACGACTTAATGGCGTCGCGGGGACACGCGCGGGACGGCGTTCGGCATGGGGTACATCATGCAGCCTCCCTGTCGGTGGGTGAGGGGAAAAAAAGAATGGGCAACGGCCCGAATTGCCGATTCTATCGAAGTGATGTAGGCGAATCAACGGGCCGTGCGGGGGGACGGAATGGGCTGTCGGTTTTTTTCAACGCGGCGCTAGCCGGCCTGCGACGCCGCGGCCGCGTAGCCGCCCTGATGGCTTGCCAGCCGTGCATACACGCCTTGTTTGCGCAGCAGCTGATCATGCGTGCCGGACTCGGCCAGCGTGCCGCGGTCCAGCACCAGGATCAGATCGGCGTCGCGGATGGTGGACAAACGATGGGCAATCACGAGCGTCGTGCGGTGGCGCATTAGCACGTCCAGCGCGCCGCGCACCTGCATTTCCGATAGCGTGTCCAGGTGCGAGGTGGCCTCGTCCAGAATCAGCACCGGCGCGTTTTTCAGGAAGGCGCGGGCGATCGAGATGCGTTGGCGCTGGCCGCCCGACAACTGCATGCCGCGTTCGCCCACGCGCGTGGCCAGGCCCTCGGGCAGGCGCTTGACGAAGTCGCCCAGCGCCGCCTGTTCCAGCGCGCGCATCAGGTCTTCGCGGCTGGCCTCGGGGCGGGCCAGCCGGATGTTTCCTTCCAGCGTGTCGTTGAACAGGTAGGTGTCCTGCGTCACCAGCGCCACGCGTTCGCGCAGGCCGTCGAGCCTGAGTTGGCGCACGTCCACGCCGTCCAGCTTGACCGCGCCTTCGCGCGGGTCCCAGAAGCGCAACAGCAGACTGGCCACCGTGCTCTTGCCGGCGCCCGAGGCGCCCACGATTGCCACGGTGGCGCCGGCCGGCACGGTGAAGCTGAGGTCGTGCAGGGTGTCCTGGCGCTTGCCGGGATAGGCAAAACTGACGCGATCGAAGGCGAGCGACAGGCCGTGGGCCGCCACCGGCGCGGGCAGGGGGCCGTCCACGACCGGTTCGGGTTCGTTGGCGACCACGTGCAGGCGGCGCGTGGCTGCGATGGTGTCGGCCAGTTGCCGGCTGACCTGCGAGATCTCCGACACCGGCAGGAACGTGGCCAGCGCAATCAGCACCAGCAGGGGCAGCATGCCGGCGGACAGCGTGCCCGCCTGCACCTGCAACGCGCCCACGACCGCCACGGCAAGGCCGCCCAGGCCCATCGCGGTTTCGAACCAGGCGGTCTGGCGCGACAGGTCGCGCAGAATGGCAAGACGACGCGCGCGGTAATGGTCGGCTACCTTCAGGAACTGGTCGCGGCGCCGGCCGGTGGCCTGAAAGGCGGTCAGGTCCGCCAGGCCCTGGATGGTGTCGGTGGTGTGGGCGCTCATTTCGCCCAATGCCTGGCGCGCCTTGTCGCCCAGGGCGTCCACGCGCTGGCGGCCGCGCACCGGCGACAGCAGCGCGTACGCCAGGAAGGGCAGCAGCGCCAGCGCGACCGGCCAGCTGTAGAAGCCCAGAAAGCCCAGCACGGACAGCGGCACCAGCACCGACACGATGGCCGGCGCGATGGTGTGCGCGTAGAAATACTCCACCATCTCCACGTCTTGGGTGGCCAGCGCCACCAGGTCGCCGGAGCGGCGCTGCAGCAGATAGGCGGGCGCCAGCCGTTCGAGTTTGTCGTAGAGCTTGACGCGCATGTCGGCAAGCAGCTGATAGGCCATCGCGTGCGCCAGCCACGATTCGAGCCAGTGGAAAAGGGCAGCAAGCGGCGCGGCGATCAAGAGGCCAGCGACCAGCGCGCCGGTCTCGCGGCCATCGCGGATGGCGGCCACGATCAGGGCGCTGAACACGCCTACCCCGATGAAGGCGGCCACGCGCGCCACGCCCAGCAGGATGGTCGCAATCAGCGTGCCGCGCCACGGCCGCACCACCGATAGCAGCGTGCCCAGCGTGGCGCGCCAGCCGACCTGTTCGGCGTCGGCGTCCAGCGGGCGCAGGGCGGGGCCCTGGCCGTTGTCGTTGTCTGGCACAGCCGCCCGCGCCGTGTCGGGCCGCGCGGCAACCGGTGAGCCCGCGGCGGGATTCCGATGCGCGGCGGCCTGTTCGTGCATCAGCCGGTGGTACAGCCCGCCTTGGCGCATCAGCGCGGCGTGGGGACCCGACTCCGCCACGCGGCCTTGGTCCAGGACCAGGATGCGGTCGGCGCCGATCACGCTGGCCAGGCGGTGGGCCAGGATGAGCGTTGTGCGGCCGGCCATCAGACGGTCAAGCGCCTGCTGGATCAGCGCCTCGTTCTCGGTATCCACCGACGACAGCGCCTCGTCCAGGATCAGGATGGGCGCATCGCGCAGCAGGGCGCGGGCGATCGCCACGCGCTGGCGCTGGCCGCCCGACAACTGCAGGCCGCGTTCGCCGATGCGCGTGGCGTAGCCGTCGGGCAGCGCCATAATGAAGTCGTCGATGTTGGCGGCGCGCGCGGCCGCGCGCACCTCGTCATGCGTGGCGTCTGGGCGGCCCAGCCGCAGGTTGTCGTCGATGGTGCCGTGAAACAGCGTGATGTCCTGGCTGACCAGCGCAAAGTGCGACAGCAGGAACTGCGTGTCCAGCGTGTTGATTTCGTGTCCGCCGACCCGCACCACGCCGCCTTGCGGCACGCATTCGCGCAGCAGCAGCCGCACGATGGTGGACTTGCCCGCGCCGCTGGGGCCGACCACGCCAACGCGCTCGCCCGCCGCGATCCGAAACGCCAGGCCCTGGTGGGCGGCGCGTTCGGGCGTATACGAAAACGCCACGTCGTCGAACTCGATGGTGGGCGCCAGGCGGACGGAGCCCGCGTGCACGGCGCCCGCTCGCACGGCGCCCGCTTCCACGGCGGTGTCCGGGGCGGGCGTCAGCGGTTGGGCGTCCATCAGCGCGTGGATGCTGGCGGCGGCCGATTGGCCCAGCATGCCCCGGTGCAGCACCGCGCGCAGGTCGCGCAGCGGCCGGAAGATCTCGGTGCCCGCCATCAGCACGATCAGCAGCGCCTCGACGCTCATGTCGCCGGCGGCGACGCGCCATGCGCCCAGCGTCAGCGCCAGCGCGGCGCCCAGCGCCACGCCCAGGTCGCTGATGCCGCGCGTGAGCAGGCTGACGGACAGCACCCAGAAGGTGTTGTCCGACAGGCTGCGTGCGCGGGCCGCCAGCCGTTCGCCCCAGGCCTTGCCCTGGCCATACGACTTGAGCGTGGGCAGGCCCTGCACGGCGTCCAGGAATTCTTCGCCAAATTCGTTCAGCGACCGGCTGCGCGCCAGGCTGGCGCGCCGGTCCAGCATGTGCACCGCCATTGGCCCGAACAGCGCGAACAGCGCCGCGGCCAGGAACACCAGGGCGGTCGGCACGTCCCAGAATGCGATGACGGCAAAGATCGCGAACGGCGCGGCCGCGGCGATGGCGACCTGCGGCAGGTACTGTCCGAAGAACGTCTGCAACTGTTCGACGCCGTCCACCACGGTGAGCATGACGCCGCCGGTGCGCTGATTGGCAAACCACGCTGGCCCCAGCGCGACGATGCGGTCGTACAGGCGCGCGCGCAGCGTGTGCTGGATGGCGGCCGACGTGCGGTTGGCCTGCACCGTGCGCCAGTCGTCCAGGAACGCGCGCAGCAGCACCATGGCCGCCACGCCCAGCGCGGGCGCCGCCCAGTCCTGCCACGGCGCACCGTCGAACACGCGGGCCAGCAGCTGGCCCAGGAACACGTAGCGTGCAATCCCGGCTGCCAGGGCCAGCAGGCCCAGAAAGATGCCGCCCGCCATGCCGGCGCGCAGACCCTCGGTCAGACGCCACAGCCTCGAATCGAAATACATAGCCATTACTCCATCCAGAGCCTGCATGGTCCCCGATCCGGCCTGCATGCGAAAGCGATGAATTTTCAATCAAGGGTTGAGATAAACTCAACCGATGTCCGACGCATCCACCCGCACTCCGCCGCTGGCCGCCTTGCGCGCCTTCGAAGCCGTGGCCCGGCTGGGCAGCCTGAGCCGCGCCGCCGCAGAGCTGAACGTCACGAAAAGCGCCGTCAGCCATCAGTTGCGGGCGCTTGAGGCCGATCTGGGGGCGCCGCTGCTGCGCCGGGGCGGCACCGTGCGGCGCGCAGAGACCACGGAAGCGGGCGCCGCCCTGCTGGCATCCGTACAACAGGCCTTGACCCTATTGGAGACGGCCTGCCGCAATGTCCGGGCCAGCGCCCGCGGCAAGCGGCGCTATACGTTGAACGTGTCCGCCAACCCCTCGCTGGCCGCGCTGTGGCTGGCGCCGCGCATCGGGCGGTTCATCGAGCTGCATCCGGATATCGACATCCAGGTGTATCTGCACGCCAGCCAGGATCCGGCCTGGAAAACCCAGGACATCGATCTGGCCTTCCTGCACGTGCGGGCGATGGGACCGCACATTGCCGCGCCGGGCGACATCCCGCTCATGACCGAAACCGTGGTGCCGGTGTGCAGCCCGGCGCTGGTGCCCGAGGCCGAGCGCAACGATCCGGGCGTGTTCCTGCGTCATCGCTGGCTGGAGGAAAAGCACATCGACAGCCCCGAGACCGACTGGCGAACGTGGCGTCCCAGGCTGGGTCTGGCCCCGGACGACTGGCAGGACCCGATGGTGCTGAGCGGCCTGAGCACCGTGGTGGCCGCCGCGGCGGCGGGCGTCGGCATCGCGCTGGGCCGCGCGCCGCTCATCGACGAAGACCTGGCGAGCGGCCGGCTGGTGCCGTTGGCGCCCCACCTGCGCATGGCGGGTTCGTGGGGCTATGTGATGCGCATCCACGCCAACCGGCCGATGGATCCTTCGTTGCCGGCGCTGGTGGAGTTCCTGGCCGAGGAAGGCCGCCGCGCGTAGCAGGGCGTGGGGAAGGGCGGGGCGCCCATCGGCCCCCCCGCCATTAGTCGGCCGCCAGCTCCATGCTGCGCGTGACTTCCTCCTGCACGCGCTCCCAGATGGCGCGCTTCAGTTCCACGAAGCGGGGCGACAACTGCACGTCCGCGCTGCGCGGATGCGGCAGGTCGTTCTGGATGTCCTGCACGATGCGGCCGGGCTTGGATCCCATGACGGCCATGCGCGTCGACAGGGTCAGCGCCTCGTCGATGGAGTGCGTGATGAAGACGATGGTCTTGCCGCTCTGCTCGTAGATCGACAACAGCTGGTCCTGCAGCACCTGCCGCGTCATCGCGTCCAGTGCGGCGAAGGGCTCGTCGAACAGCATCACGTCCGGATCGTTGGCCAGCACGCGCGCGATCGACACGCGCTGCTTCATCCCGCCCGACAACGCGTGCGGATACTTGTCCGCCGCGTGCTTCAGTCCCACCATCTCGATGAAGCGGCGGGCGATCGGTGCACGTTCCTGGCGGGACATGCCCCGCATCTTCAGGCCGAACTCCACGTTTTCCTGGACCGTGCGCCACGGAAACAGCGCGTACTGCTGGAACACCATGCCGCACGCGGCGGTCACGTCGGTGACCTCTCTGCCGTTGATCTGCACCGATCCGGTGTTGGGCGTGATGAAGCCGGCCATCAGGTTCAGCAGCGTCGACTTGCCGCAGCCCGAGGCGCCCAGCAGCACCAGGAATTCCCCGCGCTTGACCTCCAGATTCACCTTGTCCAGCACGGGCACGTCGCCGTAGGCCTTGGAGACGTCCGTCAGCCGGATCATCGTGTCGTTCATCGCTGCCATGCCAGCACCCACCGTTCAAGAAGCCGCAAACACAGATCGGTCACCAGCACGGTGAAACTGATCAGCACCATGCCCAGCACCACCGTGTCGGTCTGGAAGAATTCCTTGCCGTTCATGATCATGAACCCCAGGCCCTCCTTGGACGCCACCAGTTCCGCCGAGATCACGCAGGTCCAGGACAGGCCCAGGATGATCTTCATGCCCGACAGGATCTGCGGCAGACAGCCGGGAAACAGCACCTCGCGCATGACCTGCCAGCGGTTGGCGCCCAGGTTGCGCGCGGCGCGCACCAGCACCGGATCGATGCTGCGCGAGGCTTCCATCACGTAAAGAAGGGCGGGCACGAAGGAACCCATGAAGACGATGCTGTACTTCTGCGTTTCGGTAATGCCGAACCACAGCAGCGACAGCGGAATCCAGCTCATCGATGGCAGCGGACGCAGGAACGAGATGATGGGATCGAAGACGGCGCGCGCCACCTTCGAGGTGCCCAGCAAAATGCCCAGCGGAATCGCGACGATCACCGCGGCCAGAAAGCCCACCATGACCCGCCGGGTCGAGGCCAGCACGTTGTAGAACAGCGTGCCCTGGTCGGACATGGACAGCGCCCGCGCCAGGACCTGGGACGGGGCGGGCAGGAAAATGGGATCGACCGCGCCGGCGCGGCACAGCCCCTCCCACAGCAACAGAAAACCGAGCAGCGAAAACACGCTGACCCAGAGCAGGCGTGTTTCGCGTGAAGAAGAACGTGCGGACATAGGCAGAATGTCCCGGGTTCAGAGATACGCGGACTGGACCCAGTCCTTGACGGCCGGCGCGCGGTCGATCTGCTTGAGCGACACCAGCATCTCGGCCAGTTTCTGCATGCCGTTCACGAAGTTGCCCGGCTCGATCATCAGGGCTTTCTGGTCCTCTGCCGAATACCACTGCGTCTGCTTGATGACCGCAAGCTGTTCGTCCTTGGACAGGCCCGTCAGCTCCAGCAGCACGCCCGCGGCCTCCTCGGGCTGGTTCGTCAGCATCGCATTGGCCTGGAACACCGCCGTGAGGAACTTGCGCACGGCCTCGGGGTTCTCCTTGCCCAGCTTGGCATGGGTCAGCAGCACATCGGGACCCGGGGTGATGGCGTACTGCTTGTAGAGCGAGAACGCCGTATCGTCCAGCAGGACATGCGTGCCCGGCACGGCCTTGATGCGGTCAAAGGCCGGCGTCCACGCCACGGCGGCGTCGATCTGCCCGCCCTGGTAGGCCGACAGCAGGTTGGTGGCCGGCAGGTTGATGATGGCCACGTCGCGGTCGGGGTTCAGACCGGCCTGGCGCAGCACGTCCAGCAGCAGCACGTGGGCGCTGGAGGCGTAGGTGACGCCGATCTTCTTGCCCTTCAGGTCGGCCACCGACTTGACGTTCTCGCGCACCAGCACGCCCTCGGCGCGGCCGAAGTTGTTCGGGGTCGCGATGACCTGGAACTGGCGCGCGCCCGCGGCCATCAGCGCCAGCGACGACACCACGCCGGTGCCCGCCAGATCGATGTTGCCGGCCATCACCGCGCTCATGCGGTCGGACGACGTGGCAAAGCTCTGCCACTTGATGTCCAGACCCTGCTTGGCGAACAGCCCCGTTTTCATGGCGATGTAGGCGGAGTAATGGCCCAGCCACGCGGAGCCGCCATAGGTGTAGGACGCGCCCGCGGCGCGGCCGATCATCGGAAAGCCCAGGGCGCTGGCGCCCGCAAGCGCGGCCGTACGCACCAGCATGGCGCGGCGATTCATGTTCATATTTTTCCCCTACTGTCTGTAGATTGACCGATGGATTCCATGTCGCCGGCACTCTGGGGTGCGGCAGACGAGACTTTCGCCCGAGCATCCGGCCGCGGCATGAATATAAGGAGCGGCGATGGTCAACATCAGCGGCGCTTAATCGGCGCGCCGCAGGCAGCAAGGGAAAGGCGGGCGCGGCCGCAACGCGCGGCCGTGCCCGAGGCGCCCGTGTCAGATGCCCTGGCCGCCCGAGACTTCGATGCGCTGGGCGTTGACCCAGCGGTTGTCTTCGGACAGCAGGCTGGCAATCATCGGCCCGATGTCGTCGGGCACGCCCACGCGTCCCATCGCGGTCATGTCCGCGAACGCCTTGTTGAACTCGGGCGTGTCGCGCACCGCGCCGCCCAGGAAGTCCGTTTCGATGGCGCCCGGCGCCACGGTGTTCACGGCGATCCCGCGGTGGCCAAGCTCCTTGGCCAGGTAGACCGTCAGCACCTCGACGGCGCCCTTGACCGCGGCATACGCCGCCCAGCCGGGCGCCGACACGCGCGTCAGGCCGCTCGACAGGTTCACGATGCGGCCGCCGTCGGCCAGCAGCGGCAGCAGGTGCTGCGTCAGAAAGAACACGCCCTTGAAGTGCACGTCGACCAGCTTGTCGAAGGCCTCGACGCTCATGTCGGCAATCGGCGCCATCTCGCCATGGCCGGCGTTGTTGACGAGATGATCGAAGCGGTCGCGCTGCCATGTCCGGGCGAGCGCCGCCTGCAGGCGGGCGGCAAAATCCGGAAACGCGGCGACGTTGCCTGCATCGAGCTGCAGCGCCACGGCCTTGCCGCCCAGTTGTTCCACCTCGGCGACGACCTCGTTGGCCTGCGCCTCGCGGCTTTGGTAGGTGATGACGACGTCGTTGCCGTGGCGGGCGAGGGCCAGGGCGGCGCTGCGGCCCAGGCCGCGGCTCGATCCGGTGACGAGAGAAATCTTGCTCATGGAATGGCTCCTTGGTGGCTTGCGGTGAGGCTTCCATTCTGTGGCGGATGCCGCCCATGGCCTTTGCCTGAACGTTGACGTTGTTGGCCTGATCCTCCAAATGTGCGCCCGGCCCGACGAGAACCCATTACGATGGCCCCGTGGCAACCTCTTGCGACTCCTCCATGAACGACGCCTTGCGCGCGGCCGCCAGCCGCTACGCGGCGTGCCACGCCGGGCCGGCCGGTTTGGCACAAACCCCCATCCCGGGCCTCGCCGTCATCCGCGCGGTGCAGCCCAGCGGGCTGGACCACGCGATCTCGCGGCCGCTTGCGTGCCTGGTGCTGCAGGGCGCCAAGCGCGTGTCGCTGGGTGCGGACACCTTCGATTTCGGCGCGGGCGATTCGCTGCTGATCACGGCCGATGTGCCCACCGTCAGCCAGATCACGCTCGCCAGCGCGGCGCAGCCGTATCTGTCGCTGGTCCTGGATCTGGATCTGGCCGTCATCGCCGAACTGGCCCTGAAAATGAGGCTGGGGCCGGGAGAGCCCGGCGCGCCGGTGCGGGTGGAGCAGACGGATGCCGAAGTCGCCGACGCCGCGCTGCGTCTGCTGTGCCTGGTCGAACGGCCGACGGCGCTGCCCATTCTGCAAGCCCAGCTGGTGCGCGAAATGCACTATTGGCTGCTGGCCGGCCGCCACGGGCAGGCAATCCGCCAACTGGCCGGGCCGGCCAGCGCCGCCCCGCGCATCGCGCGCGCCGTCGCGCTGCTGCGGGCCGAGTTTGCGCAACCGCTGCCGGTCGAGCGGCTGGCGGCCGCGGCCGGCATGAGCGCCTCATCGTTCCATCAGCACTTTCGCGCGGCCACGTCGCTGTCGCCGCGCCAGTTCCAGAAGCAACTGCGCCTGATCGAGGCGCGCCGGCGCATGACGGCCGAGGGCGCGTCCGCCAGCAGCGCGGCATTCGGGGTGGGCTACGAAAGCGTGCAGCAGTTCACCCGTGAATACCGGCGGATGTTCGGCCTGCCGCCGGGCAGGGATGCCGAGGCGATACGCGCCGCCGCCAGCGCCGCCGCCTGACACCCGGCGCGCTTTTCCAGAACGCTTTTATTAAGTATTCGCGGCGCTTATATTGCCGCGGCTCCGAAAGGCCGGGCCCACACTCGCGGCACTTGTCCTTGGAGCCTTGTCGTGAAAAGTTATGACGTGATCGTGATTGGTGCCGGCGTGATCGGCAGTTCGGTGGCCTTTCACCTGGCCGAGCTCGGCGCGAAGAACGTGCTGGTGCTGGACCGCGAGACCATCGGGGCGGGCACCACGTCGCAGTCGTCCGGCATCCTGCGCACGCACTATTCCGTGCGCGAGAACGTGGAGCTGGCCCAGCGTTCCTGGAGCGTGTTCAATAATTTCGCCAGCTATCTGGGCGACGACGAGGCCTCCTGCGGACTGGTCAAATGCGGCTACCTGATCACCGCTGCCGACGACGACAAGCTGGAACCGCTGCGCGGCGCGCTGGCGCAGCAAAAGGCGCAGGGCATCGCGCTGGAATTGCTGGATGCCGCGCAGGCCCGCGAACTGCTGCCCATCGCGTCTTTCGACAACGCCGCGCTGATCGGCTACGAGCCGGAAGCGGGCTTTGCCGACGCGTACCTGGTGGCCACCAGCTTTGCGCGCGGCGCGCGCCGCCGTGGCGTCACCATCCGCGAGAACGTCAACGTCCAGCGCCTGCTTATCGACAACGGCCGCGTGACGGGCGTCTCCACGTCGGAAGGCGACTACCACGCCCCATTGGTCATCAGCACGCAGAACATCTGGACGCCCGAGCTTGCCGGCTGGACGGGCGTTGCCATGCCCGTCGTGCCTGAGCGCCACGCCGTGCTGGCGCTGGAATGCGACGCCGCGCCCTATACGTATTCGATGCCCGTCTTCAAGGACCTGGCGTCGCCCGGCATGCTGTACTGCCGCAGCTACGGCGGCAACCAGATGCTGGTGAGCGAGGGCGTCGTGGGCGAGGCGCTGCAAAAGAGCGACGCCGAACAGGGCGACATTCCGCTGGACTACGTGGCCGAAGTCGGCGCGCAGGTCGCAGACCGCTTTCCGGCCTACGAGACGGCCGGATTGGCGTCGTCCTGGACCGGCGTCTATGACGTGACGCCCGACTGGAATCCCGTGCTGGGCCGCGTGCCCGGCGTGCAAGGCCTGATCGTGGGCTTTGGCTTCTCGGGCCACGGCTTCAAGCTGTCGCCCACGGTGGGTCGCGTGCTGGCGCAGGAGGCGCTGGGCCTGGCGACCGACGTGTCCCTCACGCCTTATGAACTTGGCCGCTTTCAGCGCGGCGCGTTGTTGACCGGGAAGTACGGCCTTGGCGCGGTGTCCTGATCTGGCCGCGCCGCAGCGCGCCAGCTGGCTGGCGCTGCCGCCCGAGCCCTGGAAGAACGGCGGCGGCGTCACGCGCACGCTGGCAGCCGACCCGGACGGGCGCTGGCGCGTCAGCATCGCCGATATCGAGCGCGACGGTCCGTATTCGCGCTTTCCCGGCTACGACCGGGTGTCGGTGGTGCTGTCCGGGGAAGGCGTGACGCTGCAAGGGGAAGGGGTTGCCGTGCCGCTGCGGCCGCGCGAACCCGCGCCGTTCCGGGGCGATGACGTGCTGCAGTCCACGCTGATCGGCGGGGCGGTGCGCGTGCTGAACCTTTTTGTCCGGCGTGGCGAGGCGGTGGCGTCGGTGACGTGCGCGGGCGTGGCGGCGGGCCGATGCGACGTGGGCGGCTTGCCCGGCACGTTGGCCGGGCGCACGGTCACGCAGTTGATCGTGGCCGCGCAAGTAGGTAGGGCGGTCGGTCAGGGTGGTTTTCCGGGGGAGCTGGAGTCAGGCGAATACCTGTTGTGGCGGGACGTCCCCGCACCAGACGCCCACCCGCTGCCTGCCACCCCCGCCGCCGGATTCGCCGTGATCCTCACCATCGCCGTCTCCGCTGCCAGCCCCGGCTGAACAAGCTGCATCCGTTTCCGCCGCAACGCGGTAACGGCCGTTGATTCCTTTCACTCAGGAGTGTTTCCATGAAGGTACTTGCCGCGGTCAAGCGCGTGGTTGACTACAACGTCAACGTACGCGTCAAGGCCGACCAGAGCGGCGTGGACATCGGCAACGTCAAGATGTCGATGAACCCGTTCGATGAAATCGCCGTCGAGGCCGCCGTGCGCCTGAAAGAGCAGGGCGCTGCCGCCGAGGTCGTGGCCGTGTCGTGCGGCACGGCCCAGTCGCAAGAGACGCTGCGCACCGCGATGGCCATCGGCGCCGACCGGGGCGTGCTGGTGCAGACGGATGCCGCGCTGCAGCCGCTGGAAGTGGCCAAGCTGCTGCGCGCCGTCGTGGAGCAGGAAGCGCCCGCGCTGGTGATCCTGGGCAAGCAGGCGATCGATGACGACGCCTGCCAGACCGGCCAGATGCTGGCGGCCCTGCTGGGCTGGCCGCAGGCCACCAACGCCAGCGCCATCGCCATCGGAGACGGCACGGCGCGCGTCACGCGCGAGGTCGACGGCGGGCTGGAAGTGGTGGAACTGACCCTGCCCGCGATCGTCACGGCGGACCTGCGCCTGAACGAGCCGCGCTACGTCACGCTGCCCAACATCATGAAGGCCAAGAAGAAGCCGCTGGATGTCCAGACGCCCGACGCGCTGGGCGTGGATCCCGTATCCCGCCTGCAGACGCTGCGCGTCGAGGAACCCGCGGCGCGCGCGCCCGGCATCAAGGTGGCGGACGTGGCCGCGCTGGTCGACAAACTGAAGAACGAAGCCAAGGTGATCTGATGACGGTCCTTGTTATTGCCGAACACGACAATCGGGCGCTCACTGGCGCCACGCTCAACACCATCGCCGCGGCCACCCGGCTGGGCCTGCCTGTCCACGTGCTGGTGGCGGGCGGCGACGCGCAGCCCGTGGCCGACGGCGCCGCGCGCGTTGCCGGGGTGGACAAGGTGCTGCTGGCGCAAGCGCCGCAGCTTGCCGATGGCTTGCCCGAAGCCCTGGCCGCGCAGGCGGTCGCGCTTGCCCCCGGCTACTCGCACCTGTTCCTGCCCGCGACGGCGCAGGGCAAGGGCGTGGCGCCGCGCATCGCCGCCTTGCTGGACGTGGCGCAGATATCGGATGTCATTGAAGTGCTGGCGCCCGATACGTTCAAGCGTCCCGTCTACGCCGGCAATGCCATCGCAACGGTCAAGAGCGGTTACCCGGTTATCGTCGCCACCATCCGGCCCACGGCCTTCGACGCCGCGCCCGCCGAGGGCGGCAGCGCCACGGTGGAAACGGTCGAAGCCGTCGCTGGAAGCGCGTTGGCGCGATTTGTCAGCCGCGAGATCGCGGTGTCCGAACGCCCCGACCTGGGCGGCGCCCGCGCCGTGGTCTCGGGCGGACGCGGCCTGGGCAGCGCCGAGAACTTCAAGTTGCTGGATCCGCTGGCCGAAAAGCTGGGCGCCGCTCTGGGCGCCTCGCGCGCCGCGGTGGACGCGGGCTACGCGCCGAACGACTGGCAGGTCGGCCAGACCGGCAAGATCGTCGCGCCGGAGCTGTACGTGGCAGTCGGCATCTCGGGCGCCATCCAGCATCTGGCCGGCATGAAGGATTCCAAGGTCATCGTGGCCATCAACAAGGACGGCGATGCGCCGATCTTCGGCGTGGCCGACTACGGGCTGGTCGGCGACCTGTTCGAGGCCGTGCCAGCGCTGACGGCATCGCTGCCGTAATCGGGCGTCAACGCCGCAGGCTACGCCACAGCGTGGCTGGCGGCAGCCCCAGGGCCGGCGCGAGTTCCTTCTGGATCAGGCGCTCCATGGCCATCAGGATCACGTCGCGGGCCTCAAAGGGCAGCTTGCCCACTTCCTGCTGACGCGCGGCCAGGAACAGCGTGCGCGACAGGCTGGGATCGTCGGCCCGCGCCGCGCCCAGATAGGGCGCCAGCGGCAGCACGCGCAACTGGTCCAGAAAGTGGCGCGACTGCCAGATGCACAGCGGCGTGCTGATGCCAAAACCCAGGCCCGCCGTGACCAGGCTGAGCAGCGGGTCGGTGTTGTCGAATTCGTAGGTGCGTTCAATCGTCACGCCGTGCGACTCGACCAGCCGGTCGATCTCGGCGCCGATGAACGAACGCGCGCTGTAGCGGATGAACTGCGCGCGCTTGCCCAATTCCTTGAGCGTATCGATCCGGTCCATGTTCATCGAGCGCGGAACGATCAGCACGTAGGGCTCGCTGAACAGGCTGTACTTGCGGATGTTGGGTTTGCCCGCGGACGCGCTGGTGGTGACGACGAGGTCCAGCTGCCGGTCCTCCAGCTGCTTGTCCAGCACGGGCGTGATGCCCGACCACAGCCGGATCTGGCGCGACGCGCCGGACAGGCCGTGGATCAGCGTGGGCCCCAGCGTGCCCGCAAAGGAATCCACGCAACCGAAACGCACGATGTTGCGCTTGGCCCGGCTAAGGTTGCGCACGCTCTCGGTCATGTCGCCGGCCTGCGCCAGCAGCCGCGCGGCGTGTTCGAACAGCAGCTCGCCGGCCGGCGTGGGCCGGGCCGGGCGGGTGCTGCGGTCCAGCAGTTCGGTCGACATCGCGGCCTCAAGCTGCTTGATCCGCTGCGACACCGCCGCCTGCGAGAACCCCAGCAGCCGCGCCGCGCCGGACACCGACGCGGCCTCCACGACCGCCACCCAGGTCAGCAGCAGGTTCCATTCCGGATAGTTTTCCGTGGTGCTGAACGAAAAGCGGGTCATGGCGTTGGCGTCCGGCTGCGAGGGGAGGGGGGTTAGCGCTGGCGCGCGGTGGTCTGGCGCAGCGCGGCAGTCACCATGCCTTCGACCACCGGAATGACTTTGCCGGCCAGGTCGGGGCGATAGCCGTACGGGTACGTTTCGTCCATGTAGGTGGACTGGCACATCTCGAGCTGGATGGCGTGGACGTTGTCCGCCGGGGCGCCGTAGTGGCGGGTGATGTAGCCGCCCTTGAAGCGGCCGTTGACGGCCCAGGTGTAGTCGGTGCACGCGTCCAGCCGGCCTTGCACGGCGGCCAGGATATCGGGCGCGCACGACGCGCCGTCGGACGTGCCGATGTTCAGGTCCGGCAGCTTGCCGTCGAACAGGCGCGGCAGGACGCTGGCGATCGAGTGGGCTTCCCACAGCAGCACCGTGCCGTGCTCGGCCTTGATGCGGTCGAGCTCTTCGCGCAGCTTGGCGTGATACGGCTTCCAGTACGCCTCCAGCCGCTGGGCGCGTTCGGCGTCGGTCAACACGGCCTCGTTCTGGTACAGCGCATCGCCGCGAAACGCCTGGGTGGGGCACAGGCCGGTCTTGGTCTGCCCGGGATACAGGCTTTCGTCGTTGGGCGGACGGTTCAGGTCGACCACGTAGCGCGAATAGCGCGCGCCCAGCACGGAGGCGCCCAGCGCCTGGGCAAATTGGTACAGGGTGTCCAGGTGCCAGTCCGTGTCGCCCGACTGCAGGGCGACGGACGTCATTTGCGGCTGTTGCGCCGCGGGAATCTGGCTGCCGAGGTGGGGAATGGAGATCAGCAGCGGGGCGGTGCCGCGGCTGAAGTGATAGATGTCGCTCAAGAGAAACTCCGGGTGGCAATGGCAATGCGCCGCGGCAGAACCGCGGGCGGCGGGCGCTTGTATGCTAGGCAGCGCGGCCCGCCGCGGGAATTGCATCAGTTTAATGGATGCTGATGATTAGCCGGGACGATGCTGAACGCCTTGACCAAGGCGCGGACGCGGGGGGACGCACCGGCTACCTGACCGTGCGGCAGCAAACCGCCGGGCAGGGTGAGGTAGAGTAGATGGCTCGCACACTCTAGCGAGCCTTCATGATCGATGAACTGATTCAACTGGGCAAGCTGGTCAGCCTGGGTCTGGCGCTGATGCTGCCGCTGGCCAATCCGCTGACTTCCATGACGCTGCTGCTGTCGCTCGGAAACCAGATTCCGTTCAAGGAACGGCAGAAGCAGGTGACCCAGGCGGCGTTCTATGTCGTCGGGATCATGCTGGTGACGTACTACGCCGGCGCGCTCTTGATGCACACGTTCGGCATTTCCATCCCCGGATTGCGCATCGCGGGCGGGCTCATCGTGGTCACCATCGGCTTCAGCATGCTGTTTCCGTCGGACCATCCACGCGCCCTGGAGGCCGAAGCCACGGCTGATGCGTTGGAACGCGAAAGCCCGAACATCGCCTTCGTGCCGTTGGCGCTGCCGGGCACCGCCGGCCCGGGCACGATCGCGATGATCATCAGCGGCGCATCCTCGGTCGATTCCGCCATTGCGCCCGACTATGTGCGCTGGGTGGTCGCCGTGGCGCCCGTCATCGTGTTCTCGCTGCTGGGGCTGCTGTTCTGGATCTGCCTGCATTGGGCGGGCCGCATCGTGGCCGTGATCGGCAAGAGCGGCGTCGAGGCCATCTCGCGGGTCATGGGCTTTCTGCTGGTCTGCATGGGGGTGCAGTTCGTCATCAATGGCGTGCTGGAGATCGTGGGCACGTACCCCAATCTGTAGGTAGGCTCGCCTGCGCCAATGGCATCACTCCGAAGCCTTCTTTAACGCCTGCTCAAGCCGGGCCCGGTCGGCGTCACTCAGTTGCGGCCGGTCGACGGTGAGTTTCAAGCTGTCGATGGTTCCCGTGAAAGCGAAAGGCACTGCGTACGCCGCGTCGTCAACCGGCGTGCCGGTGTCCGAGCCGATGTCCATGTTCTCGTCCCAGGCGAGGATGAGCGGGACCGTGTTCTTCATCTTTTGCGTCGCCACGACGGCGCCGTCGACCTTCAATTCCCCTGTACCGCCTTGTCCAATCCCGCTGAAGTCATTGAAGGCGAGCGTCTCCGCGCCGAGCCCGTCATATTTGAAATCGAACGCCAGCGTGTGTTTGCCTGGCGCCAAGGGTTCGGCCGCTTCCCAAACCACCTTTTGCAGGCCAAACAGATTCCAGACAAAGGTAGGCTTGCCCTTGTTGACGAACAAGCCGTAGCCGGTGAAGCGGCCGCCCTGCGTGATGATCATCCCTTCGCCGCCGCCCTGCGGCACAGTCACTTCTGCGGTGAAGGTGTAAGAGGCGTTCAGGATGGAAGGGGCGACGCCATTCGAGATGCCGGTCATCCTGCCGGGAAACGTGAACGTCGAGCGCCCCGCGGTGGTCGACGGACGTGGGGTGACCAGGCGGCTTACCACCGAGGCGTCGAGCGGCATCACGTTGTACTTCTTGGCTTCCCGCCACCAAATCGCTTCCAGCTCCTTGACCTTATCGGGATGGCGGGCAGCCACGTCGTGGTTTTGGGTCCAGTCCGTATTGATGTCGTAAAGCGCCCACTCGGCCTTGGCTGGATTGACGTCCTGCGGCCCTGTCGTCACCCATGACGGACGGCTGACCTTGTCCACCAGCATCCAGCCGTCGTGGTAAATGGCGAAGTTGCCAAACATCTCGAAGTATTGAGTGAGATGGCGAGCGGGCGCGTTGGCGTTCACCGCATCGAACGTATAAACCAGGCTTGAGCCTTCCATCGAACTTTGTGCAATGCCATCCACCACCGAGGGTTCTCGAATGGCCGCGGCCTCCAGTATCGTCGGGGCGATGTCGATGACATGCGCGAACTGGTTGCGTATGCCGCCTTTGTCGGTGATTACCTTTGGCCACGCGATTGCCATGCCTTGCCGGGTGCCGCCAAAGTAAGAGGAAATCTGTTTGGTCCACTTGAAGGGGGTGTCGAAAGCCCAGGACCAGGGGACGGCCATGTGGTTGTAGGTATGTTCGGAGCCCCAGAGGTCGTAATAGTCGTTCAACTGCACGCTGACCGGCACCTCGACGCCGTTGAACATCGCCACCTCGTTCGGCGTGCCTTGCATCGTGCCCTCCGCCGACGAACCGTTGTCGCCCGAAATGTAGATGATGAGCGTATTGTCCAATTCACCCGAGTCCTCTACCGCCTGGATCACCCGGCCGATTTCGGCGTCGGAATAGGCGAGGTAAGCGGCGTAGACATTGGCCTGCCGGATAAACAGTTTCTTTTCGTCTTCCGTCAGCTGGTCCCAGTTTTTCAGGAGGTCCGATGGCCATGGGGTCAGCTGCGCCGTCTGTGGAATCACACCGAGCTTTTTCTGATTGGCGAAGATCGTGTCCCGCAGCTTGTTCCAGCCTTCATCGAAGAGGTGCATGTCCTCGATTTTTTTGATCCACTCCGGCGTGGGATGATGCGGCGCGTGGGTGGCCCCTGGCGCAAAGTAAATCAGCCAGGGCTGATCGGGCGACAGCATATTCAGTTGGGACATGTAATCGATGGCTTCGTCCGCCATCGCGGTAATCAGATTGAAGCCTTTCTGGTTTTCAAACGGGTATATCTGCGTTGTGTTACGGAATAGGTTTCCGGGCGTCCACTGGCTTGTGTCGCCGCCCATGAAGCCGTAGAAATAGTCGAAACCCATGCCGATGGGCCACTGATCGAATGGCCCCGCCATGCTGACCTGATAGCCCGGCGTGTTGTGATTCTTGCCGTACCACGATGTGTTGTAGCCGTTGTCCTTCAGGATCCTGCCGACTGTCGCCTTGTCCCGGGTGATGACGCTGTCGTAGCCCGGGTAGCCGGTTGCCTGTTCCGAGATGACGCCGAAGCCGGAAGAATGGTGGTTGCGCCCGGTGATGAGAGCGGCCCGTGTTGGCGAGCAAAGCGCAGTGGAATGCATGTTGGTGTAGCGCAAGCCCATCGCGGCGACCTTGTCCAGCGCCGGCGTCGGGATGACGCCACCAAAGGTGGACGGTGCGCCGAAACCCACGTCATCGGTGATGATCAAGAGTACGTTCGGCGCGCCCTCGGGCGGGGCAATGCGGGCCTGCCAGTACGGAGTCGACTGCATCGCGTTGCGTTCGATCTTGCCGCCAAACGGCATGCTGGGAGCTGGCAACTGCCGTCCGTCGATCGTTCGCGTTGCAGCGGGAGAGCCCGGCGGCGCATTGGATTGCTGCGCGGCCGCCATTCCCGCGGTGGCAAGGATCAGCCCCACCACCACAGCGGCGTGACGCAGTAAATACCCCACAAGCTTACTCAGGTTATCAATCATGGCGGCCCCCGATCTCACATAGCCTGAACAGCGAGGATTTACGCTAACAGTTGAGTCGTGGCGCTAATTGATAAAAGTCAAGATTGGGGGCGGAGGCGCGAAATGGCAAAACAGCTCAACGTGGAACGCCGCTTCCCGGCCGATCCAATCCCAGATGTCCGCGCAGCGTGGCGTGTTCGTAGTCTTTGCGGAACAGCCCGCGCTTTTGCAGCACCGGCACCACCTGTTCCACGAAATCGTCGATGCCGCCCGGCAGTGACGGGGGCATGAGATTGAAGCCGTCGGCGCCTTCGTTCCGGAACCAGTGTTCCATCCGGTCGGCGATCTGCTCTGGCGTTCCCACCATCGTGCAGTGCCCGCCGCCCGCGGCCAGCCTGCCCAGCAACTGGCGCACCGTGGGCTGTTCGGTCTCGATGATGCGCAGGATCGTCGCGTAACGGCCCTTGGGCCCCTTGAACTCGGACAACGGGGGCAGGGGCGGCACGGGGGCGTCCAGTTCCCAACCCGAGCAATCCTGCAGGACGAACATCCCCAGCTGTCGCAGCGAGGCGTCCGCGGGCAGCAGCTCGTCCAGTTCGCGCTGCTTGGCGCGGGCTTCGGCTTCGGACGAGCCGACATAGGTCACCAGCCCGGGCATGATCGGCACGAAGGCGTCGCGGCCCGCGGCCCGCACCCGCTGCTTGATGTCGCGGTAATAGGCTTGCGCGGCCGGCAGGTCGTAGGCCACCGCGTAGATGGCTTCCGCGCGCCGCGCCGCCAGATCGCGGCCCTGGTCCGAGGCGCCCGCCTGGAACAGCACCGGATGGCCTTGCGGCGGTCGCGGCACGGTCAACGGGCCGTCCACCAGGAAATGCTCGCCGTGGTGATCGATCTTGTGCAGGCGGTCGGGCACGCCAAAGTAGCCGTTGCGGTCGATGGCCAGGGCGTCGTCGTCCCACGAGTCGAACAGCCGCAGCGCGACGTCGACAAACTCCTCGGCCCGCGCGTAGCGCCAGTCGTGGCCGGGCATGGCTTCGTAGCCGTGGTTGCGCGCTTCGGCGTCGAACATCGACGTCACCACGTTCCACCCCATGCGGCCGCCGGAGATGTGATCCAGCGAGGCCACCATGCGCGCCGCATGAAAGGGCGTGAAGAACGTGCTGGATACCGTGCTGATCAGGCCGATGTGCGTGGTGGCGCGGGCGATGGCCGCCATCGTGGTCAGGGGTTCCAGGTACCAGCGCGGACCGTCGCCGATGTTGTCCATCGACTGGCCGTCGGCAAAGAAAATGGCGTCCAGCTTGCCGCGTTCGGCCGTGCGCGCCAGGCTTTCGTAATAGGCGATGTCGCCCAGCCGCTCTGCCGCCGAGTCCGGGTGGCGCCAGGCCGCGCGGTGGTGGCCGCAGCCGAAAATGAACAGGTTCAGGTGCATCATGGCGATCAGGTCTTCTTTGGCGTCATCGGTTGCCGCGTCCGGCACGCCCGCCGGTGCCGCAAGCGGGCGAAATTAGCATAAATCCCCCGCGCGGGCGCCCGCCACCCTTGCCAGCCACGCCCGCCCGCCACACCGGCCTGCGCCGCGCGTTGACATCGCCGCGCCGCTCTCCTAACCTTGCGGCAATTCCTGGGGGAGCCCTGCATGGGCTGAGATTCCGCGGCAACGCGGTAACCCTTTGAACCTGATCCGGGTAATGCCGGCGAAGGGAAGGACTCCGCAAGTCTCGCGCGCCCTCCCTGATTCCACTCATCTTGCGGCCTTCCGACGGCGGGCCGCCGCGTTACGCGTGTGGCCGCAGGCCGCCCGCGGGAGGACCGACCTTCATGTTGACCCAAACCACCGCCCTGATATGGCTGTTGCTGTTCTCGGGCGGCTTTGCCGTGGCCAGCGTGCTGTACACCCGGCGCAAGCGCAGCACGCTTGAAGACTACATCGTCGCGCGCAACAGCCAGGGGTCGTTTGGCACGATCCTCACGCTGATGGCGTCCACGCTGGGCGCCTGGATTCTTTTCTCGCCCGCGCAGGCGGCCACCTGGGGCGGCCTGGCCGCCGTGATCGGCTACGCGCTGGGCTCGATGTCGCCGCGGCTGGTCATGATTCCGCTGGGACGCCGCATGCGCGAACTGATCCCGCACGGTCACACGCTGACGGAGTTCCTGATGGCGCGCTACGGCCGGCCCATGTATGGCCTGGCGCTGTTCATCATGCTCTTTTATCTCTTCATCGCGCTGTCCGCCGAGGTCACGGCCATCGCCAAGCTGGTCGCGATGCTGGCGCCCGTGCCGCTGTGGACGACGGCCGCCATCGTGATGGGGACGACGCTGCTCTACACCACCTACGGCGGGCTGCGCTCTTCGATCTTCACCGATCAGGTGCAGATGATGATCATCGTGCCGCTGCTGGTGGTGTTGTGCGTCGTGGGCTGGCAGGCGGCCGGCGGCGCATTGCCCACCATCGAAGCGCTGCAGGCCAAGGCGCCGCAACTGCTGGATGTAACCGACCCGGTGGGCGTGAAAGCCGGCCTGACCTTCTTTGTCGCCATCCTCTTGACCGGCATCTTCCACCAGGGCAACTGGCAACGCATCTACGCCGCGCGCGACGCGCGCACGATGCGCAACGGCTTTCTGCTGGGCGGCGTGCTGGTGGCGCCGTTCATCGTCCTCATGGGCCTGTTCGGCCTGGCGTTTGTCGGCCTGGCCCCGGCGGGCGACAGTTCCATTGCGCTATTCAGCGTCATCATGCCGCACGCTCCGGTGTGGTTCGTCATCGCCCTGATCCCGCTGGGCCTGGCGCTGGTCATGAGCACCGCCGACACCGCCATCAGCGCGGTGACCAGCATCATCGCGGTCGATCTGCGCCGCCTGATGCCCAACGCCACCGCCGGCACCATGAAGCGCCTGGCGCGCTCGCTGGTGCTGCTGATGGCCATTCCCGTCATGATCGTGGCCTCGCAGGGCTACAGCGTGCTGTACCTGTTCCTGCTGGCCGACCTGCTGTGCTCGGCCGCCGCGTTCCCGGTGTTCTACGGCCTTTTCAGCCGCAAGCATGACGGCTTCACCGCCACGCTCTCGACCATCACCGGCCTCGTCGCCGGCCTGTTCTTCTTTCCCGCACCGGGCGACAAGCCTGTTTTCCTGCTGGAATCGTTCCTGCTGGCCGCGTTTGTGCCGGTGGTGACGACGGTGCTGATCCGGCTGTTGATGCGCGGGCGCAAGGAGTTTGATTTTGCGACGCTGAGCGGGGCGGTGCGCAGGCTGGATCAGGAGCGGGTTTGAGGGGAGGGGCCTAGCGGATAGGCATGGGCTTGGCAGGCGTCTTGTCCCGAACAAGATTGAAGATTTCGACCTCCTCGTCACTTAGTGGGCCGGCTTCATGAGCGATGGCTGCCAGTAGCGAGCCTAGGCATGTCTGGCGGCTTGGCCGGACGGCTGGGGCGGGATTGTCGAAGAGGCTCAAATCGCTACTGCGACTTTGCTCGGCTACGCGATCTCCCGCTGCGGTATACCGCGGTTCGGACGTGTGCTGAAGTTTGATGAAAGGCATAAAGAGAGTCCGCTCGGCCATTGCGGCCCGATGGCGAACATTCTGGGCCCGCCAGCGACGGCGGCCAACGCCTACACGAAGCAAATCAGACGCACAGAAACAAAAAAGCCTTGGCACACAAAAGTGTCCAAGGCTTTTCCGTCTGGAATTTGGTGGAGCGGAGGAGGATCGAACTCCCGACCTTCGCATTGCGAACGCGACGCTCTCCCAGCTGAGCTACCGCCCCAAATCAAGCAAGAGCAGAAATATACAGGAATTCGGCCTGGGTGCGCAACATGCGCCGGACCGAATTTTTTCAAACGAATTGCAGGGTGGCGATGACCGGGGCGTGGTCCGAGGGCTGCTCGTTGCGGCGGGGTTCCTTGTCGATGACGCAGGCGACGCAGCGCTTGACCAGCGGGGCGGACAGCAGCACGTGGTCGATGCGCAGGCCGGCGTTGCGGCGGAAGGCGAATTGGCGGTAGTCCCACCAGCTGAACGACTTTTCCGGCTGTTCGAACAGGCGGAACGAGTCGGTCAGGCCCAGGTCGATCAGCGAGCGCAGCGCCTGGCGTTCGGGTTCGGACACCAGGACCTGGCCTTCCCACTTTTCGGGGTTGTGCACGTCTTCGTCGGCCGGGGCGACGTTGTAGTCGCCCAGCACGGCAAGGCGGGGGAATTGCTTGATCTCTTCGGCCAGCCACTTGCGCATGGCTTCGAACCATTCCAGCTTGTAGGCATACTTGTCGGAACCGACCGACTGGCCGTTCGGGCAGTAGGCGCAGACGACGCGCACGTCGCCTTCGGGGCTGGGGAAGGTCAGGGCCAGCACGCGCTGCTGCGAATCCTCAAAGCCGGGAATGTTGCGCACCATCGTCGTGCCGGGCATGCGCGAGATGATCGCGACGCCGTTGTAGGTTTTCTGGCCGGCCCAGACGGCGTGATAGCCGGCTTCCTTGAACGCCGCCTCGGGGAACTTGTCGTCGGTGAGCTTGAGCTCCTGGATGCACAGCACGTCGACGGGATTGGCGGCGAGCCAGTCCAGGACCTGTTGCAGGCGCACGTTCAGGGAGTTGACGTTCCAGGTGGCGAGTTTCATGTTTTCTTCAGACCGTTTATTCAGGCGGTTCTTGGCGGTGGCGCCTTCCAAAACCCCGGTCTAGCTACTCATCTGGCTACGCATCCGGGGCGTGGTTGGCATTCGCCGGGGATAAGGCCAGATGATACCCGCTCATGCTGTCTTCTTCTGCTTGCTGAACTCCGCAAGGTGTCTGACACCCTGGGGAGACGATCCTCAGTTCGTGGCGGCGTCTCAACGGGTGTCAGACACCGGCCAGCGAAGCTCCGCCATTGCCGCAAGGTGTCTGACACCCTGGGGAGACGATCTTCAGTTCGTGGCGGCGTCTCAACGGGTGTCAGACACCGGCCAGCGAAGCCCCACCGCCGCCGCAAGGTGTCTGACCCCTTCAAGCAAAAACCCCGATTCCTGCGAATCGGGGTTTTTCTTTTGCTACTCACTGATGTGATTGAACTCGACCGAGCCCGGGTCGATGCCGCCGCGCCGCAGTCGGCCGTCGACATCGTCCGGATTTCCGCCCGCCGCGTCCGCCGCCGGCAAGTCCAGCCAATTTGCCAGTTCCTGCTTCGCCTGCTGGCTATCGGAGATCCCGCCATTGACCAGCGCCACGCCGTCGCTGCCGTCGAGCTTTCGATAACTGATCTGTGTCTTCATCTTGCCTCCTGGGTTGCGGTGGATTGCCGGTCCACCGTAACACACGACGCGTTGGCGCCATCCGGGGGGGGGCAACCCGGAGGTGACGGTCAACCCTTGACCAATCCGCCATCCACAATCAGGTTCTGCCCGGTCACCGCGCGCGACCACGGGCTGGCGAAGAACAGGACCGCGTCGGCGAATTGTTCCGGCGTGGTGACCTCGCGCAGCGGGGTGCCGGCGGCGATCATGTCGAAGACGGCGTCGGGGGTGGCGGCGGAGGCGTCGGTGGTGCGCAGCAGGCCGCCGGACACCATGTTGACGGTGATGCCGTCGGCGCCCAGCTCGTGCGAGAGCGTGCGGGTGAAGGCCAGCAACGCGGCCTTGGCGGCCGTGTAGTCGTGGTACGGCACGACCGGGTTCTGGACGAGGTTGGTGCCGACGTTGATGATGCGTCCGCCGCCGGCGGCTCGCATGCCGGGCAGGGCAGCTTGGGTGGTGTTCAGCGCGGCGCGCACGCTGCCTTCGAGCTGGGCGTTCATCTGCGCCCAGTCCAGCGTGTCGGCGTGGGGGCGGGCATCGCCATTGAATTGGAAGGCGGGCAGCGCGTTGTTGACGATGGTGTGGACCGGCTGGCCGAAATGTTGGCTGGCGCGGGCGACCATGGCGGCGACGGCGGCGGGGTCGCGCACGTCGGCCTGCACGGCCAGGGCGCGGTCCGGGGCGGTGGCAGCAAGGGCCTGCGCGCGGTCGGCGCTGTTCAGGTAGTTGATGACGACCTTGGCGCCTTCACGCAGAAAGGCCTGCGCGATGGCGGCGCCCAGGCCGCGGCTGGCGCCGGTGACGATGACGAGTTGCTGGTCCAGGGTGGGTTGCGGGCGTTGCGATGACATGAATTGAGGCTTCCTGCTTAGTGTTCCGAGCCGCTGTTGAGCATGCGGCTGCGGGCTTTTTCGATATGGGCGCGCATGACATTGCGGGCGCCCTCGGCATCCTGATCGCGGATCAGTTGATAGATGTGGCGATGTTCGTCGATGGCGGCGCGCGTGCGCTTCCAGGGTTCGCTGTGGACCAGGTGGCGCATGACGTTCACGGCGTGGCTGACGTCGTACTCCAGCGACTTGAGCACCTGCACGAAGCGCTGGTTGCCGGTGGCGGACGCAATGGCGCGGTGAAACCCGTAGTCGTGATGGTGGGCGATGGCGCCGGACGCGTCGGCCTCTTCGTAGCCGGTCAGCATGCGGTCCATTTCCTGCAGGTCTTCGGGCGTGCGGCGCAGCGCGGCAAGGTGGGCGCATTCGGGCTCGATCACCATGCGCAGTTCCAGGCCTTCCAGGATATGGCCCACGCGGCGCGCGGGGTCCACGGCGGGCATGCCGCCCATCAGGTCCGGTTTGGACTTGACGTAGGTGCCGGAGCCGCGGATCGAGTCCACGAGCTGGTCTTCACGCAGGCGATCCAGCGCCTGGCGCACGACCGGCCGCGACACCTCGAAGAGGGCGGCCAGTTCCAGTTCGGTCGGCAGCTTATTGCCGGGCGCGATCTTGCCGGTGGCGATCGCGTAGAACAGGCTTTCGTAGACGCGCTCGGCAAAACGCTCGGCGCGCACGTAGCCCAGGCCGGACGCCACCTCGGCCAGAACGTCCAGTTCGGGACGGGGGCGGGTGGCCGCGGCCAGCAGCGATTCCAGCTGCGGGTCACGCACGTTGCTCATCGGACGCTCCTTGAAGTGGGGACGGGTTGTCATGTGGCATGACGTCCCCGCAGGGCCCTAAGCCCCTGAAAGATTAGGGATAACCCGATTATCCAGAAAAATATCCTGAACCTTGGGATAAAAGCTGTCATTCCAATTGACAAGTTACGGAGGGCTCCCGTACCTTGCCATCACACCACAACGCCCGCGCGCATGACGTGCTGGCGGCGCGGCTGGCCCTCTGCCGGCAAGCGCCTGGAGACACGCAGATTCCCCCAACCGGCCGTTCGGCCGCTACTTTACTCCGCACATCGTGACTCAGAAGAACTTTATCGCCAACCAATGGGTGGCCGCGGCCACCGGTGAAACCATTCCCGTCCTGAACCCGTCCGATGGCAAGCCTTTCGAGGAACTGGCCCGCTCGAACGAGGCGGACGTGGACCGTGCCGTCCAGGCCGCCCGCCAGGCCTTCGAGGGCGAGTGGGGCCAGATGGCACCCGCCGTGCGCAGCCGCCTGTTGATGAAGATCGCCTTCGCGCTGCTGGACCGCCAGGAGGAACTGGCGCAGCTGGAGTCGGCTGACACGGGCAAGCCCATCAAGCAGGCGCGCGCCGACGCCGCCGCGGTGGCGCGCTACTTCGAGTTCTATGCCGGCGCGGTCGACAAGCTGCACGGCGAGACCATTCCCTACACGCCCGGCTTCACGGTGCTGACCGTGCGCGAGCCCCACGGCGTGACCGGCCACATCGTGCCGTGGAACTACCCCCTGCAGATCTTCGGCCGTAGCGTGGGCGCGGCGCTGGCCGCGGGCAATGCCTGCGTGGTCAAGCCCGCCGAGGACGCCTGCCTGTCCCTTCTGAAGCTGGCCGAAATTGCCGCTGAAGTGGGCCTGCCCGCCGGCGCGCTGAACATCGTCACCGGTTACGGCCATGAGGCGGGCGCGGCGCTGTCCGCGCATCCCGGCATCGACCACATTTCGTTCACGGGCTCGCCGCAGACGGGCAAGATGGTGGCGCATGCCGCCGCCGAAAACCACGTGCCCGTCACGCTGGAGCTGGGCGGCAAGTCGCCGCAGATCGTGTTTGACGACGCCGACCTGGACGCCGCGATGCCGGTGCTGCTGGGCGCCATCATCCAGAACGCCGGCCAGACGTGCTCGGCCGGCAGCCGCGTGCTGATCCAGCGCGGCGTTTACGAAACCGTGCTCAAGCGCCTGTCCGACGCGTTCTCGGCCACGGTGACCGGCCCGGCGGCGGCCGACCTGGATGTGGGTCCGCTGATCAACGCCCGCCAGCAGGACCGCGTGCGCGGCTTCCTGGCCGAAGCCGAAGCGCAAGGCATGAAGGTCGCGGCGCGCGGCAAGCTGAAGGACGGCACGCCCGAGGCCGGCTTCTACCAGCCGCCCGTCCTGTTCCGCGACGTGCCGCCGGACAGCCGCCTGGCGCAGGAAGAAGTCTTCGGCCCGGTGCTGGCCGCCATGGTCTTCGACACCGAGGAAGAAGCGCTGGAAATCGCCAACGGCACGCTGTACGGCCTGGTGGCCGGCGTGTGGACGCGCGATGGCGGCCGCCAGATGCGCCTGGCACGCAAGCTGCGCGCGGGCCAGGTGTTCGTCAACAACTACGGCGCGGGCGGCGGCGTGGAGCTGCCGTTCGGCGGTTCGCGCCAGTCGGGCTACGGCCGCGAGAAGGGCTTTGAAGCGCTGTACGGCTTCACGTCCTTGAAGACCATCGCGATCCGCCACTGATCGCGGGGCGGGGCGGCGGCCTTGACCCAGGACCCGGGCAAAATATCGGTTAACGTTGATGTTTTGCTTCCGGGGCCTGCCGCCCCGCATTCAGGATCCGTATGTTCACCGGTATTGTTCAAGGCACCGCGAAGATCGCAAAGATCGCGGATCGCGAAGGCCTGCGCACCTTCACGTTGGATTTTCCCCCTGGTTTCTGCACTGACCTGGCCATCGGCGCCAGCGTTTCGACGGACGGCGTCTGCCTGACCGTCACGGAAATCCTGTCCGAGAACCAGGCCACGTTCGACGTCATGCTGCAAAGTCTGGCGATCACCACGCTGGGCAGCTATGCCGAGGGCGACAGCGCGAATGTGGAGCGCGCAGCCAAGGACGGCGCCGAGATCGGCGGCCATCCGCTGTCCGGCCACGTGGACTTCACCTCGCAGGTGCTGATGGTGAAATCGTCGGACACCAATCGCCTGATGCGCTTCAGCATCCCGGAGGCCTTTCGCAAATACGTGTTCGCCAAGGGCTACATCGCCATCAACGGCGCCAGCCTCACCGTGTCGGAAGTGAACCGCGCCGAGGGCTGGTTCGATGTCTGGCTGATTCCCGAGACGCGCCGCACGACGGTCTTCGAGGACAAGCAGGTGGGCGATGCGGTCAACATCGAGATCGAACGCAGCACGCAGGTCATCGTCGACACCGTGCGCGAAACCGTTCAGGAAAGCCTGGGCAAGCTGCAACCGCTGCTGGAAGCGATCCTGAAGGAAAAGGGACTGACGCTGGAGGACTTCGTCAGCCCGCAGGGCAAGCTGAAGTAATACCGCCCAAGCGCGGCCGCCGTTGCGGCCTTGTCTGCAATGGCCGGCGCCTTCGCGCCGGCCATGTCGTTTTCACGCCGCCCTGAACGGCTGCCCCTGCGGCCGCACCCGCATCCCGGGCTCAAGCCGCGTCCACGGCAGATCCGCGGGATCCGCCTGCATCGGGCCGGGCGCCTTGGCCACCAGCACCTCGTGCGCAATCGGCTGGAAGTCGGCCCGGAAATGCACCGAGCTTTTCACCACCAGGATCGCCATCTGTTCGGGCTGCACGCCGCCGACGCGGAAGAGGTTGCGGTCCAGCATCTGCGCCTTGCCGGCGCTGGCCACCACCCGCACGCCGCCAATCCGCAGCGTGGCCGTCGCGCCCAGGTCCACGTCCATGCCGTTCATCATCGGCCCGTCAAAGCGCAGCTTGCCGTCCGATAACGCCTCGACCACAAATTCGCCTTCGAACGCGGCGTCGCCCGCGACGCCGGACTGCCCGCCCAGACTGAGCGCAACCGTGGCGCCGACGCCAGCCTGCGTGGCGCGACGCACCGCCTCGGGGTCGTACAGCAAGCCCAGCGCCGCATTCTGCGCGTTGGCTTGCACCAGCGCGCGCAGCATGCCGGTGGTGTTGGCGTCGCCGCCAGCGCCGGGGTTGTCCTGCGTGTCGGCGATCACGACGGGCCGCGTGGCGCCAGCGGCGAGGGCCTGCGCGCGCCGCACGGCTTCGGCCGGTTCCAGGAAATCAGGCGACCACTCGGGTTCCAGTTCCAGCACGCGCGCATACAGCGATTCGGTGACGGCTTCGACCGCGGCGGCGTCCGTGCCGTAGGCCCACACCACCGGCCCGCACTCCGGGAAATCCGCCGCCGGAAAGCCCGGCGCGAAAGAGATGGAGGCGACCCCCGGCGTCTGTTCCAGTTCGCTCAGCAGCGCGTACACGCCCTGCGAGGGTTGCAGCATCGTGCACATGCCGTTGATGGGAATCAGGAAGGGCAGGCGGCGTTCGCTGCGGGTCCATTGTTCTCCGGCCTGAATGCGCGCCATCAGCAGCCGCGCGGCCAGCACGCCGGTATCGGCCATGTCCACGTGCGGATAGGTGCGAAACGCGACCAGGCCGTCAGCGCTTTGCAGCATCCGCGCAGTGACGTTGGCGTGCAGGTCCAGGCTGGCGACCACGGGCACGCCGGGCCCCACGATCTCGCGCACGCGGGCCAGGAGTTCACCCTCGCCGTCGTCCAGGTGCTCGGTGACCATGGCGCCGTGCAGGTCCAGGTAGATGGCGTCAAAGCCGCCGGCCCGCACCGCGTCCAGGATCTCGCCGGCAATGCGCTCGTAGGCATCGCGCGTCACGTGGGCCGACGGGCTGGCGCCCGCCCAGATCACCGTCTGCACGGTGTGGCCTTCGGCCGCCACGGCATTGATGAATCCGCCGGCCGGGATGTTGACCTCGCGCAGCGCCAGCATGTCCGCGCCGCGCACCATCGCGGGAAAGCCTTCGCCGCGCACGAAATTGTCGTAACCCGCCTTGGAGGGCGCAAAGGTGTTGGTCTCGTGCTGGAAGCCAGCAACCAGGATGTGCATGTTCGGTTCCTGTGAAGGGGGCCGCCCCGCGCGCGTCGGACGCGCAACAGCCGGCGCATGAAGCTGTCCAGGATACCGTGTATGCGGCGCGTTGGAACGGCACGCGCGCGCCTCGGGCATCAGGGACAATGCGGATTGCGCGCGCGGCCGCGGCATACAATGCCCTGACTCACGGAGGTACCCATGTCGGCCACATCCGATATCAAACTACGCCCGCTCGAACGCGGCGACCTGCACTTCGTGCACAAGATCAACAATAACGACGTCATCATGCGCTACTGGTTCGAAGAGCCGTACGAAGCCTATGACGAACTCGTCGCGCTGTACGACCGCCACCTTCACGACCAGAACGAGCGGCGCTTCATCATCGAGCACGACACGGGGCAGCCGGCCGGGCTGGTCGAGCTTGTGGAGATCGACTACATCCATCGCCGGGCAGAATTCCAGATCATCATCGCGCCCAGCTACCAGGGCAGGGGCTACGCCAAGGCCGCGACGCGCATTGCGGTGGGCTATGCGTTTCGGGTGCTGAACCTGCACAAGGTGTATCTGGTGGTGGACAAGGACAATACCGCCGCCGTGCACATTTACGAACGGTGCGGCTTCCAGATCGAAGGCCTGCTCAAGGAAGAATTCTTTTCCAACGGCGCGTACCGCGATGCCTATCGGATGGCGCTGTTGCAGCACGACCATCTGCGCGACGTGGGACCGGGCGCGCCGGACGCGCCCGTGCTGCGGGACTGGCCGCAGGAAGAGCAGGCGGGCTAGCGCCGCCTGCTGCGTGCTACATCAGGGCTTGAAGAACGCCGTCGGCGTCATCAGGCGGTTTTCCTGGCTGATCAGGTAGCCGGCTTCGGCGCTCTTGGTCAGGTAGGTCGCCCAGGCCGGATCTTTTTGCAGCGCCTGGCGCTTGGCTTCGCGGTCGGCGGCGCTGTCATACACCCAGATGTGCATGTAGGTGTTGACGTTGCCGGTTTCGGTCTGCATGTAGGCGAGCGGCTTGCCCAGATGGCGGCTCTGCACCTCGTAGCCGTGCTCGGCATAGAGCGCCAGGTGTTTCTTGATGGTGCCGGCGCGGCACGTGTAGGTACGGACGTCGTAAAGCATGTTGATCCTTGATAGGGGTAGCGGAAAGCGTGTTATTCGGCCGTGGCGCCGGACTGCTTGACCAGCTCGCTCCAGCGTTCCACTTCGGTGTTCACGTATTTCTGGAAAGCGGCGTGGCCGTCGCCCACGGGATCGGCGCCCAGGCCCTTCAACTTGTCCTGCACGGCCGGGTCGGCGACGCTGTCGGTGACGGCCTTGGACAGCTTCTCGACCACGGGCGCGGGCGTGGCGGCCGGCACGAACAGGCCGAACCACGACCGCGCGTTCATGGCCGGGTAGGCCGCCTCGGAGAACGCGGGCACGTTGGGCAGCGCCGCATGGCGCTGCGTGCCGGTGACCGCGATGGGCGTGAGGCGCCCGGCCTGCACCTGCGACAGCACTTCGGGCAGGTTGGCGAACATGATCTGGACCTGTCCGCCCATGAGGTCGTTGAGCGCCTGCGCGCCGCCCTTGTACGGCACGTGCGTCATCTGCGCGCCGGCCAGCGAATTGAACTGCGCGCCGGCCAGGTGCGAAGCCGTGCCGGTGCCGCCCGAGGCGTAGTTCACGCGGTTGCCGTTGGCCTTGGCATAGGCCGCCAGTTCCTGCGGGGTCTTGGCCGGCACCGAGGGGTTCACCACCAGCAGCAGCGGCACCGACGCCAGGTTGGACAGGCCGGCAAAGTCGCGCGTCAGGCTGTAGTCGAGCTTGTGATAGAGCGTGGCGTTGATGGCGTGGCTGGACGTGGCCATCAGCAGCGTGTAGCCGTCGGGCTCGGCGCGGGCGGCCATCACGGCACCGATGTTGCCGTTGGCGCCCGCCTTGTTTTCCACCACCACGGGCTGGCCAAGCCGCGTCGACATGGCCTGCGCCACGGTGCGCGCGATCACGTCGGTGGCGCCGCCCGCGGCGAAGGGCACGATGATGCGCAAGGGGCGTTCGGGGAAATCGGCCGCGGCGGCCGTTGCTGCCGTGCCCAGCGACGCGGCGGCCATCAGGGCGGCGGCGGCCAGGCGCCGCACGGGGGTCAGGGTTTTCGTCATGTCTCTCTCCAGTGTTTTGGGTTTTTTTATGGGTTGCCGGGCCTGGTCTCTCAGGCGCCGGCGGTGCGCGCCTTTTCGCGCAGGCTCGTCAGGGTGGCCCGGGGCGTGATCACCTCCGGGTCCAGGCTGAGTTCGATCAGATATGGGGTTCCGCTGTCCAGCGCGCGTGCCAGCGCGGGCGGGAAGGCTTCATGCGTCTGTACGCGTTCGGCCATCACGCCGAACGATTGCGCGTAGGCCACGAAATCCGGGTTGCACAGGTCCGTGCCGATGGTGCGGCCGGGGTAGTGCACCTCCTGGTGCATGCGGATCGTGCCGTACATGCCGTTGTTGAACACGATGAAGACGATGCCGAGCTGGTGCTGCTTCACGGTTGCCAGCTCCTGCGACGTCATCAGGAAGCAGCCGTCGCCCGCCAGGCAGATCACCTGGCGGTCGGGGTGGCGCAGCTTGGCCGCGATGGCCGCCGGCACGCCGTAACCCATCGCGCCGCTGGTCGGCGCCAGCTGTGTGCGCGGGTGGGTGAAACGGTAGTAACGATGCGCCCAGGCGCTGTAGTTGCCCGCGCCATTGGTCAGGATGGCGCTGGGGTCCAGCTGGTCGCGCAGCGCGGCAATGACGCGCGCCGGGTCCAGGCCCGTGCGCGGGGCAGGCAGCTCGGTGTAGCGCAGGTAGTTGTCGTGCAGGCGCTGCGCCCACGCGCGCCACGGCGTTGCGTCCACGGGCTCCAGCTCCACCGCCGTCTTGGCGAAGGCGTCCATGCCGGCCTGGATCTTCACGGCCGGCTGGTACACGCGGCCCAGCTCTTCGGGGCTGGCCAGCACGTGAATCAGGGTCTGGCTGGGCACCGGCGATTGCAGCAGCGAATAGCCGCCCGTCACCATCTCGCCCAGGCGCGCGCCCACCGCCAGGATGACGTCGGCCTGGCGTACCGCCTCGGCCAGCTCGGGGTTCACGCCGATGCCGACCTCACCCACGTATTGCGCGTGGTGGTTGTCGAACAGATCCTGGCGGCGGAACGAACACGCCACGGGCAGGCCGTTCAGTTCGGCAAAGCGGGTCAGGCTTGCCAGTCCCGCGTCGGTCCAGCCTGAACCGCCGACGATCATCAGGGGGCGCTGGGCGCCCGCCAGCAGCGTGCGCATGCTGGCCAGGGCGTCGGGCGCCGGATAGGCCTGCGGCACCTGGATCGTGCCGCAGGGCAGGGCCGGGGCCACGTCGGTCAGCATGTCCTCGGGCAGCGCCAGGACGACCGGGCCGGGGCGGCCGGACGTGGCGACGGAGAACGCGCGGTTCAGGTATTCGGTGACGCGCGCGGCGCTGTCGATCTGCGCCACCCACTTCGTGAACTGGCCGAACATGCGGCGGTAGTCGATCTCCTGGAACGCCTCGCGCTCGACCATGTCGTTGCCGACCTGGCCCACCAGCACGATAAGCGGGGTGGAGTCCTGAAAGGCCGTCTGCACGCCGATGCTGGCGTTGGTGGCGCCGGGGCCGCGCGTGACCATGCAGATGCCGGGGCGGCCGGTCAGCTTGCCGTGCGCTTCGGCCATGAATGCCGCCGCGCCTTCGTGGCGGCAGGACACCAGCCGGATGCGGTCGCGGTGCGCGTACAGCGCGTCCAATACGTCCAGGTAGCTCTCGCCGGGCACGCCGAATACGGTATCCACGCCGTGGTCCAGCAGGGCTTGCACCACGTGCTGGCCGCCCGTCATCAATGTCGAAGTGTCGTTCATCGCAGTTTCAATCTGGCCGCAGCGCGGCGGGTTGAGTCCGGATGAACTTTACGCAGCCCTGGTCAGGGCGCGTTAGGACAGATCAGAGCTTGTTTTGCACTTTTTTGCGGGCCGGCCCTCGCAGCCCGCCGTCCAGCCGTCACTCGATGGGGCGGTAGTACTTCTTGCGGAAGTCGCCCGGGGTGCAGCCGGTGTGCTTCTTGAAAAAGCGCGCGAAATAGGCCGGATCCTCGATGTTCAACTGAAAGCCGATCTCTGCGATGCCCAGATCCGTGTTGCACAGGAGCCGCTTGGCCTCCAGCGCAATGCGTTCCTGCACGAGCTGGCTGGCCGTGCGTCCCACGCTGCGCTTGACCGCCTCGTTCAACTGGCGTTCGCTGATGCATAGCGCGTCGGCGTACTGGCGGATGGCCGAGAAATCCAGGTAGTGCTCTTCGATCAGCATGGTGAAGCGCTTGGCCAGCGAATAGCTGGGACCCGCCGCAGTTTCACGCTCGTCGGCCGGATACAGCCTGCGCAGCTGCGTCAGGAGGATCAGCAGGTAAGAGCGCACCACGTCGAACCGGCCCGTCTGGCGGTCGCGCGTTTCGCGTTCGATTTCCGCCAGCAGCGGCAGCATGGCGTCGTGCTGCTCGCGCGTCAGGTAGATGACCGGCGATCCGCCGGCCAGGTGAAAGAACGGGAACTTGGCAATGTCGTCGGCGCGCGGGAACATCTGCGCGAAGAACTCGGTGCTGATGTTCATGACGTAGCCGCTGGGCTTGACCGACGACGTCCAGGCGTGGATCTGGCCGGGCGACAGGAAAAAGACCGAGTGGTCGCGCACCGCGTGCTGCTCGAAGTCCAGCAGGTGGGTGCCTTGCGCCTCGGTCATCCACAACAGGTGGTAATAGCGGTGCCGGTGCAGGAAACCGCGCGGGATGTCGTCGTGGTCCTGCAGGCGCACGAGGTCGAAGTAAAAGGATCCCTCTCCCGAGAAATCCGAGGATTCGAAGGTGGGAAAGGTCTCCGGGACGGGCGAAATCGTACCTGCGGACAAGCGGGAGTCTCCTTGATGGCGCGCGGGGCGGCTCTGTTTTTCGCCATCATACGGGGATTCGCCGCGCGCACCGCGGCGCTTACCGGCTGGCCGGGGCGGCGCGCAGCAGGCGCAGGCCGTTCGCCACCACCAGCAGGCTCGCGCCCACGTCGGCAAACACCGCCATCCACAGCGTCGCGTGGCCCGTCACGGCCAGCGCCAGAAACACCACCTTGATGCCCAGCGCCAGCGCGATGTTCTGCACGAGGATGCGATGCGTGGCGCGCGACAGGCGCAGGAAGGTGCCGATCTTGCGCAGGTCGTCGTCCATGAGGGCCACGTCGGCGGTCTCGATCGCCGTGCCGGTGCCGGCCGCGCCCATGGCAAACCCGATGTCGGCCCGGGCCAGCGCGGGCGCGTCGTTGATGCCGTCGCCCACCATGCCGACCCGGACGTCCGGCGCCAGCTTGCTTTCAATGGCGGCCAGCTTGTCCTCGGGCAATTGGTCGCCGCGCGCCTCGTCGATGCCGACCTGGCGCGCGATGGCCTGCGCGGTCGGCGTGTTGTCGCCCGTCAGCATGAGCGTGCGCACGCCCAGGCCGTGCAGGTCGGCGATGGCCTGCGCGCTGGTGGGCTTGACTGTGTCGGCCACGGCGGCCACCGCCAGCACGCGGCTGCCGTCCGACAGCGCGATGACGCTCTTGCCCTGGCTTTCCAGCTCGTCAAAGCGCGTGTCGAGCGCGGCGCTGGAGACGCCCGATTCCCGCATCAGGCGGCGGTTGCCCAGGTGGTACGTCTGCCCGCCCACCTGGCCGCTGACGCCGCGGCCGGGCAGGGCGGTAAAGGCCTCGACTTCCAGCAGCGTGCTGCCGGCCTGGCGCGCGGCGTTGGCCACGGCCAATGACACCGGGTGATCCGATCGGGCCGCCAGGCTTGCCGCGATCAGGGCGGCGGGGTGAGGGCCCGGCGCCGCCGCGTCCCAGTCCTGCAGGTCGGTTTGAACGGGCTTGCCGTGCGTCAGCGTGCCGGTCTTGTCCAGCGCCAGCCATTTCAGGTTGCGGCCTTCTTCCAGATAGACCCCGCCCTTGACGAGGATGCCGCGGCGCGAGGCGGCGGTCAGGCCGCTGACGATGCTGACCGGCGTGGAAATCACCAGCGCGCACGGGCAGGCGATGATCAGCAGCGCAAGCGCGCGGTACAGGGCATCGAACCACGGCTGGCCCCACAGCAGCGGCGGCAGCACCGCCACGGCCAGCGCAATGGCCACGACCGCGGGCGTGTAGATGCGCGAGAAGCGGTCGATGAAGCGCTGCGTGGGGGCGCGCGCGCCCTGCGCCTGTTCCACCGCGTGGATGATGCGCGCCAGTGTGGTGTTGCCTGCCGCGGCGGTCACGCGGTATTCAAAGGAGCCGGAGGTGTTGATGGTGGCCGCGAAGACGGGATCGTCCTGCGTCTTTTCGACGGGCAGGCTTTCGCCCGTGATCGGCGACTGGTCCACGGCCGACGTGCCGTTCACGACGATGCCGTCGGCCGCGATGCGCTCGCCCGGCCGCACGCGCACGATCCCGCCCGGCTGCAGCGACGCGGCGGGCACTTCGACCCAGCTGCCGTCCGCCTGGCGCAGGGTCGCCGTCTCGGGCGCCAGGTCCAGCAGGCCGCGCACGGCGTTGCGGGCGCGGTCCAGCGAGCGGGCTTCGATGAGTTCGGCCACGTTGAACAGGAACATCACCATGGCCGCCTCGGGCCACTGGCCGATCAGCACCGCGCCGGTGACGGCGATGCTCATCAGGGCGTTGATGTTCAGGTTGCCGTTGCGCACGGCGATCCAGCCCTTGCGATAGGTGCTGACGCCGCAAGCCAGGATGGCGGCCACGGCCAGCGCGGCGGTCACCAAGAGCGGGGCGTCCAGGTAGTGCGAGACTTCCGACAGGGCGGCCAGCACGCCCGCGCCGCCGATCAGCCACCAGTTCACCGCCTTGGCGGCGGGGGCGGGCGCGGCGGCCGCGCCGTCGGCCAGGGGCTCGGGCGTCATGTCCAGCGACTTGATGGCCGCGACGATGCGATCCAGCGCGCCCTCCGCGTGGACGACGGTCAGGATGCGCTGCATCAGGTTGAAGTCCAGCGCATGCACGCCATCCACGCCGTCCAGCTTTTTGCGGATCAGCGTTTCCTCGGTGGGGCAGTCCATCTGCCCGATGCGCAGGCGCGCCAGCAGCTGGCCGGGGCCGGGGGTGAGCGTCGCGGCGGCTGCGCCGGTAGCTGGCTGCAGAATGGCGTCGCCGTGATCATGGCCGCAGCAGGCGTCCGGGCCATGCGCGTGTCCGTGTCCCTGTGCAGGGTGTCCGTGACCGTGCTGGTTGCTGGAATCCTTGGCGGAATCGTGATCGCAGCAGGCATCATGGCCCGTCTTTTCGATGCGCGCCATCGCGACCGGCGCTGCCCGCGGTTGGGTGGGTTCGCCGCCGCAGCAGGGGCCGCAATCTGCGCCCGACTGATGTTCGCGTTGTTTGACCGGAGGTAAAGACATCCGCTTGACCCTTCAAATAAGCTGATGACGCAATTCCACACCTTGGAGTTACTATAGGGTCAACCCCTAATCATCGGATCGGATCCGGGAGGCAGCGATGCGTATCGGCGAATTGGCCACGGCGGCCGGCACCACGGTCGAAACCGTCAGGTACTACGAAAAGGAAGGACTGCTGCCCGCGCCGGAGCGGGGATTGAACAACTACCGCAGCTATGGGCAGATGCACCTGGAGCGCCTGCGCCTCATCCGCAACTGCCGGGCGCTGGACATGACGCAGGACGAGATCCGCGCCATCCTGTCCGTGGCCGACAACCACCGCACCGGTTGTGGCCCCATCAACCAGCTGTTCGACGAGCACATCTCCCACGTGGACGAGCGCATTGCCGAACTGATGCAGCTGAAATCCCAACTGAGCGAATTGCGCCAGCGCTGCGTGTCGGCGCGCCCGGACACGGACGACTGCGGCATCCTGCACGGCCTGACCGAAATGCAGGTCGAAGAGCGGCAGGAGCGCCATACCCATCTGGGGTGACCGCGCACGGCGCGATGTCCTTGTTGCAGGTCAGGGGATCGGCGATGGGGCGGCCGTCATCGCGTACTATGAGAATCTGTTTTTTTCCCATTTGCGCATCGATCAATGACCGTCACCCAGACCGCCACCCCGCTCCACGCCCTGACTTCGCGCCGCTCCTTCAAGTTCCTGCGGGCCCCGGCGCCCAAACCCGACGAACTCGAACAGATCCTGCAGGCCGCCATGGCGGCGCCCGATCATGGCGCGCTGCGCCCGTGGCGCTTCGTCGTGATCCAGGGCGAAGCCATCGGCAAGCTGGCAGACATGGCGCTGGACGCGGTCAAGCGCAGCGGCGATCCGCGCATGACGCCTGAAAAGGAAAAGTCGGTCCGCGAATGGATGGCCGGCGTGCCGCTGTTCATCGCCGTGGCCCAGAAGATCGCCCACGACAACACCAAGATCCCCGAGCAGGAACAGCTTCTGGCCACGGGCTGCTCGGTCATGAACATCCTGAACGCCGTCCATATGCTGGGCTACGCCGCCTTCTGGAGCACCGGCCTGGGCACCTACGTCGAAGACGTGCAGAACGCGCTGGGTCTGGACTCGCTGGATTACCGCTTCCTGGGCTTTCTGGCCGTGGGCACGCCCGCGTGCGCGGTGCCCCCCGCCAAGCGTCCCGACTACCGTGAATTCGTCACGGAATGGACCGGCGCCGCCTGAGGAAAACCCTCAGTCCAATGCGGCCCCAAAAGGCCGCGCGGCCCGCTCATCGGCCCTGTCCCCTGTGCTAATCTCGTCAACGGCCTTGCCCATGTATCCCCGGGCGCAGGCCGGCGACGGCAGCGTCCGAGGTCACACGCCTCTGGCAATGCCTTGGTAGGAAGAAAACGCATGACACGATCAAGCGTGGAGACAATACATGAGCCAATATGGGCCGCTGAAGTTGCACGTCCCCGAGCCGACAGGGCGACCGGGTTGCAAGACAGACTTCTCCTATCTGCATCTATCGCCGCCCGGCGAGGTGCCCAAACCCCCCATTGACGTTGCCGCGGTCGACACCGGTCCACTGGCCTACAGCCTGGTCCGGGTCATTGACAATGACGGCCATGCCGTTGGCCCGTGGGCGCCGGAGATCAGCCACGACATGCTGCGCGCCGGCATGCGGGCGATGCTCAAGACCCGCATCTTCGACGGGCGCATGCTGACCGCGCAGCGCAAGAAGAAGATCTCGTTCTACATGCAGAGCCTGGGCGAGGAGGCCATCGGCACCGCCCACGCGATGGCGCTGGAAAAGGGGGACATGTGCTTTCCCACCTATCGCCAGCAAAGCATCCTGCTCTCGCGCGATGTCTCGCTGGTGACGATGATGTGCCAGCTCATGTCCAACGAGCGTGACCCGCTCAAGGGCCGCCAGCTGCCGGTCATGTATTCCGACCGCGAAAACGGCTTTTTCACGATTTCGGGCAACCTGGCCACGCAGTTCATCCAGGCGGTGGGCTGGGCCATGGCGTCGGCGATCAAGGGCGACACCCGCATTGCCTCGGCCTGGATCGGCGACGGCGCCACCGCCGAAGCCGACTTCCACACCGCGTTGACCTTCGCGCACGTCTACCGCGCGCCCGTCATCCTGAACGTGGTCAACAACCAGTGGGCCATTTCCACCTTCCAGGCCATCGCCGGCGGCGAGGGCGCGACCTTCGCGGGCCGTGGCGTGGGCTGCGGCATTGCGTCGCTGCGGGTGGACGGCAACGATTTCCTGGCGGTCTATTCCGCCTCGCGCTGGGCGGCCGAGCGCGCCCGCCGCAACCTGGGCCCGACGCTGATCGAATGGGTGACCTACCGCGCGGGGCCTCACTCCACGTCGGACGACCCCTCCAAGTACCGGCCCGGCGACGACTGGAGCCACTTTCCCCTGGGCGACCCGATCGAGCGCTTCAAGAAACATCTCATCCTGTTGGGCATCTGGTCCGACGCCGAGCACGACGCGGTCCGCGCCGAACTCGACGCCGAGATCCTGGCGGCCCAAAAGGAAGCCGAGAGCTACGGCACCCTGGTGGACGGCCACGTCCCCAGCGCCGCCAGCATTTTTGAAGACGTGTACAAGGACATGCCGGAGCATCTGCGCCGGCAGCGCCAGCAGCTCGGAGTCTGACCATGGCAATCGATAACAACGCTGGTCCGGCCTCGGCGCCGATGACCATGATCCAGGCTTTGCGCTCGGCCATGGATGTCATGCTTGAGCGCGACAACAACGTCGTGGTGTTCGGGCAGGACGTCGGTTACTTCGGCGGCGTGTTCCGCTGCACCGAAGGCCTGCAGGCCAAGTACGGCAGCTCGCGCGTGTTCGACACCCCCATTTCCGAAGGCGGGATCGTCGGCGTGGCGGTGGGCATGGGCGCCTACGGCCTGCGGCCCGTGTGCGAAATTCAGTTCGCCGATTACTTCTATCCGGCTTCGGACCAGATCGTGTCCGAGGCCGCGCGCCTGCGCTACCGGTCGGTGGGCGAATTCATTGCGCCCATGACCATCCGCATGCCTTGCGGCGGCGGCATTTACGGCGGGCAGACGCACAGCCAGAGCCCCGAGGCGATGTTCACGCAGGTCTGCGGGCTGCGCACGGTGATGCCGTCCAACCCGTACGACGCGAAGGGGCTGTTGATCGCCGCCATCGAAAACGACGATCCGGTGATTTTCCTGGAACCCAAGCGGCTCTACAACGGCCCGTTCGACGGCCACCACGACCGGCCGGTCACGCCGTGGACCGGCCGCCCCGGCAGCGTCGTGCCCACGGGCTACTACACCGTGCCGCTGGAATCGGCCGCCATCGTGCGCCCGGGCTCGGAGCTGACGGTGCTGACCTACGGCACCACGGTGCATGTGTCGCTGACCGCGGCCGAGGAAACCGGCATCGACGCCGAAATCATCGACCTGCGCAGCCTGTGGCCGCTGGACCTGGACGCCATCGTCAACTCCGTCAGGAAGACGGGGCGCTGCGTGGTCGTGCACGAGGCCACGCGCACCTGCGGCTTCGGCGCGGAACTGATTGCGCTGGTGCAGGAGCACTGCTTCCATCACCTGGAGGCGCCCGTCGAGCGCGTGACCGGTTGGGACACTCCCTATCCGCACGCGCAGGAATGGGCGTACTTCCCCGGCCCGCGCCGGGTCGGCGAAGCGTTCAAACGCGCGATGGAGGCATGACATGGGGATTCATATCATCAAGATGCCCGACATCGGCGAAGGCATCGCAGAGGTCGAGCTGGTGGGCTGGCACGTCAAGGTGGGCGACACGGTCGCCGAGGACCAGCCGCTGGCGGACGTGATGACGGACAAGGCCACGGTCGAGATCCCGTCGCCGGTGGTCGGCAAGGTGATCTCGCTGGGCGGCGATGTTGGCCAGGTGATGGCCGTGGGCGGTGAGCTGATCCGCCTGGAAGTCGAAGGCGAAGGGAATGTGAAGGCGGGCGCTGCTGCAGCGGCCGCGCCGGCGGGGAAAGCGGCTGTGCCTGCGGCTGGCGGAATTGCTGCCGACGGGGCGCAGCGCGCTGGTGGTCCGAGTCTGGTGGAAAGTGGCGTGGCGGCAACGACGCCCGGCGCAGCATCGGCGCCCGCAACTTCCCCGCCGGCCAAGTCATCCTCATCCGCATCAGCCTCTGGCCCCGCGTCGGCGTCGGCCAAGTCGCCAGCCGCGCGCCAATCCGGCGGCGCGCCCGTCGCAGTCCGTCAGCCCGGCGAAAAGCCGCTGGCCTCGCCCGCCGTTCGCAAGCGGGCGTGGGACCTGGGCGTGGAGCTGCGCTACGTGCAGGGCAGCGGCCCGGCCGGGCGCATCCTGCACGAAGACCTGGACGCCTGGCTGCAAGGGCAGGGGTCGGCCAGCAGCGCACGCGCCGGGTCGGCCTATGTGGAACGCAACGACGAAGACGCCGTACCCGTCATCGGCCTGCGCAGGAAGATCGCGCAGAAGATGGCCGAGTCCAAGCGCCGCATCCCGCATTTCAGCTACGTCGAGGAAATCGACGTGACCGAGCTCGAAGACCTGCGCGTGCAGTTGAACGCCAAATGGGGCGAGTCGCGCGGCAAGCTGACGCTGCTGCCGCTCCTGGCCCGCGCGATGGTGGTGGCGCTGCGCGATTTCCCGCAGATCAATGCGCGCTACGACGACGAGGCGGGGGTGGTCACGCGCTATGGCGCGGTGCACATCGGGATTGCCACGCAAAGCGACGGCGGCCTGATGGTGCCGGTGATGCGCCACGCCGAGGCGCGCGACCTGTGGTCCATGGCCGCGGAGATCAATCGGCTGGCGCAGGCGGTGCGCAGCGGGGCGGCCGGCCGCGACGAGCTGTCCGGTTCGACCATCACCATCACCAGCCTTGGTCCCTTGGGCGGCATCGTCACCACGCCGGTCATCAATCATCCCGAGGTCGGCATCGTGGGCGTGAACCGCATCGTCGAACGCCCCGCCTTCCGCAACGGCGCCGTGGTGGCGCGCAAGCTGATGAACCTGTCGTCGTCCTTCGACCACCGCGTGGTGGACGGCATGGACGCGGCGCGCTTCATCCAGGCCGTGCGCGCGCTGCTGGAACAACCCGCGCTGCTTTTCGTGGAGTGAGCATGAGCCAGATCACAAAGACAACGACATTGCTGGTGATCGGCGGCGGCCCCGGCGGCTACGTGGCCGCCATCCGCGCCGGCCAACTGGGCGTGCCGACCATCCTGGTCGAGGGCGCGCAGCTGGGCGGCACCTGCTTGAACATCGGCTGCATCCCCTCCAAGGCCCTGATCCACGCGGCCGAGGAGTTCGACAAGGCGCGCCACTACGCCGGCGAATCGGCGCTCGGAATCGCCGTGGACACGCCGCGCATCGACATCGCCAAGACGGTCGCCTGGAAAGACGGCATCGTCGGCAAGCTGACGGGGGGCGTGGGCGCGCTGCTCAAGAAGAACGGCGTGGAAGTCGTGCGCGGCTGGGCGACGCTTCTGGACGGCAAGACGGCCGAAGTCGAAACGCCCGACGCGGGGCGCGTTCGCATCCAGTGCGAGCACCTGCTGCTGGCCGCTGGCTCCGAACCCACGCCGCTGCCGTCCATGCCTTTCGGCGGCATGGTGGTGTCGTCCACCGAGGCGCTGTCGCCCGCCAGCATCCCGAAGCAGCTCGTGGTGGTGGGCGGCGGCTACATCGGCCTGGAACTGGGCACCGTGTACCGCAAGCTGGGCGCCGAAGTCGCGGTGGTGGAAGCGCAGGACCGCATCCTGCCGACCTACGACGCCGAACTCACCAAACCCGTCGCGGCCGCGCTGGGCAAGATGGGCGTGGCGTTGCACCTGGGCCGCAAGGTGCTGGGGTTGGACGGCAAGGGCGACGCGGTGCGGGTGCAGGACGCCAGCGGCGCCGAAACCCTGCTGCCGGCCGACCGCGTGCTGATCTCGGTGGGACGCCGTCCGCGCACGCAGGGCTGGGGGCTGGAAAGCCTGCAGCTGGACCGCAAGGGCAACGCGCTGCGCATCGACGACCAATGCCGCACGTCCATGCGCGACGTCTGGGCCATTGGCGACATCGCCGGTGAACCGATGCTGGCGCACCGCGCCATGGCGCAGGGCGAGATGGTGGCCGAACTGGTGGCGGGCAAGCGCCGCCACTTCCAGCCGGCCTCCATCCCGGCCGTGTGCTTCACCGATCCCGAGGTCGTGGTGGCGGGCCTGTCGCCGCAAGAGACCGAAGCCGCCGGCCTGGATTGCGTGACGGCCTCCTTCCCCTTCGCCGCCAACGGCCGCGCCATGACGCTGGAATCCACGGACGGATTCGTGCGCGTGGTGGCCCGGCGCGACAACCACCTGATCGTGGGGTGGCAGGCGGTAGGCCGTGCGGTGTCGGAGCTATCGACGGCTTTTGGCCAGTCGTTGGAAATGGGCGCGACCCTCGAGGATGTGGCGGGTACCATCCACGCGCATCCCACGCTGGGCGAGGCGGTCCAGGAGGCGGCGCTCAAGGCGCTGGGGCATGCGCTGCATATCTGACGGTCTGCAGAACTGATGCCCCGGCACGGCGCGGCCCGCTAAGGCCGCGCCGTGTTTGCTTTCGTCCTGTCCATGCCGCAAGCAGGACCTGCGCGGCGGTCCCATCGGACGCCTGGCGCGCTGGCCTTCAGCGGCTCCCATCGATGTAAGGCCGCGCCTGCAGGATCAGGATCTTGTCTGCCTGCACGGCCCATTCGATGTCCTGGTCTCCATTTCCCAAGCGCTTTTTCACCTGCCGTCCCACGGCGGCCAGCCGGGCGACCAGCGCATCGTTCAGCACCTGCCGGCCGCCCTCGATGGGCACTTCGCGCACGCCGCCGCCCGCATCCGCCACGAGCTGCGTGTCTTCGGCGGAACGGCTCAGCACCTGAACCGCCTTGGACCAGCTTGAGTACATGACCTGTTCGGCCTGCCGCTTGCCTTCCACCACCTTGATGCCCAATCCGCGCTTGGCGGACAGGTAGGTGACGTGGCGGCGCGAGGCGTCGAAGGGATCGCGCGTGATCATGACGCCCGAGCTGTCCGACGCCGCGGCCCGCTGCACCAGTACCGCCATGACGACGGCGTCCTGCCCGAAGCCTGCGGTGCGGCGCGCCTCGTAAGCCTCGAAGTTATAGACCGAGGCCCATACCGTCTGCACGGCCCGGGCCAGCGCATCGGCCTGCGTGACGTTCGGCACGGTGGTGTACAGGCCCGCGCCGCTGAACCCCGGCAGGTCTTCGGAATTGGACGAGCTGCGCACGAAGACGCCGTGGCCACCCAACTGCTTCTCCCAGCGGGCGCGCCAGGCGGCCGACAGGGCGGGGTCGGGCGTTGCGTCGACGATGTCCTGGCGCAGCTTGGCCAGTTCGGCGCGCCGCACGTTGGCGTCGCTGGCAAAGTCGGCCCGCTGCGCCAGCGCCGCCAAGCGCGCGGGCACGCCCAACTGGTCCATGAACGCCGCGTATTGGGCAAACGGGATGCAGAACCCATCCGGCACGCTGGCCGCGGGCGGCAACACGGCCGTCAGCGCGCCCAGGTTTGCCGCCTTGACCCCGCAGTGGCGGCTGTCGCGCGTGGTCATGCCGGACAGCGGCTTGAGGGCGCGCACGGACAGGTCGGGTTTGGGTAGCGAGGGCGAGGCGGTTGGGGTTGCCGCCGTGGCTGGCGACGTGGCCGGCTGCGCGATGCGCTGCACCCGGTAGCCGTTGCTTTCAACGGTCAGTTCGACCCATTGGCCATCATGCTCGCGCAAGGCCGCCACGGCGTCGCGCACATAGGCATTGGGAATACGCCAGCCCTTGGCCAGCAGGTTCACGTGGGACAACAGCGTGGACGGGCGCTGCGTGACCAGGCCCGCCACTGGCGTCATCGCCACGGGCACCTCGTCCAGCACCACGATGTCGGTGGGCGAGAGGTCAGCCGTTTCATCCACGGCCTTCACGATGCGCAGCCGTCCCTGCGCGCGCCCGGTGTTCAGCGGCAAGAAGGTCTGCTCGCGCAGCAGCGCCTCCTGCGTGACGAAGTCCAGCCCGGCCCGCCGTGCGGTCGTTTCCTGCAGCGTGGAGTTGCTCTTGAATTTCAGCGGGTGAGGGAACGTGGCCGCGAGCCGCTGCGCCGTCAGGGTCAGCAGTTCGGGCGTCAGCAGATCGCCTTCCCAGAACTCATAGGTATAGCCGGACAGGCTGTTCTGCCAGCTCAGCGTGCCGAACAGCAGACGACGATTGGGATCCTTGTACTGCGCCACCAGCGCGGCCCGGTCGCCGGACAGCAGCCGCCGCTCGCGCGCAAAGGTCTCGTGCAGCGCGTACCGCGGCGTGTTCACGTAATAGATGCGGTCGGCGCGCTGGCGGTCGATGATGAACAGCACATGGGGGATTTCCAGCGGCGTGCCGGCGTTATAGACCCGCGCCAGTTGATCGAATTCGGCCCGGGTCTTGATCTGCGCCAGGAACCGCGGGCCTCCCCACCGCGCGTCCTCGGCCTTGCGGGCTTCGACCTCGTCGGGGCGCAGGGGGCGGCCGTTTTCGTAGGGGGAGGGTTTGCGGGCGGTTTGGGCTTGCGTCGCCCCTCCGGCGGCAATTCCCAGCAGACATACCGTGGCTAGGACGATTTGGGATATGCGGAACTGCGGGATGCGCTTCAGGGGCGCACTCAAGGTTGGCATGGCTCGCGGGCGGTCAAGGCGAAGCCGCAATCATATCCAACGTTATTGGGGACGCGCCATCGGCGGGCGGCCGACGGGAATTCGCCCAGCCGACGTACGTTGGTCTGATTTCCCTCTGACAAAGAGGTGCGAGAGGACAAGGCGAAATATCCTCAGGGAGGGAGGAGTCAGTGACATGAATACAACATTAATGTTTTTGAACAAAACATTTTTGTTGTAATCTAATCCGCATCGCTGCATTCGGAATCATGAAGTACAGCGAATTCAAAAGGTGGCTTGAAAAACAAGGCGCCATCTTTGTGCCGCATCGTGCGGGCAGTAGTCATTACCGAGTGACACTGAACGGCGTAAGCACGATCTTTCCGTTTCACGGTGCCAAGGAAATGGGCAAGAACCTTGAAAACCAAATCAAAAAACAATTGGGTTTGAAGTGAGGCTGCCATGCTGACCTATCCCTACACGTTGACTCCTGATTCGAACGGCACCTTTCTCGTGCTATTTCCCGATTTTCCGGAAGCAGCCAGCGTCGGCGAGGATGAGCGAGACGCGCAGGTGAACGCGCTGGAAGCGCTTGAGGCGGCGCTGGAAATCTATTTTGACGAACGCCGCCTGATTCCATTGCCGTCGGATGACGTCTCCTCGCCCTACGCCGTCACGCTGCCCGCTGTCGTCACCAGCAAGGTTTATCTGTCCAATGAAATGATTCGCCAAGGTGTGCGCAAGGCCGAGATGGCTCGTAGGCTTGGCGTGCATACGCCCCAGGTGGATCGTCTGCTGAACCTGCGCCACGGGTCACGGATCGAACAGGTTGAGGCTGCGCTTGGAAAACTGGGCCGAAGGCTCGACGTATCGATGGTTTAGCTGATACGCCGGGCTTGAGCCTGCGTCCGTTTGGACGCGGTCCCGACAACGTCTGCCTCAATGCAACAAGGCCCCCAAAAGGGGGCCTTGCATCCAACGCATCTACGGCAAGCCGAAATCAGCCTTGCGCCGTTTCCGCCAGCACGCGCTGGGCTTCTTCAGCGACGCGTTCGGGGGCGGTGCCACCCACGTGCTTGCGCGCGGCGACCGAGCCTTCCAGCGTCAGGACCTGGTGCACGTCCTCGGTGATGCTGGGGTGGTAGGCCGTGAGTTCGGCGGTGGACAGGTCGGCCAGGTCGCAGCCGCGCTGTTCGCAGTCGCGCACGGCGTGGGCCACGACTTCGTGGGCATCGCGGAAGGGCACGCCGCGCTTGACCAGGTAGTCGGCCAGATCGGTGGCGGTGGCAAAGCCCTGCAGGGCCGCGGCGCGCATGTTGTCGGCCTTGACCTTGATGCCGCCGGCCATGTCCGCGAAGATCGTGAGCGTGTCGCGCAGCGTGTCGGCCGTGTCGAACAGGCCTTCCTTGTCTTCCTGGTTGTCCTTGTTGTAGGCCAGGGGCTGGCCCTTCATCAGGGTCAGCAGGGCGACCAGGTTGCCGTTAACGCGGCCGGTCTTGCCGCGGGCCAGTTCGGGCACGTCGGGGTTCTTCTTTTGCGGCATGATCGAGCTGCCGGTGCAGAAGCGGTCGGCCAGGTCGATGAAGCCCACGCGCGGGCTCATCCAGAGCACCAGCTCTTCGGACAGGCGCGAGACGTGCGTCATGATGAGCGCGCCGGCGGCGCAGAATTCGATGGCGAAGTCGCGGTCGGAGACGGCGTCCAGCGAGTTGCGGCACACGCCCTCGAAGCCCAGCGTCTTGGCGACGCGTTCGCGGTCGATGGGGAACGACGTGCCGGCCAGGGCGGCGGCGCCCAACGGCAGGCGGTTGACGCGGCGGCGGCAGTCGGCCAGGCGCTCGGCGTCGCGGCCGAACATTTCGGCGTAGGCGAGCAGGTGGTGGCCGAAGGTGACGGGCTGGGCGACTTGCAGGTGCGTGAAGCCGGGCATGATGGTGCCGGCGTTTTCCAGGGCGACCGTGGCCAGGGCGTGGCGCAGCTGGCGCAGCAGATCCTGCAGGGTGTCGATTTCGTCACGCAGCCACAGGCGGATGTCGGTGGCGACCTGGTCGTTGCGCGAACGGCCGGTGTGCAGGCGCTTGCCCGCATCGCCCACCAGTTCCACGAGGCGCTTTTCGATGTTCAGGTGGACGTCTTCCAGGTCGAGCAGCCACTGGAACGAGCCAGCGTCGATCTCGGACAGGATCTGGGTCATGCCGCGCTGGATGTCGGCCAGATCCTGGGCGCCGATGATGCCCTGGGCGGCCAGCATGTCGGCGTGCGCGAGCGAGCCCTGGATGTCGTGGCGCGCCAGGCGCTTGTCGAAATCCACGGACGCCGTGTAGCGTTTGACGAGTTCGGAAACCGGCTCGGAGAACCGGGCGGACCAGGCCTGCGCCTTGTTGGCGAACTGGTTTTGATCGGAGGAGGGAGTGTTTGCCATGATGGGCAGGATTATAGGGCCTTGCGCCACGCCGGGCGACGGCGGCCATTATGCGGGGCCGGAACCCGCTAAGGGCGCGAGTTGTCGGATAATCCCGGTCAGTTCAAGACCCCGGTTCAAGACCGTGGTTTCAAGACCCTGTAAAGCGAGTACGGATCCATGCCCCTGGAATGGGAAGAGCTAGTCACCCAAATTGATACCCATATGCCCCGGGAGATCTGGGCGCAGACGCTGATCGGCATCGGCGCGCTCATCCTGACCGCGCTGTTCGTGCAGTGGGTGGTCGCGCGGGTGGTCCTGCTGCTGGCGCACCGGCTGCTCGTGGTCAGCGGGCACGGCGATTGGGACAAGGCGCTGCAGCGCCGCCGCGCGTACCAGAACCTCTGGTACGCGGTGCCGTTTGCGGTGGTTTCCATGGGCATCGACCTGGTGCCCCATGCCGAGCGGGTGGTCACCATCGTGGGCCGGCTGGCGCACGCGGGCGCCTGGATCTGCGTGTTCATCGCGTTTTCGGGCGTGCTGAGCGCCTGGCAGGACACCTATTCGGCCACGACCCGCGCGCAGACCCGGTCCATCAAGGGCTACATCCAGATCGGCAAGCTGATCCTGATGGCGGTATGCACCGTCCTGGTGCTTTCCATCCTGATCGACCGCTCGCCGCTCTGGATGATCTCCGGCCTGGGCGCGCTGTCGGCGGTGCTGCTGCTGGTGTTCAAGGACACGCTCCTGTCGCTGGTGGCCAGCACGCAGCTCACCAGCAACGACATGCTGCGCATCGGCGACTGGATCGAGATGCCGCAATGCAATGCGGACGGCTTCGTCAAGGACATTGCGCTGCACACCGTGAAGGTGCAGAACTGGGACAACACCGTCACCACGGTGCCGACCTACAAGCTGTTCTCGGAAAGCTACCGCAACTACCGGCACATGTTCGAATCAGGCGGCCGGCGCATCAAGCGCACCATCCGCATCGACGCGGCCAGCGTGCGCTTTCTGACCGACGACGAGGCGCAGCGGCTGATGAAGTTCCGGCTGCTGCACGACTATCTGCAAAGCAAGACCCAGGACATCGTCCAGGCCAACCAGACGCTGGGCGAACTGGCCAGCGTGCCGGCCAACCGGCGCCGTCTGACCAACATCGGCACGCTGCGCGCCTACGCGCTGGCCTACCTGAAGCAGAATCCGGAAATCCGCCAGGACATGGCGATGATGGTGCGCATGATGGAGCCCACCTCCGAGGGCATTCCGGTCGAGGTCTATTGCTTTACCGCCGTGACCGCGTGGGTGGAATACGAACGCATCCAGGGCGACGTGTTCGACCATCTGCTGGCGATCCTGCCCGAGCTGGGTCTGCGCCTGTACCAGCAGCCGTCCGGCGCCGACATCGGCGCCATGGGCGGATACCTGCGCGACAGCGCCATCCAGGCGGCGCTGTCGGCCGAGCGCGACCGGCAAGGATCCATGGACGGCAGTCCGGCGCTGCCGTTCGAGCGCGGCCTGACCGACGGCAAGATGCCGCGCCAGGCGGAATAGGGCCCGTGAGATAATCCGGCCGTTGATTCCCGGGCCTCCAGCCCCCCGGCGCACCCCTCCACGTCGCAATCTCCAGGCGAACCTCCCAGGCGAAATCCCCGATGTCGAATCCGTTCTTCAACCTGTATTCCCACGGCTTCGCCCGGGTCGCGGTCGGCGTGCCCGAGTGCCGGGTCGCCGATCCCGCGTTCAATGCCGCGCAGACCATCGCGCTGGCGCAGCAGGCTGCCCAAGGCGGCGCGGTGCTGGCGGCTTTCCCGGAACTGGGCCTGTCGGCCTACACCTGCGACGATCTCTTTCACCAGAAGGCCCTGCTGGACGCCTGCGAGGCGGCGCTGGCCGAGGTGGTCGAGGCGACCGCCGACCTGGATATCGCCATCGTCGTGGGGGCGCCGTTGCGGGTGGCGCACCAGTTGTTCAACTGCGCGGTGGTGGCGGCCGGCGGGCGGGTGCTTGGCGTCGTGCCCAAGACGTATCTGCCGAATTACGGCGAGTTCTACGAGGCCCGCCAGTTCAGCGCGGCCGACTGCGCCATCGACGCGCAGATCGACCTGCTGGGCCAGACGGTGCCGTTCGGGTCCGAGCTGCTGTTCCAGATGGAAAAGCTGCCGCTGTTCCAGTTCCACGTTGAAATCTGCGAAGACGTCTGGGTGCCCATTCCCCCGTCGTCCTATGCCGCGCTGGCCGGCGCCACGGTGCTGGTCAACCTGTCGGCCTCCAATATCGTCGTCGGCAAGTCCGCCTACCGTCACCAGCTCGTGTCGCAGCAGTCGGCGCGCTGCCTGTCGGCTTATATGTACACCTCGGCCGGCCGGGGCGAGTCGTCGACGGACCTGGCCTGGGACGGCCAGGCGCTCATCTACGAAAACGGCGAGCTGCTGGCAGAATCCGAGCGCTTCCTGAACCATTCCCACCTGCTGTTCTCGGACGTGGACCTGGAGCGTCTGTCGCGCGAACGCATGCGCCAGAGCACCTTCGGCCAGTCCGTGCGCCGCCACGCGGACGAAGTCCGCCGGTTCCGCCGCGTGCCGGTGCCGGTAAATCCGCCGCTGGAGGACGCCGAACTGGCGCTGGAACGGCGCGTGGCGCGCTTTCCGTATGTGCCGGCCGACCCGCAGCGACGAGACGCGCGCTGCAAGGAGGTCTACAACATCCAGGTGCAGGCGCTGGCGCAGCGCTTGTCGGCCAGCGGCATGAAGAAGGTGGTCATCGGCATTTCGGGCGGGCTGGATTCCACGCATGCGCTGCTGGTGTGCGCCAAGGCCATGGACGCCCTGGACCTGCCGCGCTCGAACATCCTGGCGGTCACGATGCCGGGTTTTGCCACCAGCACCCGCACGCTGCAGCAGGCGCGCCGCCTGATGGCGGTGGTGGGCTGCACGGCCTCCGAAATCGACATCCGCCCCAGCTGCCTGCAGATGCTCAAGGACCTGGGCCATCCCTACGCCAACGGCGAGCCGGTCTATGACATCACCTTCGAGAACGTCCAGGCGGGCGAGCGCACCAACCACCTGTTCCGGCTGGCCAATTTCAGCAATGCCATCGTCATCGGCACGGGCGACCTGAGCGAACTTGCACTGGGCTGGTGCACGTACGGCGTGGGCGACCATATGTCGCATTACAGCGTCAACGCCAGCGTGCCCAAGACGCTGATCACGCACCTGGTGCGCTGGGTGGCCGAATCGGGCCGGCTGGGCGACGAGGGCGCGCAGGTGCTGCTGGACGTGCTGGGCACCGACGTCAGCCCCGAGCTGGTGCCGGGCGGCGCGGACGACAAGCCCGAGCAAAAGAGCGAGGCCTCGATCGGCCCTTACGAGCTGCAGGACTTCAACCTGTACTACACCCTGCGCTACGGCTTTGCGCCGACCAAGGTGGCCTTCCTGTCCTGGACGGCCTGGCGCGACCGCGAGGCGGGCGCGTGGCCCGAGGCCGGCCACGTCGTGCGCAACGAATACGATCTGGCCGCCATCAAGCGCAACCTGAAGATCTTCCTGGACAAGTTCTTCCGGACCAGCCAGTTCAAGCGCACCTGCATCCCGAACGCGCCCAAGGTGGGTTCCGGCGGCTCGCTGTCGCCGCGCGGCGACTGGCGCGCGCCCAGCGACTCCGAGTCCGTGGTCTGGATGCGCGAGGCCGACCAGATTCCCGACGAAGCGCCCAAAAGCTGAGGGCGGCGCCGCGCACCACATTGGGGCGGCGGCAGACAATTCGCGGGCGCCGCTTGGCGACCGCGCGGTGTTATTCTCTGTCCATTGCGCCCGGCGCCCGCCTGTGTCACAAGACAGCGGGCCGCGCGGCAGGGCGACGCACCACATCAAAAACCCAGGACGACCAACGTGAAACAAGTCACCGCCATCATCAAACCCTTCAAGCTCGACGAAGTCCGCGAGGCGCTGGCGGAAGTCGGCGTCAGCGGCCTGACGGTCACCGAAGTCAAGGGTTTCGGCCGCCAGAAAGGCCACACCGAACTCTATCGCGGCGCCGAATACGTGGTGGACTTCCTGCCCAAGATCCGCGTCGAAGTCGTGCTGCCCGACGACCAGGTCGAAGCCGCCATCGAAGCCGTCGTCAAGGCCGCTCGCACCGGCAAGATCGGCGACGGCAAGATCTTCGTGACGCCGGTGGAACAGGCCATCCGCATCCGCACCGGCGAGAGCGACGAAGAGGCGCTCTGATCCGCATCTTTCTCGGGCCGCGCCAACACGCGGCCCGTATTCCCCAGGCCTGCCGTCTGGCGGCCCGCGTTCCTACCTGATCAACTGGTTCATCTCCAGAATCGGCATCATCACCGCCAGCACGATCAAGAGGACGAATCCCCCCATCAGCAGTATCAGCGCCGGCTCCAGCAGGGCCGTCATCGCCATCGCGCGCCGCTCCAGGTCGCGCGACAGGTTCTGCGCGCCCCGGTCCAGCAGTTCGGGCAACCGCCCGGTCTTCTCGCCGCTGGCGATCAGGTGCACCAGCAGCGACGGAAAGACCTTCTGCGCGCCCAGCGACGATGACAGCGCCGCGCCCTCGCGCACGCGTGCCGCGGCCTCGTCGACCGCCAGCCGCAGCACGTCGTTGCTGAGCGTGCGCCGCGCGGCTTCCAGCGCGGTCAGCAGGGCCACGCCGCTGCCGCTCAGGATCGCGAGGGTGGACGCAAAGCGCGCGGCGTTAACGCCCAGCACGAAGCGGCCGGCCAGCGGCAGCCGCAGCACGCGCGCGTGCCAGGCCCGCCGCGCGGCCGGCGCGCGCAGCGTGTAGCGCCATAAGGCGATGACCGCCACCACCGCAATGCCTGTGACCGCGCCCCATTCGCGCACGTAGTCCGACAGCCCCAGCATCACGCGCGTCAGCATCGGCAATTCCTGCTTGGCCTGGCTGAAGGCGGACACCACCTGCGGCACCACGTAGCCCAGCAGGAAGATCACGATGACCACCGATACGCTGGCCACCACCGCCGGGTAGATGAAGGCCGTCATGACCTTGCTGCGCAAGGTGTTGCGTTCCTCGATGTAGTCGGCCAGCTTTTCCATCACCTGCGCCAGGTCGCCCGATTCCTCGCCCGCGCCGATCAGCGCGCGATAGATTTCGGGAAAGTCGCGCGGCCGCGAGGCCAGCGCCGCCGACAGGCGATGGCCGGCGCGCACGTCGTCGCGCACGCCGCCCAGCGTGGCGGCAATGTGTTTTTTTTCGGCCTGCTCCAGCGTGGCGCTAAGAGCCGCATCCAATGGCAGGCGTGCGGCCAGGAGGCTGGCGAGCTGGCGCGTCAGCCACGCCAGATCGGCGTCCGACAGACGCGCGCGCAGCGCCGCGCCCATGCCTTCGGCGCGCGCCGCCAGCGCGGTCGACAAGGGCAACAAACCGCGGCCGCGCAACTGGTTCCGGGCGCCGCGTTCGGAGTCGGCATCGATCGTGCCGCGCACGATTTTTCCGAGCGCGTCGGTGGCTTCATAGCGATAGGAAGGCATGGCTGTAATAAAGCGGAAGCACCTGCCGAAATCGCCAAGAGCCCCGAATTTAAAGGGTTTCCAGCCCGTCACCTTGCCTATGAAATATGACCGGGATGTTGCAGTCACACCCCGTATACTCCGACGCGCTTTCCCGTTTTTCCAAACGATTTCACGTCTCGGGCACCTATCTCGTCATGCGTCACATCGCGCAATTCAGCCTTGCATTCCTGCTTGCCGCAAGTCAACTCGGACCCGCCGCCGGCACGGCTCACGCACAACAGGCGGACAACCGCGTCAGCCTGAACTTCGTCGACACGGACATCCCCGCCGTGTTGCGCGCGCTGTCCCTGTTCACGCAGCGCAACTTCCTGGTGGACCCTCGCGTCAAGGGCAAGCTCACCCTGGTTTCGGATCGCCCCGTCGATAGCGCGCAGGCGCTGTCCATGCTGACCGGCGCATTGCGGCTGCAAGGGTTTGCCATCGTCGACGTGGACGGCGTGACGCGCGTCGTGCCTGAGGCCGATGCCAAGCTGCAAGGCAGCGCCGTTGTGGGCGGAGCGGGACCGGCAGGCGCCAGGCCCGTGGCTGGCGCGCCGGCCGCGGCGGGCAGGGCGCCCGTGCCCGTGTCGGCCTTTGCCAAAGGCGGGGGCAACAGCGGTGAAATGCTGACGCGGGTGTTCCCGCTGAAGTACGAGAACGCCGCGAACCTGGTGCCGGTGCTGCGCCCGATGGTGCCGCCAAACAACCCGATCAACGCGTACCCCGGCAACAACACGCTGGTCGTGACGGATTACGCGGACAACCTGGAGCGCATCGCCGCGGTCATCGCGCGCATCGACGTGCCCAGTTCGATGGACACGGACGTGGTGCCGGTGCAATCGGCCATTGCGACGGACATCGCCATCCTGGCTTCGCAGCTGCTCGACACGCAAAGCAGCGACCCGACGCAGCGCATCGCGGTCGTGGCTGATCCGCGCAGCAACAGCGTGCTGGTGCGTTCGGGCAGCCCGGCGCGCACGCGCCTGGCGCGCGAATTGATCCAGAAGCTGGACGCGCAGCAGAACCGCGCGGGCAATCTGCATGTGGTGTACATGCGCAACGCGCAGGCCACGCGCATCGCCGAGGTGCTGGGCGGGCTGCTGACGGGCCAGGCAAATTCGGCGCCGGGCGCGGCCCCGGGCGCCAGCAGCAGCACCGGCGGCGCGCAGGGCGGCGCGCGCGCGCAGAACACGGCCAGCAGCGCGGGGACGCAGGCAGGCATGGGCATGTCCAGCCAGTCGGGCTCGTCGCGCAGTGGCTTGTCGGGCGAACAGGAGCGCATCGCGCGCGAAGACAATTCGACGCAGGCGGTGTCGTATTCCGCGGGCGGCGCCACCATCCAGGCAGACCCCGCAACCAACTCGCTCATCATCTCCGCGCCCGAGCCGTTGTACCGCAGCCTGCGTGAAGTGATCGACCAGCTTGACCAGCGCCGCGCGCAGGTGCTGGTGGAAAGCCTGATCGTTGAAGTCAGCGAAGAGAAGGCCGCCGAATTCGGCATCCAGTGGATGACCGGCGCGGGCAACATCAACGGCAACGGCACCAGCTTCATCGGCGGCACGAACCTGGGCGGCAGCGGCATCACCGGCAACGGACCGACCTCGATCGACGCGCTGGGCAGCGGCTTGAGCCTGGGCGTGGTCAAGGGCACGGTCGACGTGCTGGGCAACGAGGTCATCAACCTGGGCGTGCTGGCGCGCGCCATGCAGAACACGGGCGAGGCCAACATCCTGTCCACGCCCAACCTGCTGACGCTGGACAACCAGTCGGCCAGCATCCTGGTCGGCAAGACGGTGCCGTTCGTGACGGGCCAGTACGTGACCTCGGGCAGCAATGGCAGCTCCAATCCGTTCCAGACCATCGAACGCGAGGACGTGGGCCTGAAACTGAACATCCGGCCGCAGATTTCCGAAGGCGGCTCGGTCAAGCTGGACATCTACCAGGAAGTCAGCAGCATCGACGAAAGCCGCTCGAACGCCACCACCGGCATCGTCACCAACAAGCGCGCGATCGACACCAGCGTGCTGATCGACGATGGCCAGATCATCGTGCTGGGCGGCCTGCTGGAAGACAACGTGACGCTCACGTCCAACGCGGTGCCGGGATTGAGTTCGCTGCCGGTGATCGGGTCGCTGTTCCGCTACGACACGCGCAAGCGCACCAAGACCAACCTGATGGTGTTCCTGCGCCCGTACGTGGTGCGCGACGCCAACCGCAGCGCCAGCGTCACGATGGACCGCTACGACTACATGCGGCGCGCGCAGGGCGCGGTGCAGCCGCGCGACCACTGGGCGCTGCCGGACATGCAGGCGCCGATGCTGCCGCTGCCGGGCTCGGCGCCGTCGGTGTCGAACAACGCCTACGATTTGCGGCCCGAGCAGCAGGCGGCCACGCTGCGCCGTCCGCCGCCGGCCACGGTCGAGACCTTTGCGGTGCGCCAGTATCCCGGCACGCCGCCCGCGCCCGCCCAGCAACCCATCCGCGCGCCGCGGCCGGTCATGATGACGGTGGCGGTGGACCCCGAGAAGCTGCTATGAGCGCGCACCCCTTACCGTACGCCTGGGCCCGCGCGCAGCGCGCGGTGCTGTCGCTGCGCGGGGGGCAGGCGCAGTTGACGGTCAGTCCGCGCACGCCGGAATGGGCCGTGCGCGAGATCCGGCGCTGCCACGGCGATATCGGCCTGACGCAAATCGACGACGAGGCGCTGGAGACGCTGCTGACCGCGGCCTACAGCCACTCGGAAGACGCCGCGTCGGTCATGGGCGTGGCGGAAAACGAGATCGACCTGGACCGCCTGATGCAGGACATGCCCGAGGTGGCGGACCTGCTGGAAGCGCAGGACGATGCGCCCGTGATCCGCATGATCAACGCGCTGTTCGCGCAGGCTGCGCGCGACGGCGCCAGCGATATCCATATCGAACCCTTCGAAACGCACTCCGTGGTGCGCTACCGCGTGGACGGCACGCTGCGCGATGTGGTGTCGCCGCGCAAGGCGCTGCACGCCGCGCTGATTTCACGCATCAAGATCATGGCGCACCTGGACATCGCCGAAAAGCGCCTGCCGCAGGATGGACGCATCGCGCTGCGCGTGGGCGGGCGTCCCATCGACGTGCGCGTGTCCACGTTGCCGACCGGGCATGGCGAGCGCGCCGTGCTGCGCTTGCTGGACAAGGAGGCCGGCCGGCTGCAACTGGAAAAGCTCGGCATGAGCCCGGGCGTTCTGTCGCAGCTGGACCGTCTGATCCGCCAGCCGCACGGCATCGTCCTGGTGACCGGCCCGACCGGCAGCGGCAAGACCACCACGCTATATGCGGCGCTGAGCCGTCTGGACGCCTCCACCAGCAACATCCTGACGGTGGAGGATCCCATCGAATACGACCTGGCCGGCATCAGCCAGACGCAGGTCAACGCCAAGATCGACATGAGCTTTGCGCTCGCCCTGCGCGCCATCCTGCGCCAGGACCCGGACGTCATCATGATCGGCGAAATCCGCGACCTGGAAACCGCGCAGATCGCGGTGCAGGCCTCGCTGACCGGCCACCTGGTGCTGGCCACGTTGCACACCAACGATGCCGTGTCCGCCGTCACTCGCCTGACCGACATGGGTGTCGAACCCTTTCTGCTGGCGTCGTCGCTGCTGGGCGTGCTGGCGCAGCGGCTGGTGCGCAAGCTATGCCCGGCGTGCAAGTCGCCCTCGATGCTGGACGGCGTGCAGGTCTTTCACCCCGTGGGCTGCGAGGCCTGCAACCACACCGGCTACAGCGGCCGCTCTGGCATCCACGAGCTCTTCACGGTGGACGACGAGGCCCGCCGCCTGATCCACGAAGGCCGCGACGAACGCGAACTGCGCCGCGCAGCGGCGGCCGCCGGCATGCGCAGCATGCGCGAAGACGGCCAGCGGTGGGTGGACGCGGGGCAGACGTCGCCAGAGGAAATCCTGCGCGTGACGCGCGACGCGTAGCAGCCGCGCCCGACGCCGCTCCTAGCGCCCGGATTTCCCCACGCTGAACGTCACCGTGTCGCCCGAGCGGCGGCCCAGGGTCGACAGCAGGCCGTCCAACGCGGCGCGGTCGGCCTCATTCGCCGATCGGGCGAACGTGGCTTCGCCCTGGAAGCTGATGCCTCGGGGGCCACTACCGCCCTGGCCCTTGACGTCGAGCAGGCCGCTTTCCGTGCTGAGGACCAGCGTCGCGCCGGTTTTACCGCCCTGCACGCGCAGCAAATAAGCCCCCACTGGCGAGATGGGCGAGAGCGCAGTCGCGGCGTTTCGCCAGCGCACGTCCACGGCTGGGCCGGGGGGAAGCGGGGCGCCCAGGCGCAAGGGCTGCCAGTTGATCTCCAGCATGCCTTGCGGCGACAACGTATTCCAAGGCGCGCCGAGCGCAGGCAGAACCGTTGCGGGCACGCGCAGGGACGATGCGGGCAGCGCCAGACCGTTCCACCCCGGACGCGCGCGCAACGCGCCTTGCAGCCAGGGATGCGAGATGTCGAGCGCCATCGTGTCCCAGCGCCATTGCCATTGCACCGGTTGCGGCAGCACGCGGCGCGCGCCTTCGGAGCCAAGGGCGATCCACGCGCTGCCGTGCCACAGCGTGCCGCTGGCGTCGGCCAACGTGACCGGCGCGTCGGCGGGCAAAAGCGCCAGCACCCATCGCGCAGGCAGTACGGCGGCACCCGCAGCGGCGGCGCACAACACGCCAGCCAGCCACAGGCCCGCCACGCGGCGTGAAGGAAGTTTCAGCGGCATCAGCGGCTCCCGGCCGCCTGCGGCGGCAGCAGCACGACCTTGCCGTTGACCAGGCCCGGCAGCGGCCGTCCGTTGGCGTTTGCGGCGCGCGTCAGGTCCACCTGCGAGATGGCCAGTCCCCAATCGCGCCCCGCGCCGTCCAGCCAGCGCATCAGCGCCGATGACGGCGCCTGCTCCAACGACAGCGTGACGCCGCCCGCGTCGGCATCGGCCAGCGTCCATTGCCCGGCGGGCAGGCCGGCGCGTTCCAGACTGGCAGACAGTTCCTGCGTGCTGGGCATGGCCCCCGCGGGCACCGCGTTGCGCTGTCGCAGGGCGGAGGCTTGCGCCGTCAGGTCGGCGACGGTGGCGGCCTGCGTGCGCAGGCCTGGCAGCTCGGCGTGCAGTTTGCGCACAGTGTTCAGGGCGGGCTCGATCAGCGTCACAAAGCCAATCGCCGCACCCAGAAGCAACGCCGCGCCGGCGACGAGGCGGCGTTCGCGCGGGGCTAACGCCTGGTAGCGCGCTCGGGCGCGCGCCAGCGCCGGGTCCACGGGTTTGCGGGCGGCCTGCCACGCTGCTTGAAGTCGATGTAGCGGTGTCATGGTTGGCTGCGCACGATGCGCCAGGTGTTGTCGGTGTCGCCGCGTTCCAGCTTCAGCCCCAGGGCGGCGGCTTGCTGGATCAGCGCCGGCGTTTCGGCGACGCGTTGTGCTTGCGGGCCGGCGTCCGCCAGTTGCAGCGTGAGCGCCTGGTCGGCATACGTCAGGTGCGCGACCTTGTCGGCGGCAAAGGGCAGCGCCTGCGCGGCGGCGCGGGCCAGCGGCAGGAAGTCGCCGGCGCTGGCGGCGCCGCGGTTGGCCTGCAACGCGTCCAGCCCCTGCTGCGCCTGGCGCGCGGGGTCCAGCACGACGGGCACGTTCGGAAACGCCGCCAGCACCTGGTCGTGCATGCCACGCCGCAACGTGTCCGCTTCGCCGCGCAGTTGCGCGGCATACAGGTTCAAGCCCGCAATCCACACCACGGCCGCCAGCGCGCCCCAGCGCCACACCGGCCGCCAGCGTGACACGCTGACCGGCGCAAGATGCGGCATGGCCAGCGACCAGACGGGCGAGGGCGCGTGCCAGCGCGGATCGGCAGGGTCGCGCAACGGCGCATCGGTGGCTGGCGCCAGCGCTTGCGGGGCGATCAGCGCGCGCACGCGCAGGCCTTGTTCGCTCAGCAGGCTCCACGCGCGGCGCACCGGTTCGCGCGGGGACCAGGCCAGCGCAACGGACCCGTCGGCGGCGCGTGCGCCGTGACCGATGGCAAGGCCATCCAGGTCGCTCAGGACCAGCGGTTCCAGCGCGCCGCGCACGGCCGCGCCGAAATGCGCGCGCGCCACGGCGGGAATCTGCACCGTGGCCGAAATGACGTCGGCCGGGTGCAGAACCGCTTCGCACGCGGCCTGGGGCCAGGCGTGCCCAAGGGCGCGTAGCGCCAGCTCGCCTTGCCGCACGCAGCGGCCGCGCCGGTCGAACCAGGCGTAGGGCAGCGGCGAATCGGCGCCAAATTCCTCCAGCGCGGGCAGGGCGATGCGCAGGGTGTTCTTCAAGGTGTTTCTCTCGTCCAGAGGGTTTCGGGAGCGGCCGGCGGGGCGCTGCGCATCAACGCCTGCATGGAGACGCGCGCCCGTTCGTAGACCACGGTGCCGCTGGCCAGGAACCAGCTGCTATTGGTGGAGACGGCGGGCGCGGGCGTTTTCACGCCCGTGCCCGCCAGCCGGTTGGCGAAGTCGCCGGTGTTGTTGAACCAGTTGCCGCGGTCGCGCTCGCCCGCCAAGGCGCGGGCCTGCGCAAGCGACAGCCCCGGCACCAGCGCGGCGATCACCTCCGCGGGCGCGGTGTTGACGTTGACCTGGGTGGCCGACGGCAGCAGCGTCATCGTGCGCCGCAACGCGTTTCGCATGGGCGGTTCAAGGTCCAGCAGCGCCGCGACTTCGTCCACGCCGCGCGGCAACGGCGCGCGCGCCAGCGGGCCGGGCTGCGCCGCGGTATTGGGCGCGTCCGCCGCCAGCGCGGGCGGCTGCGCGGCCGCAACGATGTCGACGATGCGCGCGGCCAGCGTGTCGGGCAGTTCCAGCGTGCCGAGCAGGCGCCGCAGAATCTCTTCCTGCTCGGGCTGCGCCACGCCATTGCGCGCCAGGTTGTAGAGGTTGTACTTGCCCTGTTCGTCCTGGACCCCGCCCGAGAACACCGCCACGCGGTCGTCGCCGGGGCGCTCGATACGGGTGTCCAGCACCGGGGTCGCCCAGATCTGGTCGCCGCGGGTGATGGGCTCGCGCCGGCCATGGTCGCGCACCACCAGCCGCGCCCAGTCGATGCCGCCAGCAAGCATCGCGCGCGCCTGCACGCGCGCCAGTTCGTTCTCCACGCGCCGCGTGCTGGCGGTCTGCCGCTGGAACAGGCTGGTCGTCAGCGCGGCCACGATCGCAACCACAATGAGCGCGCTGACGACCGCCGCGCCGCGTTGGCGGGTCCCGCCGCCTCTCCCATGACCGCAGCACGAGGCCTGTGCGTGAACAGCCCTGCGGCTCATGGCAGCTCCAGGATGCGCGAGTAGCGCCGCAGATCGCCCGGCACGCCACGATCAAAAACTATCTCCAGCCCGCTGGGCGCCGCCGCGAACGCCGCGTTCGCATCCACCCAGCCCACGCCCGGCACCCAGGCGCGCAGTGCAAGATTGCGCACGCCTGGCAAAAGCAGCACGCCGTCAACGGCCGCCGGCAACGGACTGCGCGGCCCGGATGGGCCACTCGTGCGCCACAGGCCGTCGTTGCGGACCTGCCATTGAACACGCTGCCACAGGCCGTTGCCATCGGGATCGGGGCGCAGGACTTCCAGCGTCTGCCCACCGGCGGCGCGCGGCAACAGCCGCAGGCCCGCCGTGAACGACACCGCGTCCAGACCCGGTGAATCGAACGCAGGGCCCGCGTACGACAGCTCCACATCGCGCGCCATCTGGCCCAGCGTGCGTACGATCGCGTCCGTGTCCTCGGCCTGTGCGGCAATAAGATCGCGCGCACCCGACACGCTGGCCAGGCCGCGCCAGGCCATCAGGCTGACAAGCGCCATCAGCGCCAGGGCGACCAGCACCTCGATCAGCGTGAAGCCGGCCTGGGATTGCGGTGGGCGGCGCACAGTCATCGCAGGCTGGACAGCAGTCCGTCGAGCTGCAGCAGGATCGCGCCATCGCGCGAAGACGCGGCGTCGTGGACCTTCACCGACACCTGCCGAAAACTGCGGTTCATCGAATTGGTGAAGACCAGCTCGCACTGCAGTGCCAGGCCGCCTTGCGGACACGGCACCGTCTGCGAGCCGGCGCGCGGCAGCGTCTGTTCCAGACGCAGCTGCGTAAGCGCGTTCTGCGCCGCCAGCAATGCCAGGGTCTTGTCCTGCAGCGCGCGGTTGTTCGCGGCCATGACGCCCGTGGCGCGCAACGCCGCGCCCATCGCCACGGCGATGATCGCCAGCGCAACCAGCACTTCGATCAGCGTGAAACCGCGTTCGCGGTTGCGCAGACGCGGCAATGCCGCGCCATCGAGGGCGGCCTGGGCGAATTCGTCAGCGGATCTCATAGCGTCCCGCGGCATCGCGTTGCAGTGTCACGCGCACGTCTGCCGCGCTCAACGTCAACGTCATGGGCGCGGCCACCCATTCCGTATTGAAGATCAGCGGCCGGTCCGGATCCAGCCGCCATTGCACCGGGCTGGCCGACCAGGCCTGCGGACGCAACACCTCGTCCGTGTCGAGACGGTCGGGAGGCACCGGGATGTCGTTTTGCGCGGTAGGGCCGGCCGCGCGGCCGTTGCGCTCGAACGACCACCCCTGGCCGTTTGCCAGCCAGCGGATCGGGCGCCCGTCGCTGCGGGCCTCGCTCTGCGCCACGGTGAACGCGTCCGCCAGGCGCTCGGCGTCGGCGCGCAGACGATTGTCGCCACGCCCGACCGACAGGCTCACCATGCTGGCCGCGATGGCCACGATCACCAGCACCACCAGGACTTCGACCAGCGTGAAGCCGCGTTCAGAGTTCCCAGGAACCGATGTCGGCATCGCCGCTTTCTCCGCCGGGCTTGTTGTCGGCGCCGAACGAGAAGACATCGACGTCGCCTTTGACGCCGGGGCTCAGGTATTGGTAGGGGTGTCCCCACGGATCGTTGGGCAGCTTGTCCAGGTAGCCACGCCAGTTGGCAACGCCCTCCGGCTTCTGCGCCAGCGCCCGCAGGCCCTGCGCCGTGGTCGGATAGCGGCCATTGTCCAGCCGGTACAGCTTGAGCGCCTGCATGATGCCCGCAATGTCCTGCCGGGCGGCCGCCTGACGCGCCTGATCCGGGCGATCGAGCACGCGCGGCACCACCAGCGCGGCCAGAATCCCCATGATCACAATCACCACCATGATCTCGATGAGGGTGAAGCCCTGCTGGCGGGCAAGCCCGCGCGGTAACTGACGCACTTTGCAACTCCGGTCTTTCAGTAGAAGCCCGGGATTGTGGACATGAAATATGACAGTAATGCGCACGCCGGCAGGTCACCCGCCGGCATTCACTTCAAGCGCGTGATTCCGCCCGGCGCGTCCTGCGCAGCCGGCGCGGCCAGGCGGCTCGCGCGGCCCGACTGCTCGACCGTCACGGCGTCCGCCGCGATGTCGCGAAGCACGATGCCCGGCGCCAGTTCAGTCCCCGCGCGCCAAGCCAGCGGCGGTCCGCCGTCCACGCTCAGCACGGCCGCACCATCGGGCCCAGCCGCGATCACCCCCAGCACCGTGATCTGCGTGCGCATGGCTTCGTCCTTGCCGAACCACAACGCGACCGGCGTATTGTCGGCCGCACGCGGCGCAGCGGCCGAGACCGCCGGGGGCAGGGGCCCGGGCTGTGGCGCAAACAGGATAGACGCCCACACGCCAAGCCCCGCGGCAAAAACCAGCACGGCAAGGACACGCAGCAAGGCGGGCGCGGAGGGCAGGGGCAGGTGCAGGGACAAAGGCATGGGATTGAACGGCAGACGAAGCAACGCGGCCGACTATAGCGGCGATTCATGACAGCAATGTTGGGTGTCGTACACCCATGGAAGTGAATGCTGGTCTGCCGCAATGTCTCATTGGGTGTCAGACACCCGACACGATCATCTCCCCCCAAAGAATTCCGACCCAAACCCCGCCACACGCGAAGCGTCATCGCCACGCCGCAAGACACCGCGTAAGTCCCCGGAGGCCGCCCGCGCGGCCAACCGGGGACGGGCACCGCAAGCTGCTTCAACCCCGGGCACGTCTCCAACAGAACGTCAAGCACGCTGACCGTCCCGCCGCCCGGAAAACTTCAACTGCTCGAGTCCGGTGCGGTGGCGGCCCGGGGTGCGCGGGGCGTCGATAAGCCCGAGGGAATCTGAAGGGAGCCGAAGGCGGACGAAGATGACGACGGGGGGGGCCGCCTAGGCAAGTCCGGAGCGAAGGCTCCGGACCGCAATCGTGGCCCCGCGCGCCCCGGGCCGTCGCCGTGCCGGACGTCTCAAGAACTCAACCCCAGGCAAACCAAAACGCAAAAGCGAACAAACCGTCAGACAGCCCGGGTAGAAGGTCGCCGGCATGTCGTGTCGACTCTCCGAGTGTCATAACACCCGCCATCACCACATTCCCAGCCACCGAAAACCCACCCGCTCCCTTGCCTCGCAGGCAAACGAACCCACCGAACTGCACACCTGCATTGCCTCATCCGCAAAAGAATCCTGATTCAGCAATCAAGGTTTCTCGCCTTTGCTTCACGGGTCTTTCACGTTCAGTCGCCACCATGTCGGCCAGCGTAAGACCCCCTTCATGAAAAAGAGAAGAGAAGCAATGCAGACATTGAATTGGAGAAGATGGTGCGCCATGTTGCTGGCGACCAGCGTGTTGGCAGGCTGTGGCGGCGGCGACGATGACGACGACGTGCCCGTTGCCCCGCCTGAGCCGACCCAGCCGCCCGTGACAACGCCGGGCGAGGCGAGCGCCAGCAAGGTGCTGTTTGTCGGCGTGGACGGCCTGACGTATGACGCGCTGCGGCGCGGCGTGGCGGACAACACGCTGCCCAATCTGAGCCAGCTGACCGTCACCCGCGCCTGGACCGGCGGCGTGACCGGCACCGTGACCCAACAGCCCACGCTCACCGCGCCCGGCTGGGCCACCTTGCTCACCGGGCAATGGGCCGACGTCCACGGCGTGCGCTCCAATGCACAGAGCCAGGGCATGAAAGCCCCCAGCCTGTTCCAACGCATCAAGACCGCACAGCCTGAAGCGCGCACCGCCGGCGCCTTCAACTCATCGCTGCTGGCCAGCCTTATAAACATCGACCGCGACGCCGGCTACGTCCAGACGCTAACCGACTGCGCAGGCCAGGACGACTGCGTCGCCTCCCAAGCCCGCGACCGCATCGCCGAAGGCTACGACCTCGTCGTCGCGCAATTCGGCGCGCCCGAACGCGCCGCCGCCGAAAACGGCTTCGGCACCACCTACGACGCTGTCATCCGCCAGACCGACGCCGCCCTTGGCGTCCTGGCCAAGCAACTGGCCGACCGCCGCGCCGCGCATCCCAACGAAAACTGGCTCATGGTCGTCGCCACAAGCCACGGCCTGGACAAGACCGGCGGCAGCGACGGCCTGCCGTTCTCTTCCAACAAGACCATCCTGCTCGCCGCCAATCAGCCCGCGCTGCTCGGCGGCAGCGCCGACGACGCCTCGTTCGACGGCGTATGGGACACCAACTGGTACGCGCTGCCCAGCGCTGCCGACGTGGCGCCCACCGTCCTGTCGCACCTGGACGCCTTGCCCGAGGCCGCCGCCTACGACATGGCCGGCACCGCGCTCAGCGAGCCGCTGGCGCTGCGCCGCGTTGCCACCCGCACCTCCATGGACAACAAGAGCGTCACCGTCACCTGGGTCCGCGTTGGAGAACCCGCCGGCGACATCGTCGTCAGCCGCGATGGCAAGGAAGTCGCGCGCCTGCCCGGCACCGCCACCGAATACGTCGACACCGGCTTCACCTTCACTGCCGAGGGCGTGCATGAAGTGGCCTACAGCGTCTCCACCGGCCACGCGGTCAGCGCCGCGCGCGCCACGGTCGTCTACGTCAAGCCCGTGCCCCTCTTGGCCTCGCTGCGCACCGGCCTGACCATGTTCTTCCCCTTCGAGGGCGACGTGGCCGACAAGGCCGCCGGCGGCGGCGCGATCACGCCGTTCGACGGCACCCAGGCGCCCGCCTATGCCGACCCCGGCGTGTACGGCAAGAGCTTCCGGAACGAGCGCGGTTCGGCGGCCCTGGGCGCATTCAAGCTGGACTATCCGGCGGGCCTTCTGGACAGCGTGCAGGCGTTCACCATCGGCTTCTGGTTCCAGTCCGACGGCACCGCCAATGACCGCTCGATCATCGGCAACAAGGACTACAACTCCGGCGGCAACCCTGGCATCACCATCGCCCAATGGGCAGGGCCCGAACTGCGCTTCAACATCGCCGGCGGCGGCAAGCGCGCGGACATCAACGGCGTGAAGTTCACGCCCAACAAGCCCGTCTACATCGCCATGACCATCGACAAGACGGCCCGCACCATGACCGCCTACCGCTACGACAGCGAACTGGGCTTTGTGCGCAGCGTGACCTCCACCGCCACGCCCGGCGTCAACCTGGCCCAGGTCGCCGGCATCTTCGGTCCGCACATCGGCCTGAACGAAGACGGCCTCGGCACCTACGGCATCTGCTGCGCCGGCACCAAGGGCCCGTACACGATGATTTTCGATGACCTGGCGTTCTGGTCGCGGGCGTTGACCGAGGAAGAAGTGAAGTCCCTCGCCCTGTCCGGCAAGTCCGTCCACGAACTGTTTCCCTGATGTCCCAAGGATAAATACCCCATGAGCAAGTCCATGATTTTGCGCGGTTTCCTGCGCGCCGGCGCGGTGCTGATGCTGACCGCCACCCTGGCCGCCTGCGGTGGCGACGATGGCGGCGACGACAACGCCGCTACGCCTGGCAATCCCGGTACGCCCACCCAGCCCGAAACGCCCACCACGCCGCCGCCGGCCAAGCCCGAACTGCGTTGCGCGCCCTGAGCCGCGCCTATTCCAGACACATAGGAAAATCCTCCGTGAAGTCCGATAAAGACACGATCCACGCCGGCAAGCGCCGGTTCCTGCGCAACGCCGCCGCCTCCACGGCAGGCCTGACCGCGCTGTCGATGTTCCCGCCCGCGATCCGCCGCGCGCTCGCCATTCCCGCCAATAACCGCACCGGCACCATCAACGACGTCGAGCACGTGGTCATCCTGATGCAGGAGAACCGCTCGTTCGACATGTACTTCGGCACGTTCAAGGGCGTACGCGGTTTTGGCGACCGCATCACCATCCCGCTGCCGCAGGACCGCTCGGTCTGGGAACAGACCAACGGCACGCGCGTCGTCATGCCGTACCACCTGGACAGCACGCAGGGCAACGCCCAGCGCGTGGCCGGCACGCCGCACGACTACGTGGATGCGCAGATGGCCTGGGACGGCGGCCGCATGTATCAATGGCCCCGCTACAAGCAGAACCAGTCGATGGGCTACTACCGCCAGAAGGAAGTCGAGTTCCAGTTCGCGCTGGCCGACGCCTTCACCCTGTGCGACGCCTACCACTGTTCCACCCACGGCGGCACCAACACCAACCGCCTCTTTCACTGGACCGGCACCAACGATCCGCTGGCGCAGGGCAACGGCCCGTCGACCCGCAACCAGTGGGACAGCCTGGGCGCCTCGAACATCGGCTGGACCTGGAAGACGTATCCGGAGCGCCTGCAGGAAAACGGCGTGACGTGGAAGGTCTACCAGAACCTGCCGGAGAACTTCGGCGACAACCCGCTGGCTGGCTTCCAGCAGTACCGCCGCGCCAACGAACTGGCGGGCAACGGCAGCAACGGCGCGCCTTACCCGGCCTGGACGCCCAGCATGGACGCGGCCAATCCGCTCTACAAGGGCACCGCCAACACGATGCCGGACGGCGGCTTCCTGCAGGCGCTGCGCGACGACGCGATGAACGGCACGCTGCCGCAGGTGTCGTGGATCGTGGCGCCGGCAACTTACTCCGAGCACCCCGGCCCCTCCAGTCCCGTGCAGGGCGCCTGGTACATCCAGGAAACGCTGGACGCGCTGACCGCCAATCCGGACGTCTGGAGCAAGACCGTCCTGCTCATCAACTTCGACGAGAACGACGGCTACTTCGACCACGTGCCGCCGCCCGCCGCGCCCTCGCTGAATACCGATGGCTCGATGGCCGGCGCCTCCACCGTCAACACCGACCTGGAGCGCCACACGCACGCGTCCGCCCAGGACGCCGCCGACAACCGCGTCTACGGCCCCGGCCCCCGCGTGCCGATGTACGTCGTGTCGCCCTGGAGCCGTGGCGGCTGGGTCAATTCCCAGGCCTTCGACCACACCTCCGTGCTGCAATTCCTGGAAGCCCGCTTCGGCGTGAAGGAAGAGAACATCAGCCCGTGGCGCCGCGCCGTGCTGGGCGACCTGACCTCGGCCTTCAACTTCGCCACGCCCAACGACGAAAAACTGCCCGACCTGAACATCCTGACCCGCAGCGGATCGGACCAGGAACGCGCCGCGCAGGAAGCGCTGACCGCCGTGCCGCTGCCCGATCCGTCCACGCAGGCCAAGGGCGTGCAGGAGCCCGGCGTGCGTTATTCCCGCGCCTTGCCGTACGAGCTGCACGCGAGCGGCCGCAGCCAGCCGGGCACCGGCAAAATGTGGCTGGTGTTTTCAAACACCGGTAAACAGGCCGCGGTGTTCCATGTGTATGACCGCCTGAATCTGGACCGCCTGCCGCGCCGCTACACCGTGGAACCGGGCAAGCAGCTCGAAGGCAGCTGGGACACGGCGGCCGACGGCGGCAAGTACGACCTGTGGGTCCTGGGCCCCAACGGCTGGCACCGCCATTTCGCCGGCGACGTGGCGCATGACCGCACGGCGCAGCAGGATGCCGAGATCCGCGTCTGCTACGACATCGCCAATGGCGACGTCTACGTCAGCTTCATCAACGCCGGCAAGACCCCGTGCACCTTTGAAGTCACGCCCAATGCGTATTACGCCAACCACGAGCGCTGGACCTTCACGGTCGCAGCCGGCGCGCAGGTCGAGCAGCATTGGGCGCTTGCGGGCAGCCACGCGTGGTACGACTTCACGGTGCGGCTGGCCGAGGATCCGTCGTGGCTGCGCCGCTTTGCCGGCCGCGTCGAAACCGGCAAGGCGTCCGTGACCGATCCGGCCATGGCGATGTAAACGTCACGCGGCGGTCTGCGGTTCGCGTGCGCGGAAGTCCTGCGCGCACGCCTCGCAGATCGCTGCCGTGATGCCCTGGCGGGCGTGTTCGCGGCGTTCCAGCATCCCGATGGAGCGGGACAGCGGCCCCAGGTCGTCGGGCAGGTGAAAGATCCGCAACTCCGGACTATGCTGCCAGTTCGCGCCGTTGATCAGCGGCAGCAGCGTCACGCCGACTTCCTGGCGCACCAGTTCCACCAGCGTCTCGATCGCGTTCAGTTCCAGGAAGTCATTGACCGGCACCGCCATCCGGCGCAGCAGCCGGTCGATCTGCAGCCCGGTGCGCTGGGTGCGGTCAAAGCGCAGGAACGGATTGCCCGCCAGCACCTCGCGGGCGTCCTTGCCGGCCGCCGAGAGCGGGGCGATCACCACCATCTGTTCTTCATAGAGTGCGGTCCAGCGCGTGCTGGCCATCTTGCGCCCGGCTTCCACCAGGAATGCCGCATCCAGCTCGCCGTCCTCGACCTTGCCCGCCAGCTCGCTGGCCTTGCCCGACAGGATGCGCACGTCCAGCTTGGGGTGGGCCTTTTTCAATCCCGAGATGACCTTCGATAGCGTCCCCATGCAGGACACGATGCTGCCCACCGACACGGACCCGGCCAATTCGCCGGGCGCGGTGTTCGGCCGCCGCAGTCTGTCGTATAAATCAAGCAAGTGCTTGATTTCAGGAAGCAATTCGCGTCCGGCCGCGTTCAGGATGGCCAGGCGCCCGCTGCGGTCGAAAAGTTCTCGCCCCAGCTCGGCTTCCAGCGAGCGCATCTGAAAGCTGACGGCCGCCTGCGTCAGGGCCACCTGCTCGGCTGCTTCCGAGAAGGAACCGTGGTGCGCGACGGCCAGAAAGGTGCGCATGAACCGGATCGTACTCATAAAAAATTCTTTTATGACGGAACAAAAAATCAAATTGATTTAATTAAAGCACGAGAGTAACTTCGCCCGCTTAACCTTATGAGACCCGCCACATGAAAACCTTCGACTGGGCCAACCCGTATCCTTCCGTCCGCATTCCGCTGTTTGCCCGCAACGTGGTTTCCACGTCGCACCCGCTGGCTGCCCAGGCGGGGCTGCGCATGCTGCTCAAGGGCGGCAACGCCGTGGACGCCGCCATTGCGGCCGCGGCCACGATCGTCCTGGTCGAACCGGTTTCCTGCGGCCTGGGTGGCGACTGCTTTGCCATCGTCTGGGACGGCAAGGAGCTGCACGGCCTGAACTCGTCGGGCGTCGCGCCTGCCGCATGGAACACCGAATACTTCAAGCGCAAGTACGGCACCGACGCCAATGGCCTGGCCATCCAGCCCAAGCGCGGCTGGGATGCGGTCACGGTTCCCGGCGTGGTGGCCGGCTGGGCCGCGCTGCATGAAAAGCTGGGCAAGCTGCCGTTCGAACAACTGTTCGAACCCGCCATCGAGATCGCCGAACGCGGCTATGCCGTGCCGCCCGTCGTGGCGCACAAGTGGGCCGCCGCCGCCGAGGAACTGAAGTCGCAGCCCGGCTACGCCCAGGCCTTCCTGCCCGAAGGCCGCGCGCCCAAGGTCGGCGAGCACTTCCGCTTCCCCGACGCCGCCAACACGCTGCGCCGCATCGCCGAATCCAAGGGCCGCGACTTCTATGAAGGCGAACTGGCCGAGCGCATCGCCGCCTTCAGCAAGGAATGCGGCGGCGCGATGACGCTGGAAGACCTGCGCGGCTACCGTCCGGAATGGGTCAAGCCCATCTCCAAGTCCTATCGCGGCTACGAGCTGCACGAAATCCCGCCGAACGGGCAGGGCATCGCCGCGCTGATCGCGCTGGGTATCGTCGAACGCTTCGACATGGCCGACATCCCCGTGGATTCGGTGCAGTCGCAGCACATCCAGATCGAAGCCATGAAGCTGGCGTTCGCCGACCTCTACAAGTATGTCGCCGACCCCCGCGCCATGCAGGTCACGCCCGAGCAGATGCTGTCGGACGCTTACCTGGACAGCCGCGCCAAGCTGATCCGCCTGGACCAGGCCACCCACTTCGAGGCCGGCCGTCCGCACGCAGGCGGCACCATCTACCTGACCGCCGCCGACGAAAACGGCATGATGATCTCGTTCATCCAGTCCAACTACATGGGCTTCGGGTCGGGCGTGGTCGTGCCGGGCACGGGCATCAGCATGCAGAACCGCGGCGTGGGGTTCTCCATGGATCCCAAGTCGGCCAACGTGGTCGAAGGCGGCAAGCGCCCGTTCCACACCATCATCCCGGGTTTCCTCACGCGCGGCGGCAAGCCGGTCATGAGCTTTGGCGTCATGGGCGGCGACATGCAGCCCCAGGGCCACATGCAGACCGTGGTCCGCATGATCGACTATCACCAGAACCCGCAGGCCGCATGCTGCGCCCCGCGCTGGAAGGTCAACCGCGACTTCACGCTCGACATCGAGACCAATATGAAGGCTTCTACGATTGCGGGACTGAAGGACCTGGGGCATGCTTTGAAATCCGTTGACGATCCGTACATGGATTTCGGCGCCGGCCAATTCATCTGGCGCATGTCCGAAAACGACAACGAACTGGGTTACGTCGCCGCCAGCGACAGCCGTCGTGACGGCCAGGCGGTGGGCTTCTAAAGCGCTTCCTTAAACCGGCAAATGCAGCAACAAGGGGAATAAACACAATGAAACGCTTGACCATGACCTTCGGCGCCAGCCTGCTGGCGCTGGCCGCCGGCGCCGCCAGCGCCCAGAACATCCGCATCGGCCTGCAGGAAGATCCCGATGTTCTGGATCCGCACCGCGCCCGCACCTACGTGGGCCGCATCGTGTTCACGTCGTTGTGCGACAAGCTGGTGGACATCGATCCCAAACTGCACTTCGTGCCGCAACTGGCCACCTCGTGGTCGTTCAGCGACGACAACAAGGTGCTGACCTTCAAGCTGCGCGACGACGCGTCGTTCCACGACGGCACCAAGTTCGACGCGGCCGCGGCCAAGGCCAACCTGGAACGCGCCATGAGCCTGCCGGACAGCCTGCGCAAGGGCGAGCTCCGTTCGGTCGCCAAGGTCGACGCGCCGGACGCCACCACGCTGGTGCTCACCCTGAAGGAACCGGACGCCACGCTGCTCGCGCAGCTGTCCGACCGCGCCGGCATGATGCTGTCGCCCAAGACCTTCTCGGACGACGTCGCCGCCGTGGGCCGCAAGCCCATCTGCTCGGGTCCGTACAAGTTCGTCGAACGCATCCAGAACGACCGCATCGTTCTCGAAAAATTCGACCAGTACTACGGCGCCAAGGATTACGCCTTCAAGCGCCTGACGTTCCTGCCCATCCCGGACACCACCGTGCGCCTGTCCAACCTGCGCGCCGGCGACCTGGACATGCTGGAACGCCTGAATCCGTCCGACGCCCCGCAGGTCAAGACCGACGCCAACCTGACGTTCGCACCGGTCGCGGGGCTGGGCTTCCAGCAGTTCATGTTCAACGTGGGCAACGGCAAGCGCGCCGAAGACAACCCCTTCAAGAACAAGCTGGTGCGCCAGGCGTTCCAGTACGCCATCGACCGCAACGCCATCAACGAAGTGGCCGGTGGCGGCATCTTTGAACCGGCCCAGCAGCCGTTCCCGCCCGCCAGCCCCTATCACAGCGACAAGTTCCCCGTCACCCAGCGCGACGTGGCCAAGTCCAAGAGCCTGCTCAAGCAGGCGGGCTTTGACCGCGTGAAGGCCGAGCTGGTGTTTGGCAACAACACCACCACTTCGTCCATCGCCGAGATCGTCCAGGCGATGGCCGCCGAGGCGGGCTTTGACCTGTCGCTGCGCCCGACGGAATACGCGGCGCTGCAAAAGGAAGCCTCGGGCGGCAACTTCCAGGTCGTGATGCTGGGCTGGTCCGGCCGGGTCGATCCCGACGGCAACATCCACGCCTTCGTCACCTGCAAGGGCGCGCTGAACGACGGCCACTACTGCAACCCTGAAGTCGACAAGCTGCTCAACCAGGCGCGCACGGTGCCGGACGAGGCCAAGCGCAAGGCCATCTACGACCAGGCGCAGACCATCATCCAGGACGAACTGCCCGGCGTGTACAACTACTACCAGCCGTGGCCCTTCGTCATGAGCAAGAAGGTCCAGGGTTTCACTCCCTACCCGGACGGTATGATCCGGCTCAAGGGCGTGACGTTCGCGCAGAAGTAATGTTGGGGCGGCAATCGACCGCCGCACCCGCCGGACGCGCCTTGCGCGTCCGGTTGTCGTTTGCGGCGGACGCGCATCGTCCCTTGTCCGGCCGGCGCCGTCCGTCGTTCCTGTCTTACGGTTTTCCTCATGCTTAAACTCATCTTGCGCCGCGTGATCGTCGCGATCCCGACACTGATATTGGTGTCGATGATCGTGTTCATGCTGCAGAAAATCCTGCCCGGCGATCCGGTGCTGACCCTGGCCGGCGAAGAGCGCGACCCGGCCGTGCTGGACTACCTGCGCGACAAATACCGCCTGAACGACCCGTTGCCGATGCAGTACGCGGCCTGGGCCGGGCAGGTGCTGCAAGGCGACCTGGGCAAGTCCCTGCGCACCGACGTGCCCGTCACGACGCTGATCGCGCAGAAGCTGCCCGTTACTCTGCAACTGGCCGCCATGGCGATGTTCTTTGCGCTTTTGGTGGGCATTCCCATGGGCATCATCGCCGCGGTACGCAAGGGCAAGCCCGTCGAGATGGGCGCCAACATCGCGGCGCTATCCGGCATGTCCATTCCCAATTTCTGGCTGGGCATCATCCTCATCATGGTGGTGTCGGTGCAGTGGAAGCTGCTGCCGGCCTCGGGCTACGTGTCGCCGTCCGAGGACTTCTGGCTGTCCATCAAGACCATGCTGATGCCGTCGCTGGTGCTGTCCACCGCGATTGCCGCGTACCTGATGCGGCACACCCGGTCTTCCATGCTGGAGGCGCTGTCCGCGGATTACGTGCGCACCGCCCGCGCCAAGGGCGTGTCCCCGCGCAGCGTGGTGCTGCGCCACGCGCTGCGCAACGCGCTCATGCCGATCGTCACGCTGGTCACGCTGTTGTTTGGTGAACTGCTGGCCGGCGCCGTGCTGACCGAACAGGTCTTCACAATCCCGGGCTTCGGCAAGCTGGTGGTCGACGCGGTGTTCACCCGCGACTACGCGGTGGTGCAGGGCGTGGTGCTCTGCGTGGCGGTGGGCTTCATCCTGATGAACCTGCTGGCCGACATCCTGTACATCCTGGTCAATCCCCGCCTGAGGCACTCATGAGCGCAATTCCTGCAACGGCCGCAGCCGTCACGCCGCCCCGCAGCCGCAATCGCGCGTGGGCCAAGTTCAAACGCAACCGCATCGCGATGCTCGGCCTGGGCATCGTGCTGTTCTTCGTGCTGGTGGCCATCCTGGCCCCGTTCATCGTCAGCCAGGATCCCCTGCAAACCAGCTTCACCACCATCCGCAAGGCGCCGTCGGCGGCGCATTGGCTGGGCACGGACGAGCTGGGCCGGGACATCTACAGCCGCATGGTCTACGGCGCGCGCGCCTCGCTGATGGCGGGCCTGGTGTCGGTGCTGATCGCGCTGGTCGTGGGCGTGCCCTTTGGCCTGGCTGCCGGCTACTTCGGCGGCTGGACGGACAGCGTCATCTCGCGCGCCACCGAGGCGCTCTTGGCCATTCCCTTCCTGATCCTGGCGATTGCGCTGGCCGCCTTCCTGGGGCCCAGCCTGACGAACGCAATGATCGCCATCGGTGTATCGGCGGCGCCCAAGTTCATCCGGCTGACACGGGGGCAGGTGCTGGCGGTCAAGAACGAGGACTACGTGCAGAGCGCCCGCGCGCTGGGCGCTTCCGACCTGCGCATTATCGGCCGGCACGTGTTTCCCAACGTCATGCCGCCGCTGATCGTGCAGGCCACGATCACCATCGCCACGGCCATCATCGCCGAGGCGAGCCTGTCCTTCCTGGGCCTGGGCCTGCAGCCGCCGACGCCGTCGTGGGGCTCGATGCTGAACACGGCCAAGAACTTCATGACCCAGGCGCCCTGGATGTCGATCTTCCCCGGATCGGCCATTTTCCTGGTGGTGCTGGGCTTCAATCTGCTGGGTGACGGGCTGCGCGACGCGCTCGATCCGCGTCAGGAAAAGTAATCGATATGGCAACCATGGATTCCAACCGCGTCGTGCAGGTCAATGACCTGACGGTGCGGTTCAAAACGCCCGAACGCACCGTGGAAGCGGTGCGCAATGTTTCCTTTCACGTGAACCGCGGCGAGACGCTGGCCATCGTGGGCGAGTCGGGGTCCGGCAAGTCCGTGACCTCGCTGGCGCTGATGCGGCTGGTCGAGTACGGCGGCGGACATATCGCCAACGGCGGGATGCTGCTGCGCCGGCGCAGCGGCGACGTGCTGGATCTGGTCAATGCGCCCGATTCCACGCTGCAACGCGTGCGCGGCGCGGATGTCGCCATGATCTTCCAGGAGCCGATGACTTCGCTGAACCCCAGCTTCACGGCCGGCAACCAGATCGCCGAGGCCCTGCAGCTGCATCAGGGGCTTGACGCCGCGGCCGCCCGCGCCGAGACGCTGCGCATGCTGGAGCGCGTGCGCATTCCCGAGGCGCGCGCCATTCTGGACCGCTATCCGCACCAGCTGTCGGGCGGCATGCGCCAGCGCGTGATGATCGCAATGGCGCTGTCGTGCAAGCCGCAACTCTTGATCGCCGACGAGCCGACGACGGCGCTGGATGTCACGATCCAGGCGCAGATCCTGCAACTGATCCGCCAGCTCCAGGAAGAGATGGACATGGGCGTGATCTTCATCACGCACGACATGGGGGTGGTGGCGGAAGTGGCCGACCGCGTGCTGGTGATGTACCGGGGCGACAAGGTCGAAGAGGGCGGTTCGGACGAGATCTTTGCGCGTCCGCAGCATGCCTACACGCGGGCGTTGCTGTCGGCGGTACCGCGCCTGGGCGCGATGCAGGGCACGGACGAGCCGGCGCCGTTTCCGCTGTTAAAGGTGGACGAGGCCGCGCGCGTGCCGGATCCGGCCAAGCTGGTGGATACGCCGGTGGCCGCGCCATCGACGGTGCGGCGCGAGAACGGGCCGGTGCTGAAGGTGCGGGATCTGACGACCAGCTTTGACATTACCGGTGGCATTCTGGGCCGGGTGCAAAAGCGCGTGCATGCGGTCGAGAAGGTCAGCTTTGACCTGTATCCGGGCGAGACGCTGTCGCTGGTGGGCGAGTCGGGGTGCGGAAAGACGACAACTGGCCGTTCATTGCTGCAACTGGTCAAGAGCAAGAGCGGGTCGATCGAATTCGACGGCAAGAATATCGGTGCACTGCGCGGCAGCGCCATGCAGACGCTGCGCCAGCATATCCAGTTCATTTTCCAGGACCCGTTCGCATCGCTGGATCCGCGCATGACGGTGGGCTATTCGATCATGGAGCCGCTCTTGATCCACAAGGTGGCGCGCGGCAAAGCGGCACAGGATCGGGTGCGGTGGCTGATGGACAAGTGCGGGTTGCTGCCGGAAATGATCGACCGCTATCCGCATGAGTTCTCGGGCGGGCAGCGTCAGCGGATTTGCATCGCGCGGGCGCTGGCGCTCAATCCCAAGGTGGTGATCGCGGACGAATCTGTGTCGGCGCTGGACGTGTCGATTCAGGCGCAGATCGTGAATCTGCTGCTGGATCTGCAGCGTGAGCTGGGTGTGTCGTTCCTGTTCATTTCGCACGATATGGCGGTGGTGGAGCGGGTGAGCCACCGGGTGGCCGTGATGTATCTGGGGCAGATCGTGGAGATCGGGCCTCGGCGGGCGATCTTTGAAAATCCGCAGCATCCTTATACGAAGAAGCTGATGGCGGCGGTGCCGATCGCGGATCCGCAGCGGCGGCATCGCGAGCGGTCGCTGCTGGTGGATGAGATTCCCAGCCCGATGCGTCGGGTGGGGGATGAGCCGCTGGTGGAGCCGTTGGTTGCCGTGGGTGAGGGGCATTTTGTGGCGCGGCATGCTATTGGGGTTTATTGAGGCGGTGTGGGCTGGTTTGCTTGGTTGACTGGCTTTGATGTTGTTTGCTGTGTTTGCTGTATTTGCTGTATTTGCTGGTGGTGCTGGTGTCGGGCGGGGTTCTTTAGCCGCGGCCGGCGCCGGGCCGGGTGCAAGCGCGGGGCCACGATTGCGGTCCGGAGCCTTCGCTCCGGACTTGCCTAGGCGGCCCCCCCCTGCGTCATCCTCGTTGGCGACCTTCGGCGCCTGCCTTCGGATTCCCTTGGGCGCATCGACGCCCCGCGCTCGCACCCGGCCCGTCACCAGCCGCTCTGTCAGTTGCTGGCGCGGGGTGGCGGGGCGAGTTGGGTTCTTGCGTTTTTGCCGCGGGTGGGGTGGGGCGGAAGATCTTGCGGGGCCGCCAAAATCGGCCGCGCGGGCGGCCTTCTTTGGCGTTTGGGTGTCTTGCGTCGTGGTGATGACGCTGCGCGCTGGTGACGCGGTATTTGATCGCCGTCGGGTGTCTGACGACCGCCGTCGGGTGTTTGACAACCTTACGAGATGCGCATGATCGCCGCCAGGTGTCTGACACCCATCCAAGCGCGGGTGTTCAAACAACCCGCCATTCATCAGCGCTTTTCCAGCGCCAACCTCAACCCAAACGCGATAAACACCGCGCCGGTCACACGGTCCAGGCCGCGGGTGACTGCGGGTCGGGAAAGCCAGCGGGCCAGGGGGCGGGTGGCGGCGACCAGCAGGACGAACCAGAGCATGCCGACGATCGCGTGGACCGTGGCTAGCAACAGGCTGAAGCGCAGGACGTCGGCGCCGGCGGGGATGAACTGGGGCAGGAAGGTGATGTAGAAGACGCCGACCTTGGGGTTCAGGGCGTTGGTGAGGCAGCCGCGGACGAACCAGGCGGTGGCGGTGCTGCCGGGGCGCGTGGCGGTGGTGATTCTGGAGGCGGAGGGCGCGGTACAGTTGCCGGTGCCAGCGCCAGCGCCAGCGCCAGTGCTAGTGCTAGTGCTAATGCCAGTGCCAGTGCCAGTGCCAGTGCCAGTGCCAGTGCCAGCCACCGTGCCCGTACCACCGATCTCCATAGCGGCCTGGCCCGAGTTCTTGCGCACGGCGCGGGTGCTCCACAGCAGCTTGATGCCCAGATAGAACAGGTAGATGGCGGCGCAGATGCGCAGGGTGTCGTAGGCGAGCGTGGACACGGCCAGCAGCGAGCCGAGTCCGAAGGCCGCTATCGCGCCCCATAGCAGGCAGCCTGCGCTGATGCCCAGGCCGGCCATGAGGGCGCGGCGGCTGCCTTCGACGGCGGCGGTGCGCAGCACCAGGGCGTTGTCCAGGCCGGGGGTGATGGTCAGGATGGCGGCGGCCAGGGTGAAGGCGAGGAGGGCGGCTGTGGCTGTCATGGCGCGGGAATGTTGAGTGGCGCTGCCGGCAGGGTTGGCGCGGTGCAGGCCCGGCAAGTGTAACGCCGGGTCTAGCCGTTGGGCTTGATCCTTGAGTCTTGACCCCTGAGCCTTGACCCCTGAGCCGTGGCCTGTGGCGCGTGGCCTGCGGCTTCCGGCGGCTGCAATGCCTGCCGGCATGGGCGATTGACGATTGCCGAGGCGCGTGGCGCCCCGCAGCGGGCGGTTATCATGGCGGCCTTCCCGCAATTCGCTTTTGAACGGACCTACGCCATGGCCCTGCGCGCCACCATCTACAAGGCCGACCTGAACGTCGCCGATACCGATCGCCACTATTACGGCAGTCACGGGCTTACCGTGGCGCGTCATCCCTCGGAAACGGACGAGCGGATGATGGTGCGGCTGGCGGCGTTTGCGTTGCATGCGCAGGAGGAGCTGTCGTTCACGAAGGGGCTGAGCGATACCGATGAGCCGGACCTGTGGGTGAAGGACCTGACGGGCGAGGTCAAGCTGTGGATCGAAGTGGGCCAGCCTGAAGAGCGCCGCATCCTGCGCGCCTGTGGCCGGGCCGACGAGGTGATCGTGTACTGCTATGGCGGTTCGGCCAGCAAGATCTGGTGGGACGGCGTGCGCAACAAGCTGGAACGCACGCGCAACCTGAAGGTGATCAACCTGCCGGCCGAGCAGAGCCGGGCGCTGGGCCAATTGGCCGAACGCACGATGCAGCTGAACGCCAATATCTCGGACGGCGTGGTGTATTTTTCGGCGGCCAAGGGCGAAGTCACCCTCGAACCCGAGGTGTGGCGCTGAAATAGGGGTCGGGGCTTGCGCTTTGGAACGGGGCGGGATTAATATGACGATCATCATATTTCGGACGTCCCGGTCATGTCTGCCTCCCGCAAGGAACAATCCCACGAACGCATTGTCGATGCGGCGGCGCGCGCGATCCGCCGCGCCGGGTATTCCGGGGTAGGCGTCGCGGACGTCATGAAGGAAGCCGGTCTGACGCACGGCGGCTTCTACGCGCATTTCCCTTCGCGCGACGCGCTGCTGGCGGCGGCGATGGAGCGTGCCGGCCAGGACGGCGCGGCGCGACTGTCCCAGAACATGGCGCGCCGCCGCGCCGAAGGCGCCAGCCCGTTGCGCGCCTGGGTCGAAGCCTATCTCAGCGACGCGCACCTGGCCGGTTGCGAGCGGGGGTGCCCCGTGGCGGCGCTGGCCTCGGAGATTCCCCGCCAGTCGGACGACGTGCGCGAGGTCGCGGCCAGCCGGGTGCAGCGGCTGATGGAAGCCGTTCAGCAGGTGCTGCCCGCCCAGGCGGGCGAACACGCGGCCGCGGCCGTGCTCAGCACCCTGGTCGGCGCGTTGCAATTGGCGCGGGCGTTGGGCGACAACCCGCGCGGACGCGCGGTGCTGGCCTCCGCCCGCCAAGCGGTGCTGGACCAGTACGACCACGAGGCTGCCGCAACGTCTCACTGATTCGATTTTCTCCGGCCGCACTGCGCGGCCGTTTTGCTGCCCTTAAATATGATGTTCATCATATTTTGATTTGCCGAAGTCCCTACATCCACATCAATTCATCCTCAGGAATGCGCATCATGGAACTGAAAAACGCCGTTGTTTTCATCACGGGCGCCAATCGCGGCCTCGGTCTGACTTTTGCCCGCGAGGCGCTGGCCCGGGGCGCCCGCAAGGTCTACGCTGCCGCGCGCGATCCGTCGGCCATCACGCTGGAGGGCGTCGTGCCCGTCAAGCTGGACGTGACGCGCGCCGAAGATGTGGCCGCCGCCGCCGAACTGGCGGGCGACGTGACGCTGGTCATCAACAATGCAGGCATTGCGGATTTCGGCGGTTTTCTCGCGCCGGGCAGCGTGGAGTCGGCGCGCCGCCATCTGGACGTCAATCTTTTTGGGCCGCTACTGGTGTCGCAGGCCTTCGCGCCGGTGCTGGCCGCCAACGGCGGCGGGGCGATCCTGAATGTCCTGTCGATCGCCAGCTGGCTCAACAGGCCGATGCTGGGCGTGTACGCGATGAGCAAATCCGCCGCGTGGGCGCTGACGAACGGGCTGCGCCAAGAGCTGCAGGCCCAGAACACGCAGGTGCTGGGCCTGCACATGGGCTTCGTGGACACCGATCTGACCAAAGACATCGATGCGCCCAAGTCGTCGCCGCAGGCCATCGTGGCCCAGGCGCTGGACGCGCTGGAGGCGGGCGAGCGCGAAGTGCTGGCCGACGAGCTGACGCGCCAGGTCAAGCAGGGCCTGACCGCCAGCCCGGCCGTCTATCTGTAAGCGGGGACCGGACTGCCATGCGTATCCCCACAACTTCCGCCGAGTCCGCGGCCGGCCTTGGCGCCAACGACCCGGCCTACGTCGCGGCGGATACCGCCGGCGACAAGGCTGCGGCGGTCAGCCTGACCGCAACCGGCGTCGCCCCGTCGCAGCCCGCCGCGCCACAAGCCTCGCCCTGGCCCGTCTTCTGGATCGCCAGCATCGCGGTCTTCCTGGTGTCGCTGGACAGCACGATGCTGTATGCCGCCTTCGGCGCGCTGCGCGAAGGATTCCCGACGGCCTCGGCCGCGGACATGTCCTGGGTCCTGAACGCCTATACGGTGGTCTTTGCCGCCATGCTGATCCCCTCGGGCGGACTGGCCGACACGCATGGCCGCAAGCGCATGTTCATGGGCGGGGTGCTGCTGTTTCTGGCGGCGTCGGCGGCCTGTGGGCTGGCCGCCACGGAACAGTGGCTCATCGTCGCGCGCGTGTTGCAGGCGGTCGGCGCGGCGCTTTTGACGCCCGCATCGCTGTCGATCGTGCTGGCGGCCTTTCCGGCGTCGCAGCGGTCCGTGGCGGTGAGCCTGTGGGGCGCGGTGGGCGGACTGGCGGCGGCCGTCGGGCCGAGCCTGGGCGCTTTTGTGGTGGATGTGGCCGGCTGGCCGTGGGCGTTTTACATCAACCTGCCATTGGGCGCGGTGTCGTTGTGGTTCGGCGCGGGCCTGCTCAAGGAATCGGTCAAGCCCGACGCGCGGCGGCGCGTGGATGGGGTAGGCATGGCGTTGCTGATGGTGGGCGTGGGCGCGGTGGCCCTGGCCATCGTGCAGTCGGAGTCGCCAACGTGGCAGCGCGGCGAACTGGCGGTTGCGGCCGCCGTGGGCGTGATGGCGCTGATCGCGTTCGTGGTCTGGGCGCGCGTGACGCCGCACCCGCTGGTCGATCTGGCGCTCTTCAAGCACCGGACGTATCGCTACGTGAATCTGGCGACGCTCAGCTTTGGCATTGCCTTTGCCATGATGTTCTTTGCGTTCTTCTTCTACATGACGGGCGTGTGGCACTACAGCCTGCCGCGCGCGGGGCTGGCGGTCACGCCCGGTCCGCTGCTGGTGATGCCGACGGCGATCATCACCGGCCGGCTGGCGGCGCGGATGGGGCACCGGCCCTTCCTCGTGGGCGGCGCGCTGGTGTATGCGGCCAGCGGGTTGTGGTTCCTGTTGGTGCCGGGCGCGGAACCGGCCTATGTGCGCGAATGGTTGCCCGGACTGCTGCTGAGCGGCATCGGGGTGGGCATGGTGCTGCCCTCGCTGTCCGGCGCGGCGGTGAACCGGCTGCCGGCGCAGCATTACGCGGTGGGCAGCGCGGTCAACCAGGCGACGCGCCAGATCGGCGGCGTGCTGGGCGTGGCGGTCACCGTGGTGCTGCTGGGGCATGGCGTCGCCAGCCATGCGGATTTCTCGCCCATCTACTTGGCGCATGTGGGTCTGGCCCTGCTGACCGCCTTGCTGTGCCTGCCGGTGGACACCCGGCCGAAAGCGGCCTGAGCGGGTGGGCGCAAGGGCGGGGGAACGACGACGCAGTAGGGAAAACGGGGACTCGATCTGCCTGATCAACCCGCCGAAATGATGCAATTTTGGTGCGGAACGTGACAGAATGTCAGCCACTACGCGCTGGCCGGCTGTACCGGTGAATTCCGTATTGATCAGGTTTCGAAATGCCCGCTTCCGGAGATGCGTCCCCCATCCCTCCGCCTGGCCCTGACGCGGCCGGGGCGCCACGCGACCCGGACGGTCCGCTGGACAGGTTGGCGCGGCTGGCCCGGCGCACCATAGGCGTGGACACGGCCATCATCGCGTGCACCGACGCCGATGGCGCGTGGCGGGCGGTGGCTGGCGCCGCGCCGGGGCCCGCGCCATGTCCCTGGTCCCTCGACCATCCGGTCCGCGCCGCCGATGGCCGCCTGCTCGGCACGCTGCGCCTGCTGCACAGCCAGACGCGCCGGCTATCCCCCGACGATCAGCAAACCTTGCAGGATCTGGCGGGCCTGGCGGCCACGGCCATCGAAAAGCGCCACGCGCTGGCCTGCGAGCGTGCCGACGAAGACACCTGGCGCGACGAAGCCCGCAAACTGTCGCTGGCCATTGCCGGCAGCGGCACCGGCGTGTGGGACCGCAACGTGGTGACCGGCGAGATCACCTATTCGCCGGGCTGGAAGGCCTTGCTCGGTTACAGCGAAGCCGAGCTGACGACGCGCATCGAAGACGCCTACACCCGCCTGCACCCGGACGACCTGGACTATGTCCGGGCCGCCATGCAGGCGCACTTCGATGGCAAGACCGACAGCTACGAAGTCGAGCACCGCATCCGCTGCAAAGACGGCAGCTACAAGTGGATCTGCAGCCGCGGCAAGGTGGTCAGCCGCGACGAAACGGGCCGCGCGCTGCGCATGATGGGCACGACCACGGACATCAGCACCCTGCGCGCCATGTCCGAAAGGCTCAAGCGCACCGCGGATCTGGTCGTGAACCTGACCGACGCCGTGCCCGGGCTGGTGTTCCAATGCCGGCCGGTGCCGGAGGGCGGATCGTGGTTCTCGTATGTCAGCGCGGGCATCTGGGACATGTTCGAACTGACCGCCGACGACGTGCGCGCGAGCACCACCGCGATCGAACAGCGCATCCATCCCGACGACCTGCCGGCCTACCGCGCGTCGCTGCAGGCAGCGGCCGCGGCGCAGATGCCTTGGCATCTGGAATTCCGCGTCTGCCTGCCGCTTCAGGGCGTGCGCTGGCGGCAGGGCGATGCCAGCCCGCGCCGCGACGCCGACAATGGCGTGGTCTGGCACGGCTTTGTCACCGACATCACCGACCGCAAGCGGGCGGAACTTGAATTGCGCGAACTGGCCGCGACCGACGCGCTGACCACCTTGCCCAACCGCCGCCACTTCATGTCGCGCATCGCCGCGGAGCTGACGCGGATAAAGGGGCAGGGCGGTCAGGGGGCGGCCGTGCTGATGTGCGACCTGGACCACTTCAAGCACATCAACGACACCTGGGGCCACGCCATCGGCGATGGTGTGTTGCAGCATTTCGCGAACATGCTGCGCGCCCAATTGCGAGAAATCGACCTGGTGGGCCGCATCGGCGGAGAGGAGTTTGCCGTCGTCCTTCCGGACACCGACTTCGAACGCGCGCACGTCTTTGCCCGCAACGTGCAGCGGCGGATCGCCGACACGCCGTATTCCACGGGCGGGTGCCCCATCCCGCTGACGGTCAGCATCGGGATTTCTGCGCTGCACAACAACGACGACGATGCGGGGCTGGCGCTCAGCCGCAGCGATCGCGCGCTGTATTACGCCAAGCAGCGGGGACGGAATCGGATCGAGTCGGTGTTTTCCCGATAGAACAACCGCCGGGACCCTTTGTTCCATTGACCGTACATTAGGACACCCCTAGAGTTCCCGTCATGGGAACCTCATTGCCACTTCCGAAATACCACCAGATCTATCTCGTCCTGCGCGAACAACTGCAGGAGGGGCGGTTCGACCAGGACGGCGTGCCCGGCGAACATGCGCTGGCGGACCAGTTCGACGTCGCGCGCATCACCATTCGCAAGGCGATGGAAATGCTGGTCGCCGACGGCCTGGTGTCGCGGCGCCCCGGCCTGGGCACGTGGCCCCTGCGCGGCGCGGCAGCCGCGCACAGTGCGCCGGCGCCCGATTCGCAGCAGAAGGCGCACCTGACCGGCCTGCTGGAAAACATCGTCAACATGGGCTTGCGCACGTCGGTGCAGGTGCTGGACAGCACGCTCGTCTATGCGCCGCCGTCCGTGGCCGACGCCTTGCATATCCCGCCCGGCACCCCCGTGCACAAAAGCCTGCGCGTGCGCAGCACCGATGCCGGGCCGCTCTCGCACATCACCACCTACGTGCCGCAGTCCGTGGCCGATTTCACGCGCGAAGACCTGGAACGCGAACCTCTCCTGATGCTGCTGGAAGCCGCGGGGGTGGAGTTCGGCGGTGCCACGCAGACGATTTCCGCGCGCCTGGCCGATGCGCAGGTCGCGCGGCTGCTGGACGTTGCGGTCGGTTCGGCGTTGCTGGCCGTCACGCGTCTGGTGCGCGACGTGGGCGACCGGCCGGTGCAATTGCTGCAGGGCCTGTACCGGCCCGACCGCTACCAATATCAGTTGCAGCTATCGCGCGTCGGCAGCATCGACGCCAAGGTCTGGGTCAGCGAAGAGCTGTCGGCCCAATTTCATTGAACCCCTCGGAGATCCGCCCATGAATTCGCGCCGCACTTTCCTCTATCAATCCGCCGCCGCAGCGGCCCTCGTGTCCGCCCCGTGGGTGGCCCGGTCGCAGGGCGCCGCGCCCATCAAGGTAGGCGTGCTGCACCCGGTGACGGGCGCGCTGGCGTATTCCGGCCAGCAATGCCGCCTGGGCGCGATGCTGGCCATCGAGGACATCAACAAGGCGGGCGGCATCAAGTCGCTGGGCGGCGCGCCGCTGCAGGCGGTGCTGGGCGATGCGCAATCGCGTCCCGAGGCGGGCTCGGCCGAAGTCGAGAAGATGAACGAGGCGGGGGTGTCGGCGATCGTGGGCGCGTATGCCTCGGCGATCTGCCTGGCCACGACGCAGACGGCCGCCAAGTACAACCTGCCGCACGTCGTGGACGTGGGCGTGGCCGATCAGATCGTCGAGCGTGGCCTGAAGAACACCTTCCGTTTCGGGCCGGGCTACCGTGCCTGTAGCGAACGCGCCATCCTGGACCTGGCCGCGCTGAACGACGCCGCCGGCAAGCCTGCCAAGACCGTGATGATCGTGCACGAGGACTCGCTGTTCGGCACGGGCACCGCCGCGCTCCTGTCCAAGTCGCTGCCGGAGCACGGCTTCGAGGTCAAGGAAGTCGTCAAGCACCCGAACCCGACGCGCGACTTCAACAACATCGTGCTGCGCATGCGGTCGGTGAATCCCGACATCGTGATCCCGGCCAACTACTACAACGAATACGCCTTGCTGCTGCGCGCCATGAAGCAGCAGAAGGTGCAGCCCAAGGCCATCTACTCGGTGCTGGGCGGCGCGGCCTCCAGCTACAAGTTCCTGAAGGAATTTCCGGACATCGCCAACGGCATCATCGACTGCAACCACTGGTTCAACCCGAAGGATGCGCGCGTCGCGCCGCTGAAGGCCCGGGTGGAAGAGAAGGGCGCGTACTTCAGCTACGAGGTCTTCATGACCTACACCGCGATGTTGCTGCTGGCCGATGCGCTGGAGCGCGCCAAGTCCGCCGACCGCGCCGCGATCATCGAGGCGCTGGCGTCCAGCACCTTCCAGGACAACCTGATGCCCTATGGCCCGACCAAGTTCGTCAATGGCCAGAACACCGGGGCGCAGCCGCTGCTTACGCAGGTGATCGGCGGCGACATCAAGGTGATCTTCCCGGCCGAATACCGCCAGGCCGATGCCGTGTTCCCGCTGAAGGCCTGACAAGACCCATGCTCGATCCCGCCATCCTCTTTTCCTCGGTGCTGAATGGCCTGACGACGGGCGCGGTGTACGCGCTCATCGCCCTGGGCCTGACCCTGATCTACGGGGTGCTGCACATCATCAACTTTGCCCACGGCGCGGCGCTCATGGTGGCGCTGTACGCCGTGTACCTGCTCAAGGACCGGCTGGGCATCGACCCCTATGCCGCCTTGCCGCTGGTCGTGCCCGGCATGTTCGTGCTCGGCTACGCCTTGCAGCGCGTCGTCATCAACCGCGCCAGCCACGGCAAGGACGAGAACATCCTGCTCGTGACGCTGGGCCTGGCGATCGTGCTGGAGAATCTGGCGCTGGTCTGGTTCAAGTCCGACACGCGCAGCATCGACACCGCGTACACGCTGTCCACGGTCGAAATCGGTCCGGCGATGATCGCGCTGCCCAAGGTCATCGCCTTCTGCGGCGCGCTGGCGGTGGCGGCGGTGCTGTTCTGGATCATCCGCAGCACCGACCTGGGCCGCGCCATCCGCGCCGTCGCCAGGGAAAAGCAGGGCGCCAAGCTGATGGGCATCGACGTGGAAAAGGTCTACGCGGTGTCGTTCGGCATCGGCATGGCCTGCCTGGGCGCGGCGGCGTGCTTTCTGCTGCCGGCCTACTACGTCAATCCGCAGGTGGGCAGCGGCTTCGTGCTGGTCGCCTTCACCATCGTGGTGCTGGGCGGCATGGGCAGTTTCGTGGGGGCGCTGGTGGGCGGGCTGCTCATTGGCGTGGTGGAGTCCATCGGCGGCCTGTTCCTGGGCGACTCGCTGGGACAGATGGGCATCTTCGCGATCTTCATCGCGGTGCTGCTGTTTCGCCCGCAGGGGCTGTTCGGGGCGAGGGGCTGAGCATGAAACGGGATCTTTTTGCTATCGCGCTATTCGGGGTGGTGCTAGTGGCCGTGGCCGCGCTGGCCCAGTCGGGCGTGCTGCTGACGTTCGTGATGATGTCGCTCTACGCGGCGCTGCTGTCGCAGGCCTGGAACATCCTGGGCGGGTACGGCGGCCAGCTGTCGTTCGGGCATGCGCTCTTTTTTGGCGTGGGCGCGTACGCGCAGGCGCTGGGCCAGTTGAACCTGGGCCTGAACCCGTGGCTGGTGCTGCCCATGGCGATTGCGCTGGGCGCGCTGGTCGGCGTGGCGGTGGGCGGGCTGACGTTCCGCTACGGGCTCAAAGGCTCGTACTTTGCGCTCGTGACGCTGGCATTTGCTGAAGTCTTTCGCATTCTTGCGCTGTCGGCCTCGTTTACCGGCGGCGGCGTCGGGCTGATGGTGCCGCTGCAGGAAGGCGTGGCCAACATGCAGTTTGGCTCGCGCCGCGGCTACATCTACCTGCTGCTTGCGTTCGTGCTGCTGGCCCTGCTGGTGACCGCGTGGCTGCGCCATTCCCGCTTCGGCGCCTACCTGCAGGCCGTGCGCGACAACGAGGACGCGGCGCGCGCCATCGGCGTGAATCCCCTGCGCGTCAAGCTGGGCGGCATTGCGCTGTCGGCCGCCTTCATGAGCGTGGCCGGCGCCTTTTACGTGCAGGTCTTCCAGTACATCGACCCGGGCATCGCCTTTGGCTCGGCCGTGTCGGTGGAGGCCCTGGTGGGCGCCATCGTGGGCGGCATGGGCACCCTGTGGGGGCCGCTGCTGGGCGCGGTAACGCTGCATGCGCTGGCCGACCTGACCCGCAACCTCTTCGGCGAGCTGCCGGGCATCAGCATGGTGATCTACGGCGTGGTGCTGATCCTGATCGTGATGTTCATGCCGCGCGGCATCACCGGCGGCGGGCAGTCGCTTGGCCGCCTGTTTGGAATGAAGGAGCGCGCCCGTGTCTGACATCCTGCTTCAAGCGCGCAATCTGTCCATCACGTTCGGCGGCCTGAAGGCCGTGCAGGACGTGAGCCTGGATGTGCGGGAAGGCTCGCTGACCGCGCTGGTCGGCCCCAACGGTGCGGGCAAGACGACGCTGTTCGGCCTGCTGTCGGGTTTTCTGAAGCCCGGGTCGGGTTCGGTGCACTTCGCCGGCCAGGACATCACCGGGCAGGCGCCGCACGAATCCGCGCGGCTCGGCCTGACCCGCACTTTCCAGATCGTGCAGCCATTCGGCGCGCAGACCGTGCGCCAGAACATCGCGGTGGGCGCGCATCTGCGCCTGGCGGATCGCGACGAGGCGCTTGCCGCGGCCGAGGCCGTGGCCGCGCGCGTCAACCTGCAGGCCTCGCTGGATAAGCCCGCCGCGGATCTGACGGTGGCCGGACGCAAGCGCCTGGAGCTGGCGCGCGCGCTGGCCACGCGGCCGCGCCTGCTGCTGCTGGACGAGGTGTTGGCGGGCCTGAATCCCAGTGAGATCGACGAGATGATTCCGGTGGTGAAAAAGCTGGTGGACGATGGCGTCACCGTGCTGATGATCGAACACGTGATGCGGGCGGTGATGAGCCTTGCCGAGCATGTGTGGGTGCTGGCGCAGGGACGCCTGATCGCTTCGGGCACGCCCGGCGAGGTCACGCGCGATCCGAAGGTCGTGGAGGCCTATCTGGGCTACGGCGCGGCCGCGCGGCTTGCCGCGCAGGGGGCGCCGGCATGAGCGCGCTGCTGGAGGTCAAAGGCTTGCGGGCGGGCTACGGGCGCATGGAAGTGCTGCGCGGCGTCGACCTGGACGTGGCGGCGGGCGAGATCGTGGTGCTGCTGGGCAGCAACGGCGCGGGCAAATCCACCCTGAACAACACGGTGTGCGGCCTGTGCCGGCCGTGGGGCGGCACGGTGCGCTTCGAAGGCCAGGACCTGACCGGCCGCCACTACCGTCAGGTGGTGCAGGCGGGCCTGATCCAGGTGCCCGAGGGCCGCCGCGTGTTCCCGAACCTGAGCGTGCGCGAAAACCTGGAACTGGGCTCGTTCACCCGGGCGCGCGAGCGCCGCGCGCAGAACCTGGACAAGGTGCTGGACATTTTTCCGCGGCTGCGCGAACGCCTGGATCAACTGGCGGGCACGATGTCGGGCGGGGAACAGCAGATGCTGGCCATCGGCCGCGGCCTCATGGCCGAGCCGCGCCTCTTGATCCTGGACGAACCCTCGCTTGGCCTGTCGCCGTTGATGGTCGAGGAACTGTTCGGCCTCATCAAGCGGTTGCATGGCGACGGACTGGCGATTTTGCTGGTCGAGCAGAACGTGGGCCAGTCTCTCGAAACCGGGCAGCGGGCCTATGTGCTGGAAAACGGCGCCGTGCGCTACAGCGGCAGCTGTCCCGACCTTTTGGCCAGCGACGACGTGCGCCGCGCCTATCTGGGGATGTAATCATGGCCCAGCCTCAAACCCTGGCCCAGAAGCTGATCGCCGCCGCCTGCGGGCGTGAGACGGTGGCCGAGGGCGAAATCGTGACCTGTGCGGTCGACCTGGCGATGTTCCACGATTCCAGCGGTCCCCGGCGCCTGCAGCCCATGCTGCAAGAGCTGGGCGCCACGTTGTGGGATCCGTCCCGCATCGTGCTGGTCATCGACCACTACGTGCCGGAATCGGACGACGAATCGCGCCGCATCGTGCGCATCGCGCGCGACTGGGCCGCGGAGCAGCAACTGCCCAACGTGTATGACTCGGTCGGCATCTGTCACGTGGTGGTGCCGCAGCACGGCCACATCCGCCCCGGCATGTTCTGCGTGGGCGGCGATTCGCATTCGCCGACCGGCGGCGCGTTTGGCGCGTATATGTTCGGCATCGGCAGCACCGAAATGCTGGGCGTGGCGGTCACCGGCCAGATCTGGGTCAAGGTGCCCAAGACGCTGATGATGCACTGGCGCGGCCAGCTGGCGGCCGGCGTCACCGCCAAGGACATGATGCTGCACATGATCGGCCGCTACGGCATGAACGGCGGGCGCTACCAGGCGGTGGAATTCTGCGGCGAGGCAGTGCGCGCGCTGTCCATGCAAGAGCGCATGACGCTGTCGAACATGAGCGCCGAGCTGGGCTCGCAGGTGGGCCTGATCGCCCCGGACGAGACCACCGCGGCCTATCTGCGCGAGGCGGGCGTGACGGCGGACCTGGACCTGGCGCGCTGGCAGAGCGACCCGCAGGCCGACGCCGAATGGCACGAGTTCGATGCCGCGGCGCTGGCCCCGCAGGTCGCCGCGCCGCACAGCCCGGCCAACGCGCGCGGCGTGGACGAATACAACGACGTGCCGGTGCAGGTGGCCTACATCGGCGCCTGCACCGGCGCCAAGCTGGACGACCTGCGCGCCGCGGCCAGCGTGCTGCGCGGCCGCCGGCTGGCGGACGGCATGCAGCTGATGGTGGCGCCGGCCAGCCGCGTGGATCAGGATCAGGCCGACCGCGAAGGCGTCATGCAGGTGCTGCGCGACGCCGGGGCCCAGGTGCTGGCTACGTCCTGCGGCGCCTGTGCGGGCTATGGCGGGTCCATTCCGGACGGCGCCAGTGTCATTTCCACCACCGCGCGCAATTTCAAGGGGCGCATGGGCTCGGAGACCGCGCAGGTCTACCTGGCTTCGCCCTACACCGTCGCGGCGTCGGCCGTGGCGGGCCGCGTGGCCGACCCCCGGGAGTTCCTGGCATGAACGCAGACACCACGACGCACCGCGTCTGGCGCGTGGGCGCGGACATCGACACCGATGCGCTGGCGCCGGGCGCCTACATGAAATTCGGCATCGACGAGATCGCGCGCCACTGCCTGCAGCGGGTCCGGCCCGATTTTGCCGGCCAGGTCCAGCCCGGCGACGTGCTGGTGGCCGGCCCCAACTTCGGCATCGGCTCGTCTCGCGAGCAGGCGGCCGCGGCGCTCGTGCGCCTGGGCGTGGCCGCCGTGATCGCGCCGTCCTTCAACGGCCTGTATTTCCGCAACGCGTTCAACGTGGGGCTGCTGCTTCTGACTTGCAGCCAGGCCGACACCCTTGCCGAAGGCGAAGGCGTCACGTTCGACCCGGCCGCCGGCCGCATCGGCCGTCCCGGCGGCAACCCCGCCGAATTGCATTGCGAGCCCGTGCCCGGCTTCCTGCTTGACATGGTGCAGGCCGGCGGACTGCTGAATCTGCTGAAACAGCGTCAAACCTCTTAGGAACAACATCATGCTTGACCCCGTTACCCTGGCGGTCCTGAAGGGCCGCCTGGAACAGATCGCCGACGAAATGGACGCGACGCTGTACCGCAGCGCGTTCAATCCCATCATCGCCGAGGCCCATGACGCCTGCCACGGCATGTACGACGCCGCCACCGGCGCCACGCTGATCCAGGGCAAGTCGGGCCTGCCCGTCTTCGTGGGCGCGATGGCGTTCGCGGTGAAGGCGGCGGCCAAGGCCGCGGCCGGCCGTGGGGGCATGGTGGATGGCGACGTGTGGCTGTTCAACGATCCTTACGAAGGCGGCACGCACGCCAACGACTTCAAGCTGGTCAAGCCGGTGTTCCGCGGCGGCAAGCTGTTCTGCTTTCTGGCGTCGGCGGCCCACTGGCATGACGTGGGCGGCGCGGTGCCCGGCAACTACAACCCGGCCGCCACCGAATGCTGGCAGGAAGCGGTGCAGATCCCGCCCGTGCGCATCGTGCGCGCTGGCGTGCTGGACCAGGACGTGCTGGCCATCCTGAAGGCCAACACCCGTCTGCCCGACAGCCTGTGGGGCGACCTGAACGGCCAGCTTGCGGCGCTGGAACTGGGCGCGCGCCGGCTGGACGGTCTGCTCGACGAATACGGCGACGCGACGGTGCTGGAGTCCCTGGACACCCTGCGCGAACGGGCGCGCCGCCTGATGCGCGATCACATCGCCCGCCTGCCGGATGGCGAGTACGCCTTTGAAGACATGCTGGACAACGACGGCGTGCGCGATGCGCCGCTGCGCATCGCGCTCAAGCTCACCATCGCCGGTGACCGCCTGGGGCTGGATTTCACCGGCACGTCGCCGGCCTGCGCGGGTCCGGTCAACATTTCGCGCGCCACCGCCATCGCGGCCTGCTACGTGGCGCTCAAGCACCTGTTCCCGGATGTCCCCGCCAACGCGGGCGTGCTGGACGCGGTGGACGTGACGCTGCCGGACGGCCTGGCGATCTCGGCCGACCGTCCGCGTCCGGTCGGGGGCTACACCGAAACCATCCTGCGCATGATCGACGTGATCTTCTGCGCGATGGCCCAGGCCGCACCGGACCGCGCGATGGCGCAGGCCTACGGCACCATCAATGCGCTGTCGATCGCCGGCTACCGCAGCGACGCCGCCCGCAAGGGCCAGCGCTGGGTGATGTTCAGCTTCTTTGGCGGCGGCCACGGCGGGCATTCGGACGGCGACGGCCTGAGCCACGGCAATGCGCCGATCTCCACCGCCACCATTCCGCCGCTGGAAATCCTGGAAGCGGCGTATCCGGTGCGCTTCACGCAATGGGCGCTGCGTCCGGATTCGGCGGGCGATGGCGCGCATCGCGGTGGCCTGGGCGCCATCTATGAAATTGAATTACTGGAAGACAGCGCCGAGGCCTTCATCTTCGGCGAGCGCGGCCGCAGCGCGCCCAAGGGCATCGCGGGCGGCGGCCAGGCCGCGCTCAACGTCTTTCGCTATCAGCAGGACGGCCAGTGGCTGTCCCCGCCCATGAGCTCGAAGATGCTGGGCATCCGGCTGCAACGCGGCGACCGCGTGCGTCTGGAAACCCCGGGCGGAGGCGGCTATGGCGATCCCGCGCGGCGTGACCCCGCGGCGCGCGAGCACGACCGCAAGATGGGCTATGTGAGCGACATTCAGAAGGAGCAGTCGGCATGAGCGCGGCGCAAGGTTTGGTGGTGGGCGTGGACGTGGGCGGCACGTTCACGGATCTGTTCGTGCTGGACGAGGCGGGCGGCAGCGCCCGCGTGGTCAAGGTGCCGTCGACCCGCGGCGAGGAAGCGCGCGGCTTCATGAACGGCATCGCCCGCGTGGCTGACGGCGCGGGCGACATCGCGACGATCGTGCACGGCACCACCGTGGGCACCAACGCACTGCTGGAGCGCAAGGTCGCGCGCACCGGCATCATCACGACCGAGGGCTTTCGCGACGTGCTGGAAATGCGCCGCCGCGACCGGCCGCAGACCTGGGGCCTGCGCGGCAACTATGAACCCGTCGTGCCGCGCGATCTGCGCCTGGAAGTGCGCGAGCGCGTGCTGGCCGATGGCGCGCTGCACACGCCCGTGGACCTGGACCAGGTCGAGGCTGCAGCGCGCACGCTGCTGGCGCAAGGCTGCGAGGCGGTCTGCGTGTTCTTCGTGAACGCCTACGCCAATCCCGTCAACGAGGCCCAGGCTGCCGCCCGCGTGCGGTCCATCTGGCCCAACGGCAACGTCACCGCCGCCACTGAGGTGCTGCCCGAGATTCGCGAGTTCGAGCGGTGCTCGACGGCGGTGCTGAACGCCGCGCTGCAGCCCGTGGTGGGCAGCTACCTGACGCGCCTGGAATCCGATCTCCAGCAGCACGGCTTCCAGGGCGAACTGCTGGTGGTGCAGAGCAATGGCGGCGTGATGTCGCGCCAGACGGCGTGCGACGTGCCCGTGCGCACGGCCTTGTCGGGGCCGGCGGCCGGCGTCATCGCGTGCGCGGCCATTGCCCGCGCCGCAGGCTTTCCCAATGTGGTCACGGGCGACATGGGCGGCACCTCGTTCGACGTGTCGCTGGTGGCCGAGGGCGAGGCCTCGCTGTCGGCGCAGACCGCCATCGACTTCGGCATGGTCGTGCGCGCGCCGATGATCCAGATCGAAACCATTGGCGCGGGCGGCGGCTCGATCGCCAGCGTCGACGCCGGCGGGCTGCTGCAGGTCGGCCCTGAATCCGCGGGCAGCATTCCCGGCCCGGCCTGCTATGGCCGCGGCAACACCCGGCCCACCGTCACGGACGCCAACGTGCTGCTGGGCCGCATTGCCGCGGACCGCCCGCTGGGCGGCGGTCTTCTGGCCAAGATGGACGTCGACCTGTCGCGCGCCGCCATCGAGGAACACGTGGCGCGTCCGCTGGGACTGGACGTTCACGCCGCCGCGGAAGCCATCCTGACGGTCGCCAACGCCAAGATGGCCGGCGCGATCCGCGTTGTGTCCATCGAGCGCGGCCACGATCCGCGCAAGTTTGCCTACATGCCGTTCGGCGGCGGCGGCGCGCTGCATGTGTGCGCCATGATGAACGAGGTGGACGCCGCCCACGGCATCGTGCCGCGCTATCCGGGCGTGACCTCGGCGCTGGGCTGCGTCATGGCCGACATGCGCCACGACGGCGTGCAGACCCTGAACGTGGCGCTGGATGCGCTGGACGCGGCCGACCAGCTGGCCCGCATCGACGGGCTGGCAGACGCCTGCCAGCAGCGCCTGGATTCGGCGGGCGTGTCGTTCGAGGGCATCCGCGAAAGCATCGAACTGGACATGCTGTACGTGGGCCAGAGCCACACCGTGCGCGTCGAGGTGGGCCGCGCGGACATCAGCCGCGAAGGCATCGCCGCCGCATTCGATCGCGCCTACCAGGCCGCCTTTGGCCGCAGCCTCACCGGCATTGCGGTGCGCATTCTGAACCTGCGCTACGCGCGGATCGGCCAGCGTCCCAAGTTCGATCTGGCCCTCCTGGCGCCCACCAGCACAGCCATGCCTGCGGCGCTGGGCACGCAGGCAGTCTTTCATGCCGGGCAATGGCACGATGCGGTGCGCTACGCGCGCCTGGACCTGCCGGTCGGCGCCGAGGTGGCGGGCCCGGCCATCCTGGAACAGCCCGACACCACCATCTGGATCGAGCCCGGCTTTGCGGGCCGGGTCGATTCTCTGGGCAATCTGCTGATCGCCCGGACTGCATCGTAGGAGCCCGCCATGCACGCCTTCGATCCCCGCACGACCGCGCTGGTCATCATCGACCTGCAGAACGACTTCCTGGCGCCGGGCGGTGCCTACGACCGCGGCGGCGCGGTCAGCCCGCAGGCCAGGGCCTTGCCCGCGCGGGTCGCGCCCGTGGCCCGCGCGCTCAAGGGGCAGGGCGGTTTCGTGGCCGCCAGCCAGTTCACGCTGTGGCCCGATGCGCACGGCGAACCCATGATCTCGCCGCATCTCAAGCAACTGCGCCCGTTCCTGCGCCGTGGCGATTTCGTGGCCGGCTCACCCGGGCAGGCAAACGTGGCCGAGCTGGACGGGCTGGTCGACGTATCGGTCTGGAAGGTCGCGTACTCCGCCTTCTTCAACACGCAGCTCGACTGGGTGCTGCGGCGCGCGGGCGTCTCCAGCGTGGTGGTGGCCGGCATCGTCACCAATGGCGGGGTCGCCAGCACGGTGCGCGATGCCCACATGCGCGACTATCACGTGACGGTGCTGGCCGATGGCTGCGCCGCGCCCACGCCTGCCATGCACGAGGCCGCGCTGGCGGACCTGCGCACGGTGGCCGAGGTGGTGTCGTGCCAGGACCTGCTGGACAGGCTGGCATCGTGAGCGCACCCGTCGTCAGGAGGGGCGTGGCGCCGGGCGCCGACGCGATGCACGTGCCGGTGGCCATCATCGGCGCGGGCGCCTGCGGCCTGACCGCCGCGCTGCGTCTGGCCAGCGCCGGCATCGAGACGGTGCTGATCGAACGCGATGCCGTGCCCACCGGATCCACGGCGCTGTCTTCCGGTTTCATTCCCGCGGCAGGCTCTGCCGTGCAGCGCGCCGCAGGCATCGAGGACGACGCGCAGCGCTTTGCCGCCGACATCCAGGCCAAGGCCAACGGCACGGCCTCGCCAGCCCTGGTGGCTGCCTACACCGGCGCGGCCGCCGCCGCCATGGACGCATTGGCCGCGCACGGGCTGCGCTTCGAGGTGCTGGACGGCTTCCTGTATCCGGGACACACGGCGCGGCGCATGCACACGCTGCCCGAGCGCACCGGCGCGGCGCTGGTCGCCGCCCTGGAACGCGCCGCCACCGGGGCAGGCGCCTACCTGCTGACGCGCGCGCTGGCCCGCGAAATCTGGACGGACGACGAAGGCCAAGGCCGCGTGTCGGCGGTGGGCTGCGAACGCCCGGACGGCTCGGTCGACGTGATCGGCTGCGATGTCCTGATCCTGGCCTGCAACGGTTTTGGCGGCAACGCCGCGATGGTGGGCGAGTACCTGCCCGCCATGCGCGAGGCCGTCTACGGCGGCCATGCGGGCAACGACGGCAGCGCCATCCAGTGGGGCACGCAGCTGGGCGCGCGTCTGGCGGACCTGGGCGGCTACCAGGGCCACGGCTCCTGGGCCACGCCACAAGGCGCGCTGATTTCCTGGGCCGTGATGATGGACGGCGGCGTGCAGATCAACCGCGAGGGCCGGCGCTTTCACGACGAGACGCACGGCTATTCCGAGGCCGCGGTCCACGTGTTGGCGCAGCCGGACTCGGTCGCCTGGAACGTCTTCGACGACCGCACGCTTGCGTTGGCGCGCGGGTTTCCGGACTTTGTGCAGGCCGAGCAAGGCCAGGCGCTCAAGACGTGCGCCGGCGTGCCCGAGTTGGCCGCGCTGATCGGCTGCGATCCGCTCGTGCTGGACCAGACGCTGGATGCGGTCCGCCCCGGCGCGCCGGATCCGCTGGGACGCCGCTTTGAACGGACCCTGCAGGAGCCGTACCACGCGGTCAAGGTGACCGGCGCACTCTTTCACACACAAGGCGGATTGGACATCGACGCGCAATGCCGCGTTCTGGACAACGCCGGCCAGGCGCTGCCCAACCTCTTGGCCGCGGGCGGCGCCGCCCGGGGCGTTTCGGGCAACGACGTGTCGGGCTATCTGTCCGGCAACGGCTTGCTCAGCGCGGTTGCGGGCGGCCATATCGCCGCGGCCACGGCGGCGGCGCTGCTCGGGCGCCGCCTGGATTAGGAACCCAAGATGCAAACACAGAATCTGAAAGCGCAATTGGCGGCCGGCACCGTGCTGGCTCCCGGCGTCTACGACGCCTTGTCGGCGCTGATCGCCGAGCAGGCGGGCTTTTCCGCGCTGTACCTGTCGGGCGCGTCGATCGCTTACTCGCGGCTGGGCCGTTCGGACATTGGCCTGACCACGTACACCGAGGTCGAGGACACGCTGGCCCGCATCGCCGAGCGCGTGTCGGCGGCCGTGATCGTGGATGCCGACACGGGATTCGGCAACGCGCTGAACACCCAGCGCACCGTGCGCGGCTTCGAGCGCGCGGGCGCGGCCATGATCCAGCTCGAAGACCAGACCTTTCCCAAGCGCTGCGGCCACCTGGACGGCAAGAGCGTGATTCCCGCTGCCGAGATGTGCGGCAAGCTGCGCGCCGCCGTGGACGCACGCGTCAATGCGTCGACGCTGATCCTGGCGCGCACCGACGCGCTGGCGTCCGAGGGCCTGGAGGCGGCGCTGGACCGCGCAGAATCCTATCTGCAAGCCGGTGCGGACGCGCTCTTCATCGAAGCGCTGCGCACGCCGGAACAGATGCGCGCGGCCTGCGACCGCTTCGCGGCGCGCGTGCCGCTCCTGGCCAACATGGTGGAGGGCGGCAAGACGCCGGTGCAGGACGCCGGCGCGCTCGCCGCCGTGGGGTTTCGCATCGTGATCTTCCCGGGCGGCACCGCGCGCGCCGTCGCGCGTACGCTGCAGGGCTATTACGGCAGCCTGCGCCAGCACGGCACCACGGGGCCGTGGAAGGACAGGATGCTGGACTTCGACGGGCTCAATGACGTGATCGGCACGCCGGAACTGCTGGAGCAAGGGCGGCAATACGAAGGCTGAACCCGCTTACAGCGGGGGGCAGGGTTCCTGAATCGGGGCGGTGTGCGCGGTTGTGACAGCAGCGGGGGCGCCGCGTGGGCTGAACGTTTTCGCCGCAGCCCGCATTCAGCCGCCTCAGCGCGGCGTGCGCTGGTGCGGCACGAGCGGCGGCACGGGCTGGCCGGCGATCAATTCCCAGAAGTCCGGCAGAAAGCACTCGGCCACCAGCAGCGGCTGGCCCTGGCGCCAGAACACCGAGCGGCGCGCCCAGATCCGGCCGGCCTGCAGCGCGCGGGCTTCAGGCGGCAACACGTTCGAGGCGGTGGCATGGAACGGTACGGGCGAGGCCAGGCGGCGGCACGCAAAGGGTGACCGGATCACCGTGCTGTCGTGATACAGCATGTCGGCCAGCGGCCGGGTCAGCAGGCGCCGCATACCTTGCCAGGCGCCGTGCGAAGCGGTCAACGGCGTCAGGCTGCGCGCCGGGACGCTGTCCACGCCATTCACCGACATCAGCACTTCGCGGATCCACACGGGCGCACCCGGCGCGATCTGCATCGCGCGCGCCTCGTCAGCCGGCGCGCCATCGGCATACTCGGCCAACACCCGCAGACGCACTTGCCCGACCTGGCGCAGGCCAGCGGTCAGCGCGCCTGGCCGGAACAGCCAGTGGCGTTGGGCGGGGGACAGAAGGGCCGGGGCTTGCGCCAGCCAGCCGGCGGCGAGAGGGGTGCGATGGGCTGCGGGTGTCGTCATGGCTGCGTATTATGCCAAGCCCCGCCCGAAGGCCGTCTGCGTCGCAATGCCGCAGGGCAGGGGGGCACCGGCCGTCCGCATACAATACCGCCCATGGAAAAAGTACGTATCTCCAAGCTCATGTCCGAGCGCGGACTCTGTTCACGCCGCGAGGCGGACAGCTATATCGAGCGCGGCTGGGTCCGCGTCGACGGCGTCGTCGTGTCCGAACTGGGCGCGCGGGCCTATCCCGACCAGGAAATCACGCTGGAACGCGCCGCGCACGCGCGCCAGACCTCCCGCGTCACCATCCTGATCAACAAGCCGGTGGGCTATGTGTCCGGCCAGGCCGAAAAAGGCTACACGCCTGCCGTGGCGCTGATCGATTCACGCTCGCGCTTTGCCGGCGACCGCGCCCCGCAGCGCTTCGAACGCGCCCACCTGGACGGGCTGGCCGTCGCTGGCCGCCTGGACATCGATTCGCAAGGGCTGCTTGTCCTGACGCAGGACGGCCGCGTCGCCAAGCAACTGATTGGCGAAGACTCCACCATCGACAAGGAATACCTGGTCCGCGTTCAGGGCGAGCTCTCCGACAACGGGTTGGCCTTGCTGAACCACGGCCTGTCGCTGGACGGCAAGCCCCTCAAGCGCGCCCAGGTGCGCTGGCAGAACCACGACCAGCTGCGGTTCGTGCTGCGCGAAGGCAAGAAACGCCAGATCCGCCGCATGTGCGAAATGGTGGGATTGAAAGTGATCGGCCTGAAACGCGTGCGCATCGGCCGCGTCGCGCTGGGCGACCTGCCGCTGGGCCAATGGCGCTACTTGCGCGACGACGAGTCCTTCTGACACTCGCTCCCTGATTAGTCACCCGTCCCGACATCTGCTGTCGGCGTACTAAGGATTTTTCAGTCTGTTTCGGCCTTAGCCGCGTCTCATGAAAGCAGGCGTATCCTTCGCTTGCCAGTGGCTGCCCAGCCGCTCCATCAGGAACTCGATGAAGATCCGGGTCTTGGCGGGCAGCAGGCGCGTCTCGGTGACGGCGTGGACCGGAAACGGGCCAAGCTGCCAGTCGGGCAGCACGCGCTGCAACTGGCCGGACTGCTGTTCCGCCAACTGACCTCCCACCAGCACCGCAATGCCCGCGCCCAGCATGGCCAGGCGGCGGGCCATGGCGACGCCATTGACGGAAAACCGGTTGCCCGGCGTGAACTCGATGTGCTGTTCGCCGTTGGTGAGCGGCCAGCGCGTCACGCGGCCGGCGCCTTCCGCGCGGAACTCAATGCACTCGTGCCGGGTCAAGTCGCTGGGATGCTTCGGTTCGCCGTGCTTCTCCAGGTATTCGCGCGAGGCATACAGGTAGGCAGGCAGCATGCCCAGCAATCTTGCAATCTGGGTCGAGTCGGGCAGGTCGCCGATTTCGATCGACACGTCGCAGGTCTGGAACACGCGCGATGCGTGGTCCGGGTTCGCGAGGTCCAGGAAAAACGTCACATCGGGATAGCGCCGGGAAAACTCCATGAACGATTCAGCCAGGAAGTCCGTGCCGAAGTCCGCGGGCATGTTCACCCGCAGCGGCCCGGCCGGCGTGTCCACCAGCTTTTGCAGTTCTTCATGGGCGATCTGCGCCTCGGCCACGATGCGCTGGCAGCGTTCGAAATACAGCCGCCCGGCGTCGGTCAGTTCCACCTTGCGCGTGGTGCGGCTCAGCAGCCGCAATCCCACGGACCGCTCCAGTTCGGCCACCTGGCGAGACAAGGTCGACTTTGGGACGCCCAGCGTTGCCGCAGCGCGGCTAAAACTGTTTGTCTTGGCGACCTCGACGAAGAGTTCCATTCCCTGTAGGCGTTTCATGACCGAATTTTGTCACAGTGCGGATCGGACAATTGTCCCATAAATGGAATGATGTTTTCTCTTCATGCCCCTTTGTTTCTAAAGCGGGATAACTCAGAATGCGAGTTCTGCAATGCAGCAATGCGATAAACGTCCAGCCTTGCGTGTTCCACGCGAATCCACCCAGGTCGAACGCTGCGGACCGCGCCAAGACGGTCTGACGGGCTGATGTTCTTCGCAGAATCGCCCCAGGCAAACCGGCCCCTTCAGGGCCAACAGGCACGCGGCGCTTGCGCGGCGTGGGGCTACCTTTATTGAAATCGGGAATGCAATCTATGAATAAGAAAAGCGCTATGTGGCGCGGCGCGGCGGTTTTCGCGCTGACGGCATCGGCTCTCACCCTGGCCGCTTGCGGCAAGAAGCAAGAGGCGCCCCAGGCGGGCAAGCCGCAGGTCACGGTCGTCACCCTGGCGACGCAGCCCGTTTCCCTTACCACCGAACTGCCTGGCCGCACGTCCCCGTTCCGCGTGGCCGAAGTCCGTCCGCAGGTCAACGGCATCGTCCAGAAGCGCCTCTTCACCGAGGGCGGCGAGGTCAAGGCGGGCGAACAGCTCTACCAGATCGATCCCGCCCTCTACCAGGCCAACGTCGACAGCCAGAAGGCGGCGCTGGCCCGCGCCCAGGCGCAGCAGAAGACGGCCGCGCTGCTGGCCGAGCGCTACAAACCGCTGGTCGCCACCCGCGCGGTCAGCCAGCAGACCTACGACAATGCCGTCGCCTCGCGCGATCAGGCCGCCGCCGACGTGCTGTCGGCCAAGGCGGCGCTGGACACGGCCCGCATCAACCTCGTCTACACCAAGGTGCTGTCGCCCATCGACGGCATCATCGGCCGCTCCGCAGTCACCGAAGGTGCGCTCGTGACGGCCAACCAGACCAGCGCGCTCGCCGCGGTGCAGCAAATCGACCCCATCTACGTCGACCTCACGCAGTCCAGCGTGCAATTGCTGCGCCTGCAGGATGCGCTGGCCAGCGGCCAGCTGCAAAAGGCGGACGGCGAGCAGGCCGCGCTGGTCACGCTGACGCTGGAAGACGGCTCGCAATACAAAGAGACCGGCAAGCTCCAGTTTTCGGAAGTGACCGTGGACCCGGGCACGGGCTCGATCACGCTGCGCGCCGTGTTCCCCAACCCGGACCGGCGCCTGTTGCCCGGCATGTTCGTGCGCGCGCGCCTGGCTGACGGCGTCGCGGCCGACGGCCTGCTGGTGCCGCAGCGCGGCGTGACGCGCAACCAGCGTGGGCAGCCGACCGCGCTGGTCGTCAATGCCAAGAACCAGGTCGAATTGCGTGACCTGAAGACCGATCGCGCCATCGGCGACAAGTGGCTCGTCACGGACGGCCTGGCCGCCGGCGATCGCGTGATCGTGGAAGGCCTGCAGATGGTGCGCCCCGGCGTTGAAGTGGTCGCCACCGAGGCCAGCGCCAAGGCGCCGCAGCCGCAGCAGCCGCAAGCTGCCGGCGCCGCGCCGGCCAAGCAGTAATCAGGGAGCCACGCATGGCAAAGTTTTTTATCGACAGGCCGGTATTTGCCTGGGTGATCGCGATCGTGCTGATGATGGCCGGCGCGCTGTCCATCCTGCAGCTGCCGGTTGCCCAGTATCCCAACATCGCGCCGCCCGCCATCGGCATCGCGGTGACCTACCCGGGCGCGTCCGCGCAGACCGTGCAGGACACCGTGGTGCAGGTGATCGAGCAGCAGATGAACGGTCTTGACGGCCTGCAGTACATCTCCTCGGAAAGCAACTCCGACGGCAGCATGTCCATCACGCTGACCTTCAAGCAGGGCACCAATCCCGACACCGCGCAGGTGCAGGTCCAGAACAAGCTTGCGCTGGCGCAGCCGCTCCTGCCGCAGGAAGTGCAGCAGCAGGGCATCCGCGTCACCAAGGCCACCAAGAACTTCCTGATCGTGGCGGGCTTCGTGTCCACCGACGGCACGATGACCAAGGACGACCTGGCCGACTACGTCGCCTCGTACGTGCAGGATCCCATCAGCCGCACGCAGGGCGTGGGCGACTTCCAGCTCTTCGGCTCGCAGTACGCGATGCGGATCTGGCTGGACCCGGCCAAGCTCGTCAACTACGGGCTGACCACGGTCGACATCACCACCGCGATCAAGGAACAGAACGTGCAGGTGTCGTCCGGCCAGTTGGGCGGCCTGCCGTCCGTGCGCGGCCAGCAGCTGAACGCCACCATCATCGGCCCGTCGCGCCTGCAGACGCCCGAGGACTTCGGCCAGATCCTGCTCAAGGTCAATTCCGACGGTTCGCAGGTGCGCCTGCGCGATGTCTCGCGCATCGAACTGGGCGGCCAGACCTACGCCATCGACAGCTTCTACAACGGCAATCCGGCTTCGGGCCTGGCCATCAAGCTGGCGCCGGGCGCCAACGCGCTGGACACGGCGCAGGCGGTGCGCGACACCATCAACAACCTCAAGCCGTATTTCCCGCCGGGCATGGACGTCGTCTATCCGTACGACACGACGCCGTTCGTCAGCCTGTCGATCCATGAAGTGTTCAAGACGCTGGTCGAGGCCATCATCCTGGTGTTCCTGGTGATGTATCTCTTTCTGCAGAACTTCCGCGCCACCATCATTCCCACGCTGGCCGTGCCGGTGGTGCTGCTGGGCACGTTCGGCGTGTTGGCCGCCTTCGGTTATTCCATCAACACCTTGACCATGTTCGGCATGGTGCTGGCCATTGGCCTGCTGGTCGACGACGCCATCGTGGTCGTGGAAAACGTCGAGCGGGTGATGGCCGAAGAAGGCCTCACGCCCAAGCAGGCCACGCGCAAGTCCATGAGCCAGATCACCGGCGCGCTGATCGGCATCGCGATGGTGCTGGCCGCCGTGTTCATCCCGATGGCGTTCTTCGGCGGCTCCACGGGCGTCATCTACCGGCAGTTCTCGATCACGATCGTGTCCTCAATGGTGCTGTCCGTGATCGTGGCCATCGTGTTCACCCCGGCCCTTTGCGCGACGCTGCTCAAGCCCATTCCCAAGGGCCATCATGGCGCCAAGAGGGGCTTTTTCGGGTGGTTCAACCGCACGTTCGAACGCAGCAGCAACGGCTACGCCAACACCGTCGCGCGCGGCCTGAACCGCACCAAGCGCCTGATGGTCGTGTATCTGGCGCTGGTCATCGCGATGGGCTGGCTGTTCACCCGCATCCCGACCGCGTTTCTGCCGGCCGAGGACCAGGGCATCCTGTTCGCCCAGATCCAGACGCCCGCCGGCGCCACCGCCGAGGCCACCAAGGCCGTCATCGACGACGCCACCAAGTACCTGCTGACCGAAGAAAAGGACGCCGTCACCTCGGTGTTCGCGGTCAACGGCTTTAACTTCGGCGGCCGCGGCCAGAACGCGTCCATCCTGTTCATCAAGCTGCGCGACTGGGAAGAGCGCGGCGATGCCAGCCTGAAGGCCGCCGCCGTGGCCGGGCGCGCCAACGCGCATTTCGCCCAGACGGAACGCCGTGCGAAATTGTTCGTCGTGCCGCCGCCGTCCGTGATGGAACTGGGCAACGTCACCGGCTTTGACTTCCAGCTCATGGACCGCGCCGGCGTGGGCCACGAGAAGCTGCTTGCCGCGCGCAACCAGCTGCTGGGCGAGGCCGCTCAGAGCCCGGTGCTGGTGGGCGTGCGTCCCAACGGCATCGAGGACGCGCCGCAGTACCAGCTGGATATCGACCGCGAAAAGGCCCGCGCCCTGGGCGTGGCCGTGTCGGACATCAACAGCACGCTGGCCACCGCGTGGGGCTCGTCGTACGTCAACGACTTCATCGACCGCGGCCGCGTGAAGAAGGTGTTCGCGCAGGGCGAGGCGTCCTCGCGCATGCTGCCGGAAGACCTGAACAAGTGGTACGTGCGCAACAAGGATGGCGACATGGTGCCGTTCTCGGCGTTCTCCAGCGCCACCTGGAGCTTCGGCCCGCAAAAGCTGAACCGCTACAACGGCGTGCCGTCGTACAACATCCAGGGCCAGGCGGCGCCGGGCTACAGCTCGGGCGCAGCCATGGAAGAAATGGAGCGCCTGGCGGCCAAGCTGCCGGTGGGTGTCGGGTTCGAATGGACCGGCCTGTCGTTCGAAGAACGCCTGTCCGGCGCCCAGGCGCCCGCGCTGTACGCGATCTCGCTCATCGTGGTGTTCCTGTGTTTGGCGGCGCTCTATGAAAGCTGGACCATTCCGTCCGCGGTCATGCTGGTGGTGCCGCTGGGGATCATCGGCGCGCTGCTGGCCACGCTGATGCGCGGCCTGTCCAACGACGTGTACTTCCAGGTGGGTCTGCTGACGACCATCGGGCTGGCGGCCAAAAACGCCATCCTGATCGTGGAGTTCGCCAAAGAGCACTATGAATCGGGCGCCAGCCTGACGGAATCGGCCATCCACGCCGCCCGCCAGCGTCTGCGTCCCATCCTGATGACATCCCTGGCGTTCATCCTGGGCGTGACCCCGCTGGCGATTTCCAGCGGCGCGGGCTCGGGCAGCCAGAACGCCATCGGCACGGGCGTGATCGGCGGCATGCTGACCGGCACGTTCCTGGCCATCTTCTTCGTACCGGCTTTCTTCGTCATCATGCTGCGCGTGTTCAAGGTCAAGCGCATGAGCGAAAACGTCGACAAGCACGACACCAGCGCCAAGGGGCCGCAGGACGTGCCGGCGGAGGGTCAACCGTAATGACATTCCCGATGAGAACCTTGCTGTCTGTATCCCTGGCGGCGGCCCTGGCGGGCTGCTCGCTGGCCCCCACCTACGAGCGTCCCGATGCGCCCGTCGACGCGGCTTACCCCACGGGGCCGGCCTACAACGCCGCCCAGACGGCCGCACCGGCCGGCATGGCCGTGGCCGACATCGGCTGGCGCGACTTCTTCGGCGATCCGCTGTTGCAACAGCTGATCGAACAGTCGCTGACCAACAACCGCGACCTGCGCGTGGCCGCGCTGAACGTCGAGGCGGCGCGCGCGCAGTACCGCATCCAGCGCGCCGACCTGGCGCCCAGCATCGGCGTGGCGGGCCAGGGCTCGGCCCAGCGCACGCCGGCCGACCTGTCGCCCAGCGGCCGTGCCACCACCAGCCACAGCTACCAGGTGGGCGCCGCCATGTCCGCCTGGGAGCTGGACCTCTTTGGCCGCATCCGCAGCCTGAGCGACAAGGCGCTGGAGTCGTATCTGGCGCTGGACGAAACCCGCACCGCCACGCAGCTCACGCTGATCGCCGAAGTTGCGAACGCTTACCTTACGCTGCGCGCGGACCAGGAACTGCTCAGCCTGACGCGCGACACGCTCAAGAGCCAGCAAGACTCCTACAACCTGACCAAGCAGAGCTACGACCAGGGCCTGTCCACGGCGCTGGACCTGAGCCAGGCCGAAGTGTCGCTGCGCACGGCCGAGCGCAACCTGTCGCAATACACGCGCCAGGCCGCGCAGGACCGCAATGCGCTGGTGCTGCTGGTGGGCCAGCCGTTGTCGCCCGAGATGGCGGCGGCGCTGGACAACGCGGTCAAGCTGGACGACAGCATGCTGCCGACCACGTTGCCCGCCGGCCTGCCGTCCGATCTGCTGGCCCGCCGCCCGGACATCCGCGCCGCCGAGCATCAGTTGAAGGGCGCCAACGCCAATATCGGCGCGGCGCGCGCCGCGTTCTTCCCGACCATCAGCCTGACGGGTTCGGCCGGCACCGCCAGCGCCAGCCTGGGCGGCCTGTTCGACGGCGGCTCCGGGGCCTGGAGCTTCGTGCCCCAGATCACCGTGCCGATCTTCGCGGGCGGCTCGCTGCTGGCGGGGCTGGATCTGGCGAAGGTGCAGAAGAACATCCAGGTGGCGCAGTACGAGAAATCCATCCAGACGGGATTTCGCGAAGTGGCCGATGCGTTGGCCGGCCGCGGCACGCTGGACGAGCAGATCCAGGCGCAACGGTTGCTGGTGGACGCCAACCAGCGCGCGTATGACGCGTCCGAGCAACGTTTCCGGCAGGGGATCGACGATTACCTGAGCGTGCTGGATTCGCAGCGCTCGCTGTACACCTCGCAGCAGGCGCTGGTCGACACGCGTCTGGCGCGGCTGACCAATCTGGTCACGCTGTACAAGGTGCTGGGCGGCGGCTGGACGGAACGCACGGTGGCCGCGCCTGCCGCACCGGCCGCGACTGCGGGCTGATTGCCTGGCGCGCGTTTGGCGGTTTGCCATGCAAAACGGGCCGATCTTGCGATCGGCCCGTTTTTTTTGCCTGTCGAACGCGCGGACGTCAGGTGCGCTTTCTGGCGATCAGGCCCACCACGAACAGCACGATGATCGCGCCGACGACGGATCCGATCCATCCCGCGGGTTCGCCGGGCGCGTACCAGCCCAGCGATTGGCCCAGGAAGCCGGCCACGACGGCGCCGATGATGCCCAGAATGGTGGTCATGATGATCCCCATGTTCTGGTCCCCGGGCATGATGGCGCGGGCGATCAGGCCCACGATGAACCCGACGATGATCATGATGATGATGCTCATGCGCGTACTCCTTACTAGGGGAAAAGGGGGCAATGTGGACTGATGATACCCACGGATACCCGCGCCCCGCGCGCCACCGTTGTAACAACTGGTGTGCGGACCCCGCCCGTCGGGTCAGGAGGTCAAGTCGATGAGCTGGCGCACGTCCTTGGTCAGCGCCTCGATGCTGTCGGTGTCAGATGCCAGCAGGCGCGCCTTTCCGTCCTTGTCGAAAATGTACACGCCGCGGCTGTGCGTCACTTCGTACATGTCGGCGTCGTCGCCAGGACGGGGCTTTTCGATCTGGTAGGCCACGCGGTAGCGGCGCGCCAGGTCCGCGATCTGCTTTTCGTCGCCCGTCACGCCGATGGCGTTGTTGTTGAAGGCATTGACGTAGGCCTGCAGGATGTCTGGCGTGTCGCGGTGCGGGTCCACGCTGACAAAGAGAATCCGCACGTCCTTGGCCTTGTCGCCCAGGTTTTGCAACACCGCGGTCAACTGCGCCATGGTGGTGGGGCAGATGTCCGGGCAGCTGGCATACCCGAAAAAGAGCAGCACCGTCTTGCCCTTCAGGTCGTCGCTGCTGACCGTCTTGCCGCCCGCGCCCGGTAGCGAGAACTTCAGGTCCGGCAGGTGCCCTTTGACGTTGTAAAGCGTCCAGTCCACGTTCCTGTCGCCGCAGGCGGCAAGAAACACACACAAAGCCATCAGCAGTCCGCCAAAGAAGCGGCCGGTAATCGAGTGTCGCATGGGTCCAGTAGCCGGAAGGGGGTAAACCTTTCGGATTCTACCTGCTGGATCCGTGAAGAGTTTGCGCGGCCGCAATGCCTTGTGCCGGCGCAGGCTGAAATCAAAAAAATGGCCCGCTTGAACGCGGGCCATTTCCAGGGAGTGAACAACCGCTCGATCAGCCCGCCGTCATTCCGCTATGGCGCAGCAGCGCATCGATACGCGGCGCGCGGCCGCGGAACGCGGCAAACGAATCGGCCGCCGGGCGCGAGCCGCCCACGGCCAGCACTTCGCGACGAAAGCGCGCGCCGGTTTCCGGATCCAGCGTGCCCAGCGCATTGCCCGCCTGTTTGGCAGCCGCTTCCTCGAAGGCCTCGTACGCGTCCGCCGACAGCACTTCGGCCCACTTGTAGCTGTAATAGCCCGCGCCGTAACCGCCCGCGAACAGGTGCGAGAAGGCGTGCGGCAGGCGATGCCATTGCGGCGGGAACAGCACCGCCACTTCCTGGCGCACTTCCTGCAGCAACGCCAGCACCTCGGAAATCGACGCGCCCTTGCTGCGGTCGTGCATCAGCATGTCGAAGAGCGCAAATTCGATCTGGCGCACCGTCTGCATGCCGCTCTGGTAGTTGCGGGCGGCGACCAGGCGGTCGTAGAGCGCGCGCGGCAGGGGCTCGCCCGTGTCCACATGCGCCGACAGCTTCTGCACCACGGCCCATTCCCAGCAGAAGTTCTCCATGAACTGCGAAGGCAGCTCGATGGCGTCCCATTCGACGCTGGCGAACGCCGCGGCGCCGGGCTCGTCGACTTCGGACAACAGCGCGTGCAGCGCGTGTCCGGTTTCATGGAAGAGGGTGATGACGTCGTCGTGCGTCAGCACGGCGGGACGATCGCCGTTGGGGCGCGAGAAATTGCAGGTCAGGTAGGCGATGGGCGTCTGCACCTTGCCGGCCACGACGCGGCGCGTGCGCTCGCTGTCGACCCAGGCGCCATTCTGCTTGCCGGCGCGGGCGTACAGGTCCAGGTACAGATGGCCGATCAGCGCGCCTTCGGGGCTTTCGACGCGCACGCCGCGCACGTCGCCGTGCCACGACGACACTGGCGTTTCGGTCAGGCGCACGCCGAAGAGGGTCTGGATCACGTCGAACAGGCCGGCCAGCACGCGCGGTTCGGTGAAGTACTGTTTGACCTCGTCTTCCGAGTACGCATAGCGCGATTCGCGCAGGCCTTCCGAGGCGTAAGCCACGTCCCACGGCTGCAGGCTGTCCAGGCCCAGTTCGCCGGTGGCATAAGCCGTGAGTTCGGCCAGGTCACGCTGCGCGAAAGGCTTGGCGCGCGCGGCCAGGTCGCGCAGGAACCCGGTCACTTCCTTGGCGTCGCGGGCCATGCGCGTCTGCAAGCGCAGCGCGGCAAACGTGCCCAGGCCCAGCAGGCCCGATTCTTCGGCGCGCAGCGCCAGCAGTTCTTCGATCAGCGGCGAGTTGTCGAACTTGGCGTCGCCCTGCTCGGACGCCACCGTGCCGTAGCCGCGGTACAGCGCCTCGCGCAACGAGCGGTCCTTGGCGTACTGCATGACGGGCAGGTAGCAGGGCATCTTCAGCGTGAGCTTCCAGCCGGCATTGCCGTCTTCCTGGGCGGCGGCGCGCGCGGCGGCGATCACGTCCGCCGGAATGCCGGCCAGGCGGCTTTCGTCTTCCACGATCAGCGACCACGCGTCGATGGAATCGAGCACGTTTTCCGAGAACTTCTGCGAGGCCTGCGCCTCGCGATCGGAGATCTGGGCATAGCGTTCACGGTCCGCGCCTTGCAGTTCGACCCCGCTCAGGCGGAAATCGCGCAGGGCCATTTCCACGATGCGGCGGCGCACCGGCGTCCAGGACGCGAAGTCGGGCGCGGCGGCCAGCCGCTGATATTGCTTGTACAGGCCTTCGTGCAGGCCCACCCAGGTCGAAAACTCGGTGACCAGCGGCAGCGCGGCGTTATAGGCTTCGCGCAGCTCCGGCGTATTGACGACCGCATTCAGATGGCCGGCCACCGACCAGGCGCGCCACAGTCGCTCGGACGCGGTGTCCAAGGGCTCGACCACGGCCTCCCAGGTGGGCGCGAGCGCGGGGTCGGCAGCCTGGTCGACGGCCTTGCGGGCGATGCCCAGCAGCTCTTCGACGGCAGGCACGATATGCGCGGGTTTGACGGCCGCGTAATCGACCAGTTCGGACACGGGAGCGAGCAGGGGGTTCTGAGTCATGGTGTTACCGGCTTATTGAGTGGCGGACGACGCGCGCGGCGCGCCGGCGATAAGGATCAGGTGAGGGCGATCGTCCCGAACGCAAGGCCCGCCGGCGGACGGGGAGGGTGTCTGCCCCCAAGTTGCGGCAGGTGTCCGACACCCCTGAGACGCCAGCTCAAGCTGAAGCGCCTCTCACACGGGTGTCAGACACCGAGGTCTACGCAGTCAGCCTGCAGCGCGTTCCGCCGCTTCGACCGTGTTGACCAGCAGCATGGCGATGGTCATGGGGCCGACGCCGCCGGGGACCGGCGTGATGGCGCCGGCCACTTCCTTGGCGGACGCGAAATCCACGTCGCCGCACAGCTTGCCGTCGGCGCCGCGGTTGATGCCCACGTCGATGACGACGGCGCCCGGCTTGATCATCGAGCCGTCGATCATGCCCGGCTTGCCGGTGGCCACGACCAGCACGTCGGCGCGGCGGGTCTGGGCCGCCAGGTCGCGCGTTTTGGAGTTGCAGATCGTGATGGTGGCGCCGGCCTGCAGCAGCAGCATGGCCATCGGCTTGCCCACGATGTTGCTGGCGCCCACGATGACGGCCTCAGCACCGCGCAGGTTCACGCCTTCCGATTCCAGCATCTTCATCACGCCATACGGCGTGCAGGGACGGAACAGCGGCTGGCCGGTCATGAGCAGGCCCGCGTTGCTGATATGAAAGCCGTCCACGTCCTTTTCGGCCGCGATGGCCTCGATGACCTTGTGGGCGTCCATGTGCTTGGGCAGGGGCAGCTGCACCAGGATGCCGTGGATGCTGGGATCCTGGTTCAGGACCTGGATGCGGGCCAGCAGTTCGGCTTCGGTCATCTCGGCCGGGTATTGCTCTTTCACGGAATGCAGTCCGGCCTTTTCGCAGGCCGCGACCTTGTTGCGCACATACACCTGGGACGCGGGGTCCGCGCCGACAAGCACAACGGCCAGGCCGGGGCGGGTGCCCTTGGCGGCCAGGGCCGAGACACGCTCGGCGACTTCTTCGCGAATGCGCTGCGAGAGCGCGGCGCCGTCAATAATCCTTGCGGTCATGCGTGTGCCTCGGGTTTGGCCAGAGCCACTTTCATCAAATCTGCAACGGTGGTCACTTCAAGTTTTTCCATGATGTTGGCGCGGTGCGCCTCGACGGTCTTGATGCTGATGCCCAGGTCGTCGGCGATCTGCTTGTTCAAGCGGCCCGCAACGATGCGCTCCAGCACCTGTTGCTCGCGCGCGGTCAGGCGCGCCAGCATGGCTTCGTGGTCCTTCTGAGCCTGGTGCTTGCTCACGCGCTGCGTGGCCTGCTCCAGCATGCGCGCCACGATCTCGCGCAGGTCGGATTCGTTGAACGGTTTTTCCAGGAAGTCGACGGCGCCTTTCTTCATGGTGGACACCGCCATGGGCACGTCGCCGTGGCCGGTGATGAACACGATGGGCAGCGGGGCATTGCGCGCGATCAGCTGTTCCTGAAGTTCCAGGCCGCTCATGCCGGGCATCCGCACGTCGGCGATCAGCACGCCGATCTGGCTGGCGTCGTAGTCTTCCAGGAACGATTCGCCGCTGGCGTAGGCGCGAACGCGGTATCCATTGGCTTCAAGCAGCCAACGCAGCGAATCGCGGACCGCTTCGTCGTCGTCGACAATGAATACCGTGCTCGACAGGTGGGGCGTGTTCATGCGTGCAACTCCTCGGACTGATCGTTCTGGGCCTGCGTCTGGGTCGCAGCGCAGGGCAGGGTGAAGCGGAAGATAGTACCGCCGGCCGGGTTGGGGTCAGCCCACAGGCGGCCGTGATGCGATTCGATAATGGTACGGCAGATATTCAGCCCCATGCCCAGGCCTTGGGACTTGGTGCTGAAGAACGGTTCGAACAGGCGCTCGGGTTCGGCCAAGCCGTGGCCGCGGTCCACGACGGCCACCTCGATATGCTGATCGTGAAGAATTACGGCTACCTTAAGCTCGTCGGACTCGCTCTTTTCCATGGCTTCCAGCCCGTTCTTGAGCAGGTTCAGCAGCACCTGTTCAATAAGGATGGGGTCGGCCAGGACGTCGGGCGCGTTGGACGGCACGAAGCTGTCGATGCGGATGCGGCGCTTGCGGGCGTCGATCTCGGCAAAACCGATGGCGTTGTCGACAATGCGGCCGATCGCCACGCGCTGGCGGCGCGGCTCGCTGCGCTTCACGAATTCGCGGATGCGGCTGATGATCTTGCCGGCGCGCTCGGCCTGCGAAGCGGCTTTTTCCAGCGCGGGCAGCAGCATGTTGGGGCTGGTGTGGCCGGCCTTGACCAGGGCCACCGCGCCCATGCTGTAGTTGGCAATGGCCGTCAGCGGCTGGTTCAGCTCGTGCGCCAGCGACGAGGCCATTTCGCCCATGGTGGTCAGGCGGCTGGTGAGCTGGATCTTTTCCTGCTGCACGCGCGACGCTTCCTCGTGGCCGCGGCGCTCGGTGATGTCGCGTGCCACCTGCATGCGCACGCGGCGCCCGTCGGTCCAGGCCAGCATGCGGTGGTGCACTTCGAACCAGCGCTGCACGGACGGCGCGAAGACTTCGACCGATTCGTCGGTAAAGCGGCCGCGGCGGCCGGCCAGCAGCTCGTCGTGACCGCCCGTCTGCGCGCCGAACACGCGGCGATACGTGCGGTTGGCGAACAGCAGCTCCAGCCCGTCATGCGTGTCGGCGGTGACCGAGATGGCGTCGTCCAGGCCTTCCAGCACGGTCATGAAACGTTCGTGGGCGGCGGTCAGGGCCTCGCGGATGCGCTTGGGCTCGGTGATGTCCGTCATGGACGTCATCCAGCCGATCTGGTTGCCGTTGGGGTCCAGCAAGGGCGACACGTACATGCGCGCCGTGAAGCGCGATCCGTCGCGCCGCTGGGCCTCGACTTCCAGGCCGCTGCTGGGCGTCTTGCCCGACATCAGCACGTCCAGCGTGTGCTGGTGCTGTTCGTGGCGGCCCGGCACCCAATAGGGGAAGGGCGGGCTGCGGCCGATCAGGTCGGCCTCGTTCCAGCCGATCATCCGGCAGAAGGCCGGGTTCACATAGGCGATGCGGCCCTCCATGTCGAGCACGCGCATGCCCGTGGACATGGAGTTTTCCATGGCGCGCCGGAACCCGGTCTCGGCAATGAGGGCGGCTTCGGCGGTGGACCGGAAGCGCGTATAGCGCCACAGCATGAGCAGGCTGATGACGATGACGCAGGACAGAGCCAGCACGACCCAGATCAGGCGTTGCTGGCGTAGTTCCTGGTCAATCGTGACAAACATGACGCTGTCGTCATGGATGCGCTGCAACCAGAAGAACACCCCCATCACACAGATATAGAGGATCAGCACCATGGCGGGCGTGACCCAGTACACCCCGCGCCGCCGGGTGCGGGCGTGATCGTGGAAAGGCGTAGGTATGTTGGACTTGGGCGCGCTGGACATGGAATTCGGGGCCGGTAGACCGCGCATTTTAGTGCGTGTTGGAACGGAATTGCCGGGAATCAAGTCCACCATTCGTCCTAGCCCATAAAAACGAGGGTGTTCAGCAATTCAGGTTCTGTTCAATTTTCCGCATTATGAAATGCCGTACCGCAACATGAAATTTTCCTTGCGACCGGTTAATCTTCTTTCTTAGAATGCCGCCTGACAGGGAAACCGCCCCTGGCAGGTCCTTAGAACGCCCCGACCCCATTCATCACATGGTAGCCCGGATGATCCCGGCTACCATGCAATGTCCGCGAGCAGATCAATAAGCGGTTTGTGGTCACGAACGAACCCCAACAGGAGACACACGATGTCCTCTAACGCCCAGGCTGGCGCCGTGCAGGCCGCCAACGACGAAGACACCCTTGAAACCCAGGAGTGGCTCGAAGCCCTGGCAGCCGTCCTTGATCGCGAAGGACCGCAGCGCGCCCATTACCTGCTGGAACGCCTGATCGACGAAGCCCGTCGCTCCGGCGCTCACATTCCGTTCTCCCCCAATACCGCTTACGTCAACACGATTCCCCCCGGCCTGGAGCCGGCGCACCCGGGCAACCTGGAGCTGGAATCGCGCATCCGTTCGTACGTGCGCTGGAACGCCATGGCCATGGTGGTCAAGGCCAACAAGCACAACCCGCCCGATGGCGGCGACCTGGGCGGCCACATCGCGTCGTTCGCCTCGCTGGCCACCATGATCGGCTGCGGCCAGAACCACTTCTGGCACGCTGAAGACGAAGGCCACGGCGGCGACCTGGTCTACTTCCAGGGCCACACCTCGCCCGGCATGTATGGCCGCGCCTACCTTGAAGGCCGCCTGACCGAAGACCAGCTGAACCATTTCCGCCAGGAAGTGGACGGCAAGGGCCTGTCCTCGTACCCGCATCCGAAGCTGATGCCGGACTTCTGGCAGTTCCCGACGGTGTCGATGGGCCTGGGCCCGCTGATGGCCATCTACCAGGCCCGTTTCCTGAAGTACCTGCACGCCCGCGGCATTGCCGACACCAGCAACCGCAAGGTCTGGGTGTTCTGCGGCGACGGCGAAATGGACGAACCCGAATCGCTGGGCGCCATCGCCCTGGCGGCCCGCGAAAAGCTCGACAACCTGATCTTCGTCATCAACTGCAACCTGCAGCGCCTGGACGGCCCGGTGCGCGGCAACGGCAAGATCATCCAGGAACTGGAAGGCGACTTCCGCGGGTCGGGCTGGAACGTCATCAAGCTGATCTGGGGCGGCTATTGGGATCCGCTGCTTGCGCACGACAAGGAAGGCATCCTGCGCCAGATCATGGAAGAAACCGTCGACGGCGAGTACCAGGCGTACAAGGCCAACGACGGCAAGTTCGTGCGCGAACACTTCTTTGGCAAGCACCCCAAGCTGCTGGAAGCCGTGTCGCGCATGAGCGACGAGGACATCTGGCGCCTGAACCGTGGCGGCCACGATCCCCACAAGGTGTATGCGGCCTTCAAGTCGGCCAGCGACCACACCGGCCAGCCCACCGTCATCCTGGCCAAGACCATCAAGGGCTACGGCATGGGCCACGTCGGCCAGGCCAAGAACCCGACCCACCAGCAAAAGAAGCTGGAACTCGACTCCATCCGCGAATTCCGCGACCGCTTCGGCATCCCCATCCCGGACGACAAACTGGCCGATCTGCCGTACTTCAAGCCGGCCGAAGACTCGCCCGAAATGAAGTACCTGCACGAGCGCCGCGCCGCGCTGGGCGGCTACCTGCCGCGCCGCCGCGCCAAGGCCGACGAACAGCTCAAGGCCCCCGCGCTGGACGCGTTCAAGGCCGTGCTGGAGCCCACCGCGGAAGGCCGTGAAATCTCGACCACCCAGGCCTTCGTGCGCATCCTGAACCAGGTGCTGCGCGACAAGGAACTGGGCCCGCGCGTCGTGCCGATCCTGGCCGACGAATCGCGCACCTTCGGCATGGAAGGCCTGTTCCGTCAGATCGGCATCTACGCGCCGGAAGGCCAGAAGTACACCCCGGTCGACAAGGACCAGGTCATGTACTACAAGGAATCGGCCGACGGCCAGCTCCTGCAGGAAGGCATCAACGAAGCGGGCGCGATGAGCTCGTGGATTGCGGCGGCCACGTCGTACTCCTCGAACAACCGCATCATGATCCCGTTCTTCATCTACTACTCGATGTTCGGGTTCCAGCGCATCGGCGACCTGGCCTGGGCCGCCGGCGACATGCAGGCGCGCGGCTTCCTCCTGGGCGGCACCGCCGGCCGCACGACGCTGAACGGCGAAGGCCTGCAGCACGAAGACGGCCACAGCCACATCCTGGCCTCGACCATCCCGAACTGCGTCTCGTACGACCCGACGTTCGGCCACGAGCTGGCCGTGATCATCCAGCATGGCTTGAAGCGCATGGTGGAAGACCAGGAAAACGTCTACTACTACCTGACGGTGATGAACGAAAACTACCCGCAGCCCGGTCTGACCAAGGGCGACGAGGAAGGCATCATCAAGGGCATGTACAAGCTCAAGTCCCACGGCAAGGGCAAGAACCGCGTGCAGCTCATGGGTTCGGGCACGATCCTGCGCGAAGTCATGGCCGCGCAGGAACTCCTGGCCGCCGATTGGGACGTCGCCTCGGACCTCTGGAGCGTCACCAGCTTCACCGAGCTGCGCCGCAACGGTCTGGACGCCGAACGCCACAACATGCTGCACCCCGACGAGAAGAAGCCGCAGGTCGCTTACGTCACGGAACAGCTGGCCAAGACGGAAGGCCCGATCATCGCGTCGACCGACTACATGAAGCTCTTTGCGGACCAGATCCGTCCGTTCGTGCCCAAGGGCCGCGAATACAAGGTGCTGGGCACCGATGGTTTCGGCCGCTCGGATTTCCGCGCCAAGCTGCGCGAGCACTTCGAGGTGGATCGCCACTTTGTCGTCGTGGCCGCCCTGCGCGCGCTGGCCGACGAAGGCAAGGTGCCGGTCGCCAAGGTGGCCGAAGCCATCAAGAAGTACGGCATCAATCCGAACAAAGCCAACCCGCAATACGCCTGAGGGTAAAGAGACATGAGCAACATCGTGCAAATCAAGGTTCCCGACATCGGCGACTTCAAGGAAGTGGAAGTCATTGAAGTGCTGGTTGCCGTGGGCGACACGATCAAGGCGGAACAAAGCCTGATCACGGTCGAATCCGACAAGGCCTCGATGGAGATCCCCGCATCGCAGGGCGGCGTGGTGAAGTCCATTTCCGTGAAGGTCGGCGACAAGGTCGCCGAAGGCGCGGTCGTGCTGGAAGTGGAAGCGGCCGAGGCGGACGCTGGCGCCGCCAAGGAAGAGGCCCCCAAGGCCGAGTCCAAGCCGGCTGCCAAGGAAGAACCCAAGCAGGCGGCCGCCGCTGCTGCGCCCAAGGCCGAGGCCTCGGCCCCGGCTGCCGCCAGCGGCCCGGTCGAGATCGAAGTGCCGGACATCGGCGACTTCAAGGAAGTTGAAGTCATCGAAGTCATGGTCGCGGTCGGCGACACCATCAAGGCCGAGCAAAGCCTGATCACCGTCGAGTCCGACAAGGCCTCGATGGAGATCCCGGCCTCGCAAGGCGGCGTGGTCAAGGAAGTGAAGGTCAAGGTTGGCGACAAGGTCGCCAAGGGTTCGGTAGTGGTGGTGGTGGAAGGCGGTGCGCAAGCTGCCGCGCCGGCCGCCAAGTCCGAAGCCGCGGCCCCGGCCGCCAAGTCGGAAGCGAAGGCCGAGGCCAAGCCCGAGGCCGCCGCCTCGTCGGCCCCGGCCGCGCGCCCGGCGCCCGCCGCCGCCCTGGAAGACGCCAACCTCAAGCCCGGCCAGTTGCCCCATGCCTCGCCGTCCGTGCGCAAGTTTGCGCGCGAACTGGGCGTGAACCTCTCCAAGGTCAAGGGCTCCGGCCCCAAGGAACGCATCACCGCCGACGACGTGCGCGGCTTCGTCAAGCAGGCCCTGTCGGCTGCCCCGGCGGCCGCCGCTGCCGGCGGTTCCGCCGATGGCGCCGCGCTGGGCCTCTTGCCGTGGCCGAAGGTCGACTTCACCAAGTTCGGCCCGATCGAAGCCAAGCCGCTGTCGCGCATCAAGAAGATCTCGGGCGCAAACCTGCACCGCAACTGGGTCATGATCCCGCACGTCACCAACAACGACGAAGCGGACATCACCGACCTGGAAGCGCTGCGCGTCACGCTGAACAAGGAAAACGAGAAGTCGGGCATCAAGGTCACGATGCTGGCTTTCCTGATCAAGGCCGTGGTCGCGGCCCTGAAGAAGTTCCCCGAGTTCAACGCTTCGCTGGACGGCGACAACCTGGTGCTCAAGCAGTACTACCACATCGGTTTTGCGGCCGACACGCCCAATGGGCTGGTGGTGCCGGTGATCCGCGATGCCGACAAGAAGGGCATCCTGCAGATCGCCCAGGAAATGACCGAACTGTCCAAGAAGGCGCGTGACGGCAAGATCTCGCCCGCCGAAATGCAGGGCGGCTGCTTCTCGATCTCGTCGCTCGGCGGCATCGGCGGCACCTCGTTCACGCCCATCATCAACGCGCCGGAAGTGGCGATCCTGGGCGTGTCGCGTTCCTCGCACAAGCCCGTCTGGGACGGCAAGCAGTTCGTGCCGCGCCTGATGGTGCCGCTGTCGCTGTCCTACGACCACCGCGTCATCGACGGCGCCTCGGCCGCGCGCTTCAACGCCTATCTGGGTGCGTTGCTGGCCGACTTCCGCCGCATCGCGCTGTAAACGGGGAGCCCTATGAGCAATACCGTTCAAATCAAAGTGCCGGACATCGGCGACTTCAAGGAAGTGGAAGTCATCGAGGTGCTGGTGGCCGTGGGCGACACGATCAAGGCGGAACAGAGCCTGATCACGGTTGAGTCCGACAAGGCCTCGATGGAAATCCCGGCGTCGCAAGGCGGCGTGGTCAAGTCCATCGCCGTCAAGGTCGGCGACAAGGTCGCCGAAGGCGCGGTCGTGCTGGAAGTGGAAGCGGCCTCGGGTGCTGACGCTGGCGCCGCCAAAGAAGAGGCTCCCAAGGCTGAATCCAAGCCGGCCGGCAAGGACGCTTCCAAGCCGGAAGCCCCCAAGGCCGACGCGCCTGCCGCCAAGGCTGCAGCGCCCGCCGCCGCCACCTACAGCGGTTCGGCCGACGGCGAATACGACATGCTGGTGCTGGGCGCGGGCCCCGGCGGCTACTCCGCCGCCTTCCGCGCCGCCGACCTGGGTCTGTCCGTGGTCCTGGTCGAACGCTACAGCACGCTGGGCGGCGTCTGCCTGAACGTGGGCTGCATCCCGTCCAAGGCGCTGCTGCACAACGCCGCCATCATCGACGAAGCGCGCGAACTGGCTGCCCACGGCATCAGCTTCGGCGAGCCCAAGATCGACCTGGACAAGCTGCGCGGCTACAAGGACAGTGTGGTCGCCAAGCTGACCGGCGGCCTGGCCGGCATGGCCAAGGCCCGCAAGGTCACCGTGGTGACGGGCGTGGGCGAGTTCGCCGACGCCAACCACCTGACGGTCAAGGGCGCCGATGGCAAGTCACAGACCTTGCGCTTCAAGCAGGCCATCATCGCCGCCGGCAGCCAGTCGGTGAAGCTGCCGTTCCTGCCGCAGGACGATCGCATCGTGGACTCCACCGGCGCCTTGCTGCTGCGTGAAGTGCCCAAGAAGATGCTCATCATCGGCGGCGGCATCATCGGCCTGGAAATGGGCACGGTGTACTCCACGCTGGGCGCGCGCCTGGATGTCGTGGAAATGCTGGACGGCCTGATGCAGGGCGCCGACCGCGACCTGGTCAAGGTGTGGCAGAAGAAGAACGCCTACCGCTTCGACAACATCATGTTGAAGACCAAGACGGTGGGCGCCGAGGCCAAGAAGGACGGCATCTATGTCACCTTCGAAGGCGAGGGCGCGCCCAAGGAGCCGCAGCGCTACGACCTGGTGCTCCAGGCCGTGGGCCGCAGCCCCAACGGCAAGAAGATCGGCGCCGACAAGGCGGGCATCGCCGTGACCGACCGCGGTTTCATCGAGGTCGATCGCCAGATGCGCACCAACGTGCCGCACATCTTCGCCATCGGCGACATCGTCGGCCAACCCATGCTCGCCCACAAGGCGGTGCATGAAGGCCACGTCGCCGCCGAAGCCGCCGCCGGCCAGAAGTCCTTCTTCGACGCCCGCGTCATCCCGTCGGTGGCCTACACCGATCCGGAAGTGGCGTGGGTCGGCCTGACCGAAGACGAAGCCAAGAAGCAGGGCATCAAGATCGAGAAGGGCGTGTTCCCGTGGGCCGCCTCCGGCCGCGCCATCGCCAACGGCCGCGACGAGGGCTTCACCAAGCTCATCTTCGACGCCGAGACGCATCGCATCCTGGGCGGCAGCATGGTCGGCACCCACGCAGGTGACCTGATCAGCGAACTGGCCCTGGCCGTGGAAATGGGCGCCGACGTCGTCGACATCGCCAAGACCATCCACCCGCACCCGACCCTGGGCGAATCGGTGGGCATGGCCGCGGAAGTCGCTGAAGGCGTCTGCACCGACCTGCCGCCGATGAAAAAGAAGTAACGCGCCGCGGCTTGCCGCGATCGCAACAGAAAGCGCCGCCCCTTTTTGACGGGTCGGCGCTTTTTTTGTATGTGCGTTGGGTATGTGTGCGTTGTGGATGTGTGCGCTGTTTATCCGGCGTCGATCCGCCGATACGAGGCGGGCGAAAACCGCAGGGCCAGCGCCAGCAGCACGACCGCGCCGGCAAGCATCACGATCCATGCCTCGGTCAAACTCGCAAACCGATCGCGCAGGATGCCCGCCAGCAACGGCATGAAGCTTGCAATCAAGTAGCCTCCGCCTTGCACGAAAGCCGCCAGCATTCCCGCTTGCGCGGGATCGTCCAGGTGGTCCATCGCCACGATCAGCGACAACGGAAAGAGCGCGCCGATGCCGATGCCCAGGAGCAGGCACGCCAGCAGCGCCAGCTTGAGGGGGGCCAGGATCAGGCATATCAGTCCGCAGATCAGCATGGTCAACACGGCGGCCAGCGGCTTGCGGCGATCCGCAAACCTGCCGATCCATGCGGACACGGCCAGACCCGCCATCACTTCGGCCAGCGTCAGGCCGCTCAGCAGAAAGCCCGCGGCGGAAGGCTCCCAGCCGAGACTGGTATAGAACGGCGGCAGCCACGCCAGCACCAGCGTGTAGGCCCCGGTGCCGATGCCAAAGAACAGCATCAGCTCCCACGCCCGCAGATTGCGCCAGAAGCTGCGCGGCGCCACGCGAGCTGTGCGGTGAAGGGGCGATGACGCGTCGGCTCGACCTTGCGCGGCCTTGAGCCACAGCGGCAGTGCGAGCAGGGCGGGTACGCTCCAGAAGGCCAATGCGGCGGGCCACCCGAACCTGCCTGCAAGCCCCGCAGCGCTGGCCGCCGCCACGGCCGCGCCCGCCATGATGCCGGTGGTGTACAAGCCAAATACGCGTCCCATGTCATGCGCGAAATTGCGCTTGATGAAGGCAGGCAGCAAAGTCTGCACCAGCGCAATGCCGACCCCCGCCAGCACCGCCGTCAGCAGCAGCCCGTAGGTCTGCGTCCCGACGAAGCGCGCCGCGCAAGCAACGGCCACCAGCGCCACGCCCAGCGCGATCCCGATCCGCTCATTCAACCACCCCGAAATGCGTGCACCCGCCAGCGCGCAGACGCCCATCACGAACACGGGCAAGGTGGTCAACAGGCTGGCCTGCGTATTTGTTGCGCCGGTGGCCCCCTGGATCATGTCCAGCAACGGCCCGATGGCGGCCAGGGCGGGCCGCAGGTTCAGCGCCACGGCCACGATGGCGACGATGGCAAACAAGGGGCGTAACCTTACGCGCGTCATGGATATCTTGACATCAAGTTATTTGATGTCGAAGTATATAGACGACATCGTGCGTCCGGCAACGGGATATCATTGCTGCCAACGCAAATAGCTTTACGCCGAGACAACCATGAATGACCGTGCAAGGCGCGCGCAGGAAGAATGGCAGCGCGAGCGGCCCGACATCGACGCCAACGTGATGGCGCTGGTGGGGCGTCTGCTGCAAGCCACGCATCTGCTGGAGCGCAACTGGTTCCTGCCCCTGGCCGCGCAATTCGAACTGCATCAAGGCGAATTCGACGTCATCGCCACGCTGCGGCGGTCTGGCAGCCCCTACGCCATGACGCCCACCGACCTGCATGAAGGCCTGATGCTGTCGTCAGGCGCCATGACCAGCCGCCTGGACCGCCTGGAACGCAAGGGCCTCATCGAACGCGTGCCATCGCCCAACGACCGGCGCAGCACGCTCGTGCGGCTTACCCCGGCCGGCCTGGCGCTCATCGACAAGCTGCTGCCGATGCACGTGGCGAATGAGCAGCAGGCACTGGCGTCGTTGACCCAGAAGGAGCAGGCACAGCTGGATGGGTTGCTGGCGAAGCTGCTTGTGGGGTTGGGGCGCAAGCCGGGGGATTGAGTCGGCGGACACGGTATTGCGAGGCCAGCGGCGACTGCCGCACCCAATGGCGCAAGATACCGTCTGACACCCTTGAGGCAGTGGTGCAACTTGATGCTGATCTCTCCAGGGTGTCAGACACCCATCCACTGCCGCGCCCAATAGAAAAGCCGCCCGGGGGCGGCTGTCTGGTGTGCGAATCGTCGCGGCGCATTGCCGCGTGGTGCTGATTCAGGCGTGGGTGTTGATGCGCGAACCCAGCGTGCCGTCGATGGCCAGCACCGGCAGTGACTGCAGCAGCGTGGCGACCGAGTCGGCTTGCGCATTGATCGCTTTTTTCGTGACCGATGCCTGCACTTCCATCATAAGATTCGCGTCGCGCAGGGCCAGGGCGGAATTGACGGTGTTGTTGACGGAAGCATCCATGGTCTAGGTGTCCTGGTGATGTGAGGCCGGGTCAACGGCCGAAGCAAGTCGCATTATGGGGCACGCCGTTCGAATGATGCAAAACATTTCGCAATGATCGCGGGCCGTGTTGCATTGTGGCGCGCGTACGTGGCGGGCATGTGACAGGCTCGCCCCGACGCACTACGGCTGCGCCGGACACTCCTTCACTTTGCCCCAGCCTTGATTGGGTTCGCAGTACTGCTTGCGGGCCGCCCATGCGCATTCGGGACGTTCAAAGAAACCGCGTTCTGCACACTGCGCGAGCTCTCCATCGAGTGCGGCGACCCACGCCATCGGATCCGGCGCGGGAATCTCGGTGATGCGCAGTGTGGGCTGCGGCCCCGCCAAAGCGGGGGCGGCCGAGGAAGCAGGGGCTGTGACGCGTTCCTGTTTGGCAGAAGGCGCCGGCGCTGATGGCGCGCCCGTGGAGGGCGCCGCGTCGGCAGGACGTTCCGTTTGCGCATCGCCGGGTACTGGTGCGGCACCGTTGCCGGCAGCATCCAATCCGGGCGACAAGGGCGGCTGCGGCGTCAGCGGCACGCGCACCGGACTGGCGGATGTCGCGCCCGATGTCGCCGTGTTCGGGGAATTCCACGACACAACGAGCAATACCAGGGCGCCGTAGATGGCCAGGGTATAAAGCACGGTCACCGTTGCGCATCCGAGGCGTCGGCGCGTGATGGGTTCCGCGTCGTCGCGCCCAAACAGACCACGCCACCCCACAAGTGCCGCACCCGGCGCTGATATCAGCCACCAGCACAAACGCTTGAACCACCCGGGCTCGTTGCGGGGCAGGGAAGCCTGCACCTGCGCAGCCAGCAACTCCCGCAAGGCGCGGTTTTCTTCACGCAGACGCAAGGTTTGCAAGTCCGCCGGCCCCTGGTCATCTGGATCCGGCGTGCCGTCGTGCTGCGTAGCGAGTGGATCGGGAGGCGTGGCGGTCATCTTGTGAAAAATATAGATACAAACGTGCGGAGGCAATTATGAAGTAAGTCGACCGGGGGGAACAGCAGAATAGGGAGGGAAATTGGCGCCATTGGCGGGATTAGCCAGGCAGTTGGCGCATGCCCCCATCACAGCCGTGTGCGAGTCACCTTGGGGGCGCCAAGGTGCGCCAGGACGGAAGGCAAGTGAAGCGGCAGGCCCGCAGCCGGACGCGCTGCGGGCCCAATGCGCCCGTGCCGTGCAGGAGGGAACACGCTCGTAACCGTGTCGCGCGGCGTTCTGCGCTGCGGTCCGCACGTGGGACGGGGGGCATTTCCCTCCCTATGCGTCGCGCTAGCGGACTCGCTTCAGGAAACCATCCTGCGCCACGGTGATCTGCAGCTTATGTTGCAGGGCGAAATCCTGTTCAAACTGCTGATTGAGGGGCAGCCATGCCTGCACGGCAGTCTTCGGACTATTGCCCTTGCCCCACGCACGGTGCGCGCAAAGTTCCGGGGGCATGTCTTCAACGACCGTATCGAATACGACGCAGTAGCTCCCGGGGGTCGTCAACGGGGCGTAGGCTTCAAGTTCCGCCAAGACATGGTCGTGCGTGTGATTGGAGTCAAGGCACACCAATACGCGCTTGGCATCTCCCACGAGGTCATGGACCTGCTGGACGACGTCGGAGGCAATGCTGGACCCTTGGACCATCCCGATCAGATGGCTCATGGGATGCGCTTCGATCGCTTGCCTGTTGTGCGCACGGATATCGATATCTACGCCAATGACCCGGCGGTTGGATTTCCCGGGCAACAGGGGGGTCTGGTTTATCTGGGCGTCGCAGTAATCCAGCATCGCAAGCATCGACGCGCTCAGGATCAACGAGCCTCCGTGGGCGATGCCGGTTTCGACGATCACATCCGGCCGAGTGGCCCATATGATTTCCTGCATGGCGTGGATGTCTTGCGGGTACTGGATGATGGGGCGTCCCAGCCACTGGAAGTTGTAGGTGTATGCGCCAGACGTGCCTGCCTTGATCATCCAGGCAAGCGTGTCGGCGGCCAATGCCTTGTCTTCACCGAGGCGCTGGATATTGCCCTGCACTTCATTCTTGAATTGTGTAATCGCGTCCATGATCTTGATTCTGTGTGGTCTAGATGATTTTGACGCTGTCGACTCTTCCGCCGATCTGCGCGCCTTGGTAGAGGTTTTCATAGCAGAACGGCTCGAAGCCCGCGGCTTTCATGGCGGCAGCGGTTCGGTCGATGTCGTAGGACACCCGGTGCAGCATGACTTGGTCGGCATCGAGCGTCGCATAGGCTGCGCGATTGTCGCCGTCCCGTGGCTGGCCCGTGGACCCCGGATTGCAGTAACGTTGTTCACCGAAGTCGGCGAGCACCTGCACATGGGTATGCCCGGAAAACAGCAGGCGCACATCGGGCGGAATCTTGTCGCGCGATATCGTGTACAGATACTGGTCGCGGGGGTCTTCCGGGCCACCGTGTACGAATAAGCAGTCGTCTGCGCGGATGAAGTCGTGCGAGCCTTTCAGCCAGTCGACCTGGTCTGCGCGGAGTATGGCTTTCTGGTAGTTGATGATCTGGGTGACCACGCGGGAGCGCGGGCAGTTCTGATCAAGGGTGATGTAGCTGTCGTGGTTGCCCAGCACGTTGGGGGCGCCCAAGTCGCGCAGCAAGTCGATGCATTCGCCGGGTTGCGCGTAATAGCCCGCGACATCGCCCAGCGAGATGAATTGCGTGCAACCGCGCGCCGTCGCATCGGCAACCACCGCCTGCAGGGCGGGAAGATTGCCATGGATGTCAGAGAGTATGGCCAGCATGCGTGACGAAGTCCTCGGTGTACCGCCATGCCTTGCCCGCGGTGATGCGCGGCGCGGTTGGCTCCATTCCAAGCAGATACAGCTGTATCGCCATCTCGGCCTCGTTAAAGCCAAAGGCCGAGCGCAGTGAGTTGCTGCTGGAAAAGCGCGGGTTGATTTCCAGTAAGTACGCCGTGCCAGCTTCGACTCGAAACTGGAAGTTCGTGGGGCCCAGCGGCTGAAAATGCTGGCACAGCCTTTCCGTTGCGGCGCCGATGACAGCGTGTTCGCGCACGACTTCGGCCACAAGCGTGTTGCCCGCGCTGGACAGGCGCCGCCGAAAAATCAATGGCTGCAGCTGGCGTCCATCGCCCAGACCGAAGACGCCGACCGTATATTCTTCGTCGGCGCTTCCCACCACGCGTTGCAGCATCCACGGCGCGATGGCTTTCTTGCGCCAATAATCAAAGTCGGCCTCGTCCTCGAGCAGGACGATCCCGCGCGATCCATTGCCCCGGCGGGGTTTGAGCAGCAGCGGTGCCGGACCCAGTTCTTCGATTGCCTGCGCCCAGGAACTGGGGCGTGCCGAGGGAATTGCCGGGTATCCTATCGCGATCAGTTCCTGGCCAAAATCCCATTTGTCGGCCGTTGCGTGAATCAGCTCGGCATTGTTGAGTGCCAATTTGGCGTTAAGGGTTGAAAAAAACTGGCGATGCGCGTCCAGGAATGTCATGTCCAGTTCGAGCCCCGGCAGGATCAGATCGATACCATGCGTAAGGACGATGCGAGCCCAGTAATCGAGATAGGCCTGGCTGTCCTCGGGGGCATCCGGCTTTTGTTCAAAGGCGTCGCAAAGGCGTGGCCCCGGAGAGTTCGCGCTGCGATCGATGCCGATAATCCGCGGCGCATATCGGCTTTGCCGAAGGCTCTTTACGATGCCTTGCCCGATGATCGCGCCCACGCCGGTGACTGCCACCGTCAAACTGCGCATGGGGCGATCCGGCTGCCGCGGGGAGCCGATGTCGTTCGTGTTCATTGAACTTCCAGTTCCATCAGCAGCGCGACGCACAAATCCGGAAAGTCGACGCCCACCTTCAGCATGGCTTGAAGGTTGGCATCAAAATCCGGCAGCGTCTTCAGCACGTTCAACGGCAACGGCTTGAGGTAGATTCCCTCTTCGTGCGTGATGCGGTAACCCGCCTGGCGCACTGCCGCCCCGAGGGTTTCCCTGCAGTATTGTCTTTGATGACCCAGTGCGACATCGTTAGCATTCAAGCTGTAGATGTCATCGATAAGTCCCAGTTCCAGTCCCAGCCGGCGGTTCATCGATTTTGCGTTGGGCACGGCCACGTAGACTCGCCCGCCGGGTTCAAGGTATTCCCGATAACGCCGCAGGATCAGGTCAGGGTCTTCCACATGTTCCAGAATGAAGCCCATGACAATAATGTCGAATCGGCGGTCAGGGACAAAATCCTCGAAGTACGCTTCGACGATCTGGCCTTTGAAATCGGGCGTGTTCTGTTGGAACTGCTCGATCACCATGCTCGCGCCGTCGACAATGATGTGATTGTCCGACGCGGTTGCGAAGATGCGGGAGGTGTATCCGTGGCCAAGTCCCAACTCCAACAGCGAGCGGGCGCGGCCGAACCGATCAATGATCCGGTGGGGGTACCAGTTGAGAATCAGATTGTTCTCGATTTCCGTGGCGCCATTTGGCCGGTACTCGGAAGATACTGCGTTCAAGTCGTTTTTCATGTTTTGCCGGGTATGCGTTTGGCCCGGTCCAGAAATTCGCGCCATGGGCAGGTCTGCGTACCAATCTCCGCCGCGCCCGCGGGCCCACGGTTTGCGATCAAATCCAACGCGCTGACATAGGGCGTGAACTCACCGTGAAGCTGGGGATATGGCGTCAGTCCATAGTCCATATAAGAGACCGAGACGCCTATTGCCTCGAACGCTTCGTGATCGAGGTAATTGCGCGCGCCGTGCCCTGTCACGTATTTGTCGACGCCGAGGTTTTTGCAGAGATCGATCAACCGCTGCGTGCTCGCGCCCGGGATGTCCAGCGCCGAAGACCGCAAGATGCGCTTATTCTCCCCGAGGCCAGGAAAGTACCGGATCAAGGCATCCATCGAGGCCTGCGTCAGATCCGCTAGCGTCCTGCTTGGAAGCGCAAATACACTGTCGACGACATCGAGCATGTCGTTCTTGAAGGGAGCCGCGGCATATGCCTGCCGCAACTGCTCGAGGTGGCTGCGTTGCCAATTGGCGCTTTTGTCGAGCAGCACTTCATTGATGTTCTGGCCGAGTTTCTGCCCCGGCAGTGGAATCGTCAACCAGCGCGTTCCGTCCTTCGTCTTTATCTGTACACGGTTGCAGAATCCGCCGCGGGAGAATTGCACATCGTCGTAATAGACAAAGATGTCGCTACATCGGACCTGCTCGAGCATCCCGATCCATGGGAAATACATGGGTTGGGAAACTACGAGGCAGGTCTGCGACTTACGCGGGCCAGCTTCCATCGCGGGCCTCCGAATGCATTCGCCGTATGGTCGCCGCGACGCGATCGATGTCGTCTGAGGTCATGTCGTGGTAGCTGGGCAGATTGATCGCGCGCTGCGGGATGTCATAAGCGTTCACGTTGCGCGGGCAGGGGTCGAACATGGGCAGGCTCGAGAGCGGGTGGAAAAATACCCGTGCGTCGATGCCGTTCGGATTTAAAGCGTCTTGAAGGTGTTCGCGGGTGATGCCAAGCTCGCGTCCAAACACCGCAGTCGGCATCCAGTATCCGTTGCGCACGTGGGCGGGCTCCGGGTTCATGGTCACGCCCGGCAGGTCGCCCAGCGCTGCCCGGTATGCGTCGAACACCCGCCGTTTCCCGGCAATCAGCGCTTCGATGCGTTCCAGTTGCGCGCACCCGATTGCCGCCTGGATGTTTGACATCTTGTACTTGAATCCCAGCAGATCCGGCCAGAATTGCTTGGATTGCTTGGCGTGCCGGCCATGGTTCGACAAGGTGACCGCCGTCTCATAGAGCGCTGGGTCGCTGGTGACGAACATGCCGCCTTCCCCGGTCGTCAGCGTTTTCGTTCCGTGGAACGAAAAGGTGCCGAACACGCCCATGCTGCCCGCGCGCCTGCCGCGGTAGGATGAGCCGATGGCCTCGGCCGCGTCCTCGATCACAGGAATGCCATGCCGCTCGCCAATGGCAAGCAATCGGTCCATGTCGCAAAGATTGCCGTACAGGTGTACCGCCAGGATGGCTTTGGTGCGCGGGGTGATCGCCGCCGCGACCTGCTCGGGATCGATGCACCATGAATCGGGCAGGATATCGACGAAGACGGGTTTGGCGCCAAGGTGGACGATCGGTGCGGCGCTGGCGATCCAATTGGTATCGGCCATGATGACTTCATCGCCCGCTCCGATGCCCAGCGCGGCCATGCCGATGTGCAGGGCGCCTGTGCAGCTGGACGTGGCAATGGCGTACTGCGTGCCGATATGCGACTTGAAACCTTGTTCGAAGCGGCCGAGGTACTCGTAACAACGCTCGCCCCACCCATGGCGGGCCGCGTCAGCCGCGTATTCGACCTCCAGGTCCGTGATTGACGGCTTGGTGTAATGGATGCGAGCGTTCATCGTATTTCCAGGGTGGGCACCGCGGTCACGAACTTTCCACCCCAGTCTCGGATGTACGCGTTCTGGCTGACGATTTCATCGACGATGTTCCACGGGAACACCACCACGTAGTCGGGTCGCGCCTGTCTTAGCGCCGCGGGCGTCAGAACGGGAATACGGCTGCCGGGCAGATACTTTCCCTGTTTGTAGGTCGCGGCATCGCACACGAAGGACAGCAGATCCGGCTTGATGCCGGCATAGTTCAGCAGCGTGTTGCCCTTGGCGGCAGCGCCGTAGGCAGCGACGGACTTTCCCTCCCGCTTCTGGGCGATCAGGAATTCAATGAAGCGGTTCTTGATCTGTTCGACGCGGGATTGGAAGTCCAGATAAGCCTGCGGATCCTGCAATCCTCCGTGCGCTTCTGCCTGCAAGATTCGGGCGACCGCCTCGCTGTCCGCGCGTCGGTCCTCAGCATGGCATCCGTAGACGCGCAGGCTGCCTCCGTGGGTCGGCAGTTCCTCCACGTCCGTGATGCGCAACCCGCAGGCCAAGAATATGCGGCTTACGGTATAGAGCGACAAATACGAGTAGTGCTCGTGGTAGATCGTGTCGAACTGCGTGTGATCAAGCAGACGCAGCAGGTGCGGAAATTCGAGAGTGATGGTTCCGCCGGGTTTCAGTGCGGCCTTCATGCCTCGCGTGAAGTCGTTGATGTCGGGAACATGCGCGTAGACATTGTTTCCCGCGATCAGATCGGCCTGTCGTCCTTCAGTGTGCAGCCGTTTACCCAATTCGTGTCCGAAGAACTCGCGCAGGACCGGCACACCCACGGTCTCGGCGGCGTCGGCGGTACTGGCCGTGGGCTCGATGCCAAGGCAGGGGATACCGGCGGCCACGAAATTCTTCAGTAGGTAGCCGTCATTGGAGGCCAACTCGATAACGAGGCTTTGCGCGTTCAGGCCAAACCGCTGGATTGCCATGCCGCTGTAGCTGGCCGCGTGGGCAAGCCAACTTGCGGACGTCGACGAAAAATAGGCGTAGTCCTTGGTGAACAGCGCCTCTGCCTGCGTGTAGTCTTCCGTTTGCACGAGCCAGCAGGCATGGCAAACGCGAACCTTTAGCGGATAGTATGTCTCCGGCTTGGCCAGATCCTGCTCGGTCAGGTAGGCGTTGGAAGGCGGCGCCGCGCCCAGATCCACAAACGTCTGCTGCAAAGGGGTGGCGCAATGGCGGCACTTCATACTTGAATTCCTGCAAAATCGTCTGGGAGCTGCGGGTGCGACCTGTCTCTTTCCGACAGATCGATCGGCTCAAGCGGCCATCGGATGGCCAGCGCGGGATCGTCATGCCGCAGGCCGCCTTCGGCTGAAGGGGTGTAGAACGCGGTATGCAGATAGATCAGCTCGCTGTCCGGCTCAAGCGCCTGGAATCCATGGGCGCAACCTTCGGGAATGACCAGCATGCGAGCGGAGGCCATGTCCAGTTCCTGGGCGTGCGATTGCATGAATGTGGGAGAGTCCGCGCGCAGATCCACCACGACATCCCACACCCGGCCCCGGATGCAACGTACAAGCTTCATCTCGGCATGGGGCGGGCGCTGGAAGTGCATGCCTCTCACCGCGCCGGCGCGGCTTGTCCGGGAATGATTGATCTGGACGATCTGCCGCGAGCCCATGAGATCTGCCAGGCTTTGCGCGCAGAAAAGGCGTGTGAATGCTCCGCGCGAATCCGAAAGCGTGCGGGTTTCGACGACGAATACGCCGCCGAGGGGAGTCGGAATGATGTTCACGCCTGCACCCAATGGCAACCGGCACGTGCCGCTTGCTCGACATACTGCCGCAATTGCTCGGACGTGCTTGCCGAGCCTGTTTCATGGTGTCGGCGGTACCAATCGGCTGTCATCTCAAGGGCTTCGTCAAGCGGCAATGCCGGCCTCCATCCCAAGGATTGGCGCGCCTTCGCGCAGTCCAGCAAAAGCAGACCTGCCTCGTGAGGACCGGACGACGGTTGCGCTTTCCACGCCAGATCGGGCCAGTGCTGAGCGAGCCGGCCGAGCAACTCGGCGACGCTGCGGTTGTCTTCAGCTGCCGGGCCAAAATTCCAGCTTGCCGAAAACGCGGGATCGCCGGCCAGGAGCCGCTGGCCCAGCATCAGGTAGCCGGACAGGCAATCCAACACATGTTGCCAAGGCCGAGTGGCGGACGGGGACCGGACGTCGAGCGCGCGGCCGTCGTACACGGCCCTGACCAGGTCGGGAACCAGGCGGTCCTGAGCCCAGTCTCCGCCACCGATGACGTTGCCCGCGCGAACGCTGGCAATCAGCACGGGCGTGCTGGCGTTCCAGAATGATCTGCGATAACTGTCCACGAGGATTTCGCAGGCGGCCTTGGAAGCGCTGTAGGGGTCATGGCCTCCCAGCGTATCGTTCTCGCGGTATCCCCAATGCCATTCGCGGTTGGCATAGACCTTGTCGGTGGTGACGATCACCACGGCCCGCACGCTGGGCGTGCGACGGCATGCCTCCAGCACGTTCGCCGTGCCCATGACGTTCGTAGACCAGCTATTCAGGGGATCGCCATAGGACTCACGCACGAGCGTCTGCGCGGCCAGATGAAAAACGATCTCGGGCTGCGCCTGCGCCATGGCGCTGACGACGGTCTCGGCATCCCGGACGTCTCCGCGCAAGTCCGTGGTCCGGGTCCGCAGAAGATTCCAATGGTTTAACGGCCCGGAGGGCGCGAGCGACAAGCCGGTCACCTGTGCGTGAAGCTGGTCGAGCCACGCCGCCAGCCAGCTCCCCTTGAAGCCGGTATGCCCCGTGAGAAACACACGCGCGCCTTTGTAAGCGCCGCCGAAAGGGTTCAGGCCCATTTCTTCCACGGAGGATTTCCTTGGGCCCATAGCTGTTCAAGCTGGTTCTTGTCTCGCAGCGTATCCATCGGCTGCCAAAAGCCCAAATGCTCGTACGCCTGCAACTGGCCCTGACGGCTGAGCGTCTCCAAGGGAACACCCTCCCAGGGGCTATCGTCGTTTTCGATCAGCGACAGCACGCTAGGCGACAGGACGAAAAAGCCGCCATTGATCAGTCCGCCATCGCCACGCGGCTTTTCGGTGAAGCCGGTGACCAAGTCGCCCTCGCGGCGCAAGGCGCCATAGCGTCCGGGAGGCTGAACCGCCGTCACCGTCGCGGCTTTGCCGTGGCTGCGGTGAAAGGCGATCAGTTTGCCGATGTCGATGTCGGAAACTCCGTCGCCATACGTAAAGCAAAACGCCTCTTCTTCCTTGACATAGTCGGCGACGCGCTTCAGGCGGCCACCGGTCATGGTCGTTTCGCCTGTGTCGACGAGCGTGACACGCCAGGGCTCGGCCTTGCGCTGGTGCACTTCCATGCGATTGTCCGCCATGTCGAAGGTGACGTCGGACATATGCAGGAAGTAATTAGCGAAGTACTCCTTGATCATGTAGCCCTTGTAGCCGCAGCAGATCACGAAGTCATTCACGCCATAGGCGGAATAGGTTTTCATGATGTGCCACAGGATAGGGCGTCCGCCGATTTCGATCATTGGCTTGGGGCGGGCTTGGGATTCTTCCGAAATCCGCGTCCCCAATCCGCCGGCGAGGATGATGGCTTTCATGCTTTGGTCTCACACCATTGAGTAAACATTTTCCTGAGATCGGCCTCAAACCGCCGGGTGAAGCCGACTTCGTCCATGAGCGCGCTGTTCTGCATGTCCTGCCGCAGGTTTCTGCGGATGTCGGCCAACGCCGGCAGATCCGTTGCCAACGACACCGCCTTCTCGACATACTCGTCTTCGGTTTCGCAGATCCATTCCGGATGCCCGATAGTGCTGAGAATCGAGCTGCCCACGCGACCGACGCTGGGGCGGTCCGCCAGCGAGACGAATGGCACGCCCATCTGGATGAACTCCACCAGCGTGACGCCCGAATTGTGGGGAAAGCAGTCCAGGCCAATGTCGATGCCCCTGAGCACATCCCAGGGGGGGCTGTTGAAGCCGATCAGGAGCCTGTTGCGGCTAACGCCTTGCGCTTCGAATCGCGCCGCAAGCGCATCGGCCATGGCCGCGTCGCGGTAGCTGCCGCTGTTGATGACCAGGCGGGCGGAAGGCAACCGTCGCAGGATCGCGGCCCACGTCCGAATGGTGCGGTGGTTGATCCGGATCGCCCGGGACAATGTGCCAAAGGTGACGCCTTCGCCCGACAGGGCGGGAAGTTCGTTGACCGCGCCCATCGAGTCTCCGGGCCGGTACGGGCAGCCTGGCTTCAAGCGCCATATCTTTTCGGAGAAGAGATGTTCGCAGCCAACCGGGGCCATCACATCGTCCATGACGATGTAGTCAATGGCTGAAAGGCCCGTGGTGTAGCCATAACCCATCCAGGACAGCGACACCGGCGCGGGCTTGCGTGCGAAAACGCTAAGTTTGTTGCCTTGCGTATGGCCGGCCAGATCGATCAGGACGTCGATTCCGTCCGCACGAATTTTTTCTGCAAGCTCCGAATCCGTGAGCTTCAGGGTGGGAACCCAGTGGTCGAAATAGGTGCGCAGGCGCGTGGTGACCTCGTCTTCAGTATCCAGTTCCGCGTAGGCCGTTAGTTCAAATGCCTGCCGGTCGTGGTGAATGAGAACGGGCTCAAGGAAGTTGTTGCCGGAATGCTTGCGGAAGTCGGGGGAGACGTAGCCTATCTTCAGCCGCCGGCCCGCCATCTTCGGGTTCTTGTGTTCACGCCAGGTTTTCCGAAGCGGCACGCCCACGTCGCGATCATAGGCCCGGTAGGCATCGAAAATCTCCTCCGCCGTCTTGTCGACGCAGTAGTTCAACGTGAACATACGGTTGTTGCGGGCGGTTATGTCTTGAGGGAACCGGACCAGCGTTTCCTGGAGCACCCTTTCGGCGGCGCTGGCGTCGCCGGCGTCGATCAGCGTCTTTGCCAGATTGATCCATGCCTTGCGATGCATGGGATCCAGTGAAAGGGCGGTCCGGTTGCTCTCTTCTGCTTCCTTGTAGCGCCGTTCGGTCGCCAATCCACTTGCCAGCGCGGCATGTGCTTCCGCGCTGGCGGGCGCCAGCTCGACGGCGCGACGTCCGGCGGCGATGGATTCGGCCGTGCGTCCCAGGCGCGCCATGGCGACAGCCAGAACGATGTAGCTCTGGGCGTCTGCGGGCGCAAGCTCGATCATGCGCATGGCGGGCAGTACCGCCTCGGGCACGCGCCCCGTGCTAAGAAGCGTTATGGCCAAGGCCTCCCACGCATCCCAGAATTTCGGCGCGGTCTTGGTCAGGCGCCGAGCTATGACCTCGGCCTCCAGGTAAGCCTGCCGCGTCATGAGTTCGTGCAATTGCCTGGCCTGGGGGATGATGGCCGGGCCGGGATTGGGCTGGTGCCCACTTTGGGTGAGTAGCCCGGCCTGCAGATTTCGAAGCGCCTGGGCAACGACATACAGCCCGAACACGGGCGCCTTGCGATTGGTGTCGACCAGTACCGCATGGAGCAGGTTGAACCATGCCCGGGACGACCCCTCGGCCAATCCGCAACGCTTTATCAGCGCAAGCGTCGACGCGACTTCGCCTAATTCCACCGGCGTTTCATTCAGCTTGGCCTGCTGTGGCGCAAGGCCGGCAGCCATGGCGCGCAGGATGGCCGCCTGAGTGTCGGAGATGGCCAGGCGGACCCGTTCATGCCACAGATTGAACGTCGGCCAAGGGACGGCGGGCTCGGCCTGCTTTTCCAGGTCGAGACAAGGCAATAGTCGCAGCGGGGCGTCGTCGGTCCGCTCGTAGGGACTTGTTTCCAGGCAATAGTGCAGCAGATCCTCTTCAAGCAACTGCCGCAGGCATTTTTCCAGCGCCTTGCGTCCCGTGGCGTCATCCCACTGGTTCTTGTGCAGCAATACCGCCAGCAACGTCGTGTAGGGCAGCGAAGCGGGCCACGCGTGGGACAGTACATCCACCACGGCGATCAAGTCGGCATCGGCGGTGGTCAGGCCGCGGTCCAGCCCGTTGACATAAGTGACGCCGGGCTCGGGCCTGTTGCCAGCCAGCCGCGTCAGGCCGGACGCGAAACGTAGGTGCTGCAGGCGGGTCAGATCGGGCTGAGCCAGGATGTCGCCAGCCCGATCCTGCACAACCCAGAGGCATTGCCGGAAAGCCCGGCCCGTTGCGAAGTCCAGATATTGCTGGCGAACGGTGGCCGGCTGCCCCATGGTCAGCAGACTGTGATTGAGGGATACGCCTTGACCGAAATTGAGCGGAATCTCGCTCAGGGGCCTGGCGTCGCCGACGTAAGCCAGTCCGGCTGTTGAGGCGCGCCCGGCAAGTTCGACGAAGTAACACCCGGTGTTGGCCAGGGGGTTCCGTTGTGGGCCGGCAGTGGCTGGACCGGCGACCAGGGTGCTTTCAAAATGCGCCGCGGCAGCCGCAAGCTGGGAGCGTTGCGGGTTGGAGGCTGACATGCCGTCCTTGAACAGCGCCAACGCGGCCAGCGCGCTTTGCTTCAGTTCCGCCTCCGTCTGTGCCGCATGCCCGTGAAGCATGATCGCGTCGCGGACAACGTCCAGGCTTTTCGCGCCCGGATACACGGGGCTGTCCAGATACAGCAGCCCTTTCGGAGACAGCAGGTTGGCGCAGACGGTCAGCAGCTCTTGCGCGCTGTCCGGCGGCAGGTACCCATACAGCCCGCTGACAATGATGTAGTCAAACAGCCCCAGTTGAGTGCCCAGGTCGCCCGGGTTGCCTACGCACAGGGTCAGGTTGGTCAACCCCATGCCTTGTGCGACCGCTGCGCCCTGCGCGATGAGCGCTTCAGAGGGGTCGACGCCCACCGCCTGTGCATCGGGATAGGCCATGGCGAATGGCAACAGACCGTCGCCCGAGCCGCAACCTAACGCCAGAACCCGGGCCCGATCGAGCGGTGCCGTTTCCACGCCATACAAGTGCGCGGTTCCGCGCAATCTCGTGGGGGACAGGCAAGGGGTCAATGGCCCAGGCTCTGCGACGGATAGACAGTGGGAAGAGACCAAATAGGACATGTGGCAAGCGGGGTAGGGGCGAAACGGGACGATTCTGTGGCAAGAATTTTACGAATCGCCCGGGCTGTCCATTCTTAGAATCAGCGTCGGAAATCGCCACCAGTTTGGGGCAAAGCCTGCTTGCTGCGGCCCAAACGAAAAAAACCCGCCGAAGCGGGTTTTTGAGGCATCCAGGATCGTTGCGAAGGACGATCCTGTTTTCCTGGACGGGGAAAGCCGGAGCTTCCCCAGCCGTCTGTGCTGAATTAACGCAGCAGCGACAGAACGGTTTGCGGCACTTGGTTGGCTTGCGCCAGAACCGAGGTGCCAGCCTGTTGCAGGATCTGAGCCTTGGACATGTTCGACACTTCCGTGGCGTAGTCGGCGTCTTGAATACGCGAACGAGCGTTGGAGAGGTTGTTGACCACGTTGTTCAGGTTGGCGATCGTCGATTCCAGACGGTTCTGCACAGCACCCAGTTCGCCGGTCAGCTTGTCCAGCTTCGTGAAGGCGGCGTCCAGCGTCTTCATCGGGTCCGAGGTCTTCGTACCCTTGCTGGTGTCTTCCGTCGTCAGGTTGCCGGCGCTGTTGACCTTGGCTTCTTGACCAATCTTGGGAGCGTAGTCGCCGGTGCCCGTGCCGCTCTTGACCGTGACCGTGCCCGTGTTGGGATCGACCGAGTAGTTGGTCGTGTAGGTCTTGGTCGTCGTGAACGTGCCCTTGTCGTCGACGTACGTGTTGGTCGATTCGCCGGCGGTGAATGCCAGCGAGGCGCTGGTGATGCCGCTACCGATCTTGATGGTGACGTCGCCAACGGCGGCGTTGGCGTTCACGGAGGCCAGCAGCGCGTCGCTGCTGATCGTGTTCGTGAAGGTCAGTTCGTCGGCGGTGCCGGTGTTGGCGTAAACCTTGCCACCCAGGGAAACCGACGAGGTGCCAGCACCGCCCGAGCCGTTGGCGGCCGCGGTGAACACACCGTCCAGCGTGGCGGCGGTACCGCCGGCGCTGTTGGTCGTCAGGTTGTTGTCGGTGTCGAGGTAGGCTTGTTGGCCGCCGATGGTGATCTTGCCGGTGGCGTCGACTTCAAACGAAGCCGTGGCGCTGCCGGTGTTGGCGTAGGTGCCCTTCAGCGTGCCGGTGGCGGGCTTCAGCGAGTCAGCCAGCGAGGTCACGGCGGCAGCGTCGGAGGCCGAGGTGTCGGTGAACGTGAAGTTCTTGTTGGCGGCGTCGTACGTGTAGGTGATGCCCGAGGTGGCATCGCTCACGGTGTTGCCGTTTTCCAGCTTGCCGAAAACCTGGTCTGCCTTCACGGCGGCGTGCGTCGTGGTGACTTGCCATTCGTTGGCGGCAACGGTCGTGCCACCAGCGGCTTGCAGGTCGGACACGGTAGCCGAACGGTTCTGGGTCACGCCCGAGCCGTTGACGTTGAAGCCGTCCAGACCCAGGGTCTTGACGCTGATTTCGGTCAGGTTCAGGGTGATGGTTTCACCGTCGTTGGCGCCGACTTGCAGCGTCAGGGGCTTGGCCGAATCCGACAGAACCTTCACGCCGTTGAAGTCGGTTTGTTGCGAGATGCGGTCGATGTCCGACAGACGTTGGTTGATTTCGTCTTGCATCGAGTTCAGCTGTTCTTGCGAGTAGCTGCCGTTCGAAGCTTGCACCGACAGTTCGCGAACGCGTTGCAGGTGGGTGTTGACTTCCGAGGCGGCGCCTTCGGTCGTCTGAGCCAGCGAGATGCCGTCGTTGGCGTTACGAGCGGCTTGGGTCAGGCCCTTGACGTTCGCGGTGAAGCGGTTGGCAATGGCCATACCGGCGGCGTCGTCCTTGGCGCTGTTGATGCGCAGGCCCGACGACAGGCGTTCGATGGCGGTACCCAGGGAAGATTGCGACTTGTTCAGGTTGTTCTGAGCAACGAGCGACAAGTAGTTGGTATTGATGACTGCAGCCATGTTTAGGCTCCCAAGAGAGAAAGGCTTCTTCAAACCGGGCAGCGGGGCCGCCCATCTTTGTAACGGGAAGAACTCTTTGACTTGTGTCTTCGAATTTCTCCGTTGCCAGGATTACGGCACTCCAAAATCAATCTTTAGGTTTTTTTTTTGGCAATCGTAAATTTGGCCGATGGACGCCTGGTTTTCCTGCCGGCGCCCTATGGGCGAGCCGGCAGGGGGCACGGCACTCAGTTCAGCAACAGGCCGCTGCGGCGCAGTTCAGCCAGAAGGGAATTCAAGAATTCCTGGGCGACGGGCTCCAGATTGCGGGCGCCCTTATACGATTGGCCATTCGGATGCGGATGCTTTCCGGTCGTCAACGCATCACGCACGGCGCTGCGCAGCTCGGTCGCGCTTCGGGATCCGTCCATCAGGGTCATGATGTGCCGGCTCAGCGGATCGGTCGGCGGCGTCACGCCCTGGTGCCAAAGATTGTGCAGGCTGACCTGTGTGTTCTGGCGGGTGGCTTCGGGCAGCAGATCAAGGACGCCCGCGATGAGCGACGGTTTGGATTGCGGGGCCTGGTATTGCGCAGGCTCAAGGCGGTAGTGCAGCGCATTCGACTGCACCAGCGCGATGACATGGGCCAGCAACGCTGCTGTCATCTCGTCCTGCGTGGCGGCGGGTGCATGCTTGCTCGCGGCCTCGCGGATGGCTTCGAACGACACCGACTGCGGCCAGGACTGGCCCAGCAGGTCCATCAGCGTATGCGCAATCGGGTCGTGCGACGTCAGTGTCGCGCCCCGCGCCGTGAGGTACTGCCGTTGCTGCGCAGGCGCCGCGGCGCCGGCCTGCAGGCGCAGGTCGGCCGCCAGGTGCATGCCTGTGAAAGCGCTGCCCTCCGGCTGCTCAAGGATTGCGCCGGCCCGCTCGGCGTGAATCAGCAGGCTCTTGCGGAACGAGCGGCCGATGGCGAAGTCCAGATACTGTTCGCGCATCTCGCGGCCGGCGTTCACTGCCAGCCCATTCAGGCCCAGCGCAACCCGAGAGCCATACGTCGAGGGAAAGGACAATTGCGGTTCGGCATCCGTCAGGTAGGCCAAGCCGGCCTGCTGGGCTGCGGCGGCAAACTCCAGGAAATAGCAGGGCGTGTTGACGGCTTCCAGGTATTCGTGAAGCAGGTAGTGGTCGCTTTGCCCCCGCAACTGCTGGGCGGAATGCCGCAGCGCCGACTGCAAGGGATTATTTTCCCAAAGGCCGTTTTCAATCAGGTTCAGCATGTCCTTGGCGCGCGCCACCTTTTCTTGCGGCGTTTGCGCCCCGAAACTGTTGAGCATCATGGCGTCGCGAAGGACATCCGACGCCTTCCAGCCCGGGTAGGTGTTGTAACTGATATAGGCGATGCCCTCGGGCGCGAGGTTCTCCCTGCAGATGCGCAGAATCGCGTCGCGCACTTCCGGCGGCACCCAGCTGAAGACGCCGTGGCAGATGATGTAGTCGAACGTGCCGAACTCGGGCGTGATGTCCGTCAGGCTCATGGCGTGCAGATCGAGATTGCGTGCGCCGGCGGCCTCTGCCGCGCGCTGGCCCGCTTCGATCTGCTGGGGCGACAGGTCGACGCCGACCGCGCGGGCGTCGGGATACGCTATCGCGAACGGCAGCAGATTGCCCCCCGCCGCGCAGCCGAGTTCCAGCACGCGCGCGCGATTCAATTCAGGTGCGGAAATGCCATACAGATGCGCCACGGCGCGCAGGCTGCCGGGCGCCGTGTAGGAAAACGGCAGGGAAAGATAGGGGGTTTCGTCGTAGGCGTCAGAAATGGCCTGCGTCAAGCGGTCGGGTGCGCTCATGGCGAAATTCCGGGAGGGTCGTGGTGCACTGCGAGGCTCTCGCGGTTCGCGGCGCACAAGTTTGTGGGCTAGACCGAAAGGCTAGCAGCCCCGTTGCGACCCGGAAGGCATGAACAAGGTCCGATTTTCCCCCTGAATCCGTGCCGGCTGAAAATCGCCCCGATTCCGCGGCCGGGAAAATCAGATGATCTGCGCGATCTGCCCTTCCTGCGGCAATTCCTGCCAGGCCTGATCTTTCAACCTTGCGCGTATCCGCGCCGTCGCCTGCGACCTCAATTGGCACACCCGCGCCTCGGTCACATTCATGATCGCGCCGATTTCCTTCAGGTTCAGCCCTTGCTCGTAACACAGCGACAGCAACAGCTTTTCGCGGTCGGGCAGGGCGTCGATGGCGTGAACCAAGGCCTGCCGGAAGTCGCCGGCCAATAGCGAGTCCAGCGGATTGCCGCTGGGCGCGCCGTGATTCAACGTGGCGGACCAGTCCGCCTGACCCGATGCCGAATCGGGCTCGGTGGTGAAGTCTTCATAGTGAACGATCTGCACGCCTTGCGCGTCGTGCAGCAGCGTCTGGTATTCGTCCAGCGGCAGTTCTAGCTGCTTGGCGATCTCGGCTTCAGTCGGCGCGCGCATCAAACGCTGTTCCAAAAACTGGATCGCCTGTTCGATCTTGCGGGCTTTCGTGCGCACGCTGCGCGGCAGCCAGTCCTGGCCGCGAAGCTCATCGAGCATCGCGCCGCGAATGCGCGTCGTGGCGTAGGTCTCGAACTGAGCGTCCGCGGTTTCCTGGTAACGGCGGACGGCGTCGAGCAGGCCGATCATGCCGGCCTGTATCAGGTCGTCGAGTTCGACGCTGGCGGGTAAACGGGCGAGCAATTGCAGGGCCAGCTTCCGAACTAGCGGCGCATATTCGACCAGGCTGTCATCTGCGTGGGGCATTGCGGGAATTCTGGCGGAGTCGATCGTGAAGCGCGGTCGATGTTGTCAATTTGCGACATTGTCGACAAGCGCGGCTACGGTAATGCGGGCGAATCTAGGGAATCGTCAAGATGGCATTGTCGGCAATGGGCGGCCGTTCATTTCAGGAAGTACGCAACGTTTTGAATGCTTATTTGGCAAATTGACCAAAATTTGTCACGAACTTGTATGTCAAGGTGTGTCTAGAAAGGCACGTTGCGCAACATCAACAAAGATTTGTCATATAAGTCATAGAAAATGACATGACCTGTGGTAAATTTTACTTAAATTGCGAACAAATGATACATTTCGCATTAAAACAGGATGCAGCGAGCGGACAGGTAACACACGTTGCCTGCGCTATGAGTAATCAAGCCCCTCGGGTGGGATAGGGATAGGGAGTACGGCGTGCAACAAGTAGAAAATTCTTTGCTGGCAGATATTCGCGAAGTGAATCTGTCATATTTGTTACTGGCTCAGCGGATGTTGCGTGATGACTATGCCGCATCGATGTTCCGCCTGGGGTTCAGCAATGAAGTCGCTGACATTCTCATGCGCCTTTCGCCGGCGCAACTGGTAAAACTGGCCAGCTCCAGCTCGCTGCTGTGCCGCTTCCGTTTCGATGATTACAGCCTGCTGTCGGCGCTGACCCATGATGTATTGGGTGGTGCGCTGCAACAAGCCCACGCCACCATCCTGCTCGCCAAGCAGCCTGTCGAAGAACTGGCCTGACGGCCCGCGAATCCCCACTCGGACACACCTGTCATGGCCTCCAAGAGCGTTTCCCAGGAAGCGGACGACATCCTGCTTGCCAGCTCCATGATTACGCTGGGCGCGCGCCTCCAGGTGCTTGAGGCTGAAACCAGCCTCAGCCACGATCGCCTCGCCCGCCTGTATCGCGAGATCCGCGGCTGCTCGCCACCCAAGGGCATGCTGCCTTTTTCGGTCGACTGGTTCATGACCTGGCTGCCGAATATCCATTCCTCTCTCTTCTATAACGTGTATTCGTTTCTGAATACGCGCACCACCAGCAAAGGCATACGCGCCACCATCGACGCGTATCGTCTGTATCTCGAAAACGCGGGGCAGGAAGCCGCGGATGCTGAGCCCGTCCTGAGCTTTACCCGGGCGTGGATGCTGGTGCGATTCTTCGACAGCGGCATGCTGCAGCTTTCTGCGTGCCGGCAGTGTGGCGGCCATTTCATTGCCCATGCCCATGATCCCCAATCGGATTTTGTGTGTGCCATCTGCCGTCCGCCACCCCGCGCGGGCAAGACGCGCGCGGCGGCCAAGGCACGTGCCGGCACCCGTGCAGCCCCCATTGCGACCGCCGCTCCGACCTGATCGGGCGTCCAAATACATCAAAAGCCCTGGAAAACACCCCCTAACCCGCCTTTTTGGGGCAGGGGGGACAGGGGATCATTGACGCAAGTTATAGACTTCGTTGGCAGGGGCCCGTTGTGTTGATTGTTATCGGTTTTCTTGTGGTGATCGTGTCGGTCGTCGGCAGCTTCATAGCGCTGGGCGGGCACATGGGCGCGCTCTACCAGCCCTTCGAGCTGACGCTGATCTTCGGCGCGGCGTTCGGGGCTTTCCTGGCGGGCAACAGCAAGAAGTCGCTGATGCTGGTCAAGAAGGCGCTCCCCGACGCGCTCAAGAGCTCGCGCTACGGCAAGGACGTCTACATGGAGCTGATGGCGCTCCTGTATGTATTGCTGAACAAGGCGCGCCGCGAAGGCCTGATGGCCATCGAATCGCACATCGAGGATCCGGGCTCCAGCCCGATCTTCAGCGAATATCCCCGCATCGCCAAAGACGAGAAGCTCATGGAGTTCATCACGGACTACCTGCGCATCATGATCAGCGGCAACATGAGCTCGTTTGAAATCGAGACGCTCATGGACGAGGAAATCGAAACCTACCGCCACGAGCGCGAAGTGCCGGCTCATGCGCTGCAGCAGATGGCCGACGGCTTGCCCGCGTTCGGTATCGTGGCCGCAGTGCTGGGCGTGATCAAGGCGCTGGCGGCCGTGGACCAGCCGCCCGCCATCCTGGGCGACCTGATCTCCAAGGCCATGGTCGGCACGTTCCTGGGTATTTTGCTGGCTTATGGTTTCGTCGGTCCGCTGGCCTCCCGCGTGGAGCGCCGCACGGACGAGGCCATGAAGGTGCTTGAGTGCATCAAGACGACGCTGCTGGCCAGCATGAACGGCTATCCGCCTCAGCTTGCGGTGGAATTCGGCCGCAAGGTGCTGTTCTCGGCGGTCCGGCCCACCTTCGGTGAGCTGGAAGAGCACGTGCGCCAGACCAAGTCGACCGGCAAGGCCTGACGGAGCGGGCCATGAGCACGGTAAATAATCACCGTGTGGTGATCCGCCGCAAGAAGGTCAAGGGCGGCGGGCACCACGGGGGCAGCTGGAAGATCGCGTACGCCGACTTCATTACGGCGATGATGGCGTTCTTCCTGGTGATGTGGCTGGTCAGCATCGTGCCGAAGGAAGAACTCAAGGGGATCGCGGAATACTTCCGCATGCCGCTGCGCGTCGCCATCACGGGCGGGCCCAGCAGCTCGGCGGAAACCAGCGCCGTGCCGGGCGGCGGGCAGGATCCGTTGCGCAGCGAAGGCGACGTCCGCCGCGGCCAGGGCAACCGGGTCGAATCCCAGCCCATGGGCGACGCCGAGCGCCGCGAGCAGCATCGCCTGGAAAACCTCAAGAAGCGCCTCGAGAACGTCATCGAGACCAGCCCCGTCCTGAAATCCTTCCGGCCGCAGCTGCTCATCGACCTGACGACCGAAGGCCTGCGCATCCAGATCATCGACAACCAGAACCGCCCGATGTTCGCGACCGGCCGCGCCGAAGTGCAGCCGTACATGCGCGACATCCTGCGCGAGCTGGGGCCGGTGCTCAATGAACTGCCCAACAAGGTCAGCATCTCGGGTCACACCGACGCGTCGCAGTATGCGCGCGGCGAGCGAGCCTACAGCAACTGGGAGCTTTCGGCCGACCGGGCGAACGCCTCGCGCCAGGAACTGGTGGCGGGCGGCATGAACGAAAGCAAGGTCATGCGCATCCAGGGTCTGTCTTCCAGCATGAGTCTGGTTAAAGATGATCCGTATGCAGCCGTTAATAGACGCATCAGCCTGGTGGTGCTCAACCAAAGCACCCAGAAGCGCATCGAGAGCGAGAACGCCGCAGCCGCGGATTTGAGCGCCAAGGATGCGCGCGAGGTGGGGACGGCCGTGCAGGCGGTGCAAGCCGCCAGCAAGGCCGCAACGGCAACCAAGCAGGGCGAGGCGGTGAACACCCCGCCCGCTGAAGGGGTTCGACAGCAATGACGGCAACGATACTCGTGGCGGACGATTCCACGACCATGCGGATGATCGTTCAGGCGACGCTGACCGGCGCAGGCTGGAAGGTGTTGACGGCCTGCAATGGCCAGGAAGCGCTCGAGGTGGCGATGGCCAACCCGGTGGACCTGGTCGTCAGCGACTGGAACATGCCTGTGAAGGGCGGTCTGGAGTTGATCCAGGGGTTGCGCGAAGAGGACCGGTACATGGATGTGCCGGTGCTGGTGCTGACCACCGAGGACGACGTGGACAGCAAGATGGCAGCCCGGGATCTGGGCGTTTGCGGCTGGCTTTCCAAGCCGGTGGATCCCGATGTGCTGGTGGAATTGGCGACCGAGCTGCTCGACGAGCAGGCCGGCGCGTAGCAGGTTCATTTAGAAAGGCGTACGGGTCATGAGTTCTGGTTTGGACCTCAGTCAGTTTTACGAGACCTTTTTCGACGAGGCGGACGAACTGCTTGCGCAGATGGAGCAGCTGTTGCTCGAGCTCGATGTGGGCTCGCCCGACATCGAGCAGCTCAACGCCATTTTTCGCGCGGCGCATTCGATCAAGGGTGGTGCGGCGACGTTCGGCTGTTTCAACCAGCTGGCGGGCACGACCCATCTGCTTGAGAACCTTCTGGACGCGATCCGGCGTGGCGAAATGGCGCTGCGCACGGACATGATTGATATTTTCTTGGAAACGAAAGACGTGCTCAAAAGCCAACTGGACGCCTATCGGGCCTCCGAAGAGCCCGATGACGCCGTGTTTGAGCGTATTTGCGCCGTATTGAGGCAGCTTGCGCTGGAGCATAAGGATCCTGCCGCAGCCGCTGCTGCACCCGCGCCCGCTGCGCCGGCCGCCGCGCCGGCTCCGGCGCCCGCCCCAGTGCAGCAGGCGCCCCAGCCCGCGCCGGCCGCGCCCGCCGAGCCGGCGGCTCCGGCCGCGGCGTCCGGTTCGCAGGATGGCCTGCCGCTGCGCGTGCGCATCACCAAGGTGTCGGACAAGGACGCCGCGTCCCTGCTCGAAGAGATGGGCAACCTGGGCAACGTCAAGGCAAGCGAACGCGCCAACGGCGTGCTGACGGTGTGGGTGGACAGCACCTGCACGCCGGAAGACATCGAGGCCGTGTGCTGCTTCATCGTCGACGGCGACCAACTGAGCATCGCTCGTGAAGCCGCGCCGGCAGGCGGCGATGCCGCACCGGCGGCCGCCGAAGCGGCGCCCGCCGCGCCCGTAGCGCAGCCGGCCCCCGCCGCAGCGCCGGTCGTGGCCGAAGCGCCGGAAGCGCACGCCGCAGAACCCGCCGCCGCTGAAGCCGGCGCCCCGGCTGCCCGCGCCGCGCGTCCCGCTGCGTCCGCTGCCGCGCACGCCGACAAGGAATCGACTTCGATCCGCGTCGGCGTTGAGAAGGTCGACCAGGTGATCAACCTGGTGGGCGAACTGGTCATCACGCAGGCCATGCTGGCGCAGACCGCCTCCACGCTGGATCCGGTGCTGCACGATCGCCTGCTGAACGGCATGGAGCAGCTCGAGCGCAACGCGCGCGATCTGCAGGAAGCCGTCATGTCTATCCGCATGATGCCGATGGATTACGTGTTCAGCCGCTTCCCGCGCCTGGTGCGCGACATTGCCGGCAAGATGGGCAAGCAGATCGAACTGCAGACCTACGGCCGCGCGACCGAGCTGGACAAGAGCCTGATCGAACGCATCATCGACCCGCTGACCCACCTGGTGCGCAACAGCCTGGACCACGGCATCGAAACGCCTGAAAAGCGGATCGCCGCGGGCAAGGACCCGGTTGGCCAACTGGTGCTGTCCGCGCAACACAACGGCGGCAACATCGTCATCGAAGTCAGCGACGACGGTGGCGGCCTGAACCGCGAGAAGATCCTGAAGAAGGCCATGGCGCAGGGCCTGGCCGTCAACGAGAATTCGCCCGACGACGAAATCTGGCAGCTGATTTTCGCGCCCGGCTTCTCCACCGCCGAGAAGGTCACGGACATCTCCGGCCGCGGCGTGGGCATGGATGTGGTGCGCCGGAACATCCAGGACATGGGCGGCCACGTGCAGCTGTCGTGCGAGCCGGGCCACGGCACCACGACGCGTATCGTGCTGCCGCTGACGCTGGCCATTCTGGACGGCATGTCGGTGCGCGTGGGTGAAGAGACCTTCATCCTGCCGCTGAACCACGTTACCGAATCGCTGCAGCCCACCAATGACCAGATCTACTCGGTCGCCGGCAACGAACGCGTCATGCATGTGCGTGGCGAATACCTGCCGCTGGTCGAGATGCACCGGGTGTTCTCGGTGGGCGAAGCCCAGACCGATCCCACCCAGGCGATCGCCGTCATCATGCAGGCCGAGGACCGCCGCTTTGCGCTGCTGGTCGATCACCTGATCGGGCAGCACCAGGTCGTGGTGAAGAATCTGGAATCGAATTACCGCAAGGTCCCGGGCATTTCCGCCGCCACCATTCTTGGCGATGGCAGCGTGGCCCTGATTGTCGACGTATTTGCGCTCGCGCGCGCCAACCGGGAACGCTGGTCGCAGCCCGAAGCCGTTCTGAATTGATGGAGCTCTAAAAATCATGGCAGCCAAACCGCAAGCGCAAGCCGCGCGCAATGAAGATGTCGGCAGCGAATTCCTGGTCTTCACGCTGGGCGACGAAGAATACGGCATCGACATCCTGAAGGTGCAGGAGATCCGCGGCTACGACGCCGACACGGTCACCCGTATCGCGAATGTCCCGCCCTTCATCAAGGGCGTGACGAACCTGCGCGGCATCATCGTGCCGATCGTCGACCTGCGCATCAAGTTCAACCTGGGCCGCGTCGAATACAACGAGCAAACCGTCGTCATCATCCTGAACCTTGACCGCCGTGTCGTGGGCATCGTGGTGGACGGCGTGTCGGACGTGCTGATGCTGAACGCCGGCCAGGTTCGTCCGGCGCCCGAGTTCGGCGCCACGCTGTCGACCGAGTACCTGACCGGTCTGGGCACCGTGGACGAGCGGATGCTGATCCTGGTGGACATTGAAAAGCTGATGACCAGCGACGAAATGGCGCTGGTGGAGAAGGTCGCCTCCTGATCGGAGTTCGGCCGGAATGCGGGGTAAAGGCGCCATATTGATCGCGATGTGGCGCTTTCCTTTAACGATTGCAGTCAAGGGATGGTTCTTGTGATGCGCAAGTTTTTCGCGAACATGACGATACGCAGCAGCCTGTTGTGGGTGCTGGCGTTCTTCTCATTCATGTTGGTGATCGGTGCCGCGCTGGGCGTGCTTTCTTTGCGCATCAGCAACGGGACGCTGGCCGAAATCAAGCAATCGCAGGAATTGGACGACGCCGTCAGCCGCGTCGTGTCCAGCTACAAGGACACCCTGAACGGCCTGGGCCGTGCCGCGTCCTCCAACTATGCGGACATCGTGCGCAGCATCGGCCAGCCGACCTTGTTGGCGCAGGGGCTGTCCAGCGAGGCCGCAGGCCTCTTGGAGCGGGCCAAGGCGTCGCAGAACAAGGGCCAGGCCGAGTTCGATTTCTACAAGACCCTGCCGCGTCCCGCCGAGGCGGCCGAGGCGCTCAAGGAAATCGACGATTCTTACACGGCCCTCTTGCAGCAAGGCATCACGCCGCTGATCGGCGCGCTGGAAAAGGCCGACATGCCGGCCTACCAGACGCAGATCCAGAAAGTGCAGGACGCGCTGGAAGGCCGCTTTGCACGCGCGGTTGAAGGCTTCGATTTCTGGCGCGCCAGCAAGATGATGGACGCATTTGAAGTTGCACAGGTGCGCTACCGGTTCGTGCTGATGGCGGTGAGCGCCGGCGGCATCATCGCCGCGCTGCTGGTCTTTGCCACCTATGTCTTCCTTCGCCGCCGCGTGCTGCAGCCGCTCAAGGAAGCCGGCCATCATTTCGACCGCATCGCCAGCGGCGACCTGACCGCCCGCGTCGAGGTCAGCAACACGAATGAAATCGGCCAGCTGTTTGCGGCGCTCAAGCGCATGCAGGAAAGCCTGACGCGCACGGTGGCTTCGGTGCGCCGTGGCGTGGACGAAATCAACGTGGGCTCGCACGAGATCGCCGCAGGCAACACGGATCTGTCCAGCCGGACGGAGCAGCAGGCTGCCTCGCTGGAAGAGACCGCTGCCTCGATGGAAGAACTGGCCTCGACCGTCAAGCAGAACGCGGACAACGCCCGTCAGGCCAACCAGCTTGCGGCCAGCGCGTCGGACGTGGCCGAGCGCGGCGGCGCGGCGGTGTCGGAAGTGGTGCACACCATGGAAGGCATCTCTGCCAGCTCGCGCAAGATATCCGAAATTGTGTCGGTGATTGACGGCATCGCGTTCCAGACCAACATCCTGGCGCTGAACGCGGCGGTGGAAGCGGCCCGCGCGGGTGAGCAGGGCAAAGGCTTTGCGGTGGTGGCGGGCGAAGTGCGCTCGCTGGCCCAGCGCAGCGCGCAGGCGGCCAAGGAAATCAAGGGCCTGATCGAGGACTCCGTGACCAAGGTGGGCGCCGGTTCTCAGCAGGTCGAACGCGCCGGTTCCACGATGCAGGAAATCGTGGCGTCGGTGAAACGCGTGACGGACATCATGGGCGAGATTTCTGCGGCGTCCGAAGAGCAGTCCAGCGGCATCGACCAGGTGAACCGCGCGGTGTCGCAGATGGATGAAGTGACGCAGCAGAACGCGGCGCTGGTGGAAGAGGCCGCGGCCGCCGCCGGCTCGCTGCAGGAGCAGGCCCAACGCCTGGCCGAAGCAGTGGCCGTATTCAAGATCAACACGGGCGAGGTCATCGAAGTGCCGGCGCATCGGCTGTCTTCGGTGCACGCCACCTATGACGACGCCCGTCTGCATGCGCCCGATGCGCCTGCACTGGGACGCTGAGGATACGCGTGGCAACTTCGGCGAATACGGCGCCGTCCATTCCGGTGGACCGCCAGTTTGATTTTCGGGACGCGGACTTTTCCCGCGTCCGCAAGATGATCCACGCGCGGGCCGGCATTTCGCTGGGCACGCACAAGCGCGAGATGGTCTACAGCCGCCTCGCGCGCCGCCTGCGTGCGCTGGGCGGGCAGGATTTCGCCAGCTATCTGGATAGCCTGGAGAACGAGCCTGACTCGGCGGAGTGGGAAGATTTCATCAACGCGCTCACGACGAACCTGACCGCGTTTTTCCGCGAATCGCATCACTTTCCCATCCTTGCCGACTTCGCGAAGAAGCGCGGCGGGCCGGTTTCGGTCTGGTGCTGCGCGGCCTCGACGGGCGAAGAACCTTACTCGATCGCCATCACGCTTACCGAGGCCCTGGGGCCGCGGGGCGCGGGTTCCACCGTGCTGGCTACCGACATCGACACCAACGTGCTGCAGCGCGCGCGCACTGGCGTCTATCCGAACGAGCGCGTCGCGAAGATGGAGACCGAGCGCCTGCGCCGGTTTTTCCTGAAGGGCCGCGGCGCGAACGAAGGGCACGTGCGGGTGCGCCCCGAGATCGCCGAGATGGTGCGCTACGAGACGCTGAACCTGTTGTCGCCCTCGTGGGGGATCACCGAGAAGTTCGACGTGATCTTCTGCCGCAACATCATGATCTATTTCGACAAGCCGACGCAGGCCAAGATCCTGGAGCGGTTTGTGCCGCTCATGAAGCCGGGCGGCCTACTGTTTGCCGGCCATTCCGAGAACTTCACGTACATCAGCCGCGATTTCCGTCTGCGCGGGCAGACGGTCTACGAATGCGCAAATAAGGCCTGACCGGGCCAGGGCAGCAAACAAGATGAAGAAAATTAGCGTTTTGTGTGTGGATGACTCCGCGCTGGTGCGTGGCCTGATGACCGAGATCATCAACAGCCAGCCGGATATGGAAGTGGTTGCGACCGCGCCCGATCCGCTGGTCGCCCGCGAGCTCATCAAGCGCCACAACCCTGACGTGCTGACGCTGGACGTGGAAATGCCCCGCATGGACGGGCTGGATTTCCTGGAAAAGCTGATGCGCCTTCGCCCCATGCCGGTGGTGATGGTGTCGTCGCTGACTGAGCGTGGCGGCGAAATCACGCTGCGCGCGCTGGAATTGGGCGCGATTGACTTCGTGACCAAGCCCAAGCTGGGCATCCGCGACGGGCTGCTTGAATACACGGAACTCATCGCCGACAAGATCCGCGCCGCGTCGCGCGCCAAGCTGCGCGCCCCGACGCCCCATACGGCGCAGGCCGCGCCGGCGCCCATGCTGCGCCGTCCGCTGTCCAGCTCGGAAAAGCTCGTGATCGTCGGCGCATCCACTGGCGGCACCGAGGCCATCCGCGAAGTCCTGCAGCCGTTGCCGCCGGACAGCCCCGCGATCCTGATCACGCAGCACATGCCGGCCGGCTTCACTCGGTCGTTCGCGCAGCGCCTGGACGCGCTATGCGCCGTGACCGTGCGCGAGGCCGTGCATGGCGAGCGCGTGCTGCCCGGTCACGTGTACCTGGCCCCGGGCGGCGAGATGCACATGCGCCTGGGCCGCAGCGGCGCCAACTATGTCATCGAGCTGGAAGCCAGCGAACCGGTCAATCGCCACCGTCCGTCCGTGGACGTGCTGTTCAACTCCGCGGCCGTCGCGGCGGGCAAGAACGCCATCGGCGTGATCCTGACGGGCATGGGCAAGGATGGCGCCACCGGCATGCTGGCCATGCACCGGGCGGGCGCGCACACGATCGCGCAGGACGAAGCAAGCTGCGTGGTATTCGGCATGCCTCGCGAGGCCATCGCTATCGGGGCTGCAAGTGAAGTGGTGCCGTTGTCGGCGATGAGCGAACGCATTCTGACTCGCCTGGGCGACCGTGGGCACCGCGTTTAACGCGGACTGACGCCACGATCGATCTCAAGCAAATTTTTTCTGGAGTGAAAGATGGTAGACAAGGGCCTGAAGATTCTGGTGGTGGATGACTTCCCCACCATGCGGCGGATCATCCGCAACCTGCTCAAGGAGCTGGGTTTCGAAAACGTGGATGAGGCAGAGGACGGCGCCATTGGCCTGGAGAAGCTGCGCAATGGCGGCTTCCAGTTCGTGGTGTCCGACTGGAACATGCCGAACCTGGACGGCCTGGAGATGCTCAAGCAGATCCGCGCCGACGCGTCGCTGGCATCGCTGCCGGTGCTGATGGTGACGGCGGAAGCCAAGAAGGAAAACATCGTTGCCGCCGCACAGGCGGGCGCCAACGGTTACGTGGTCAAGCCTTTCACCGCGGCGACGCTGGAGGAAAAGCTGAACAAGATCTTCGAAAAGATTGGCGGCTGAGGTGTGCGATGAGCTCAACGGAAACAGTTGACCCGACAGAGTCGCCCGACCTGATCCATCGGATCGCCTCGCTGACGCGCATGTTGCGCGACAGCATGCGTGAGCTGGGGCTGGACCAGGCGATCAAGGATGCCGCCAACGCGATTCCCGACGCCCGCGACCGCTTGCGGTACGTGGCGCAGATGACCGAGCAGGCCGCCAACCGCGTGCTCAACGCCACGGAACAGGCCGGTCCGATCCAGGACAACATGGCCCGTTCGGCGCAGGCATTGGATAGCCGCTGGCAAGAATGGTACGACCAGCCGCTGGAAATGCCGCAAGCGCGCGAACTGGTGAAGGACACGCGTGCCTTCCTGGCCGACGTGCCCAAGCAGACGCAGCAGACGCAGTCCAAGCTCATGGAAATCATCATGGCGCAGGATTTCCAGGACCTTACGGGCCAGGTCATCATGCGGATGATGGACGTGGTGGGCGCCATCGAACGCGAACTGCTGCAGGTGCTGCTGGACAACGTGCCGCAAGAGCGCCGCGACGAAGCCAACAGCCTGCTCAACGGCCCACAGATCAACCCGCAGGGCAAGACCGACGTGGTCACCAGCCAGGATCAGGTCGACGACCTGCTGGCCAGCCTGGGCTTCTGAGCCCGCGGCCCGCGATGTCCGCCGGCGGCGGAAAGACGGCGTCTTTCCGCCCGCATGCGCCGGCTTCGTGCGCGTGTCCCTCCTTCTCATGACGTATTCCCTAAGGGCGCAAACGCCTGCTGGCCGATAGACTCCTGCCAACAATAATCGGGGCCTTGCAGCGCGAGACAAGGCGCGCCCAGCGCGCCAGACCACGGATGCCCAAAGCAGGCGGTCCGGGTCAGGGAGAGGAGGTTCATGATGGCCAGATCCGTATTCCGCTTGGGCGGCATGTGGGGATTGTTGCGTCGGCTCAACCGCGGCGACGCGGTGCTGTCCGAGCGCCCCTTGTCCTTCAGTCCGGCCGCCTGGCCGCTCTACCGGTTCCTGTCGCAGATCCGGCTTCGGATCATGACCGTGCGCCAATCCAGCATCGAGATCGCGCTGAACGCGGCGCGCACGCAATTCCAGGCGGGACGCTGTTCACTGCTCGCGCGCGAGCAGGCGAGGGCGGCCGAGGCCCTGGCCGCCAGCGGGGCGCAGATCGCCGATCTGTCTGCGTCGACCTCCACCCACGCCCGCGACATTGCCGCGGTGTCGGGCCAGAACCTGCAGGCGGCGCGGCAGGCGCTGGCCGAGCTGACCGAGGTCAAGACGCGCGTGGACCGCATGACGCATGAGATGGCCGCCTTCACCGAAGTGGTGGGGCAACTGGCGGCGCGCGCGCAGTCGGTGGGCGACATCAGCAAGACAATCAAGGGCATTGCGCTGCAGACGCAGCTGCTTGCCTTGAACGCTGGCGTGGAGGCCGCCCGGGCCGGGGACGCGGGCCGCGGCTTCGCGGTGGTCGCCAGCGAGGTCGGCCGGCTGGCCGAGCGCGTCAACACGGCCACCAGCGACATCGGCCGCCACACGACGCAGATGCTCGACCTGGTGGGTGCGACGCAACGCCAGACGGGCACGTTGCGCGAGGACGTGAACGCCTCGGGCGCTGTGCTTGACCGGACCTCACGCGGCTTCGAGCGTTTCGTGCGTGACTTCGACAGCATGAACCGGCAGGTGAGCGACGTGGTCCAGGCCATCGGCGAGGTCGATGCCACCAACCACGGCATGAGCGAGGAGGTCGGGCGCATCGCGGCCTTGAGCGCGGACGTGCTGGAGCGGGTGGGCAGCATGTCGGGCGAGATCGACCGCATCCGGCGGCAGACGGAGAGCGTGCAGGAAGTGCTGGCCGACATGCGCACGGGTGGCACCGCGTTCGACAGCCTGTCGGAATCGCTGGAGGCGTTTGCCGGTGCGGCAGCTGGTCTGCTGCAGGATGCCCGGCGGCGCGGCGTGGACGTGTTCGACCGCCACTACCAGCGCATTGCCGGCAGCGAGCCGCCGCGTTATCACACGGCTTACGACCGCGCGATCGACGAGCCGCTCACGCGGCTGCTCGACAGCGTGCTGGAGGCCGTGCCGGGCGCCATCTATACGATTCTGGTGGATGACCGGGGCTACGCGCCCGCCCACAACAGCCGGTTCTCGCTGGCGCCGACCGGCGATCCGAAGATCGACATCGCGCGGGTGCGCAACAAGCGCATCTTCGACGACCCCGTGGGCGCCCGGCTGGCCGCCAACACCGGCGCGCAGCTGTTCCAGACGTATTCCCGCGACACCGGCGAGATCGTCAACGACATTTCCCTGCCCATTTATCTGGGGCCGGAACACTGGGGCGCCGTGCGCATCGGGCTGGATTACGCTCGCTTTCAGGCCATCCTGGACGGCCACGCCGCCAGCGGCCGGATGGCCCAGGCGGCGGGCTGAGGCGGCTGCTCCCGGGGGGCTGGCCGGCAGCCGGCGGCGCATCTGGGAATAGCGCCGCTTTCCCCCCTTTTCTTGGCATATCGCCATCCCCCGGCGCCTCCTAGAATCTCGGCGGGCGGCTTGCATTCCCACGTCAGCGAGCCGCAACAATCCCGTAGAGCATGTCCGAAGAAAGCGACCTCGAGAAAACCGAAGCCGCCTCTCCCAGGCGCCTGGAAAAGGCGCGCGAGGAGGGGCAGATTGCGCGTTCCCGGGAACTGGGCACGTTCATGATGCTGGCGGTGGGCGTTGCGGCGATCTGGGCGGGCGGAGGATCGCTGTACCAGGGCCTGACCGGCGTGCTGCGCAGCGGGCTGGCGTTCGATCAGCGCGTCGCGCTGGATCCGGGGGTGATGGTCGAGCAGGCGGTGAGCGGCTTCGGTCACGCGCTGATGGTGCTGTTACCGATCTTTGGGCTGCTGGCGGTGGTGGCGGTGCTGTCCAGCGTCGTGCTGGGCGGCCTGGTCATTTCGACCAAGCCCTTGCAGCCCAATTTCTCCAAGCTCAGCCCGCTGGCGGGCTTGAAGCGCATGTTCTCGTCGCAGACGGTGGTGGAGCTGATCAAGGCGCTGGCCAAGGCCATGCTGGTCGGCGGCGTGGCCGTCTGGGTCATCTGGCGCTATCACGACGACATGTTGGGGCTGATGCACGTGGCGCCGTCGGCCGCGCTGACCAAGGCGCTCAGCCTGGTGGCGATGTGCTGCGCCTTCATCGTGGCCTCGCTCCTCATCATCGTTTTGCTGGACGTGCCCTGGCAGATCTGGAGCCATTTGAAGAAGCTGCGGATGTCCAAGGAGGACGTGCGCCAGGAACACAAGGAAAGCGAAGGCGATCCGCACGTCAAGGCGCGTATCCGGCAGCAGCAGCGCCAGGCCGCCCGCCGCCGCATGATGTCCGAGGTGCCCAAGGCCGACGTCGTCGTGACGAACCCGACGCACTACGCAGTGGCGCTGAAGTACGACGAATCGAAGGGCGGCGCGCCGCGCGTGCTGGCCAAGGGCACGGGCCTGATCGCCGCGAAGATCCGCGAACTGGCCGCCGAGAACAAGATTCCCACATTGGAAGCGCCGCCGCTGGCGCGCGCATTGCATCAACACGTCGAGCTGGGACAAGAAATCCCGGCCGAGCTGTATACCGCGGTGGCGGAAGTGCTGGCATGGGTATTCCAGCTACGATCCTGGCGCTCGGGCTGGGGGCATGAACCGATGGCCCCCACGAAACTGAACGTGCCAGCCGAACTGGACCCGCAGGCAAAAACCGCAGCACAAGGAGTTTAAGGAATGAGCGCACTGCTCACCATGTTGAAGAGTAACGGCGGCACGCACGCGCGGCTGCTGGCGGGTCCCATCCTGATCGTGATGGTGCTGGGCATGATGGTGCTGCCCCTGCCCACGTTCCTCCTGGACCTGCTGTTCACCTTCAACATCGCGTTGTCCGTGATGATCCTGCTGGTGGCCATGTTCACGCGCAAGCCGCTGGATTTTGCCGCGTTCCCGGCCGTGCTGCTGTTTGCGACGCTGCTGCGCCTGTCGCTGAACGTCGCGTCCACGCGCGTCGTGCTGCTGCATGGTCACACGGGTCCGGACGCCGCGGGCAAGGTGATCGAGGCCTTCGGCCACTTCCTGGTGGGCGGCAACTTCGCGGTCGGGATCATCGTCTTCGTCATCCTGACCATCATCAACTTCATCGTCATCACCAAGGGTGCGGGCCGTATCGCCGAAGTCGGTGCGCGCTTCACCCTGGACGCCATGCCCGGCAAGCAGATGGCGATCGACGCGGACCTGAACGCCGGCCTGATCGGCGAGGACGAGGCGCGCAAGCGCCGCGCGGAAGTGTCGCAGGAGTCGGACTTCTTCGGCTCGATGGACGGCGCCAGCAAGTTCGTGCGCGGCGACGCCATCGCCGGCCTGCTCATCATGGCGATCAACGTCATCGGCGGCCTGGTCGTGGGCGTGGCGCAACACGACATGTCCATGGGCGAAGCCGGCCGCGTCTACACGCTGCTGACCATCGGTGACGGCCTCGTGGCCCAGATCCCGGCGCTGGTGATCTCCACCGCCGCCGGCGTGGTCGTGTCGCGCGTGTCGACGGACCAGGATATCGGCCAGCAGATCATCAGCCAGCTGTTCTCGAACCCGAGCGTGCTGTTCCTGACCGCCGGCATCATCGGCATCATGGGCCTCATCCCCAACATGCCCCACATCGCCTTCCTGACCCTGGCCGGCGCGCTGGGCTGGGGCGGCTGGGCATTGCTCAAACGCAAGCAGGCCGCCGCGGTGGCGGCCGAAGAGATACCGCCGCAGGCGATCACCCAGGCGCAGGCCGCGGCCGCCGAGGCAAGCTGGGAAGACGTGTCGATGGTGGACCAACTGGGGCTGGAGGTCGGCTACCGCCTGATCCCGCTGGTGGACCACGCCCAGAACGGCGAGCTGCTGCACCGCATCCGCAGCCTGCGCAAGAAGTTTGCGCAGGACGTGGGCTTTCTGCCGCCGGTCGTGCACATCCGCGACAACCTGGAACTCAAGCCCAACGATTACCGCATCCTGCTGTCGGGTGTGGAAGTGGGCAACGGCGTGGCGATGCCCGGCCAGTGGCTGGCCATCGACCCGGGCGGCGTGACCATGCAGATCAAGGGCACCCCGACGACCGATCCGGCGTTCGGCCTGCCGGCGCTGTGGATCGACAGTTCGCTGCGCGACCAGGCCCAGGTGGCCGGCTATACGGTGGTGGATGCGGGCACGGTCGTGGCCACCCACCTGAATCACCTGATGCACCGCCACGGTTCGAACCTGCTGGGCCGCCAGGAAGTGCAGCAGCTGCTGGATCGCATCGGCCGCGACGCGCCCAAGCTGGTCGAGGACCTGGTGCCCAAGACGCTGTCGCTGACCGCGTTGCAGAAGGTGCTGCAGGGCCTGCTGTCCGAAGAAGTGCCGATCCGCGACATGCGCACCATCATCGACACGCTGTCCGAGCACGGTCCGCGTCTGGCGGCGCTGGCTGCCGGTTCGGGTGGCCAGCCCGACATCAACGAGCTGATCGCGCTGACGCGCCGCGCGCTGGGCCGCGCCATCACGCAGCAGTGGTTCCCGGGCGAGGGCGAGCTGCGCGTGATCGGGCTGGATGTGAAGCTGGAACGCGTGCTGTCGCAGGCCATGACGACCAGCGGCGGCCTGGAGCCGGGTCTGGCCGACACGCTGCTGCGCGAGGCGCAGGCGGCGGTCGAACGGCAGGAATCGCAGGGCAATGCGCCGGTGCTGCTGGTGTCGCCGGTGTTGCGCGCGCCGCTGTCGCGCTTCCTGCGCCATCATCTGCCGCAGTTGGGCGTCTTGTCGAATACGGAAATTCCCGATGAGCGCATCGTCCGCGTGACGGCGCTGATCGGCGGGAGCAATGGGCAATGAAGATCAGCCGCTTTTACGGGGCAAACACCCGTGACGTGATGCGCCAGGTGCGCGAGGCCTTGGGGCCGGACGCGTTGATCGTGTCGAACCGCAGCGTCGAGGGCGGCATCGAGGTGCTGGCCACCGTTGATGGCGCGTTCGACGATGCGCCGCCACCGCAGACGCCGCCGCGCGAGGCGCCGGCTCAGGCGCAGTCCGCGCCGCAGCGCCCGCCCGCTGCACCGTCGTTCGGCGCGCCTGCCGGGATGGAGCGGCCGCAAGGGGCGCCGGCCAACATGCCGGCCATGCCGCCCGCCATGTCGCCTGCCATGTCGCCGGCCAGCTATGCGGCGCCGGCGCGGTCCATTGCTGCCTACCAGTCCGCTTATGCGGCGTCCGCGCAGCCTGCGTCGGAATCGTTGGCGTCGCCGATGGACTTCGCGCCGGCTTCTTCGATACCGGATTCGGCAACGGCTGCGCCCGCCGCCGCCGTGCCGGTCGGGTCTCAGCCGGTCGGGTCTCAGCACGCCGCGCCTCAGCAGGTCGCGCCTCAGCCGGCCGCACCTCAGCCGGCAGCGCCCATCCGCGTCGAGTTGCCGCCGCTTGCGCCGATCCGTCCTTCGGCCGCCGCAGCCCCCGTGCCCGCGCCGGCCGCTCGCATGACGCCGGAACACGCCATGCCCGAGCGCATGGCCGCGTCCGTCGCGCCGGCGGCTGCCGCAATGGCCGCCGCGCCCGCGACCGCCTACCACGCGCCGCGCGGTTACGCCGCGGCGCCCGTCACACCTGCGCAGCCGCCCGCCATGCCGCCGGCCGCGTCGCCCCTGTCCGCCGCGCCACCGGCCTCCTTGTCCGCCGCACCTTCCATGGGCCGCATGCCGGACGCGCCGGTCCGCCCGCCGCAGGGTTTGCCGCCCGCGCCGCTGGCTGCCGATACCGCCGCCGGTCTGCAAGATGCCATCAGCGCGTTGCGCGGAGCGCTCGAAACCCGCATGGACGGCCTGCTGTGGGGCGGACGTCAGGGTCCGGGGCGGGAGCCGGCTGCCGCCGCGCTATTCCGCAGCCTGCTGGATGCGGGGTTCAGCACCAAACTGGTCCGCACGCTGGTCGAACGCCTGCCGCAAGGCCTCTCCGCCGAGGCGGCGCAGAGCTGGGCGCGCAATGAACTGGTGACGCACCTGCCGGTGGTGCGTTCCGAAGACGAATTTCTGGCCGGTGGCGTGTACGCGCTGGTCGGCCCCACCGGCGTGGGCAAGACCACCACGTTGGCCAAGCTGGCCGCGCGTTGCGTGGCCCGCGAGGGACGCGAGCAGGTCGCCATGCTGACGACCGACCTGTTCCGGATCGGCGCGCTGGAGCAATTGCAGATCTACGGCCGCCTGATGGGCGTGCCCGCGCATTCGGTGCGCGATGCCGGCGAGCTGCGCCGCATCCTGGCCGAGCTGGGCAACCGCAAGATCGTCCTGATCGACACGACCGGCATCAGCCAGCGCGACCGCCTGGTGGCCGAGCAGGCGTCGATGCTGTGCAACGCGGGCAAGCCGGTGCGCCGGCTGCTGGTGCTCAATGCCGCCAGCCAGGGCGACACGCTGGACGAAGTCGCGCACGCCTACCGCAATGGCGTCGGCGAGGACGTCGCCGGCTGCATCATCACCAAGCTGGACGAAGCCACGCGCTTGGGCGCGGCGCTGGACACCGCCATCCGCCACCGCTTGCCGATCCATTACATGTCCGTCGGCCAGAAAGTGCCCGAGCACATGGAGCTGGCGCGCGCAGACGTGCTGATCGACCGCGCGTTCTCGATGGTGGAACGCGCCCGCGCGCTGTACACCCCGAGCGAGGCCGATCTGGCGTCGCTGGTGTCGTCGTCGCGCGAGCCGGACGCCGTGGATCCGGCGCGCCGCCGTCAGCTGCTGGCCTCGGCGATCCTGCCGCAACAGGCGGGCGCGGGGTCGATCGCCGCGGCGCAGAGCCTGGACGACACGATTTCGTGGCTGGACAACGACCCGGCGTGCCTGCAGGCGCGCACCGCCTGGCGTGAATACGTCAGCGACGGCGCCGGTTCGAGCCTGGCCGCGCTGGGCGACGAGCCGTTGTCGATGGCGCGCCGTGAATTCTCCGCCGCCTGCACCCGCAACCTGCTCGTGATGCACGGCAAGACCGCCATGAAGGGCGAAGCCTTGCCTGGCGGCGCGCTGCTGGGCGCACTTCTGATGAGCGATCGCGGCGCTGCGCTTGCCGCGCCCGCGCAGCAACTGGTGCTGCCGCACGGCATGCTGAGTTCGTTTGCGCCTGCCGCGCCGGCGCAGCCGGATCCGGCGCTGGCGCTGCAATCGCGCGTGGCATGGCTGGGCGAGCGCCTGCAGTCCGTGCCGCTGGTCCACATGCTGGAAGCGGGCACGGTTGCGCTGTGGCAACCCTTCTCCGAGCAGGGCGTGTCTTGGGTGGCCCGTTGCCCGGGCGGCCTGCGCGTGATCCAGGACGAGTGCCCGACCAACCTGAATGCCGTCGGCAAGAGCGTGGGCTATCTGCCCGTGGGCCAGCCTGGCGACATGCCGGGTCTGCGGGTGACGGCGGCCGGCAAGACCGTGCCGCTGGCGCTGTGGGCGTCGGGCACCGAAGTCGTGCTGCCGGGCAAGGGGCAGGGCGCCAGCGTGCGCCTCATCTGCGCGCGGCTGATCGACACCGTGACCGGCGAGGTCGCGGGCCAGTTGTTCGGCGCCACCAACCTGCCGGCCTCGCAGGCCGACGCCGCGACGATCGCGCGCTGGCTGGTCCTGCAAGACGAGGCCAAGGCCGCGTTCCGCTACATGGCCAATGCGTGGCAAGCGCTGCCCGCGGTCGACGGCGCCCACACGCTGGCGCGCCAGTCGCTGATGGCCGGTCAGCTGGGCGCCGCCTGCTGGCAACTGGCCCATTCGCCAGCGGCCGACGTCGTGCGCGGCCCGCTGTCGGGCATCGTGGGCACCGAACGCAAGCTGTCCGGCAAGATGCTGCCGGTGGCGCTGCTGAAGATGTTTGCGCTGCTGGAGATGACGGGCGGGGCGTGAAGCCGCGCCCGGCGACCGGGCGGCCGCAAACAAAAAAACGGCGTGCCAGGCACGCCGTTTTCTATTGGGAGGCTGGAGCGTTCAGCTCGCCACGATCGGCCGGCGGCCCGGTGCGCTGCGGGCGCCGCGGCCTTGCGCGTCATAGGTCGAGGCACTGCCGACGCCGACGTTGCGCAGGGCGTCCAGCGACTGCTGGGTATAGCGCAGGTGCACGTCGATCAGGGCGCCATTGCGCATGTTGATTTCGCTGGCGGAGGCCGACTTGGACAGGAGCGCCTGCCAGACGCCGGAGAGCTGCGGATACTGCGCTGCGGCCTGTTCAGTGCCGACGTGGCCGGTGGGCAGTCCGATTTCGGTGAGCAGGGTGTCGCGGGTCTGGCTCAGGTCGACCAATTGCTGCGCGATGCCGCGCTTGCGCTCGGTGATCTGGTTCAGCGCCTCGACGCTGCCCTGGCTGACCAGGACCTCGGTTTCTTCCTCGAGAATCGAGGAGAACTCGGAGATCAGGGTGTCTTCCTGCTTCATGCAGGATTGCAGGGAATCGACGAGGCTCATGACAGACGGCTCTATATAAAGAAAGGGCAGGCTATTTCAGAAGGTCGCGGGCGCTGGCGATCAGGCTGTCGGCGATGCGGCCGGTGTCGATCTTGAGCTGCCCGGATGCGATCGCGGCGCGGATGGCGGCAACGCGCTCGACGTTGATGTCGTTCGAGCCGTCTTGCAGGGCCAGCATCTTGCGCGACGCCGAACTCAGCGCGACTTGCGAGCTGCTCGAGCCGGTGGCGCTGCCGGCGCCATAGGCCTGGCTGACCGCGGACTCGGCGCGTGCACCGACGGCGTCGGCCGCCAGGGGCCGGTTGGTGGTCGAATTGATTTTCAAGGTTTTCTCCGCAGGGCGTCCTGGGTCGGTTTGCGACGGATCCGCCTACTTATGTCTCTGTAACGACAAGGGGCGAAGGAACTTTAGGGTATATACACACCCGCCGCAACGCGATTTGTAACATTATCTAGAGCTGTATTTCCACCAGGGTGGCGTTTCGGACGATACCGCTGACCACTTGACCGCCCGCCGTCTTGACCTGGACCACCGCGCCGGGCGGGGCGTTTTCCAGGGCTTCGCCCTCGCTGCTGACCGTGAAACCCTTGCCTCGCGCGTTGATGCGCACGTTGGTGCCGCGCTGCACCGACTGGGCGTTGCGCAGCGAGGAGCTGCGGATGGGCTGGCCGGCGTTGATGCGGAACGCGGCGGTCATGCCGGCCACCGCCTGCGGGTCGGTGATGGCGCCGGGGGGCAGGGCGACCAGATCGCCGTCGCGGGCGTCCAGGTCTGCCGGGGTCAGGGCCTGGCCGGCAGCAATCAGGCGCGAGGCCACGTAATAGTGGCCGGCCACGCTGACGGTCGCCTGCACGTAGGCGGTCCAGCCTTTGGCCGCATTGCAGCGCACGCCGACGGTCATGCGCGAGCGCAGCTTCATGCCGGAAGGCAGAAACGGGGACAAGGTGTCGCAGGGCGCCAGCCGGTCGGTGCGCGGCGGATCAATGGCAATGGACGCCTGGCCGGGCAGGGAGGCCAGCTGCTCCTGCAGATAGGTCTGGGCCGCCATGACGATCGCTTCCGGCGCCTGGGTGGCCGCCGCCTGGGCCTGGGCGGCGCCCGCCGAGGCCAGAAGCAGGACAGCCAGGCCTGCGCGCGCGTGAAGGAGTCGTGCGGAGATTTTCATGATGGATGAATTGTAGAAGTGGGCGGCTTTCGGCAATACGTGAATTGGATGAGAAATGACGGGTTATTTGGCTGATTGTGTTACCAGTCCGGCCCCTATCATGCCGTCATCCAATGGGATAACGGTGTGTCCGGTGTCCCTCGCTTTATCTGATTTGCAACGTATTCAAGGCGCCACGATGCTCGACAGGCTCAACGAAGATTTCCGGTTCTACCAGCAGGCTCTGGCACTGCGCGCGCAGCGCCAGGAAGTGCTTTCCTCGAACATCGCCAACGCCGACACGCCCAACTACAAGGCGCGCGACATCGACTTCAAGGCGGCGATGCAAGCCGCCATCGAAGGCACGATGCGCCTGCCCGACACGTCGCTCAAGCTGACCTCCGCCCGCCACATTCCGGCCAAGGCCGTGTCGCAGGGCCCGACGGATCTGCTGTACCGCCTGCCGTACCAGCCCAGCATGGACGGCAACACGGTGGACATGGACATCGAGCGCGTGCAGTTCGCCGACAACACGCTGCATTACCAGAGCACGATGCAGCTCATCTCCAACCGCATCCGCGGGCTGCAGACCGCCATTCAGGATTGATCTTTAAAGGGAGCAACAGGCAATGTCCTTGTTGAGCATTTTCGATATCGCCGGCTCGGCGCTGAGCGCGCAGTCGCAGCGCATGAACGTGGCGGCCAGCAACATGGCCAACGCCGACAGCGTGGTGGGCCCGGACGGCCAGCCGTACCGTGCGCGCCAGGTCGTGTTCCAGGTCAACCCCGCCGCGGGTCAGGCGCTGGGCCAGGAGATCGGCGGCGTGCGCGTGGCCGGCGTGGTCCAGGACCAGTCGCCCCTCAAGCAGGTCTACGACCCGAAGCATCCCCTGGCCGACGCCCAGGGCTACGTCAGCATGCCCAACGTCGATCCGGTGGCCGAAACGGTCAACATGATCGCGGCATCGCGGTCCTACCAGGCCAACGTCGAAGTGCTCAACACCGCCAAGGCGTTGATGCAGAAGACGCTCACCATCGGCCAGTCCTAATTTCCAGCCAGAGTGTATCCATGACCACCGTCGATCAAACCACGAGCACCACGGCCATGGGCCTGGCGCAAACCGGCGCCAACAGCGCGAGCACCGCGCAGGGCCTGCAGGACCAGTTCCTGAAGCTGCTGGTCACGCAGCTCAAGAACCAGGATCCGCTGAACCCGATGCAGAACGCGGAGCTGACGTCGCAACTGGCGCAGATCTCCACGGTGGAAGGCATCACCAACCTGAAGAACACCATGCTGGCCATCAGCGGCCAGATCGACGTGTCCCAGTCGATGAACGCCGTGTCGATGATCGGCAAGGGCGTCCTGATCCCGGGCACGAAGGTCAAGGTCGGCGTGGACAGCGCCAATCCGGCGGACCGCGTGGTCACGCCCTACGGCCTGGACCTGCAGGGCGATGCCGCCAAGGTGCAGGTTCGCATTTCCGATTCGAACGGCGCGGTGGTTCGCACCATCGAGCTGGGCGAACAGAAGACCGGCGTGTACACGCTGGAATGGGACGGCAAGAACGACGCCGGGGTGGCGCTGGAAGCGGGCGCCTACAACGTGTCCGTGCTGGCCACCGACGCGGAAGGCGCGAAGGTGAATACGGAAGTGCTGAGCTACGGCAACGTCAAGAGCGTGGCGTACTCGACCAACGGCCTGCGACTGGATCTTGGCCTGGACGGCCAGACCAGCATGCTGGACGTGCGCAAGGTGATCGGCGCCTGAACGGGCGGATATGAATCGGTGCCGGCGCACGGGCGACGGCTTTTCCACTAAAGATTAGCGAGAGTAAACATGGGCTTCGGACAAGGATTGAGCGGCTTGAACGCCGCTGCGCAGAACCTGGACGTCATCGGCAACAACATCGCCAACTCGGGCACCGTCGGCTTCAAGTCGGCGACCGCATCGTTCGCTGACGTGTACGCCAGCTCCCGCGTGGGCCTGGGCGTCAAGGTCGCGGCCATCAACCAGCGCTTCACCGTGGGTGCGGTGACGGGCGGCGGCGGCGAATACGACATCGCCATCGACGGCGCCAAGGGCATGTTCCGCGTGACCGACCAGAGCGGCTCGGTCATGTACACGCGCAACGGCGAATTCCTCGTCGACAAGAACAACTTCATCGTGAACGCCCAAGGCTACCGCCTGACCGGCTACCCCGCGGGCGCGATCGGCGCGAACCCGGTTGAACTGCAACTGCCGACCGCGAACGTGGCGCCGCAGGCCACCAGCACCGCCACCACCGTGGCCAACCTGGACGCCAACGCCAAGGTCATCTACCAGGTCGACACCGTGACGTCGCCGGCCGTCCCCGGCTCGGTCACGCTGGGCGGCACCGCCTACACGTTCACCAAGGCCGCCGGCGGCGCGCTGACGTGGACCCCGGCCAACCCGCCCGCCAACACGTACGGCACGGCGCCCAACACCGTCACGATCGACGGCACGGGTCAGGTTACCGCTGGCGCGCTGGAAGACATCCCCGGCTTCGTGGACTACACCGCCGCCGTCACGGAAATCGGCAAGCCGTTCGATCCGAAGATCTCCAGCACCTACACGAACGCCTCGCCCATGACGGTGTTCGACTCCCTGGGCAACTCGCACCAGGTCATGCAGTACTTCGTCAAGCGTGAAGCCACGGCCGGCACCAGCGTGTACGACGTGTACTACACGATGGACGGCCAGGCCATGGCGCCCACGACGGAAGCCGGCGGCGTGTGGGGCAACCCCCAGCAGTTCACGTTCAACAACGCCGGCACGCTGACCAGCGCGCCGATCGTGAACCTGACGTTCGCCCAGCCTGGCGGCACCGCCACCCCGGCCGATCCGCTGAACATCGCGGTCAACTACACCGGCACGACGCAATACGGCAGCAACTACAAGCTGGTCGCCAAGCCCGACGGCTATACGTCCGGCGAATTCAGCGGCATCAACATCAGCAGCGACGGCAGCCTGGTCGCCAGCTACACCAACGGCGAAACCCAGGTTGTCGGCACGCTGGTCCTGGCCGACTTCTCGAACCTGCAGGGCCTGCAGCCCGTGGGCAACAACGCCTGGAAGGAAACGGCGGCCTCCGGCCAGCCGATCCTGGGCCAGCCCGGCACCAACAGCATGTCGACGGTGGTGGGCCAGGCAACGGAAGCGTCCAACGTGGACATGAGCCGCGAACTGGTCAACATGATCATTGCCCAGCGCACCTACCAGGCCAATTCGCAGACCATCAAGACCCAGGACGAAATCATGCAAGTCCTGATGAACCTGAAGTAATGCCCGCTGGGCAAGTGACGACACCGACGATACCCACGGAATAGGCAATGGATCGAATCATCTACACCGCCATGAATGGCGCAGCGCGGATCACGGAGCATCAGGCCGCGCTCTCCAACAACATGGCCAACGTGAACACGACGGGCTTTCGCGAGCAGATCGCGCTGTACCGTTCGGTTCCGGTGACGGACGGGGTGAGCCTGCCTACGCGTGTTTCGACGGTGGCGTCCACGCCCGGCAACAGCTTTCAGATGGGCACCATGCAGACCACGGGCCGCGACCTGGACGTGGCGCTGTCCAGCGAAGCCGGCTGGATCGCGGTGCAGACCCCGCAGGGCGAAGCCTATACGCGCGCCGGCAGCCTGCAGGTGGGCATCAACGGCCTGTTGCAGACGTCGCTGGGCCAGCCGGTCCTGTCGGACCAGGGCGGTCCCATCGACGTACCCGACCAGGCCGCGCTGACCATTACGTCCGACGGCACGATCACGGCGCTGGGCGCCGGCGACGCGCCGAACAACATCCTGAACCTGGGCCGGCTCAAGCTCGTCAATCCGGACAACAAGCAGCTGGTGCACGGCGACGACGGTGTCTTCCGCATGGCGCCGGTCAATGGCCAGCCCGCGCCGCCGCTGCCTGCCGATCCCGGCCTGCGCCTGTTGTCGGGCGTGCTGGAAGGCAGCAACACCAATCCGATGGCGTCGATGGTGGGCATGATCGAAAACGCCCGCCGCTTCGAGCAGCAGATGCAGGTGATTCAGCAGTCGGACCGCAATGCGGAACGCGCCAACGGTATTTTGTCCGTAAGCGCCTGATTTAAATAAACATTTTGTTCGCGGCCAAGCCGCGGCACCGGAGTTTCTCATCATGATGCGTTCGCTGTGGATCGCCAAGACGGGCCTGGAAGGTCAGCAGACCTCCATGGACGTGATTTCCAACAACTTGGCCAACGTCTCCACCAATGGGTTCAAGCGCGGCCGTGCCGTGTTCCAGGACCTGATGTACCAGACGCTGCGCCAGCCCGGCGCCCAGGTGGGCGACGCCACGCAACTGCCGTCCGGCTTGCAGCTGGGCACCGGTGCACGCGTGGCCGCGACCGAGCGCATCCACTCGACCGGCAACCTGAACAACACGGGCAGCGAAATGGACGTGGCCATCAACGGCCGCGGCTTCCTGCCGGTGGAACTGCCCGACGGCACGCAGGCCTACACCCGTGACGGCGCCCTGCAGCGCGACCAGAACGGCCAGCTCGTGACCGTCAGCGGCTACGTCATCCAGCCGCCGATCAACGTGCCGGACAACGCGCTGTCCATCACCATCGGCAACGACGGCATGGTGTCGGTGACGCAACCCGGCGCGGCCGGCGTGAACGTGCAGATCGGCCAGTTGCAGATCGCCACCTTCATCAACCCGACCGGCCTGCAAAGCATTGGCGAAAACCTGTACCTGGAAACCGACTCGTCGGGCCCGGCGAACCTGCTTCAGCCCGGTGTGGACGGCGCGGGCTCGATCATGCAAAAGTATGTCGAGACCTCCAACGTCAACGTCGCCGAGGAACTGGTCAACATGATCACGACGCAACGCGCCTACGAAATGAACAGCAAGGCCGTCAAGACGTCGGACGAAATGCTGGCCCGCCTGACCCAACTGTGATGCCCATGTCTGTCCTGCGCCTGGTATTTGCGTCTGCGCTGGCTCTGCTGGCGGCTGGCTGCGCCATCATCCCGCCCGAGCCCATCGTGACCGGGCCGACGACGGCGGCGCCGCCGCCGCCGCCGATGCCGATGGCGCAGCCCACGGGCTCGATCTACCAGCCCACGACGTACGGCAATTACCCGTTGTTCGAAGACCGTCGGCCGCGCAATGTGGGCGACATCGTCACCATCGTCTTGAACGAGCGCACCAATGCGTCCAAGAACGTGGCGACGAACACCAACCGCACCGGCTCGGCCACCCTGGGCATCGCCGCCGCGCCGTCCTTCATGGACAGCTGGGCGAACGCCAACCTGAACACGGAAGCCAACGGCGGCAACGTGTCGCAGGGCAAGGGCGACAGTAGCGCCAACAATGCCTTCACCGGCACCATCACCACCACGGTGGTGGGCGTGATGTCCAACGGCAACCTGCAGGTTGCCGGCGAAAAGCAGATCGCCATCAACCGCGGCAGCGAATACGTGCGCTTTGCCGGCGTGGTCGATCCGCGCTCCATCACGGGCACGAACACCGTGTCGTCCACGCAAGTGGCCGATGCGCGCATCGAATACCGCAGCAAGGGCGTCATGGACGAAGTTCAGACCATGGGCTGGCTGCAACGCTTCTTCCTGATCGCCTCGCCGTTCTAAATCATGAAACAACCGACTCCGATATCCACCTTGCTGTCCCTGTTGGCGCGGGTGTGCGTGGCCGTCGGCCTGGCCGCGGGCGCCGGCGCGGCGCACGCCGAACGGCTCAAGGATCTGGCAAGCATCCAGGGTGTGCGCGGCAACCAGCTGATCGGCTACGGCCTGGTCGTGGGCCTGGATGGCAGCGGCGACCAGGTGCGCCAGACGCCGTTCACGCAGCAGAGCCTGACGAACATGCTGTCGCAGCTGGGCATCACGGTGCCCGCCGGCAGCAACATGCAGTTGAAGAACGTGGCGGCCGTCATGGTCACGACCACCTTGCCAGCGTTTGCGCGGCCCGGCCAGACGCTGGACGTGGTGGTGTCCTCGATGGGCAACGCCAAGAGCCTGCGCGGCGGCACGCTGCTGATGACGCCGCTCAAGGGCGCGGACAGCCAGGTCTACGCCATTGCTCAGGGCAACATCCTGGTCGGCGGCGCGGGCGCCTCCGCGGGCGGCTCCAGCGTGCAGATCAACCAGCTGAACGGCGGCCGCATCAGCGCGGGCGCCATCGTCGAGCGCGGCGTGCCCACCACGTTCACGCGCGACGGCTACGTGCATGTCGAACTGAACAACACCGACTTCGGCACGGCGCAGAACGTGGCCACCGCCCTGAACCGCAGGTTCGGGCAGGGCACGGCCACCGCGCTGGACGGCCGCGTGATCCAGGTGCGCACGCCCATGGAGCAGGGCTCGCAAGCCCGCTTCCTGTCGCAGATGGAAGACCTGCAGGTCACCCGCGCGCCCACGGTCGCCAAAGTCATCATCAACGCCCGCACGGGATCGGTCGTCATGAACCGCACGGTCATGATCGAAGAGGCCGCCGTCGCGCACGGCAACCTGTCGGTCATCATCAACCGCCAGAACGAAGTGGTCCAGCCGGACACGCCGTTCACGCAAGGCCAGACGGTGGTGGTGCCCAATACCCAGATCGAAGTGCGCCAGGACAACGGTTCGCTGCAGCGCGTCAGCACCAGCGCCAACCTGGCCGACGTGGTCAAGGGCCTGAACGCCCTGGGCGCCACGCCGCAGGACCTGCTGGCCATCCTGCAGGCGATGAAGAGCGCGGGCGCGCTGCGCGCCGAACTTGAAATCATCTGACGGACATGGCTTACACCAACGACGCGGCAGGCGCCAGCACCCGGCAGGACTCGGTCTTCGACATGGGCCGCCTGTCGGACCTGAAGCGCGACGTCAAGAAAGACCCCGCCGGCACCGAGCAGCAAAAACAGGTCGCCAAGCAGTTCGAGGCGCTGTTCCTGCAGATGATGGTCAAGCGCATGCGCGAGGCCACGCCGAAAGAGGGGCTGTTCGACTCCCAGCAGACGCAGATGCTGCAATCCATGGCGGATGAGCAGCTGGCGCTGCACCTGGCCTCGCCCGGCATCGGCCTGTCGCAGGCCATCCTGGCGCAGATGCAGCAGGGCACGCCCGGCGAGATGTCCGACGAAGCGATCAAGCGCATCGGGCAGGGCGGTGACCTGGACTTCCAGACGGGCGGATCGCGTGAAGTCTCCGCCTTGCTGAACGTGATGCGCAACAACCGGCCCGTCGACCGCGCGCTGGCCGCGGCGGAAGGCGCGCCCGGGCATGTGGTCGATTTTGTGTCCAAGATGTCGCGCGCGGCCAACCTGGCGTCGCAGCAAAGCGGCGTGCCGGCCCGCCTCATCATGGGTCAGGCGGCCCTGGAATCCGGCTGGGGCAAGCGCGAGATCAAGCACGCCGACGGCAGCACCAGCTTCAACCTGTTCGGCATCAAGGCCGGTCCAAGCTGGAAGGGCAAGGTCGTCAATGTGCTGACCACCGAATACGAAGACGGCGTCGCCCGCAAGGTGACGCAGCCGTTCCGGGCCTACGCGTCGTACGAGGAATCCTTCGCCGACTACGCCCGCCTGATCGGCAACAGCCCGCGCTACGAAAGCGTGACGACGGCCCGCAACGAGATCGAGGCGGCGCGCCGGATCCAGGACGCCGGTTACGCGACGGACCCGCGTTACGCCCAGAAGCTCATCGGCATCATGGGCCAGCTGCGTGGCGCGGCATCCAACGTGGAAAATTCGCGCCGGATGCTGGAAGGACTCTAAATTTGGGTGAGCTCCTGCCGTAAACGGGGTATCCAGAGATAACAGCTGCGGTTACATACGGGGCATTGTCAGCATGAATTTGTACAAAACGGCACTGGGCGGGTTGAACGCGGCGCAAGCGGGCTTGGCGACCACCGGCCACAACATCAACAATGCCACCACGGTCGGCTACAACCGCCAGCGCGTCATGACCTCGACCGCGGGCGCCCAGGCGACCGCCAACGGCTACATCGGCCGCGGCGTCCAGGTCGACACCGTCGTTCGCAGCTACGACAGCTTCCTGTACAAGCAGCTCGTCGGCGCGAACGGCAGCGGCGCCCAGCTCCAGGCGCAGCTCGACCAGGTCTCGCAGATCAACAACCTGTTCTCCGACCGCACCGTGGGCATCGCCCCGGGTCTGACCAATTTCTTCACCAGCATGAACACGGTGGCCAGCAAGCCGGCGGATCCCGCCGCGCGCGCCGACCTGCTCGGCCAGGCCAACAGCCTGACGACGCAGATCCGCTCGGCCTACTCGGAAATGCAGAAGCAGCGTGAAGGCCTGAACTCGCAGATCAGCACCACGGTCGACCAGGTCAACAGCTACCTGACCCGCATCGACGACCTGAACCAGCAGATCTCGCTGGCGGCCGGCAAGGCCGGCGGCAGCCCCCCCAACGACCTGCTCGACCAGCGCGACCAGGCCGTCATGGAACTGAACCAGCTCATCGGCATCACGACCTACGAGCAGGGCGACAAGATCAGCATCTCGCTCACGAAGGGCGGGCAGTCGCTGCTGTCGGGCAACACCCTCTACCCGCTGCAGGCCGTGCCGTCCGCGTCGGACGCGGGCCGCACGGTCATCGCCTACACGCTGCCCGCGGGCACCGGCAAGACCATCGCGGTCGAGATGAACGACACGGAAATCTCCGGCGGCAAGCTGGGCGGCCTGTTGCAGTTCCGCGCCTCGTCGCTGGACGTCATGCAGAACCAGCTTGGCCAAATGGCCGTCGGCCTGGCGCTGTCGTTCAACGAGCAGCACAAGCAGGGTCTGGACCAGGGCGGCAATCCGGGCACGGACTTCTTCAGTATCGGTTCGCCGCAGAGCGTGCCCAATACGGCGAACAAGAGCAACGCGCAGATCTCGGGCGAATTCACCGACCTGGCAAACGTCAATGCCAAGGACTACGAGATCTCGTTCGACGGCACCAATTACCAGGTCGTGCGCATGCCGGAAGGCTCGCAGGTCTACAACGGCCCGGCCACCGGCACGCCGCCCACCGCCACGCTGAATCTCGAAAGCGAGATGGGCGTGACGCTGACCATCAATGCGCCGCCCCAGGCCGGCGACAAGTGGTCGCTGTCGCCCACGCGTAACGCGGCCCGCGACATCAACGTGCTGATCACCGATCCCGACAAGGTTGCCGCGGCGGACCTGGATGGCGGCGACGCCAACGGCAAGAACGCCTTGAAGCTGGCGCAGCTGCAGACCAGCAAGGTGCTGAGCCACGGCACGATGAGCATCAACGACATGTTTGCGCAGGTCGTGAACACGGTCGGCGTGCAGACGCAGCAGATCAAGACGGCCGCCACGGCGCAGGTCAACCTGATCAAGCAGACGACGGCCGCGCAGCAGGCGGTGTCGGGCGTGAACCTGAACGAAGAATACGTAAGCCTGTCGCTGTACCAGGAGCAATACCAGGCCAGCGCCCGCATCATCGATGTGGCGAGCACCATTTTTGACACGCTGTTGGGCCTGCGCGGCTGATCAGAACGTTGACTGTGAATACTAGAAAGCATTTCGGAGCTGCACCATGCGTCTGAGCACCACGATGATGTACACGAACGGCCTGAGCGGCGTTCTCGCCCAGGAATCCGACATGAATCGCCTGGTGGAACAGGTTGGCAGCGGCCGCAAGTTCCTCACCCCCGCGGACGATCCGCTGGCGGCTTCCCTGTCGATCGGCGTCGCGCAGACGCAGAGCATGAACACGACGTACGGCCTGAACCGCAACACGGCCAAGACCAATCTTGGCCAGGAAGCCAACGTCCTGGACTCGATCACCACCGCCCTGCAGGACGTGCGCACGCGCGTCGTGCAGGCCGGTAACGGCACGTTTGCCGACAGCGACCGCCAGGCGCTGTCCACGGCGCTCAAGAGCGCGCGCGACGCGCTGCTGGGCCTTGCAAACAGCACCGACGGCAATGGCCAATATATGTTCTCGGGTTATGAAGGCAGCGTGGTGCCTTACGCCCAGGACGCGACGGGCAAGATCGTCTACAGCGGCGCCACCGGCGAGCGCACCGTGCAGGTCGACCAGTCGCGCCAGTTGTCCACCAGCGACCTGGGCAGCGACATCTTCAATCGCGCCAATCCGGGTTCGACGGCGTACGTGAGCACGGCGTCTGCGGCCAACGGCGGCACCGCGCAGTTCAGCACGGTCTCGGTCACGCCGGGCAACCCCAACATCGGCAAGAATTTCAGCCTGCAGTTCGAATCGGACCCCGCCACGGGCAACATGGGCTATCGCGTCATCACGACCGACCCGTCCGCCACCCCGCCTGTGCCGCCAGTGATCACGCCCGCGCCGCCGGCCGGTCCCACGGAATACAAGGAAGGCGCCAGCATCGACTTCGGCGGCGTCGCAGTGGTGGTCAAAGGCACGCCGCAAAATGGCGACGTGATCGATGTCGAGAGCATCCAATCGGCCGATGTGGATCTGTTCAACACCCTGGACAACCTCATCAAGGTCCTGGATTCGCCCATCGCGGGCGATGAAAAGGCGCTGGCGCGTCTGAACAACGAATTGGCGACGGCGAACAAGAAACTCGCGACCAACTACGACAACGTCCTGACCGTGGGCGCGTCGGTGGGCGCCCGCCTGAACGAGCTGGAGGCGCTGGACGCCACTGGCACGCAGAAGGGCCTGTCGTACTCGAAGTCGCTGTCGGATCTGGAAGACCTGGATTACTACGCGGGCGCCAGCCAGCTCGCGCTGCGGCAGGTGGCCTTGCAGGCGGCTTCGGCCGCTTTCATGACCATTCAGGGTTCCAGCCTGTTCAGCCGCAAGTGATGCGGTAGGTTTCAGCGCGGCGCGGCGTGTCCGCACCGCGACAGGCGCACTTTTCGGACGCTGCCGGCCAAGGGCCGGGGCGTCCGTAGTGCGTATAGGGTGGGTTGTGTCGTTCTTCGTTGCTTAACGCTCGGATATTTCATGCTTGGAAATTTGAAAGTTCGCACTTGTATCATTCTGGTGCTGTTGCTCTTCACGGGCGCCATGTTCATTTCGAACGGGGTGGCGTGGATGGGGTTGAACTCCGGCAGCGACAAGCTGGCACAGGTCAACGAAGCCTATGCCAACCAGGCGACGCAACTGCAGCGCGCCTACAGCACGTTCCTGCGCGGACGCCTGCTGCTTGCCAATTCGCTGATGGACATGCAGCAGGGCAAGACCGAACAGTCGACCTCGCAGGCCCAGCGCGCCGACGCGCTCATGGCCGATGGCCTGAAGTTGTTCGACGCCTTCCGCAAGGCGCCGCGCATGGCGGGTTCCGAAGAGATCGTGGCCAAGCTGGACGCCGCCTACAAGCAGTTCGATGACGTCTACCGCCGCCAGGCCGCCGCGCTGAAGAATCTGGCCATTCAAGACTACCTGGACCTGAACGACGCAGGCGGGGCTGCCAACACCGCGTTCCGCGAGGCCGTGAACAACGTGCTGCAGTTCACCGACACGCGCACCGACGAGCTCATCGCGCAGGCGGAAACGGATCACAACATTTCCCGCACCGTGACCATCGTGATGCTGGCCATCGCCCTGGTTCTGGCGCTGGGCTGCTGGATTTTCATCAACCGCACCGTCCTGCGTCCGCTGCATGAAGCCGGCGACCACTTCGAGAAGATTTCGGCCGGCGATTTCACGGGCCGCATCGAAGTGCGCAGCACCAACGAAATCGGTCACCTGTTCGGCGCCATCAAGCGCATGCAGGAAAGCCTGACGCGCACCGTGGCCTCGGTGCGCCGCGGTGTCGAAGAGATCAACCTGGGTGCGCGGGAAATCTCCGCGGGCAACACCGACCTGTCCAGCCGCACGGAGCAGCAGGCCGCTTCGCTGGAAGAGACCGCCGCCTCGATGGAAGAGCTGGCCTCGACCGTCAAGCAGAACGCGGACAATGCCCGCCAGGCCAACCAGCTGGCCGCCAGCGCGTCGGACGTGGCCGAGCGCGGTGGTTCGGCGGTGTCGGAAGTGGTCAACACAATGCAGGAGATCTCTGCCAGCTCGCGCAAGATCTCGGAGATCGTGTCGGTCATCGACGGCATTGCGTTCCAGACCAACATCCTGGCGCTGAACGCGGCGGTGGAAGCGGCCCGCGCGGGTGAGCAGGGCAAGGGCTTTGCGGTGGTGGCGGGCGAAGTGCGCTCGCTGGCGCAGCGCAGCGCGCAGGCCGCCAAGGAAATCAAGGGCCTGATCGAAGACTCCGTGACCAAGGTGGGCGCCGGTTCTCAGCAGGTCGAACGCGCCGGTTCCACGATGCAGGAAATCGTGGCGTCGGTGAAGCGCGTGACGGACATCATGGGCGAGATCTCGGCGGCGTCCGAAGAACAGTCCAGCGGCATCGACCAGGTCAACCGCGCGGTTTCGCAGATGGATGAAGTGACGCAGCAGAACGCGGCGCTGGTGGAAGAGGCCGCGGCCGCCGCCGGCTCGCTGCAGGAGCAGGCCCAGCGCCTGGCCGAAGCCGTGTCCGTGTTCAAGATCAACGCCGGCGAAGTGATCGAAGTGCCCGCGCGCCAGTTGGCGCAGCAGCGCAGCGCGCCGCTGATGGCCGCGCCCAAACCCGCACAGGAAGAACCCGCCAAGCCGGCCGCGCAGGCCGAGCCAGCGCCCGCGCCTAAGGCCGCGCCCGCACCGCGTTTGACGCAAGTGGCCCGGCCCAAGCCCGCGGGCGCGACCGCCGCGCGCCCGATGCGCCGGCCGGCAGCGCGCGCCGCGGACGCCGCGGACGCTCCTGCAGCCGCGCCCAAGCCCGCCACGCGCCGTCCGCCGCCCTCGGACGACGATTGGGAATCTTTCTGACGGTTGTAGTGGGCGTCAGTGCATTGAACAGGCAGTAGAGGAAAACCCCTTTTACGGCCCGGCGGCCACGAAAGCGCCGCCGGGACGGCTACCGGAACTACGGAAATGTTTAGCAATCTGAAGGTGCGCACCGGATTGATGCTGGCCCAGTTGGCAGTTGCCCTGGCCGCGCTCGTTGCCATTGTCCTGGGTTGGAACAGCATGCAGTCCAATACCCGGGCGATCGACGCCTTGGATTCTCTGAGCGTGCAGCAGAGCAATCTGATCAAGGATTCGTACACCCAGATGCTGCGCGCGACCGTGCGCGCCGACATTGCCGCTGCGCAACGCGCCGCGGGCGACACGAGCGGCGCCGCCGAGAACTCGCGCATCGTCCAGCAGTTGATCGCGGACTCCAAGAAGAAGATGGAGACCTTCAAGGCGATTCCGAAGGCCACCGACATCGGCCGCGCGTCGGAAGGCCAGCTGGTTTCCGCGTTCAACGGCTTTGCCGAGTCGCTGGAAAGCATGATGGCCGCCCTGGACAAGGGCGATGCCGCGACCTACCTGTCGCTCAAGAACACCAAGGCGGGCGCCGCCAGCGGCGCGTTCTTCAAGCAGCTCACCGACTTCTCCGCCAATATCAACAAGTACAGCCAAGAGATGTTGCAGACGTCGCGCGCGCATGCGTCGACGATGACCTACGTGTATATCGGCCTGGCACTACTGATCCTGGCCGTGTCGCTGGGCGCGTTCCTCTTCATGAACCGCGTCGTGCTGCGTCCGCTGCGCGCCGTGGGCGAGAGCTTCGACAAGATCGCCGCCGGCGACCTGACCGTGCGGGTGGATGTCAATTCCACTAACGAGGTCGGCGCGCTGATGGCGGCAGTCAAGCGCATGCAGGAAAGCCTGGCGCGGACCGTTTCCGCGGTGCGCCGTGGCGTGGACGAGATCAACGTCGGTTCGCGCGAGATCTCGGCGGGCAACACGGATCTGTCCAGCCGCACGGAAGAGCAGGCGGCCTCCCTGGAAGAGACCGCCGCATCGATGGAGCAGCTGGCTTCGACCGTCAAGCAGAATGCCGACAACGCCCGCCAGGCGAACCAGTTGGCAGCCAGCGCATCGGACGTGGCCGAGCGCGGCGGTTCGGCGGTGGCGGAAGTGGTCAGCACGATGGAAGGCATTTCGGCCAGTTCGCGCAAGATCTCGGAAATCGTGTCGGTCATCGACGGCATCGCGTTCCAGACCAACATCCTGGCGCTGAACGCCGCGGTGGAAGCGGCCCGCGCGGGCGAGCAGGGCAAGGGTTTCGCGGTGGTGGCGGGCGAAGTGCGTTCGCTCGCGCAGCGCAGCGCGCAGGCGGCCAAGGAAATCAAGGGCCTGATCGAGGACTCGGTCTCCAAGGTCGGGGCCGGGTCGCAGCAGGTCGAACGCGCCGGCGCCACGATGCAGGAGATCGTGGCCTCGGTGAAGCGCGTGACGGACATCATGGGCGAGATCTCGGCGGCGTCCGAAGAGCAGTCCAGCGGCATCGACCAGGTCAACCGCGCGGTTTCGCAGATGGACGAAGTGACGCAGCAGAACGCGGCGCTGGTGGAAGAGGCCGCTGCCGCCGCGGGTTCGCTGCAGGATCAGGCCCAGCGCCTGGCCGAAGCGGTGGCCGTGTTCAAGATCAATGCGGGCGAAGTCATCGAAGTGCCGGCGCGCCAGTTGGCCCAACAGCATCGGCCGGCCGCCCGCGTGGCGGCGCCGGAGGCTGCCGGGACACCCGCGCGGGCGCCCGAGCCTGCGTCGGCGCCCGCCGCGCCGGCAGCCAGGCCCGCCGCGGTGCGGCTGGCGCACAGCACGGCCACCAAGTCCGAGCCGGCCGCAGGCGCCTCGGCGGCGCGGCCGCCGCGCAGACCGGCGGCGACGCGCTCCGCGCCCGCCGCGAAGACCGACCCGAAGCCCGCATCCGCACCGGCCGCAAGCCGGCGGCAGGCGCCTTCGGACGACGATTGGGAATCTTTCTGACGCCGGGTAGACCGGCAAATAGGCAGGGTATGCGAGGTTATCTACATCTTCTGGCAGCGGCCGCGATTGCGGCCTTTGTCGCGGGTTGCGCGGCAACGGGTCATAACTTCGATCCGAGCAAGCTGTCGACCCTGACGCCCGGTCAGACGACGGTGGAAGAGGCCGCGCGCGCGCTGACCGCTCCGCCTGCCCAACAGTTCAAACAGAGCGACGGCACGGTGCTGATGCTCTGGTCCCACAAAATCACCTTTGTCGCCGACGGCCTGTACAGCCGCAAGGAAGCGCTGCTGCAGTTCGGCCCCGATGGCCGGCTGATGCGGCTCGTCGACAGCACCAATATTCTGCTGGAACCCTGGGAACGCCAGAAATTGTTGGGACCGGCCCCTGCGCCTGAGATCACTCAGGACTGGGCCCAACCGGCCGTGGCCCCCGAGGTGCAAACCATCTACATTCCGGGTCCGGGAGAACCGGCCGGTCTGGCGCCGCAGGGCAAGTAGCCCCGCAGTCCAGCAGAAGACATCGGGCCCCAAGCCCGATGTTCGTCGCCCTGAGTGCAAGCCCTGTGTAACAGGGCGTGTCCCACGGGTGGTTTTTCATTTGGTCAGAGCAGTTCCTGAGGGATGGGGAAATAAATGGAAGCGAGTCTCGAATCCGGCGCAAAGGCCGGCAAGGCGGGCAAGAAAAAAGCCGCGCGCGCACCCAAGGTCAAGCGCAAACTGAGGCTGCGCGATGCGCGCGTCGGCACGATGCTGCTGTGGGTGATGGCGTTTTTCGCGCTGCTGATCGCAGCAGTGGGGGGCTTGGCCGCCTACTTCCTGCAAAGCAACTATGAATCGATCCGAGAGGTCAATGCGCTGACCGAGCGCGCCAAGCAGGTCGAGATCATCAACAGCGACATGCTGCGTGCACGCGTTGGCCTGATGGTGGCCGCCCGTCACCTGCAGGAGTCCGGCTGGGGCAGCGGCGAGAATTCGGCGCGTGACGCGGCCGCCGCTCTCAAGGGTTCCACCGACCTCCTGACTGGCGTGCGCAGCCGCTTCGCCGATTTCCAGAAGAACATGCTCGAGGACGACACCGGCCGCCAGCTGTCGATGAACCTGGTGCGCCGCTATCGCTCGTACATCGACGACGGCGTGGACACGATGGTCGAAGCCCTGCGCAGCGAAGACTATTCGACGTTCTACATGGTGAACAACGAATACGGCACGCCGCGCAGCGCCGCCTTCATCGAGGCGATCGCCCAGTTCGACAAGTACATCGCCGATCAGCAGCGCGAGACGATCGATCAGGCCGAAGCGAACTTCAAGCTGGCCATGATCGCCGTGGGCATTGCCGTGGCGCTGGCCCTCTTGTTGATGGTGCTTGCCCGCATCCTGTTCGGCCGCCTGGTCGTGCGCCCCTTGGTCGAGGCCGGCCAGCACTTCGACAAGATCGCCGCCGGCGACCTGACGGGCCGCGTGGAAGTGCGTTCGCACAACGAAATCGGCCAGCTGTTCGCCGCCCTCAAGCGCATGCAGGAAAGCCTGACGCGCACGGTGTCGACGGTGCGCCGCGGCGTGGACGAGATCACGGTGGGCTCGCGCGAGATTTCCGCGGGCAACACGGATCTGTCCAGCCGCACGGAAGAGCAGGCCGCTTCGCTGGAAGAGACCGCTGCCTCGATGGAAGAGCTGGCCTCGACCGTGAAGCAGAACGCCGACAACGCGCGCCAAGCCAACCAGCTGGCGGCCAGCGCGTCGGACGTGGCCGAACGCGGCGGTTCCGCCGTGTCTGAAGTGGTCAACACCATGGAAGGCATTTCGGCCAGCTCGCGCAAGATTTCCGAGATTGTGTCGGTCATCGACGGCATCGCGTTCCAGACCAACATCCTGGCGCTGAACGCCGCGGTGGAAGCTGCGCGTGCCGGTGAACAGGGCAAGGGCTTCGCGGTGGTGGCGGGCGAAGTGCGCTCGCTGGCGCAGCGCAGCGCCCAGGCCGCCAAGGAAATCAAGGGTCTGATCGAGGACTCGGTCTCCAAGGTGGGCGCCGGTTCGCAGCAGGTGCAACGCGCCGGCGCGACCATGCAGGAAATCGTGGCGTCGGTGAAGCGCGTGACGGACATCATGGGCGAGATCTCGGCGGCGTCCGAGGAACAGTCCAGCGGCATCGACCAGGTGAACCGTGCGGTTTCGCAGATGGACGAAGTGACGCAGCAGAACGCGGCGCTGGTGGAAGAGGCCGCGGCCGCCGCCGGCTCACTGCAGGAGCAGGCCCAGCGCCTGGCCGAAGCGGTGGCCGTGTTCAAGATCAACGCGGGCGAAGTCATTGAAGTGCCTGCGCATCAGCTCGGCGGTTATGCCGCGCCGTCGCTGAACTGATCGTTGTTGTTCCGGGCCGCGCCCGATCCTGCACACGCGGGATCGGGCGCGGCTTTTTTTACGTCCGCAATGCCCGGATCCGGCAGGAATCGTTTGTCTTATTTCCAGCGGTTATAAGGATGTTGCTCGGGGTCATAAGCACGTTAAGTTTTCTGCTTTATGACCGTAAACATTGGCAACGCCTGATGCGTCAGGCCGAAAACACAGTGATCGATGGTGACCGGGGGATCGGGCGCCAGACGAAGCCGGCGGGAGTGCACCGTTGCCTCGCATCGCGTCCGTTGCATGCCGCTCAATCTGCTGTCGTATATGTTGTAAACCCGGAGACAAGCCGTGCGCGTCAACTTACCCGTCACCAATGTGGAAACCAAGCTGCGCGAGGATCAATACCTGATCTCGCGCACGGATACCAAGGGCCGCATCGTCTATGCCAACCCTGCGTTCGTCGATGTCAGCGGCTTCACGCGCGACGAACTCATCGGCAAGCCGCACAACATCGTGCGCCATCCCGACATGCCCCCGGAGGCCTACGCGGATCTTTGGGAGACCCTGGAGGCTGGCGAATCCTGGCTGGGGGTCGTCAAGAACCGTCGCAAGGATGGCGGCTTTTACTGGGTGCTGGCCAACGCCACGCCCATTGTCGAGAACGGCGAGGTCGTGGCTTATTCGTCGGTGCGCGTGCGCCCGTCGGAAGAGCAGGTCGAGATGGCCGAGGAACTTTATGCGCGCATGCGCGAGGGTACGGCCAGGGGCGTGCGCATCCTGCGCGGCCGCGCTGTGCGGGCCGGCTGGCGCCGCGGGCTGGACGTGCTGGCCTTTCCGTTCCGGTCCGGCGTGCGCAACCGCATGCTGCGCCACGCCACGCTGTCGGCCGGCTTCGTCGCCGTGGCCGGCGCGTATGGGTTGCACGCCAATTGGGACAGCCTGTCGCCGTGGGGCGCGGGGCTGGGTTGCGGCGCGATAGCGCTGGCCGTTGCCGCCATCTACGGCATGGGCTGGAGCCTGGCGCGTTCGCTCCTGGATCCGATGCTGGACGCGGCCAACATGGCGCGCCAGGTAGCGGCCGGCAATCTCACCACGCAGATCGTGCCCGAGTCGGATGACGAGGTAGGCAGCCTGAAGTTTTCGCTGGAAGTGATGCGCAAGAGCCTGATCGGCATCGCGCACGATGTGTACCGCGGCATCGAAGGCACGACGCACGCCGCCGTGCACATTGCCCGCGGCAACCAGGAGCTGGCCGGCCGCACTCAGGGGCAGGCGGCGTCGTTGCAGCAGACGGCCGCCAGCATGCAGCAGCTGACCTCGACCGTGCGTCAGAACGCCGACAACGCGCGGCAGGCGAACGACCTGGCCGCCAGCAGCATGGACGTCGCGCGGCGCGGCGGCGTGGCCGTGGGGCAGGTGGTCAACACCATGCACGGCATTTCAGACAGCTCGCGCAAGATCGCCGACATCGTCAGCATCATCGAAGGCATCGCCTTCCAGACCAACATCCTGGCGCTGAATGCGGCGGTGGAAGCGGCCCGGGCTGGCGAATCCGGCAAGGGCTTTGCGGTGGTGGCGGGCGAGGTGCGCAGCCTGGCGCAAAAGAGCGCGCAGGCGGCCAAGGAAGTGAAGTCGCTGATCGAAGACTCGGTCGATCGCGTGACGGAAGGCTCGGCACAGGCCGAACAGGCTGGCGCGACGATGCAGGAGATCGTGGACGCCGTGCACCGCGTCACGGCCATCATCAGCGAGATTTCGCGCGCCTCGCAGGAACAGTCGACCGGCATCGAGCAGGTGGACACCGCGGTCTCGCAGATGGACGTGATGACCGAGCAGAACACGGCGCTCGTGCAGGAGTTGGGCGGCGCGGTGACGCAGTTGGGCAATCAGTCGGGCGCGCTGCGCGAGACCATCCGCGTCTTCCGCGTGGTGGGCCAGCACTGAGCGGCTGGCGGCAGGGCCGCTCGCCGGCCCCGCTATCGTCCCGCCAGAGCGTCCACGACGCGGCTCGTCGCGGTCAGGCCCGATTCGAAGAGCGATTCCAGGAACGGGCCGGCGTGAGGCAGCACGATGGTCAACACCGTCACGCCGATGATGAGCGTGACGGGAAAGCCCACCGAGAACACGGAAAGCTGTTGGGCGGCGCGGTTCAGGATGCCCATCGCCAGGTTGATGGTGAGCAGCGCGCAGATCAGCGGCAGCGCCAGCAGCAGGCCCGACACGAACACCGTCTTGCCCCATTCGACGACCGTGCCCCAGCCATTCTGGTGCAGCTGGATCGTGGCAATCGGCAAGGTATCGAAGGACCGCACCAGGGCCGCCAGGACGAGAAGGTGGCCGTCCAGCGCCAGGAAGGTCAGCATCGCGACGATGTTGAACAGACGCGACAGCACGGCGGTGTTGGCGCCCGAGCTGGGATCGAAGAACGACGCGAACGACAGACCCATCTGCAGTCCCACGAATTCCCCCGCGGTCTGCACCGCCGCGAACACGATGCGCATCGTAAAGCCCATGGCGATGCCGATCAGCACCTGCTGCATCACCATCCACAGGCCCGCGTACGATCCGGGCGCCACCGGCGGCATGGCATCGAGCGCGGGCCCGATCGCCACGGCCAGCACGAAAGCCAGGCCAATCTTGACCTTGACGGGAATGAGCGATTCGGAGAACAGGGGCGCGGTGGCCACGAGCGCCAGGATACGCACGAACGGCCAGAGAAACTGGCCGACCCAGCCGTTGAGCTGCTCGAGCGTGAAAGAGAACATGGCGTGGCAACCCGTGTCCGGCGGCGGACGCCGCTCAGGACACCAGCATGGGGATCTGGCCGATGAGCTGCCGGATGTAGTCGACCATGACGCCGATCAGCCACGGGCCCAGCAGCACCAGCACGCCGCACATGGCCAGCAGCTTCGGAATGAACGACAGCGTCATTTCGTTGATCTGCGTGGCGGCCTGGAAAATGCTGATGACCAGACCCACCACCAGCGTGACCAGGAGCAGGGGACCGGCCATCGCCAGGACGACCTTCATCGCCTGGTAGGTCATGGTCATGACGGTTTCGGCAGTCATGGCGATCTCCTTGCGGCGTTACTGGTAGAAGCTCTGGGCAAGCGAGCCCATGAGCAGGTTCCAGCCGTCGGCCAGCACGAACAGCATCAGCTTGAACGGCAGCGCCACGGTGACGGGGGGCACCATCATCATGCCCAGCGCCATCAGGACGCTGGCAACCACCAGGTCGATGATGAGGAAGGGAATGAAGATCGTGAACCCGATCTGGAAGGCGGTTTTCAGTTCGCTGGTGATGAAGGCCGGGACCAGGATGCGCATCGGCACCTGCGAGGGGTCTTCCAGCGCCGGCTGTTTGGCCAGGTTGGCGAACAGCGACAGGTCGTTCTCGCGCGTCTGGTGCAGCATGAACGTGCGCAGGGGACCGGCGGCGCGTTCGACCGCGGCCTCGAACTGGATCGTCCCTTCGGACAAGGGCTTGTAGGCGTCGGTGTAGATCTTGTCGAACACCGGCGACATCGTATAGAAGGTCAGGAACAGCGCCAGGCCGATCAGCACGTGGTTGGGCGGCGACATCGCGGTGCCCATCGCGCTTCGCAGCAGGCCCAGCACGATGATGATGCGCGTGAAGCCCGTCATCATCAGCAGCGCCGCCGGCAGGAAGGACAGCGACGTCATCAGCAGCATGGTCTGCATGCTGAGCGAGTACGTCTGCGAGCCATCCGCGCCCGGCGTGGCCGTCAGCGCGGGCAGCGTGGCCTGGGCCACGACGCCGGCCGGGAAGAAGGCCAGGCCCAGCACCGCGGCGGCGGCCAGCATGGGCAGCGCGCGCTGGCCGGCGCGTGCGAATGTCGTGCGGGTAGGCAAACTCATGGGTATCGCTTGAATCGCGCCGGGGCGTTGTGCCTTAGCGGCGCTTGAGTGCCTGGCCCAGCTTGGCCGCAAAGGCGGCCGTGGGCAAAGGCGAACCCTCCGGCAACTGGCCGGCGGGCAGGGTATGCAGGGTGGTGAGCTGGTTCGGGCCAACGCCCACCACCAGCCAGGTGTCTTCGATCTCGACGACTACGACGCTTTGGCGCGGACCGACCGGCAGGCTGGCAACCTGGCGCAGCAGATTGCCGCCGCCGCGTTGCACCAGTCCGGCGCGCTTGGCAAGCCACGCCGAGACCAGGATGGCGGCCACCACCAGCACGAGGCCGACGATGACGCGCAGCAGAGCAGGTTCGGTCATGGCGCCAGGGTTCAACGACGGTTGTTCAAGCGGTTGATCCGCTCGGACGGGGTGATGATGTCGGTCAGGCGGATGCCGTACTTTTCTTCGACGACCACGACTTCGCCCTGGGCGATCAGGTAGCCGTTGACGAAGATGTCCATCGGCTCGCCGGCCAGGCCGTCGAGTTCGACCACGGAGCCCTGGCCCAGCTGGAGCAGGTTCTTGATGGTCAGGCGGGTGCGGCCCAGCTCGACCGTCAACTGGACGGGAACGTCCATGATGAGGTCGATGTCGGTGCCTTGGCCGGACGTGGCGCCGGCCAGCGGCTTGAACACCGATTGCGCCGCGGATTGCGCGGGCGCAGCGGGTGCGGCGGCCGGGGCCGGGGCGGCGGGCGCGGGGGCAGCCGCCGCCGGCGTGGCGGCCTGTTCCGCCATCGCGGCGGCCCAGTCGTCCTGCGGCTTCAGACCGTCGGCTTGCGTGGGCGGGTTGGCGCGGGATTGTTCGGCGAGCGCGTCGGCCCAGTCGTCGGCCGGGGACGAGCCAGTGCCGGGCTCGTTCTTGTCAGTCATGGTCAGAGGCCTCGTTGGGTTCTGTATCGTGGGTAAACAGGTTTTGTACGCGCAGGGCGTATTGGCCGTTGAAGACGCCGTATCCGCATTCCATCAGCGGCACGCCGTCGACGTGGGCGATGACGGTTTCGGGCACGTCCACCGGAAGGATGTCGCCGACCTTCAGGCTCATCAGTTCGCGGATCGACGACGGGATGCGGGCAAATTCCGCGACCACGTCGATGTCGGCGCTGCGCACCTGGCGCGACAGCTGCTGCGACCAGCGCTGATCCACTTCCTCGAGCGTCGTTTCCTGCAACGGGCGTGTCAGCAGATCGCGCACCGGCTCGATCATCGAGTAGGGCAGGCAGATGTTCAGGTCGCCGCCGGTCGCGCCGAATTCAATGTGGAACGAGGAGACGACCACCACTTCGTTGTTGCCGGTGATGCTGGCGAACTTGGTGTGCATCTCCGAACGGACGTACTCGAACTCGATCGGATAGACCGGATCCCAGGACTTGCCGTAGCTTTCCAGGGTCAGGTTGAGCAGGCGCCGGATGATGCGCTGTTCGGTGGTGGTGAAGTCCCGGCCTTCGACCCGCGTGTGATAGCGGCCATCGCCGCCGAACAGGCTGTCGATGACCAGGAACACCAGATTCGGGTCGTAGGTGAAGAGCGCCGTGCCGCGCAGCGGCTTCATCTGAATCATGTTCAGATTGCTGGGAACCGGCAGGTTGCGCTCGAAGTCCGCGTACTTCTGGATCTTGATCGAGCCGACGGTGATGTCGGCGCTGCGGCGCATGAAGTTCAGCAGAACGTTGCGCATGTTGCGCGCAAAGCGTTCGTTGATGAGCTCCAGCGTCTGCATGCGGCGGCGTACGACGCGCTCGGGCGAGCTCAAGTCGTAGGCGCGCGCGCCGGCGTTCTGGCCGTCGGATTCCTTTTTACTATCGCTCTCGCCGGTGACGCCGGCCAGCAGCGCATCGACTTCGTCCTGCGAAAGAAACGCCTCGTAGGCCATGCTTATTGCACCACGAACGCCGTGAACAGCACGTCGGTCACGTACTGGCCGTCAGGCAGGGGCGAGAAGGGACGGTTCACTGCCTGCTTGATGGCCGCGACCATGTCGTTCTTGCCTTGCTGCGTCTGCACGGCGGTGGGCGACTGCGACGACAGCACCATCAGGATGCGGCTGCGCACTTCGGGCATGTACTTTTCCAGGCGCGTGCGGGTCTGTTCGTCGCTCACGCGCAGGGTCAGGCCGACGTGCATGATGCGTTCCGTGTCCGCGTTCTGCAGCGTGACCGTGAAGGCTTCGATCGGCACGAAGATGGGCGCGGGCACGGCGATCGGGGTGGCGGACGGCGCGACGAAGGTCGTCGGCGTGGCCTGCGGGCCTTGGCCGGGCTGGCCTTGCACGCCGCCGGCCTGACCGGGCTGACCCGGCTGGCCGGGTTGGCCGCCAGGCACCTGGCCCACGCCAAGCTGCACCGGGGCGCCGCCTTGCGGCTGCTGCAGGCGCTGCGTGATGAACCAGGTCGCGCCGGCGCTGGCCGCGGCAACCAGCAGCAGCACCAGGATCGCCAGCAGCGGCCGAAGGATGCGGCCAATGCCGCCGGAGGACTTCGCGTCGCGCGCCGGCGCGGGAATGGGTTTGATAGTCGCCATCTGGAGTTCGATGCGTGTATGCCGCTGGTGAAAACGGATTCTTAGTGGATGAAAGCATTCTGCCCGAATTCACGCCGCCGCTTGGAGGCGAAAAACAGGGCGAAAGCCGCGTATCTCAAGCTATTGCTGCACCGCCCGCATCCGTTGCCGGGCGCGGGCTGCCGGATCATTACGCGAACGTGTCGACCAATGCGTTGGCGTTGCGCGACACCGTCACCGCGGGCTGCGCGGACTCTGCCACGCCGTCCGCGACGACGGCATTGCCGCCTTGCTGACGCTGCGAGCCGCTGCCGTTCTGCTGCGCGAATTCCTGTTGCGCGGCCTGTTCGCCGACGCTGGTCTGGCCCAGCGAGATGCCGGCCTGGGCGAGCGCCTGCTGCAACTGCGGAATCGCCACTTCGATCGCCTGGCGCACGGAGGCGTGCGCCGACACGAACGAGGCGCTGGCCACGCCATCGGCCAGGTTCAGGCTGACGCGCAGCGGGCCCAGGTCCGGGGGATCCAGGCGCAGTTCCGCCGTCTGCATGCCCTGGCGCACGTTGTTGCTCATCATGACCATCTGCTGGCCCAGCTCGGTGCCCCAGTGGGTGGCGCCGACGGGCGTGGCCACTTGCAGCACGACGGGTACGACCGGCTGCGCGAGAGCGGCCTGGTTGACGACCGGCAGGGCCTGCCGCTGGGTGGCGGCGGCAAGGGCGGCGCCAAGCGCCTCGTGCGCCGTGGCGCCATGCTGCGGCGCCTGGAATTGCGGGGTTGTGCCGGCCAGCAGATCGGGCTGATCTTCGTCGGCGACGTGGGGCTGCGGCGCGGGCGCGGCGGGGTCCGCGGGCGTCTCGCGCGCGACGCGCGGCAGCGGCAGGTCGGCAGCCGCCTTGGGCGCTTCGGCCTTGACCGTCGCCTTGGGATCGGCAGGCGCCTGGGCAACGGGCGCGGAACCCGGCTTGACCGCGGCGGTGAGGACCGGCAGCGCGGCCTCGGCGTCGCGGGCGATCTGGGCGGCGGCGTCTTGCGCCTGGCCGGCGGTCGCGGCCACCGGCGTCTGCTGCGCGGCCTGCGGCGCCAACGTGTCGGCGGCATTGAGCGCGGCCGTCAGCACGGCGGCGCCCTGGTTCATGGCGGTGACGGCCGCAGCGGCATTGCCGCGGGCAAGCTGCACCTGTTCGGCGGCCTGGGCCGCGATCTCCAGGGCCTGTTGCGGCAGGTCGGACGGGGCCACGGGCAGCTGCGCCGCGACGGCCAGCGCGCCGGCTTCGGCCTGGGCGGCGGTCTGCACCGCGTCATTGATGGCGCCGGCGGCGGCGCCTTCGGCCGTGGCGGCCGGATCGCCGGGCTTGCCGTCCTTGGACGGCGTCTTGCTGTTGCCGGTCGCGGGGCGGGCGTCGGCGGCCTGGTTGGGCCGCTGCTGCGCCGGACGCTGTTGCGCCAGGACGTCGGAGAAGGCGGGGCCTTTATCTTTCTTGTTCCCGGCAGCCGGTTTGGCGCCGAGCGCGTCGTTGACCGGCGCCGGAGAGGCCGGCGCGATCGAAGGCAAGGGCAGGGGAGCGGTCATCTAAAGCTTCCTGTGAGGTATTGCTTAATGCTGCATGCCGCTGGCCTGGCGCTGGACCAGGCGGGCGGAGTATTCGTCGTTGGCGCGCTGTTCACGGCGCGACTCCACCAGCGCCTGGGCGCGCTGTTCGCGCTGCGCCAGGGCATCGTAGGAGTTGAGCTTGCGTTTTTCCTGCTGCCAATAGAGCTGTCCCTTGGACAGGTTTTCCTCGGCTTGGCGCAGCACGCCCTGCTGCTGGCCGATCGCGTCGTCCAGCGTGCCGATGAAGCGCTGATAGTTGTGGCAGTCGCTGGCGGCCATGCCCGTCGTCATCGCCGTCTGAAGGCGCTCGAGGTAGTCCTGGCGGTAGTCGTGCAGCATGGAAAGCTGGCGTTGCGCATTGCTGCGTTCGGCGGTCAGCCGGCCGAGCAGTCGCGCGGCTTCGTCCGTGCTTTCCTTGGCCAGGTTGATCAGCATGTCCAGAGGCAGTTGGCTAGGCATAAGTGTCCCGTGATTCGAAACTGGCTCGCAATTGATTGACGGCGTCTTCGTACCCGACGTTCTCGCCGATGTCCTGCTGCAGGAAGGCTTCCAGGCGCGGGTAGCGCGCGATGGCGTCGTCCAGCTGCGGGTCGTTGCCGGCGGCGTACGCGCCCACGGCGATGAGGTCGCGGTTGCGCTGGTAACGCGACAGGCTTTGCTTGAAGCGGCGCACGATGGAGAACTGCTGCGGCGTGATGAGCGAGGTCATCGCGCGCGAGATCGACGCTTCGATGTCGATGGCGGGGTAGTGGCCCGATTCGGCCAGGTGGCGCGACAGCACGACGTGGCCGTCCAGGATCGCGCGCGCCGAGTCGGCGATCGGATCCTGTTGATCGTCGCCCTCGGCCAGCACGGTGTAGAACGCCGTGATGGAGCCGGCCTTGCCGGACGGGCCGGGCGCGCCCATGCCCGCGCGTTCCACCAGCGTGGGCAGCTTGGCAAACACCGACGGCGGATAGCCCTTGGTGGCGGGCGGTTCGCCGATGGCCAGCGCGATTTCCCGTTGCGCCATCGCGTAGCGGGTCAGCGAGTCCATGATCAGCAGCACGTCCAGGCCCTGGTCGCGGAAATGCTCGGCCAGGCGCGTGGCGTACGCGGCGCCTTGCAGTCGCAGCAGCGCCGACACGTCGGCCGGCGCGGCCACCACGACCGAGCGCGCCAGGCCTTCCGGGCCCAGGTTGTGCTCGATGAATTCCTTGACTTCACGGCCCCGTTCGCCGATCAGGCCGACCACGATCACGTCGGCCTTGGTATAGCGGGCCATCATGCCCAGCAGCACGGATTTACCGACGCCGGAACCGGCGAACAGGCCCATGCGCTGGCCGCGGCCGACCGTGAGCAGGCCATTGATGGCGCGCACGCCGGTATCCAGCACCGTATCGATGGGCGCGCGCGACAGCGGGTTGATCGGTTGGGCAGACAGGGGCGCCAGTTCGGCGCCGGTCAGCGGACCCAGGCCATCGAGCGGACGGCCCGCGCCGTCCAGCACGCGGCCGAGCAGGGCGTTGCCGACCGGCAGGTGGCGGCCAAGCTGGGGCTTGGCGTTGCCGTTCAGTTCGGCCTTGCGCGGCAGCGGAATCTGGCGCTGCACGGGCGGTTCGCCGGGCACGACGCGAGCGCCGGGCGGCAGGCCGGAAATGTCGGCTTGCGGCATCAGGTACAGCGTGTGACCGTCAAAGCCCACGACTTCGGCGTCGGCCCAATGGTCGTGGCCGCGCGCGATCTCGATGCGGGCGGCGGCGCCGACGGGCAGGCGCAGGCCGGTGGCGTGCAGCACGAGGCCGGTCGCGCGCGTGATCTTGCCGCTGACCAGCCAGGGGTCGGTGGACGCCGCGCGGATCGAGCCGATCTCAAGCTGCGTCTGCCAGCGGTCGAGCACGGGCGCGGTCGGCTTGGCCGACGCGGAAACGGCCGGGGCGCCCGCGAGGGGCGCGCCAGCCTGGCCGGGTTGCTCGGAGGCCGGATTGCCGTTCACACCGGCTCCTCCCAGGAGGCGTTGCGGCCGAGCGAGGCGGCCACGCGGCGCCAGCGGGTCTGCAAGGTGGCGTCGATGTCGCCGAAAGGCGTCTCGGCGCGGCAGCCGCCACGCAGAATGGATTCATCGGCCAGCACGCGCCAGTGGCCTTCCTTCAATTCGTCGGCCAGGTGCAGGCGGATCAGTTCGATATCGTCCGGATTGGCCCACAGGCGCATCTGGCCGCCGGCCGTCGGATTGATGTGCAGCACGTCGCGCACGGCGTTCACCACCGTTTCGGGCTGTTCGGCGAGGGTGGTGCGCACGACTTGCTGGGCAATGTCCAGGGCCAGCGTCAACAAGCTCTGGCCCATCTTTTCTTCCAGCGCGCCGATCGAGACGGCGCAGGCTTCCACCAGCGCATGCAGGCGCTGCGCTTCGGCGGCGCCCTGTTCGCGGCCCTGGGCCAGGCCTTCGGCGTGGCCGGCTTCGCGGCCGGCGGCAAGACCGGCCTCATAGCCCGCCTGCTGGCCAGCTTCGAACCCGGCGGCATGACCGCGCGTGACGCCTTCCTCGTGGCCTTCCGCAATCGCCTGGGCGCGCAACTGCGCCATCACCACGGCGGGATCGGGGCCCGGGTCGGGTTCCGGCTCGGGTTCGACTTCGACGGGCGCCGGCTCGTCGAACGACAGCATCTGCCAGCGCCGCCAGGCGGCGCTGCGCGAGATGAGCGTCGCCGCGCCGTTGTCCGCTTCAGACATACGCGTCGTCTCCGGAGTTGCCCAACACGATCTGGCCGCTTTCCGCCAGGCGGCGGGCGATCTGCAGGATCTTCTTCTGTTCGGTCTCGACCTTCGACATGCGGATCGGGCCCTGGGCTTCCAGGTCCTCGCGCAGCATTTCGGCCGCACGGCTGGACATGTTGCGCAGGAACTTGGCGCGCAGCTCTTCCTGGGCGCCCTTGAGCGCGACCATGAGCGTGTCGTTGTCGATTTCCTTGAGGATGAGCTGGATCGCGCGGTCCTCGACGTCGAGCAGGTTGTCGAAGACGAACATCTCGTCGATGATCTTCTGCGCCAGGTCGTTGTCGCGTTCGCGCAGGCTGGCGACCACGGTCTCTTCCTGCGTCGAGTTCATCATGTTCAGGATCTCGGCCGCGGTGCGCACGCCGCCCATCTTGCTGCGCTTGGCACCCTGGCCGGCCAGCACGGAGTTCAGCACTTCGGTCAGCTCGGACAGCGCGGCCGGCTGCACGCCGCCGAAGGTGGCGATGCGCAGCATGACGTCGTTGCGCAAGCGGTCGGTCAACAGCGCCAGCACGCCCGCGGCGCGGTCGCGCTCCAGGTGCACCAGGATGGTCGCGATGATCTGCGGGTGCTCGTCGCCGATCAGCTCGGCCACGGTGTTCGGATCCAGCCAGTTCAGCGCGTCGATGCCGCTGCCGCCGTCGCCGGCTTCCAGGATGTCCTCGATCAGGCCGGCTGCGCGGTCGCTGCCCAGCGCCTTGGTCAGGACGCTGCGGATGTAGTCGTCCGAGCCCAGCGTCACGGCCATGAACTGGTCGGCTTCCTGGCGGAACTCTTCCAGCACGACGGCGACGTCGTTGCGCGTGACCTGCTTCAGGCTCGCCATCGCGGCGCCGACCTGCTGCACTTCACGGGCGCTCAGGTACTTGAACACTTCGGCCGCGGCGTCTTCGCCCAGCGACATCATCAGGACGGCGCTGCGCGTCATGCCGTCCATTGGCAGGGAATCATTTTTCATCTTTGGTCATCCAGGTGCGCAGGACCATCGCGACGGCGCGCGGATCCTTGTTGGCCATGGTGCGAGCGCGTTCAAGGTTGTCCTGATAGCGATCGGTTTCCTTGGCGCGGGCCAGGTCCTGCGCCTCGCGGGCGGCCTCAGCACGCTCGGCTTCGGCCTGTTCCGGATCCACCGGCGGGTACAGGTACTCGGTGACCGAGCGGCGAATCTTGCGGTACAGCCACAGGGCCAGGGCGCCACCGACCAGCCAGAGCAGGATCGTCTTGAACAGCGAGATCATTTCCGGATCGCGCCACATCGGCAGCGGCGGCGGGCCGTCGTTGAACTGGCTGTTGACCAGGTTCAGCGAGTCGCCACGGCCTTCGGAATAGCCCATTGCCTCGCGCACCAGGTTGGTGAGCTTGTTCAGTTCCTCGGGCGGCAAGGCCTGAAGTTCGCCGTCCTTGTCGCGCACGTAGTTCACGACCACGGCCACCGACATGCGCTTGAGGTTGCCCACGGGCTGCTTGATGTGGCTGATGGTGCGGTCGACTTCGTAGTTCGTCGTCGCGTCGCGGCGTTCGTTCAGGTTGCCGGCGGGGGCCTGCGTGCCGGTCTGCTGCTGTTGTTGTTGTTGTTGCTGCTGCGCGTTGGCCGCCTGCGGGGGCTGGCCGGGGCGGGGCGGCTGTTGCTGCGGGGGATTGGTGACGGGCGCCTGCGCGTTGGCGGGCGCCTGGTTCGACAGCGCGCCGGGCACGCCTTGGGCGGGGCCGACGCCACGCTGGGTGGAATCGCTGGTCTGCTGGCTGCGCACGGCGGCCTGGCCAGGTTCCTGGTTCGGACGGTAGACCTCGGACGTTTCCTCGCGGCGCGAGAAGTCGACGTCGGCGGTGGCCTGGGCGTGCACGTTGCCGGGGCCGACCAGGGGATTCAGGATGGTGAGGATGCGCTCGACGGTGCGCTGCTCGATCTCGCGCACGAAGCGAAGCTGGTCGGCGTCCATGCCGCGGCCTTCGCCCAGCGGGGCGGACAGCAGGCGGCCGTTCTGGTCGACGATGGACACGCTTTCGGCGGTCAGTTCCGGCACGCTGGAAGCCACCAGCCAGGAGATCGCGGACACCTGCGCATCGCTCAGGCTGCGGCCCGGGTACAGGTTCAGCAGCACGGAGGCGGTGGGCGCCTGGCGCTCGCGCACGAACAGCGACTGGCGCGGCATGGCCAGGTGGACGCGGGCGTGCTGCACGGTGTTCATGGCTTCGATCGAACGGGCCAGCTCGCCCTCCAGACCGCGCTGGTAGTTGATCTGTTCCGCAAACTGGCTGGCGCCGAAGCGGGCGTTGTCCATCAGCTCGAAGCCGACGGAGCCGCCGCGCGGCAGGCCTTGCGAGGCCAACTGCAGCCGGGCGTCATAGACGCGGTCGGCGGGCACCAGCAGCGCGGTGCCGTTTTCGTTGTAGCGGTAGGGCACGTTCATCGTGCCCAGGGCCGTCACGATGGCGCCGCCGTCACGGTCGTCCAGGTTCGAGAACAGGACCTTGTACTTCGGTTCGCTGCTCCACATGACCACGGCGACGATCACCGCGACAAGGGCCGCGGCGGCGCCGAGCAGGACGGGCTTGGGAAGCGCGCGGACCCGTTCCAGCACCGGGAACTTGGCCAGAAGCGACGAGCTCAGGGTAGCCTGCTGATTCATTGACGGCTCCCGCTGGCTTCGCGGAGCAGGGAAAATGACTTCATGTCTGGGTAGGGCCGATTACACATGCAACGTGCTTCTGGTCTGGGGAGAGCGTGGATTATTGCCCCTGAGACACCAATCCCAATCGATGAAAACAGCCGTTTTTTGGCGTTACTTAAGCCCTATGTCGATGACGAGGCGCAAAGCGGGGCCGCATCCCCCGCGGGGGACGTTCGCATTCGTTGAAATGTCGGGTTTTTTGGCGGTTCTTGTCGGCTATGGACCGCCCGGATCGGCGTTACGCTGCGTCTTCAATTTGGCGTAATCCCCCACCAGCAAGGAATAGGTAATGGCTGTATCAGGCTTGTCCGGCATCGAAGGCATGCTCCAGCAGATGCGCGCGGTCGTGAGCAAGGCGGAGACGGGTAATCTGTCCGCCGGCGAGGGCGTCGCGCAACCCGACGGTTTTGCCGCGGAACTGCAGCGCTCCATCCGTCGCGTGACCTCCGCCCAGAACGCCGCCAGCAACCAGGCCAAGGCCTTCGAGCTGGGCGCGCCCGACATCTCGCTCAACGACGTCATGATCGACCTGCAGAAGGCCAGCCTGGGCTTTCAGACGGCGGTCCAGGTGCGCAACAAGCTGGTTGCGGCCTACAAGGAAATCTCGTCGATGGCCGTGTAAGGCCGGCAAGCAGTTCAAAGGCCTTCCCGCGGGAAGGCCTTTTGCGTTGCAGCGGCGCCAACAGGAGCGCGTCATCAGGGGCACGCCATGTGCCCGCAAGACGCCGCTTCAGTTGCGCTGCGCGCCTTTCTCCAGGCGCCACACCACCTGCTGCAGCCAGTTTTCCTGGCGGGCGTTCAGGTTCATGAAGAGGGCGCCCACATGGCTGACCGGGGGTTCGCCCGTCAGCGAGACGTGCTTGGGCGCTTCACCGTCGCTGCCGTCGGCGGCGGCCATCGGCTGGCCCGACACCGGATAGATGTTGCGCACTTCCAGGTCGGCGCTCAGCTTGCCCAGTTCGCCGAAATCCAGCTCCACGTCTTGCATCACCGTGCCGCGCTCGGGTAGCTCGCCCACGGCCAGTCCCACGCGCAGGCCCACGCCGTCCACCGAAATGTCGCGCACGGTGAAACCCACCGGTTTGTCCGCCGGCGCCGGTTGCCACGTGGCGAGGCACCGGTTGGCGCTGGTGATCATCGAGGCGCGAAACATCTTGCGCCGCTGGATGCGGGCCAGGCGATCGGGGAAGGGCGACATCAGCGCCGCGCTGCCGTCATCGAAGTGGATGACTTCAGGACGCTGGACGCGAAAGCGGATCTGCACGCCGCCATAGGCGGTGGCGTGGAAGTGGAAGTTCGTGCCGCTCAAGAGGCCCATGCTGTCCGACTGCTCGAAGTCCGCGCCATCGTAGTCGCGCGGGCGCCAGAAGAACTGGCGCGTCTGCTTGTCGGCTCCCAGGATCAGCACGGCAATCTCACGGTCCGCGGCATCGCGCACCAGGATGTGGCTGTCGGGGTGCGTCAGCTCGAAGAGGGCTGAGCGCATGTCTTCCGGCCGGGTCAGCAGGAATTCCGGATCGGCGGCATCCAACACGGTGATCGTCCTTAGGTAGAGATTTCGGGCCGCGCGGCCTGAGGTATGTCGCGCGATTCCAGGCGGTAGAGCCAGGCGAGCAATTCTGCCACCGCGACATAGAGTTGGGGGGGAATATGCGCGTCCAGGTCGACCTGCATGAGCAAGCCCACCAGTTCGCGCGATTCGTGCACGTACAGTCCGTTTTCCTCGGCCGCGCGGACAATCGTGTCCGCCAACTGGCCATAGCCCTTGGCCACCACGCGGGGCGCGCCGTCGCTTTCGTCGTACGAGATGGCGACCGCCGCGTTGCGGTTGGCGTTCGGGCCGGCGTCCGCGGGGGAGGAGGGGGTGTTCATCAGAAATCGGTCGGGATGACGGGGCGGGGTTCAACCACGCTTACCGTCAGATTGCTCAGGGTCAGGCCGGCAGCCAGAAGGCGCGAGCGTAGCATGTCCGAGGAGTCATTGATCTCGGAGGCGCTGTGCGGCGCAATGAGCTGCAGCACGATCTGGTCGCCCGCAAGGTTCAGGCGCGCGTCCACCAGGCCCAGGCGCGGCAGATCCAGCTTGACGCGTGTGGCCCAGGTGGGAACCGCCGATTCGCGGTCGGCGCCGTAGGGGTCGCGTTCGACTTCCCATTCCATCTGCGTGCCGGGCCAGGCTTCGCCTTGCCAGTTCACCGTCTGATTGGCCAGCACGTCCAGCTGCTGGCGCACCAGCACCGTCAGATCCTGATGGATGCCGCTGATCGGCGCGCCGGGCGTGGACGATGCCGCCGAGCCGCCCGAGGACGCCGGCGCTTCTGCGCCGCCGGCAGACCGGCTGGCGCTGGCCGCTTCGGTGCGGCCGCGGGCCTGGACGTTGGCGTGCGAGGCCGTGTCGCGAGACAGCCGGGCTTGCGGCTCGTTCTCCAGCGTGGACGGATTCTTGCGGCCAAAGACCATGTCGGTCAGATGCGATTCGTAGAACAGGCCGCTGGTCTGCAACGCATTGCGCAAGGCTTGGCCGAGGGCGCGGGCAGACGGGCCGCCGGCGGCAAGCGAGGCGTGCGAGACGGCGTCGGCGCCTTTCGCGCCACCAGTTTGTCCAGCCGGATGCGTGGCCGGCTTGGCGCTGGCCGCGTCTGCGGCCGCAGAAGGGGCAGCGCCGGGGGTAGCGCCCGGGGTGGCGGCAGATGTGGCGGCGGCAGCGGGCTGGCCGGGCTGGCCAGCCTGCGCGGGTTGGCCGGGTTGGGCCGGGCCGGCCTGGCTGGCCGGGGCGGCGCCGCCGGATTGCTGTCCGCCCTGCGCATCGGCGCTCCACAAGGGCGCTCGGCCTTGCACGGCCGGTGCGGCTTCGGGGTATTGGGCAAGCAGGGCCAGGATGGTGCGGGCCGTCGTGCCCAGCGTGGTCGGGGCTGACGCGGTCGTGTCGCTGCTGGTGACCAGGCCGCGCGCGGCCAGTGCCAGCGCGGCGGCGGTTTTGGGGTCGACAACAGTATTCTGGCGGTCGCCTCGGGCGCCGCCAGTTTGTATGCCTTGCCGGGTATCGCGCGCCGAGCCGTCCGAAGGCCCGGCTTTCTCCGGGCTGCCGGGCTGGCTGACCGCATCGGGCCGCGCGCCCGAAATCTGGTTGGCGTTCGCGGCGGACATCGTCGTGCCAAGCACGGCGTCCAACCGCTGCACCAGGACGTTGCCGAGCGCGGCGGGACCGATGCTCATTCGTCAGGCGCCTGGTTGCCGTAGGCGGACAGCAGGGTCTGCTGGCGCTTCATGCGTCCCAGCAGTTCGCCCAGCCGCGCCAACTGGGGCAGCGCCAGGTCGCGCGTCATGGCATCGTTTTCAAGAATGCGCACAAGCAAGTCGTACTTCATGCTGCGCCCGGCTTCGTCCAGCGGATTGACGGGTTCGGCATGGCGCAGGCGCTCGACCTGCTCGCAATAGAGCTGGCCGTGCAGGAGTGCGGTGTCCCAGTCGCCGGCCTGGGCGGCCGTCAACATCTCGCTCGTTGAGAGCGCGATCTCCTGGTACTGTTCCAGGATGGTGGAAGACTGGGTGAGCGACGTCATAGAAATCTCGGGCGAACGATGGCTGGCAATAGCGGTTATGGGGGCCATCAAGGCGTTGCGCCCGGGGCAGGCCGATCGATGGAAGTCTGCCAGGCGTCGGCCAGGTCCGCCAGCAGGCGGTCCGCAATGTCCAACTGCTCGACGTCGGCTTTCAGGTTTGCCATGAGCAGGGTGCGGACGATGTAGTCGTAAAGCCGGCTCAGGTTGGCGGCGATGTCGCCGCCGGCTTCCATGTTCAGGCCCATCTTCAGGCCTTCGTCGACGATCTTGATGGCCTTGGTGATAGCAGCGCCGCGCTCGGCAACCCGCCCTTCCTGCAGATGCAGGCGAGCCTGTCCGATTGCCGCGCGCGCACCCTGGTAAAGCAGGGTGATCAGCCTTTCCGGTGTGGCGCTCATCACTTGGGTCTCCAGGCCGATATCGGCGTAGGAGCGGACAGAGTATGAGCCTGTGGGGCGGCGCGCGGCGTACGTCATTTAATGCATCTTCTCGGTTATCACTTCGTCGACTTGTTCATGGCCGCGAACTGCTGCGTCAGGTAGTTGGCCGTGACCGACTGCTGCGCAACGAATTTGTCCAACTGGACGAACTGCGCGCGCATCAGCTCCAGCGAAGCTTCGCCAGCGGCCTTGGCGCGCGTGTACTGATCCTTCACGTTGGCGATCGACTTGGCCAGACCGTCGGTCTTGGTCTTGATCGAGCCGGTGTCGCTCAGGATATCCTTGGTCGCCTTTGCAAAATTGGCGGCCAGGCCGTTTTCGCCCGTCAGCATGCGCGAGACGTCCGCGCCGTTCGCGGACAGCGCCTTGTCCAGCTTGGTCTGGTCCAGCGTCAGCTGGCGCGTCTGCGGGTTGGTCGTGATGCCCAGATCGGCCAGCGAACGCAGCGTGCCTTCGCCCGTCACGAACTGCAGGGCGCTGGCGAGCGACGACTGGATGGCGCGCGTCGTGCCGTCGCCGGTCAGCGGCTGGTTGGTGGCGGCGGCGGCGTCGAAAGCCGTCAGGTTCTTGATCGTCGTCTGCAGCGTGTTGTAGGCGGTCACGAAGCTCTGGATCGCCTTGCTGGCCACCGAGGGATCGCTTTCCAGCTTCAGCGTGATGGGCTTGCCGGCTTCGGTCTTGGACGACAGGTTGAGCGTGACGCCGTCGATGGCGGTCGAAATGTTGTTCGTGCCGCTCTTGACGGTGATGCCGTTGATGTCGATTTCAGCGTCGACAGCGGCGGTGGCCGTCATCTTCGCGCTGGTGTCGGCAGCGTCGGTGTTGTAGTTCAGGACGTCCTTGAGCGACTGGTCGCCCGTCACCGTGATGGACTTGACCGACGCCTGCACGCCCGTGTTCTTGGCGGTCATCATCAGGTAGCTCTTGCCGTCGCCGTCGGTGATGACGGTGGCGCGCACGCCCAGCGAGTCGTCGGCGTTGACCGCCTTGACGATGCCGTTCAGCGAGGTGTCGTCCTTCAGGTCGACGGTCTTCTTGGTGCCGTCGGCCAGTTCGATTTCAAAGGAACCGGTGGCGCCATTGGACGCCTTGCGGTCGGCGACCGCGCCCGATTGCAGGGTCTGGGAGGTGGCAACGTTCTTCACGTTGATCGTGTACTGGCCGGCCACGGCGCCTTCGGCGGCCACGGTCGCGGTCAGGGCGTCGCCGCCGGTCACGCTGCCTTTCACGGCGCCCAGCGTCTCGGGCTTGCCCAGCGCGGCGGCAGCCTTCTGCACGGCTTCCACGGCGCTCTTGAGCTGGCCGTATGCCGTAACGCGGGTTTCGAAGCTGGTCTGCCGTACGGTGTACTGCTGCAGCTTCTTTTCCTCGGCAGCTTCCAGCTTCGAGAGGATGTCCTCCAGGGGCAAGCCTGAATTCGAACCGAGGTTGGTGATGGTGGCCATGTGAAGTTCCTTCCTAGCGATGCAATTCTGACAAAAATGTGGTCCCGGCTATCGGCCGGGTAAAGGCATAAGGCGGGCCTATTTCGACGGTTCTCGTGCCGGGCCCCGCTTCAATCTTTGGCGAACGGCGTTTTAAGTGCCGGATCAGGCCGAGGTCTTGATACCGTTTCCCTGCATGTTCACGATCATTTTGGCGATCTTGAGCACCGCTTCGCTGGGGATGGTGCGCAGGACGTCACCCGACTCGGCGTCGATCACGGACACAACCACCTGGTGCACATTCGGGTCGATCTCGAACTGAAGCTGGGTCGACCAGGCCTTCATCTGTTCGTTGATCTCGTCCAGCGCCTTATCGAGCGGCATCTTCTGCGCATTGGCCTGATCCGACGTGGCGTTGCCGGAGCCGCTGCTGTTGCTGCTGGCGGGTGCGGGCGTGGCGGTGGCGGAAGGGTCGGGCGTGGCGATAACGGTCGAAACCGGTAACGACGCGAACGCTGCGGGGGCTAACGGGGTTACGGCCATGATCACTCCAACGGCGAGGGGGGCGTCTCGGAGAACGCGCTGTTTTCAGGAAATTCTCAGTTACCATAACGGCACCCTCGGGGCGAACTTTAGCCCCGCGCAACTGGATGGTTCACGTGCTAAGAGTCTGGATCGGGCAATGAGTGTCAAGACGGCGTTGCGAGTTATCGAAATCATCGAAACCTACGCCCGCGAGAAACGCGCGCTGCCCCTGTCGGAACTGGCCCGCCTGCTGGACGTGCCGGTCTCCAGCTGCCTGGCGCTGATCCGCACGCTCACCAGCCTGGGTTACCTGTATGAAACCGGACGGCGCCAGGGCTATTACCCCACTGGCCGGCTGCTCGCCATGGCCCAGCGCATCGCGCGGGCCGATCCCGTCCTGGACCGGGTGTATCCCAGCCTGGTCGAACTGCGCGACGCGACGCGCGAAACGGTGGTCTTCGCCAAGCTGTCGGCCGACGGCCGTGTCGTGTACCTGGATGTGCTCGACTCCCCCCATACGATCCGATACGCGCCGGTTGCCGGCGAGTTCAAGGACGTTCACGCCAATTCGCTGGGTAAGGCGTTGCTTTCGCTGCTGGATGACGCGGCGCGCGATGCGCTGCTGGCGGGCATCCCCATGACGCGCTACAACGAGCGCACCCTGGTGACCCGCGAGGCGTTGCTCGCGGATCTGGACGCCTCGCGGCAGCGGGGATGGTTCATGAATAGCGGCGAGTCGATCGCCGACGTGGGCGCGATCGCCTGGCCGGTCACGCTGTCCGGCGAACACTACGCCATTTCGGTGGGCGGCCCGATCTACCGGATCGAGCCGGAGCAGGAATCGTATGCCCGGATCCTGCGGGCGGCCTGCACGGGGCTGGAGCAGCAGGCCTGAACCGCGCCCGCCTGCGGGCGGGTGTGCCTAGTACGACTTGGGCAGGCCCAGCACCTTTTCCGCAATGAAACACATGATGAGCTGCGGGCTGACCGGCGCGATGCGGGGGATGAAGCTTTCGCGCAGCAACCGCTCCACGTGGTACTCCTTGGCGTAGCCCATGCCGCCCAGCGTCATCACCGCCGTCTGGCAGGCGTTGTAGCCCGCTTCGGCCGCCAGGTACTTGGCCGAGTTGGCGGCCGGGCCGCAGGGCTTGCCCGCGTCGTACAGGCTGGCCGCCTTGAACACCATCAGGTCCGCGGCCTCCAGCTGCATCCACGCCTGGGCAAGCGGGTGCTGGATGCCCTGGTTCTTGCCGATGGGGCGGCCGAACACGGTGCGTTCGCCGGCGTACTTGACCGCCCGGTCCAGCGCCGCCCGGCCAATTCCCACCGCTTCGGCGGCGATCAGGATGCGCTCGGGGTTCAAGCCGTGCAGGATGTATTCAAAGCCGCGGCCTTCCTCGCCGATACGATCGGCCACCGGAATCCGCAGGCCGTCGATGAACAGCATGTTCGAATCGACCGCCTTGCGGCCCATTTTCTCGATCTCCCGCACTTCGATCTTTTCGCGGTCCAGGTCGGTGTAGAAGAGCGACAGGCCCTGCGTGGGCTTGTCCACCTCGGACAGCGGCGTGGTGCGCGCCAGCAGCAGCATCTTGCAGGCCACCTGGGCCGTCGAAATCCAGATCTTGCGGCCATGGACGATGTATTCGTCGCCCTGGCGCACGGCGCGGGTGCTCAGTTTGGTCGTGTCCAGCCCTGCGTCGGGCTCGGTGACCGCAAAGCATGCCTTTTCCCGGCCGGCGATCAACGGTTCAAGCCACCGGCCGCGCTGTTCATCGCTGCCGAACACCACGACCGGATTCAGCCCGAAGATGTTCATGTGGACGGCCGAGGCGCCGGTAAAGCCCGCACCCGACGCGGCGATGGTCTGCATCATCAGCGCCGCTTCGGTCATGCCCAGGCCCGCGCCGCCGTACTCCTGCGGCATCGCGATGCCCAGCCAGCCGTCGCGCGCCAGGTCCGCGTGCAGGGGTTCCGGAAACCCGCCCTCGCGGTCTCGTTCCAGCCAGTATTCGTCGGGGTAGCGGTCGCAGATGCGCGAAACCGCGTCGCGCAGCGCGAGCTGGTCGGGAGTGAATTCAAAGTCCATCGTTGTTTCCGTCCTGGGTAATGCCACGGGCAAGCATGGCGTCGATCTGTTCCTGGCCGTAGCCCGCCTCGGCCAGCACCTCGCGGCTGTGCTGCCCAAGGCGCGGGGCAGGGCGCCGTATCGAAGTCGGCGTGCCTTCGTAGCGGCCCAGCGTTCCGGTGGTGCGAATGCGGCCCTCCGACGGGTGGTCCATTTCCTGGATGAAGCCGGTGGCGGTCAGGTGCTCGTCCTGCAGCAGGCCGTCGATGGTGTAGAGCTGCGAGGCGGGAATGTCGGCGCGCGCCAGTTCCGTCAGCCAGTCCTGGCTCGGGCGGGTGGCGATCACCTCGGCCACGAAGGCGTAGACCTCGCTGATGTGCGCCGCGCGGGCGCCGTGCGTGCAAAAGCGGGGATCCTGCGACAGCTCGGGACGCCCGATCAACGCGAAGAAGTTGCGCCAGTGCTTGTCGTTGTAGATCAGCAGGCAGATGTATCCGTCCGCGGTGGCGTACGGCCGGCGATGCGGCGCCAAGAGGCGCGCGTAGCCCGTGGGACCCATCGGCGGCTCAAAGGTCGCGCCGCCCAGGTGGTCGCCCAGCACCAGGTGGGCCATGCCCTCGAACATGGGAATCTCCACCTGCTGGCCGCGGCCGAGCGTGCGGGCGCCCAGCACCGCGGATACCAGCGCGATGCCGACGTGCAGGCCGACCGCCCGGTCAGCCAGCGTCAGCGGCGCATAGCGCGGCACATCGCCGCTCTGCTGCGCGGACAGCGCGGCAATGCCGGTCTGCCCCTGGATCAGGTCGTCGTAGGCGGGGCGGCCGGCATAGGGGCCGGCTTCGCCGAATCCGTAAGCGCCGACATAGACAATTCGCGGGTTGCGCGCGGCCACCGCTTCGTACGACAGCCCCAGCCGCGCCATCGCCTGCGGGCGGATGTTGTAGAGCAGGGCGTCGCAGCTTTCCGCCAGTTTCAGGCAGGCCTCCCGGCCTTCGGGCGTCTTCAGGTCCAGGACAATCGATCGCTTGTTGCGGTTCAGGTGCAGATAGATATGTCCCATGCCCGGGTTGCGCATGGGGCCGACGGCCCGCATGTTGTCCCCCGCCGGCGACTCCACCTTGATGACGTCCGCGCCCAGGTCCGCCAGGACCTGGGTCGCATACGGCCCCATCACCACCGAGCTCAGGTCCAGAATGCGCACGCCGGCGAGCGGCCCGGCGGCCGGCGTGTCGGGCAGGGGCTGGTCGATCATTGCTGCTCGATCCCCGCGTCGCGGATCAGCTTGCCCCACAGGTCGCGCTGTTCACCGACGAACTGGGCGAAGGCCTCGGGGGTGCTGGAGAACGCATCAAATCCCAGTCCCGCCAGGCGTTTTTTCGTGTCGGGATTTGCGGCGATCTTGTTGATGGCCGCATTCAGCTTGGCCACGATCTCGGGCGGCATCCCGGCCGGGCCGAAGTAGCCATTCCAGGAATTCAGGTCGAAGTCGGGCACGCCCGCTTCGGCCATCGATGGCAGGTCGGGCACGATGGCGCTGCGCTCGGCTGTGGACACGGCCAGGGCGCGCAATTGCCCCGACTGCACGAACGGCAGGCCCGAGGCCAGATCGGTGAACATGAAGTCCACCTGGCCGCCCACCACGTCCGTCAGGCTCTGCGGCGTGCCTTTGTAGGGCACGTGCAGGATATCGATCTTGGCGCGGTTGGCCAGTGTTGCGCCGGCGACGATGCCCGTGCTGTTGCCGCTGGCATACGTGATGCGGCCGGGATTCTTCTTGGCGTCGGCCACCAGGTCAGCCACCGTCTTCCAGGGGCGCTTCGGGTTCACGACCAGGATGAAGGGCAGGTTGCCGCCCCGCGCGATGGGGGTGAAATCCTTCACCGGGTCGTAGGGCACGTTCTTCATCAGCCACGGCGCGGCCGAATGGGACGTATTGGTAGTGACGAAGAGCGTGTAGCCGTCCGGCTTGGCGCGCGCCACGTAGTTGGCCGCGATCGTCGCGTTGGCGCCGGGCTTGTTCTCGACCACGACCTGCTGGCCAAGGATGGTCGACAGTTCGGCCCCGAAAATGCGCCCCACGGCGTCCGTGCCGGATCCGGCGGGGAAGGGCACCACCAGGGTGATGGGCTTGGTGGGGTAATCGGCGGCGTGCGCGGGGCCAGCGGCCATCAAGGCGGCGCCGCTCACTAGCGCGGCGCCCAGCAGGCGTAGGGATTGCATGGGTGTGTCTCCTGTTTTTATGGAATGCGGCGCGGCTCTGCGGCCGCTGCCTGGGTCAAGCCGCGTCAAGCGGCCGGGGGTGACGCCGGAAAATCGCGTATCACGCGGTCGGGGGATTCTTCGTACGGGGGCGTGTAGATGACCAGCAGCCGGGCCGGCTCGTCGCTCGTCACCGTGAAAACGTGGGGGATGTCAGGCGGGAAATAACAGCAGTCGCCCGGGCCCATGTCGGCCCATTCGTCCTGCACCTGGGCGCGGGCGGTGCCCGATATCAGGTAGCAGACCTGTTCAATGCCGGGATGCGCGTGTGGCAGCGCGCCCTTGCCCTTGTCGATCACGCCCAGCAGGACTTCCACCCCGCGGGCGCCCACGGTGTCCGGGCTGATCAGCCGGCGGTTGAGGGTGCCGGTGTGGTTGGCCGGGTGGTAACCGGGGACGTCGGCTTCACGCACCAGCCAGCTCGGGGTATCACGCTGCGTCATGTCTCTTCCTTATATTTTTCATACATGAATTTATTTTTACGTATGAGAAAAACATGGGCAAGCACTTTTTGATCCGGGATACCGGGCCGCGCCCTAGGGGATTAGGGAAAACACCCGGCGCGGACTGCTAAAATCGCAGGCTGATTTCCTTTCGCGAACCCGCCTCATGTCTTCTGTCCGCACGCCTGACGCCGCCGCCAACCTGTCTGATTGGCTGCAGTACCTGGAGTCCATCCACGCCACGGCGATCGACATGGGCCTGGACCGGGTGCGCCAGGTCGCGGACCGCATGGCGCTGTCGCTGCCCGGCGTGAAGTTCGTCGTCGGCGGCACCAACGGCAAAGGTTCCACCTGTGCCATGCTCGAAGCCATCCTGCTTGCGGCGGGCTACAAGGTGGGCCTGTACACCTCGCCGCACCTCATCGACTTCAACGAGCGCGCCCGCGTCAACGGGCAGATCGCGTCCGACCAGGACCTGATCGCCCAGTTCCAGGCCGTCGAAGCCGCGCGCGGCGACGTGTCGCTGACTTACTTTGAATTCACCACGCTGGCCATTCTGCGCCTGTTCTCGCAGTCGCGGCTCGACGCCGTCGTCCTCGAAGTCGGCCTGGGCGGACGCCTGGATGCCGTGAACATCGTCGACGCAGACTGCGCCATCGTCACCAGCGTCGACCTCGATCACACCGACTGGCTGGGCGACACGCGCGAAAAGATCGGTTTCGAAAAAGCCCATATCTACCGCAGCGGCCGGCCCGCCATCTGCAGCGACCCGGTGCCCCCGCAGTCGCTGCTGGATTACGTCCAGGAGATCGGCGCGGACCTGTGGCTTTTCGGACGCGACTACAACTATTCGGGCGACCGCCAGCAGTGGGCCTACGGCGGGCGCGAGCAGCGCCGCAGCGCGATGGCGTATCCGGCCCTGCGCGGCGCCAACCAATTGCTCAACGCCTCGGCGGCGCTGGCCGCGCTGGAATCTGTGCGCGACCGGCTGCCCGTGCAGCAGCAGGCCGTGCGCCTGGGGCTGCTGCAAGCTTCGCTGCCAGGCCGCTTCCAGATCCTGCCGGGCCAGCCCACCGTTATCCTGGACGTTGCGCACAACCCGCACGCCGCCGCCGTGCTGGCGCAAAACCTGGACAACATGGGCTTTCATCCGTACACCCACGCGGTGTTCGGCATGCTGAACGACAAGGACCTCGCCGGCGTGGTGGCCAAGCTCGGTTCGCGCATCGACTACTGGTATTGCGCGGGCCTGCCCGGACCGCGCGGCACCCCGGGCCAGGCGCTCGCGGACCAGGTCGGCGCGGCGCTCCCGCCGCTGCCCGCCGGCAGCGAAAGCCCCGGCATCCAGGCCTACGCCGATCCTGCCCAGGCCTTTGCGGCAGCGCGCGAACGGGCAGGGGAGAATGATAGAATCGTCGTATTTGGATCGTTTCTCACCGTAGCCTCCGTTTTGCAGGCTCTGGGTCGCAAGGCATAGGCAAATCGGGCCATTCGCGTCATGGCGGCCGTGCCGCCGCAATGCCGCAAGGCGCCGCAAGGAATTCTCTTCCATGGGTTTTTTCAAACGCAAAGATCCTGCCGAGCAGGCGCAGGCCTCCAAACGGGCTGCCGTGCCCAGCGAGGTCCAGGCGGCCGAGTTGCGCGGCCGCGCGCGGCGCAGGCTTGCGGGCGCAGTGGCGCTGGTGCTGGCCGCAGTCATCATCCTGCCCATGGTGCTGGACTCTCAGCCCGCCCCGGTCGACGACAACATCCCCATCAAGGTGCCGGAACGCACGACGCCGTTCCAGCCTCAGGTCTCCGACCCCCAGGTTGCCGCGCCCGCCGACCCTTCGGCGTCCGGGGCCACCGACCCGGCCGCGGTGCCTACGCCTCCCGCCGTGAATTCCGTGCCGCCCGTGGCCGCCGCGTCCGGCACGCCCACCACGCCCCACACCACGCAGCCGGCCACCCCGCCCGCGACGCCTGCCGTCCCGCCGGCCACGCCGCCCAAGCCCGAAACCAAGCCCAAGCCCGAGCCCGCCAAGCCGACCACGCCGGCCAAGCCTGAAACGCGTTCCGACGATGGCGCGCGCGCCCTGGCGCTGCTCGAGGGCCGCAGTGCGCCGGCATCGGCACCCAAGCCGGAAGCGTCCAAACCCGCCGCCGCGAAGGGTAATTTCGTGCTGCAGATCGCTGCCTACACGACGTCCGAAGACGCCCAGTCGCGCCGCGGCAAATTGCATCAGGCCGGCGTCACCAACGCCTTTGTCGAGCAGGCCACGATCAATGGCAAGCAGCAGTACCGTCTGCGCGTGGGGCCGTTCCCGTCGCGCGAGGCGGCCCAGGCGGCCCAGGCGCGGTTGCGCACGCTGGGCTATGACAATGGTTTCATTGCCGCCCAATAGTGACCGGCTTCGACTTCGTCGTGCTGGCCATCCTGGTGGTATCGGGTGTGCTGGGTCTGGTGCGCGGCCTGCTCAAAGAGGTGCTGTCGCTGGTCGCCTATCTGCTGGCCTTCGTGGCCGCGATATGGTGGGGGCCCACGGTGTACACCTGGCTGGAGCCCTATATTGAAACGACGCTGCTGCGCATGGGAGTCTCCTACGCGGCGGTGTTCATCATCGTGTTGCTCGGCGTGGGGTTGGTCAATATGACGCTTGCCGCCCTGATCCGCAGCACCGGACTCAGCCCCGCCGATCACGGCCTGGGCGGAATGTTCGGGCTGGCCCGTGGTCTATTGATCGTGCTGGCGCTGGTCGCCGCCGCAGGGTATACGCCGCTGCCGCAAGAGCCGTGGTGGCAGGACGCCATGTTTTCGCATTCGGCCATCGAGGCCATCAAACATATCAAGACGTGGCTGCCGCCAACCCTGGCGACGTGGCTGCCGTACTGATTAGCTTCAAATCAACCAGGAAATCTCACCATGTGTGGAATCGTAGGGGTCATCGGGCGCGGGCCGGTCAACCAGCTGCTCTATGACAGCTTGCTGCTGTTGCAGCATCGCGGGCAGGACGCCGCGGGCATTGCGACGTCGCAAGGCAACCAGTTCAATATGTACAAGGCGCACGGCCTGGTGCGCGACGTCTTCCGCACGCGCAACATGCGCGCGCTGCCCGGCACGTCGGGCGTCGGCCAGGTCCGCTATCCCACCGCCGGCTCCAGCGCCAGCGAGGAAGAGGCCCAGCCGTTCTACGTCAATGCCCCGTTCGGCATCATGTTGTCCCACAACGGCAACCTGACCAACTGGCGTGAGCTGCGCGAGTCGCTGTATCGCGTCGACCGCCGCCACATCAACACGAACTCCGATTCCGAAGTCCTCTTGAACGTGCTGGCGCACGAGCTGCAATCGGCCGCCGACGGCGTGTCGCTCGACGAGGACGCCATGTTCCGCGCCGTGTCCGCCCTGCACAAGCGCGTGCGCGGCGCCTATGCCGTCGTGGCCCAGATTTCCGGCTACGGCCTGCTGGCCTTCCGCGATCCCAACGGCATCCGCCCGCTGTGTATTGGCCGCCAGGAAACCGAAGAGGGCGTGGAATGGATGGTTGCCTCGGAATCCGTGGCGCTTGAAGGCAGCGGATTCACGTTCGTGGGCGACGTGGAACCCGGCGAAGCCGTCTTCATCGACCTGGACGGCCGCATGGTGGCCCGCCAGTGCGCCGACAACCCGCAGCTGGTCCCCTGCATTTTCGAATACGTCTACTTCGCCCGCCCCGATTCGATGATCGACGGCGTCTCGGTGTACGACGCGCGCCTGCGCATGGGTGAGTACCTGGCCGACAAGGTCGCGCGCAACATGCGCCTGGGCGACATCGACGTCGTCATGCCGATTCCCGATTCCTCGCGCCCGGCCGCCATGCAGCTTGCCGCGCGCCTGAACCTGGACTATCGCGAAGGCCTCATCAAGAACCGCTACGTGGGCCGTACGTTCATCATGCCGGGCCAGGCCGTGCGCCGGAAGTCGGTGCGCCAGAAGCTCAATGCCATCGGCATGGAATTCAAGGGCAAGAACGTGCTGCTGGTCGACGACTCCATCGTGCGCGGCACGACCAGCCGCGAGATCGTCGACATGGCCCGCGCCGCCGGCGCCAACAAGGTGTACTTCGCCTCGGCCGCGCCTCCGGTGCGCTTCCCCAACGTGTACGGCATCGACATGCCCACGCAGAGCGAGCTCATCGCCACCGGCCGCACGGACGAGGAAATCGCCCGCGCCATCGGCGCCGACAGCCTGGTCTACCAGGACCTGCACGACATGCAGCAGGCCGTGCGCGACATCAATCCCAAGCTGACGCGCTTCGAGGCCTCGTGCTTCGATGGCCAGTACATCACCGGCGACATCACGCCCGAGTATCTGGCCCGCCTGGGGCAATCGCGCTCCGAGCCCGGCAAGGACGAGGACGCGGGCGGTCTGCGCTTCAACATGGGGCACACCTCCGACGACGCCTGATCGCCGCCGGCGTTTCGCGCAGAACAAAATGCCGTCCCTCGGGACGGCATTTTTTTACCCGTTGCAGATGCGATCTAGCCTTTCGCTTCCCACAGCGGCGTGCGCGTGGCCTCCAGGTGCGTCAGGTACAGGCGCAGGTCGAATTCGTACTGGTGGTAGTGCGGCTCCATGCGCAGGCACATGTTGTAGAAGGCCTTGTTATGGTCCTTCTCCTTCAAGTGCGCCAGCTCGTGCACGGTGATCATCTTCAGGAACGGCGCGGGCACGTTCTTGAACAACGTTGCCACGCGGATCTCGTGCTTGGCCTTCAGCTTGCCGCCTTGCGCCCGCGAAATGTAGGTGTGCTGGCCCAGGGCGTGCTGAATCACATGGATCTTGCTGTCGAACGCGACCTTGTTGATCTGGTCGCCATTGCGCATGTGGGCGTTCTTCAGCTCGGTCACGTACTGGTACAGCGCCTTGTCGGTGCGCACGTCGTGCGCGCCTTCCGGATAGCGCGCCAGGAGGGCCGCGCCCAGCTTGTCCTGGTCGAGCAGTTTCTGGGCCTGCGCCAGCAGCGGTTCCGGATAGCCGGCCAGGTATTTCAGTGTCTGCATGTGCACGCGGGGTTCAGGCACGGCCTCGCCTGAACGCCACCGGCAGCGCCATGAAGAACAGGATGACAAAGAGCGCCAGGCTCCACAGGGCGTACTCAATGCCCAGCACCGGCACCTTGGCGTCCATGCAGGTGGCGTAGATGCCGAACAGCGACGGGATGGCGCTTTCCAGGCCGATGCCGGTCATGAAACGATCGGCAAAGGTCTGGTCGCACGAGAGCATGTTGGCGGCCACGCTGTACTGGTACCAGGCGGCCACGATGCCCGACAGCGACAGCAGGGCGGCCAGAAAGCCGCAGATCCGCGTCAGGGCGCGTCCGCCGCCAAAGCCGCCCACCAGGGCGACCACGCCGATCACCAGGTAGATCAGGCGCTGCAACACGCACCAGGCGCAGGGCGGCATGTCGAAGACGTGCTGGGAAACGAGGGCGATGCCCACGGCGCCGAAGGAGAAGAGGGCGATCAGGCGGAGCAGGCGTTCTGAGCGAGAGGTCATTGTTGCGTTGGAATGGGTTAAACGAGGCCGGCGCGGCGGCCGGCCATGCTTAGGCCTTCGGGACGGGAATTGGTTGCATCACCTGGGTCAGCACGCCCAAAAGGAGTTCCCGGGCGCCCTCCCAGAAGATCTGCACCCCCAGGCACAGCATGATGAAGGCCGACAACCGCATGAAGACAGCGGTGCCATTGTCGCCCAGGCGGTGCAGCATCTGGGCCGCAAAGCGCAGGCAGACATAAAGCGTGAGCGAAACGACGATGATGCCAGGAATGGAGCCGGCCAGGCGCACCAGGCTCAATGCGTGATTCTGGTCTCGCAGCGAGACCCCGACCGTGATGGCCGCCGCGATGGAGCCGGGACCGCAGCTGATGGGAAAGGTCAGCGGATAGAACGCGCGGGCCTTAGCCATTTCGGGTGTGAACGATTCGGCCATGCGGGCGACGCGTTCGGTGTCGGCATCTGGCGAGTTCACCAGCCGCCAGGCGCTGGCGATCACCAGCATGCCCCCGCCCACGCGCACGATCGACAGCGAGATGCCGAAGAAACTGAGAAGCACGTTGCCCGCCACCATGGCCACGATCAGCATCAGGCACACGTTGGTGGCGACCCGCTTGGCCAGCACCACCCGCGTGGCGGACGAAGCGCCCTCGGTCAGCGATAGGAAGATGGGGGCGATCGCGGGTGGGTTCAGAAACGGCAGCAGGGTGGCCAGCGCGAAGAAAAAGCTGCCACCGAAAACGCGCAGATAGTCATTGAGCTGCATGGGAGCAAGCATCGCCTGGCCGAAAACCCGGATTGTATGCGGTCCGGGCGGGGTCTGGCGATGCGGGCTCAGGCGGCGCGCTGCTGGGCCTCGTCGCCGGAAAGCGCGTCCAGGATGTCGCGTTCGAACTGCATCTGGCTGCGGGGGCGCGCCAGCGCGGATCCGTCCACGATGAACACGTCCTCGACGCGGTCGCCCAGCGTCATGATCTTGGCCATGAGCAGGTTGACCTCGTGGCGGGCAAAGACGCGCGCCAGGGCATGCAGCAGACCCGGCCGGTCGGTCGCCGTGACGGACAGCCGCCACGATGTGCTGCGCTCGTCCGGCTGCAGTTCAGCTTGCGGCATGACCGGAAAGACGCGCGATACGCGCGACTGCCGGCCGCGTCCGTACCATCCGCCGCGCCCGGGCTGGGCCTGCGCGGCTGCCTGCGGGTCCTTCAGCCGCTCGGCCAGTTCGTGCTCGACCAGCGTGGCCTGCGCCCGCAGGTCGCTGGCGCCTTCCGGCAGCAGCACGATAAAGCTGTCCAGCGCCCAGCCATGTCGGGTCGTGTGGATGCGGGCGTCCTGAATGGACAGGGACTTGGCGTCGAAATACCCGCAGATCGCCACGAACAGGTCGGGGGCATCGCGCGTGTAGACCATGATCTGCAGGCCTTCGCCCTGTTCGGTAGGGCGCGCCTTGACCACCGCGCGCGCGGGCTCGACCTGGTGGTACAGGTGGCGCGTGTGCCAGGCGATGTCCGAGGCGTCGTGCCGCAGGAAGTACGCCACGTCCAGCTGATTCCAGAAGGCTTCGCGCGCGTCGTCGCGCAGACCGGCCAGGCGCGTCAGCCGCGCCGCTTCTTCCTTGCGTTCGGCCAGCACCGTATGGGCGTCGGCATGGGCGCCGCCCAGTGCGGCCAGCGTCAGCTTGTACAGGTCTTCCAGCAGCTTGCCCTTCCAGGCGTTCCAGACCTTGGGGCTGGTGCCGCGGATGTCGGCCACCGTCAACAGATACAGCGCGGTCAGATGGCGTTCGTCCTTGACCGTCGCGGCAAACTCCTTCACCACGTCTGGGTCGGACAGATCACGCTTTTGCGCCACTGCCGACATCAGCAGATGCTGACGCACCAGGAACTCCACCAGCTTGGCGTCTTCGGGATCCATGCCGTGGTCGGCGGCAAACTTGCGCACCTCGCGCGCGCCCAATTCAGAATGGTCGCCGCCGCGGCCCTTGGCGATGTCGTGAAACAGCGCGGCCACGTACAGCAGCCAGTGACGGTCCAGGCCCGCGATCAGCTGGCTGGCCAACGGATATTCCTGCGCGTGCTCGGGCATGGTGAAACGGCGCAGGTTGCGCACCACCGCAAGCGTGTGCTGGTCCACCGTATAGGCGTGGAAAAGATCGTGCTGCATCTGGCCCACGATGCGGCGGAACACCGGCAGGTAGCGCGGCAGGATGTTCAGCATGGTCATGCGCCGCAATTCGTGGACGATGCCGCGCGGCTGCTGCAGGATCTGCAGGAACAGCTTGCGGTTGACCGGATTGCGGCGGAACTGCGCGTCGATGCGGTGACGCGAATGCCAGATGGCGCGCAGCGTGCGGGCAGACATGCCCGTCAGCTCGGGGTGCTGCTGCATCACCAAAAAGGCGCGCAGGAGCAGGGTGGGATTGCGCTCGAAGCCGTCGTCCCGAATGATGTCCAGGCGGTCGCGCAGGTTGCGGAAATCGTCGTCGATGTCGCGCGCGTCGCTGTCGGGACGGGGAAACAGCCGCTCCTCGATGTTCTGCACCAGGATGCCGTTCAGCTGTGTCACCAGCCGCGCCGCCCAGTAATAGCGCTGCATCAGCAGTTCGCTGCCGCGCCGCGTGGCGGTGGCATGGATGCCGTAGACCTCGGCCAGCGCGGGCTGCAGGTCGAACAGCACCCGGTCTTCGCGCCGGTTGGCCAGCAGGTGCAGTTCGATGCGCAGGCGCTTGAAGGCTTGCTCGGCCTTGCGCAGGTCGCGCGCCTCGGACGAGGTCAGCAGACCCGCCTGCGCCACCGAGCGCCAGTTGTTGCCAAACCCGGCGGCCCGGGCCATCCACAGGATGACCTGCAGATCGCGCAGCCCGCCCGGCGATTCCTTGCAATTGGGTTCCAGCGCGTAGGGAGTGTCGTGGTAGCGCCCGTGGCGCTGCTGCATTTCGACGCGCTTGGCCAGAAAGAAAGCTTGCGGATCGAGCCGCGACTTGGTGGCCGCGTCGAACTTGCGCATCAGCACGCGGCTGCCGGCCAGCCAGCGGGATTCCAGCAGGGCGGTTTCCACGGTGATGTCGGCGTCCGCCTCGCGTTCGCAGTCCTCGATGGTGCGCACGCTGTGGCCCGGCTCCAGTCCCAGATCCCATAGCGACGCCACCAGCTTTTCGATCGCGCTTTCCTCGTCGGGCGTCGGCGCATGCGGCAGCAGGATCAGCAGATCGACGTCGGAGTGGGGGTAGAGCTCGCCGCGGCCATAGCCGCCCACGGCCGCCAGCGTGGCGCCGACCGGCAGCGGGCAATGCTTGACCAGATCCCGCAAGGCGGCATCCACGATGCGCCGCAGTTCGGTCAGCAGGATGTCGGGACGTTCGTGTTCCCGGAACTGGGCCACCGCGGCCCGCCGGGATTCCTGAATGCGTTCGCGCAGCTGGGTAAGGATTTCGGCGGTCATGGGTGGCTGCGGTGCTTCAGACGGCGGGAATAACGATGGGTTCGGTGATGAACGCGGGCGGCTGGGGCATGCCGGGCGACAGGGTCAGGACCTCGTAGCCGGTCTCCGTCACGCAGACGGCGTGTTCCCATTGCGCGGACAGGCTGTGGTCGCGCGTGACCACGGTCCAGCCGTCGGCCAGTTGGCGGATCTCGCGGCGCCCGGCGTTGATCATCGGCTCGATCGTGAACAGCATGCCGGTCACCAGCTTCACGCCCGTGCCGGGCTTGCCGTAGTGCAGGACTTGGGGATCTTCGTGAAAGCGCTGCCCGATGCCGTGGCCGCAGAATTCGCGCACCACCGAAAATCCGTTGGACTCGGCGTGCTTCTGGATCGCATTGCCGATGTCGCCCAGGGTGGCGCCGTTCTTGACCTGCTGGATGCCCTTCCACATGCACTCGAACGTGATGTCGGACAGGCGCCGGGACAAAATGGACTGTTCGCCCACCGCGTACATCCGGCTCGTGTCGCCGAACCAGCCATCCTTGATGATGGTGACGTCGATGTTCAATGAGTCCCCATTTTTCAGCACCTTGTCGCCCGGGATGCCGTGGCACACCTGGTGATTCACGGAGGTACAGATGGCGCCGGGGAAGGGCGGGTAGCCGGGGGGCGCGTAGCCGACCGTGGCGGACTTTACCTTCAGTTCGTCGGTCAGGTACTCCAGGCAGAGGCGGTCGAGTTCGCCTGTGGTCACGCCCGGTTTGACGTGCGGCGTGATGAAATCGAGAACTTTGGCGGCGTCCTGGCAGGCGGCGCGCATCTTGGCCAGGTCGGCCGGATCAGTGATTGTGCCCATGGAAAGCTTGCGATGTGTCGCTTGAATGTCTGCTTGAAAGAATAGTAGAATTATAGGCTTCCCTAAAAATTTGGGGAGCAATCGGGTTACCGGCAAGAAGGGTCTGCACCGCCAGCGCCATGGCAAGAGCTTCGGCAAAAGCCACCGCTCAGGCAGTCTGACCCCCAGCCAAACCCGGCGGGTGCTGGCCTTTGGGTCCAGGGCACACCCGGCAGGATTTTTCGGTCATGCGCAGTTCTTCTTAAGATCACGCGGCAGGCCCTGAAATTTCACCGCAAGCGAAGGTTGTGGAGCGAATTCGGGCAAGCCGCAGGGTGTTGGGAAGCAGTCGGGCGTCGGTCGGGATCCAGCCGGATGCGTTCGGGACATGAATGCTACCGCCAGCTGGGCGCGGTGTGCTTGCAAGCCCGGAAGTGTTTTCGAGCGGCGATGCAGGTTCGGTATGGGCGCTGGATTAAGTTCTTGGAAATGCGCTGAAAAGCGCACCCTGAAAAGGGCATTCCTGAAAAGGATCCTTAAGAACTGCCACAGCGGCCTGATGCGCGGGCTGGCCTAGCGGCCAGGTTTGCGAAGAACTGGATTTCGCCGCCAACAAAACAATTCCGGGTGCGTCTCGAAGAAACTTCCAGGAGTCTCCTGGAGTGTCGGAAAGACGCAATGCAAGAATCTTGTGGTGGCGGCCGTCTGGGTTTATCGCGGCAGCGTAGTAGAAGTCGTTAAAGGCGAGCCGCTACAGGCAACGCGCCTGGAGCGTCGTAGTTATTGCGGCAGTGATCGGCCGGCCCGGTTAAAATCTTTGTCATCCCGCGTTTTGCGGGAAATCGCGCGCAACACCACCCAGGGTGTCAGCAAGATGCTGATGCAGGTGCGGCGCAAGAAACCAACCCTTGGAGAATTAAATGTCTTTGATGCGCGAAATGCTGGAAGCGGGTGTCCACTTTGGTCACCAGACCCGTTACTGGAACCCCAAGATGGCTCAGTACATCTTCGGTCACCGCAACAAGATTCACATCATCAACCTCGAAAAGACGGTTGATAAGTACCAGGAAGCCACCAAGTTCGTGAAGCAGCTGGCTGCTCGCGGCGGCAACATCCTGTTCGTCGGCACGAAGCGCGCCGCTCGCGAGCTGGTCGCTGCTGAAGCCGCCCGTTGCGGCATGCCCTACGTCGACGCCCGCTGGCTCGGCGGCATGCTGACCAACTTCAAGACGGTCAAGACCTCGGTCAAGCGCCTGAAGGACATGGAAGTCGTGGTCGCCGAAGGCGGCGCCGAGCGCATGATCAAGAAGGAAGGCCTGCTGTTCCAACGCGAACTGGACAAGCTGAACAAGTCGATCGGCGGCATCAAGGACATGAACGGTCTGCCCGATGCCATGTTCGTGATCGACGTCGGCTACCACAAGATTGCCATCGCCGAAGCCAAGACCCTGGGCATCCCCGTGGTCGCCGTGGTTGACACCAACCACTCGCCCGAAGGCATCGACTACGTGATCCCCGGCAACGACGACTCGGCCAAGGCCATCGCGCTGTACGCCAAGGGCATCGCCGACGCCGTCCTGGAAGGCCGCGAGCAAAACCTGAACGGTCTGGTCGAAGAGCTGGGCGAAGGTCAGGAAGAGTTCGTCGAAGTGCAAGACAACCAGGCCTAAGCCTGTTGTCATGTCCGGCGGGTAAGGTCTGGAAGCGGCGCCGAATCTGGTCCGCTTTCGCCCCGCCGGCGCTGCGAAGCTGGGCTCCCATCTTCCAGGCCCGCCACGTGCGGGCGTCTCATCGAATCAAATCACAGCCCCGGCCCGCCGGGGCGTGTCTTAGCAAAATTTGGAGCAAACATGGCTGAAATTACCGCTGCCTTGGTCAAGGAACTGCGCGAAAAGACTGACGCGCCCATGATGGAATGCAAGAAGGCCCTGACGGAAGCCGAAGGCGACCTGGCCCGCGCCGAGGAAATCCTGCGCGTCAAGCTGGGCAACAAGGCCAGCAAGGCCGCCGCCCGCGTCACCGCCGAAGGCCTGATCGGTCTGTTCATCTCCGCCGACGCCAAGAAGGGCGCCGTCATCGAAATCAACTGCGAAACCGACTTCGTCGCCAAGAACGACGACTTCGTCGGCTTCGTGAACAAGCTGGCTGAGCTGGTCGCCACGCAGAACCCGGCCGACGTGGCCGCGCTGTCGGCGCTGCCCTTCGGTGAAGGCACCGTCGAAACCACCCGTACCGCCCTGATCGGCAAGATCGGCGAAAACATCTCGATCCGTCGCTTCGAACGCATCGAGACCGCCAACTCGCTGGCCAGCTACGTGCACGGCGGCAAGATCGGCGTGCTGGTCGAATACACCGGCGCCGAGGAAGTGGGCAAGGACCTGGCGATGCACATCGCCGCCACCAAGCCCAAGGCCCTGAACGCCGACGGCGTGAACCCCGCCGACATCGCCGCCGAGCGCTCGGTTGCCGAGCAGAAGGCCGCCGAATCCGGCAAGCCGGCCGACATCGTCGCCAAGATGGTCGAAGGCTCGGTCGTGAAGTTCCTGAAGGAAGTGACGCTGCTGTCGCAGCCGTTCGTCAAGAGCGACAAGCACACGGTCGAACAGCACCTGAAGGAAAAGGGCGCGTCGATCAGCAAGTTCGTGCTGTTCGTCGTCGGCGAAGGTATCGAGAAGAAGACCAGCGACTTTGCCGCTGAGGTTGCCGCCGCCGCCGCTGGCGCCGCCTGACCTCTAGGTAGTGCTTAAAGGCCGGCGCTAGATTAAATTCTAGTCCGGCCTTTTTCGCCGCATGGGCCCCCAAAGGCAGACGCCGATGGGGCAGCCAACCCGCCAGGCGGGCGCGGTGCTGGGGGTCAACCCCATTCTTGTCTTACACTTTCGTCGGATTGTTCTTCGGGATATCACCTATGAGCAGCAGGGCATACAAACGGGTTCTTCTCAAACTTTCCGGCGAGGCGCTGATGGGCGACGATGCATTTGGCATCAATCGCTCCACCATCGTCCGTATGACCGATGAGATCGCTGAAGTCGCCGCCGCAGGCGTCGAATTGGCCATCGTCATCGGCGGAGGCAACATCTTCCGTGGCGTCGCCCCGGGTGCGCAGGGCATGGACCGCGCCACCGCCGACTACATGGGCATGATGGCCACCATCATGAACGCGCTTGCGCTGCAAGACGCGCTCAAGCACAAGGGTATCGACACCCGGGTACAATCCGCGCTGAATATCGATCAGGTCGTCGAGCCCTACATCCGGCCGAAGGCCTTGCGTTACCTCGAAGAGGGCAAGGTCGTGATCTTCGCCGCGGGTACCGGCAATCCCTTCTTCACCACCGACACGGCTGCGGCACTGCGCGGCGCCGAGATCGGCGCGGAGATCGTGCTGAAGGCCACCAAGGTGGACGGCATCTACAGTGCGGATCCCAACAAGGATCCCACCGCGACGCGTTACGCGCGCATCAGCTTCGACGAGGCGATCGTTCGCCGCCTTGAAGTCATGGACGCCACCGCCTTCGCGTTGTGCCGCGACCAGAAATTGCCGATCAAGGTGTTTTCGATCAATAAGTCCGGCGCGCTCAAGCGAGTCGTGAGCGGCGAGGACGAAGGCACGTTGGTACACGTTTAAAGAAAAGGAAATTCCATGAGCGCAGCAGAAATCCGCAAATCCGCCGAAGCCAGGATGGCCAAGTCGCTTGATACGCTCAAGACCAACCTGGCCAAGATCCGCACGGGCCGCGCCCACACCGGCATCCTGGACCACGTGCAGGTCGAATACTACGGCTCGCCCGTGCCGGTCGGCCAGGTCGCCAACGTGAACCTGGTCGATGCCCGCACCATCAGCCTGCAGCCTTACGAGAAGCACATGGCCGGCCCGATCGAAAAGGCCATCCGTGAGTCGGACCTGGGCCTGAACCCCATCTCGATGGGTGACACGATCCGCGTTCCGATGCCCGCGCTGACCGAAGAACGCCGCCGCGACCTGACCAAGGTCGTGCGCAGCGAAGGCGAAGACGCCAAGATCGCGGTGCGCAACCTGCGCCGTGAGGCCAACGAAGCGCTCAAGAAGCTGGTCAAGGACAAGGAAATCTCCGAGGACGACGAACGCCGTTCGCAGGACGACGTCCAGAAGCTGACGGATCGTGCCGTCGCCGACATCGACAAGATGGTCGTCCAGAAAGAAGCCGAAATCATGACCGTATAATCCCAACACGCCGCGCGGCGCCGCTTTGTCGGCCCGCGTGGCGTCAGGATTTCGTCGCACATGCGCCGTCCTGTCCATTGCCTCGCGGTACTTCCTCGTAGCGATGGAAACGACGGCGCAGGTTTTTTCCCGTATTCGTGTCTTTCGCCGGTCCGCCGCGCGCAGCCCCCAAACTAATGGCAACAAGTTCGACTCAGGCGGTTCCCGATATCCGCGACATCCCCGAGCACGTCGCTATCATCATGGATGGCAACGGCCGCTGGGCGACGCGGCGTCTGCTGCCTCGCACGGCCGGGCATGCCAAGGGCGTGCAGGCCGTCCGCCGCGTGGTCGAGGCGTGCGGTCGAGCGGGTGTGCGCTACCTGACGCTGTTTGCGTTCAGTTCCGAGAACTGGCGCCGTCCGGCCGAAGAAGTCTCGCTCCTGATGCGCCTGTTCGTGCAGGCGCTCGAGCGCGAGGTCGGCAAGCTGCAAGAGCAGGGCGTGCGCCTGCACGTCATCGGCGACCTGAGCGCCTTCGAGCCGCGCCTGCGCGAGCTGATCGCCGCTGCGCAAGAGCGCACCGCGCATAACGACCGGCTGCACCTGACCGTCGCCGCCAACTACGGCGGCCGTTGGGACATCCTGCAAGCCACCCGCGCCATGCTGGCGGCCGAGCCCGACCTGGCCGCGCACCCAGAACGGGTGGACGAGGAGCGTCTTTCCCGGCACCTTTCCATGGCATGGGCCCCCGAGCCCGACCTGTTCATCCGCACCGGCGGTGAGCAGCGCATTTCCAATTTCCTGATCTGGCAGATGGCGTACGCGGAGTTCTACTTCACGGACCGCTACTGGCCGGATTTCGGCGCCAATGAACTCATGGCCGCCTTTGATTGGTACCGCACGCGCGAGCGCCGCTTCGGCCGCACCAGCGCACAAGTCAGCGAAGCGGCTGCAAAGTAAGCTGAACGCGACGCGCGCGTCTTTCCAGGCTGCACAAGAGGAGACCGTCACATGCTGGGCCAGCGTATCGTTACCGCCGTCGTTTTGTTGGCCATTCTGGCCGCCGCCATGGCGAGCGCCAATCCCTGGTGGTTCGTCGCGCTGCTGGCCCTTGCGGCCGCTTGCGCCAACTGGGAGTGGCTGCGCCTGACGCTGCCGCAACCGCCTTCCCCCCTGATCTCCATCGGTGTCGCCGTCCTGCTGTTCGCTGGCATGCTGGTGCTGACGTCCGCCTGGCTGGCGGGTGACCGGACCGGCGCGGGCGATCCCGGCTGGGTGCTGCGCTATCTGGTGCCGGCCGTGTCGGCCGTCTGGCTGTTTGCCGGCGTGGCCGCCGTGGTGCGCGGGCGCGCCGACGCGCCGCCGGCCAGTCTGGCGTGGTCGGTCTTTTCCGTCCCGGCCGCCTTTGCGGCCTGGGCGGTGCTGGCGCAGATGTACGTGGCGCGCGGCGCCGTGTTCGTCGTGTCGCTGCTGGCCCTCGTCTGGGTGGCCGATATTGCCGCTTACTTTGCCGGCCGGGCCTTCGGCAAGCGTAAACTGGCTCCGCGAGTGAGTCCGGGCAAGACCATCGAAGGCGCCATTGCCGGCGTCCTGGGCGCGGTGGTGTGGATCGGGCTGTCCAGCCTGTGGGACGGCACCTTCGGTCACGCCCTGGTGGAACGCTGGACTTTCTGGCTCGCCCTGCCGATCGCCGCGGTGCTGGGCGTGCTGTCCATTGTGGGAGACCTGTTCGAGTCGCTGCTCAAGCGCCGCGCGGGCCGCAAGGATTCCAGCACACTCTTGCCTGGCCATGGCGGCGTCTATGACCGGATCGATGCGATTCTTCCCGTCGCGCCGTTCGCGCTACTTTTGTCTGGAGTCTTGTTTTGACGGCTTTTCAACGTGTCGTCGTGCTGGGATCGACCGGTTCGATTGGTGAAAGCACGCTGGACGTGATTGCCCGCCACCCGCAGCGGATGGCGGTTTACGCGCTTTCGGCCCACAGCCGGATGCAACGGCTGGCCGAGCAGGCGCTGGCCAGCCGGGCCGCGGTCGTCGTGGTGCCCGACGCCGCCGCCCGCCAGAAATTCATCGATGCCTGGACGGGCGGGCACGCCATGCCCGAAATCCGCGTGGGTGCACAGGCGCTGGCCGACACCGCCGCGGATTCGCAGTGCGACACCGTGATGGCCGCCATCGTGGGCGCCGCAGGCCTGCCTTCGGCGCTTGCCGCCGCGCGCGCCGGCAAGCGCGTGCTGCTCGCCAACAAGGAGGCGCTGGTCGCCGCCGGCACGCTTTTCATGCAGGCCATCCGCGACAACGGCGCCGAATTGCTGCCCATCGACAGCGAACACAACGCCATCTTCCAATGTCTGCCGCACCAAGGCCGTGCCGATGCGCCGCAGCAGCCGGCCAAGGGCGTGCGCCGTTTGCTGCTGACTGCCTCGGGTGGGCCTTTCCGCGGCCGCGACCTGGAAGACCTGCACGACATCACCCCCGAACAGGCCTGCGCCCACCCCAACTGGAGCATGGGCCGCAAGATCTCTGTCGATTCGGCCACGATGCTGAACAAGGGGCTTGAGGTCATCGAAGCTCATTGGTTGTTCGCGATGCCGGCCGATCGGATCGACGTGGTCGTGCACCCGCAGAGCGTCGTGCATTCGATGGTCGAGTACGACGACGGTTCGGTGCTCGCGCAGTTGGGCCAGCCCGACATGCGCACGCCCATCGCGTACGGCCTTGGCTTTCCCGACCGCATCGAGAGCGGCGTAAGCCCGCTGGATTTGACCCGGCATGGCCGCTTGGACTTCGAAAAGCCGGATCTGACCCGCTTTCCGTGCCTGGCGCATTCCTTTGCCGCGATGCGGGCGGGGCAGGGCGCCTGCGTGGTGCTCAATGCGGCCAACGAGGTGGCGGTTGACGCATTTCTGGACGGGCGGCTGGCCTACACCTGGATTCCGCGGGTCATCGAGGCTGCGCTCGAGTGGCAGGCGCGGCAAGCATCTGTTACGCTCAGCAGTCTTGACGACGTACTTGCGCTTGACGCCGAGGCGCGCGCCTTTGCGGGCAACCTCGGACTGGCCTGATGGCGGGCCGCGATTGCCTCTGCGTTTGCCTCTGATTTCCTAGATTCCGACCCCATGCTTTTCACCTTGCTGGCCTTTGCGGTAGCGCTCGGCTCACTGATCATTTTCCATGAGCTTGGGCACTATTGGGTTGCCCGCCTTTGCGGTGTGAAGGTCCTGCGTTTCTCGGTGGGCTTTGGCAAGGTCATCCTGCGCCGCACCGACCGGCACGGCACCGAATGGGCGGTATCCGCGCTGCCGCTGGGCGGCTACGTCAAGATGCTGGACGATGCGCCGCCTGGGGCCTCGCCGGCCGTGGCGGCTTCGGCCTTCAACACCAAGCCTGTGGGCCAGCGCATCGCCATCGTGGCCGCTGGCCCCATCTTCAACCTGATCCTCGCGGTGTTCCTGTATGCATGCCTGAACATGGCCGGCACCGAGGAGCCCGTCGCCATCATCGCGCCGCCCGTGGCCGAGACCCCTGCCGCTCGGGCTGGCCTGTTGGCCGGCGACCGCATCCTGGCCATCGATGGCCAGGAAGTCGCGTCGTGGTCCGACGCCCGTTGGCGCCTGATGGACGTCATGTCCACCGGCGGGCGAGCCAGCATCGAGGTCAGCACGCCGTCCGGCGCCGTCCAGCGGCGCGAACTCGATCTTCCCCCCAATACGATGGACCCGGCCGAGGGCGACCCGCTTGCCGCGGCCGGCGTGCGTCTGGCCCAGCCCAAGCCCGCCGTGCGTGCGGTGATCGACGGCGGAGAAGGGCAGGCCGCCGGCCTGCGCGCGGGTGATCTGGTCGTGGCCGTCAATGGCCAGCCGGCGCCCGACACCGGCGCGCTCGTCAAGCAGATCCAGGAAAGCGCGGGCAAGCCGCTCGCCCTGACAGTGGTCCGGGATGGCGCCAACGTCACGCTGAATGTCACGCCCCGCCCTGAAGTCGTCAACGGCCAGGAAATCGGCCGATTGGGCGTGCAACTGGGCGGCAACGTGCCGATGGTCACCGTGCGCTATGGCGTCTTCGACAGCCTCTGGCGCGGCGCCGTCCGCACCTGGGACACCGCCTGGTTTTCGCTGCGCATGATGGGCCGCATGGTGACGGGCGACGTGTCGTGGCGCAATGTGAGCGGCCCGGTCACGATTGCGGACTACGCCGGCCAGACCGCCCGGATCGGGATTGTTGCGTATATCGCCTATATCGCATTGATCAGTATCAGCCTGGGCGTTTTAAATTTGCTTCCCATTCCTATGCTGGATGGCGGCCATCTGCTGTACTATCTCGTCGAAATTGTGCGGGGCAGCCCCCCGCCCGCAAGATGGATCGACATCGGACAACGCGCCGGCATAGGCATATTGGCAAGCCTGATGGGGCTTGCGCTGTTCAACGATTTCACGCGTTTGTTCACTTGAACGCCATTTAGCATAAAATCCCCCGCCATTTGCACGACCGAGGATACTCAAGGATGTCTTTTCGCCGGATGTTTCAACACAAAAAGGGTGTACTGCCGGGTCTCGTAGCCGCGCTGATGTTGCCGGCCTTGGCCCACGCCTTCGAACCCTTTGTCGTGCGGGATATCCGCGTAGAGGGTATTCAACGAACCGACGCCGGCACCGTCTTTGGTTATCTGCCTGTCAAGGTCGGCGAGAAATTCACCGAAGAAGAAGCCACCGAAGCCATCCGCCGTTTGTATGGCACGGGCTTTTTCACCGACGTTCAGATCCAGACGGACAATAATGTCGTCGTCGTGGTCGTTCAAGAACGTCCCACCATCGCGTCCGTTAATTTCAACGGCATGCGCGAATTCGATTCCAAGGCCATCACCACCTCGCTGGCGCAGGTGGGTTTTGCGGAAGGCCGCATTTTCGACCGCTCCATGCTCGAGCGCGCCGAATACGAATTGAAGCAGCAGTATCTGTCCAAGGGCAAATACGGCGTCGAAGTCACTTCCACCGTCACGCCGCTGCCGCGTAACCGCGTCGGCGTGAGCTTCGACGTGTTCGAAGGCTCGGTTGCCCGCATCCAGGAAATCCGTTTCGTCGGCAACAAGGCCTTTTCCGAAAGCGACCTGCTGGACGAATTCAAGCTGACCACCCCCGGCTGGCTGACCTGGTACACCGATACCGACAAATACTCGCGCGAAAAGCTCGAGGGCGACCTCGAACGCCTGCGCTCGTTCTACCTGGACAAGGGTTACCTTGAGTTCTCGGTCGAGCCGCCGCAGGTCACCATTTCGCCGGATCGCCAGGACATCCGCATCACGATCACCGTCCACGAAGGCGAGCCCTACAAGGTGCGCAGCGTCAAGCTGGCCGGCAACCTGCTGGGCCTGGACAAGGAAATCAACGACCTGGTGCAGATCAAGGCAGGCGAGACCTTCTCGGCCGCCAAGACCAACGATTCCGCCAAGGCGATCACCGACTACCTGGGTGAGCTGGGCTATGCATTCGCCAACGTCAACCCGAACCCGCAGCTGGACCGCGCCAAGCACGAAGCCGACCTGACGTTCTACGTCGATCCGAGCCGCCGCGTCTACGTGCGCCGCATCCAGATCGGCGGCAACACCCGTACCCGCGACGAAGTCGTGCGCCGCGAAATGCGCCAGCAGGAAGCCGCCTGGTACGACGCCGGCGACATCAAGACCTCGCGCGACCGCGTCGACCGTCTGGGTTACTTCAGCGACGTCAACGTCAAGACCGAGCCGGTCCCGGGTTCCCCTGACCAGGTCGACGTCAACGTCGACGTGAAGGAAAAGCCCACCGGCATGATCAACCTGGGCGTGGGCTACGGCTCATCCGAAAAGGCGATTCTGTCGGCCGGTATCAGCGAAGACAACGTCTTCGGCAGCGGCACCAACCTGACGCTGCAACTGAACACCAGCAAGACGAACCGCGCCGTGGTGCTGTCGCATACCGATCCGTACTGGACCAAGGACGGCATCAGCCGCACCACGTCGGCGTACTACCGCGTGACCGAGCCCTGGAACAACAACGACGGTGACTACCGCGTCAAGGCCTTGGGCCTGGGCATGAACTTCGGTATCCCGATCTCGGAGTACGACCGCATCTTCCTGGGCGGCAACTTCGAACGCAACCAGATCGACCTGTACAACAACTCGCCGGCGGCCTACGAAAGTTTCGTTGACCAGTATGGCGATGCGACGAACTCGGTGATCCTGAGCGCCGGCTGGTCCAAGGACACGCGTGACAGCGCGCTGGCGCCGACCAAGGGTTCGTACACGCGCTTGAAGGCCGACGTGTCGACCATCGATCTGCAATACACGATGCTGACGGCGCAACAGCAGTATTACGTGCCGCTGGGCGGCTCGTACACCCTGGCGCTGAACGGCATGGTCGATTGGGGCCAGAGCTACGGCAGCAAGGATTACCCGGTCATCAAGAACGTTTATGCCGGCGGTATCGGCACCGTCCGCGGCTACGAAGGCTCGTCGCTGGGTCCGCGCGACGTCAAGACGGGCGATTACCTGGGCGGCACGCGCCGCATCGTGGCCAACGCCCAGCTGTACCTGCCGTTCCCGGGCGCCTCGAAGGATCGCACGCTGCGCTGGTTCATCTTCAGCGACGCCGGTCAGGTGTCGGCGGGCAGCGGCCTGTCTTGCACCCGCGGCCGCGACAACACCGAGGTCGAGGATCCGTGCGGCTGGCGTTTCTCGGCCGGTATCGGCCTGTCTTGGCAATCGCCGATGGGCCCGCTGCAGCTGTCGTATGCGCGGCCGCTCAATTCCAAGCCGGGCGACGACAAGCAAAGCTTCCAGTTCCAGATCGGGACGGGATTCTAAGCGAGGCGTTACTCTTGAAAACAAGGGCGCGGCCCCCTGGTCCAGCGTCCTTGCTGTTTAGTGGCACAATACACACTTTGGCTTTGCCTTACTGGAAGGTGAGATTTTCATGATGTCTGATTTCGCACTTAAATCATCGAAGACGCTGGGCGCCAAGCGCCGTGGCAAGCTGGGCGGCTCCATTGCCCTGGTGGGTGCGCTCATTCTCGGTTCGGCTGCCGCGATCCCCGCGCAAGCGCAAGGCACCAAGATCGGTTTCGTCAATACCGAACGCATCCTGCGCGAATCGGGTCCGGCCAAGACTGCCCAAAGCAAGATCGAAGCCGAATTCAAGAAGCGCGACGACGAACTCCAGCGCCTGAACAACAGCCTGCGCTCGCAAGCCGAGAAGTTCGACAAGGACGCCCCCGTCCTGTCGGAATCCGACCGCGTCAAGCGCCAGCGCGAACTGGCCAACCTGGACACCGACCTGCAGCGCAAGCGCCGCGAGTTCCAGGAAGACTTCAACCGCCGCCGCAACGAAGAATTCTCGGGCATCGTGTCCAAGGCCAATGACGCCATCAAGCGCATTGCCGAACAGGAAAACTACGACCTGATCATCCAGGACGCGGTGACGGTCAACCCGCGCATCGACATCACCGACAAGGTGATCCAGAGCCTGGGCAAGTAAAGCGATACCCGTCTAGTCATGCCGGTTTTACTGGATCTTGCCCGCGCGCCGACACTCGAAGCATTGTTGAGCGCCGCCAATACCCAGGGTATGGACTGGCGTATCAGTGCGGTTCCCGGCGCAGACCCCATGCGGGTCTGCGGCATCGGGACCCTGTCTTCGGCCGGCCCCCAGGAAATCACTTTCCTGTCCAATCCGCGTTACCAAAGCCAGCTTGGCGCAACCGGAGCGGGGGCGGTCATCGTCTCCACCGACGTCGCCGAGGCGCTCGAAGCCCAGGGCAGCGACCGCCCGCCATTCGCGCTGGTCGTCTGCAAGCATCCCTATCTGCTCTACGCGCGCGTCGCGCAGTGGTTCGACACTGCCCGCAGACCCGCCTTGCCCGCTGAAACCCATCCTTCCGCCGTGGTTGCGCCCGACGCGATCATCGAAGAAGGCGTGCGTATCGGCCCGAACTGCGTCGTCGAAGCCGGCGTGCGCATCGGACGGGGCACGGTGCTGGGTCCGGGATGCGTCATCGGCGCCGGATCGTCCATCGGGCCCGATGGACGGCTGCATGCCAACGTCACGCTGTACGAAGGCGTCAAGATCGGCGCCCGAGTCATCCTGCACAGCGGTTCTGTGCTGGGAGCCGATGGTTTCGGCTTCGCGCCGGATCCTTCGCTGGGCAAGGGCGCCTGGGGCAAGATCCCGCAGTTCGGCGGCGTTTCGCTGGGCGATGACGTCGAAATCGGCGCCAACACCACCGTCGACCGCGGCGCCCTTGAAGACACCGTCCTGGCGGACGGCGTGAAGCTCGACAACCAGATCATGATCGGCCACAACTGCCGCATCGGCGCGCATACCGCGATGGCGGCCTGCGTGGGTGTGGCGGGCTCGACCACCATCGGCGAGCGCTGCACCATCGGCGGCGCCGCGATGCTCTCGGGGCATCTGGTGCTGGGCGACGACGTGCATATCTCGGGCGGCACGGCAGTGACGTCCAATATTTCCAAGCCTGGCCGCTACACCGGGGTCTTCCCGTACGCGGAGCATGGCGAATGGCAGCGCAACGCCGCCGTGATACAACAGTTGGCGCAATTGCGCCGCCGCGTGCGCACGCTGGAAAAGGACTAGGGCGCGTTCGCCGCCCTGGCGCGCCCGCGCCGCCACATTATTTAATTTCGCAGGAACGCATAGAAAAATGGAACTCGACATCAAGGGGATCATGGAGAGGCTGCCGCATCGCTACCCGATGCTGCTGATTGACCGTGTCGTGGAAATGGTGCCTGGCAAGTCCATCGTCGCCATCAAGAACGTCTCGATCAACGAGCCGTTTTTCAACGGTCACTTTCCTCACCATCCGGTGATGCCGGGCGTGCTCATCGTCGAAGCCATGGCCCAGGCCTCGGCGCTGTTCTCGTTCACGGACGAGAACGGTGGCCTCAAGTGCGAAGGCGCCAAGACCGCCTATTACCTGGTCGGCATCGACGGCGCGCGCTTTCGCCGCCCCGTCGTCCCGGGCGACCAGCTGCGCATCGAGGTCGAAGCGGAACGCCTGAGCCGCAGCATCTGTAAGTATCAAGCACGCGCGACGGTCGACGGCCAGGAAGTGGCCTCCGCCAAGCTGATGTGCGCGATTCGCAGCCTGGAAGAGTAAATGGCAGGAAACATCCATCCCACCGCTGTTGTCGATCCGGCGGCAAAAATCGACCCGACCGTGGTCATCGGCCCGTTCGCAGTGGTGGGGCCTGATGTGACCATCGGTGCGGGGACCGAAATCGGCCCGTACTGCATGATCGACGGTGTGACCACCATCGGTCGCGACAACCGCTTCTATCGTTATTGCTCCATCGGCGGCATGCCGCAGGACAAGAAGTACGCGGGCGAGCCGACGCGCCTGACGATCGGCGACCGCAACACGGTGCGCGAATTCGTCACGCTCAATACCGGCACGACGCAGGATGGCGGTGAAACAACGCTGGGCAACGACAACTGGATCATGGCCTACGTTCACGTGGCCCATGACTGCCACATCGGCAGCAACACGATCCTGGCCAATTCGGTGCAGCTTGGAGGCCACGTGCACGTGGGCGACTGGGCCATCATCGGCGGCCTGACCGGCGTGCACCAGTTCTCGCGCGTGGGCGCGCACACCATGACGGGCGGCAACAGCTCCCTCATGCAGGACACCCCGCCTTTTGTGCTGGCGGCCGGCAACCCGTGCCGTCCGGTGGGCATCAACGTCGAAGGCCTGAAACGCCGCGGTTTTTCCGCGGCCTCGATTTCGGCCCTGCGCGAAGCCTACAAGATCATCTACCGCCGGGGCCTGCCCCTGGACGCGGCGCGCGCCGAACTGCGCGAGCGCCAGCACTCCACCCCTGAAGCCGCGGAGCATCTGCAGACGCTGCTGGACTTCCTGGACGTCGCCTCCCGCGGCATCATCCGCCCATGAGCGCTCGGATCGGCATGGTGGCCGGCGAGCCTTCGGGCGACCTGCTGGCCGGACGCATCATTGCCGGTCTGCAAGCGCGCGACAGCGGCGTGCGCTGCGAGGGCATCGGCGGACCGCAGATGCAGGCGCGAGACTTCGACGCCTGGCATCCGATGCACGCGCTGACCGTGTTTGGCTACGTGGACGCGCTCAAGCGCCTGCCCAGCCTGCTGGCCACCTACCGCGACGTCAAGCGCCGCTGGCTTGCCGAGCCGCCGTCCGTCTTCGTGGGCATCGACGCACCCGACTTCAATCTGCGGCTGGAGCACCAGCTTCGCCAGGCGGGCACGCCGACGGTGCATTTCGTCGGCCCCTCGATCTGGGCCTGGCGCTACGAGCGCATTCACAAGATCCGCGAATCGGTCTCGCACATGCTGGTGCTGTTTCCGTTCGAGGAAGAGATCTACCGCAAGGAACGCATACCGGTGACGTACGTGGGCCATCCGCTGGCCGGCGCCGTGCCGATGCAGCCGGACCGCGCGGCGGCCCGCGAGCGCCTGGGCATCGATCAAGACGCCCGTGTGCTGGCGATCCTGCCCGGCAGCCGGTCCTCCGAGATCCGTCTGCTCGCGCCGCGGTTTCTGCAGGCGGCCCAGCAACTGCTGAAGAAGGATCCGGCCCTGCAGTGCATCGTGCCCATGGTCAATGACCAGCGGCGGGCCGAGTTCCTGGAAATCCTGGCCCAGAACCCGGTGCCCGGTCTGCGCTGCGTCACCGCGCACGATCTGCACGGCGAGGGCGGGGACCGCAAGGCGCCGGTGGCCTGGTCCGTCATGGAAGCCGCCACGGCCGTCCTGGTCGCAAGCGGCACCGCCACGCTGGAGACGGCGCTGTTCAAACGGCCCATGGTCATCTCCTACGTCCTGTCGCCCTGGATGCGGCGGATCATGGCGTGGAAATCCGGTCAGCAGCGCCCGTACCTGCCCTGGGTGGGCCTGCCCAACGTGCTGCTTCGCGACTTCGTCGTTCCCGAACTTTTGCAGGACGACGCGACGCCCGATAAACTGGCCGAAGCGACCTGGCAGGCGTTGACCGACGACGCCCTGATCGCCCGCGTGGAGGCCCGTTTCACTGCCATGCACCAAGACCTGTTACGCGATACGCCGGCGCTGGCCGCGCAGGCGATCCTGGAGGTGGCCGATGGAGCAGCCTGAGCTTTTCGTGGCGCCGGAGCAGCCCGCGCTGCTGACCGCCGGCGTCGACGAGGCGGGCCGCGGCCCGCTAGCTGGCGAGGTCTACGCGGCGGCGGTCATTCTGGATCCGTCACGCTTCATTGACGGCCTGGCCGACTCCAAGGTCCTCACCGCCGTGCGCCGCGAGGAACTGGCGCTGCAGATCAAGGAACAGGCGCTTGCCTGGTGCATCGCCAGCGCCACGGTCGCGGAAATCGACAGCCTGAACATCCTGCGCGCCACCATGCTGGCGATGCAGCGCGCGGTGCAGGGCCTGGCCACCGTGCCGCAACTGGCGCTGGTCGACGGCAATCAGGCGCCCAAACTGCGTTGCACCGTGCAGACCGTCATCAAGGGCGATGCGCGGGTGCCGGCGATCTCGGCCGCCTCCATCCTTGCCAAGACCGCGCGCGACGCCGACCTGCTTCGCCTGCACGCCCTGTATCCGCAATACGCGTTCGACCAGCACAAGGGCTACGGCACGGCGCTGCATCTGCAACGGCTGCGCGAGCACGGTCCGTGCGCCGAACACCGGCGCAGCTTCGCGCCCATCAAGGCCTTCGGCCTGGTTTCATGAAGCACATCAGTTCCCGGGACAACCCGGCGGTCAAGGCGCTGGTCAAGTTGGCCGGCACCGCGGGCAAGCGTGGCGCCCCGGTGCTGCTCGATGGCGTGCACCTTTGCCAGGCATGGTTGCAGCACCACGGCGCGCCGGATCGGGCGATTTTCGACGTGGACCGCCTTTCCCAGCCGGACATCGCGGCGCTTGCCGCGGCCGTGCCGGACAACGTCAGCCTCGCGCTGGACGCGCGCCTGATGCACGCCGTGGCCGCCGTCGAAAGCGGGCAGGGCGTCGCCTTCCTGGTCACGCCGCCGGTGCCCGCGCTGCCTGAACAGGTGGATGAAACCTGCGTGCTGTTCGACCGCATCCAGGACCCTGGCAATGTGGGCACTTTGCTGCGCACGTGCGCCGCGGCCGGCATCAAGCGGGTGTTTCTTGCCACGGGCTCGGCGGCAGCCTGGTCTCCCAAAGTGCTTCGCAGCGGTCAGGGCGCGCATTTTGCCCTGGATATCCACGAGCATGTCGATCTCCAGGCCTTGCTGCCGCGCTTGCGTGTGCCACTCGTGGCGACGGCGCTGGACGGCTCGCGCGACCTTTACGCGGACCGCCTGCCTGAGCGGTGCGCGTGGGTGTTCGGGCATGAGGGCCAGGGTGTGGCGCCCGCGCTGCTGGCCGCTGCCAGCCTGAAAGTGCGCATAGACCACGACGCCGCCGCCGTCGAGTCGCTGAATGTCGGCGCCGCCGCAGCGATCTGCCTGTTCGAGCAACGCCGCCAGGCGACCCAGCGCCATCCCGCCTGAGCCGGCGCGGGATCCCCCCGTTTTTCCACCGATTGATCGGCGAATCTGCCCCCTATACTGCCGCGCTTGTGCAACGTGGGCGGCGCACTGACGCGGCCCGCATTTCGAACCCGGGGAGGGGACACGTGAAACACTGGATCAAACCGAGCCTGGCCGCGCTGGGTGCCGCAACCGTGCTGGCGGGCTGCGCAGGGCCCCGGTATGGCGACGTGGCGGCCAAGATCTCCGCACTGGAGCCGGGCGAAGGGCGGATCTATTTCTACCAGCCCAAGACGTCAAATGGCGACAAGGTGCCGCATCCGGCCATCCTGGTCGACAACGCCCGCGTCGGCAAATCCAAGGCAGGCCACTTCTTTTTCGTGGACCGGTCGGCCGGGACGCTCGAAGTGATCACGGCAACGGACCGCAAGGAACGCAAGGACCCGCTGGTCGTGCCGCTAGCGGCAGGGCAGACCCAATACGTCCGGGTGGACGTCGCGGGGGGCAAGCAAGTGCTGCGCCTGGAGCAGTCGCCCGACGCCGCGCAGCAAGCGCTGGCCGACTTGCGATATTGGGGCGCGGGCCGGCGCGAGCGCGAGGCGCTGCGCTATTGAGCGAGGATACGTTTTGTAGATTTCTGACGCACCCCTATACTTACGCACTTCATTCGTTGCCGGGGTATCCATGGTGTCGTCGGAAGTTCCAAAAATCGCGGGCGCGTCCCGCCTGAGCAAGTTTGCCCTGTTGGCCGTCGCAGGCATGCTCTCCTTGAGCGCGTGCATGTCCGTGTCGACACAGCGGGCGAACCTGGTGCCCGTGGCGCCGGCGGACCCGGTCAACGTGATCCAGCTGTCGCGCTTGGTCACCGCCCAGCTTCCCAATGACAGCATCGCGAATCTGCCGGCGGCGTCGCAATGGCAGCGCGTGGGCGCCTTGCCGCAAGGCGACGTCTACCGGTCGCTTGGCGGCCTGTTCACGGTCCAGACGCGGCGCCAGGGAGAGGCCTATCTCGTGGCGTCCTCCGGAAAGCTCGTTGGCTTTTACCTGCCTGGTGAAATGGCCTATCTGCCGTTGAACCGTCCTGTCACCCTGCCTGTGGAAATGCGTCAATGAAGATCTGGCTGAAATTGGCGGCGACGGCCGCGACGGTGGTTGCGCTGGCCGGGTGCGCTGGTCCGCAATACCAATCCCTTCAGGGGCGCATGCCGCCAATCGCGCAAGGCGATGGGCGCATCTACTTCTACCAGCCGCAGGCGCAGGCGTCGGCGGCCGCGGTGGCGCAGCAAAAGCTGCGCGTGAACGGCGACGTCGTAGGGCGCAACAAGCCGGGCAGCTTCTTTTTCGTGGACCGCCCGGCAGGCAGTTATGTCGTGACCAACCTGTATTGGACGGGCGACGGCGTGAGTTTCAAGCTTGATCCCGGTCAGACGCGCTATGTGCGCATCAAGGCCGAATCGCTGGGCAGCACGGGCACGGTGGGCAAGCTGTCCATGGAAATGGTCGATCCGCCCGAACTCGCTGAAACCGAGCTCCTGAAGATGCGCTATTGGGGCGCGGCTACGCCCGAGCAGGCTCCGGGCTTGCGTTAGACCCAAATCTGAAGAGAAATCCATGCAGAGCAGTTTGAAGATGATGGCCGCCGCCGCGCTGGGCGCCGCCTTGTTGGCCGGTTGCGGCGGTCCCCGCTACAAGGACGTGGCGGGCACCATTCCCGTCATGGTCCCGGATACGGGCCGCATCTATTTCTACCAGCCGCCGGCGCCGATTGGCGTGGTGTCGAATCAACCGTATCTGCGCGTCAATGGCGTGAAAGTCGGCCGGTCCAAGCCGGGCAGCTTCTTCTACGTGAACCGTCCGGCGGGCAAGTACGAGATCGATACGCTTCGCGATGGCGAGACCCTGACGTTCGACCTGGCGCCCGGCCAGACGCGGTACGTGCGCCTGAGCATCGAGGGCGCAACCGGAAATGCCGCCAGCGTGGGACGGCAGGACATGCGCCTGGAGGAATCCGAAAAGATTGCCCAACAGGAGATGTCGCCGCTGAAGTACTGGGGCGCGGGATCGCGAGAGCGCGTCAAGCTGCGTCCCTGAATATTCGCAGTGAACATTCGCCGGCTGAAATCGCCGGCCAATCAAGGGCGCGCCTGAACGCGCCCTTTTTCTTTATCCGCGATCCAGGCCGACTTCCTGCAAGACGGTGGTCGCGATCTCTTCGATCGATTTCGTTGTGCTGGACAGCCACGAAATGCCTTCGCGGCGCATCATGCGTTCGGCTTCCGCCACTTCGTAGCGGCATTGCTCAAGTTGCGCGTAGCGGCTGTTGGGGCGGCGCTCGTTGCGCACTTCGGCCAGGCGCTCGGGCTGGATCGACAGGCCGAACAGCTTGCCCCGGTGAGGCGCAATGGTCGAGGGCAGGGTGCCGCGTTCGAAATCGTCGGGCGTGAGCGGGAAATTCGCGGCTTTGATGGCGTACTGCATGGCTAGGTACAGACTGGTGGGCGTCTTGCCGCAGCGCGAGACCCCGACGAGGATCACGTCGGCCTGATCGAGCTGATTCACGAACTGGCCGTCGTCATGCGCCAGGCTGAAGTTGATGGCGTCGATCCGGTTCCGGTACTTTTCCGAGTTGGCCTGCATGTGCGAGCGGCCGATGGAGTGGCTGGATTTCAGGCCCAACGCCTGTTCGATGTGGCTGACGAACGTGCCGAACAGATCCAGGAAGATGCCGTTCGCCTGGCGAACACGTGCCAGGATTTCAGGGTTGACCAGGGTGCTGAAAACGATGGGCGGCACGCCCGCGTCCTGGGCGCTGCGATCGATCCGCATGGCCACTTCCGCGGCCTTTTCAAGCGTGTCCACGAAGGGCAGGCGGATGGGCTTGAAATTGACCTCCTCGAACTGCGAAAGTACTGACTGGCTGAAGGTTTCCGCGGTGATGCCGGTACTGTCGGAAACGATGTATACCGTGCGTACGATAGGGGTAGATGTCATGTGTAAAAAATTCCAACCAGGCAGATGGCCGGACGTACTCCACCGAGTACAATCAGGCCCCTATAAGTCACCCCAAGGGCGGTCCAAGGCCAGTTTGGTCAGCGTCTGAAAGCGTGTCTGCACAAGCCGGAAAAAGCGTTTCTCCGGCACCCAGAACAGCGCATTTCATCCATTGACCAAACTCGCTTTCATTCCATTGTAAAAGGTGACTTCAATGTCGTATGTTGTTTTGTTCGAGCAGCTCCGCATGACGGACGTGGACTCGGTAGGAGGCAAGAACGCATCTCTTGGCGAAATGATCAGCCAGCTGTCTGGCGCGGGTGTCCGCGTGCCGGGCGGCTTTGCCACGACCGCGGATGCCTTCCGCGATTTCCTGAAGGCTTCGGGCCTGGACAAGCGGATCGCTGAACGCCTGACCACGCTGAATCCCGAAGACGTGCGCGAACTGGCCACCGCCGGCGCGCAGATCCGCCAATGGATCGTCGAGGCGCCGTTCTCGCCGGAATTCGAATCGCAGATCCGCGAAGCCTTCGCCAAGCTCGACGCCGATGGCAAGGGCTCGTTCGCCGTGCGCTCGTCCGCCACGGCCGAAGACCTTCCCGACGCCTCGTTCGCCGGCCAGCAGGAAACCTTCCTGAACGTGGTGGGCATCGACGACGTGCTGGACAAGATCCGCCACGTGTTCGCGTCGCTGTACAACGACCGCGCCATTTCCTATCGCGTGCACAAGGGCTACGCCCATGCCGACGTCGCCTTGTCGGCCGGCATCCAGCGCATGGTGCGTTCCGACAAGGGCAGCGCCGGCGTCATGTTCACCATCGACACCGAATCGGGCTTCCAGGATGTGGTGTTCATCACCTCGTCCTACGGCCTGGGCGAAACTGTCGTGCAGGGCGCCGTCAACCCTGACGAGTTCTACGTCTTCAAGCCCACGCTGGAGCAAGGCCACTATCCCATCGTCGGCCGCCGCATCGGCTCCAAGCTCATCAAGATGGAATTCGATCCCGAGCGCCCCGAAGGCCGTGCCGTGCGTACGGTGGACGTGCCCGTGTCCGAACGCAACCGCTACTCGCTGACCGACGACGAGGTCAACGAACTGGCCCGCTACGCCGTCATCATCGAAAAGCACTACCAGCGTCCGATGGACATCGAGTGGGGCCGCGACGGCGTGGACGGCAAGATCTACATCCTGCAGGCGCGCCCCGAAACGGTGAAGTCGCAGCAGGGCGCCAACGACGTGCAGCAGCGCTACCGCCTGAAGGCGACCGGCCAGGTGCTGATCACCGGCCGTGCCATTGGCCAGAAGATCGGTTCGGGTCCGGTGCGCGTGGTGGGTGACATCTCCGACATGGACAAGGTCCAGCCGGGCGACGTGCTGGTCACCGACATGACGGATCCCAACTGGGAACCCGTGATGAAGCGTGCCTCGGCCATCGTGACGAACCGCGGCGGCCGTACGTGCCACGCCGCGATCATCGCGCGTGAACTGGGCATTCCGGCGGTGGTGGGCTGCGGCAACGCGACCGACGTGCTCAAGGAAGGCCAAGCCGTGACCGTGTCCTGCGCCGAAGGCGACGAAGGCCGCATCTATGACGGCCTGATCGAGACCGAAGTCGAGGAAGTGCGCCGTGGCGACATGCCCGCCATCGATCTGAAGATCATGATGAACGTGGGCAACCCGCAACTGGCGTTCGACTTCGCCCAGATCCCGAACGGCGGCGTCGGCCTGGCTCGCCTGGAATTCATCATCAACAACAACATCGGCATCCACCCGAAGGCAGTCCTGGACTACCCGAACGTGGACGGCGAGCTGAAGAAGGCCGTGGAATCGGCCGCTCGCGGCCATGCCAGCCCGCGCGCCTTCTTCGTCGAGAAGATGGCCGAAGGCGTGGCGACGATTGCCGCCGCCTTCTACCCCAAGCCGGTCATCGTGCGCATGTCGGACTTCAAGTCCAACGAGTACCGCAAGCTGGTGGGCGGCTCGCGCTACGAGCCCGAGGAAGAGAACCCCATGCTGGGCTTCCGCGGCGCGTCGCGCTACATCGCCGAAGACTTCGCCGAGTGCTTCCGCATGGAATGCGAAGCCCTCAAGAAGGTGCGCGATGAAATGGGCCTGACGAACGTCGAGATCATGGTGCCGTTCGTGCGCACGCTGGGTCAGGCCGAGAAGGTCGTGAACCTGCTCGCCAAGCACGGCCTGGCGCGCGGCGAAAACGGCCTGAAGCTGATCATGATGTGCGAAGTGCCGTCCAACGCCATCCTGGCCGACGAGTTCCTGCAGTACTTCGACGGCTTCTCCATCGGCTCGAACGACATGACCCAGCTTACGCTGGGCCTGGACCGCGATTCGGGCATGGAGCTTTTGGCCGCCGACTTCGACGAGCGCGACGAGGCCGTCAAGTTCATGCTGCGCCGTGCGATCAAGGCTTGCCTGGCTGCCAACAAGTACGTCGGCATCTGCGGCCAAGGCCCCAGCGATCACCCGGACTTCGCGCAATGGCTGAAGGACGAAGGCATCCTGTCGATGTCGCTGAATCCGGACACGGTTGTCGATACGTGGCAGCGCCTGGCCAAGAACTGATTGACCGGTTGAAACGAAAAACCCCGCGTCTTTTGGGACGCGGGGTTTTTTTATTCGCTCGTTTCTTTTGACCCCTGCCGCTCAGGCAGCCTTGGCTTCCCGGGCGATGAGTTCGCGCTTGCGGTCGATGCCCCAACGGTAGCCGGCCAGCGAGCCGTCGGTGCGCACCACGCGATGGCAGGGAATGGCCAGCGCGATGTTGTTGGTGGCGCAGGCGCGGGCGACGGCGCGCACGGCGGTGGGCGCACCGATGCGCTCGGCCACTTGCGCGTAGGTGGCGGTTTCGCCAAGCGGGATCTCGCAAAGCGCCTCCCAGACCTTGCGCTGGAACGCCGTGCCGCGCACGTCCAGCGGCAGGTCCAGGCCACGCGCCGGATCTTCGACAAAGCCGACCACGTCCGCAACCCAGCTTTCGAACTGGGGATCGGCGCCGATCAGCCTGGCGGCGCGGAAACGGTCCTGCAGGTTCTTGACCAGCCGGTCAGGGTCCTCGTCCAGCGCGATTTCGCAGATTCCGGTGCTGCTTGCCGCCACCAGCAGCGCGCCCAATGCGCATTGCGCGACCGCGAACCGGATGTCCACGCCTTCGCCGTTCTTGCGGAACGCGGTGGGCGTCATGCCCAGGATGGCGGGGGCGGCCTCGTAGAAGCGTCCGCTGGAATTGAAGCCGGCGTCGTACATGGCGTCGGTGACGCTGGCGCTTTCTTCCAGGCGCTGGCGCGCGCGGCTGGCCCGCAGGGCGTTGGCGTAGGCCTTGGGCGTGATGCCCGTGGCGGCCTTGAAAACGCGGTGGAAATGGAAGCGGCTCATGCCGGCCTGTTCGGCCAGCGTCGACAGATCGGGCGGCTGCTCGGCTTCCAGGGCGCGGCAGGCGCGCTCGACGGCGGCGGCGTGCTGTTTGCTCAGGGGGACGGCGGCGGGGCTCATAAGGGACTCCTGACTGGCGCGTGTTGGCGTAACGGTTGACGCTATCGTCTCAAGACTGGCCGGCACGGGCACTCCGCTTGTTGCGGCGCAGCCTTGGCCTTTGGCGCACCCCCCGTGGCGTCCCGGCAAGGCCGGCGGGACGCCCGCGGAACTCAGGCGCCGGGCGCGTAGGTCTCCAGGAAGCGCCGCAGCAGGCCTGCCGCCACGGGCGTCGCGCGCACGTTGGCCGACAGATCGGGCATGTCGAGGTTTTCGGCGGCGTAGCGGCGGCCATAACGCTCGAGATGAGCCAGGATGAAATCCGGCCCGAACTCGGGGTGAAACTGGGTCGAAAAGACGTTGCGGCCGATGCGGATCATCTGGTGGTCGTCCAGATCCGAGCGCGCCAGCACCGCCGCGCCCGGGGGCAGCTGCAGCACGGTCTGCGCATGCAGCATCTGCGCAGGGAAGGTGGACGGCACGCCGGCCATGAGCTGGTCGCCGGAGGCGGTCGGCAGCAATTCCACGGTCTGGGTGCCCACTTCCCGGCCCGACGGGTTGTAGCCGACCTTGCCGCCCAGCGCGTGCGCCAGCAATTGGTGCCCGTAGCAGACGCCGAACATCGGCAGGCCCGCGTCGACGGCCTCGCGCAGCCAGGCGGCGGTGTCTTCGCTCCAGGGTTCCTTGTCGGACACCATGGCGGGCGAACCGGTGATCAGGGCAGCGCGGTAGCTGGAGGGCGCCTGCGGGCGCTGGCCCTCGTATACCGCGACGATCTCGACGTTGCTGGCGGCCAGGCCGGCCGCCGTCATGATTTGTTCGGCATAGCCGCCGAACTGGCTTTTGAGCGTATCGTCCGGATCGCCGGTGTGCAGGATCAGGACGGGAAGAGCAGAAGGAGTTGCGGCGGTCATAAAAGCATATAGGTGGATGAGGGCGGCGCGTTGGTCCCGCGACCTGACGCGCCAGCGCACATAGTAATCCAGCGAAAATGTTCCCGTCGGCGCACTGCGGCTCCCGCTCCGTCCCGGAAATACGTACAATCCGCTCAGATACTCATCCTTACAGACGATTCTCAATACTATGTGGATTTGGCTGGGATTGGCCGCGCTGGCGCTCATCGGAGAGCTGGCGACAGGAACCTTCTATTTGCTGCTGGTCGCTTTAGGGCTGGCCGCCGGCGGCATTGCGGCCTGGCTGAGCGCCGGCCTGCAATGGGAGCTGGTGGCGTGCGGCGTCGTGCTGCTGCTGGGGCTATTGGTGCTGCGCAAGACCCGGGTGCTGAAAAAACGTGAGGTCAATTCCGCCCGCAACGCCGACGTCAACCTGGACATCGGCCAGACCGTCGTCGTAGAGGCGTGGTCCGACAGCGGGGCGGCGCGCGTCTGGTACCGGGGCGCGCATTGGCAGGCCGAGCTGGCCAAGGGACACGCCGCCCATCCCGGCGAACACATCATTACCGAATTGCGCGGCTCGATCCTCGTGCTGACACCCAAGCGCGGCCGATCGGCATAGCAGAACGCACCCGCGCAGCGCCGCGGGCAATCGCCGGAACCCCGGCCAGCATGGCGGGGCAGGCCGGCGCATCCATCAAAAAGAGGCTTCACACCATGATCGATACTTCAACCGTCGTGCTGCTTGTCATCGTTGCGCTGGCGATCCTTATCGTCGTCAAGGCGATCGCCATCGTGCCGCAGCAGCATGCCTGGGTGGTCGAGCGGCTGGGCAAGTTCGACCGCGTCCTGTCGCCGGGCGCCGGGTTCGTGATTCCGTTCATCGAACGGGTGGCCTACAAGCATTCCTTGAAGGAAATCCCCCTGGATGTGCCCAGCCAGGTCTGCATCACGCGCGACAACACCCAGCTGCAGGTCGACGGCGTGCTGTATTTCCAGGTCACGGATCCGATGCGCGCCTCGTACGGTTCGTCCAACTACATTTCGGCGATCACGCAGCTTGCCCAGACCACCTTGCGTTCGGTCATCGGCAAGATGGAACTGGACCGCACCTTTGAAGAGCGCGACTCCATCAACAGCAACATCGTCTCGTCGCTGGACGAGGCGGCGCTGAACTGGGGCGTGAAGGTGCTGCGCTATGAAATCAAGGATCTGACGCCGCCCAACGAGATCCTGCGTTCGATGCAGGCCCAGATCACGGCGGAACGCGAGAAGCGCGCGCTGATCGCCGCCTCCGAGGGCCGCCGCCAGGAGCAGATCAATATCGCCACCGGCGAACGCGAAGCGGCAATCGCGCGATCCGAAGGCGAGAAGCAGGCGCAGATCAACCAGGCGCAAGGCGAGGCGGCCGCGGTGCTGGCGATTGCCGAAGCCACCGCCAAGGCCATCACGCAGGTTGCCGATGCGGTTCGTCAGCCGGGCGGAATGGAAGCGGTCAACCTGAAGGTTGCCGAGCGCTACGTCGAGGCGTTCGGTAACGTGGCCAAGGAAGGCAACACGCTGATCCTGCCGGCCAATCTGTCCGACGTGGGCGGGATGATCGCCTCCGCCATGACTATCGTGAAGTCCACGCGCAACACCTGATACCGCGCCTCGCGGCGCGCCGCCCATGATCGCTCCCGTTAATTTGCTTCTGATAGCAGCGCTGGCGGGAGTGCTTTCGCTGTGCGTGCTGGGATCCCTGGCGCGCAGCGGCATGGCCGGCATCCGCGAGACCATACGCGCCAACCTGCTCACGCTGTTGGCGTTTTCCACATTTGCGCTGCAGAACACCGAGGCGCCGCTCTGGGCGTCCATCCTGGTGCCGAACGCGGCGATCGCGCTGGCCCTTTGTGCGTATTACGCGGGCGTGCGACGGTTGCTCGGTCTTGCGGTGCCCCGGCATCTCATGACCCTGGGCTGCCTGGCGGCGCTGTCGGTGGTGGCCACCTACACCTACGTGGACTGGCAAGTAAGTCCGCGCATCGTCGCGATGTCGCTGCTGCAAATGGGCTTCATGCTGGCCGTGGCCATCGTCGTCCAGCGCAACATGCCCAAGCATCGCTCGCGCTACGCCTACCGTTTCGTGTGGGCGGTGACGCTGATCTCCGCCGTGGTCTGCGCGCTTCGCGCCGGGGTCTACCTGGCGGGGCTGGACACGGTGGCCGCCTTTCTTGAACCCACGGTATGGGGCGTAGCGTTCCTGACGTTGGGCGTGTTGATCATGCCATGCCTGACGCTGGGAACCATCATGATCATCCACGACCGCATGCTGGCCGACCGCGAACAAGAGGCCAATACCGACTTCCTGACGGGTCTGATGTCTCGCAAGGCGTGGTGGCTGCAGGCCGAACGGTATTGCGCCCAGGCCCTGCGCATGCGCCGTCCGCTGACCTTGCTGCTGTTGGACATCGACCACTTCAAGCGCATCAACGACACGCATGGCCATGCGGCCGGCGATGCGGTGCTGCGCCATTTCGGCTTGCTGGCGACTGCAACACTACGAACCGGCGATCACGTGGGACGGGTGGGGGGCGAGGAATTCTGCGTGCTGTTTGCGGACATGCGCAGCGACGCGGTGCTGGAGGTGGCCGAGCGCCTGCTGGATTCGGTGCGGCGCACGCCTTGCGCGCACGGGGGCAGCACGATTTCGTATACGTTCAGCGCGGGCGTCGAGGACTGGATCCCGGGCGAAAACCTGCAGGTGCTGTTTGAACGGGCCGACCGCAAACTCTATGCGGCCAAATCGGCGGGGCGCAACCGCGTGGTGGGCCCCGGCCACGAGGCCGAACGCCCGGCGCTGCCAGTGGCCGCCTGAATCAATCGTCCTTGCTACGGCGGGGGGCGCGGGTGTCGTGCTTCATGATGCGTTCCTTTTCGCGCGCCCAGTCCTTCTCGCGCGCGGTGTCGCGCTTGTCGAACAGCTTCTTGCCGCGGCCCAGCGCGAAATCCAGCTTGATGCGGCCGTTCTTGTAATGCAGGTTCAGCGGCACGAGCGTATAGCCGCGCTGCTCGACCTTGCCGATGAGCTTGCTGATTTCCTCGGCCTTGAGCAGCAGCTTGCGCGTGCGCATGGCGTCGGGGTGGATGTGCGTGGAGGCCGTGGGCAGGGGGCTGACGTGCATGCCAAGCAGGAACAGTTCGCCATCGCGCACGATGACGTAGCTTTCCTTGAGCTGCACGCGGCCGTCGCGGATCGCCTTGACTTCCCAGCCTTGCAGGACAAGGCCGGCTTCAAAGCGGTCTTCGATGAAATAGTCGTGCGTGGCCTTGCGATTGTCGATAATGCTCATAAAGCCTTCTTGCTGGGGGATTCTGCGAATCCGGCGGATTGCGGGTTGTTGCGGGCGGCGATTGCTCGGTATCCTGGCGGCTGTCTTTTGCCGCTGTTTGTTTACTGCGCTGGCCGCTGCACTACTTTGGCCGCAGTTTTGTTCACTGCGCAGTTATGTTCACTGCTTTGGCCGCAGTTTCGGCCCATTCAAGCCCACAAAGCGCTGTGCCGGTAAAATCTTGCCATTCTAGCCATTTGCGATAGTCGATGCACAAAGTACAACGATCCGTCCTGGTGCCTTACAGCGCCGCCCAGATGTTCGACCTGGTTGCCGACGTGGAGAAGTACCCCGAGTTCATGCCGTGGTGTGGCGGCGCCGAGGTGCAGACCCGCGACGAACACGGCATGCAGGCCTCCATCCTGATTTCCTTCGCGGGGATGAAGCAGCGCTTCACCACCCGCAATACCCACGTCTACCCCGAGCGGATCGACCTGGAGCTGGTGGATGGTCCGTTCTCCAGCCTGGTTGGTCATTGGGTGTTCCAGCCGCTGGCCGAAGACGCGTGCAAGGTCCTGTTCACCATGGAGTACGCGTTCTCGAACCGGCCGCTCGAAATGGTCGTGGGCCCGGTCTTCAACCGCATTGCGACCAGCTTCATCGATTCCTTCACCAAGCGCGCGCAGGCCAAGTATGGCGAGTGAAGGGTCCGCGGGCGGGCAGATCGGCGTCATCGTCTGCTACGCCTTGCCCGGCCACGCCTGGCAGCGCGATGTGCGCTTGCCGGACGGCGCGACCGTCGAGGACGCGTTGGCGGCCAGCGGTTTTGCGCAGGCATTTCCTGTCGTCAAGCCGTGGGAAGCGGGCGTGGGCATCTTCGGCCGCGCCACCGAACCCAAGGCGCGCCTGGCTGACGGAGACCGTGTGGAAATCTATCGCGGCCTGACCTTCGACCCGAAGGAGTCGCGCCGCCGCCGCGCCGAGCATCGCCGGGCCAAGACGGCCCGCAACGGGCGCATCCGGCCGGCAGGGCTGCTGTAACGGCGAACTGACGGCACCCTGGCCCGGCGCCCCGCACGCCACCGTCGACATCCGCCGGTGGCGTTTTGCTTTCGGCCCGTCCCCGCACATTGTCATCAATAAGACAAAGCGCCCGGCCGCTTCGGGCGTAACATTGAGCCGGATTCCCGCTTACGTTTACGTCAACGTCATGTCAAAATCGACGGGCTGGCGTTCACGAGACGGCAGCAACGCCACGAGACAATACCGACTACAACAGGAGACAGGCTGTGGACTTGGAACTGACCGACGAGCAGCGCGCGTTCGCGCAGGCCGCGCGCGACTACGCTGAGGGCGAACTGGCTCCCGACGCCGCGCGCTGGGACGCCGAGGGCATTTTCCCGCGTGAAGCCTTTGCCCGGGCGGGCGAGATGGGTTTCTGCGCGATCTACGCCAGCGAGGACATCGGCGGCCTGGGCCTGCCGCGCCTGGACGCCACGCTGGTATTCGAGGAAATGGCGGCGGTGGATCCGTCCACCACGGCGTTCCTGACCATACACAACATGGCGACCTGGATGGTCGGCAAGTGGGGCCAGCCGGCCTTGCGGCAAGCCTGGGGACCCTTGCTCGCCAGCGGTGAAAAGCTGGCCTCTTATTGCCTGACCGAGCCCGGCGCGGGCTCCGACGCGGCGTCGCTGTCCACGCGCGCGCAGCGCGATGGCGACAGCTACATCGTCAACGGCGCCAAAGCCTTCATCTCCGGCGGGGGCGACACCGACCTGCTGGTCGTGATGGCCCGCACCGGCGGCGAGGGGGCCGCGGGCATCAGCGCCTTTGCGATCCCCGCAGACAGCGAAGGCATCGGCTATGGCCGCAAGGAAGAGAAGATGGGCTGGAACAGCCAGTCCACGCGTCCCATCACCTTTGAGAACGTCCGCGTGCCGGCCGCCAACATGCTGGGCGTGGAGGGCGAGGGCTTCAAGATCGCCATGAAGGGCCTGGATGGCGGCCGGATCAACATCGGCACGTGCTCGGTGGGCGCAGCGCAGGGCGCGCTGGACGCCGCCCGCCGCTACATGGACGAGCGCCGCCAGTTCAACCGCAGGCTGGCGGAATTCCAGGCCCTGCAGTTCAAGCTGGCCGACATGGCCACGCACCTGGTGGCGGCGCGCCAGATGGTTCGGCTGGCCGCCTGCAAGCTGGACGCCGGCGCGCCCGATGCGTCCACCTACTGCGCGATGGCCAAGCGTTTCGCCACCGACATGGGCTTCCAGATATGCCTGGACGCGCAACAGATCCATGGTGGTTATGGTTACCTGAAAGACTATCCCTTGGAGCGTTTGGTGCGCGATACTCGCGTTCATCAGATTCTGGAGGGCACCAACGAGATCATGCGCGTGATCATTGCCCGCCAATTGTTGGAAAAAGGAGCCGACATAAGATGAATGCACCGGTGTTGTTCGAAGAAAGATCCGCCGCCAATGGAATGCGTTTCGGCATTGCGACGCTGAATGCGCCGCAAACGCTGAACGGCCTGTCGCTCGAGATGGTTGACCTGCTGGCCGACCGCCTGGACGCCTGGGCGCGTGATCCCGGTGTTGCGCTGGTGGTGCTGCAGGGCGCGGGCGACAAAGCGTTCTGCGCCGGCGGCGACCTGCATGGCCTGTATCGAAGCATGACCGAGAACGCGGGCAAGCCCAGCTGGCGCAACACCTACGCGCGCACCTTCTTCGAACGCGAGTACCGGCTGGACTATCGCATCCACACGTATCCGAAGCCCGTTCTGTGCTGGGGCCATGGCATCGTCATGGGCGGCGGCATCGGCCTGATGATGGGCGCAAGCCACCGCGTCGTCAGCGAGACCTCGCGCCTGGCCATGCCGGAAGTGTCGATCGGCCTGTTCCCGGACGTGGGCGGCAGCTGGCTGCTGAACCGCATGCCGGGCCGCAGCGGCGTCTTCCTGGCGCTGACGGGCGCGCAACTGAACACGTCCGACGCCTTCTTTGCGGGGTTGGCGGATTTCCGCCTGAATAGCGCGGATTGGCCGGCGTTGCTGGCGTCGCTGGAGCAGCAGCCGTGGGCCGGCCAGGCCGCGGATGCGGCCGAGGACGCGATTCCCCCGCGCTCGATCAACGACGGCCTGCTGCGCCGCGCGCTGACCGCGCTGGAACCGCCCACGCCGCTCGAACCCGGGCCGCTGCGCCAGCACTCGTTCGTCGTCAACAACCTGTGCAACGGCAACCGGCTGGACGACATCTACGAAGAGCTGTTCTTCCTGAAGGACCACGAAGACCCCTGGCTCTCGCGCGCGGCCAAGACCATGCTGGCGGGCTCGCCGGGATCGGTGCGCCTGGCGTTTGCCTTGCAGCAGCGCACGCGCCTGCGGTCGCTGGACGACGTGTTTCGCGTCGAGTACATCGCCGCGCTGGCGTGCACGGCGCATGGCGACTTTGCCGAAGGCATCCGCGCGCTGCTGGTCGACAAGGACAAGAACCCGCGCTGGAACCCCGCGGTCATCGACATGGCGACCGACGCCTGGGTGCAGAAATTCTTTGAAGAACCCTGGCCAGAGGGCGAGCCGCATCCGCTTGCCGACCTGGGCCAGGAAGGGCGCTGATCCGCCGGCCGGCCCGCCAGCCGGCCGATCCGCCACGCAGGTCACGATGAATCCATACCTACAGCAATAGCAACAGGAGACAAGACATCATGAGCAGCATCGCGTTTATCGGTTTGGGCAACATGGGCGCGCCCATGGCATTGAATCTGGTCAAGGCTGGCCACAGCCTGAAGGTGTTCGATCTGGTGCCGGCGGCCATCAAGCTGCTGACCGATGCCGGCGCGACGGCGGCTGCGTCCGCGTCGGAGGCGGTCCAGGGCGCGGAGGTCGTGATCTCGATGCTGCCGGCCAGCAAGCACGTCGAGGGCCTGTATCTTGACCAAGACCTGCTGGGCAAGATTTCCTCGAGCGCGCTGGTCATCGAATGCAGCACCATTGCGCCGGATTCGGCGCGCAAGGTGGCCCAGGCGGCCGAGGCGCGCGGCATCGCCATGATCGATGCGCCGGTGTCGGGCGGTACGGGTGGCGCGGCCGCGGGCACGCTGACCTTCATCGTGGGCGGCGCGGCCGCTTCGCTGGAGCGCGCGCGGCCTGTGCTGGAAAAGATGGGCAAGAACATCTTTCACGCGGGCCCGGCCGGGGCGGGACAGGTCGCGAAGATCTGCAACAACATGCTGCTGGGCATCCTGATGGCCGGCACGTCCGAAGCGCTGGCGCTGGGCGTGGCGAACGGCCTGGATCCGAAGGTGCTGTCGGACATCATCGCCAAGAGCTCGGGCCGCAACTGGGCGACCGAACTCTACAACCCGTGGCCGGGCGTGATGGAGCATGCGCCGGCCTCCAAGGGCTATGCCGGCGGGTTCGGCGTGGACCTGATGCTCAAGGACCTGGGACTGGCCGCCGAGGCCGCCCTGTCGGCGCGCGCGTCCATTCCGTTGGGCGAACTGGCGCGCAACCTGTATTCGCTGCACAGCGCGGGCGGTTCGGGCAAGCTGGACTTTTCCAGCATCGTCAATCTGGTCAAGCGCGAGCAGGACTGACGTGGCGCACGTCAACGCCTCGGAAGACCCGGCCGCGCGGGTCCAGGCCAGCTTCGATCAGCAGAGCATCATGGCGCTGCTGGGCGCGCGGCTGCATAGCGTCGAGCCGGGCAGGGTGGACATCGTCCTGCCGTACCGGCAGGACCTCTGCCAGCAGAACGGCTTTCTGCACGCCGGCATTTCCACCACCATTGCGGACAGCGCGGGCGGCTATGCAGCCTACACGCTCTTCGGACCGGGCGAGGATGTACTGACGTCCGAATTCAAGATGAACTTCCTGGCGCCCGCCAAAGGTGACCGGTTCGTCGCGACCGGCCGCGTGGTCAAGCCGGGCAAGCGTCTTTCGGTCTGCCAGGTGGAGATGTTTGCGCACGACGGAGAACAAGCCACGCTGTGCGTGATAGGCTTGCTCACCGCGGTGCGCGTGACGCCGCGATGAACGCTGCCGGGGCATGCCGGGGCCATCGCCTCGCATGCCCGGCGCCCGTCACGCGTTGCATGGGTTTTCCGGCAATGCCAGCAAAAGAACACCACAGAATTTTCCGCAGCAACTGGCTGCGCGCCGCAGTGCTGGGCGCCAACGACGGTATCGTCTCCACGGCCAGCCTCATCACCGGCGTCGCGGCTGCCCAAGCCTCGCACGGCGCCATTCTCACTTCCGGACTGGCCGGCCTGGTGGCCGGCGCGCTGTCGATGGCAGCGGGCGAGTACGTGTCCGTGCGCACCCAAGCCGACACCGAAGCCGCCGACCTGCGGCTTGAACAGCGCTCGCTCAAGCGCAACTCCGGCGAGGAACTGGCGGAACTGGTCGACATCTACGTCGATCGCGGGCTGACCCGCGACTTGGCCGAGCAGGTGGCGCGCCAGCTCACCAGCCATGATGCGCTGGATGCGCACGCCCGCGACGAGCTGGGCATTTCGCTGCACAACCGCGCGCGCCCGGTCCAGGCGGCGTTGGCGTCGGCGGCGTCGTTTGCCGGCGGGGCCGCCGTGCCGCTCGCCGTGGCGGCGGTGTCGCCCGGACCGCCCCTGATCGGGTGGGTGATCGGCGCATCGGTCTGTTGCCTGGCGGCGCTGGGCACCATGGCAGCAAAGGCGGGGGGCGCGCCCAAGCTGCCCGCCGCGCTGCGCGTCACGGTGCTTGGCGCGGCGGCCATGGCGGTGACGGCGGGCGTGGGTGCGCTGTTCGGCGTGGCGGTCTGAAGACGAACGCCAGATTCGTGCGCGCCGGAATTGGCGCGCACGGGCGCGGCAGGGTCAGGGATTGATGGCGTAGGGCAGCGGGGCGGGCGCGATGCGCGGACCGTCGGCGCTGGCCAGACGCAGATCGCCCTCGGGCAATGCGGCCAGGGTGGTTTCGAAAAGCACCGACACCACGCCGGCATCGCTGGCGGCTTGCACCACGCGGCCAATGGCCTCGCCCGGTTGCGTGGCATCGAACACGTCCACCCCCGTCAGCGTCGGGCCCTGCAGGCTGGCGTCGGCAACAGTGCCGAAGGCCATGCGCCGCTTGACGGTGCCCCGGTAGTGGCTGCGCGCCACCACTTCCTGCCCGGGATAACAGCCCTTGGTGAAGCTGACCCCCTGGATCAGGTCCAGGTTGACTGTCTGCGGAATGAAGACGTCCTGCGTGGCCGCGGCAATCCAGGGGATGCCAGCCGCCAGGTCAGCCGCCTGCCATTGCTGCGCCGAGGCCAGTCCCAGGGTCTGAGTCAGCGCGGCGGACTGTGCCAGCTGCTCGTCAGAGGCAATCCACCACCAGCGCAGGCGGTCGTCGGCCGACGGCGCGACGATCCAGGTGCCGGACGGCAGGTCGGCGCGCTGCCACGTGGCGCGCGGCAAGGCGCCCGTCACGGCTTCCAGCGCGGCAGCCTGTTCCGGGGTGGCCTGCACGCCGGCCACGTGCAGGGGCGCGGCGGCCAGCTTGGCCTTGGCCCGCAGGACGAACATGGACAGGCGCTTGATCAGTGCTTGGGACAGGTCCTGGCGAACCATGCCGTAGAACTGGGGGGCGTCGTCGGTATCGCCGGCGCCGCGCCACATGACCATCGTGGCCAGCAGGCGGCCCTTGGCGGTGCAATAGCCGGCCAATCGCGCGGCGTCTTGGGGCAGGCCCGTGACGTCCTGCGTGAGCTGGCCGTGCAGGAAGGACAGGGCGTCGGCGCCCGAAGCGGTGAAGACCGCCAGATCTTCCAGCGGAGCGCATTGCGCGCAACCTTCGGCGCGGACAGGAATCGAAGCGTAATAGGCGTGCATGGCGGCGGGAGTTATCGCGTCATCAAAGTGCTGATGATAGCCGTGTTCCCTGGCCGGCCCGGGCATGTCCCCGATGCGCAAAGGGGCGCGCCGCGCGATCCGGCCCCGGTTGTGTCACGGCTGCGGCCCGCGATCCATTAAACTTCCGACACTTATGAAGATGCGACTCCGAAATTTCGTCCTGTGGTTCCTGTTGCTCATCGTCCTGGCCGTGGGCGGCGCGGTGGGCGCCGCCTATACCTGGATGCACCGCCCGATGACGCTGTCGTCCGACAAGATCGACTTTGTGGTGGATCCGGGCAGCAGCCCGCGCACCGTCGCGCGCGCGCTCAAGGCCGCCGGCGTGCCGATGTGGGAGCCGGGTTTCGTGTGGATGGCGCGCCTGTCCGAGCGCGACAAGCTGATGAAGGCGGGCGGCTACCAGGCGCTCAATGGCGACACGCCCTGGCTGCTGCTCGAACGCCTGGCCCGCGGCGACATGACGCAGCGCCAGATCACCTTTCTTGAAGGCTGGACCTATCGCCAGATCCGCCAGGCACTGCGCGAGAACCCCGACGTCAAGCAGACGCTGGGCGATGTCAGCGACGAAGAACTGATGGAGCGGCTGGGATCGACCATCAAACACCCGGAAGGCCTGTTCTTTCCGGATACCTACGTCTTCACGCCCGGCAGCACGGATTTCGACCTGCTGCGCCGCGCCTACCAGGAAGGGCAGCGCATCCTGAACGACACCTGGGACAAGCGCCAATCGGACGTGGCGGTGTCCACGCCCTATGAAGCACTGGTGCTCGCCTCCATCATCGAAAAGGAAACCGGCCACGGCCCGGAGCGCCGGCGCGTGTCGGGCGTGTTCACCAACCGGCTGAAGATCGGGATGCTGCTGCAGACCGATCCGACCGTGATCTACGGCATGGGCGAGGCCTACCAGGGCCGCATCCGCAAGCGCGACCTGCAGACCGACACGCCCTGGAACACCTACACGCGGCCGGGCCTGCCGCCCACGCCGATTGCCGCACCCGGCCGGGCGGCCTTGATGGCCGCCGTGCAGCCCGAGCAGCACAAGTTTCTTTATTTCGTGTCCCGGGGCAACGGCACCAGCGAGTTCTCGGCCAACCTGTCCGAACACAACCGCAACGTGGCCCGCTACATTCTTGGTCAGCGGTCCAACCCCACGCCCACCCCCACGCCCGCGCCCACCCCCGCGCCGGCGGCCCCGGCAGCGCCCGAACCCGAATCAGCACAAGGACAAGATCAATGACCTCACGCGGACGTTTCATTACGCTGGAGGGCGTGGACGGCGCGGGCAAGAGCACGCACACCGTCTGGATCGCGGATTTCCTGCGCGCGCAGGGTCTTGAGGTCGTGTCCACCCGCGAGCCCGGCGGCACGCCGCTGGGCGAGAAGCTGCGCGCGTTGGTCCTGAACGATCCGATGGGGCTGGATACGGAAACCCTGCTGATGTTCGCGGCGCGTTGCGAACATTCGCGCCAGGTGATCGAGCCTGCGCTGGCGCGCGGCGCATGGGTCGTCTGCGACCGCTATACCGACGCCAGCTACGCCTACCAGGGCGGCGGCCGGGGCCTGGGCGCCGAGCGCGTGGCGGTTCTGGAAGCCTGGATGCATGCCGGCCGGCCGGACCGCACCTGGCTCTTTGACGTGCCGCTGGAAGTCGCCCGGGCGCGCCTGGCAGACGCGCGCGAACCCGATCGCTTCGAGCGCGAGGGCGCGGCGTTCTTCGAGCGCACCCGCGAGGCCTACCATGCCCGCGCAAAGGCCGATCCGGACCGTATCCGCGTCGTCGATTCGACGCGCGCCATCCCTGAGATCCGCGCCGACCTGGAAGCCGGCCTGCGCGAGCTGTTGGCCGTTCCCGCATGAGCGCGCCCCAGTTTCACCCCTGGCAGATGGACACGGCCCGCGCCTGGCTGGGCAATCGCGACCGCTTTGCGCATGCCTGGCTGGTGCATGGGCTGGCTGGCATCGGCAAGCTTGATTTCGCCATCGCAGCGGCGGCCAGCCTGTTGTGCGAAACGCCTGAAAACGGGCTGGCCTGCGGCCACTGCGCCGCCTGCGCGTGGTTCGCCAGCGGCAACCATCCCGACCTGCGCCGCATCCGCCCCGAGGCAGTGGCCGTGGAAGAGGGCGCGGACGCCGCCGAACAGGCCGAAGACGCCGAGCCGGCGACAGGCGCCGCCAAGCGCGCGCCGTCCAAGGAAATCCGCATCGACCAGATCCGTTCGCTGGAGTCCTGGTTCAACACCGCCACGCACCGCGGCGGCTGGCGCGTGGCGTTGCTGTACCCGGCCCATGCGCTCAATGTCGTGTCGTCCAACGCCTTGCTCAAGGTGCTGGAGGAACCGCCTCCCCATACGGTATTCCTGCTGGTCGCGGACGCGCCGGACCGGTTGCTGCCCACGCTGGTGTCGCGCTGCCGCCGCTTGCCGCTGCCCGCGCCCGATGCGGACACGGCGTTGCAGTGGCTGCGGGACCAGAACGTCGAGCCCGCGCGCGAATGGCTGGCCGCGGCGGGGGGCGCGCCGCTGGCGGCGCTGCGCCTGGCGCAATCCGGCGAATCCGCCTGTCCGGCGTGGCTTGGCCAGCTGGTCAACCCGCTGGCCAAGGGGCAGACGCCCGACGTGGGCACGCTGGCCGAAGCGCTGGAGAAAGTGGCCGCGCCGGAATGGATCGATGCCCTGCAACGGCTGTACACGGATCTGATGCTTGCCAGCGCCGGCGCGCCGGTGCGCTATTTTCCGTCGCTGGCGGCCGGTGTGGCGCAGGTGGCCGCCCGCATGCATCCTGCCCGCGTGGCCGAGGCCGCCCGCTGGCTGACGCGCCAGCGCGCGCTGGCCACCCACCCCTTGAACGCCAAGCTGTTCGCCCACGCCACCTTGCAGCGCGTGGTGCTATCCTGCCAGGCGTAAGTCCTTGATCCGGCGGCGCTTTGCTTCGCTTCGCGACGCGCCGCGGTTCGCAACACCAGACTCACCATGTACGTCGATTCCCACTGTCATCTGAATTTCCCCGAGCTTGCCAACGATCTGCCGGCCATTCTTGACCGCATGACGGCCAATCAGGTCACGCACGCGCTCGTCGTCAGCGTCAACATGCCGGAATGGCCCGGGCTGATGTCGCTGGTCGAGCCGCAGCCCCGCCTGTGGGCCTCGGTAGGGGTGCATCCCGACTACGAGGACACGCCGGACCCGACGCCCGAGGAATTGGTGCGGCTGGCCGAGCATCCCAAGGTCGTGGCCATCGGCGAAACCGGGCTGGACTACTACCGGCTGTCCGAACCGCTGGACTGGCAGCGCGAACGTTTCCGCCGCCATATCCGCGCCGCGCGCGACGCCGGCCTGCCGCTCATCGTGCATACGCGTTCATCCGCCGAGGACACCGTGCGCATGCTGCGCGAGGAAAAGGCGGCCGAGGCGGGCGGCGTGATGCACTGCTTCACCGAGACGTGGGAAGTGGCGCAGGCCGCGCTGGACCAGAACTTCTACATTTCGCTGTCGGGCATCGTGACGTTCAAGAATGCGCAGATCGTGCATGAAGTGGCCGCCAAGGTCCCGCTGGACCGGCTGCTGATCGAAACCGATTCGCCCTACCTGGCCCCGGTGCCGTTTCGCGGCAAGCTCAACGATCCGTCCAAGGTGATCCATGTGGCCGAAAAGATCGCGGACCTGCGCGGCATCACGGCAGCCGAGGTCGCCCGCGCTTCCACCGACAATTTCTTCAAGCTTTTCAGCAAGGTGAAGAAATAGGTCGACCCGATTTTCTTGAATCTGCATCCTAGGACTGCCATGGCCATCCGCATTGCCTCCGCCCACAAAGCCCTTCTGACGTGCAGCCGCGCCGGCCTGCTTGCGCTGGCCATCGGTCTGGCCGCGCCGACCGTGCAGGCGGCCAATCCGGGCGACTGGTGGGTCTACGTCGCCAACGATTACCCCGACGACATCCGCGACCTGCTGGCGCAGGGGTCGGATCCCAACGTGCGCTACAAGAACGGCCAGCCGGCCATCATGCGCGCGGTCGTGGACAACGCCTGGAAGGTGTTTGACGTGCTCGCCGCGGACAAGCGCACCGACGTCAACGCCGAGAACCCGGCGGGCGAAACGCCGCTGATGTACTTGGCCATCGCCGGCCAGACCGAGCGCGCCAAGAAGCTGATCGCGCGTGGCGCGCAGGTCAACCGCCTGGGATGGACGCCGCTGCATTACGCCGCCTCCAAGGGGCAGATGGAAATGGCGCGACTGCTGCTCGCGAACAAGGCGATGGTCAACGCGCCGGCGCCCAATGGCGAGACGCCACTCATGATGGCGGCGCTGTCTGGCCGCAAACCCATGGTCGAATTGCTGATCCGGGCCGGGGCCGACGTCACCACGCAGGACACGAAGGGGCAGGATGCTGCCGCGTGGGCGGCCACGGGCAAGTCGGAGTCGCTGGCCGCCGAGCTGACGGCCATGGCTCAGAAGGAAGCGGACGCCAAGCGCAAACGCCGCGCGTCGGCGCAAGGGGCGCCGCAGGAGGCGGGCGCCGCTGTCACGGGCACGGGGCAACCCGCCGAGGCGCCTGCGCCGGTCCCGGCACCCGCGCCGGCCGCCGCCGCGCCGGCATCTGGCGGCGGTGTGAAGGGTGTCTCCGGCGTCGGACTGTCGGATTACGAGAAGCCGCCCGCGCCCTGATCCTCGGTCTTGTCCGTGATCTGCCCCGCGGTCTGACCCAACCGCCACAGACGCCGCCAATGCACCAAACCCGCCTCCCGGCGGGTTTTTTTGCGCCCGGCATTCGGGGTTTTCCCTTGTGATTCTCATTGGGTGGGAAAAAATAGAAGCTAAACCGCCACAAATTGATAATCTCGCGTCCATATTGCTGGGAGTTGAGTCGTTATGTCGGAAACATCTGTCGGGGCGGGCGCGGATCGCGTCCTGTATGTGCTGGCCACCTTGGCCCGGCACGACGGCCCGCTCAGCATTGCCGCGCTGGCCGACAAGACGGGCCTGGCGCAAAGCACGCTGTACCGGCAGATTGCGCTCCTCAAGCGCTGGGGTTTTGTCGCCGAACACGACGGCGAGTACGGACCCGGGCCGCTGTGCGTGCAGCTTGCGTGGGGCTTTGACCAGTCGTCTTTCCTGATTCATGAGGCGCAGCCCGACATGGCTGCGCTTGCCGCATCGTCTGGCGAAACCATCGGACTGCTCGTCGCCGTGAAGGACCAGGCTGTGTGCCTGGACATGGTGGAAAGCCAGCATCCGCTGCGCTGCTCGTTCACCAAGGGCCGCGGACTGCCGCTGGCGCGGGGCGCGTCGGCCAAGTCGCTGCTGGCGTTCATGCCGCAGGCCCGGCTGCAGGCAGCGCTTGCCTACCTGGCCAACGAGGCCGCCGTGGATGCCGACCGGCTGGCGGGCGAGCTAGAGGCCATTCGCGACCAGGGCTATGCCGTGACCGACAGCGAAGTCGACGCCGGCGTCTGGGGCGTCAGCGTGCCGATCTTCCAGCGGCCGAACCAGGCCGTGGCCTCGATCACTCTGATGGCGCCGTCCACCCGCGCCGCGCAGCATCCCGACGCGCTGATCGACATGACCTTGGCAGCCGCCCGCCGCATCTCCGAACGCCTGAAGGCAGCCTGACGCTGCATTGCACACCCTCTTACCTCCCGTCGTACCCACTTCCATAGGACCCACCATGATGAATCGCCGCACTCTGCTGTCCGCCGCTCTGTCCCTGAGCCTCGCCTGCGCCGCCGGCGCCGCGCACGCCCAGGAAACGATCCGCGCCGTCACCGACGCCACCTTCCCGCCGATGGAATTCGTCAAGGACGGCAAGCGCACCGGCTTTGACATCGAACTGGTCGAGGCGCTGGCCGGTGCGATGGGCAAGAAGGTCGAGTGGATCGACATCGACTTCAAGGGCCTGATTCCCGCGCTGCAAGCCGGCCGCGCCGACATCGCGGTGTCCGCCATCTACATCACGCCCGAGCGCAGCAAGGTCGTCGACTTCACCGACCCGTACTACGCGGGCGGTCTGGTGGTCCTGACCAAGGCCGACGGTCCCATCAAGACGCTCAAGGATCTGGAAGGCCGCAAGGTGTCGGTGCAGGTCGGCACGAAATCGGTGAACTACCTGAAGGAGCATTTCCCCAAGGTCCAGCGCGTGGAAGTCGAAAAGAACCAGGAGATGTTCAACCTGGTGCAGATCGGCCGCGCCGATGCCGCGGTGACGGGCAAGCCCGCCGCCAAGCTGTTCGCGCAAAGCACCAATGGCCTGACCGTGCTAAACGAGCAGATCACGACCGAGGACTACGGCATCGCCGTGCCCAAGAACAAGCCTGAGCTCACGCGCGACCTGAACGCCGCGCTGCAGAAGTTGAAGGCTGATGGCAGCTACCAGGCCATCGTCAACAAGTGGTTCGAGGCGCCCGCGAAATGAACCTGGATTTTTCTCCCGTCTTCGCCGACTTCGACGCGCTCTTGCGGGGCGCGGTGGTCACCATCGAGGTGACCGCCGGCGCCTTGCTGCTGGGCTGCGTGATGGGACTGCTGGTCGGTATCGGCAGGCTCAACCCGCAGCGCCGCGTCATTTATCACCTGTGCAGCACCTATCTGCTGTTCTTTCGGGGCACGCCGCTGCTGGTGCAGCTTTTCATCTGGTTCTTCGGGCTGCCTCAGTTCGGCGTGACGCTGCCGGCGTTCGCCTGCGGCGTGCTGGGCCTGGGCATGTACTCCGGGGCCTACGTGTCGGAAATCGTGCGGGGCGCGATCCAGTCGGTGGATCGCGGCCAGACGGAGGCGGCGCGTTCGCTGGGCATGTCGTCCGGCCAGGCCATGCGCATCATCATCCTGCCGCAGGCAGTGGTGCGCATGATCCCGCCGCTGGGCAACGAGTTCATCGCGCTGATCAAGAACTCCGCGCTGGTGTCGCTGTTGACCATTCACGATCTGATGCACGAAGGGCAGAAGATCATCAGCGTGTCTTACCGCTCGCTGGAAACCTACCTGGTGGTGGCATTGATCTATCTGGCCCTGACCACGATCGCCATGGTGATTTTGCGCAAGATCGAACATCACCTGCGCGCTGGAGGAATGGTGCAATGAGCCTCGTCATCGAAGGGCAGGAAATGATCCGCATCCGCGGCCTGCATAAATCCTACGGCGATCACGCCGTCCTGCGCGGCATCGATTTCGATGTGCTGAAGTCGCAAGTGGTCGTGGTCATCGGACCCAGCGGGTCGGGCAAGAGCACCTTGCTGCGTTGCTGCAACGGCCTTGAAGTGGCGCAGCGCGGCACCGTGGACATCTGCGGCCAGACACTGCAGGACAACGGCGCGCTGTTGCCGGAGGCCGAGCTGAACGCGTTGCGCACGCAGGTGGGCATGGTGTTCCAGGGCTTCAATCTGTTCCCGCACCTGTCGGTGCTGGACAACGTGACGGTCGGCCCGCGCACGCTGCTCGGCATGGGCCGCGAAGAGGCCAATGGGCTGGCCGCGGACCTTCTCAACAAGGTGGGCCTGTCGCAGAAAATGGCGGCCATGCCCGCCAGCCTGTCGGGCGGCCAGAAGCAACGCGTGGCCATCGCGCGGGCGCTTGCCATGCAGCCGCAGGTCATGCTGTTTGACGAGCCGACCTCGGCGCTGGACCCGGAATTGGTGGGCGAAGTGCTGCAGGTCATGAAGCTCTTGGCCCGCGAAGGCATGACCATGATGGTCGTGACCCACGAAATGGGCTTTGCCCGCGACGTGGCCGATGTGGTGGCCGTAATGGACGGCGGCGTGATCCTGGAGTCCGGTCCGCCGGACGTGATCTTCACCCAGCCACGCGAGGCCCGCACCCGCGAGTTCCTGCAGGCGGTGCTGAGCGCGAGTCCGGGGGCGGCAGCATGAACGCATCGCAACTGGACAAGAGCGTGTGGAAGGCGCGCGACGACAGCGCCGAGCAGGGCGACACCCGCCGGCTGGCGCATATCGTCGAGCCCGAAGCGGGGCAGGGCGAAATGGGCGAAGCCGTGCTGCTGGGCTTTGCCTGCGATGCGGGCGTGGCGCGCAACCAGGGGCGCGTGGGCGCCGCTGCGGGGCCGGCCGGTATCCGCAAGTACCTGGCGGGCCTGCCGGCGCACGGTCTGACGCGCCTGCTGGATGCCGGCGACGTCGAATGCCACGGCGACAAGCTGGAGGACGCACAGGAGCGCCTGGGCTTGCGTCTGGCCGAACTGATGGGCCGGGGCGCCCGGCCTGTCGTGCTGGGCGGCGGGCATGAAATTGCCTGGGGCAGTTTCCAGGGGTTGGCCCGCTGGCTGGACGCGCGCGGCGACGCCGGCGCCGTGCTGGTGCTGAATCTGGACGCGCACTTCGATCTGCGTACGGGCCGTCCCGGCAGTTCTGGGACGCCGTTCGACCAGATTGCGGCAGACAGCGAGGCGCGCGGGCGCGAACTGCAATACGCCTGCCTGGGCGTCTCGCGGTTGGCCAATACGCCTGCGCTCTACGCCCGCGCCGCGGAAATCGGCGCCGGGTGGGTCGAGGACCGGGACATGCAGGAGCGTCATCTGGAGGCGCGGCTGGCCGACGTGGATGGGTTGCTGGCCAAGGCGCAGCACGTGTATCTGACGATCGACCTGGACGTGCTGCCCGCAGGTGTGATGCCGGGGGTGTCCGCGCCTGCGCCTTACGGGGTGCCGATGGCGGTGGTCGAGGAGATCGTTTTGCGTGTCAAAGCCAGCGGCAAGCTGCGGCTGGCCGACCTGGCGGAATTCAACCCCAAGTTCGACGTCGACGGTCACGGCGCGCGCGCGGCGGCGCGTTTGGCCTGGCAGTTGTTGTCGGCGTGATTCGGAAGCGGTGTCTGACACCCTTGTTGCGATGGTGCAGGCTGTAGACCGTCTCACCAGGGTGTCAGACACCGGGGCAGATGCAGGGCGGATCCTCTTTGCGAGGGCCGCCCTTTTTTATCGGCCGTGGCGTCCCGCGCAGGCTGGACGCGCCCGGTTTCGCGGCTTAGGATAGGTGCAGCTTCCGGCCCCGCCTGCGACCCGTTCGGTATCCGCAACATCTATACGTCCCTATTTAAAAAATTTAGACTTTAAATAGGGACGGTATTAGTTTCGTGGATAAAATGGCGCAACTTTGTCAGGAGAGCATGCTCATGTCTCAAACTCCCACCCATGCCTTGCCGTCTTATCTGAATGCCGAGGACCTCGGCCCCTGGGGTAATTACCTGCAACAAGTCGACCGGGTCACGCCGTACCTCGGTTCCCTGAGCCGGTGGGTCGAGACGCTGAAGCGTCCGAAGCGCTCGCTGATCGTTGATGTGCCGATCGAACTGGATAACGGCACCATCGCCCACTTCGAGGGCTACCGCGTGCAGCACAACGTGTCGCGCGGTCCGGGCAAGGGTGGGGTGCGTTTCCACCAGGACGTCACGCTGTCCGAAGTGATGGCGCTGGCGGCCTGGATGTCGGTCAAGAACGCCGCGGTCAACCTGCCGTACGGCGGCGCCAAGGGCGGCATCCGTGTCGATCCGCGCAAGCTCTCCGCGTCGGAACTCGAACGCATGACCCGCCGCTACACCAGCGAGATCGGCGTCATCATCGGACCGTCCAAGGACATTCCCGCGCCTGACGTGAATACCAACGCCCAGACGATGGCCTGGATGATGGACACGTACTCCATGAACGAAGGCGCCACCGCCACGGGCGTGGTCACGGGCAAGCCGATCGCGCTGGGCGGCAGCCTGGGCCGCGTCGAAGCCACGGGCCGCGGCGTGTTCGTCGTGGCGTGCGAAGCCGCGCGTGACAGGAACATCGATGTGGCCGGCGCACGCGTTGTCGTGCAAGGCTTTGGCAACGTGGGCGGCACCGCCGCCCGCCTGTTCCACGAGGCCGGCGCCAAGGTCATCGCCGCGCAGGACCACACCGGCACCGTTCACAACCCGGCCGGCCTGGACGTGCACAAGCTGCTGTCGCACGTGTCGCAAACCGGCGGCGTGGGCGGCTTCTCGGGTGGCCAGGCGCTGGACAAGAACGAGTTCTGGACGCTGGAAACCGAGTTCCTGATCCCGGCAGCCCTGGAAAGCCAGATCACGGTCGACAACGCCGCCAAGGTGCGCGCCAAGATCGTCGTGGAAGGCGCCAACGGCCCGACCACGCCGGAAGCGGACGACATCCTTGCCGAGAACGGCGTGTACGTGGTGCCCGACGTGCTGGCCAACGCCGGCGGCGTGACGGTCAGCTACTTCGAGTGGGTGCAGGACTTCTCCAGCTTCTTCTGGAGCGAAGAAGAGATCAACCAGCGCCTCGAGCGCCTGATGCGCGAAGCCTACGCGTCGGTGGCGCAGGTGTCGCGCGAGCACAAGGTGACGCTGCGTACCGCCGCGTTCATCGTTGCTTGCACGCGCATCCTGCAGGCCCGCCAGGTGCGTGGCCTGTACCCGTAAAGACTGAACCGGCATGGCGCCTTCGCGGGCGCCATGCCGGAATCGCTCCGCAAGGGGCGATTCCTATTTGTGGTGATGAAAAATGCCGGGCAGATGCCCGGCATTTTTACGTCAAGACCCGGGCTGGCCGAGGCTTCACGATGCCGGCAGCAATTCCGGCTTCAGGATGCCGCGCAGATCCTGGTACGAAATCGTCAGCTCCGGCTCGCCGTGCGAATACGGCGAGATCGAGTAGGCGTCGTACTTGACCACGATGCCATCGCGCGTGATCGCGAAGTTGTCGCTTTCCTGGAAGGGCCACATCTTGTTGTAGGCCGCCGGGTCGCGCTTGGCGTCGGGGTTGCCCGTCAGCCATTTCGCATGCGCGCGCTGCAACGCGGCGACGTATTCGGCGCGGCGTCCCGGGATCAGTGCTTCGTCCAGGCTCATGACGCGGCCGCGGCTGCGTTCCCAGTTCAGGTACTGGGTGGCCGGAATGCCGTGCGCGGCGCCGGTCAGGTACTGTTCCGTGTGCAGTTCGACGGCGACGATGTCGCCCACCGTGTCCTTCACGCTGGCCTTGAAGTAGGTCGCATCACGCGGGCGCGCCGTGGACCAGAAATACTGCGTGTATTCCGACAGCGTCTCGTAGGGGCCGCGGCGATTGGCGTCGGTGCCGGTCATGTAGGCAAGCACGTGGTCCACCAGCGCGGTCAGTTTCGGGATGCCCGGAAACGCCACACTGTCGATTTCGATGCGCGGGCAGTCGCCTTCGCAGCCCGGCTTGCTGGCCGCCCATTTGATGCGTTCGGTGGACAGGTCGCCCAGCTTTTCCGGCGTGGCCGAAGACGAGGCATCGGGCGTTGCCAGGGTGATGTTCGAGGGGGGCGTGCTGCCGCAGCCGGCCAAGGCCAGCAGGGCGGCGCCCAGGATCAGACCGCGTATCGCGCCAGCCGGCGTGAAGCTGCGATTCATGCAATTACCTCCAGAAAACGCAAGGCGCCGTCAGGGCACGACGCCTGTCCAGTCGGCGCGGGAGAATTTTTCGTCCGCCTGCGCCTGCGCGCGCGCCAACGTTTCCGTGCCCACGCTACCCGGGGTCAGACGATGCAGCCCGGCAAAAGTTTCCACCATGCGGTCGATGATGACCTCGCGTGCCAGCCCGGTCTGCGTGCGCAGCGGATCGACGCGCTTCTTGGCGCTGGTGGTGCCCTTGTCGGAAAGCTTCTCGCGCCCGATGCGCAGGACCTCGACCATCTTGTCGGCGTCGATATCGTAGGACATGGTGACGTGATGCAGCACGGCGCCGGCGCGGCGAGCCTGCGCGGCGCCGCCGATCTTGCCGATGTCGGAGGCGATGTCATTGAGCGGCTGATACCAGGCCTTGATGCCCAGGCCCTGCAGCGCGGTCAGCACCCAGGCGTCCAGGAAGGAATACGACTCCTGGAAGCTCATGCCGTGGACCAGCGCCTGCGGCGCGCTCAGCGAATACGTAATGGAGTTGCCCGGCTCGATGAACATCGCGCCGCCGCCGCTCACGCGGCGCACCACTTCGATGCCGTGGCGCTTGGCGCCGTCCGGATCGACTTCGTTCTTCAGGGATTGAAAGCGGCCGATCACGACGGCCGGCGCGGACCATTCCCAGATGCGCAGGGTGGGCGGGCGCTGGCCGGCGCCGACTTCGTCGGTGATGACGGCGTCCAGCGCCATGTGCAGCGCGGGCGGCTGCGGGCCTTCGTGGATCAGCTGCCAGTCGTAATCGTTCCAGTCGGTGCGGCTCATGCCAGCGCCCTCCGCAGCACCACGGCAATGGCTTCGGCCGAGAATCCGAACATTTCGGCGTCGGCCGGCAGGGCCGATTGCACGGCAACCGCCAGCTCCAGTTCGCCGGCGTCCGCGGGCATGCCGTTCAGGCCGCGGTTGATGGCTTCCAGCGCCTCGGGCGGTTCAAGGAAAAAGTCGCCGCTGATGCGTACGTCGGCCAGGCGGCCATCGCGCACTTCCAGATCCGCGACGACCAGCTTGCCGCCGGGGACTTTGTATTCGCCATGCAAAGGCATTGGGCGCTCCTTTCAAATCAGAATCAGACGTTACAGGCTGAGCTTCATGCCGTCATGGCTGGCCTTGAAACCCAGGCTTTCATAGAACCGGCGCGCATCGGGACGCGCGCGGTCGGTGGTGAGCTGGACCAGTTCGCAGCCCTGGATCCGGCATTGTTCGATGGCCCATTCGAACATGGCGTGGCCCAGTCCCGCGCCGCGAAACGCCGAGGCGATGCGCACGCTTTCGATCTGGCCCCGCCACATACCCCGCCGCGACAGGCCGGGTATGAACGATAACTGCAAACAGCCCGCCAGTTGTGAATCCTGCTCAACCACGGCGAGGAATTGGTTGGAATCCTGCTCGATGGCCTCGAAGGCGGCAAGGTAGCGCGGGTTCAGCGGGACCGAGGCGTCCTCGCGGCCTGCGCCCAGGTCGTCATCGGCCAGCATGGCCACGATGGCGGGCAGATCGGCCGCGCGTGCGCGGCGAAAAACGCGTTGCGGGGCAGTCATGGCGTGCTCCTTCGCGGTCAGCGGGCGACGTTCTGGGCGGTCTGGCCGAACAGGATGCGGCGTGAGGCTTCGTCGCTGACCGACGGGGCGGTGTTGATGGTGTCGGCCAGCGCGTAGGCGCGTTGCGTCGCCGGGCGCGCGCGGATGGCTTCGAACCAGCGCTTGAGGTGCGGAAATTCGTTCAGGTCCTGGCTTTGCTTGGCGTGCGGCACGATCCACGGATAGGCCGCCATGTCCGCGATGGAATAGTCGCCCGCGACGAACTCGCGGTCGGCCAGGCGCTTGTTCAGCACGCCATACAGGCGATTGGTTTCCTTGACGTAGCGCTCGATCGCGTAGGTGATGCGTTCCTGCGCGTAGCCGGAAAAGTGGTGGTTCTGGCCGGCCATGGGGCCCAGGCCGCCCATCTGCCAGAAGAGCCACTGCGACACTTCGGTGCGCCCGCGCACGTCGGCGGGCAGGAACTTGCCGGTCTTCTCGGCCAGGTATTGCAGGATGGCGCCGGATTCAAACAACGAGATCGGCGCACCGCCGTCGGCGGGCGCGTGGTCCACGATGGCGGGGATGCGGTTGTTGGGCGCGATGGCCAGGAATTCGGGCTTGAATTGGTCGCCGCGGCCGATGTTGACCGGGTGGATCTTGTAGGGCAGGCCAGTTTCTTCGAGGAACAGTGTGATCTTGTGGCCGTTGGGGGTCGTCCAGTAATAGAGATCGATCATGGGGGTGTCCTGTGAGTCATGGCGCCGCGGGCAAGCGCCCGCGGATGGAAGGGCCATGATAGCGGCGCACACCGGACGGATGCCTGAATAACCGGGGGCCGGATGCGGGTTTCCGCGCAGGGCCCCGGGGCGTCCTGGGCTCAGACCGCGCCCGGACGCGGGCTGCGCGGCAACCGCCACGTCCAGTTCAGGCTGACTGCGGCGGCGGCCAGGAAGATCAGCGCCACGCCCGCGATCTGCGAGGCGTCCATGCGGTGGCCGTAGACTACGAAGTCGAGCAGGATGGCGACGGCGGGATAGATGAAGCTGAGCGCCGCGGTGGACGTGGTGGGCAGCTTCTGGATGGCCGAGTACATCAGGATGTACATGAGGCACGTGTGGATGAGACCCAGCGCCACCAGGTATCCCCATTGCACAGGCTGGGCGGGCAGGGCATTGAAGTCGGCCATCGGCAGCAGCATCACCGCGCCCAGCGTCACCTGCACCAGCGCCAGCACCTGCGGGGGGATGCCCTTCAGGCGCTTTACGATGATGGCGGTGATGCCGTACAACGCGGCCGCGCCCAGGCCCAGCATCAGACCCGTCAGATAGGCGCCGCCGCCCGCCGCGCCGCCATCGCTCAGACGCAGCACCAGCAGCAGCCCGGCGAACGCCACGAGGGACCACGCCACCTTGCCGCGCGAGGGGCGCTCGCCCAGGAACAGCACGCCCAGCCCGATCAGGAAGAACGGCTGCACGTTGTAGACCGCGGTGGCCAGCGAAATGGACGCCAGCCGATAGGCCGAGAACAGCAGCACCCAGTTCAGCACCAGCGCGGCGCCGGCGGCCAGCGCCAGGGCCAGCGTTTTCGGGGTAAAAAGTCCCGGCTTGAGCAAGCCGCGCGCCCAGCAGTACAGAAAGAGCGACAGGGCGCCGAACACGCAGCGAAAGAATACGACGTTCCAGGCGCTTTGCCCGGACTCCAGAACGAAGACGCCGAGCGTGCCCGACAGGGTCATTGCGGCCGCCATCTGCGCGAGGCCCGTGCGTTCGGTCGAGGGGATCATGGTGGTTCTCCAAAGGCCATCTGGCCAGGAATTCGATGGAGAAATTATCCCAGGCGGTTTCATCCGCTTATATGATGTTGCCGTGGCACTTTCGCGATTCAACCTTGCTTTGGGTGGAATTTATGCAGAACGACCTAAAAAATGAAAGTCCGGTTTTGGATGGGATCGACCGCCGTCTCGTGGAGATGCTGTCTGCCAATGCGCGCACCACCACGGCCGACCTGGCGCGGCAGGTGGGCATGTCGGCGCCCAGCGTCGCCGATCGCATGCGGCGGCTCGAGGAATCCGGCGTAATTCGCGCATACACGCTGGACGTGGATCCGGTGGCGCTGGGTTATTCGCTGGAGGCCGTTGTGCGCATCCGTCCATTGCCCGGGCAGTTGCGCCATGTCGAGGGCCTGATCCAGCAGATCCCGGAATTCGTGGAGTGCGACAAGGTAACGGGCGATGATTGCTTCATCGCCCGCATGGTGCTCCGGTCCATCACGCACCTGGACGGCATCCTGGAGCGGGTGACCGAATTTGCCGAGACCAACACCGCCATCGTCAAGTCGCACACGGTGCGCCGGCGGCTGCCGCCGCTGCGTTAGACGGGGGCGGACAGGGCCGCGGTGATGTCGTCGCGCAGGCTGGCCGGCGTGTCGGTGGGCGCGTAGCGCTTGATCACGCGGCCGTCGCGCCCGACCAGGAACTTGGTGAAGTTCCACTTGATGCCTTCGGTGCCGAAGACGCCCGGCTTTTCGCCCTTGAGCCATTGGTACAGCGGGTGGGCGTTCGGGCCGTTGACATCGATCTTGGCAAAGAGCGGAAAGGTGATGTCGTACTGGGTGCTGCAGAAATTGCGGATCTCGGCCTCGTCGCCGGGCTCCTGGTGGCCGAACTGGTCGCACGGAAAACCGAGCACGGTCAGGCCGTCGTCGTGGAACGCGCGGTAAAGCTCTTCCAGACCGGCATACTGCGGCGTGAACCCGCATTTGGAGGCAACGTTCACCACCAGCAGCACGCGGCCGCGGTATGTCTCTAGGGACTGTTCCGTGCCGTCGATGGCACGGGCGGAGAAATCATGGATTGTGCTCATGCGGGCTCCTGGAATCGGGCGTCGTCCGCGCGTCGGCGCGGGCGTTGAGGCAGACTTTGGAGTGTAGCGCCGCAGACGCGCGTGGGGGCTTTGCGGCGCCGCGGCAGGGCCCGGCCTATGATGCGGGTTTACCGAAGACGCTGGAAAGGAGGGGCCGCATGGAAGGAATGATCGAGCGACTGGAGGCGATGCTGGCCAAGGGCACCGACAATCTGCTGCTGCGGTTTTCGCTTGGCAAGGCCTACGCGGAACAGGAACGCTTTGCCGAGGCCTGCACCCATCTGCGCGCGGCGCTGGCTTTCGATCCCACTTATTCGGTTGCCTGGAAATGGCTGGGCAAGGCCTGCCTCGGGCTGAATGACAAGCCCAGCGCCCGCGCCGCCTGGGAGTCCGGGCTGGCGGCGGCCCAGGCGCGGGGAGATCAGCAGGTCGTCAAGGAATTGCAGGTGTTCATCAAGCGCCTGGACAAGGAAGCGTCCGCGGGCGCCTGAGTCTTTCGGGGTTCCCTGGCAGTGCTGCGGCCGGAGCCGGTGCGCTGGCCACGCGGAAGACCTCGATGGCGTGACGCAGGCGGGCGCCATCCGTGCGCAGGTTGGCAACCGCCTTGGCGGCCTGTTCGACGCGCGCGGCGTTGCCCTGTGCGGCGCTGTCGGTTTCAGAGATCGTGCGGCTGACCGTGTCGATGCCCGCGTGCTGGTCGGTCGAGGTGGCGGCGATCTCGTTGATGATGCGCGTGACCTTTTGCACCGATTCCACGATATCGCGCATGCTGGCGCCAGCCCGCTCGACATTCCGCACGCCTTCGCCGACCCGCGCGTCCGAGCTTTCGATCAACGCCTTGATCTCGCGGGCGGCGGTGGCGCTTTTCTGGGCAAGGCCGCGCACTTCGCTGGCCACCACCGCGAATCCCTTGCCGGCCTCGCCGGCGCGCGCGGCTTCGACGGCGGCATTGAGCGCAAGGATGTTGGTCTGGAAGGCAATGCCGTCGATGATGCCCACGACCTCGGCAATGCGCGATGAGCTTTGGACGATGCCTTGCATAGCGTGCGCGGCCTCGTCGACCACATTGCCGCCACGCCGGGCGAGGTCGCTGGCCTGGTTTGCCATGGCGTCGGCATCCTGCGCGTTGGCGGCATTTTGCTTCACGGTGACAGCCAATTGCGCCATGCTGGCCGCCGCCTGTTCCAGCGACGCCGCCTGGCGCCCGGTGTGGGCCGAGAGGTCCGCGTTGCCTTGCGCGATGTCGGCGGCCGACTGCAGGGCGTTCTCGATGCCGCCGTGCACGTCGCGCGTGATGCTGACCAGGCTTTTGCGCATGACTTCCAGGGAAAACTTCAGCTCGCCGATCTCGTCCCCGGTCAGGGCGCCGGGCAGCGGTGTGCTCAGGTTGCCCGCGGCGATCTGGCGCGTGAAGTCGGTGGCCGCGCCCAGCAGCCCGGCGATTGCGCGCGCAAAGCCCCAGCCCGACGCGAAGATCAGTGCGACGCCGCCCGCGGTCAGCGCCACGGCCGCGGCCAGGGCGCTGCTGCTCAGGCGGTCGTGCATGCCGTAGATGGCCGCGCCGGCCGCGCCGATGAACAGCGAGGCGGACAGCACCGCCCACGCCAAGAGGCGCGAACGCACGCCGGTCAGGCGCCAGAGTTTGAGCCGCGCCAGGACGCCGCGCACCCCGGCCGGTTTGACCTGGCCGCCGCACAGCCGGATGCCGCGCGCCGTGCCCAGACGCAGGGTGGCATAAACGGCTTCGGCCGTTTCGATCTGCTGGCGGGTCGGCTTGACCCGTACCGAGGCATAACAGACGGTGGTGCCGCGTTCCACGATGGGCGTGACGTTGGCCAGCACCCAATAGAAGCCGCCGTCCTTGCGGCGGTTCTTGACCATGCCTGTCCACGATTCGCCGCGCTGGATGGTGCCCCAGAGGTCTTCGAAGGCGGCCGACGGCATGTCGGGATGGCGCACGATGTTGTGCGGCGCGCCGACCAGTTCCTCGCGAGAAAAGCCGCTTGCGTGAACAAACGCCGGATTGGCGTAGATGATCCGGCCGCGCGAGTCCGTGCGGGAGATCAGGTATTGCTCGTCGCGGAGTACGTATTCCGTGTCGTTGACCGGCTGGTTGTTGCGCATGCGTCGCTCGTCCTGTGATGGGCGAGGGCATCATCGGGGACTGGCGCGGCGGCGGCGTTGATGTACGTCAACGCCGCCACAGGTCGACGCGCTTACGCGGCGGGCAGGTTGCCAAAGGCTTCAAGCGCCCGCAGCCGGCTTTGCGCCAGATCCACGATCGGTTCCGGATAGCCCGCGGCGGCTCGTTCCATGGGATTCGGATCGTGGATGGCCTTGTCGTCCAGATGCGCCAATTCAGGCAGCCATTCGCGCAAAAACACGCCGCGCGGGTCGAATTTGCGGGACTGCGACAGCGGATTGAAGACGCGGAAGTAGGGCACCGCGTCGGCGCCCGTGGAGGCGCTCCATTGCCAGCCGCCGTTGTTGGCGGCCAGGTCGCCGTCCACAAGCTGCGACATGAACCAGGCCTCGCCCAGGCGCCAGTCGATGAGCAGGTTCTTGGACAGGAACATCGCCGTCACCATGCGCAGCCGGTTGTGCATCCAGCCCAGCGCCTGCAACTGGCGCATGGCGGCGTCCACGATGGGGATGCCGGTCTTGCCCTGCTGCCAGGCTGCCAGGTCGTCGGGCGCGTCGCGCCAGGGCACGGCCGCCGTCTCCGGCTTCATGGGCTGGTGCATGGACAGGGCGGGGTAGGCCGCCAGCAGGTGCAGGTAGAACTCGCGCCACAGCAGTTCGTTGATCCACGTGGCGGCGCCGGCCTTGCCGCTGTCGATCTCGCCCTGGTTGGCCGCCAGCGCGGCGCGCAGGGCCTGGCCGGGAGACAGGACGCCCGCGGCAAAGTAAGGCGACAGGCAACTGGTGGCGGGCAGCGAGGGGAAATCGCGCTCGTCCTTGTAGGCGAAGATCGCCTCGTCGGCAAAGGCGGCCAGCCGGTCGCTGGCGGCAGCTTCACCGGCGGGCCAGAGCGCCCGGACGGCGTCGCTGGGCGCGTCGAACCCGTCGAACGATTCCGGCAGCGGATCGGACTTCCAGCGCGGCGGCGTCTGGGCGCGAGGCGCGGGAATGGGCCGCACCGGCGCGCTGCGCAGGCGCTCGCGGCAGGTGCGTGCATAGGGCGTGTAGACGCGATAGCAATCGCCCTTGCCGGTCAGCACGGTGCCGGGGCGCAGCAGCGTCGCGCCGTGGTGCACCGTCCACTCGATGCCGATGCCGGCCAGCGCGGCCGCGACGGCATCGTCCCGGCGGCGTTCGTTGACGCCCCACTCGGCGTTGACGTGGACCGCTTCGATGGCGTGTTCCTGGCAGAACGCGGCCACGGCCCGCGGTGCGTCGCGCCAGTCGTCAACGGTCAGCAGCTTGAGCGGAATGCCGGCCTGTCCCAGGTCTTGGGACAGCTCGCGCAGGTTGCGCAGCCAGAAATCCACCTTGGCCGGGGCGTCGCCATGCTGGCGCCATTGTCCGGGCGCGGCCAGGAAAAGCGCGGTGACCGTGCCGGCCTCGGCCGCCGCGGCCAGCGCGGCGTTGTCGTGCATGCGCAGGTCGGTGCGCAGCCAGAGCAGCGTGTTCATGGGGAAGCTCCAGGGACAGGGGCCGGGCGGCGCGCCGGCGAGGCTGCGATTCTATCCCGAGCACGCGCGCGGCCCGGGGCGAAAGCGCCTGGAAGACGATGTAAAAACTACGAGGAGATGTGACCGGTGTTGCACTGCAACCCGTCGCGGCGGCTGGTTGGCAGGGGCAGGGGCCAGACGGCCCCCGAACGCCAAAACGCCCGGCATTGGCCGTCAAACCATGAAACACGCTGGCGCGTGGCGCGTATTGACGCCCGGCAGGACGCCGCCATGTAATGCAAATAAAACGACTAAAGCAGGCAAACGCTATGGGAAATCTGATGGACCTCCGCCCGTCCTTTCTGAAGGGACGTACACCCGCCGGCAAAACGTCCCGCGATGTCTTGCAGAAGCTCTGGCGTTCGGTCGATTTACCGGACGCGTCGCTTGAGCACGTCGTGCTGACCGGCGCAGACCCTGTCGTCCCTTCCTCATTTGCCGTCGGCACGGCGGCGCAGACCAGCATGGCTGCCGCGGCCCTGGCTGCCGCGGAGGTCTGGCACCTGCGGGGCGGCGCCCGGCAGCAGGTCAGCGTGGACATGCTGCATGCGGCGCAGGAGTGCCGCAGCCACTACACCATCAATGGCGTCACGCCCAATCCTTGGGATCCCATCACCGGCGTCTATCGCTGCGGCGATGGCGGCTGGGTGCGGATTCATGCCAACTTCGCGCATCACCGTGACGGGGCGCTGGCCTTGCTGGGCTGCCCGACCGGCGACGGCGCCACGCGCGAAGCCGTGGAACGCGCACTGAGCCGCTGGAAGGCGCTGGAATTCGAGCAGGTGGCGGCCGATGCCGGCATGGTCGTGTCTGCAATGCGCTCGTTCGAGGAATGGGACCGCCATCCGCAGGGGCAGGCTGTCGCCGCGCAACCGCTGCTGACCATCGAACGCATCGGTGAAGCCGATCCGCGTCCGCTGCCGAAGTACGCGCAGAATGCGCGTCCGCTGCAGGACATCCGCGTGCTGGACCTGACGCGCATCATCGCCGGGCCGGTGTGCGGCCGTGCGCTGGCCGCCTATGGCGCCGACGTCATGCTGGTCAACAGCCCGCAACTGCCCAATATCGACAACATCATCGACACCAGCCGCGGCAAGCTGTCCGTGCTGGCGGACCTGGACACGGCAGATGGCCGCATCGCGCTCGGCAACCTGCTGCGCAGCGCGCATATCTTTGTGCAGGGCTATCGGCCTGGCGGCATGTCCGCACTGGGATTCGGTCCGCAGGACGCGGCACGCATCCGTCCGGGCATTGTGTATGTGTCTTTGTCCGCGTACGGCACGACGGGTCCGTGGGCGAACCGGCGCGGGTTCGATTCCCTGGTGCAGACGGCCACGGGCTTTAACCACGCGGAAGCACTGGCTGCCGGTCAAGAGGCGCCCAAGGCGTTGCCGATGCAGATCCTGGATCACGCGTCGGGTTACCTGATGGCGTTTGGCGCGCAGGTGGCGCTGGCGCGCCAGGCAACCGAAGGCGGCAGCTGGCACGTGCGCGTGTCGCTCGCTCAAACCGCGCACTGGCTGCGCGGATTGGGGCGGGTGGACGGCGGGCTGGACTGTCCCATGCCGGGCTTTGACGGCCTGATGGAGACGTCGCCATCAGGTTTTGGCGAGCTGGTCGCGGTGCGCCATGCGGCGCGCTTCTCGGAGACCCCGGCGCGCTGGATCCGGCCGTCCAGTCCGCCCGGCACGCACCCGACGGTCTGGCCGTTCAACTGATCTTCGGCAGGCGCGGTTCGTAAAGCAGTACGTTTACGACCGCGCCTTATTGTGAACGCTGGTATTTCACCAGGGCGTTACTGCCTGGCCTTCCATTCCCGCAGCGCACGCATCGTGTTTGCCACGTGCGACTCGGGGCTCATGTTCGTGTATTCGTACAGGATCTTGCCTTCGGGTGAGATCACGTAGGACACGCGCTGCGCATATTCCGGCCGCTTGTCGTGGACGGCGTCGTACGCCTTCATGACTTTGCCGTCGCCATCGGCCGCGACGGCGAATTTGTTGCGGCACTCGCTGACGGAAAACTTCTTGAGCGTGTCGATGTTGTCGGTCGAGACGCCGATGACCGTGGCGCCCAGCGATTTGTATTCGTCCGTGGCCTCGGCGAAGTTGTGGGCTTCGATGGTGCATCCCTGCGTGAATGCCGCCGGGAAGAAATACAGCACCACCGGACCTTGCTTTAGCGCTTCCTTCAGCTTGAAGGTGTATTCGTTGCCGCCCAGCGAGGCCGGCACGCTGAAGTCCGGCGCGGCGGCGCCCACCGGCAGCGCGGCGAGGGCCGGCGTGCCGGCCATCAGGCCGCATACGAGGAACCAGGGGGCAAGGCGCTTCATGTGTGTCTCCCGTTGGAGCCGCGGAAACGCCGCGGCAAGCTGTCTACTGTAGCGGCGGGGCGCGCACGGGTCCAGTTCAACCGCCGTCAGGCCCGCCGCGGCCATTGTTGCCGCGCGGCTGGTCGCGTTGCTGTTGCTGGCGTGACTGCTGCTGTTCCCGCTGCTGCTGTTGTTGCTGTTGCTGTTGCTGTTGTTGCTGTTGCTGCTGTTGGCGGGCCTGCTGCGCCTGCTGGTCGCGTTGCTGTTGCTGATCGCGCTGTTGCCGTTGCTGCTGCTGCTGCTGCTGCTGCTGCTGCTGCTGCTGACGGACCTGTTGCGCCTGCTGGTCGCGTTGCTGTTGTTGCCGGTTCTGGCGCGCCTGTTGTTCGTGCTCCTGACGGTCACGCGCCATTTGGCGCGCCTGGTCGTCGCGCTCCCGCTGCTGGCGGGCCTGTTGATCTTGTTGACGGCGTTCGCGCAAGTCCTGCTGGTTCTGCTGATCGCGTTGCTGCTGCTGGCGCGCCTGCTGGTCACGCATCTGCTGCTGGCGCAATTGCTGCTGGGCTTGCGCGTCGTTCTGCTGCCGGTCGCGCAACTGCTGGTCACGGCGTTGCTGTTCGCGAGCCTGCTGTTGGCGCTGCTGATCGTTTCTCAACTGATCGCGCGCCTGCTGGTCGCGGACCTGCTGCTGGCGATCCTGCGGCGCGGACGGGTTGTTGCCCTGCGGGCGGGCGTCCCGGCCAGGCCTGCCGTTGTTCGGGTGATCCACATACGCCTGGGGCGGCTTGCCTTTGTTGTGCTCATAGAACTGGGCGCGGTTGCCGCCCGCATCGCGCACGTAGGCACGCTGCGCGTCGGTGGGGCCCGCGTGGCGGTCATTGCGCGCGGCCAGCTCGCGCGGGTCGGCATTGCGGCGCACGCCTTGCGGCCCGCCGTGGTAGCTGACCCGGCGGTTGTCCACGTTGTTGACGACGATGTTGCGGTTGTAGACGTTGGTCACGCGGGTGATGTTCACGTTCGTGACTGACCGGTTGTAGTAGAAGCGGTCGCGCTTCCAGTAACCGCCCACATAACCCAGGCCCGTATAGCCGAAGCCGTAGTTGATGCCGCCGTAGAAACCCACGTGCGGCCCCCAGTAGCCCGGGTTCCAGAGGTAAACGCCATTGGAAAAGCCCCAGTAACCGGGCGTCCAGAGGGCGCCCTGATACGGCGCCAGCACCCAGGCGCCGGGCACCCAGAAAAAGCCGTAACGGTTGAGGCTCCAGTAGCCGGGCACCCACAGATAGCCGTCCGCGGGGGCAGGCGGCTGCACGTAGACCGGCAGGGGTGGCGGCGGCTCGGGACTGCGGTCAACCAGCGCAAGATTGGCGTTGGCGGGATCGCCCTCGTCGTATGCGGGTTGTTGATACGCAGACGGAACCGCCACCTGCTGCGTGGAGTAGACGTTCTGCGCGGCGGCCAGCGCGGGGGCGGCGGTAACTGCCAGCAGTGCCGCGGTGGCCAGCGGCCGCAACCGGGCAATCTGGAAGGAAGGGCTCATGAGAATGTCCTTGGCGCAGCAGATCCGATGTTCAATAGCCGCGATAGTAATAATGCGGGGCGGGGTACGCCGGGTAGTAGTAATAGTGCGGCGTGGCGTAGACCGGCGCGGGCCGGTAGTAAGCCGGCCGCGCCGGGACGACCACACAGCCGCTCAAGGCGCTTGTCATCGCTACCATCAACAACAAAGTCTTTTTCATCATCCGGCTCCCGCCTGGCGCAAGGCGCGAAATACGCCTTCACTGCGCGCATGCAAATTAGGCCATGCCGGCGGGACCAAGTTCGGGGACTGTAATGGTTCCGAAACAGCTTTCGCGTGACGGATGTTTGCGCCTGCGTGACGGTCGATGACGTTCGTATCAATGTCCCCGTAAACGCGTCATAGTCGTCGCAAAAAGAAAGGGACCGCGAATGCGCGGTCCCTTGTGATGTTGCCTTGCATGTCCGCCGCGTGGCGCGGCGGACTGGGGCAGCCGGTCAGTTCCAGCGGCCGCCGGTGCCAGCCAGGCTGAAACGGCCAGCGCCCATGAACGCGATCGCCAGGCCAGTGAACAGGTACATGCCTTGCAGTTCCAGTGCCCAGCCGCCGTTGTTGGTCATGCTGGCAATACTGCCGCTGTGGGCGAGCAGGATGGCGACGACCATGTTGATGGCGATGATCAGACCGGCCAGACGGGTGTAGACGCCGATGATCAGCAGGACGGGAGCGACGATTTCGCCAATGTACACGCCGTAGGCCAGGAAGCCGGGCAGGCCATGCGAGGACAGCATGCCGCTGATGCCGCCGACGCCGCCGCCGGTCAGCTTGAACAGGCCGTGGAGCAGAATCAGGATACCGAGGGTCAGGCGCAGGATCAGCTTGCCGGTGTCATCGGACTTGATCATGGTGAGTTTCTCTTGTGATGGTTAAGGGGGACAGTGGGCAGGTTGGAGCTCACTGCTTGCCTTTGGTTCCGCGCCCGCCGCGCCTTTCGAAAAAACCAGCATACCGGCGTGCGGGCGGCGCCATTATGGCAAAGCCCGTGTGAAACCCACAAGCTTTTGCCGCGCGTGACTGCCGCCCGCCATGCCGGATCAGAATTCTTCCAGGAAGCGCATCCGGAACCGGCGGCCCTTGATGTTGCTGTTGGAAATCCGGGAGAACGCCTGCTTGGCGATCTGGCGGTCCAGCGCCACATACGACGTGAATTCGGTGATGTTGATCTTGCCGACCTGCTCGAACGTCAGGCCGCCGTCGCCGGTCAGCGCGCCCAGCAGGTCGCCAGGACGCAGCTTGTCCTTCTTGCCGCCCTGGATGCTCAGCGTGATCATGGGCGCGCGCAACGGGCGGTCGGCCTTGGGGCGCAGCGATTTGAGGTCGCCCCATTTCAGCGGCGAGCCCTGGTATTGCTCGATCAGGGTGGCCCAGCGCATTTCCTCGGGCGAACACAGGCTGAGCGCCAGGCCCTTCTGGTCGCCCCGGCCGCTACGGCCGATGCGGTGAACGTGGACCTCGGTGTCCTTGGTGACGTCCACGTTGATGACGGCGCCCAGGTTCTGGATGTCCAGCCCGCGCGCGGCCACATCGGTGGCCACCAGCACGGCGCAGCTCTGGTTGGCAAACTGGATCAGGATTTCGTCGCGCTCGCGCTGTTCCAGGTCGCCATTGAGCGCCTGGGCGCTGATGCCTTCGGCTTGCAGGCGTTCCACCAGATCATGGCTGCGGATCTTGGTGTTGCAGAAGGCCAGCGTGGAGGCGGGACGGAAATGCGCCAGCAGCTTGGCCACTGCGTCCAGGCGTTCGCCTTCGTCGATCTCGTAGAAGATCTGCTCGATGCGGCTGGCGTCGTGTTGCGCCTCGACCTTGACCTCGGCGGGATTGCGCAGGAAACGCGCGCTGAGCTTGCGGATGTTGTCGGGATAGGTGGCCGAAAACAGCAGCGTCTGGCGCTTGGCGGGGCAGTGCGAGGCAATGGCGACGATGTCGTCATAAAAGCCCATGTCCACCATCCGGTCCGCTTCGTCCAGGACCAGCGTGTTCAGGCCCGACAGATCCAGGCTGCCGCGTTCCAGGTGGTCCTGGATGCGGCCGGGCGTGCCGACCACAAGGTGCGTGCCGCGGGCCAGCGACTCGGCCTGCGGCCGCGCCGCGGCGCCGCCGCACAGCGTCAGGATCTTCACGTTGGGAATCAGGCGCGCCAGACGCCGCAGTTCTTGCGCGACCTGGTCGGCCAGTTCGCGGGTGGGGCAGACCACCAGACCTTGCGGAACCAGGCGATTCACGTCCAGGTTCTGAAGCACGCCCAGCCCGAACGCCGCCGTCTTGCCGCTGCCGGTCTTGGCCTGGGCGATCACGTCGCGCCGGTCCAGGATGAGCGGCAGCGCCTGCGCCTGGATCGGCGTCATCTGTTCGAAACCCAGGGTTTTCAGGTTCTCGAGCAGCGGGGGAAGGAGGGGAAGGGTGGAGAAGGCGGTGTCGGTCACGGGGGGGCGGATCCGGTCAGGGATCGGAGAAAAGCTGAGTTGGGCGTAGTGTAAAGCCTGAGTCGGTATGATCTACCGACGGGTTGGCCGGCTGCGGGGCGGGCCTGTCCCGATCATCAACGCCAACTGACGTCAGGGTGGATCATGTTCGACAAGTTCAAGGCGCTGTCCGAAGGCGCGGCTGTCAAGGCGCGCGCGCTGACCAGCCGCACGGCCGGGGCGCTGGAAAATTCAAAAGCCCAGCTGGGCGATGCCGCCGCGAATGCGCGGGCCAAGGGCCTGGCGCTGGCGGGCGCCACGGCGGTGAAAGGCCGCGAGCTGGCCGGGGCCACCGCGGAAAAGGGCCGCGAACTGGCGGGCGCGACCGCCGAAAAGGGCAGCGCGCTGGTGGACCAGCATTGGCAGACCATCGAGCGCGTGACGGTCGACGGCTTGCTCAGCGTCTCGGCCGAAAAGCTCAAGGACGACGCCATGGTCAAGGACGTGCTGGAGCGCGCCTACGAGGCGCTGCCGACCGTGGTGCGGCTCGTCCTGCCGCGCGACCGGTATCTGGAAATCGTCATTCAGAAAAAGCAGCCGCTGCTGGCTAAGATCGAAGGCGCGAGAAACCGCCGCCAGGAGCGGACGCAGGCCGGCGCGGCCAGGAACGACCCGGACGCATGAATCGTCCGGACTAGGCGGACGCTTCGTACGTTCCCGCCAACGCCCGGGCCGCTTCCTGCATGCGCGGCAGCCACGCCCGCGCGCCGTCGATCGACAACCTTGCCACCGGCGCATGCAGCGCCACCGCCGCAATGGCGCGCGATCCATGCAGGATGGGCACCGCCATGCAGACGATGCCCAGCAGGAATTCCTCGCGGTCGAAACTGGCGCCTTCTTTCTTGATGGTCCGCAGTTCTTCTTCCAGCGCCGCCGCGTCGCAGAGCGTGTTCGGCGTATAGCGCGGCAACTGGGCCGCCGCCAGCATGCGCTGGCGGGTTTCGCGGCGCATGTATGCCAGGAACAGCTTGCCGCTTGCCGAACAATGCAGCGGCACGCGCGAGCCCGATTGCAGGTTGACGCGCAGCGGCCAGGCGGTTTCCACCCGATCCAGGTAAATGACCTCGTCGCCGTCGAGCATGGTGCAGTTGCAGGTCTCGCCGATTTCGTCGACCAGGCTATCCAGGATGCGGTGGCGCTCGCCGCGTAGCGGTGAATTGAGCAAGGTGTCGCGCGCCAGCGCCCCAAGACGCGGGCCGCTGACGTAGCTTTTGCCGGCCGGTTCGCGCAGCAGCATGCCGGCGTCGACCAGGCGCGACAGGATGCGCAGGACGGACGGTTTGGGCAGGCCGGTGGCCTCGGTCAGTTCGGCCAGCGAGACGGGCTGGGACGAACGGGCAACCTGTTCCAGCAGCGTCAGCGCGCGCAGGGCGGCGGAGGATTCGTCTTTCATCTTTCAATAATTGAAGAATTGGCGGTCGGCTGCCCATCGTCGCACAGAAAATGCAGAAAATGGAACGCACGGGGGTGGGAAGGGAGGGATTTCTGGCGCAGTATCGGATCACACCGGCCAACTAGCAATCGGACGAGCGCCGGCATGCCAGGAGAGAGACCATGAGCAGCAAGCAACACATGACCCCCAGCGAAGCGTTTGTCGAAACGCTGGTCGCGCAGGGCGTCAAGGATGTTTTCGGCATCGTCGGTTCGGCCTTCATGGACGCGCTGGACCTGTTTCCCGCGGCCGGCATCCGCTTCGTGCCGACGGTGCACGAACAGGGCGCGGCGCACATGGCCGACGGCTATTCCCGCGTGACCGGCCGGCACGGCGTGTGCATTGCACAAAACGGCCCCGGCATCACCAACTTCGTGACGGGCGTGGCGGCGGCCTATTGGGCGCACAGCCCGGTGGTGGCGATCACGCCCGAGACCGGCACGTCGGGCATGGGACTGGGCGGCTTCCAGGAGACCGAGCAGTTGCCGATCTTCTCGCGCATCACGAAGTACCAGGCGCACGTGAACCGCCCGGATCGCATGGCCGAGTTCACGGCCAAGGCGTTCGACAATGCGATGGCCGAACGCGGCCCCGCGCAGCTGAACATTCCGCGCGACTATTTCTACGGCGAGATCGACGTTGCCATCCCCGAGCCGCGCCGCATCCGGCGCGGGCCGGGCTCCGAAGAGGACCTGGAGGCCGCGGCGCGCCTGCTGGCCGAGGCCAAGTTCCCGGTCATCGTGGCGGGCGGCGGCGTGTTGTTCTCGGACGGACAGGCGGAATGCGTGGCGCTGGCCGAGCTCTTGGGCGCGCCGGTGGTGACCAGCTATCTGCACAACGACGCGTTCCCGGCCAGCCATCCGCTGTGGTGCGGCCCGCTGGGCTACCAGGGCGCCAAGGCCGGCATGAAGCTTCTGTCGCAGGCGGACGTGGTGCTGGCGCTGGGCACCCGGCTCGGGCCCTTCGGCACGCTGCCGCAACACGGGCTGGAATACTGGCCGCAGAATGCCCGCATCATCCAGGTCGACGCCGACCATCGCATGCTGGGCCTGGTGCGTCCGGTGTCCGTGGGCATCTGCGGCGACGCCAAGCCGGCCGCCGCCGCGCTGACGGCCAAGCTGCAGGGTCGCGACGTGGCCTGCGTGCGCACCAAGGATCAGCGCGCCAGCGAGATCTCTGCCCAGAAGGCCGAGTGGGAACAGGAACTGGACAGCTGGTCGCACGAGCGCGACGACTGGAGCCTGGACATCATCGAACAGGGCGGCGGGCGCATGCACCCGCGCCGCATGCTGCGCGAGCTTGAACGCGCGATGCCCAAGCACGTGATGGTCTCCACCGATATCGGCAACATCTGCTCGGTGTCCAACAGCTACCTGCGTTTCGACGAGCCCAACTCCATGCTGGCAGCCATGAGCTTCGGCAACTGCGGCTACGCGCTGCCGGCCTTGATCGGCGCCAAGCTTGGCCGGCCCGACCGCCCGGCGGTGGCGTATGTGGGCGACGGCGCCTGGTGCATGAGCTTCCAGGAATTGCTGACCTGCGTGCGCGAGCAGATCCCGGTGACCGCGGTCGTGTTCCACAACGGCCAGTGGGGCGCCGAGAAAAAGAACCAGGTCGACTTCTATGGGCGCCGCTTCGTGGGCAGCAACCTGCGCAATCCCAACTTCTCGGAATTGGCGCGCGCCATGGGGGCCGAAGGCATCCGCGTGGAACACGCCGACCAGGTCGGCGCCGCGCTGCAGGCCGCGTGCCAGGCGCAGCTTGAAGGCAAGACCACCGTGCTGGAAATGATGGTCAGCCAGGAGCTGGGCGATCCGTTCCGCCGGGATGCGCTCAAGCAGCCGGTGCGGTTCCTGGACAAGTACCGCAAGTACGTGAACCAGCCGTTCCAGGCCGGCGAGGTGCCGCTGTCGATCGAGCCGGTGGGACGCTGACCGGCGCGCCCGGCGCGGGCAGGGGCTGGCCGTCACGGCCTGGCCCCGCGCCGGTCAATCACCCGGCCGCCGCACGCGCGGCCGCGGCAGGAGCGAAGACATGGCATTCGACCGTTTGTTCGAGCCGCTGCGCGTTGCCGCGCTGGCGGCGGGGCGGCTGCGCACCGCGGTGGCGTATCCGCTGTGCCCCGTCAGCCTGCGCGCCGCCGTAGAGGCGAGCGAGGCAGGCTACATCGAGCCCGTGCTGGTCGGGCCCGCGGACCGCATGGCCACGCTGATGGCGCAGGAAGGCATACGCGCGGGTTCCATGGAAATCGTCGACACGCCAGACGATGAGCTTGCGGCCGCACGCGCGGCCGCGGCGCTGGCGCGTGACGGCGCGGTCCGCATGCTGATGAAGGGCAGCCTGCACACCGATCACTTCATGTCGGCGGTGGTGACGCGCGAATCGGGCCTGCGCACGGGCCGGCGCATCAGCCACGCGTTCGTGATGGCGGTGGCGGCCTACCCGAAGCTGCTGATCCTGACCGACGCGGCGGTCAACATCGCGCCCACCTTGCAGGAAAAGGCGGACATCGCGCAGAACGCCATTGATCTGGCGCGCGCCCTCGGCGTGGAACGGCCCAAGGTTGCGGTGCTGTGCGCCACCGAATCGGTCAACCCGGCGATGCCGGCCACGCTGGATGCGGCCGCGCTGTCCAAGATGGCGGACCGCCAGCAGATCCGGGGCGGCGACATCGATGGGCCGCTGGCCTTCGACAACGCCATCTCGCGCGAAGCGGCCGACCAGAAAGGCATCGTGTCGCGCGTGGCGGGCGACGCCGACATTCTGCTGGTGCCCGACATCGAGGCCGGCAACATGCTCTACAAGGAGCTCACGTGGCTGGCGGGCGCCGGCGCGGCGGGCCTGGTGCTGGGCACGCGGGTGCCGGTGCTGTTGACGAGCCGGTCCGATTCGATGGAAGCGCGGGTGAACAGTTGCGCCGTCGCGGCGCTGCACGCGCACGCCATCGGCCGGTGACCGCGGGCAAGCCTGGCACCACCAAGTCTGGCGGTTTGGTACTAAGCGTGCATCCGGGGGATGACTACGCTAGACCGCAAGCCATCCATGAATGGTTCATGCCACAACATCAAAGGGGTAGCACATGCGCAGCGCAAGACTAGGCCTGGCCACGATTCTGTCGGTGTTTGCAATGGCGGGGGGCGCTAGAGCGGCTGACGCGCCCAAGGCCGGCGGCACGCTGGTCATCGGATCCACGCAGGTGCCGCGGCACCTGAACGGCGCGGTCCAGTCGGGAACGGCCACCGCCCTGCCCAGCGCACAGCTCTTTGCCAGCCCGCTGCGCTACGACGCCGACTGGAAGCCGCAACCCTACCTGGCTGAGTCGTGGGAACTGGCGCCGGACGGCAAGTCGCTGACCCTGCACCTGCGCGGCGACGCGGTCTTTCATGACGGCAAACCCGTGACGTCCGAGGACGTGGCGTTCTCGATCATGGCGGTCAAGCAGAACCATCCCTTCCAGACGATGTTCGCGCCCGTCGAAAGCGTGGACACGCCGGACGCGCGCACCGCTGTGCTGCGCATGAGCAAGCCGCATCCGGCAATCCTGCTGGCGCTGTCGCCAGCGCTGATGCCGGTGCTGCCCAAGCACATCTACGGCGACGGCCAGGACCTGAAGAACCATCCGCGCAACTCGGCGAACGTGGTGGGCTCGGGCCCGTTCGTCTTCAAGGAGTTCAAGCCGGGACAGGAGATCGTGCTGGAACGGTTCGATAAGTTCTTCTTGAAGGGCAAGCCGCTGCTGGACCGCGTGGTGGTCAAGATCAACCCCGACGCCACCAATCTGCTGATCGGGCTGGAGCGCGGCGACATCGGCGCGCTGCCGTTCATGACCGAGCCGACCATCCTGCGGCGCGCCAAGGACAATCCGTCCATCGTCATGACGAGCAAGGGCTATGAGGGCATCGGCGCGCTCAGCTGGCTGGCGTTCAACACGGCGCGCAAGCCGCTGGACGACGTGCGGGTGCGCCAGGCCATCGCCTACGCGACAGACAAGGGCTTCATCACGAAGGCGCTGAATGCGGGCTTTGCCGCGCCGGCGCATGGCCCGATCGTGGGCACCAGCCCCTTTGCCAGCGACGACGTGAAGAAGTATCCGCTGGACTTGAAGCGCGCCGAACAGCTGCTGGACGAGGCCGGGTTCAAGAAGGACGGCAAGGGCGAGCGCATGACGCTCACGGTGGACTACATGCCGGGCAGCGACGTGCAGGGCAAGAACGTCGCCGAGTACCTGCGCAGCCAGTTGAAGAAGGTGGGCATCAACGTGCAGGTGCGCGCGTCGCCGGACTTTCCGACGTGGGCCAAGCGCATCGCCGGCAAGGATTTCGACATGACCACCGACATCGTCTTCAACTGGGGCGATCCGGTCATCGGCGTGCACCGCACGTACATGTCGTCCAACATCCGCGACATCATCTGGACCAACACGCAGTCCTACAAGAATCCGAAGGTCGATGCGCTGTTGGAGCAGGCGGGCACCGAGACCGACGCGGACAAGCGTCGCGCGCTCTACGCGGATTTCCAGCGCCTGGTCACCGAGGACGTGCCCATCGACTTCCTGACCGTCATTCCGTACCACACGCTCTCGTCCAAGAAGGTGCAGGGCCTGCCGTCCGGCATATGGGGACTTCTGTCGCCGCTGGATGAAACGTCCGTGCAGTAGCGGGAGCCGTCATGCTGCGATATCTCTCGCGCCGCCTGGCCTACGCCGCGATCCTGCTGCTGGCCGTGGTGACGCTGAACTTCCTGCTCATCCACATTTCGCCGGGCGACCCCGTGGAGACCATCGCGGGGTCCATGGGCGGCATCAGCGAAGACCTGCGCGCCCAGCTGCGCGCGCAGTACGGGCTGGACAAACCGTTCCTCGCGCAGCTTGGCATCTATCTGGGCCAGGTCGTGCGCGGGGACCTGGGGTATTCCTACTTCTTCAACGTGCCGGTCGCCCAATTGATCTGGGACCGCGTGCCGGCCACGCTGCTGCTGGTGGTGACGTCGGTGACCGTGGCGTTCCTGACGGGCACGCTGCTGGGCACGCTGGCCGCCAGAAAGCCCAACGGCCTGCTGTCGCAGGGGATCACGCTGCTGTCGGTCGTGGGCTATTCGGCGCCGGTGTTCTGGACCGGCATCATCCTCATCATCCTGTTCGCCTCGGTGCTGCCGATCTTTCCGGTGTCGGACATGCGGTCGGCGGGCGGCCCGGAGGACGGCTGGGCGGGTGTGCTGGACGTGCTGCACCACCTGGTGCTGCCCGCGTTCACGCTCGCCTTCGTGTACCTGGCGCAATACAGCCGGCTGGCGCGCGCCAGCGTCATGGACGCGCTGTCGGCCGACTACATCCGCACCGCGCGCGCCAAAGGCCTGCCGGAGAACACGGTGCTGTACAAGCACGCGCTGCGCAACGGCGTTCTGCCGGTGGTGACCATGCTGGGGCTGCAGTTCGGCAACGTGCTGGCCGGGGCGATTCTTGTGGAGACTGTCTTCAACTGGCCGGGACTGGGACGCCTGGCCTTCGATTCCGTGCTGCGCCGTGATTATCCGACGCTGCTGGGCATCCTGCTCTTTGCCTCGTTGCTGGTCGTGGTGATGAACCAGCTTACCGATCTGGCGTACCGCCTGATCGATCCCCGGATCAAGACATCATGAGACCCGCACCCATCGCGCTGCCCGGGCAGGCCCGCGCCGACGCTCGTCCCAAACCGCCGCCCCGGCCGTCGTACGAGGCGCTGCGCGTGTTCGCGCGCAACCCCAGCGCGCTGGCCGGCGTGCTGCTGCTGGCGGCGATCCTGGCGGTCACGATCTTCGGTCCGATGATGATGCAGGCCGATCCCTTCGAGATCGCCGCCGCGCCGATGGAACCGCCTGGTGGCGAACTGCTGTTGGGGTCCGACTACCTGGGCCGCGACGTGCTGACCGGCATGATCTACGGCGGCCGCGCAACCCTGCTGGTGGGCGTGGTGGCGGCGGTGCTGTCCATGGCGATCGGCATCACCGTGGGCGCGCTGGCGGGCTATTACGGCGGCTGGGTCGACGAAACCCTCATGCGCATCACGGAATTCTTCCAGGTGCTGCCCACCTTGCTCTTTGCGATGGTGCTGGTGACCCTCTTCAGCCCGTCGCTGGCCACCATCGCGGTCGCGATCGGCGTGGTCAGCTGGACGGGAACCGCACGGCTGGCCCGCGGCGAGTTCCTGCGGTTAAAGCGCCGCGAATACGTGCTGGCCGAGCGCGTGATCGGCGCGGGCGACTCGCGCATCATCTGGCGCGTCATCCTGCCCAACGCGCTGGCGCCGCTGATCGTGTCGGCCACGCTGGCCATCGGCACGGCGATCCTGTTCGAGGCAGGGTTGTCGTTCCTGGGCCTGGGCGATCCCAACGTGATGAGCTGGGGCCTGATGATCGGCAGCAACCGGCCCTACATCCTGACCGCGTGGTGGGCGGTGACCTTGCCGGGCGCGGCCATCTTCCTGACCGTGCTGGCCGTCAGCCTGATCGGCGATGGCCTGAACGATGCGCTCAATCCGACGTCGCGGGGCCGGGCATGAACGCGGCCGACCTGACTCCCGTGCTGCAAGTGGACGGCCTGAGCCTGGAGTTCCGCACGCGCGGCCGCGCGGCCGAAGTGCTGAGCGACGTGAGCTTTGACCTGCGTCCCGGCGAAACGCTGTGCCTGGTCGGCGAGTCCGGCTGCGGCAAGAGCATGACGGCGCTGGCGATCATGCGCCTCATCCCGCCGCTGGCCCGCATCGGCGCGGGGCACGTGCGGTTGCGCGGCGCGGACCTTGCCATGCACGACGACGAGGCCATGCGCCGGGTGCGCGGCAACAACATCTCGATGATCTTCCAGGAGCCCATGACCGCGCTCAATCCGGTCTACACCGTGGGCGACCAGATCGGCGAGCCGTTGCGCCAGCACCAGGGGCTTTCCAAGCGCCAGGCGCGCGAGCGCGCCATCGAGATGCTCAAGTCGGTGGGCATCCCGCTGCCCGAGCGCCGCGTGGACGACTATCCGCACCAGCTGTCCGGCGGCATGCGGCAGCGGGTCATGATCGCCATTGCGCTGGCCTGCGACCCGGACGTGCTCATCGCCGACGAGCCCACGACCGCGCTGGACGTGACGGTGCAGGCGCAGATCTTCGACCTGTTGCGCGAGCAGCAGGCGCGCCGCGGCACCGCCGTGCTGCTGATTACGCACGACATGGGCGCGGTGTCCGAGATGGCGGACCGCGTGGTGGTGATGTATGGCGGGCGCGTGGTGGAGCAGGGCAGCGTCGGCCAGATCCTGGCCCAGCCCCGCCATCCGTACACGCAGGGGCTGATCGCCTGCCTGCCGGAACTGGATCGCGAGCCCGGCGACGACCGGCCCGATCTGCCTGAAATTCCTGGCGTGGTGCCCTCGGTCTGGGAGCGCGGCGCCGGCTGCCCCTTCGTTGACCGCTGCAAGCACGCGATGGCGCGGTGCAGCCGCGAGTTTCCGCCCATGACGCTGCTGGACGGCGGCCAGGGGGTGTCCTGTTGGCTATATCCGGAGGCATCGCAATGAGCCAGTCGCACGCGTCGTCCCTGCTGTCCGTGCGAGACCTGTCGGTGCATTTCCCGGTGGGCGGGCGCGGGCGCGATGGCAAGCCGGTGGTCGTGCGGGCGGTGGACGGCGTGTCGTTCGAGCTTGAGCGCGGCCGCACGCTTGCCATCGTGGGCGAGTCCGGTTCGGGCAAGACCACCACGGCGCTGTCGGTGCTGCGCCTGGCGGACCCCACCGGCGGCAGCATCCATTTCGATGGCAATGACCTGACCGCGATGCGCGGCGCGGCGCTGCGGCGCATGCGGCGACGGTTGCAGCTGGTGTTCCAGGATCCGTACTCGTCGCTCAACCCGCGCCAGCGTGCCGAGGACATCGTGCGCACGCCGCTGGACCTGATGGGCATTGAGTCGCCCGGCGGGCGCGAGGCGCGCGTGGCGTTGATGTTCGAACTGGTGGGCCTGCGGCCCGAACAGCGCCAGCTGTTTCCGCACCAGTTCTCCGGCGGGCAGCGCCAGCGGCTGAACATCGCGCGGGCGCTGGCCAGCGCGCCGGACCTGATCGTCTGCGACGAGCCCGTGTCCGCGCTGGATATCGCCATCCGCGCGCAGATCCTGAACCTGCTGCGCCGGATCCAGCGCGAGCAGGGGCAATCGTTTCTCTTCATCTCGCACGACATGGCGGTGGTGGAGCACGTGTGCGACGACATCGCCGTCATGTATCTGGGCAAGATCATCGAACGGGCCTCGCGGCGCGCGTTTTTCTCGCGGCCGCTGCATCCGTACAGCGTGGCGCTGATGTCCGCCGTGCCCACCGTGAAGGGCGGGCGCGAGACGGCGGCGCGGCGGGTCAGGCTGTCCGGCGATCCGCCCAGCCCGGTCAACCCGCCGCCCGGCTGCCGCTTCGCGGGCCGCTGTCCAGCCGCGCAGGCGCTGTGCTCGACCCGGGAACCCGCCTTGCGCGAGGTTGCCCCGGCGCATCACGTGGCCTGCCATTTCGTCGAGACGCGCGGCGGCGTGACGGTGTCGCCGTTGCAGGGCTGATGCGCGCGTGCCGATATTTCCCGACTGACAAGGAATCCCGATGAACCAGCCTTCCGGCGCCACGACCCTCTACGTCGCGCGAACCATCCTCACCATGAACCCCGCGCAGCCGCGCGCGACCCACGTGGCCGTGCGCGATGGCCGCATTCTGGGCGTGGGAACGCGGGAGGATCTGGCCGGCTGGGGGCCGGCGCAGGTCGACGACCGGTACGCGGATAGCGTGCTGATGCCGGGCCTGGTCGAAGGCCATTGCCACCTGCCCGAGGGCGGCATGTGGAAGTTCGTCTATGTGGGCTTTTATGACCGGCGCGGCCCCGACGGCAAGCTGTGGCCGGGCCTGAAAAGCTTTGCGGACGTGGCGGCCCGGCTGCGCGATGCCGAGCGGTCGCTCGCACAGGGCGAGACGCTGATCGGCTGGGGCTTCGATCCCATCTTCTTTGGCGGCGACCGCATGAGCATCCATGACCTGGATGCGGTGTCGGCCGAGCGCCCCGTGGTCGTGATGCACGCCAGCATGCACCTCATGAACGTCAATTCGCCCATGTTGGCGCGCGCCGGTATCGACCGCGATACCGATATCGAAGGCGTGACCCGGCTGGCGGACGGGCGGCCCAGCGGCGAACTCTGCGAGTTTGCTGCCATGTTTCCCGTCATGCGGCTGATCGGCAGCCCGTTCCGCACGGTGGGGCTGACCGAGGAAGGGCTGCGGATGTTCGGCAAGGTGGCGCAGTGGGCGGGCGTGACCACCGCGACGGACCTGGTCAACGAGTTGAACGACGAAGGATTGGCGACGCTGGCGCGGGTGACGGCGGAATCCGGCTATCCCGTGCGCATCGTGCCCGCGGCGTCGGCGCTGACCTACGCGGGCAACGCGGCCGGCTGCCTGGAAAAGCTGGCGGCGGCCCGTCGCCTGAATCACGCCAAGCTGCATCTGGGCATGGTGAAGCTGGTGGTGGACGGATCCATTCAGGGCTTCACGGCGCGGGTGCGCTGGCCCGGCTATTACAACGGCGCGCCCAACGGCATCTGGGTCATCGCGCCGTCCGAACTGGATGCGATGGTGCAGACCTACCACGACGCCGGCGCGCAACTGCACATCCACACCAACGGCGACGAAGCCACGCAACTGGCCATCGAGGCCGTGGACCGCGCGCTTCGGCGCACGCCGCGCCGCGACCACCGCCACACGCTGCAGCACTGCCAGATGGCCGACGCGGCCCAGTTCCGGCAGATGGCCAGCCTGGGCATGTGCGTGAACCTCTTTGCCAACCACATCTACTACTGGGGCGATGCCCACTATGCGCTGACAATGGGCCCGGACCGCGCCAACCGCATGGACGCTTGCGCGTCGGCGGCGCGGGCGGGCGTGCCCTACGCCATCCATTCCGACGCGCCCATCACGCCGCTCGGCCCACTCTTTACGGCCTGGTGCGCCGTGAACCGGCAGACGGCCTCGGGCCGCGTGCTGGGCGAGTCCGAGCGCATCGGCGTCGACGCTGCGCTGCATGCCATCACGCTGGGCGCGGCGTATACCTTGCACATGGATCATCTGGTCGGTTCGATCGAAGTTGGCAAATACGCGGACTTCTGCGTGCTGGCCGACGACCCGTCCGCCGCCGCGCCGCAGTCGCTGAAGGACCTGAAGGTGCTGGGCACGGTCATCGGCGGGCGTCCGCTGCCGCTGGAGGCGTGACATGGCGCGCATTCCGTTGACGGTGGTCGGCGGCTTCCTGGGCGCGGGCAAGACCACCTTGCTCAATCATGTGCTGACCGCCAGCCCGCGCCGCGCGGCGGTGCTGGTCAACGACTTCGGTCCGGTCGACATCGACGCCAGCCTCGTCGCAGGGCGCGCCGAGAACGTCATCCGGCTGTCCAATGGCTGCGTCTGCTGCTCGATGGCAGGCGGACTGGACGATGCGCTGGCGCGCGTGCTGGCGCTGGATCCGTTGCCCGAGTGGATCGTCATCGAGGCGAGCGGCGTGTCCGATCCAGGACGCATAGCGCAGGTTGGCATGGCCGACCCGCTGTTGCAGCTGGAAGCCGTGGTGGTGCTGGCCGATGCGGGCGCGATCCGCGACGTGTCGGCCGATCCGCTGCTGGCCGACACGGTGCTGCGGCAGCTGCGCGCGGCCGATCTGCTGGTGCTGAACAAGACGGATCTGGCGGCGCCAGCCGAGCTGGCGGCGGTGCATGAGTGGCTGCGCGAGGCGAGCGGCGGGGCGCCTGTGGTGCAGACGCGCGAGGGAAAGTTGGACCTGCGGCTGCTTGGCGGCGGGGATGGCGCGTTGGCGGCCAGGCACGCGGATGACGAGGCCCACGCCTGCGGACACGGCGGGGTGCAGGCCGCCGCCGCTGACTGCGGCCACGGCGGCGCCGTCGACGCCGGACACAGCAGCCGGCGCGATGCGCCGCCCGACCCCGACCATCCGTTCCACAGCTGGCTGTGGCGCGCACCCGCGCTTGTCGATGCCGACATGCTGGCCGAGCGCCTGAAGCAGCTGCCGCGCCACGTGCTGCGGGCCAAGGGGTGGGTGTGCACCGGCCGGCATGGCTGGGTGCTGGTGCAGTTTGCGGGACGGCGCGTGCGCTTTGACACGCAGGCGCGTATGCCGGCAGGGCAGCGCGAACCGTCGCTGGTGGTGATCGGCATGCGCGGCGTCACGGACATGCCGGCCATCGCGGCGCGGCTGGACGGGGCGGCGCTGCCTGGCGCCGACGGCGCGCCGGAATCTTCGTGGGCCGAGCCGCTGCGCTAGTTCTGGTGCAAGCGATTCCCCGGGTCTGGTCCTACCCCCGTGCATGGCCCGCACGTACCTTGAGGGTTCAGCGTGGACGCATCTCGCGCCGCGCCAGAGAAGGAGGGTAGGCAATGCAAAAGTCCGTCACCGTGGAAATGCTGGCCGAGTTTGCGGCCGCCTGGAACCGGCACGATATCGACGCCTTGATGTCGTTCATGAGCGAAGACTGCGTGTTCGAGACCGTGGGCGGGCCGGAGCAATACGGCAGCCGTCACGCGGGTCCGGAAGCGGTGCGCGCGGCCTTTGCCGCGGCCTGGAAGACCTTTCCGGACGCGCAATGGGAGAACGGACGGCACTGGGTGGCCGGAGATCGCGGCGTGTCCGAGTCCACGTTTTGCGGCACGGCGGCGGACGGCTCGCGGGTGCAGGCCGACATGGTCGACGTGTTCACCTTCAAGGACGGCAAGATCCAGGTGAAGAACGCCTTTCGCAAGCAGCGTCCGGCCTTGCCGGCAAAGGCCTAGATTCCGTCATGGATACGCAAATGTCGGTCGGCATTCCCCGCCCGGCGCCCGCGTCCGGCGCCGCCCTCAACGCCTACAACCCGGCCTACGATCCGCTGGTGTCGCCACCCGGCCAGGGCCAGGACTACGCGCCGACTTATTGGGTGGCGACGGCCGGCGCGCCGCCCGAGGACGATGGACCCATCAACGGCGACATCGACGCCGACGTGGTGATCGTCGGCTCGGGCTTTACCGGGTTGTCGGCCGCGCTGGCGCTGGCGCGCGACTTCGGCGTGAAGGCGGTCGTGCTGGAAGCCAACCGCGCCGTCTGGGGCTGCACCAGCCGCAATGGCGGACAGGGCCAGAACGCGTCCGGACGCCTGTACCGTTCGCAGTGGATTGAGCGCTGGGGGCTGGATACGGCCAAGCGGCTGGACGCCGAGATCCGCGAAGGATTCGAGTACTGGAAGAGCCTGGTGGCGCAGGTGGATTGCGATGCGCAACCCGGCGGCCACCTGTACACGGCGCATCGCCAGAAGAAAATGGCCTTCCTGCAAAACGAAGCGCGCGTGATGCGCGACGTGTTCGGCTACGACACCAGGATGCTAAGCAGCGCGGAGCTGCGCGAACGATACGTGGATGACCGCGAGGCCGTGGGCGCCATGCACGAGCCGGATGGCGTCGGCGTGCATCCGCTCAAGCTGGCGTACGGCTATCTGCGGCAGGCGCGGGCGCTGGGCGTGCGCATTCATCCGTCCAGCCCCGTGCTGGGCTGGCGCGTGGAGAACGGCGTGTACCGGCTGCAGACCCCCGGCGGCACGGTGCGCGCGCGCCGGGTGGCGTTTGCGACCGGCGGCTACACCGCGCAGGGCGTGAACCGGCTGCTGGACAATCGCATCATGCCGGTGCTGTCCAATTCCATGGTCACGCGCGAGCTCTCGCCGGCCGAACGCGAGGCGGCGGGATTGAAGAGCACGGTGTTCATCACCGACACGCGCACGCTGCGCTTTTACTACCGCCTGCTGCCCGACGGCCGCATGCAGATCGGCAGCCGCAGCGCGCTGCGCGGCGCGGACGCCGAGAACCCCCGGCACCTGGCGCTGCTGCGCGAAGGCCTGGCGCGCAAATTCCCCGCGCTGCGCGGCGTGGACGTGGCCTACTCGTGGTGGGGCTGGGTGGACGTCAGCCACGACATGATGCCGCGCGTGACGCAGCCCGATCCCGCGCAGCAGGTGTATTACGCCTTCGGTTATGGCGGCAACGGCGTGGCCTTCTCGGCCCACGCCGGCAGGCGGCTGGCGCAACGCATGATGGGCAAGGACGGCATTGCGTGGAACCTGCCGATCTACGACACGCCATTGCCAGGCCACCTGTTCGCCCCGTTCCGCCGGATCGGGCAGGGGTTGTTGTACCGGTGGTACTACCTGCGCGACGAACTGCTCTGACTGTGCGAAGGCGTCAGACACCGTCAAGCACAAGGTCCTGCGCCGCGCGGCGCTGTGCGTCGACCACCTTGGCCAGCCGGGCGATGCCCGGCTCGATGTGCTCGGGGCGGATCGATGTGAACCCCACGCGCAGGAAGTTGCGGGGCGCGTTCGCGCCGTCCATGAAGAACACGTCGCCCGGCTCGACCACCACGCCTTCGGCCAGCGCGGCTTCGGACAGCGCCACGGCATTGAGCCACGGCGGGCCTTGCAGCCAGCAGGACGATGATCCCGTGATGGGGATGGCCGTGAAGTCCGGCAGGTGCCGCGCCAGGGCCTGGGCCAGTTCGGCGCCGCGCTTTTGATAGGCCTGCGACTGGCGCCGCAGCAGCGAATGGTGGTGCCCCAGCGAGATGAACAGCGAGAACGCGCGCTGGATATACGCCGACGGGTGGCGCAGCATCAGGCGGCGCAACGCGCGCAGTTCGGCCGCCAGCTCGCGCGGCGCGACGATGTAGCCGATGCGCAGCCCCGGCGCGAACGACTTGGCAAGGCTTCCCACATAGATCACGCGCCCGTCGCGGTCCAGGCTCTTTAACGCGGGGATCGCGCCTTCGCCCCAGCGGCTTTCGCTTTCGAAGTCGTCTTCGATGATGAGGCTGTCGGCCTGCCGCGCCAGCGCCAGAAGGCCGGTGCGACGCTCCATCGACAGCGTGACGGTGGTGGGGCACTGATGGCCAGGCGTGACGAACAGGTAGTCGCATCCCAGCAGCTGCGTGCCGGTGCGCAGACCCTGTTCGTCCACGGGCAGCGGCAGCAGGTGGCGGGTGTGGCTGGCAAAGATATTGCGCGCGTCCGGATAGCCCGGGTCTTCCATGCCGACCACCGTATCTTCGTTCACCAGCAGGTCGGCAAGCAAGTAAAGGGCATGCTGCGCGCCGACGGTGATGACGATCTCTTCGGCGTCCGCCCACACGCCGCGGCGCGGCAGCACCTGCGTGCGGATCTGTTCGATGAGCGCCGGGTCGTCGTGCGTGATGAGGTCCGGCGCCCAACTGCGGATGTCCAGCACCGACAGCGCCTTGATGCAGCACTCGCGCCATTCGGCGGTGGGAAAAAGGTCCTGGTCGAACTGGCCGTACACAAAAGGGTAGGGCTGCTTCTGCCAGTCGCGCGGCTTGGTGATGTTGCGTTGCCGCGTGGGGCGAAAGCGCAGGCGCTCGTCCCAGCGCACGCCGCCGGCATGGGCGGGTGCCGCGGGCGAGGCGTCGGCGGCGGGGCCGGAGTGGCCCTCCATGACGGTATCGCTGACGAAATGGCCGCTGCGTTCGCGCGAGACCAGATAGCCTTCGCACACCAGCTGCTGGTACGCAAACACGACGGTGTTGCGCGCGATGCGCAACTGGTCGGCCAGGTAGCGGCTGGACGGCACGGGCATGCCGGGCGGCAGGTGCCCGCTGAGGATCGCCGACACCAGCATCTGGCGCACGCGCCCCTGCAGGCTGAGGTTGGGCGCGCTGGCCTTTTCGAACAGGCGTTCCCACAACACAGGCTTGAGCATCGAGGCCTGGCTGGACATGGCTGGCTCCTTTTGACTCTCGGCACGGCCGGGCGCGGCGCTGCGGCGCCCGGTGGGTCCGAGTCTCAGAATAAAGGAGCCGGATGGGGGAAGGAATGCGGGATTGCCCTGTCAGATGCGTCCCTTCCACGGGATGGCGAAGCGTTCAAGGTAGCGCACCAGCAGGTCGAACGCGAAGGCAAAAAGGCCGATCACGATGATGCCCATGATGACCGTGTCGCTGGCCAGGAACTGCGCGGCGTTCAGCACCATGAATCCCAGGCCCCGGTCGGCCGCCACCATTTCGGCGGCCACCAGCGTCGTCCAGCCCACGCCGATGCCGATGCGCATGCCCGTGAAGATCTCGGGCATCGCCGCCTTCAGGATCACGTGCCAGACGATCTGGCGGCTGGTCCCGCCCATGGCGTAGGCCGCGTGGATCTGTTCGATGGACACCGAGCGCACGCCCGCGCGCGCGGCGATCGCCATGGGCGCGAAGATCGCCAGGTAGATCAAGAGGATCTTCGGAAACTCGCCGATGCCGAACCAGATGATGATGAGCGGCAGATAGGCCAGCGGCGGCAGCGGCCGGTAGAACTCGATGGGCGGGTCGAAGACGCCGCGCGCATACCGGTTCACGCCCATCAGGATGCCGACCGGGATCGCGGTCACGCAGGCAAGGAAGAACGCGCCGAACACGCGGCCCAGGCTGGCAAGCGCATGCTCGGTCAGCGTGGAGTTGGCCACGCCCTCGGTCATGGCAAAGACGAACTTGTCGTACACGGCGATGGGCGAGGGCAGGAACAGCGGCCGCACCCAGCCGGCGCTGGTCACCAGGAACCACAGCGCGAGCAGCGCCAGGCTGGTCAGGAGACTGATGTGCCCGCTGTAGCCGGCGCCCGGCGCCCCGTAGACCTTGCCCGGCGCGGCGGGCGTGTGGCCGGTGCGCCGCTTAGGCATGGAGGGCGTGCGGGGCGGCGGCGCGCTCGTCCCCGTAGATGATGCCGAGGACTTGTTCGCGCATGGCGATGAAGTCGGGACTGGATTTGATGCCACGGCCATCGCGGGTCTCCAGGTAGCGCCGGTTGAACGCCGGCTCGAACGTGTGCGTGATCCGGCCCGGGCGCGGCGACATGACGATCAGCCGCGATCCCAAAAAGAGCGCTTCTTCCACGCTGTGGGTGATGAAGAAAAACATCTTGTTGGTCTGCCGCCAGATGTCCAGCAGCAATTCCTGGATGGTTTCCCGGGTCAGCGCGTCCAGCGCGGCCATGGGCTCGTCCATCAGCAGCATGGCGGGGTCGCAGGTCAGCGCGCGCGCAATGCCCACGCGCTGCTGCATGCCGCCCGACAGCTGGTAGATCATGTGGCGGTGAAAATCCTGCAGGCCCACCAGTTCCAGGTTGCGGCGGGCGCGGGCGCGGCGGGTTTCCTTGTCCACGCCTTGCAGCTTCAGGCCGAACTCGGTGTTTTCCAGCACGTTCAGCCAGGGCAGCAGCGCGTGCTTCTGGAACACCACGCCGCGGTCCGCGCCCGGGCCGACGATGGGCTTGCCGCCCAGCGTGATCTCGCCCTCGGTTGGCGACAGAAATCCCGCCAGCAGGCTGAGCAAGGTGGTCTTGCCGCAGCCCGACGCGCCGAGCGCGACGACGAATTCGCCCGGCTGGATCGTCAGGTTGACGTCGTGCAGCGCGATCACCGGGCCGCTGTCGTGCAGGCCGGGGTAGGTGACGCTGACGCCTTCGGCGCACAGGCGCTGCGCGGCGGATGTGGACTGCTGCATGGTCATGCTGCTCCCCCTGGTCGTTGTGGCGGGGCCGGCGGCTGCCGGGTCCGCCCTGTCGCGGCGGCCGGCGCCGGGGTGGCGCCGTGCCGGGCGTGGTGATTACTTGGCCGCCGCCTTCGCGTACTGGTCGGTGACGAACGGGCTGTAGTCGTCCAGCGCCTTGTCGATCTGCTTCTGGTCCTTCAGGAACTTGGCGCTGGCCGCGAAGGCGCGCGCCGCGCCCGAGTCCTTGCCGCCGCCGAGCCAGGTCTTGGACGCCTGCTCTTCAACGGTCGGGAACACCAGCAGGCCCAGCGCCTCGACGATGTCTTCCGGCTTGCCGCCGATGAGCTTGACGATGCCCTTGACCTGCGGCGAGTCGGCCGTCCACTTGGCGCTGTTGGCGCGGTAGTCGGCATACGACTTGGCCAGCACGCCGGTAAAGGCAGCCATGAACTTCGGATTCTTCTGCGCCCAGGCCTTGTCCACGACGATGCCGTCGAACGTCGGCACGCTGGCCGCGCCGATCTGTTCGGAGTCGGCGATGATCTTGCCGGTCTTGGCGATCTCGGTCAGGGCGGGCGGCCACACGTAGGCGGCGTCGATGTCGCCACGCTGCCAGGCGGCCACGATCTGCGGCGGCTGCATGTTCAGGATGCGCACATCCCGGGGCGGCACCTTCCAGACCTGCTCAAGCCCGACCAGCAGGTGAAAGTGCGACGTCGACACGAACGGCGTGGCGATACGCTTGCCTTTCAGGTCCGCCGTGCTGTTGATGCCGGAACCGTTGCGCGCCACCAGCGCTTCGGATTTGCCGATGTTGTCCAGGATCCAGAAAAGCTGCATGTCCACGCCGCGCGTGGCGGCCGAGGTGATGCCCGTGGAACCCAGCACGCCCACCGGCACGTTGCCCGAGGCCAGCGCGGTCGAGATGTCGCCGCCCGAGGTGAACTGGCGCCAGTCCACCTGGTAGCCGGCCTCTTTGAGGGCCTTGTCGAAACTGCCGTCCGCGATCGAGGACAGGAAAGGCCCGACGATGAGCTGATAGCCCACCACGAGTTTGGTCTGCGCGTAGGCGGGCGCAGCCAGTAGCGCGGCGGCCAGGCCGGCCAGGGTGCAGCGGCGAATCAGGCGGTATATCGCGTTCATGGAGATCTCCGGGAGAGAACGGCCGCGCCCCGGCGCGACCGGCTTGCTGGTGCCAGTTTGCCCGGATGGGACCAGAACGCTAGGGCCAGATGTCCGGATCAGTAGGAGCCAAAAGCGGCCAGGCCCGCCGGCTGCGCCGGCAATGCCCGAACGGGCATCGTCGTCGCAGCGGGCGGGCCCGCGATATGCGCCAAAAGGATGAGATCGCCGGTTCAGCGAATCAGGCTCAGGAATTCAGCCCGGGTAGAGGGGTTTTCATGGAACTCGCCCAGCATCACCGAGGTGACCATGGACGAATTCTGCTTTTCGACGCCGCGCATCATCATGCACATGTGCTGGGCCTCGATGACGACGGCCACGCCCGCCGCCCCGGTGACGCTTTGCACGGCTTCAGCGACCTGGCGGCTGAGGTTTTCCTGAATCTGCAGGCGGCGCGCATACATTTCGACGATGCGCGCGACCTTGGACAGGCCCAGGACCTTGCCGGCCGGCAGGTAGGCGACGTGCGCCTTGCCGATGAAGGGCAGCATGTGGTGTTCGCACAGCGAGTACAGCTCGATGTTCTTGACCAGGACGATCTCGCGCGTGTCCGAGGTGAACAAGGCGCCGTTGACGATCTCTTCGAGGTTCTGGTCGTAGCCCCGGCACAGGTGACGCATGGCCTTGGCCGCGCGGGCGGGCGTGTCGGCCAGCCCCTCGCGGGACGGATCTTCCCCTAGTGCTTCGAGAATGGCGGTGTAGTGCTTTTCCAATGACATGGGGACTCCTGGCGGCGCGCCCTCTGGCGCGCGGTGATGCGTGGGTTGATGCAGGGCGGCATCGGGGATGCGTTCGTGTCGCAAGTCTACCTCAGCGGCCAAGTCGGAATGCGCGCTTGCCCGCGGCGCGTGGGGGTATTTGCGGCATTCAGACGCCCCGGTTTTCCACTGCGTACTTGATGAGTTCGGCCTGGCCGTCGATGCCCAGCTTGCGCTTGATGTTCAGGCGGTGCGTCTCGACCGTGCGCACGGACAATCCCAGCATCTGCGCGATCTGCTTGTTGGCATGGCCGTCCGCGATGTGCCGCAGCACGTCGCGCTCGCGCTGTGTGAGCAGCGTCGCCAGCGCGCTGGCCTGCGACAGCCGCACCGCCGCCGCGGCGCTGAAGTAGCTGCGGCCGGCCATGACGGCGTCGATGGCGGCGATGATCTCCTGCGCCGGTTCGTCCTTGAGCAGGTAGCCGCGGGCGCCGGCCTTCACGGCCTGCACCATGTATTCGGGGTTGTCGTGCATGGACAGCACCAGCACCGCAATCTGCGGATAGCGCTCGTGCAGGAACGCCGTCAGCTCCAGGCCGCCGACCCCGGGCATGTTCAGGTCCATCAGCGCCAGATGGGGCAGGGTGCCGCCCTGCGGGTCTTCGGCCATGCAGGCGGCCAGGAACGCCTGGGCGGCGGCGGCGTTGCCGGCTTCGCCCACCACCCGCAGCTGCGGCACGGTTTCCAGGCGCAGGCGCAGGCCGTCTCGCACCAGGGGATGGTCGTCGATCAGCAGCAGGCGGATAGCGTCGGATTTGTTGGTCATGCTTGGCGAGGGGTCGAAAGCGGGGCGCCGGCGGGCGGCAGGGGAAGCCAGGCCTGCAAGGTCGTGCCTTGCGCGGTGGAATGAAAGGTCAGGGTGCCGGACAGCGCGCTCATGCGTTCGCGCATGTTGCGCAGCCCGATGCCGCGATGGGGGTCTTGCTGGACGGCGGCATCGTCAAAGCCGCAGCCGTCGTCGCTGATGGTCAGGCGCAGGTCGCGCGCCGAGTACGCCAGCGTCAGGTCCGCGCGCGTCGCGCCCGCGTGGCGCATCACGTTGGTCAGCGCTTCTTGCGTCACGCGAAACAGCGCGGTCGCGTAGGCGTCGGGCAGCTTCACCGGCTGCCCGACGGTATGCAGGTCCACGGTCAGCGGCGGCGCGCCATCCTCGGCGCGGATGGCGAATTCCCGGCCCAGGTGCTCCAGCGCCGCGGGCAGGCCCATGTCGTCCAGCAGGGTGGGGCGCAGGTTGTGCGAGATGCGGCGGACTTCGCCGACGGCCGTGTTCAGCCGGTCGAGCGCGCCGCCCAGTGGCGTGTCGATGTGCGCAAGCACGCGGGGATCGTCGGGGTGCGACTGCCGCAGCCGTTCGCGAGCGGCCTCCAGCGACAGCTTGACCGACACCAGCACCTGGCTGATGCCGTCGTGCAGCTCGCGCGACAGGCGCGCGCGCTCGTCTTCCTGCGAACGCACGATCTGGCGGGCCATCAGGCGCAGCTTGGCGTCGGACTGGCGATGGTCGCTGATATTGAGCGCCAGGCCGCAGGCCGCCACCCCCAGGATCGACACGGCCGCGATGCCCGCCACCCACGCAAACATGTCCCGGATATTGGCCTGCGCCGCGGCGTCGATCCGCACCAGCGCCTGCTGCACGTCGTCCAGATAGATGCCGGTGCCCAGCATCCAGCCCCAGCGCTCCAGCACCACGACATAGCCAAGCTTTTCGACGGTCTGGTTGGTGGACGGCTTCTCCCAGAGGTAATGCACCACCTCGCCCTGCTGCCCGCCGCGCCGCGCCGCCGTCAGCAGGTTCTGGATGACGGGCTGACCCTGCGTGTCGCGCAGGTTCCAGAGGTCTTGCCCGACCAGTTCCGGCTGCCGCGGGTGCATCAGGTTCCTGCCGTTCAGGTCGTAGACGAAAAAGTAGCCGTCGTGCCCGAACTCCATCTGCGACAGGAGTTCAAGCGCGCGCTGGCGCGTGGCCTCGTCGTCGCCCGCGGCCTGCAGGGGCGCGATGGCGCTGTAGGCCAGGTTCACGTAGTGGCGCAGTTCGCCTTCCTTGCTGGCAAGCCAGGCGGTTTCAACCACCTGCTTTTCGCGCTGCGCCAGTTGCAGTCCCTGCACGTACACGGCGACCGTGATGGCGGCGACGGCCACCAGCAGCGGGACTGCCGCAAGCAGCAAAATTTTGAGACGCAGCTTCATAAGGATTTGTATCAGCCCGGGACGGCTTTGCTGCGACGCATCAACCGACGGGGCGCCGAGGCAGGAACGCGGAAAGTTCGGGGGATTTTACGATTTCCACGGAATTTTGCTGCGGCGCATGGCGTAGTAACACGTAGCCCGCTTGCGTAGTTCCGCGCTTGTTGGCGCCGTGGGCGGGCGGCAATACTGGCGCCCGCGTCGACCCGACGCAAGCGTGGACGCGTGCGTCCGCCACCCCACAACAATGAGTCTGCCTTCCGCGGGACGAAAAAAGCGTTTCACGCCAAGAGCATGGCGGGAGGCAAGAGGAGCACTTATGCACACCAGCAGTAAGGGACTGGGTCAGCACCTGGTCTGGCTGGCGGTTGCGGTACTGGGCGCGTTTGCGCTGGGCACCGTGGCGCTGGCCAGAGGGGAGACCATCAACGCGCTATGGGTGGTGATCGCCGCCGTCTGCGTCTATCTCATCGCCTACCGTTACTACAGCCGCTTCATCGCACGCAAGGTCTTCCAGCTTGACCCCACGCGCATGACGCCGGCCTGGAAGTACAACGACGGCCTGGACTACGTGCCCACCAACAAGCACGTGCTGTTCGGCCACCACTTTGCCGCCATCGCCGGCGCGGGTCCCCTGGTCGGACCGGTGCTGGCCGCGCAAATGGGCTATCTGCCCGGCATGCTGTGGATCCTGGCCGGCGTCGTGTTCGCCGGCGCCGTGCAGGACTTCACGATCCTCTTCATCTCCACCCGCCGCGACGGCCGCTCGCTGGGCGACCTGGTCAAGTCGGAACTGGGCAAGATCCCCGGCGTGATCGCGCTGTTCGGCGCGTTCATGATCATGGTCATCATCCTGGCCGTGCTGGCGCTGATCGTCGTGAAGGCGCTGACGCATTCGCCGTGGGGCACCTTCACGGTGGCCGCGACGATCCCCATCGCGCTCTTCATGGGTGTCTACCTGCGCTACATCCGCCCGGGCAAGATCGGCGAGGTGTCCATCATCGGCTTCCTGGGCCTGATGGCGGCCATCACGTTCGGTCAAGACGTGGCCGCGCATCCGGTCATCGGCCCGATGTTCGACTTTGACGGCAAGGGCCTGACCTGGATCCTGATCGTCTACGGCTTCATCGCCTCGGTGCTGCCCGTGTGGCTGCTGCTGGCGCCTCGTGACTACCTGTCGACCTTCCTGAAGATCGGCACCATCGTGGGTCTGGCGATCGGCATCGTGGTCGTGGCCCCCGAACTGAAGATGCCCGCGCTGACCCAGTTCATCGATGGCACCGGTCCGGTGTGGTCGGGCAACCTGTTCCCGTTCCTTTTCATCACCATCGCCTGCGGCGCGGTGTCCGGTTTTCACGCCTTGATCTCCTCGGGCACCACGCCCAAGCTGATCGAAAACGAAACCCAGGCCCGCTACATCGGTTACGGCGGCATGCTGATGGAATCCTTCGTGGCCATCATGGCGCTGGTGGCGGCTTGCGTGATCGAGCCCGGCATCTACTACGCCATGAACAGCCCGGCAGCCGTCATCGGCACGACGCCGGACCAGGTCGCCCAGGTGGTGTCGAGCTGGGGCTTCGTGATCACGCCGGCCGAGCTGGTGCAGACGGCCAAGGACGTGGGCGAAAGCACGATCATCTCGCGCGCCGGCGGCGCGCCGACGCTGGCCGTGGGCATGGCCCACATCCTGCATCAGGCGCTGGGCGGCCCGGGCATGATGGCATTCTGGTACCACTTCGCCATCCTGTTCGAGGCGCTCTTCATCCTGACCGCCGTGGACGCCGGCACCCGTGCAGGCCGCTTCATGCTGCAGGATCTGCTGGGCACGTTCGCCCCGTCGCTCAAGCGCACGGATTCGCTGCCCGCCAACCTGATCGCCACCGGCCTGTGCGTGGCGGCGTGGGGCTACTTCCTGTATCAGGGCGTGGTTGATCCGCTGGGCGGCATCAACACCCTGTGGCCGCTCTTCGGCATCGCCAACCAGATGCTGGCCGCGATTGCGCTGACGCTGGGCACGGTCGTCCTGTTCAAGATGAAGCGCGACCGCTACGCCTGGGTCACGGTGCTGCCCACGCTCTGGCTGCTGGCATGCACGCTGACCGCCGGTCTGCAAAAGCTGTTCCACTCGGACCCGCGCGTAAGCTTCCTGGCCCACGCCGACAAGTACAACGCCGCGATTGCCGAAGGCAAGGTGCTGGCGCCGGCGAAGTCGCTGGGCGAGATGTCGCGCGTGGTGATGAACGACTACATCAACGCAGGCCTGTGCGCGATCTTCATCTTCGTGGTGGTGAGCATCGTGGTGTTCGGCTTGAAGTCGGTGCAGCGCGCCCGCAACGAAAACAAGCCGACGTCCCGCGAAACGCCGTACGAGACGCTGCCCGCAGCCGCCGGCGCCGACTGACCGCAACCCAGGAGAAGCCGCATGCTGTTCAGCAACATGACTTCCGCGGCCGGCGCCGCCGGCCGCTACCTGGGGCAAACGCTCCGGCTGATGGTCGGCGTGCCGGATTACGAGACGTATGTCGAGCATATGCGGCGCACGCATCCTGAGCAGGAGCCAATGAGCTACGAGGATTTCTTCCGGGAGCGCCAGGAGGCGCGATACGGGGGGAAGAAGCGGATTGGGTGCTGCTGATTGGGTGGATGGAAGGCCTTGCTGATGCAGGGCCTTTTTTTGTGTGTCTTTGCTGTCTTTGGCTGGGGTGCGGTTTTCTTAGGTGGTCGGTACTTCGTAGGCGGCAGGATCTTCGCGGGGGCACGATCTTCGTAGGTCGCCCGACGCCGCGGTCACCGTGGGCACGATCGCCCACGATTGCGGTCCGGAGCCTTCGCTCCGGACTGCCCCGTTGTCATCTTCGGGTCTTTGGTATGTCGCGCTGTAAGACCTGTATGCAGGGAAGGGGATCTGCGGGGCCGCCGAATTGCTGCCGCCCGGGCGGCGGCAATCGGCATCGGAGCCGTGGGTCGTCGGTGCGGTGTGCGCTTGCGCGCTGGCAGAAGGTCGTTTTCTGGTGGGCGCTCCAACGCGGGGGGGGGGGCGGTGATGGGCGGCGCGCGTCCACGGACAATGGCAGCTTGCCGACCAGTACGCGCGCCGCCCATCGGGCACTGGAGTTGACCTGACGATTAGTGGCGAGCGCGGCGTGTGGGCGCTTGATATCTGAACCATCAGCAGCCATGCGCGAAGGGGAATTGCCAATGGTGTCTTGCACGTCTGAATGCAATTGGTATGTCGCGATCTTGCCTGGGTGTCGGGCACCTGAATCAGGCTTACGAACGTGCCAGTAGTTGCTGCTGCCGGTGTCTGACACCCTCGGGAGGTGAACTTGGTATGAAGGGCATCTCACCAGGGTGTCAGACACCTTGAAGAAGAAGCCGCCACACGCGAAGCGTCATCACCTCGACGCAAGACGCCGCGTAAGCCCACGAAGGCTGCCCGCGCGGCCGCCCGGGGGCGGGCCCCGCAAGATCTCTCTCTTCCACACAACTGTGTGCAAGAACCTCAAGAACCCGAATCCCCCCGCCGCCCGAGAAGATTCAACTGCAAAGCCCGGTGTGGCGTGGGCCTGGGGTGGGCGGGGCGTTTAGATGCGCCCGACGGAATCCGAAGGCAGCCGCCGGAGGCGGCAACGAGGATGAGGATGGGGGAGTCCGGAGCGAAGGCTCCGGACCGCAATCGGAGCCCCGCCCGCCCCAGGCCCACGCCGCACCGGGCGTCTCAAGAACCCCGCCCGACCACCAGCACCAGCACCAGCACCAGCACCAGCACCAGCACCCGCACCCGCACCAGCCACCAGCAACCAGCAACCGTTAAACACCAGCATCAGCCAACTCACAATTCAACGCCCATCTCAGGCACTTCTGCGCTCACCCTCAATCCGGCCTGCCACGCAGCCCTCAAGCGGCAACCCTTCGTCGACCCAGCCGGTGATGCCGCCAGTCATCACCTTCACGGGACGGCTTAACTGCGCCAACCGCAGTGCGCCTCGTGTGGCCCCGTTGCAGTGTGGACCCGCGCAGTACGTCACGAAGAGCGTGTCGGCCGGATAGTTGAGCAGTTTCGATTCGACGATCTTGCCGTGCGGCAGGTTCAGCGCGCCCGGGACATGGCTCTGGGCGAATAGCGCCGGGCTGCGCACGTCCAGCAGCACGAAGCCCGGGGTGCCCGAGGCGAGGGCGCCTGCCACGTCGGCGCAATCGGTCTCGAATTGCAGCGACGCGTGAAAGTGGGCGAGGGCGGTTGCGCTGTCGGCGGCGGGGATGGCGGTGACGGCGTTGGTCGTGGGCATGTTGGAACTCTTAAAAGGAGGATTAGTGGCATCTGGAAGCAAGATCCAGAAGCCCCATTCTGGCGTCGCGCCGCCTCGCCGATAAGTGGCGTAAATGACATTTGCCGGTAATATTACGCCATGAGAAATCACCTCGTTGTCGCGCTGGCTTACGACCGGCTCTGTACTTTCGAATTCGGCTGCGTGACCGAGTTGTTCGCGCTCGAGCGTCCAGAGCTTGACGTCGATTGGTATCGATTCGCCGTGTGCGCCAGCGAGCCTGGCCCGCTGCGCGCCGCCGGCGGCATTACCGTGGCCGCGCCTTATACCCTCAAGTTGCTTGATCGTGCCGACACCATCGTCGTGCCCGGTTGGCGCGATGCCGACGAATTGCCGCCCGCGCCGTTGCTAAAGAAGCTTCGCGCGGCGTATCAGCGCGGGGCAAGGCTCTGTTCGATCTGTTCCGGCGTTTTTGTTCTGGCCGCCGCCGGCGTGCTCGACGGGAAGACCGTGACCACCCACTGGCGATATGCCGCAAAGCTGCAGCAGCGTTACCCGCAGGTGCGGGTTCAACCCGATGCGTTGTATGTGGATGACGGACAGATCATCACGTCGGCCGGCTCCGCGGCCGGGCTGGACATGCTGCTTCACCTGGTGCGCCGCGACTATGGTGGGGCGGTGGCTAATCGAGTCGCGCAGCGGCTTGTGGTGGCGCCGCACCGCGAAGGAGGGCAGGCGCAGTTCGTGCCGCGGCCCATGCCGTCCGACGAAAGCGGGCGCCTGGCCAAGTTGATGGACTGGATGCGGCAGCATTGCACGTCGCCGCATACGTTGCGGTCGCTGGCGGACCGCGCCGCGATGAGTCCGCGCACGCTGCAACGGCAATTCCAAGAGGCCACCGGCATGGCCCCCTATGAATGGCTGATCCGCGAACGCGTGGCCGCGGCCCGTGAAATGCTTGAATCGCAGGCGCGCTTGTCCGTGGGCCGCATTGCCGAGCTGGCCGGGTTTGGTTCCGAGGAGTCCATGCGCCGGCACTTCCGGCGTATCGTGCTGACCAGTCCGGCCGCCTACCGCGAAAAGTTTGGCCATAACGCGGCAGCATTCAAGCGCGGTTCAGGCGTCAGCGGCGATTCGCGCGATACCATCGCCGCCCCGCGCACGCGCTGAACGCCAACGCCACGTTCAGCTCGCCTCGCGCCGACGCAGCTTCTCCGAGACCATCACCAATGGTGCGGCCGCGGCCGCGCACAGCGCCATCACCAGAAAGCCGCCCGGGGCGAAGCTGCGGTACAGCGCGCCGCCGAGCTGAATGCTGGCGAACATGAACACGCCGCCCGACAGCATGGCGTACAGGGCGATTGCCGAAGTCTTGCAGGCGGCGGGCGCGCGGCGGGTGATGTACCACATGATGGCGGCATTGTTGCCGGCCAAGGTGAAGCACTGCAGCAACTGCAAGCCCGCGATCAGCGTGGGGTCGGTGGTGGCGGACAGGCCCGCCCAACGGATCGCCGTCATGACGGCCGAGGCCAGGATCAGCCACTGCGCACCCGTGCGCGCCAGGATACGCGGCGCCAGAAAGAAGAACAGGACCTCGCTAGCGACGCCCACCACCCACAACAGCGAAATCATCGCCGTCGACAGGCCGCTCGCGGTCCAGTACAGCGTCGAATAGGAATACAGGAAGCCGTTGCTTGCCTGCACCAGCGAGGCCGCGGCGATGCACAGCAGCAACGGGCGGTCGCGCAGCACTTCGCGCATCGGCAACCGGACGCGGTCCGCCTGGGATTCTTGAGGCGCCGGCCGCGCCGCCTGCGGCAGCAGCCGCACGCAGGCCAGGCACGCGACGATCAGCAGGATCGACAGCCACATCACCCAATCCGCGTCGAACGTCTTGATCAGATACCCGCCCGCCACCGTCACCGTGGCAAAGCCCAGCGAGCCGCACGCGCGCATCACCGTGTAGGAATTGCCCTGTCCGCGCCCGCTCGCAATGGCCATGCGGTCCATCAGCGGCAGCACGGCCGGGAACACCGCGTTCAGCAACAGCGTGATGGCCAGCAGCCAGGCTGAAGTCTGGCTGAACGGATAGCACACGAAAAGAACCAGGGACGCCGCGAGCGCCGACGCGATCAGCGCGTGGGCGCGGCCCGTCTGGTCCGCGATGTGCGCCACGATCGGCGTCGACACGATCTTGGGCAGGAACGACGTGGCGACGATCAGCCCGATCAGGGCCGGGTCCAAGCCCCGGCTGGCGAACCACAAGGGCAGGAAGGGAATGCTTACGCCCTGCAGGCCGTAATACAGGAAATAGAACCCGTGCAACGCGATGGCGCCTTGCCTGGCGTCGGGATTGCCGCGCATGGTGGGAAGGGATCAGGGGGATGCGAAGCGGCGTAGCATACTCCTTCGCTGCGCCGGGCATTGGCAAAGCGCATCCGGAGATTTACGCTGTGCCTCGCGGGCGGTTCATGCCGCGCCGCAATCGTGTTGTCCGATTCATTTCACAAAGGTGCGATCCATGGCCAAGAAACTGAATGAGAAGACCACCAAGGCGCTGAAGGTCCGTCGCAAGGCGCCGCTGGCAACGCCCACCGACCTGGCGGCCGACGCCACTCGCGACATCTCCGCCGTGCTGAATCAGGTGCTGGCCGACGTGTTCGCCCTGTACCTGAAGACCAAGAACTTTCATTGGCACGTCAGTGGGCCCCACTTCCGGGACTACCACCTGTTGCTGGACGAGCAGGGCGACCAGCTGTTCGCCATGACGGACCCCATCGCCGAGCGCATCCGGAAGATTGGCGGCACGACGCTGCGGTCCATCGGCCACATCTCGCGCTCGCAGCGTATTTCGGACAATGACGCCGACTTCGTGCAGCCGCTGGACATGCTGGCCGAGCTGCGGGAAGACAACAAGGTGCTGGCGGCCACGCTGCGCGAAGCGCACAACGTCACCGACGAGCATCGCGACATCGCCAGTTCCAGCCTGATCGAAAACTGGATCGACGAGACCGAGCGGCGCACGTGGTTCCTGTTCGAAGCCAGCCGTCAGGGCGATTCGACCGGGCACTGACCCTGCCGCCCGGCGGGGCGGTGGGTCAGTCGTACCGGTATCGTCGCGTCACTGCCGCCCGCCAGAAAGCGGGCGGGTTGGCGTCGCAGGATCAGCCGCGGTCGTCCAGCAGCGCGCTGATTTCGATCTCGGCCCAGCTGCGGCCCGGCAGGCTGGTCACCCCCACCGCGCTGCGCGCCGGGCGCGGCATATGCGGGAATGCGGCCTCAAGCACCTGCGATGCGCCATCCAGCACCGCGCTGTGGTGTTCGAATTCCGCGTCGCTGCGCAGATAGCCGCGCAGCTGCACGATGGCGCGTACGCGGTCCAGGTTGCCGCCGCTGGCATCGCGCAGGGCGCTCAGCGCGCTCAGCGCCGCGTGCGCGCAGGCCGCCCGGGCCGCGTCCAGGTCGTCGCCCGGCCGGCATGTTCCGACGATGGGTGTGCCGTCCCGCCGGCTGGCCTGGCCGCTGACGCAGATCAGTGTTGCGCCTGACAGTGCCGCCAGGTGGTAGGGCGCATAGGCGCCACGCGGAACCGGCGCGGCGGGCAGGCGCCAGCCGGCTGCCGCCAGCCGCGACTCGGCCGTACAGAGGCGGGTCAGCGCATCCATTGCGTTTCGCCGCTCAGCCAACACCCGGCGGCGTCGCCGCGCAGGCGCAACTGGATTGCCGAGGGCGATCCCATGGCCACGCCCTGGCGGACCGTGTACACCCCATCCGCCGGCACGCTGCCCGTCTCGTTCAGGTATCCCCACAAGGCGGCGGCCGCAATGCCGGTGGCCGCATCCTCGGGGTAGCCAGACGCCTTGGGAAATTGCCGCGCGCTGGCGCCATCCGTCGTCAGCGCATAAGGGTAGAGACCGGTCGAGCCGATGGCCTCGCAGAGGTCCCGCATCGCGTCGAAGTCGGGCGCCAAGGCGTTCAGCTCGGCCACGCCCGGCAGCCGTACCAACGTCTTCACGCGGCTGGTGCTGGCATTGATCATATGCAGGCCGGGCAAGTCCGGATCGATGCGCAGCACGTCAGCGATCGAGCGGCATTGCGCCGGCGTGAGCGCTGAGGTGGCGACGGCAGGCTGCGACACCCAGGCGCGATCGCCAGCGTCGTCCCACTCGATATCCACGCTGCCGCTCAGGGTCTGAACACGTGCGCGCGGCGTCGTCCAGCGTCCCCATTGCCGCAGGGCCCAGAGCGTGCCCACGGTTGCGTGTCCACACATCTCCATTTCGTGGCCGGGCACGAAGAATCGCAATTGGCACAGATGGTCATCGCCATCGGCCGGCACAACGAAGGACGACTCGTGGCCGTGGTGTGCGGCCAGGGCCTGCATGTCGCTGGCCGTCATGCCCTGCGCGTCAAGCACCAGCGGCACCGGATTGCCGCCTTCGCGGGGCTGGGACGTATCGACGAATACGCGCAGCAGGATCGCCTGGCCGGGGGGCGGCTCGGCGGGCGCGGCAGGGAAGGCGGGCTTAGTCAAACTGAACTCCGGTCTTGGTGATGAGGTCGCCCCAGAAGGCAAGGTCGTGTGAGACGGCTTGCGTGAGGGCTTCGGACGTGCCCGGACGCCCGTCCACGCCCTTGGCGGCCAGGTCCGATGCCACGGCCGGATTGCGCAGTGCCGCGTTGAGCGCGGCATTCATCTTTTGCACGATCGCTTCGGGCGTCTGCTTGGGAAAGGCCAGGCCATACCACAGCACCTGCGTATAGGCCGGCATACCTTGGGAGGCAAAGGTCGGCACGCCCGGCAGGATCGGCGTGGGACTTGTGGTGGCCACGGCCACCAGCTTGCCGCTCTGCACGAACGGCGCCAGCCCCACCGGGTTGTCGAACATGATGTCCACCTGCCCGCCGATCAGGTCGGTATACGCGGGGGCCGCGCCGCGATACGGCACGTGCGTGAGGTCCAGCTTCTTGTCCTTCGTGAACATTTCGCCAAGCAGATGCGACACGGTGCCCGCGCCCACCGAGGCGAACGTGCCGGTGCGGCGCGCCTTCAAGGCGTCGGTCAGCGTGTCGACCGTGGCCGCCTTCAAGGCTGGTTGCACCGCCAGCACATAAGGCGAGGTGCCGATGAAGCCGATGTAGTCGAAATCCTTTTCCGGGTTGTAGGGCAGCTTCTTGTACAGGCTGGCGCTGAGCGCGGTGGTGCTGGTCGTCACCGCCAGGGCCGTGTAGCCGTCCGGCCGCGCGCGGGCAGCCTGCCCGGATCCCACCGTGCCGCCGGCGCCGCCGGTGTTCTGGATGATTACGGTCTGGCCCAGCTCGCGCGACAACGCGGGCTGCAAGGTGCGCACGACCAGGTCCGTGCCCCCGCCCGGCGGGAAAGGAACGATCAGGGTAATGGGTTTGTCGGGCCATGCGGACTTGGCCAGGGCGCCGGTGGCCGGCAAGGCCAAGACGGCGGCCGATAGCAATGCGGCGGGCAGTGCGCGGATCATCTACTTCCCCTTGTGCTGGTTTGAATGACCCAGATCGTAAGCAAGACGTCCGGACGGCAGCGAACCGCGGTGCGACATGGAATGATCCCGTACGCGACAGGGGCGGGTGTTGGCGCCCCGCCGCGCTTGCGGGAAAGCCGCCACGCGCCGATACTGGCCGAACGCCCCATTCCGCCGTTGCCAGCGTGGCCTGACTCGGCGCTTGTCTTGCCCGCCGTCATGATGCGTTCCGTCCCGCTATCTTCCAAACAAGGTCTGATTGCCCAGACCGGCTTCGCGCTCGCGGCCAGCCGGCAGCCGCGCTACGCGTTTCAATGGCATGAACACGATTGCGCCATGTTGCTGTGGCCGCGCGCCGGCGCCCTGGATAGCGCCTGGCGCGACGAGGAGGGCGCGCGCCGGCGTTGCCGGCTGGTGCGCGGACAGGCCTTGCTGCTGCCATCCCACGTCCAGCACAGCACGCGCGCAGAAAGCGTGACGCAGCAGCATGGCGAGCTCTATCTGGCGCCCGAATTGCTGCGAAGCTGCGGGGCGGACGGCGTGCTGCAACTGGATGGCGCGGCGCAAGCCATGCTTGATGCGCTATGGATGCCGGCGATGTCGGCGTCAGCGCTGCCGATGCTGGTTCAGGCGCTAATTGCGCAGCTTGACGCCGGCTCCCGCCTGCAGGACCGCACGCGCGCACCGCAGCCGCCGCTGCCGCTCGCCCGGCAATGGCTGGCGCTGCTGCGCGATCGCCTGGACGCGGGGCTGCCGCTGCCTGCGATTGCGGAGTCGGCCAGCATGCTGGGCGCGACCACGCGCAGCTTGCAGCGCGCCTGCATCGAGACCTATGGGCGCTCTCCCATCACGCTGCGCCGCTTCGTGCTGGCGCAGACGGCGCGCCGGCGGCTTGCACTTGGCGAATCCGTCGCAAGCGTCAGCGCCGACCTGGGGTTTTCCAGCAGCGGCCATCTGGGACGGCTGCTGCGCGCCGTGCACGCCGGCGATGACGACTGGGACGCGGAAGCGGAGCAGGGCTAGCGCCGCCGCTCCGTAAGGACCGGGGCTCAGCCTTCCCGGCCGAACCCGCCCGCTGCCCAATCCGACGCCCGCTGCACGTTCAGCTTGTACGTCGGCGGCACGCGGATCTGGGCGAGCTGCTCGCCCAATTCGTCGTAGGCGCTGAGCGTGGCGTAGGGTTCGTCCTCGTCGGGAACGATGTCCAGCTTGACGGTCAGGCGGCCTTCGGCGGCGTCGATCTTCACGCTCTTGTGCAGCGTGGCGTGCAATTGCTGTTCGTGGCGGCGCAGGACTTCGTTGGCAGTCTTGACCAGGGTGTGGAAGGCCGGCGCGTCGAGCGGCTTGGGGTTCTTCTTGTCGCGGCCCATGGTCCAGGGCCCGACCAACGCGGGCTCGGCCTGGCCGTCCAGCGTCATTTCGACAGCCCAGCCGTCGTCGTCTTCGTTCTTGATGATGCGCGCGGTCCAGCCGTCGTCGCGCCAAAGCGTGGCTTGCTGTTCTTTGGGCGCGTCGGAAAGGTCGGTGTCCGGCGTGGAGGTGTCATTCACTGCGGTACGGCTCCTGCAAGGGGTGATGCGCAGCTTGTAGGGGGCTGCGGGCCGGGTTGGCGACCCTGCAATGTAGCCTAACGCGGCAGGCGGACCGGGACATCGGGATCCGCTTTCGGCGAAAGTCCGCCAGCGCTAGATCGCGCAGGAGGCTGCCCACGCGCGGAACTGCGTCAGTTCGGGCGACGGCCGCCGGTAGTCTTCGGGGGGCAGGACAAAATAATAGCTTTGCGCGCCCAGGTCCACGGTCAGGTCGAAGGGCGCCACCAGCCGGCCTTCGTCCAGTTCCTTCTGCACCAGGGGCTTTTGTGCGATGGCCACGCCGTAGCCCTCCAGCGCGGCCTCGTAGGCCAGCGCGGACGATTCATAGCGCAGGCCGCGCGTGACGTCGATCCCGGTCAGGCCGGCGGCCTGCAGCCATATTTCCCAATAGTCGGGGCGCGCCAGGGTATGCAGCAGGATCTCTCCCTTCAGATCGGCGGGCGTGCGCAGCCGCGCGCATTTGCCGGGCACGCAGACCGGCAGCAGTTCATTGACCATCAGCTTGTAGCTCACCAGGCCGCGCCAGCGGCCATCGCCCATGCAGATGCCGGCGTCGACTTCCTCGCGTTCGAAGTCCGGCGCGTCCACGGCCGTGTGCAGCTTGACGTCGATATCGGGATACTGCCGGTGAAACCCCGACAGCCGGGGCAGCAGCCAGCGCATGGCGACGCTGTGGGGCGCCTTGATGACGAATTGGCGGCGGCGAGAGCGTTCGCCCAGTTCGGACGTGGCGCGCTGCAGCCCGCCAAAGCAGCGCGCGATGTCGGCGTGATACGCCGCACCCATGGAGGTGAGCACGATGCGGCGGTGCTGGCGCAGGAACAGCTTGAGCCCCAGGTGTTCCTCCAGCAGACGGATCTGGCGGCTGATGGCGGCGGGCGTCACGCTCAGTTCCTCGGCCGCGCTGGTGATGCTGCCCAGGCGGCCGGCGACCTCGAAACAGCGCAGCGCGTTGAGCGGAGGCAGGGCGGTCATCGCGGCGGTTCAGTTAACAAAAAGTTAAGTGTGCCATAGATAAAGTCGTTTGAACCCCGCCGCGCGAACGCCCAAGATGGCACGGCCGCCTGACTTTGCGGCCAAGAACAGCCATAAGGGGAAATCCATGTTCAGAACGTTGGTTCGACGGATCGGAATTGCCGCCTTCTGCGGCGCCGCGGTGCTGGCCGGGACCGCGTCGGCGGCCGACTATCCGCAGCGTCCCGTCAGCATCGTGGTGCCGACCACGCCGGGCGGCACCGCCGATATTCTTGCCCGGTTGATCGGTCCCCGGCTCGCGCAGCGCTGGGGGCAGGCCGTCGTGGTGGAGAACAAGCCGGGCGCGGGCACGCTTATCGGCGCCGACTACGTGGCCCGGGCCAAGCCCGACGGCTACACGCTGATGCTGACCTTCAATGAGCTGGCCACGCTGCCGGCCCTCAATCCCAATGCCAAGATCGATGTCGAGAACGGGCTCGCGCGCATCGGCAAGATCGGCAGCCTGCCCGTCCTGGTCCTGACCCGTCCGGGCATCGACGATGCCGATCTGTCCGCGCTGATCAAGCGCTTTCGCGCCGAGCCGGGCAAGTACACCTACGCCTCGAACGGCTCGGGGTCGTCGCTGCAGCTGTTTACCGAAATCTTCAAGCGCGAGGCCCAGGTGGACGTGATGCACGTGCCGTACCGGGGCGCGCTGGAGGCCTCGATGGCGGCCATCGGCGGCGAGGTCGACCTGCTGGTGCAGTTTGCGTCGGGCAACGTCATCAATCATGTGAAGGGTGGAAAGCTCAAGGCCTATGCCCTGGCGTCGCCGCAGCGCCTGGAAGCCTTGCCCGACGTGCCGACCGCCGCCGAGGCCGGCCTGCCCGGACTGCGCCTGGAAGCCTGGTATGGCCTGTTCGCGCCCGCCGGCCTGCCGGACGACATCAAGCAGAAGATCAACCGTGACCTGAATGAGGTCCTGGCCGAGCCCGCGATCCTGGAGCGCCTGAAGGGCATCAATCTGCAGGTGCAGCCGGGCACGCCCGCTGAATTCGATACGTTCTTCCGCGCCGAATATGCCCGCTGGAGCGCGCTGATTCGCACCCTCGGCATCAAAAGCAGTGAATAAGACCACCGGAGCCATGCCTTGACCTACGATCCCAGCACCCACGCTGCCCTGACTTTTCATGACGCCCGCGCTGCGTTTGCCGACCGCCGCGACACGCCCCGCGACTATCTGGAACGCTGCCTGGAAGTGATTGCCGCGCGGGAGGGCCAGCTCAAGGGCTGGGTCGTCCTGAACGAGGCGGGCGCCCGCGCCGCCGCCGACGCCAGCGCCCAGCGCTATCGTGACGGCCGGCCGCTGTCCGCCATCGACGGCATGCCCGTCGGCATCAAGGACCTGATCGAAACGCGCGACATGCCCACGCAGATGGGCTGCGCCGCTTTTGACGGCAACTTCCCCAAGAACGACAGCGCCGTGGTCCGTGCGCTGCGCGATGCCGGCGCGATCATCCTGGGCAAGACGGTCACCACGGCGCTGGGGTTTCTGGACCCCGGCCCGACGACCAATCCGTTCGATCCGCGGCGCACGCCGGGCGGATCGTCCAGCGGGTCGGCCGCCGTGGTGGGCGCCAACATGGTGCCCATGGCCATTGGTTCGCAACTGGTGGGGTCGGTATTGCGGCCGGCCAGCTACAACGCCAACTGGGCCTTGAAGCCGACGTTCGGTGCGCTCAATCGCGGCGAGCGGTTGGGGCTGAGCCAGGCGCATATCGGCATCCATGCCAATTCCGTCGAAGACATGTGGACGGCGGCGGCGGAAATTGCCCTGCGGGCGGGCGGCGATCCCGGCCACCCCGGCCTCTATGGCCCGCTGCAGGCGCCGGCCGCACGCAAGCCGGCGCGGCTCGTTGCGCTGGAAACCGAGGGGTGGACACGCGCCGAACCGCAGGCCCGTCAGGCGTTCGAGGCCACCCTGGACGCGCTCTCGCGGCAAGGCGTGTCGATCATCCGGCGCGGCGATTCGGCGCTGGTCGATGCGCTGGAGCGCGCCATCTCGCAAGCGGCGCCCTTGTCGTTGCGGCTCATTTCCTGGGAACAGCGCTGGTCGCTGGCCAACCTGGTCGCCAATCATCCCGACACGCTCGGCCCAAGCCTGGTGCGGCAACTGGAAAGCGGGCGCGCCATGACACTGGCGGACTACCGCGAATGCCTGCTGCTGCGCGAACACGCGCGCCAATGCCTGGCGGCCCTGGCCACGCAATGCGACGCGCTGGTCAGCCTGAATGCGTGCGGCGCGGCGCCCATTGCGGCCGACATCCGCGACACCCGGTATCCGACGGGCGACGTCTCGTTTGCCTGCGCGTCGTCATTGCTGGGCGCGCCCGCGATCAATGTGCCGTTGATGGCCGTTGATGGTCTGCCGCTGGGACTGCAGGTGATGGGATTGCCGCATGGCGACGCCGCGATCACCGGCATCGGCACCTGGATTTTCCAGGCGTTGCGGCATCCCGGCTGACCCGGCGCGCTGGGGCGTTCAGGCGTGCCCGGCGGCCGCGCTTTCAACACGGCCCGCGCCAGGCGCAGCCGCCGCCCGGTGACGCGCTGCGTTGTCCAGGTCTGCAATCGGCGCCAGCAGTCCCCGGTCAAAGGCCTCGTGCGGCGCGCCCGCGCGCAGCCGGGCGGGCCAGTCGGCGTGCGTGAGCGCCCCGCGCCCCAGCGACACGAAATCCGCGTCCTGGCGCGCCAGCAGGGCTTCGGCCTGCCGGGGATCGTGCAGGGATCCGTTGGCCAGCACGGGTACCCGGACATGGCGGCGCGCCAATGCCGCAAGGCTGGGGTCACTGTCGCCAAAGGCGGGTCGCCAGGCCTCGAACTCAGTGGTGTGCACGTAATCGATGGGCGCCGCGCCCAGCGCGCCGAAGATCCGCGCCGCGTCGTCCTGGCCGCCTTCCCACTTGTGGGTGAAGTCATTCACCTTGCCCTGCGAGGTGCGCACGCCGACGACGAAGTGTCCCGATGTCGATTGGCGCGCCGCCTGGATGACGTCCACCGTCAGCCGTAGCCGGTTCTCCAGACTGCCGCCGTAGCCGTCCTCGCGCTGATTCGTATGGCGCGTAAGGAACTGGTCCAGCAGGTATCCGTTGGCGCCGTGTATCTCGACGCCGTCAAATCCCGCTTCCTGCGCGCGGCGGGCCGCCTGCGCAAAGCCTTCGACCACCTCGGCGATGTCGTCCAGGTTCATCGCGTGCGGCATCCGGTACGGACCCTGGCCGCGATAGAAGGTCATCTGCTGCCCGGCCGGCAACACGGCCGATGGGCCTTTTGTCCCGGGACGATGCGGATTGCCTTGCGACAGCGCACCGGCGTGCATGAGCTGGGCAAAGATCCGCCCGCCTTGCGCATGCACGCGGTCCACCACGGGCCGCCACGCATCGCGCTGCGCGTCGTCGGCCAGGCCGGGCTGGAACAGGTACCCCTGCGCATGGGCCTTGTCCGTGTAGATGCCTTCGGTGATGACCAACCCGAACCCGCCGCGCGCAAACGCTTCGTAGTAGCCCGCCATCTGCGCCGTGGCAAGGCCATCGGCGGTGGCGCTGACCCGGGTCATGGGCGCGACGGCCAGCCGGTTGGGCAGGTCCACGCGGCCCACCCGCAGCGGCGTGAACAGGCCGGCGGGCGCGGGCTGCGCGTCTTGCCGTGGATCGGTAGCGGCGGTCATGTCAGCGGCCCTCCGTGGGGCGGACCGCGGCGATGGCCTCGATCTCGATCATCGCGGCCGGATCGTACAGCGCCTTGATCTCGGCAATCGTGTCGGCCGGGTAGGGCGCCGAAAAGAACTTGCGGCGCAGGGCAACCACGTCGTCGAAATGCCCCATGTCGGTCACGAAGATGGTGACCTTGATGACGTCCTCCAGGCGCGAGCCGCCGGCTTCCAGCGCGCGGCGCAGATTACTGAACGCCTGTTCGCCCTGCGCCAGAAATCCGCCGTCCACGATCTTCCCGTCGTCGGCGGCGCCGGCCTGGCCCGAGATGAAAAGCAGATTGCCGAACTGGATGCCCTGCGACAGCAGGAAGGGCGCGTAGTTGTCGGGCTGGGTGATGACCTGTTTGAGCATGATGCGAATTCCTTCATCTATATCCGGACGGGGGTTGTCGGTTGATGCGCCGCCCAGTGACTGAAATTTAGAATTCCGGCCTGGCCGTGACAAAGGTTCGTTTGTCAGCTATAAGACGAGAAAAATTCATCTATGTGAGCCCCGCCCATGCAACGCCGGTCCCTCCCGCTTTCCGCGCTGCGCGCCTTCGAGGCCGCCGCGCGCCTGGGCAGCTTCAAGGCCGCCGCCGAGGAACTTGCCGTCACCCCCACGGCCGTCAGCCATCAGATCCGCGCGCTGGAAGCAGGGACGGGCCTGGCGCTGTTCGATCGCCAGGTGCGCAGGGTGACGCTGACCGACACCGGGGCGCAGCTTTACCCGGTGCTGCGTGATGGCTTCGACAAATTCGAGGCGACTCTGGCGCGCCTGACGCAGCAGCGCACGCGCGCGCAGGTCAGCATTTCCGCGACCAATGCGTTCACCGTGAAGTGGCTGGTGCCGCGCATGGCCGATTTCCGGCGCCGGCATCCGGATATCGATCTGCAGCTGCAGGCCAGCGACGACCTCGTCGACCTGCGCTCGTCCGCCGTCGACATCGCCATCCGCTATGGCCGGGGGCCATACCCCGGGCTGGCGGTGCAGCCCTTGTTCACCGACCGGTTCGCACCGGTGGCCAATCCCCGCCTGGGCGTCGTCTCGCCCGACGATCTGGCGCGGGTGCCGCTGATCCGCTTTGACTGGAAGCGCGCGCAACCCGACAACCCGACGTGGGAGCGCTGGTTCGCGATCGCCGGGCGTCCGCTGCCGCCGGAAGCCGGGCAGTTGCGGTTCTCGGATGAAGGCCATGCGATACAGGCCGCGGTGGCCGGGCACGGGATCGCGTTGGTCAGCCTGGCGCTGGTGGATGATGAGTTGCGGGCGGGGCACCTGGCGCAGCCGTTCGGACCCGAGATCGACGGGCACACGTATCACCTGGCGATGTTCGCCGGGCGGGAGGCGTCGGGGGCGGTTCAGGCGGTGGCGGGGTGGCTGAAGGGGCAGGCAAACCCCGTCAGCCCATGATCCGGTTCCGGCCGGCCCGCTTGGCTTGATAGAGCTTGGCGTCAGCCTCTTGATACATCGCTTCCCAGGATTCAAAGCGATCCGTGTGCGCCACGCCCGCGCTGATCGTGATCGGTGCCTCGCCGCCCGGATCCCGCACGGTTTGCTCCACCGCGGCACGCAGGCGTTCCGCGTAGCGCAGGGCCTCGGGCAGATCGGTGTCTGGCAGGAAGATGCCGAATTCCTCGCCGCCGATGCGCCCAAGCACGTCGTGCTTACGCACCGCTTGTTCAAGGACCTTGGCCACTTGCGTGAGCGCCTTGTCCCCGCTCTGGTGCCCATGCAGATCATTGATGCGCTTGAAATTGTCCACATCGCAGACGATGAGCGCCACCGGGGCGTGTCCGTTCGATCGGAGCGTGCGCACGCGTGTTTCGAAGCCGCGCCGGTTGTAGACGCCCGTCAGCCAATCCTTGTCGCCTTCCTTGCGGACCTCGTCAATGGCGTCGGCTGCAATCGCAATCAGCAGCGTGAGCGCCAGCGCAACGCTGAATACCGCTAGAGAAAGCTGCAACGTTTGCCAGAATGCCGAGTCGGCAAACGCAAGCGCGCCCTGTGGCGCCAGCTTGCCCATGCTGAGCAATGTGCGCGGAACAAAGTGCAGGCCGAAAAGCAGCACCACAAAGAAGAGCGCCTTGTCGATCGGGCGCTGACGCGAAGCGCGCCGCATGCGCCACGCGGCGTAGCAGAACAGCAATCCGAAGCCTGCATTAAGCACGTAAACGCGCACGAGCAGGTTGCGATCGACGTAGAAGAAGTACCAAAGCGCGGCCATGATCGCCGCGCCATAGAGGCCATACGCGGTCCAGGGAAGGCGAACGCGTGCGCGTTCAAGGACGCCCTGCACGACCAGGCAAGCCGCCGCCGTGTACAGCAACCCCGAAACCAGCGCGTTGAGCCCCGTGTCGCGGGGCACGTACAGAACTTGTGAAACCGCTCCGCACGCAAACGTCGCGCAGCCTGCGGCGAGGTGCAGCAGAAAACGTTTGCGATGGAAGAAGAACCAGATGGCGAGGAAGGTAACGCCGAAGATCAATAGCAGCGCGGGTGCGATCAGCGACAGCGTTACTCGGACTTGCGAACCTGCCATCGGGTCCTCGGGTGACGTGGCGGCGCGGCCAGGACGCTCAGGTGGCCAGGAAGCGCGTGACCTCGTCCCAATCGTTGGTCGACAGGGCGAGGTCCTCGTAGTCGTCAGCTTCCTCGTCGTAGCGCGACACACAGAAGCGCTGGCTCCGGCCGGATTCCCGGTCGGCATAGTTGGCGTAGTCGACGTACACCTTCAGTCCACGCGCCTCGTTCGTGAATGAAGGCGCTGCATCGATATAGCTCGATGAGTCTGAATACCCTTCGGGAAGGGGCGGCAGGGTGGTGATGTCGAAGTCGGGAAACTCGCGACGCAGGCGATCAAGGTTCATATGAGAAGCATATTGAGGCTGGAAGCCTGACATTTTACGTTGCTCGCTGTCAGGCGCTCAGGCGTCCCCAATTTAATGCTTCGCACCCACCAGCACCGGCTTGTCGCGCCACCAATCCGGAAACGTCTTTGCCAGGTTCTCCACCTTGGGCATGTCATTGATCACGATGTACAGGCTGTTCGGATTGCGCACCAGATAATCCTGGTGATAGTCCTCGGCGGGATAGAACGCCTGCAGCGGTTCAATGGTGGTGGCCAGCGCTTTGGGATACACCCCCGTCTTGTTGAGCTGCGCGATGTACGCCTCGGCCACCTTGCGCTGGCTGTCATTGGCGGGAAAGACGGCGGATCGATACTGCGTGCCGTGGTCGGGGCCCTGGCGGTTGAGCTGGGTGGGATCGTGAGCGACCGAAAAGTAGATCTGCAACAGCTGGCCGTAGCTGATCTGCCGGGGGTCGTACGTGATTTCCACGGCTTCCGCGTGACCGGTGCGGCCGCTGCCGACGGCGTTGTAGTTGGCCGTGCCGGCCTGCCCGCCGGCATATCCCGATACGGCGTTGCTTACGCCCTTCACGTGCTGGAACACGGCCTGCACGCCCCAGAAGCAGCCGCCTGCGATGACGGCTTTTTCCTGCGTGGCGGTTGCCGCCGCACTGGCTGCCTGGTCCGCGGCAGGCGGCGGGATGATGAAGGCCCGTTCGGCGGCTGGCGTGGCGCTTGAAATGAGGAGGCCGCCAGCGGTGGCGAGCGCGGCGCAGAGCCGGCGCAGGGGGGGATGCTTGGACATGATGTCGGGTCCTTTCAGGAATGCAGATCGCGGATCAGGCTTGCGGGGCGAAGGTCATGGCCACGCCGTTCATGCAATAGCGCAGGCCGGTGGGGCGCGGGCCGTCGTCGAACACGTGGCCCAGATGGCCGCCGCAGTTGGCGCAATGGACGGCGATGCGGACCATGCCGAAGCTGCGGTCGCGCGTTTCGCCGACGGCGCTGGGCAAGGGCTGCCAGAAGCTGGGCCAGCCGGTGCCGCTGTCGAACTTGGTCGATGAGGAGAACAAGGGGTGTTCGCAGCCGGCGCAGGCGAAGGTGCCTTTGCGGTGTTCGTCGTTGAGCGGGCTGGAGTAGGGGCGCTCGGTGCCGTCGCGGCGCAGCACCTGATACTGCTCGCGCGTCAGGCGTTCGCGCCATTGCGCGTCCGTCAGCGTGTAGGGAAACGATGCCGTGGCCGGGGCCGCCTGCGCGCTGACGCCGCGCGCGGCCAGCAAGGGGGCAAGGCCCGCGGCGGCGGCTGCCGCGCCGCCCAGCCCCAGAAAGTGTCTGCGTTTGAGGTTCATGGCGAATTCCGTGCGGGTTCGTTCAGGCGGGGACCGGTTCACGCGGTCCCCGCGCGGGTTTACTTCTGCATGCCGTCCTTGGACATGCCATCCTTGCCCATCGCGTCCTTGGACATTGAATTCTTGGACATGGAATCCTTGGACATCGAATTCTTGGACATCGAATCTTTCGACATGGAGTCCTTGGACATCGAATCCTTGGACATCGAGCCCTTCGACATGCCATCGCGAGACATCGAGTCCTTCTTCATGCCGTCCTGGGACGGCGCTTCCTTGGACATGCCGCTCTTGCTCATGCCTTCCTTGCCCATGGTGTCGGCGGCTTGGGCGGCCGTGGCGCCAAAGGCCAGGCACAGGGACAGGGCGGCGGTGGTCAGTTTGCTCATGATGCGTTCCTTTGTTCAGGGGAAAAAAGAAGGGAATTCACCTAGCTTCCGCCGAACCAGTTGTAGCCCTGGTCCTCCCAGTAACCGCCCGGGTAGGTGTTGGTGACGAAAATTGCCTGGATGTGCTTGGGGTTCTTGTATCCAAGCTTGGTAGGCATGCGCAGCTTCATGGGGAAGCCGTACTCGGGGGGCAGCGTCCGGCCGTCGTAGGTCAGGGCCAGGATCGTCTGCGGATGCAGCGCGGTGGGCATGTCGATGCTGGTGTAGTAGTCGTCGGCGCACTTGAAGCCGACATACTTGGCCGACAGGTCGGCGCCGACGCGTTTCAAGAAATCCGCGAACGGCACGCCGCCCCATTTGCCGATGGCGCTCCAGCCTTCGACGCAGATGTGCCGGGTGACCTGATCCACCTGCGCCATCGCGCGCAGCTCGTCCAGCCGCCAGCGGCGCTTGTCGGCCACCAGGCCGGTGACTTCCAGCCGGAACGACGCCTCGTCCACCTGCGGCACCTCGTCGATGCCGTAAAAGGCATTGAAGGGAAACGGCCGGGTGATCATGGATTCGGGATAGGTTGGCGCAAGTTTGGCGGGATCGAAGATCCAGCCCTGCACGCGGTCGTTGAAGCGGGAGACGGCCGACAGCGCCTGTTCGACGCTCTCGTCGTCGGACAGCGAGCACCCCGACAGCATGGCCAGGCCGCCCAGTGTCAGGCCACGGCGCAGGAAGGCGCGGCGGGACGGCTGCTCGACGCGCTTGTCCAGCAGTTTCCCGGCTTCGCGCAGGATGGCCGGGGCGTCCAGGCCCGGCAGAAGGCGTCGTTTATCGGTCATGGCAGGCTCTCCCTATTTGCCGCGGATCATGGTGAGCAGGCTGCGGGGCACCAGCGCCACCATTGCCAGGTGCACGGCGACAAACCCGGCCAAAAGCGCCATTGCAAAAAAGTGCACGCGCCGCGCGGCCTCGTAGCCGCCCATCAGGTCGCGCAACAGGCCGAACTGCACGGACTTCCACAGCACCAGGCCGGACAACACCAGCACGGCGATGTCCACCATCACAAAGAGGTACGCCAGGCGCTGCACCTGGTTGTAGCGGCGCGGGTCGGCGTGCGACAGCCGGCCCCGCAGCGCGGCCAGCAGGTCGCGGACCACGCCCCCCGGGCTGACGGGCAGGAATTTGCGCCACAGACGGCCGCTGGCGGCGTTCAACGCCATATAGATGAGGCCATTGGCCACCAGCAGCCACATGCCGGCAAAGTGCCACTGCAAAGCCCCGCCCAGCCAGCCGCCCATCGTGATGCCGTTGGGAAAGGTGAAATCGAAAAAGGGCGCGGCGTTGTAGATGCGCCAGCCGCTCATGGCCATGATGACCACGGCAAGGGCGTTCAGCCAATGCGTGACCCGCAACCAGCGGGGGTGTATGGCCGGCTGAGGGGCGCCCGGCGCTTGTTCGATTGCAGGTGGAGCCATCATGGCGGTCTCCGGTGAATGTCGTTGGACGCATTCTTCCCCGGCGCCAATACCGAAGTCCTCACGCAAAGTTAAATTAAATGTGAACTTTGGCCCCCGCCGATTGGCGACAATAGGCGCATCGCTCACGCCCCAGGTTGCCCCATGGATACGCCCCGCCGCGTACTGATAGTTGAAGACGACGCCCACATTGCCGAACTGCTGCGCCTGCACCTGCGCGACGAGGGCTACGCGGTCGAGCATGCGGCCGACGGCAACGAGGGCATGCGCCTGCTTGAAGAAGGCGGCTGGGATGCGCTGGTGCTGGATCTGATGCTGCCGGGCATCGATGGCCTGGAAATCTGCAAGCGGGCACGCGCGATGGCGCGCTACACCCCCATCATCATCACCAGCGCGCGCTCCAGCGAGGTGCACCGCATCCTGGGGCTGGAACTGGGCGCGGACGACTACCTGGCCAAGCCGTTCTCGATGCTGGAACTGGTGGCGCGCGTGCGTGCGCTGCTGCGCCGCAGCGATGCCATCGAACGCAATGCGCGCGAGGAGGCCGGCAGCCTGTCCGTCCATGGCGTGTCGATCGACCCCATCGCCAGGACGGTGGACGTGGATGCGCGCCGGCTGGATCTCACGCCGCGCGAGTTCGACCTGCTGCACTTTTTTGCGCGGCATCCGGACAAGGTGTTCTCGCGCATGGACCTGCTGAACCAGGTGTGGGGCTACCAGCACGAGGGATACGAGCACACGGTCAACACCCATATCAACCGGCTGCGCACCAAGATCGAGGCCGACCCGTCCGACCCGCAGCGCATCCTGACGGTCTGGGGCCGGGGTTACAAGTTCGCGGCCGCGCCAGGGGGACAGCCATGAAGCGCTTCACCCTGACCCAGCGCCTGTCGGGCGTGTTTGCGCTGCTCTTGCTTGCCTGCTGCGGCGCGTCCGCCTGGCTGCAGATCGCGGCCAACTCGCGCTATGAACAGGAGGTCGTGCAGCGGCTGTCCAGCGGACTGGCGCAGCACATCGCCGGTTCCACCGAACTGATGGACGCCAGCGGCTGGAAGCCGGGCGCGGTCCGGTCGATGTTCGACATGCTGATGACCGTGAATCCCGCGGTTGAGGTCTATCTGCTGTCGAGCGATGGCCGCATCGTGGGCGACGCCGCGCCGCCCGGGCAAATCAAGCGCGAACGCGTGGACCTCGGTCCGGTCAAGCGTCTGCTGGCCGGGGGGATGCTGCCTATCACGGGCGACGATCCGCGCAGCGCCGATGCGCAAAAGGTGTTCAGCGCCGCGCCCGTGCGCGTGGATGGGCGCGAACAGGGCTATGTGTACGTAGTGCTGCAGGGGCAGGCGCATGATGCGCTGGCGATGGATGTGTCGCGCAGTTCGGTACTGCGCACCACGCTCTGGTCGATCGCGCTGGTGGCCTTGCTGGGATTGGTGGCGGGGCTGGCCGCGTTTGCGCTCATCACGCGGCCGTTGCGGGGGCTGACACGCGCGGTGCGCGCGTTTGAGAGCGACGACGGCCAGGCGCTGGCCGCGCTGGAGCAGCCGGGCGACGCGGCCGCCCGCAATGGCGACGAGATCGCGGTGCTGCGGCGCACGTTTGCGCAGATGGGGCGGCGCATCTCGGAACAGTGGCGGGAACTGACGCGCCAGGACCAGCAGCGCCGGGACCTGGTCGCCAATATTTCGCACGATCTGCGCACGCCGCTGACATCGCTGCACGGGTATCTGGAAACGCTGCGATTCAAGGACGAGACGCTTGCGCCGTCCGAGCGCCGCCGCTATCTGGATATCGCGCTGGCGCAAAGCCGCAAGGTGGGGCGGCTGGCGCAGGAGCTATTCGAACTGGCGCGGCTGGAGTCCGGACTGGTGCGCCTTGAGCCCGAGACGTTTTCGCTGCCTGAACTGGTGCAGGACGTGATGCAGAAGTTCGAACTGGCCGCCGAGGCGCGCCAGCAGCGGCTGTCCACGGACATCGCGCAGGCGCTGCCGCCCGTGCGTGCGGACCTGGGCCTGATCGAGCGTGTGCTGACGAACCTGTTGGACAACGCGATCCGCCATAGCCCGCCGGGCGGCCGGATCGAATTGCAGCTGGGTCTGGCGCGCAACCGCGTGCGCGTGCAGGTCAGCGATTCCGGCGCGGGCATTCCGGACGAATTGCGTGCCGGACTATTCACGCGCGCCTCGGCGCTGAACCGGGGGCCTAGCGAGGGCGGCGGGTTGGGGCTGGTGATCGTGCAGCGCATCCTGCAACTGCACCAGAGCGAGATCCGGCTGGTCGACGACGCCGAGGGCGGGGCGGTGTTTCAATTCGAGCTTGCGGCGGCAACGCCCGCCTGAACGACATATCAGCCGGGCGCTTCGCCCGTCACGCGGTGGATGATGCCGCGCACCGCGTCCACCTCCAGCACATCGCCGGTGGCGACGTCTTGCAGGATGCCGTGGACGCTGACCACGGCGGGGATGCCAAATTCGCGCGCCACGATGGCGGCGTGCGACAGATAACCGCCGACTTCCATCACCACCGCGCCCGCGCGCAAAAAGAGGGGCGTCCACGCCGGGTCGGAAGACGCCGCGACCAGGATGCCGCCGGCCGGCATCGCCAGGCCCTCGTCGGGCGTGCGCGCCACGAACGCGCGCCCACGCGCGCGGCCCCCGGCCACCGGCGTGCCGCGCCAGGCGTTCATTGCGCCGGCCGCAGGCGCGCGCGCTTCCTGTTCGCGGGCTTGCGGGGTGGCGCCGGCGTGATCGGTGATGACATCCAGATCGGGCAGGGCCGACCAGGCCTGCAATTGCGCCCGCCGGGCCGTGGCGCGCCGGCCCAGCGCCGCCGCGCCGATCCGGTCGTCCGCCAGCGCGAAGATCTCGGCCGCATTCAGGTGGAAGACGTCGTCGGGCGCGGCCAGCCCGTGCGGACCGGCGGTGCGGCGACCCAGTTCCAGCGCGCTTCGGCGGGCCACGGCCAGGTAAGCCACGAGCACGCTGCGCGCCGCCTCGCGCTGGTTGCCTTCCAGGCGGGAGGCGGCCAGCAGCTTGGCCGCCAGCGGCCGCTGCCAGAAGGGCAAGGCACGGCGCACGCGGCGCCATGCCGCTTGCGCGGCCTCGCGCTGCCGCGTGCGCAGGGCGGCCGGATCGGCGCCGATCAGGTTCAGCACGCTGTTCAGCAAATAGCCCGGCGCCTCGCGCCAACGCGGGTTGCGCAGGTAGGTTTCGTACACGGCGCGGTGGCCGTAGCGGTCCAGGAATTCGGCAAAGGCCGTCTTGAAGGGGCTGACGCCTGGCAGCGCCTCGGCCCACGCGGCGTCGACGCGGTCCGGCGCGCGAAGCCAGGCAAGCGCCTGCGCGTCCTCGGCCGCCAGCTGGGCCAGCGTCATCAGGGCGTAGCCCTGCTGCGCGGTGACGCTGGGGTCGCCGCCTGCCATCAGGGCGGCGGTCAGCGCATGGCCTTCGCCGGGCACGGCTTTCTCGACCAGTTCCAGCAGCTTGGAAAGCGCCCCGCCCCCCGAGCCCTGCAAAAAGAACAGTTCATCCGCGGCCAGCACGGTTTCGAACTGCTGGCGCAAGCTGGCGCCCAGCGCGGGGTTGGACGCCGGCAAGGGTGCCCTGAGCCATTGCTGCGCGCGGGCCAGCAGCCGGGGCAGGTTGGCGGCGGCGTGACGGCGCAGGGGCGCGGCACGGCGAAGATAGCGCACGATGCGCAGGCCGTGCCGCACGCGCTGACCCAGGGACAGCGGCTTCACGTGGATTTCGGGCTGTGCGCCGCCCAGCAGCGCGTTCATGTCGCGGGGCTTGACGCCCAGCGCGTCGTAGCCGACCCACTGGATGACCGAGGCATTGAGATAGGCGCGGCCATGCAGCAACGCGGCCAGCCGCACGCCGGGCAGGGTTTCGTAGCCGCTCAGTTCGAATCCGCAGGTCAGCATGCGCTGGGCCATGACGCGCCCCGCATCCCATTCCATTGCCGACATCACCTGCGGCAACACTTCGCGCGTGTTGCCGCGCGACCAATAGTCGGGCTGGCCTTGCAATGCGGGATAGGTGTGGCGCGCGGACGCGGTGACGGGCCGGGCCTGCACGATCCAGAATCTCTCGCCGTCCCACGCCCACTCGATGTCGTAGCCGGCGCCGCTGTAGTCCAGCGCGCGGGCGGCGTCGCGAGCCATGTCGCCCAGCGTTTCGGCCTGGGCATCCGTCAGCACGGCCTGCGCGGCGCGCGCGGCGGACGTGTCGCTGAGCCGCGTTCCTCCGTTCGCGGCCGGCGTCGTGGCGAGGCGCTTGGCGCCGATGCGCCGCCGCGCGACGGGCCATGCCTGGCGCAGGTAATCCTCGCGCAGGTGGTAGGCGTCGCCGTCCGCCTCGCCGTTCACCAGCGACTCTCCCAAGCCCCAGTTCGCGTGGATGACCATCTCGTCGTGGCGGCCCGTCGCGGGATCGATGGTGAAGGCGATGCCCGAGGCCACCGCGTCGATCATCGGCATCACCACCACTGCCATGCCGCCCGCGCCGTCCGCCGGCAGGTCAAGACGCTGACGGTAAGCCTTAGCCTGGGGCGTAAATAGCGAATCCCAGATGCGCCGCAGCGCCTGGCGAACCGCCTCGGGCCCCCGCACGTTCAGGCAGGACAAGTGGATGCCGGCAAACGAGGCGCGCGCGGAGTCCTCCTGCGGCGCGGACGAGCGCAGCGCCAGAGGACGATCAAGCCAGCCGCGTTCGCACAAGGCCTCATGCAGCGTGTTCAACACGGCGTCGGGCACGTCCCGGCCCGGCTGATGGGCGTGGCTGGCCTGCGCGGCCAGCACGAAGCCGTCCGGCACCGGCACGCCGAACTGCGCCAGGCGGCCCAGTTGCCAACCCTTGCCGCCCGCGGCTTGCGGTCCGGATTCGGCCGCCGCCGCCCAGTCCAGCACCAGGGCGCTCATGCCGCGCTACCGCCGACGCCGTCCACGAAAAGGGTGATGGCGGCGTCAAATTCCTGCTTGAGCGATGCGCCTGGCTGGTCCAGCCAGCGCAGCAACGCGCCCAGGTAAAGAAACTGAAGGTGGTGCGCCAAGAGGTCCGCGTCCAGGTCTGACCGGGCCTGGTTTGCCGCTTGCGCGTCCTGGATCAACGTCGCGAACACACGCTGCAGGCCGCTGCGCGGATGGCGTTCGTCGTCGCGTCCGGTGGTCTGCATGCTGGCGAAGCGGTAGCGCAGGTAAGGGCCAAGATAGGCGCGGTGCGATTCGGACCAGTGTGCCGAGGCATGCAGCAGGCGCGTCAGCCGCGCGGCAAGCGTGGGCAGCGCCTTCAGCGCCGGCCACAATTCGGCCAGGGACGCCGCCAACTCGGCGTGAAAGCGGTGCGCCAGCAGCGCTTCCTTGACGGGAAAGTGGTTGTAGAGCGTGCCTTTGGACACGTCCGCCTGCGCGGCGATCTGCTCCATCGTGATCGCGTCGTACCCCAGGGCCTCGAAGAGCCGCCATGCGGTCTGCGTCAGATGGTCCAGCGTCTGCTGGCGCTTGCGTTCGCGGCGGCCGGCGTCGGCAGCGTCGGCGGCGGGCGAAAGAAAAGAAGAGAAGGGCATGGCGGATTCAATAATTAGACGACGTTGAAAATTATACGACGTCTAATTATTTGTGCTGGCGGTCGGCAAGAGGCGTCAGGCCTCCGCCGCGGCGGGCTCGGGTTTCACGCGTACCGCCCGCAGAATGCCGACCATCAGGCAGCCGATGCCGACAAGCGTCAATGGCGCCGGCATGGCGCCGCGCAGGATAAAGGCGTACGCCAGCGCGGCCAGTGTTTCAAACACGATGAGCTGACCGGCCAGCGCCGTGGGCAGGCGTTGGCTCGCTTCGTTCCAGCACAGCGTGCCAAGCCAGGACGCGAACAGCCCGATGGCGATCATGAGCCCCAGAAACACGTCGGGCCGCGGACCCAGCGGCATGTCGAAACGGCTGCCGGCGGCCGACATGCCGATCCACAGTAGCGCGTAGCCCGCCAGCGCCAGCGGCAGCGTGGCCACGCCCTGCGCGGTGGCCCACGTGCGAGGACTTCGGCCGGGATGGTCGCGCAGCCAGTCGGCGTTGCGCAGCGGATACCAAGTCCAGCAGACGACCGCGCCCAGCGCCAGCACGGCGCCGATCGCGTAGCGCGACAGGTCGGCGTCCGGCGCCTGGCGCAGCGCCTGCAGCTCCACCTGATTGACGCAGCCGATGCCGATTGCGATCAGGGCCAGCGACGGCGCCAGCCGCTTCCACGGCAGCCGGCCGTCGCGCCGGGCATTGCGCAGGTTGGCGCTGATGGCGATGACCACGGGCAGCGTGCCGATGATCATGGTCGGGACCGGGCCGCCGGCGCGCTGGATGGCGCTGGCCAGGCACAGGTAGTACAGCAGGTTGCCGATGGCGGCGAGCTTGACCGCCTCGATCCAGTCACTGCGGGTCAGGCGGCGCAGGTTGCGCCGGTCCAGCCAGGCGAGCGGAAGGGCGATCAGGCCGAAGGCAAGATAGCGGGCCACGGATTGCAGGGCGGCGGGGTATTCCGGCAGCAGCAGCGGCCCGATGAAGACCAGCCCCCACATCAGGCCCGCGGCCAGGGCGTAAAGGGTTCCAGCCCACATACATTGCTCCAGGTCGTGAATGCGGGCAGTCTAGCCAGCGGCGCGGGGCAGATCTTGTACGAGATTGCGGTGTGGGGCCACTCGCCGTGCGTCACTCGCCGTGCGCCACTAACCGTGCGTCACTAGCCGTGCGCCTGCCTTTGATAGCGCGCGGGGGTGATGCCGTAGCGGCGCGAGAACGCGCGGGTCAGATGGGCCTGGTCGGTCAGGCCGGCCGCGAGCGCGACCTGGGCCGGCGGCATGCCCGCAGCCAGCAGGCGCTTGGCTTCGTACAGCCGCAGCGCCATCAGCATCTGCTGCGGGGTGGCGTGATGGTGCGCCTGAAAGCTGCGCAGGAAATGGAAGGGGCTCAATCCGGCTTGCGCCGCCAGTTCGTCCAGCGTCAGACGCCGCGACAGGTTCGCGCGCAGGTACTCGATGACGTGGGCGAATCGCGGCGCGCCCTGGGCGGCGGCCGGGCGCGGCACGCGGGCATGCGGCCGGAACTGGACCAGCAGCGCGTGCAGCGCGCTGTCGAACGCCAGCGGCTCGGACGCGTGCCACAGCGTATCCAGCAAGGCCGTCACGCGTTGCGCTGCGGTGGCATCATGTCCCACCGCCGCGCCGAACCACCAGCCCGGTTCTCCCGTGACCCGCGCGGCAACGTCCGGCTCGATGTAGACCATGCGGTAGCGCCAGCCGCCTTCCGTTTCGGCGCGCCCGGTGTGCAGCTCGTCCGGGTTCATCAGCACCAGCGAGCCGGACGGCGCCAGATGGTCGGCGCCGCGATAACGGAATCGTTCGACGCCGGATTCGATGGCGCCCAGTCCGAAGGCCTCGTGCGTATGCGGTTCGAACGCGTGACGGATGATGTGCGCGCGGTAGAGCTCGACGCCGGGCTGGTGGGCCGGCCGGCGAAATTGCGCGCGGTCATTGGGATGGTCGAACGCCGCCGGCACGCCCGTGATGGGGGGCGCGGCCATATCGGGAGGGGCGGCGTCGAGGGGTTGCATGCGTGGGATTTAAGCACGCCGTCACGGCGGGCCTCCACCCTGAGTCTTAGAGCCCCACGCCTTAGACCCCGCGCCTTAGACCCCACGCCTCAATTCGCAGGGCCGCCGTCCGACTCCTGCGGCATCTCCTGCGCGCGCGCCAGCAGCAACTCACGTTCGCGGGCGTTGCGCGTCATCGCCGCCGCGCGTTCGAATTCGGCGCGCGCCTCGGGGCCGCGCCCCAGTTTGGCCAGCAGATCGGCGCGCACGCTGGGCAGCCAGTGGTAGTTCGCCAATGACGGGTCCGAAGCCAGTTGATCGACGAGGTCCAGCGCGGCCTGCGGGCCGAACGCCATGCCGATGGCGACCGCGCGATTCAGTTCCACCACCGGCGACGGCGCAGCCTGGGCGAGCGCGTCGTACAAGGCCACGATGCGCGGCCAGTCGGTTTCCGCGGGCGTGCGGGCCTGGGCGTGGCAGGCGGCCAGCGCGGCCTGCAGCGCATAGGGACCGCGCGCGCCGCCCAGCGCATCGGCGCGCGCCAGCGCCGCCAGTCCGCGGCGGATCAGCAGCGGATCCCAACGCCGCCGGTCCTGGTCCATCAACAGCACGGGCCGGCCCTGGCCATCGGTGCGCGCGTGCAGGCGAGATGCCTGCAATTCCATCAGCGCGGCCAGGCCGTGCACTTCGCCTTCGGCCGGCGTCAGTTCGGCCAGGATACGCGCCAGGCGCAGCGCTTCGTCGCACAGGCCGGGCCGCATCCAGTCGTCGCCCGAGGTTGCGGAGTACCCCTCGTTGAAGATCAGGTAGATGACCTCCAGCACGGACGCCAGGCGCGGCGCCCGGTCTGCCGCCGACGGCACCTCGAACGGCACGTTGGCCGCGGACAGGGTGCGTTTGGCGCGCACGATGCGCTGCGCAATCGCCGATTCCGATGCCAGGAAGGCGCGCGCAATTTCCGCCGTGGTCAGTCCGCCCAGCAGGCGCAGCGTCAGCGCCACGCGCGCCTCGGTGGACAAGAGCGGATGGCAGGCCGTGAAGACCAGGCGCAGCAGGTCGTCGCCGATGTCGTCCTGGCGTGCCGCGTCCAGCGCGTCGACGAAGTCGGGCTCCACGTCCGCCTGCAACGCCTCGAGTTCATGGCCGATCTGCTCGTGCTTGCGGGTATGCAGCGCATCGAGCCGCAGCCGGTCGCGCGCACGGTTCTTCGCGGTGGTCATCAGCCATGCTCCGGGATTGTCCGGTACGCCCGTCTGGGGCCAGCGTTCCAGCGCGGCGACCAGCGCATCCTGCGCCAGTTCTTCGGCCAGTCCCACGTCGCGCACGAGGCGCGCCACGCCCGCGATGACGCTGGCGGATTCGATCCGCCAGACTGCTTCGATGGCGCGATGCGTGGCCGCGATCGTCATGCGCCGGCCGCGTCGCCGGGAACCATGTAGACGAGTTCCCAGATATGCCCGTCCAGGTCCTCGAACCCGTGCGCGTACATGAAGCCGTGATCCTGCGGCGCCCGCGGCGCCGAGCCGCCCGCCGCCACGGCGCGCGCCACCAGGTCGTCGACCTCGGCCCGGCTTTCGCACGACAGGCAGACCAGCACTTCCGTCGTCTGGGTGGCATCGGCCACCGGCTTGCCGGTAAAGCCCTTGAAGAAGTCCTTCACCAGCAGCATGACGTACAGGTTGTCGCCCGCAACCATGCAGGCGCCCTGGTCGTTGGTGAAATCGGGATTGAAGCTGTAGCCCAGTCTCTTGAAGAATGCCTGGGACTTCTGCATGTCGTTGATGGGAAGGTTGACGAAGATCTGCTTGTGCATGGCGTGTCTCGTTGGAATTGTCAGGGGTTGGCTCGTCGGATTCAGAGGCTGGGAGCGGGCATCTGGCGGAAGCGCTCGACTTCCTGGCTGGGTTCGAAGTCATCCAGTTCGAACACCTGGCGCACCTCGATCTCGCAGGGTTGTCCGGGGAAGGGCGACGGAAAGCGCATCGCCCACTGCATCGCCTCTTCGCGCGAGCGCACCTGGATCATCGTGTAGCCGGCGATCAGTTCCTTGGTTTCGGCGAACGGGCCGTCGATCAGTTTGCGTTCGCCGCTTCCGTCATAGCGCACGCGCCAGCCCTTGGAGGTCGGCTGCAATCCGTTGGCATCCAGCAACACGCCCGCCTTGACCAAGGCTTCGTGATAGGTCGCCATCGAGGCGAGCAGGCTGTCGTCCGGCATCATGCCGGCTTCGCTATCGGGCGTGGCCCGGACGATGATCATGAATCGCATCTGAATCTCCTGGGTAGGCAAGGCCCGGAGGGGCGCTTGTACAGGTACGACGAACGCGGATGCCGCGGATCGACATCAATACCGAAATATCAGGGATAACACTTAGGCGGCGGGCCTTCGCTGCCGTCCTAGCACCTGGTTACGAAGGTCCAGCCCTTGTTGCAGGCGCTTCTCATACACTCGCTTCCGTCCCCAACCCTTTGAAGCACCCACGATGAAAGTTCTGTTCGGTCTCGCCCTTGTCGCATCCTTGTTGTCCGGCTGTGCCGTGTACACGCCGCAAGGTTCGGTGGTCGTCGACCCGCACGATGGCGGCGGCCGGGGCGGCTTCTGTCCGCCCGGACAGGCCAAGAAGGGCAATTGCTGATGCGGGCGCCGGCCCGCGCCAGACTGCCGGGCCGGTGCTGCGTCACATGAAGCAGGGCCCCAGTTCCCTGACCTCGACCGTGGCCCACTGGGCGGCCGGACACTCGGCCGCCAGCGCCAGCGCTTCTTCGCGGGTCTCGCAGGTCAGCAGGAAGAATCCGCCGATCATTTCCTTGGCTTCGGCGTAGGGACCGTCCATCAGCTGGCGTTCGCCGTCGCGGATGCTCAGCCGCACGCCTTCGGCATCGGACTTCAGGGATTCGGCGCGTGTCAGCAGGCCGCGCGACTGCAGCGATTCGGCGTATCGCACCATTTGCGCGTAGGCCTCGCGGCCTTCGTCGGGCGTGCGCTGGGCGCGTTGGCCCACCGGTTCTACGATCAGCAGCAGGAAAGACATGGGGACTCCCGGAGCAAACTGCAGACGCCGCGAACGGCGGGCCTGCTAGGTTACCGCCGACCCCGCGCGCGCGCCAAGGCGGCGGGGCTCAGTCTTCCTGGAAGATCGATTCGATCGAGGCCTGAAAAACCCGGGCAATGGCGAAGGCGAGCGGCAGGCTCGGATCGTATCGCCCCGTCTCGATGGCGTTGACGGTCTGGCGCGACACGTCCAGGCGTTCGGCCAGCGCCGCCTGGCTCCAGCCGCGTTCGGCGCGCAATTCGCGGATGCGGTTTTTCATCGATGGCGCAGCGTGTCGACGATGGTCGTGAATGCCCAGACCCCGCCCATCAGCGGCCAGACCACAAACATGCTCAGTTTGGGAAAGCCCGCGATCTCCAGAAAGCCATACGTGAACGTGACCCCCGCCGTGACGGCAGCGGCGATTGCCAGGTGTTCCAGCGTGGTCTTGCGGATGAATTCGTCGGACCGGCGAACGGCGCGCACCACGGCGCGCAGCGCCAGCAGGAACGCCAGCATGGGGGTCAGCAGCACGACGGTGCGCAGCATGCCGGACGGCATGTCCAGACTGAGCCGCAGTGCGCCCGCCAGCAGCACGACATAGAGCGCCAGCGCGATGCCCAGTTCCTTGAAATAGCGGTGCTTGGCCTGGTGTTGATTCATGAAAAGCCCTTGTTGATGTAAAGCGTGCTTGACATTCTGGAGGGGCGCGGGCGGGGTGTCAAGTGTCCTTTACATCGCTCGTCCTTCACCTCGTTCGCGAACGGGGGCGGGCCAATAAAAAACCGGCTTGCGCCGGTTTCTGAAAAGGGATCGCAGACGCGATCAAGACTGGGCCGGCGCGGCGGACGCCGGGGCCTTCGCGGCATTCCCAGCGGGCTTTGCGTTCGTGGCCGACGTCTTGCCGCCCGCCGTCTTGGCGACCGGCGTTGCCGCGTTAACCGCGGGCGCGGCGGCCTGGGACGTTTCGGCCGCCTTGCCCGCGGCGGGCGCCTGAGGGGCGGCGGTCTTGGCCTGGGGCGGCGCGATGTCCATGATCAGCTCGACGCGGCGGTTGGCGGCGCGGCCGGCGGCCGTGTCGTTGGACTCGATCGGGCGCGTCTCCGCGTAGCCCACCGCGCGCAGCCGTTGCGGCGCCACGCCGTCGCGCACCAGTTCGCGCAACACGCTGGTCGCGCGGCTGCTGGACAGCTCCCAGTTCGAGGCGAACTGCTTGGTCAGGATGGGCACCGGGTCGCTGTGGCCTTCGACCGACACCTGGTAGTCGTTCTTGTTGAGGATGCCGGCCAGGCGCTTGATCACGTTCAGGCCCTCGTTGCTGAGGGTGGCCTGGCCCGAGGCGAACAGCAGTTCGTTGCTGATGCGAAAGCTGACCGACTGTTCATTGACGATCACATCCACCGAATTGCCCAGATCCGCCAGGCCCAGCGATTCCTTGGACGGGGCGGTCAGCGGCTTGGCGGCCTCGGCCACCACGACCTCGTCATCGGCCGGGGCGGGCGCGGCTGCCGCGGTGGCCGTGGCGGCTGCGGGCGCTTCGGTCCAGCTGGCCGGGATCTGCACGGTCTCGAACTCGGCATACTCGCCGTCGTACTTGGGCAAGCCGCTCGCGGCCAGCGTGCCCACCAGCTCCACGGGCGCTTCGGACTTGGCGTAGCCGCCGCCGTTCAGTGCAACCGCCAGCATCACAACCAGCATCGCCAGCAGCAGCGTGATGAGGTCAAGGTAGCTCAGCAGCCAGTTCTCGGAATCCTGCTCGACGGCATCCTCGACGTGCCAGCGCGCATAGCGGTCCTGGCGATCGCTGTCGCTGGGCCGCCAGCCGCTGGCGGCGGCCGCCTTTTGCGCGCGCAGCTGCGCCTGGCGGGCCTGCTCGATCCGCTGCGCAAGGGAACGGGAAATCAGGCTCATTGACGCGCGGCAGCGGGACGGGCGATGGACACGGGGGCGGCGGCCGTGGCGCCGGGGGCGGTTGCAGCCGGCTTGACCTGGCCTTCGGTCTTGGTCTTGGCCTTGGGCTTGGCGTCGGCGCCGCCGTCATAGATTTCGTCCTCGACGTGCATGACGAAGGAATTCAGGGTCTCTCGCACCATGGCCGGGCCGCGCTTCTCGCACATCATCGAGATCCCTTGCAGCACCATGTTCATGGACTCGACGCGGCGCGCCGTGCGGCGTTCCAGCTTCAACGCGATCGGCTTGCAGACCAGGTTGGCCAGCAGGATGCCGTAGAACGTGGTCATCAGGCCGATGGCCAGTTGCTGGCCGATGGTCTGCATGCTGCCGTCGCCCAGGACGCCCATCAGGTTGATCAGGCCGACCAGCGTGCCCAGCATCCCGAAGGCCGGGGCAAAGGTGGCCATCACGCGGAACATCTGGGCTTCGGCCTGTTCGCGGGCGCGCAGGCGGGCCACGCGCCACTTCAGGAGTTCGATGATCTGGTCTTCGGGCGTGTTGTCGATGATCAGCTGCACGCCCGTGCGCAGGAAGGGGTTCGACACCTTCTTGAGCTCGTGCTCGACCTTATGCACGTCGGCGTTCATCCAGAGCTGCGCCATCGACACCAGCTCTTCGATGTCGCGCTGCTGGTCGTGCTGGTCGTTGCGGAACACCGTGCGCACCAGCTTGAAGACGCGCACGACTTCCTGCAGCGGGTAGGCGATGAACAGCGCCGCGCAGGTGCCGCCCAGCACGATCGCCAGGCCGGGCAGGTTGAAATACATGCTGGCGTCGTTGGCGGAAAGCGCCACGACGATGATGAGCGTGAGCAGGCCGACAACGGCGCCGATGACGGTAGACGGATTCATGGATCTTGCCCGAGAACATGGCATTCCACGCGCGGAAAGCCGGATTGTCGGGAATTCTAGCCAGCGAACGCCCCGATCAATTCGCCGGAAAGCGGGGCGAAATAGGCGGTAAGCGCCGGCTTAATCCGCCAGTCAGGCGGGCGATTTGCTTGCGGCTGCCTGGCGGCCGTCCGACTAGCCGAACGCAGCCGCCGGGCGCAAAACGGGGACGGTCTACGGCTTGGCCACGGCGTCCTGCTGCGCCAGCCATTCCTCGCGGGTGATCTCCCAGATCTCGGCCAGATGGCGGCCGCTGACGAAGCCGCGCTCTTCCGTGCCCACCAGCCGCATGCCGCTGCGCGCCGAGATCCGCCGCGAGGCCGTGTTGGCGATGGCCTTGGGCGCGCGCAGAACGGGTTTGCCCAGCACGCCGAACCAGTAGGCGGTGACGGCGGCGCTGGCTTCGGTCATGTAACCGCGCCCCTGGTGGGCAGGGTCCAGCCAGAAGCCGCGGTTGTTGTCAGGGTCATCCTCCATCAGGCTGACGACGCCGATCAGCTCGTCCGGCAGCGCGCGCGTGCGGATCGACCAATGCCACTGCGACCCGCGGCGCATGGCCGGCAGCGCGGCGTTCACCAGAAACTGGCGTGCCCCGTCGGCCGGGTAAGGCCAGGGCACCTTGTCGGCCAGAAAGCGCACGACCTCCCACTGGGCAAACGTGCGCTGGATGGCGTCCGCATCGTCCAGGGACAGGGGGCGCAGTACCAGGCGGTCGGTCAGGAGTTCGGCGGGCGGCAGGGCGTCTGGCATGGTGGGCAGAGGATGGCGGACGAGAAGATCAAGCGGATATGTATATCATGGGCGGATTCTGGCGGTCGCCGAGGCCTGGCTTGGCCCTGGCGACCGTGGCATTGGAGAGAACATGAACAACCCCAACGAAAACGTCAGCATGGCGCTTTTCTGCGACTTCGAGAACGTGGCGCTGGGTGTGCGCGACACCAAATTCCAGAAGTTCGACATCCGGCCGGTGCTCGAGCGCCTGCTGCTCAAGGGCAGCATCGTCGTCAAGAAGGCCTATTGCGACTGGGAGCGCTACAAGGAATTCAAGGCGCCCATGCACGAGGCCAATTTCGAACTGATCGAAATCCCGCACGTGCGTCAGTCGGGCAAGAATTCGGCCGACATCCGCCTGGTCGTGGACGCGCTGGACTTCTGCTACACCAAGTCCCACGTCAACACCTTCGTCATCATCAGCGGCGACTCCGATTTCTCGCCGCTGGTGTCCAAGCTGCGCGAGAACAACAAGAAGGTCATCGGCGTGGGCGTCAAGCAGTCCACCTCGGACCTGCTCATCGCCAACTGCGACGAATTCATCTTCTACGACGATCTGGCCCGTGAAGGCCAGCGCACCGCCGAGGCACGGCGCGACACCCGGGGCGCCAGCGCCCAGCGCCGCTCGCCCGACGAGGAGCGCCGCCGCAAGGAAGAGCAGGACGCGCGCAAGACGCGCGCCGTCGAGATGGTGGTCGAGACCTTCGAGGCGCTGATGGCCGAACGCGGCGACAGCGGCAAGATCTGGGCGTCGGCCCTGAAAGACGCCTTGAAGCGCCGCAAGCCGGATTTCAACGAGTCCTACTATGGCTTTCGCGCGTTCGGCAACCTGCTGGAAGAAGCGCAGTCGCGCGGCTTTCTGGAAGTCGGCCGCGAAGAGAAGTCCGGCACGTACGTGTACCGCGACAGCACGGGCGACGCGCCTACGATCCGGGGCGGGCAGGCGCACGGCGCCGGGCCGGCCGACGTTGTGACCGATAACGGGGAAGCGCCGGCCGCTGGCGGACGCAATGCCCGCAAGTCGCGCGGTGGCCGCAAGGCCGAGGGCGGCCGCGCGGCGGGTTCGCAGGGCGAGGGCGCCGATCGGGACGAGACCGGGGCAGCGCCCGAGGCGCTTGCCGAAGGCGCGGATGCCTGGAAGCAGCCCGACGCGCCGGAGCAGACCGAAGGCGGCACGGAGGTGGACGTGTCGCAGGCGCCGGGTCAGGGGGCGGGCGCAGCGCCTGGGGAAGAATCCCCGCAGGCGCGCCATGCCGGACAGAAGGACAGCGCGCGGCAAGGACGTTCGGGCCGCCGGGGGCGGGGCGCGAGAGGCAGCGACGACGCGCGGCAATCGGCTCAGCCCGGGCACGCCGAAGCGGGCTCGGGGCTGCAGGGTTCGGCTGAAGCGCGTGGGGCATCCGCGGTGACGGAATCGTCCGGCGGGCAGGCTGCGCCTGAAAACCAAGCGGCCTCGGAAGGGCCGGCTGCGGGAGAAGGACAGGCTCCCAAAGAGAGGCCAGCCGCCGACACGGCGCCCCCCTTGATGCGGCCGATGCCCCCGCTGCCGCAATCGGCACTTGTCTCTGGCCCGCCGCCCGTCGTGAACGTTTCCGAATGGATGTTCGTGGCGCCGCCCGCCAAAACGGAACGCGAACGCCGGGGCGAGGCCTCGGATCCCTTCGCCGGGGCGCGCCGAGGAACGGCCGGGTCCGCTTCCGAAGCCGCTTCCGATGCCGCTTCGGACGCCGCTTCGGATGCCGCGCCCACCAAGCCCGCCACGAAATCCGCGGCCAAGTCCGCTGCCAAACCCGCCCGGGGCGCCCGCAAGACGGCGGCGAAGACTGAGGCGGCGGCCGAGACGCAGGGAGCGCCCGAGCGCCCGAACGCCTCGGCCCCGGCGCAGTCCGCCCAGCCGGCGCCGTCGTCGACGCCTGCCGCCGACATCGGCGCCGACACTGCTGCCCCGGCCAAGCCGGCGCGCAAAACGGCTCGCAAGACCGCGCCGCGCAAGGCCGTAAAGAAGGCCGATTCGGCCTGACCGCAAGGACATCCCGGACCGCCGCCCGTCACGCTTGGCTCCTATCCCAAATGCAACCCGTTCTGGTCAGCTCCTGCCTTCTGGGAAACCCCGTGCGCTACGACGGTCGCGGGGTGCCGCAAGGCGGTGCGGTCCTGACCCGCTGGCTCGCAGAAGGGCGTGTCGTGGCGGTCTGTCCCGAAGTAGCCGGCGGCATGCCGATCCCCCGGCCCCCGGCGGAAATCGAGCCGGGCAGGGACGCGGCCTCGGTGCTGGCGGGCCACGCGCGCGTTGTCGCCGTGACGGGCGACGACGTGACGGCGCCTTTCGTGCACGGGGCGCGCGAAGCGTTGGCAGCCGCGCAGGCCCACGGCATCCGCATCGCCGTGCTCAAAGAGGGCAGTCCGTCCTGTGGAAGCGGCTACGTCTACGACGGCCATTTTGCAGTCCGCCGGCAGCCCGGTGTGGGCGTGACGGCGCAATTGCTGCGCGGTGCAGGCTTGTACGTCTTCAGCGAACACCAGTGGGCTCAAGCGGCGGCGTTCCTGGCCGAACTGGAGGCAGGCGATGCTGGCTGAGGCGGGTGACTGGCTGGTGCTGGCCGGGGTAGCCGGATGCGGCTACCTGGCCTGGAAGGGCATCGTTCGCAACCATCACGGCGTCGCGTTCGCCCGCGTGGCCGCGATGGCAAGCCTGATCCTGTCCGCCGTCTTCTTTTACGCCTGGTACGCGCAGTATTTGCGGTGGGAGTTCAACGAGTTGGGCCGCTACTACGATCCGATCGAACAGGTCGTCTATACGGACTCGGGATTCGTCTGGGTGCTGCCGGCGGGTGTGCTCCTGGCCGTCGGCTTGATCTTTGCCTGGCGCGGTTGGCGCCGCTGAAGCGTGCCGTTCGAGCGCGCCGGCCGGTATCCCCGACACCGCGCCTGTCAGTTTGCGCGATATCCGCGGCTAGTCATGCAAGAATCCAGCGCGCGGTTGTAGGTGTCCACCATGATCTGGGTGGTCCATTGGGTGATGGTGGCGGGATCGTAACCGCTCTGGTTCATGGCCCAACGCTGGCAGTCCGTGGTGGCGTTCGCCTGGGCGGCATTGACCGGGGGCGCGGGCTCGTATTGCACCGGCGCGTACTGCGGGACCGGCGTGGAATACGCAACCGGCGGTGCTTCGTAAACCGGGGCGGTGTAGACCGGCGCGGCTTCATAGACCGTCGTCCCATATACGGGCGCGGCATACAGCGGCGGGCTCGTATAGCCGACCCCAGAGGAATAAACCCCGGTCTGCACGTAGGAAGGCCCTGAATTGGCTGCCAGCAGCAGCCCGATCGACGCCAGCGCAAAGGCGCCGCCAATCCACCAGCCGCTGGAACTGCTGCCACCGCCGCCGTGGTGATGGTGGTAGCCGCCACCATGACCGCCGCCGTAGCCACCACCATAACCGCCCCAATTCCCGCCACGCCCGCCAGCCATTGCTGGGGCGCTGGCAACCGCCAGCGCCAATCCCACAACAACCGCCCGGCCCACAAACCGCTTCATGATCTTGCTCCAAGGCCGTCCGGCATGGGCAGATTGCCATCAGGCCGGACGATAGCCGTACTGTACTGCGCCGGCGCCTCGGCGGTATGTCCAGAATCGCTACGGGAATTTCAAGTGATTTCAGGCGTCTGACGGCGGCACGGCTGCAAGCCGAAATGGCCAGCGCGCGGCCAGTCTGCGTCGCCTTCGGTAGCGCAAAGCAGGGATCGGTAGTACTTTTCCGCGATGATCACGGCACTACCCGATTCGGCACCGCAGGACAAGCGTCTTACCAAGGGTGAACGCACGCGGCGGCAACTGTTGACCGTCGCCGCGGCGGAATTCGCCGAGCGGGGATTCCAGCACACCCGCGTCAGCGATATCGTCGCCCGCGCCGGGGTGACCCAGCCCGTGTTCTATCAATACTTCACTAGCAAGCAGGCCGCCTATGACGAGCTGGTGGGCCTGTTTGCCCAACGGCTCCGCCAGGCCATCAGCCAGGCCCGCTTGCCCGGCGACCTCGAAGGCGCGGCACTCGTTGCGCGCATCCGGCAAGGCATCGGCACACTGCTTGCCATCTTGCAGGAAGACCCCAACCTCACGCGAATCGGCTTTTTCCAGGCCGACGCCGCCGAAGCGCTCAAGGACGAATTGGTGGCCCTGATCGCCGACAACGTCCGCTCAGAGCAGCAGGCAGGCCTGTTCCGCCCGGAAATTTCGCCCGAGTGGTTCGGCCAGTCCCTCATGGGCATCATCGAACGCTTCACCCGCCAGCTCCCCGACGCCGCCACGCAGAAAGCGCTGGCCGAGTTCATGACGGATCTGCTGCTGGACGGGATGCGCAGAAGGTGAGCTTTACAGGCCAATGACAGGTCATGGGCCGGGCGTTTCGGGAGAATGCGCGTCACGGTTCGATTTGTTCGCTGTTAACGCAAATGTCCTGGGTGCGCGGATCTTCGAAGCCGCACAACCGGTCGATCTCAGCAGGGAACTGCGCGTAAGGGACGTTGTATTGAACGAAGGCCTCCACGCTGTCCGGGATAGCGTGGATCAATAGCCCGCCGAGCGAAAGTGGGATAGTAATCGGCGCTTTCAATAAACCATAGGGCTTCGCGATTCTGCGACGCAATCCTGCATACCACTCCCGGTACGGTTGGAGGGCTTCCTGTTTGCGGGTTAGCCGAGGAGGCAGCGGCGCAGGTTCAGGTAAACCTTCGGGGCCGTGGGCCATAAAGGCTTGAAGATAGGCCCACAGCGCCTTGGCGGACCGGTCACCGACCGCCACCCCAAGGTTTCCACATGCCACACAGATTTCGGTGGGTGGGGTCATGGCTAAATCTACGCCTAATAGGTACAGCGGATGTCTTGACGTATTGATAGTGCCTGAAAATATCGGGATGTAGCCGGCCAGAGCCTCGACGTGAGCCCAGTCGATAACGTGAAGTCGTTTACTCCTGGGAAAGACGTAATACAGCTTCTGAGTACGCCTATTAATTCGAACATAAGCACCACGAGTTCGATGTGCTCCACTCGCGAAATAAATCAGCGTTGTGACAGCAGGCAGTGCAGGTGCAGCCATAATAATCGAAAGATAATTTTCGAAATTCGAATTCTTCTCGTTCAAAATGGCTATCATCAAGATCACCCCTGCGATCGCTACCACCGCACCGAGCCCGATATGTCTGGCGGCCCCACTTTGCGTAAAGTTTGCGTACGTTTCGAGTTCGACACATCGCTCATTGACTCGCCTCACCCCGTCCGGCTGAGGATGCTCTCCCGATGGCTGGTGGTGGTACAGAGGCGTACCGCCGAATCGGAGACTTCTCGGAAGGCGTTTGGTGTCAGCCATTACTTGTCCTCCGGACAGGTTCGAGTAGCGCAGAACTGATCGGGTCAGACAGCCATCCGCCCGACGAGAACTGCAATGGCTTTGGCGCGTGCGGTTGCCGCAACGCTATGTCAGGTTGCGAATCAGGGTCCGGGAAATACAGATACTCGAGTTCCACCCTGGCATCTTTTGCATCTGGATTGACCAGCCGCCATAGCGCAGCGGATACAGGGGCACACCGCGTTCGCAAGGCGGTGGGGAGATGGCTTTGCCCAGGCGTTTTTCATTCGGGCGAATGGAACCCAGCGCTTTTTTAAAGTTCACGGTATGGGGGGGCATCGATCTGGACGCCTCAGGCATCCGATCAGTCGTTGCTTGCGCCATGAGCTTCACTCGGTGATTGAACGAAAGGACGTTCAATCTAAGGCGGTACGAACCCCTTGGACATTTGAATAGTTCGAAACTGCGAATGAGAGGGTCTGATTTGTAGAATCCTCGAGTCCGCTATCAATCCAAGTGTCATGGGCAAGGTTCGATTGATATGCGTGCGCAGGCGCAGCAGTGCGCCAGTATGAAAACCCCGGCCATGGCCCCGGGCCAGGGTTGCAATGCCAATCTTGCGAGTGAGCGGCAGTTACTCCACCCGAGCCCCCGACGCCGCCACCACCTTCCCGGCCGCTTCAAAATCCGCGTTCAGCAATTCCTGAAACTGCGCCGCCGACTTCGCTTCGGCTTCGACGCCCAGCGAGGCCAGGCGGGCTTGCACCTTGGGGTCGGCCAGCACCTTGTTCACGGCGGCGTTGATCTGGTCGCGGTCGGCGGTGGAGATGCCCGCCGGGGCCAGCAGACCGAGCCAGGAGTCGAAGGCGTAGCCGGGCAGGCCGCTTTCGGCCACGGTGGGCAGGTCGGGGGCAAAGCGTGAGCGGGTTTTGCCGGTGTAGGCCAGGAACGTGACGCGCGGGTCGTTGCGGTAGGCGGTGACGCCGATGGTGGCGGCGGTGACCGCCTGGACGCGGCCGGCCAGCAGTTCGGTCACGGCGTCGCCCGTGGACTTCATGGGAATGTGCTGCATCTGCGCGCCGGCGGCCGTCAGGAACGACGCCATGCCCAAGTGCGAGGCGCTGCCGTTGCCAGCGGACGCGTAGTCGTAGGCGCCGGGCTTGGCCTTGACGGCCTGGATGAATTCGGCCGTGTTCCTGGCGTTCAGCGACGCGGACGCAAGGATGATGTAGCCGGTGTTGCCGATGTAGGCGACGCCGGTGAAGTCCTTGCCGGGGTCGTAGCTGAGGTTCTTGTACAGATATCCGGCGATGTTGTGGCTGGCGGCGGCCAGGACCAGGGTGTTGCCGTCGGGCTTGGCGCGGGCGACCTGGGCGGTGCCCACGGTGCCGCCGGCGCCGGCGCGGTTTTCAATCACGATCGAGGCGTCCAGGGCCTTGCCCAGTTCATCGCCGATGGCGCGAGCGATGGTGTCCTGGACCGCGCCGGTGCCGTAGGGCACGACGATGCGGATGACGCGTTGGTCGGCGTGCGCGGTGGCCATGCCGATGGCGGCCAGGGCAAGGGCGAGCAGGGTGTTGCGGCGTGCAGCTTGGAATCGGGGGGTCATGAAGCGGACTCGTGGTTGGGCGCGCCGCCCGGATTGCGGCGCGGGTAGGACGGCGTTGGACTCTAATCAATGGCTCCGCCCGCACCAACGAATTAATCGCCGCTTGTTTATTGCTTGCGGCGATAAGGCCGCCGCCAAAGGGGACAGACCATGGGCTTTATCATGTGCCAGTGACCAAGCCGCGACTCCGGTCGCCGGCGCTTTTTTTTTGCCCTGGCATCCATGCCCTGATCGCAGAGGAGATTTATTAGTGGTTCGATCCGCAACGACAGCATCGCACTCCCTTCCGACCCGCCATCATGCCGCCGTCTCCTGGCGGCGCAGACGGGAAAGGCCATGGCTGGCGGCCTGGCTGCTGGCGGCGATGCTCAGTTGCTTGTCGTTCCTGTGGCAGGCCCCGGCGGTGGCCGCGTTCCCGCTGCTGCCGGCTGCGTCGGCGCAGGAGCCGGCAGCCACGCCTTCGGCCTTGACCCCCGCCGCGTTGGCGGATCTGCTGGACAACCCCGAAGCCCGCCAGGCCCTGATCGACCAGCTTCGGTCGCAGGCGGCAGGAGACAAACAGGCGCCGGCGGGCAACGCGCCATCGCGCGCGGCGCCCGCCAAGCCAGTTCCCGCCACGCCGGCCGAACCGAGCCTGCAAGAGCGCATGGCCGACGGCGTCCAGCGTTTCCTGACCGGCATTGCGGCCGACATGGGGCAGGGTGCCGACGACCTGCGCGCGCTGGCGTCGGGCCAGAACCTGCGCATGGACAGCGGCGAGGCGCGTAGCGCCTTGCTGCCGCTGGCGATGGCCGCCATCGCCACCATCATCGCCTTCATCCTGCTGCGCATGATCGCCATGCGCATCTATACGCGGATCGACCATTGGGTTGCCGAGCAGGGTTGCGAAACCGGCACGCCGCCCGCGCGCGGCAAGCCGGCGTCCATGAAGGTGCTGGCGCGCCGCGCAGGCGCGATCATCGGCGCGCTGGCCATCGACGTGGCCGTCGTCCTGCTGGCCGCCATGGCGGGCGGCGCGGCGGCGCTTTGGACCACGCCGGGGCGCGGCACGCTGGACGGGCTGGCCTCGCTGTTTCTGCAGGCCTTCGTGGCGGTGGAGATCGTCAAGGTGCTGATCCGCACGGTATTCGCCGTGCGCCATCCGCATCTGCGCCTGTTGCCGATGTCTGACGAACTGGCCAAGTACTGGAACGCGTGGCTCGTGCGCATCGTGGCAGCGGCCGGTTACGGCACGCTGGTGGTCGGTCCCGTGATGGCGGCGGCGCTGTCGCCCGCGCTGGGTCGGCTGACGACGATGCTGATCATGCTGGCGGTGTACATCTACGCGGTGCGCGTCATCTGGCAGAACCGGCAGGCCGTTCGCGAACGCCTGGACCGCCGCGCGGCCGGCGCGGCCACGTTCATGGGATCGCGCCTGCGCCTGCTGTCGCGCATCTGGCACGTGCTGGGCATCGTCTACTTCACCATCCTGCTGGTGGTCAGCCAGGTCGACCCGACGGACGCGTTGCCCTTCATGGCCCGCGCCACGGCGCAGACGCTGCTGGTCATCGGCGTGGGCAGCCTGCTGATCCTGCTGCTCAATGCCATGCTGTCCAAGCCGATCCGCCTGTCGGACGACCTGCGCCGGCGGCTGCCGCTGCTGGAAGCGCGCGTCAACGCCTACGTGCCGGCCGCGCTGAAGGTGGTGGGCTGGATCATCCGCATCATCATCGTGCTGCTGATCCTGGACGCGTGGCGGGCCTTTGACCTGTCGCGCTGGCTGGCGTCGGACGCCGGCGCCGCCGCGATCAAGGTGGTGCTGAACATCGTCATCGTCCTCCTGATCGCCATGCTGGCGTGGACGGTAATTGCCAGCATCATCGAGCACCGCCTGAGCCAGAGCGAAGAGCGGGGCATGCCGAGCGCGCGCGAGCGCACGCTGCTGGCGCTGTTCCGCAACGCCGCGCTGATCGTCATCGTGACCATGACGCTGATGGTGCTGCTTTCGCAGATCGGCATCGACGTCGGTCCGCTGATCGCGGGCGCCGGCGTGGTGGGCCTGGCCATCGGTTTTGGCGCGCAGAAGCTGGTGCAGGACATCATCACCGGGGTCTTCATCCAGCTTGAGAACGGGATGAACGAGAACGACGTGGTGCAGGTGGCAGGCGTTTTCGGCACGGTCGAGAAGATGACCATCCGTTCGGTCGGCATCCGCACGCTGGACGGCGGCTACCATCTGGTGCCGTTCTCGTCGGTGGACGTGGTGGCCAACCACATGCGTGACTTCTCGTATCACCTGGGCGAATACACCATTGCGCACCGCGAAAGCGTGGATGACGCGATCGAGCATCTGCGCGCGGCCTTCGCCGAACTGATGACGGATTCGGTGCTGGGACCGGAGATCCTGGAAGAAATGACCGTGGCGGGCGTCACGGCGGTCAACGACAAGGGCGTGACCATCCGCATCCTCATCAAGACCACCCCCGGCATGCAGTGGGCGGTGCAGCGCGGCTACAACCGGCTGCTCAAGAAGCACTTCGACGCCGCCGGCATCGAGCTGCCGTACCCGCACACGGTGGTGTACTTCGGGCAGGACAAGCGCGGCTTTGCGCCGCCCGCCAACGTGCACCTGCAGGCCGAACGGCCCGACGAGGGCGGGGACGCGCGCGCCGCGGGCCATACGCGCCGCCGCTTGAAGCCGGAAACGGCCAACGCCGATTCGGCAGAGGTGCTGGGCAACGAACTGGAGGCCCGCGAAGAGGCCGAAGCCGATCCCGCGCGCACGGAGCCGGCGCGCAGCTAAGGCCATCGAAAAGCCTTCGCGGCACGGGCAACGACACCTCTGGCGGGTGCCGTTGCCCGTGAATCATGCCGCCGCGTCGTCGGCGGATTCCAGCCGCAGCGCGCGTGCCGCCGTCAGCGTATAGCAGCCGCGCCGCACCTTGCCGATCTGCAGGGGGCCGCCCCAGTCGGCCAGGCGGCGTTGCAACAGCAGCAGGCGCACGCCCAGGTTGTCCTGGATGTCGGGCAGGCCGAGCGAGCTGCCCSCCAGCCGCAATTGCCGCGTCGAAAAGTCCCACCGCCCCGTGCGCTGGGCGTCGTTGGCGATCTTCCAGAGGATGGCGCCTGCCACGCCCTTGATGAGGTATTGGTCGTCGATGAAGATCGTGCCATCGCGGGGAAAATAGCGCAGATGCAGGGCAGGCCCCGTATCCCTGCCTGCACCCAGGTCTCCCTTCCCGAATGCGTGCCCGGGCGGATCGGCGCGGTCCTGCGTCGGCATGGGCGGCGCCGCGTCCAGTTCCGCGCGTTGCAACGCCACCAGCGTCTGCGCAAGCTGCGCGCCCAGCACCGCCAGCGCGTCTTCGTCGTCATAGCCAAAGAACTGATCGCTTTCGCTTTCGACCAGCAGCGCGCCCACGGTCCGCCCGCGCGCGCGCAGCGGAACGGCCAGCTGGCTGCATGGCGTGGCCAGGCCCGGCAGGGCGATCGGCTGGCCGCCCGCCCAGTGCTTGTCCACGGCGATCTGATGCAGCGTGCGGCCATAGCGGTACATGCGCGCCATATGGCCAATCCGTAGCGCCACGCCTTCGCGCACGGCCACGCCAACCAGGCCCGCTTCGGCCAGCGGCAGTTCGGCGCCGATTCCCTGCTGCGGGTAGCCCATGCTGGCAAGCGCATACAGCGTCTGGCGATCCCCATCCAGCAGCCACAGGATGGCGTGCCGGACGGCCAGATCCTGGCGCAGTCCGTCCAAAGCGACCTGCGGCAGTTGGGCAAGTTCGCCGCATTCGGCCAGGCGGGCCGAAACGGCGCGCGCACCCGCCGCCAGATCGCAGCGCGGCTGCAGCGTGGCTAGCGGCGCGCCCGGGTGCAGGGGAGCGATGTCCAGCACCGCATAGATATCCGCGCCGCGCAGCCGGAACACGTCCTCCATGCCCGAATGCGCGGCGATGCCCGCCAGCTTGGCCCGCAACCGCTCGAAGACCGGCCCTTCGGTTTCGGTGCGCACATAGCGCAATTGCAGGCCCAAGCCGCCGCCGGAGCGGGGATCCTCGACCATCAGGCTGGCTCGCCGCGTGACAAGAATGTTCTTGCGGCTTTGGTTGAAAAACTGGAACGTCAGCGCGACGTGGTTCGTGTCCACGTACTCGACGTGCGACAGCAGATTGACGTGGGGAATGCCGTCGGCAGACACGCTGCAAAGCGTGGGCGGAATGCCGCCGTCCAGAATGCGGCGCACCCCAAGCAGTGTCAGGGCGCTCATGCGTCAGGCTCCAGCGCGATGGCCTGGCCGGCGTCGGGCCCGGGCGTCTGGTTCCACGCACCCGCCACGCTGAAGGTAATGGCCGTCATCGCGTGTGCCGCAATGCCGTACCAGTGGTCCAGGAAGGGCGCGCCGGCAAAGCCGTCGACGTCGGCCAGTTCGCGGGCCAGCGTGTCGCGCCGCAGCATCAGCAGGGCGGCGTGGGATCGCTGCGCAGGCGCGACGCGCGCGTCATGCCCTTTGACGTGCAGGGTGCGGTTGCTGCGCGGAGAGGTGGCCAGCAGGGCGACCTGGGCGGTTTCTCGCACCGCGGCCACCACCCGGGGCGCGGCGCATTCGGCAATCAGCACCAGCAGACGGCCGTCGGGCAGCGCGTCAACGGCCAGGGCGCGGCCGACATGCGGATTGCCGTCCAGATCGCAACTGCCCAGCCGCAGCGAAGGCAGGGCGGGCAGGCTAAGGCTCCATTCGGCGGGCAGTCTGGGCACGGCGCGAGGCCTCAAGACGGTTGGACGTCGGCGTGCCGGAAATCATAGGCTGCTTAACAGACTTTTAGCAACGCGCGGCCCGGGCTTTTCCTAGACTGTCTTCGCTGGCTGGCGCTCGGGATTGGACCGGCGCCGCGGCCGGCATTCTCATTACTGCTCAACGCGCGATCCCGCTTTTTCACCGCACAAAAGGTCTACTCCATGAACTGCCTGATTGCTTCCCCGTCCTTTCCGCCGTCCGGCGCCGATGCGCCGCGCGTGGACATCTATGTTGGCATCCACAAGGCGCTGCGCGCCATGATGATGGATACGCTCTTGGCCGTTGGCCGGATCGACGTGCATGACGCCGCCGCCACGCGGGCGGTCTGTGAACGCGTGCTTGCGCTGGCGGACCTGTGCGCCAGCCATCTGGGGCACGAGAACGACTTTGTTCATCCCGCCATGGAAGCACGGCGTCCGGGTTCCAGCGCACGCGTCGCTGGCGAGCATGCCGAACACCTGGCCGCGATCACGGCGTTGCGCGAGGCGGTGGCGAGCCTGGGCGACGCACAGCACGCCGCCGCACGAACGGACGCCGCGCTGCGGCTGTACCGCGGGCTGGCGTTGTTCGTGGGGGAAAATTTCGTGCATATGCACGTGGAGGAGTCCCAGCATAATCAGGCGCTGTGGTCCTGCTACAGCGACGACGAACTGCGTGCGCTGGAGGGCGCCATCGTGGCCTCGCTGCCGCCGGCCGAGAACCTATGCGTGCTGCGGTGGATGATTCCGGCCATGACGCCCGGCGAGCGGGCCGCGTTGCTGGGCGGCCTGCAGACGGCCGTTCCGGCGCCGGTCTTCGAGGCCGTGTTGCAGGCCATCCAGCCGCACCTGACGCCGCAGGAATGGACCAGGCTGATGCGCGCGTTGGAACGGGATCAGATTCCCGTTCCGTTGGAAGCGTGAATTCGCGCCAGCCTGGCTTTGCGATTGGTCCGGGCCTTGGGGGCCTACCGTCCGGTCTGCACGCCTGCGGCCTGCAAGCGCTCGTTGACGGCCTGGTAGCCGGCGCTCGTCATGTCGGTCTTGCGGATCGCCTGGTCGCAGGCCTTGCGGTCGTCAGGGCAGCCGGACTTGTCTGGCATGTCGCCCGCGACGACGAAGTAGTCGACGACGAACTTTGCCACGTATTTCTTGACCGGCTTGCCTTGCAGGAATGCGGCGATGTCGGCGCGAAACGTGGCGACGGTCTTCTCGGCGATCGGCGCCCAGTCCTGGCATTGCGAGAACGTGGCAACGCCACCGGCCCACGCCAGCTTGGTGCAATTGAGCAGCAGGGCGTCGGCGGGCTTGGCGCCGGCCGGCAGCATGGCGCGGACGGTGGCCCCGCGCGTGCCGGCGAAGGTGACGACGCCGGCTTTCGCGGCGGCAGCGTCGATGGTTGTCTTGATCACGAAGGAATCGTCGATCACGGGCGGCACTTTGTCGTTCGGACCCTTGGCGTAGATGTCCGAGATCTTTTGGGCGTCCACACGCGAGTAATCCATCACCCGGCCCAGCAGGCGCCAATCGGCGGCAAGCAGCGCATCATGCTCTTCGCGGATGCCATATTCCAGAACGGCGCGCTCAATGTCGGTGGGCGTGTAGGCGGCGCTGGCCAGCGTAGGCAGCAGGGCGGCCGCAGCGGCGGCGAATGCAAGGGGAATTGTCTTCATGAAGATAGGGCGTAAAGGAATGGTCCGCGAGGGTAACCGAGATAGGCGCCGCCTGTCCCGGTTTGACCACGCCGCGTGCGGTATAAACGAGACCCACCATGTCAGAGCAAGGGAGTCTCGTGTCCAGCAAACTCGGAGCAGGCCGCCTCGTCGCGGCGACCGCCAGCGTCATCCGGCAACAGGGCCGCACGATGCTGGCCGCGGCCCCCTGGTCGTTGGCGGTGTTCGTGCTGACGCTGCCGTTCGCGCTGGTCGTGTCTCCCTTGTATCGGCTTCAGGATTGGCTGATCCTTGCGCTGGCGCTCGTCTGCCTGATCGCCTTCGCGCGCACGACGTACGCGTGGCATCGGGTGATATTGCTGGGCGAGACCGCGCGCACGGCCGACGCGCGGGGCGGCAACCCGGAGGCCCGGCACTTCGTGTTGCTGGGCGGACTGGCTGTTGGCGGCATGGCGATCGCGCGCGCCACGGGCGATCTTCCGTATGTCCTCTACATGCTGATCGGCGGCGGCAACGATGAATTGTTCTACGGCATGCTGATGGCATTGCTGGCATTGGTGTGGCTGCCCGTGCTGTACGGATTGGCCGTGTACGGCCTGAGTCTGCCGCGCGCGGCGGTCACGGGCACGTATGGGTTTGGCGCGGTGCGTGGCGCGATGCGCTATCCGCGGTGGCCGTTGATGCTGGCATTCCTCACGTTGCTGGTCCTGGGCGCGCACGCCAGCAACGACTTGCGTCCGATGCTGTACGACTACGTGGGCGTTCAGGCCCTGCAGGGTGTGCTGGCCGCGGTGGGGTGCGTTGGCGTGATCTTTGTGCTGACGGCGATGACCGCCGTGGCGTATCGGGACTCGGAGATTGGCGCCGAGTTGAATTGAGCAGGTTTGCGCGGCGGGCCAATGCGCCATCCGCATTGGTGCGCATCGCACAACATCGTGCTTCCCGCGCTGTGTCTACCGCGGCTGCGGTGGTGGTCCTACGATGCCTTCACTGTCGATCGACTCGTACCACCCCGCCCGGCGCGCGCCGCTTGCCCGCTGCGCCGCTGCCTGACTGCCATCCAGGAGATAACGCCATGTTTTCCGCAGACACTTTGGACCCCATCACCCAGACCGCCATCGATCTGGTTCCTTCCCGCTATGCCGTGCAGATCGGCGACATCGACGCGCTGGTGGTCAGCGACGGGGTGCTGCCGCTGCCCACCTCGACGATGGCCACGAATGCCGATCCGGCCGATCTGGCCGACTGGCTCGACCACATGTACATGCCGCCGGACGCATTCGACTGGCCGCTGAACGTGATGGTGGCGCGAAGCGGCGAGCAGACCATTCTGATCGATGCGGGGCTGGGCGGCCAGTTCCCGGGCTTTCCGCGCGCGGGGCAGTTTCCGCAACGCCTGCAATCGGCGGGCATTGCGCTCGAATCCGTGACGGACGTGATCATCACGCACATGCACATGGATCACGTGGGCGGACTGCTGGTCCCCGGCGTGAAGGAGCGCCTGCGCAAGGACGTGCGCATCCATGTCAACGCCACCGAAGTGGCGTTCTGGACGTCACCGGACTTTACGCAGACGGTCATGCCCAAGCCGGTGCCCGCCGTGCTGCGCTCGACGGCGACCAGCTTCTATGAAACGTACCGCGACCAGATCCAGGTCTTCGAGGATCGCAAGGAAGTGGCCCCGGGCGTGATCGTGCGCCTGACCGGCGGCCACACGCCCGGCCACTGTGTCGTCGATCTGATCTCGGACGGCGACCGCCTGACGTTTGCGGGCGACGCCGTGTTCCCGGTGGCGTTCGATCATCCCGAATGGCACAACGGCTTCGAGCACGATCCGGTGGAGTCGGCCCGGGTTCGCCTTGCCCTGTTCAACGAGCTGGCCCAGAACAAGGGGCTGCTCGTGGCGGCGCATCTGCCGTTCCCGTCGGTGGGCCGGGTGGCGAAGGAAGGCGATGCGTTCCGCTGGGTGCCGGTTATCTGGGATTTCTGATCTCGGGCGTGTCGCCCGCGCCCAGGTCCCAGTACAGCCCCGTCATCAGGCTGAGCCCCTGCCGCAGCAGATCGGGCGGCAGGTGCTCGTTCGGCGCGTGCTGCGAGCAGCCTGGGTAAGAGTGGGGCACCCAGATCGTCTTGAGGCCCAGCACGTCGGTGAAGATGTCGTTGGGCAGCGAGCCGCCCAGGTTGGGCAGCAGTGCGGTCTTCTGGCCGGAAGTGCGTTCCAGCGACGCCACCGCCCAGCTCACCCAGGCGTCATCCGGGTCGATGCGGGTCGCGCGGAACATGGTTTCGCGGGTCAGGGATATCTGAACCATCGGAAAGCCGTGGCTGTCCAGATGACGGCGCAGGGCCGGAATGAGGTCGTCCGGGTCCACACCCACCACGAAGCGCAGCTGGCAGCGCGCCCACGCGCGCGGCGGGATGGCGTTGACGGGCGTGTCCGGGTTGCCGGTCTTGTAGGCCAGCACCTCGAACGAACACCAGCCGAAGACGCGTTCGGCGGGCGACAGGCCCGGCTCGCCCCAGTCGGGTTCGATCTCAGGCCCGTCCGCGCCGCCATCGACTTCGCAGTCGGCCAGCGCGCGGCGCACGGCCGGCGGCAGTTCCTTGGGCACCCATTCCGGGATGCGGATCTGGCCGTTGGGCGTGGCGATGCTGGCGATCGCATGCGCCAGTTGCAGGCCGGGGTTGGAGATCAGTCCGCCCCAGTTGCCGGAATGATGGCCGCCGGCGCGCGCCTCGATGGTGAGGTCGAAGTTCAGGCTGCCGCGCGCACCGAGGAAGATGGTAGGGCGGTTGGCGCTCAGGCGCGGGCCGTCGGAGGCGATCAGCAGGTCGGCCGCCATGAGGTCGCGATGTTCGGTGCACAGTTCGCGCAGGCCCATCGAACCCGTTTCCTCGCCCATCTCGATCAGGTATTTGGCGTTGAAGCCCAGCTTGCCGCGCGTTTCCAGGACCAGCCGCAGCGCCTCCATGTTGATGCTGTGCTGACCCTTGTTGTCGGCGATGCCGCGGCCATACCAGCGGCCTTCGGCCTCGGTCAGCGCCCAGGGCGACAGGCCTTCCTTCCATTCCCGTTCCAATCCGCGGATCACGTCGCCGTGGCCGTAGCCCAGCACGGTGGGCAGGTCCGGGTCCTCGATGCGCTCGGCGTACAGGAAAGGGGCCAGCGCCTTCGGATGCGTGAGGGTGCGGCAGGTAAAGCCCAGCGCTTCGAACGCCGGCCGGATTTCCGCTTCCAGGTAGTCCGCCAGCACGGCGGCGCGCTCGGGGTTCTGGCTTTCCGTGGGCAGCGCCAGCCGGCGCGCCAGAAGCGTGCGGAAGGCGCCGGAATCAAAGCACTGCTCGGCCTGGGCGATGGCTTGTGCGCGGGTCATGGCTGGGAAGCTCCGGTGGACGTCGAGGAATGGGTCGGGTAGAGGTGGCAGGCAACGAGCGCCCCATCGCGCTGCGTCAGCGCGGGCCGTTCGGTCTTGCATTGCGGCATGGCGTGCTGGCAACGCGGATGGAAGGGGCAGCCGGACGGCGGATGCAGCGGGTCGGGAAACGACAGGCCCAGGCCCATGTCGGGGATGCCCAGCCCCGGCTCGGGGGTGAGCACCGACGCCAGCAGCGCCTGCGTGTAGGGATGGCGCGGGTCGTGAAAGAGGCGGGCGGTGGGCGCGGATTCGACCACGCGGCCCAGGTACATCACGGCCACGTGGGTGGCGATGTGTTCGACCACGGCCAGATTGTGGCTGATGAAGACATAGGTCAGGTTGAAGTCGCGCCGCAGGTCCATCAGCAGGTTCATGATCTGCGCCTGCACCGACACGTCCAGCGCGGAGGTCGGCTCGTCGCAGATCACGATCTCGGGCTGCATCACCAGCGCGCGCGCGATGGCCACGCGCTGGCGCTGGCCGCCCGACAGCTGCCCGGGCGTGTTGTGGGCCAGCCGCGGCGGCAGGCCCACGCGTTCCAGCATGTCGATGGCCTTGTGCATCTTCGGGTTGGGGATGCCGTGCACCTCCAGCGGCAGCGACACGATGGAAGCGATGGAGCGGCGCGGGTTCAAGGACGAATACGGGTCCTGGAAGATGGGTTGCACGCGGCGGGCGAGGGCGCGCCGGTCCATCTTGCGGATGTCTTGGCCTTCAAGGCGGATGCTGCCCTCGGTGGGCGGCGTCAGACCCAGCAGCATGCGCGCCAGCGTGGACTTGCCGCAGCCCGACTCGCCAACGATGCCCAGCACCGCGCCCCGGTCGACGGCCAGGTCCACGCCATTGACCGCGTGCAGCGTGGCCCGCGGGCGGAACATGCCGGCGCGCACCGTGAATTGGCGGCTGACGGCATCGGCTTGCAGCAGCGCGCTCATGCGGGGACTCCTTCGGCGCTGAGAATGCAGCGCCATTGCTGGCCAGCGGCCTGGCCATGGATGGGAACGGCCTGCCGGCATTGCGGTTGCGCATAACGGCAGCGATCGGCGAAGGCGCAGCCGCGCAGCTCGCCCACCAGCGACGGCACGACGCCCGGGATGGTGCCCAGCGCCTCGCCCGGGGCCGTGCGGCCGGGCACGGGGATACAGCCCAGCAGCCCTTGCGTGTAGGGATGGTGCGGGGTGGCGAAAATATCGGCCACGGGGCCTTCTTCCACGATCTGGCCGGCGTACATCACCGCCACTTGGCGGGCGATGCGCGCCACCACGCCCAGGTCGTGCGTGATCAGCACCATGGCAATGCCCAGTTCGGCCTGCAGGTCCGCCAGCAGCCGCAGGATCTGGGCTTGAATCGTGACGTCCAGCGCGGTGCTGGGTTCGTCGGCAATCAGCAGCTCGGGACCGCACATGAGCGCCATCGCGATCATCACCCGCTGGCGCAGCCCGCCGGACAACTGGTGCGGATACTGGCCCAGACGCTGGCCGGCCGACGCGATGCCGACCTTCTCCAGCAGTTCCACGGCGCGGTCGCGCGCCTGCTGGCTGCTCGCCTTGCAGTGGTGGATGTAGTGTTCGGTGAGCTGTTCGCCGATGGCGTAGGCGGGATTGAGCGCCGTCATGGGCTCTTGAAAGATCATCGCCATCTTGCTGCCGCGCAGCGCATTGACGCGCCGGCCGCGTGCCTTGGACAGGTCCTCGCCCAGCACGGCCAGCCGGCGCGTGCTGCGCCGGGCAGCCTTGGGCAACAGGCCCATGATGGCCAGCGAGGTCATCGACTTGCCGCAGCCCGATTCCCCGACCAGGCACAGCGTTTCACCGCGCCGGACCTGGAAGGACACATCGCGCACCGCGTGCAGCGGGCCGCGTGGCGTGGCGATGTCGACGGTCAGGCCCTGCACGTCCAGGACGATATCGGTGCCATTCATGCTCAGGCCCTCTCTTCAGGCGTCAGGAGTTGATGCAATCCGTCGCCGGCCAGGTTGATCGCGAAGATCAGCAGCGCCAGCGCCGATCCGGGAATGGCGATTAGCCAGAACGAGAAGAACATGTAGGCCTTGGCTTCGGAGATCATCAATCCCCAGGACGGCAGCGGCGGTTGTACGCCCAGGCCCAGGAACGACAGCGAGGCTTCCAGCAGGATGGCGCTGGCCGCTTCCAGCGTGGCGATCACGATCAGTTGCGGCACGACGTTGGGCAGGACCTCGCCCCAGACGATGCGCCAGGTGCTGGCGCCGGCCGCCTGCGCCGCGGCCACGTATTCCAGCGAGCGCACCTGCTGCGTGGCGCTGCGCATCACCACCGCGTAGCGGTCCCACTTGAGCAAACCCAGCACCAGGATCACCACCCACAGCGAGCCGCCGACGATGGCCACGGTGGCCAGCGCCACCAGGATCACCGGCATGGAGAGCCGCGTGGTGATGAGAAACGACACGGCCATGTCGACCTTGCCGCCGAAGTAGCCGGCCGCCATGCCCATCGCCGTGCCGATGAGGCCGGAGATGAGCGCCACGCTGATGCCGATCAGGAGCGAAATGCGCGCCCCGTAGAAAAGGCGCGACATGTAATCGCGTCCCAACTGGTCGGTGCCCAATGGGTGTAGCCAGGTGCCTTTCTCGTACCAGACGGGCGGCGCGGTACGGTAGGCCAGATCCTGGAAATAGGGATCGTGCGGCGAGATCCACGGCGCCAGCAGCGCGATCAGCACAATGACGAGCAGAATGCCGCCGCCGGCCAAAAGCGCCTTGTTGCGCCGCAGGCGGCGCCAGCGCAGCGTGGCCGCGGACAGTTCCAGCGGGGGCGCCGCGGACGTGGCGGGGGTGATCGTAGGCGTGTTCATGTCAGGACACCCGGATGCGCGGATCGAGCCACGCGTTGGCCACGTCGGCGGCAAGCGTCAGCAGCACGTACAGCACCGACAGCAGCAGCACGATCAGCTGCATGACCGGATAGTCCTTGTACGTGATGCTCTGGTAGGCCAGGTAACCCAGCCCGTCCAGCGCGAAGATGGTCTCGATGACCACTGAGCCGCCCAGCAGGTAGCCCAGCTGCACGGCGGCCAGCGCCACCACCGGCACGATCGCGTTGCGCAGCGCGTGCTTGAAGATCACCTTGCCGGCCGGCAGCCCCTTGGCGCGCGCGGTGCGGATGTAATCGGCGCCCAGGACCTCAATCATGCCAGCGCGGATCAGCCGCATGAACGCAGGCGCCACGTAATACCCCAGCGCGATCGCGGGCATGACGAAGTGCTGCCACGTGCCGCTGCCCGACACCGGCAGGATGCGCAGGGATATCGAGAACAGCATGATCAGGATCAGCGCGAAGAAGAAGTTCGGCAGCGCCTGTCCCAGCACGGCAATCGCCAGACAGACGCGGTCGATCAGGCTGCCCTTGTACAGGGCGGCCAGCACGCCCAGCGGAATCGAGATGAACAGCGCGAAGGCCAGCGCGGCCATGCCCAGCTTCAGCGTCGTCGCCAGCTTGGACAGGATGAGTGGCCCGGCCTCGGTCTTGAAGTACACCGAGGTGCCGAAGTCGCCTTGCAGGATGTGCCAGAGCCAGTCGGCGTACTGGACGATGATCGGGCGGTCCAGCCCGTAGGTTTTGCGGATCATGTCGATGTCGGCCTGGCGCGCGCCTTCGCCGGCCAGCGCCAGCGCCGGGTCGCCCGACAGGTGCAGCAGCAGGAACGCCAGAATGGACACGGTCAGCGCCACCAGCGCCGCCAGGCCCAGGCGCCTCAGCGTGAAATAAAGCATAGGACTTCCTCTCTGTTCAGCAGCGCCGGGCGGGCCGCGGGGCCGGCCCGGCGCGGGGCGCGCCTTACTTCCAGCTCATGTCCCAGAAGCGCACCAGCTCATCCGAGTAGGGCTTGAAGTTCACGTCCTTGGTGGCGACGTAGTAGGCGGGCAGTGTCCAGAGCGGCACCGCGTAGGCCTTTTCCGCGATGATGTCCAGCGCCTCCTTGTAGGCCGCTTTGCGCGCATCGCTGTCGATGGTGGTATCGCCCTTTTTCAGGAGGTCGCGCACCTTCGGGTCGCGCGTGATGTCGTCGCTGCCGAAGGCGAAGTACACCGGCGTGGATGCCGACACGTCGTTCACCAGGTTCGAGCCCCAGGTCTGGTGCGTGAGCGAGGCCTTGTTGGCGCGGATCATGTCGCGCATCGCGGCGTACTGCAGGAAATTCAGCTTGGCGCGGATGCCGACGGCCTGCAGGTAGTTGATGATGGCTTCGGTCTGGTTGCGTTCGCGGTACGCAACGATGTCGATGTCAAAGCCGTTGGGATAGCCCGCCTCGGCCAGCAGCTTCTTGGCCTGCGCAGGGTCGTACTTGTAGGTCGGCGCGCCTTCCTGCGTGCAGCCCACCTGCGACGGGGTGCAGATGGTGTTGATGAGCCCGCCGCCTTCGCCCACGATGTTCTTGAGCATCGACTCGCGGTCGATTGCGTGGATGATGGCGCGGCGCACGCGCTCGTCCTTCAGTTGCGGCGCGGGGGTGCCTTCCAGGATGTTCATCTGCATGAACACGATGCGCATGGTGTTGCCGGTCACCATCTGCAGGTTCGGCATGCCGCCCAGCTGCTCGGCCTGGTCCTTGGGCACGCTCATGATAAGGTCTTCGCCGCCGGAGATCACCTCGGCCATCTGCGTCTGGCGGTCGGGGATGAAGCGGATGACCACCTTGCCGATCTTGGGCTGCGCCTTGGGCGAATCCTTGAAATAGTCGGCATTGCGTTCCAGCGTGATGGACTTGCCGGGCTGATAGTCCACGACCTTGTACGGACCGGAGCCCACGGGCTTGGCGTTCATGCCCTTGGGGCCGACTTCCTGGTAGTACTTGGCGGGGTGGATGGCGGCCGTGGTGGACAGGTATTCCTTGGCGCCGGGGAAGGGCTCCTTGGTGGTCAGGCGCACCTTGTACTTGTCGATCTTCTCGACCTTGTCGATCCAGGACACGTTCTGCTGCGTGACCGCCTTGTTCTTCGGGTCGGCCACGAAGTTCAGCGTGTAGACCACCGAGTCGGCGTCGAACTCCTCGCCGTTGTGGAATTTGACGCCCTCGCGCAGCTCGAATTCCATGGTCTTGTCATCGATCTGCTTCCAGCTCTTGGCGAGCTGGCCCTTGTACTCGTTGGTGACCGGGTCGCGGTAGAGCAGGGTGTCCCACACGTTGGCCGCGATGATGACGCCGATGCGCACGTTGTTGAAGTACGGGTCGACACTTTCCGGGGCCTGGTCGTAGGCCATGCGCAAGGTGTCGTCCTTCTTGCCGGCAAGCGCGGGCTGGGATGCCAGTGCGGCGCAGGCCACCAGCGCGGCGGCAAGTGCCTTCAATGGCGTGACGCGGCGCAAGGACAGCGCGGGCGCGGCGGGGGTGAAGCGAGAAAGCGTGATGCAGCAAGGTGTGAAGCGACTATCAGCCATGGTGAAGGCTCCTCTTGATGACACTACATGTGTTGCGTATCTATCGTCTCGCTCCGGCTCTTGAGCGCCGCCTCGCATTTGCGCTGCAGGTGCTGCCGCATGATGGCTGCCAGCCGGTCCGCGTCGCGCGCGGCAAGGGCCTCCGCCATTTCTATGTGTTCACGCATCGCCAGATCCCATTTCTGCCGGTTCTCGTTCGAGACGAAGCGCAGGTTCTGGATCCGCGCGTTCTGCGCGTCGTAAAGCTGCTTGAGCAGGCTGTTGTGCGCGGCCAGGCTGATGCGTTCGTGGATCTCGCGGTTGACGCGAAAGTACGTCGGCAGGTCATGCCGCGCATGGCTGGCCATCATTTCGTAGGTCAGCGCGCGGATTTCCGCGATCTCGACGTCGGTCGCGCGCTCGCAGGCAAACCGGCACGACATCGCTTCCAGCCCGCCGATCACTTCGAAGGCTTCGCGGATGTTCGCTTCGGACAGCGCCACCACCTGCGCGCCGCGGTTCGGTTCGATCTGCACCAGGCCTTCGGCGGCCAGCAGGCGGAACGCCTCGCGCAGCGGGGTGCGCGACACGCCCAGCAGGTCGCACAGCGCGCGTTCGTTCAAGCGGGTGCCGGGCGGGAATTCGCCCTGGATGATGCGTTCGCGCAGCGATCCGGCCGCCGATCCCGCCAGCGTGCGCCCGTCGCCGGCGGCGCGAACGGCCGCTGGGACTGGGGCGGGCGCAAGATCGGGCGAGGCCACGGCCCCGGCGTGATCCGGCAAGAAGCTAGGATCGCTGCTCATTGGTATACAAAAATTCCCCTTGTTTTCGCAGACTATAAACCTGTCTTTGCTGCGGTTTTGATGGGTGTATACCCTAGGTTATCGACGTAAAAACAATGGGATAGAGTGGCGCAAGCCGCAAGTCCGCCAGGCTGGCGCGTGTCGCATCAGGATGCGCGCAGGGCGTACTGGTATACAAACCGTCCATATTGGGGCCCCGCATGCTCACGCTGAACTCCCACCCGTCCGGCCGGCATTTCCTGCAGATTCCCGGACCGACCAACGTCCCCGACCGCGTCCTGCGCGCCATCGACCAGGCCACCATCGATCATCGGGGACCGGAATTCGGCGAGCTTGGCAAAGCGGTGCTGGCGGGCATCAAGCAGGTCTTCCGGACCGAATCGCCTGTCGTGATCTTTCCGGCTTCGGGCACCGGGGCCTGGGAAGCGGCGCTGGTCAACACGCTGTCGCCGGGCGACCGCGTGCTGATGGTCGAGACCGGCCACTTCGCCAGCCTGTGGCGCAAGCTTGCCGGGCGGTTGGGACTGGATGTTGATTGCATCGAAGGCGACTGGCGTCGCCCCGTCGATGCCGGTGTCATCGGCGCGCGGCTGGCCGACGATGCCCAGCACCGCATCAAGGCGGTGTGCGTGGTGCACAACGAGACCTCAACCGGCGTCACCAGCGACATCGCCGCGGTGCGCGCCGCCATCGACCAGGCCGGGCACCCGGCGCTGCTGATGGTCGACACGATTTCCTCGCTGGGCTCCATCGACTACCGCCACGACGAATGGGGCGTGGACGTCACGGTGGCCGGATCGCAGAAGGGACTGATGCTGCCGCCGGGCCTGTCGTTCAACGCGGTGGGGCCGCGCGCGCTGGCCGCGGCCGAGACCGCGCGCCTGCCGCGCTCCTATTGGGATTGGCGCGAAATGCTGGGGCCCAACGCAAAGGGTTATTTCCCGTACACCCCGTCGACCAACCTGCTGTATGGCCTTCATGAAGCGCTGGCCATGCTGGCGGCCGAAGGCCTGCCGCAGGTGTTTGCGCGCCACGAGCGCCACGCCCGCGCCACCCGGCTGGCGGTGGCCGGGTGGGGGTTGGAGCTGCTGAGCCTGGACGCGGCCGCGCACAGCCCGGCGTTGACCGCGGTGCTGATGCCCGACGGCCACAGCGCCGACGCGCTGCGCAAGGTCATTCTGGATCGCTTCGATATGTCGCTGGGGCAGGGCCTGGGCAAGCTTTCCGACCGCATCTTCCGCATCGGCCATCTGGGCCACTTCAACGACCTGACGCTATGCGGCACGCTGGCTGGCGTGGAGATGGGGCTGGCCGCGGCCGGCGTCCCGCACCGCTCGGGCGGATTGCAAGCCGCCATGGAATATCTGACCCGCGCGCCCGAACGCGTGGCGGGATGAACACACAACAACGAGGGAACCGATGAATACGCTCATGCAGCAGGCGATCCAGTTCGCCAACGAACACGAATCGACCTGGGATCGCAGCGTCAAAGGCAATTTTGGCGTGCACCTGAACGACCCGCCGCCGTGGAACCGTCTGCTGGGTCCCATCCACGATCGCGGGCCGGTGTCCGGCGTGGTGGTGGTGGACGGCAAGACCGTAGCCTCGTGGGGCGAGCCGGACCGGGCCGACCTGACGTTCAGCGTCGCCAAGCTTTACCTGGCCATTTTGGCGGGCGTCGCGCATGACCGCGGCCTGCTGCCGGATGTGGACGAGCCCGTGGGCAAGCGCGTGCCGGGCATCGGCTTTGACGAAGGCCGCAACGCGTCCATCACGTGGCGCCACCTGTTGCAGCAGACCAGCGAATGGGAAGGCGAACGCTTCGGCGTGTCGGATCAGGCGGACCGCTACCGCGCCGTCACCTTTGGCGTGCCGCCGGATGGCAAGAAGGGCGATGCGCGTCCGTTGCAGGAACCCGGCACGTATTGGGAATACAACGACGTGCGCATCAATCAGCTGTCTTATGCGCTGCTGCATCTGTTCCGCAAACCGCTGCCGGAGGTGTTCCGCGAGGCCGTCACGCGGCCCATCGGCTGCAGCGAGAACTGGCAGTGGGTCGGCTACGACAACGCCTGGGTCGAGATCGACGGCCAGCGCATGCCGTCGGTGCCCGGCGGTTCGCACTGGGGCGGCGGCATGTCCATCAGCGCCAACGACCAGGCGCTGATTGGCCAGATGCTGTTGAACGACGGCCAGGCGAACGGCCGCCAGATCCTGTCGCGCGAATGGCTGCAGGCCATGCGCACCCCCTGCGACATCGCGCCGTACTACGGCTATTTGATCTGGCTGAACCACGAAGGCAAGGTCTTTCCCAGCGTGCCGTCCTCCAGCTTCTTCGGGGTAGGGGCGGGCAGCTCGTTCACGTGGGTGGAGCCAGAGCGCAAGATGGTCGTGATCGTGCGCTGGCTGAATTCGGCCCATGCCGACGCGCTGTTCGGGAAGATCCTGGCGGCGGTGGACGCGGGCGACTGACACCTGCGCAACGAGGCCGGTGCCTGACACCCTCATCCCAGCCGGGGTTTTGCGGCATGTCAGGTTTTTTCGGGCAAGATATCGCGTTCGGCCGCGCGTTGCCGCGTGGCCACGCCGCATCTTTTCATCCGATCAAGGAACCACGCCATGAACTACCGCCGACTGGGAACCAGCAATCTCCGGGTATCGCCGCTCTGCCTGGGCACCATGATGTTCGGAGAGCAGACGCCCGATGACGAGGCCGCGCGCATCGTTGCGTCGGCGCGCGATCATGGGGTCAATTTCATCGACACCGCGGACGTCTACAACGAGGGCCGGTCGGAAGAAGTGGTGGGCAAGCTGCTCAAGGGGCAACGCCACGACTGGGTGCTGGCCAGCAAGATCGGTAATCCGGTCGGCAAGGGACCGAACCTGGCGCATTACTCGCGCCAGTGGCTGATCCGCGGGGTGGAACAGAGCCTTTCGCGCATGGATACGGATTTCATGGACATCCTGTACCTGCACCGCGACTACCACGAAGAAAACCTGGAAGAGGCGTTGTGGGCGCTGGGCGACCTGATCCGCGCGGGCAAGCTGCGCAGCTTCGGCCTGTCGAATTTCCGCGGATGGCGCATTGCCGAGGTGATGCGCCTGTGCGAAAAGCTGGGTGTGCCGCAACCGGTGGTGTGCCAGCCGTACTACAACATGCTGAACCGCGGCCCAGAGGTCGAGATCCTGCCGGCGTGCAAGCATTACGGCCTGGGCGTCGTGCCGTACAGCCCGATCGCGCGCGGCGTGCTGACGGGCAAGTACCTGCCGGGCCAGGCGCCTGCGCCGGATACGCGCGCCGGACGTGGCGACCGCCGCATCCTGGCCACGGAATTCCGCGAAGAATCCCTGCAGATCGCGCAGAAGCTTGTGCAGCATAGCGCCGCGCGCGGGGTTCAGCCGGGTCACTTCGCGACCGCGTGGGTGCTGGCCAATCCTGTCATCACCGCCGTCATCGCCGGTCCGCGCACGCTGGCACAAATGGACGATTACTACGCGGCGCTGGACGTGACGATCACGCCTGAAGACGAAACGGTCGTGAACGAGTGGGTGGTGCCCGGTCACGCCTCCGCGCATGGCTACAACGATCCGAACTATCCGTTCTACGGCCGCCCGGTGTCGGCGGCCTGAGCGGGCGCGGAAGGGGGATCGTGCCCATTGCACCCGTGTGCGCACGGGTGCAATGATCCGGACGCCCCGTTCAGCGGCCTGGGGCCGGCTCGGCCGAGATGCCGTGCAGCATCATCTGCTCGGCCACCTGCGCGATGCCCATGCGGGCAATCCGGCCGCGGCGCTCGGCATCCACCATGCTGGTGATGATGGCGATCAATAGTTCGCTCAGCGCGGCGGCGGTCATGTCCACGCGGAAGGCGCCTTCGCGCTGTCCGCGCAGAAAAAATGCGTCCAGCGTTTCCTGGTAGCCCGACCAGCTGTTCATGATGTCGGGCTCGAGCTCGGTGTCGGGCTTCCAGTTGTAGATCAGGAACGCGGTCAGTTCCTTGTGCGCGAGGTGCTGTTCGATCAGGTTGCGCAGCGCCGCGCGGGGCGGGGCGGTGTCCAGGTGCGAGTCCGCCAGCGCCTGCTTCATGACCTGCGCGCAATGCGTCATCAGGCGCAGCACCAACTGGTCTCGCGTCTTACAGAACCGGTACAAGGTCGCCTTGCTGACGCCCACTGCCTTGGCCAGTTCCTGCAGCGTGGCGCGCGGCTGGTCCACCATCGCAAGCGCCAATGCGACAAGCAGCCGTTCGTGGCCTGCCTCTTCAGACATTGCCTCCTCCCCATTTTGGATATCCCTGGGCCGGTATTGGATCATGGCCGATTCACTTTGTACAAACTTTGGCGAATTTTTCAAGTAAGGACTTGTTGGTCCGCAAAATCAAGCCGAAAAGCAACAAATGAATCAATATTGATTCAAATCGGTCTTTAAGGTAGCATCGGCGTCTCTTTGAATTCAAGACGCGCGGCGCGGGGTAGTGAATGAAGTGGAATAAAGCATGGCAGTTGCCCCTGGCGGTGTTGTCGACGGCAATCCTCTTGGCCGGTTGCGGCGGCTCTGACGGCGGTGAGCCCCAGGCGGCAGGGCCGCGTCCCGTGCAGGCGCTGGCCGTGCAGCCGCAGCGCTACACGTTGACGAGCGAACTGCCCGGGCGCGTCGAGCCCATGCGCGTGGCCGAAGTCCGCGCCCGCGTGGCCGGCATCGTGCTCAGCCGCGATTTCGTCGAAGGCGCCGACGTCAAGGCGGGCGACGTGCTGTTCCGCATCGACCCCGCGCCGTTCAAGGCCGCCTTGTCGCGCGCACAGGGCGAGCTGGCCAAGGCCCAGGCCGCCGTGGCCGATGCCCAGGCCGTCGTCAAGCGCTACACGCCGCTGGTCAAGATCGAAGCCGTCAGCCAGCAGGATTTCGACACGGCCAACACCACGCTCAAGAGCGCGCTGGCCGCCCGCCGGTCGGCCCAGGCCGACGTCGAGACCGCGCAGCTGAACCTGGACTACGCCACGGTCAAGGCGCCCATCTCGGGCCGCATCGGGCGTGCGCAGGTGACCGAAGGCGCGCTCGTGGGCCAGAACGAAGCCACCGTGATGGCGACGATCCAGCAGCTGGATCCGGTCTATGTGGACTTCAATCAGCCGGTCGCCGACATGTTGCGCATGCGCGCGGCCATGCAGGATGGCAGCCTGGGCGAAGGCGAGGGCGCGCGCATCTCCATCACGATCGATGGCACCGACAAGCAGCGCGAAGGGCGCCTCTTGTTCTCGGACATCGCCGTGGACCGCAGCACCGGCCAGGTGGCCCTGCGTGGTGAATTCGCCAATCCGGACGTGCTGCTGTTGCCCGGCATGTACGTGCGGGTGCGCACGCATCAGGGCGTGGATCCGGATGCGATCCTGGTCCCGCAGCGCGCCGTCACCCGCAGCACCGATGGCAAGCCCCAGGTGCTGGTGGTGGGGGCGGATGACGTTGTCGAGACCCGCGCCGTGCAGACCGGCACCATGCGCGGCGGCGATTGGCACATCACCGAGGGCCTGGCCGCTGGCGACCGGGTGATCGTGGGCGGCGTCAGCGCCGCCGTGCCCGGCCAGAAAGTCAGCGTGACGCCCGTGAACGAGCCCAAGGTGGCCGCCGCCGGCGATGCCGCCGCTGCCGCCAAGCAATAAGCGGCCCCCATGCATCGCGCGCAAATCCGAGGTTAGACCATGTCCAAGTTTTTCATTGGCCGCCCCAATTTCGCCTGGGTGGTGGCCATCTTCATCTCGCTCGCGGGGCTGCTGGCGATTCCGTCGCTGCCGGTGTCGCAGTTTCCGGTGGTCGCGCCGCCGCAGGTGACCATTGCCGCCACCTATCCGGGCGCCTCCGCCACCGTGCTGGTCGATTCGGTTACCAGCGTCATCGAGGAAGAGCTGAACGGCGCGAAGAACATGCTGTACTACGAGTCGTCCAGCAGTTCCAGCGGCAGCGCGGAAATCACCGTCACGTTCCAGCCGGGCACCGATCCCGACCTGGCGCAGGTCGACGTGCAGAACCGGATCAAGAAGGCCGAAGCGCGCCTGCCCACCGCTGTGACGCAGCAAGGTCTGCAGGTTGAGCAGGCCAGTTCGAACTTCCTGATGATCTACGCCCTGACCTACAAGGGCGACGATGCGCACAAGAATGTGGTCGGGCTGTCCGACTACGCCGCGCGTCACATCAACAACGAGATCCGCCGCGTCAATGGCGTGGGCAAGGTGCAGTTCTTCGGCGCCGAAGCCGCGATGCGCGTCTGGATCGACCCGCAGAAGCTGCTGGGTCTTGGCCTGTCCGTGGCGGACGTCAACGCGGCCATTGCCGCGCAGAACGTGCAGGTGCCGGCCGGCAGCTTCGGCAGCCGTCCCGGCGCGTCCGAGCAGGAGCTGACCGCGACGCTGGCCGTCAAGGGCACGCTGGACAACCCCGAGGAATTCGGGCGCATCGTCCTGCGCGCCAATCCGGATGGCTCGTCTGTGCGCCTGGCCGACGTGGCGCGCCTGGAAGTCGGCCGCCAGAGCTACGACTTCGAAACGCGCCTGAACGGCAAGAAGGCGGTCGGCGCGGCGGTGCAGCTTGCGCCGGGCGCCAACGCCATCGACACCGTCAAGGCCGTGAATGCCCGCCTGAAGGAACTGTCGGCCTCGTTCCCCGAAGACATTGCGTACTCGGTGCCGTTCGACACGTCCAAGTTCGTCAGCGTGGCCATCACGAAGGTGGTGCACACGCTGCTGGAAGCGATGGTGCTGGTCTTCCTGGTGATGTACCTGTTCCTGCAGAACTTCCGCTACACGCTGATTCCGACCATCGTCGTGCCGGTGTGCCTGCTGGGCACGTTCGCGGTGATGTCGGTGCTGGGCTTCTCGGTGAACATGATGACCATGTTCGGCATGGTGCTGGCCATCGGCATCCTCGTGGACGACGCCATCGTGGTGGTCGAGAACGTCGAGCGCATCATGGCCGAGGAAGGCCTGTCGCCGCGCGAAGCCACGGTCAAGGCGATGGAACAGGTGTCCGGCGCCATCGTCGGCATCACGCTGGTGCTGTCGGCGGTGTTTTTGCCGCTGGCGTTCATGAGCGGTTCGGTGGGCGTCATCTACCAGCAGTTTTCGCTGTCGCTGGCGGTGTCGATCTTGTTCTCGGGCTTTTTGGCGCTGACCTTCACGCCGGCCCTGTGCGCCACGTTTCTCAAGCCCATTCCGAAGGGCCATCATGACGAAAAGAAGGGTTTCTTCGGCGGGTTCAACCGCGCGTTCATCCGCCTGACGGGCCGCTTCGAGGCGCTAAATTCCCGCCTGGTGCGCCGCACGGGCCGCTACATGGTGATCTACTTGGCCATCGTGGCCGTACTGGCCGTGCTGTACATGCGTGTGCCGGAATCCTTCGTGCCGCCGGAAGACCAGGGCTACGTCATCGTCGACGTGCAACTGCCGCCGGGCGCGACGCATGTGCGCACCGACAAGGTGGTGGCCGACGTCGAGCAGCACCTGCTGTCGCTGGACGCCATGGGCGATGCCTTCACCGTCATGGGTTTCAGCTTTTCGGGCACGGGTCAGAACGCGGGCATCGCGTTCCCGACGCTCAAGGACTGGTCCGAGCGGGGCAAGGGTCAATCGGCCGCCGACGTGGCCGACAGCGTGAACGCGCGTTTCGCGGTGATCGACGACGGCGCGGTCATGGCCGTCAACCCGCCGCCCATCGACGGATTGGGCAACTCGGGCGGCTTCGCGCTGCGGCTGCAGGACCGCGGCGGCGTGGGCCGCGCGGCGCTGACCAAAGCGCGCGACCAGCTGCTGGCGCAAGCCAACAGTTCGCCTGTGATCGCTTACGCCATGATGGAAGGCCTGGCCGACGCGCCGCAGCTGCGGCTGGACATCGACCGCGAAAAGGCCGAGGCGCTGGGCGTGGGCTTTGACGTGATCAGCACGGCGATTTCGTCGGCGTATGGGTCGGCCACCGTCAACGACTTTGCCAACGCCGGCCGCCTGCAGCGCGTGGTGGTGCAGGCCGACGTGCGCGACCGCATGACGCCCGAGAGCATCCTGAAGCTGAACGTGCCGAACAAGACTGGCGGCATGGTGCCGCTCAGCGCGTTCGTGAAGACGGACTGGGAGAACGGCCCCGTGCAGATCTCCCGCTACAACGGCTATCCGGCGTTCAAGATCGCGGGCGACGCCATGCCCGGCAGCAGCACCGGCCAGGCCATGGCCGAGATCGAGCGCATCGTGGCCGGCTTGCCGGAGGGCATTGGTTACGAATGGACCGGCCTGTCGTATCAGGAAAAGTTTGCCGGATCGCAGGCGCCGATGCTGTTCGCGCTGGCCTTCCTGGTGGTGTTCCTGCTGATGGTCGCCCTGTATGAAAGCTGGTCGATTCCGGCGTCCGTGATGCTGATCGTGCCGATTGGCGCGCTGGGGTCGGTGCTGGCGGTGACGGTGCTGGGCATGCCGAACGACGTGTACTTCAAGGTTGGCCTCATCACCATCATCGGCCTTGCGGCCAAGAACGCCATCCTGATCGTGGAGTTTGCCAAGAGCCTGCGCGAACAGGGCCACAGCCTTGCCGACGCCGCCATCCAGGCCGCCAAGCTGCGCTTCCGTCCCATCGTGATGACGTCGCTGGCGTTCATCCTGGGCGTGGTGCCGCTGGCGTTGGCCTCCGGCGCGGGCGCGGCCAGCCAGCGCGCGCTGGGCGTGGGTGTGATCGGCGGCATGCTGACCGCCACGCTGCTGGGCGTGATCTTCGTTCCCATCTTCTTCGTGTGGGTGCTGTCGCTGGTGCAGCGCAAGCGCGGCAAGTCCTCGCCCGCCGCCAACGCCGCGCCGCGCACCGTGCAGGAGTAACGCCATGATGCAGACCTTGTTTCCCTTGCGGCTGTCCGCCTTGCTGCTGACGGCGGCGCTGGCGGGTTGCTCGCTCGCGCCCGTCTATGAACGTCCGGCGTCTCCCGTGGGCGACCACTGGAGCCTGGCGGCGTCCGGCCCCGGCGAGTCGGCGGCGGCGACGCTGGACTGGCAGTCCTTCATCACCGACGACGCCTTGCGCAAGCTGGTGGAATTGGCGCTGGCCAACAACCGCGACCTGCGCCAGACGCTGCTCGACATCGAGGCGGCCCGGGCGCAGTACCAGATCACCCGCGCGGACCGGCTGCCCGGCATCGACGCGCAGGGCACGGGCACGCGCCAGCGTGTGCCGGCAGACCTGAGCAGCACGGGCGCCTCGTCGGTCCAAAGCAGCTATCAGGCCGGCCTGGGCTTGACCGCCTTCGAACTGGACCTGTTCGGCCGCGTGCGCAGCCTGTCGGATGCCGCCTTGCAGGAGTACCTGGCGACCGAGGCGACCGCGCGCAGCGCGCAGATCAGCCTGGTGGCCGAGGTGATCCAGGCGTATGTGGCGCGCGATAGCGCGCAGCGGCGCCTGGATGTGACGCGCCAGACGTTGGCCAGCCGCGAGGCGTCGCTGGCGCTGACCGCCAAGCGCCGGCAGGCGGGCGCGGCCACCGCGCTCGACTATCAGGAAGCGCTCGGCCTGACCGAGCAGTCACGCGCCGAGCTCGAGCGCACGGATCGCGAGGTCCGCCAGGCCGGCAACGCGCTCGGCCTGCTGGTGGGCATCAGCGACCTGTCGCCGTATCTGCCGGCCCGCACGGCCGATGCCCCGATGCTGGTGCAGGAGATCGCGGCGGGCGCGCCAGCCGCGCTGCTGGAAAACCGGCCGGACATCCTGGCCGCCGAACATGCGCTGCAGGCACGCAACGCCAGCATCGGCGCGGCGCGGGCCGCGTTCTTTCCCAGCATTTCGCTGACCGGCCTGTTCGGCAGTTCCAGCGCGGACCTGTCGGGCCTGTTCGAAGCCGGCCAGCGCGCCTGGTCGTTCACCCCGCAGATCACGCTGCCGATCTTTGCCGGCGGGCGCAACGTGGCTAACCTGGATCTGGCCACCGTGCGCAAGGACATCGCCGTGGCCCAGTACGAACGCACGATCCAGACGGCGTTCCGCGAGGTGTCGGACGCGCTGGTGGCCACCGAGACGCTGCGGCGTGAAGAGGCGTCCCGGCTTGCGCTGGCGCAGTCCAGCCAGGTGGCCCTGCAGCTTTCCGAGGCGCGCTACCGCGGCGGCGTGGACAGCCATCTGCGCTATCTGGATGCGCAGCGCAGCGCCTACACGGACCAGATTGCCTACATCGACGTCAGCGCGCAGCGCCAGGCGGCGCTGGCGACCTTGTTCAAGGCGCTGGGCGGCGGGTGGCCGGCCCAGCAGCCGCCGCAGGCGGCACGGGATTGAGCGGCGAAAGGGGGGCGCCGGACGGTCCCCCGGTTGTGACCCGTGCGGATCCGCTGCGCACGGGCCGCCCGCCGCCTACGCCTTGCGCAGCCCAGCCCGCTGCATGGACGGCTGGCTTGCGTCGTCCACTTCGGCAGGCTGCCTGCCGCGCCCGATCAGCCACGCGCAGAAGGCCGACACGACCCCCGCAAACATCACGTACAGGCAGATCAGCCACGGCTGCCCGCCGCCCGTCTTGAGCAGTGCGGTGGCGATGATCGGCGTGATGCCGGACGCGAAGATGCCCGAGAACTGGTAGACGAACGAGATGCCGGTGTAGCGCACCTTGGCGTCGAAAAGTTCGCAGAACAGCGCGGCCTCCGGACCGTACACGGCGGCGTACAGGATCCCGAACGGAATGATGATGGCCAGCCAGATCAGCATCACGTTGCCGCCGCTGTTGATCATCATCCAGAAGCCGGGAAAGGACGCCGCGGCGGTGATGAGCGAACCCCAGAAGTACACGCGGGTACGGCCGATGCGGTCGGACAGCCGGCCGAAGAAGGGGATGAAGAAGCACATCACCAGCGCCGCCGCCATCACCCCGATCAGCGCCTCGGTCCGGGTGATCTGCACCGATTGCGTCAGGAACGAGATCGAGAACACCCCAAAGACGTTGAAGAACACACCGTCGATATAGCGCGCGCCCATGCCCTTGACCACGTTGCCCGGATAGCGGCGCATCATGTCCATGAACGGGATGCGGCTTTCGGCGTTCTGCGCCTTGACCGCCGTGAACTCCGGCGTCTCCTTGATGTTGAGCCGGATGTACATGCCCACGGCCACCATCGCGGCGGACGCCAGGAAGGCGACGCGCCAGCCCCACGCCATGAACTGCTCGTCGGTCAGCAGCACGGACAGCAGCGCCACCGTGCCCGAGGCCAGGCACAGCCCGATCGCCAGCCCGATCTGCGGCAGCGACGCGTAGAAGCCTTTCTTGTCGGGCGGGGCATATTCATAGGCCATGAGCACCGCGCCGCCCCATTCGCCGCCCAGCCCGATGCCCTGGAACACACGCAAGAGCAGCAGCAGGATGGGCGCCCAGATGCCGATCATCTCGTACGTGGGCACCAGGCCGATCAGGAAGGTGGCGATGCCCATGATCATCAGCGTCATCACCAGCATGCTCTTTCGGCCGATGCGATCGCCGAAGTGGCCGAAGATCAGTCCGCCCAGCGGCCGGGTCACGAAGCCGACGGCGAACGTCGTGTAGGCGAGCATGGTCGAGACCAGCGGATCGCCGGTGGGAAAGTACAGCTTGTTGAATACGATGCCGGCGACGACGCCATACAGGAAAAAGTCGTACCACTCGATGGTGGCGCCGATCAGCGAGGCGGTGACGACTTTGCGCACCGCCGCTTCGTTTTGCTTGGCCATGTCCAGTCTCCTTTGGTGGGTCGGCCGGACAATCTGCGCTGCCGCGGCCGGGTCTGTCTGCGATATGCGTTTCCTAACCGGGGTCCGTCATCTCCATCCGCGCAGGCGTGCGCACGGTCTGCGCGCGCGCCTGCCGCACGTCCTGCAGCATGAAATCCGCCGCGCGCTCGGCCAGCATCACGACCGGCGCGTTGGTGTTGCCCGAGACCAGCGTGGGCATGATCGAGCAATCCACCACGCGCAGCGCCGACACGCCGTGCACGCGCAGGCGCTCGTCGACCACGGCCAGGGGGTCGCTGCGCGGGCCCATCTTCGCGGTGCCCGAAGGGTGGAAGATGGTGGCGCCGTACTCGCGGCAGAAGTGCAGGATCTCGTCGTCTGTCTGCACGTCCGGGCCGGGGCGGAATTCGTGCTTCATCAGGCCGGCCAGCGGCTCGGTCGCGGCGACCCGGCGCGCGTACCGGACGGCGGCCACGGCCATGCGGCGGTCCAGCTCCGTCGACAGGTAATTCGGCAGCATGGACGGCGCCTCGAACGGGTCCGTGCTGCGCAGCCGGACGCGGCCGCGCGAGCTGGGCCGCAGCTGGCACACCGAATAGGTGCAACCCGAGAAGGGATGCACCTTGCCGCCCGCCATGTCGGCCGACAGCGTGGCGAAATGGAACTGGGTGTCGGGCGTGCGGCTGGCCGGATCGACCCGGCAGAACAGGCCCCCCTGGTTGATGCCCACGGCCAGCGGACCGCTGCGCAGCAGCAGCCATTGCAGCCCCATGCGCAGGCGGCCGTGCAGCGTGCGCAACTGGTCGTTGGTGGTGATCGGGCGCGTGGTCTCGTAGATCAGGCGGATCTGCAGATGGTCCTGCAGGTTTTCGCCCACGCCGGGCAGGTCGCGCACGATGCCGATGCCGAACTCGCGCAGCAGGCTGGCCGGGCCGATGCCGGACAGCTGAAGCAGTTGCGGCGATTGCAGCGCGCCCGCGCAAAGCACCACCTCGCGCCGGGCGCGCAGCGTTCGGACCTGGCCATCGCGGCGGTAGCGCACGCCGCAGGCGCGGCTGCCTTCGAACAGCACGGCCATCGCGTGCGCATCGGTTTCGATGCGAAGGTTGGGGCGGTCTTGCGCGGGCCGCAGGTAGGCCACCGCCGTGGAGCAGCGCCGCCCGTTGCGCGTGGTGAGCTGGTAGTAACCCACGCCTTCCTGGTCGCCCGAATTGAAGTCACGGACGCGCGGCACGCCCAGCTTGCCTGCGGCGTCGATCAGCGCCTCCACTAGCGGATGCGGCGTCTTGATGGAGGTGGCGTTCAGCGGGCCCTCGGTGCCGCGGGTGGGGCCCGGGCCCAGATCGTTGTTTTCCAGCTTGCGGAACCAGGGCAGGCAGTCGTCCCAGCCCCAGCCGGGGTTGCCGGCTTCGGCCCAGGCGTCGTAGTCGTCGCGCTGGCCGCGGATGTAGATCAGGCCATTGATGGAACTGGAGCCGCCCAGCGTGCGGCCGCGCGGCCAGTAGATGCGCCGGTCCAGCATGTTGGGATCCGGGTCGGTGTAGTAGCCCCAGTTCACCACCTTGTGAAACATCGTCTTGCCGTAGCCGATGGGAATATGGATCCAGGGATAGGTGTCCTTCGGACCGGCCTCCAGCAGGCAGACCGAATGCGCGCCGTCCGCGCTCAACCGGTTGGCCATCACGCATCCGGCCGAGCCGGCGCCCACCACGATGTAATCGACGGTATCGGACATTTCCGCGCGGTCTCCCTTATATTTGTTCGGCATGACCGGCCGGTGCAGACTCCGCAATGCGGACCAGGCCGGCATCTGAGGCGATTCTAGGAAGCGCGCGCACAGAACAAAGCACAACACGCGCTGGGGCGGAGAAATGGAACAGAACATGCGGCTTCGGTTTCAAAATCGCAGTGCAGCATCGCAGGAGCCGGCCGATGGCCGGTCCGATGACGCGGGCGGACAGCAGGAGGCCGCCCGTTCGTTGCGGGCGTTGCTGGTGCTGGATCATCTGGCGCGGGCGCAGCATCCGCCCACGCTGGCGCAGCTTGCGCAGCGGCTCGACATGCCCAAGACCACGTTGATGCGCCTCTTGGCGGCCATGCAGCGCGCCGGCTTCGTGGCCGCCACGCCCACCGAAAACGGTTTCGTGCCGGGGCCGCAGGCCACCTCGCTGGCGCTGGCCACGCTGCGCGCCTGCGCCTTCACTCGCGCGTGCCGCGCCGTGCTGACCCAACTGGTGGGCACGCTGGGCGAAACCTGCAACCTGACCGCGCCCGACGGCGACCGCGTCGTCTACATGGAGCGCGTCGAGACCAATGAGCCGTTGCGGCTCTTTTTTGCGGTGGGCAGCCACGTGCCCATGCACTGCACGGCAAGCGGCAAGCTGTTCCTGGCCTCGATGAACCGTCTGGAGCGCAGCCGCGTGCTGGCCCGCCTGCCGCTCACGCGCAACACGCCGCGCACGCTGACCGACCCGGCCCGGCTTGAGGCCGAGCTGGAGCGGCTGGCCGTGCGCGGCATCGGCATCGACAACGAGGAATTCGTGCGCGGCATGAGCGCGGTGGCGGTCCCGGTGCGCGACGGCGAAGACCGCGTGGTCGCGGCGGTGGCTTGCCATGCGCCCACGGCGCGCGTGATGCTGGACGATCTGCTGCGCGCCGTGCCGGTGCTGCAGCGCGCGGCGCAGTCGCTGCACGAGGTGCTGGCGGCGCACCGGCCGGGCGGTTGAACCTGGCGCCGGGCACAGCCGTCCGGGCCATCAGTGGGTCATGCGGCCCCCGCTCACCATCCAGCGCGTGCCATACCGGTCGACCAGCGCGCCGTAGGCTTCTGCCCAGAACGTCTTTTGCAGCGGCATCGTGACGCTGCCGCCTTCGGCCAGAAGGTCGAATACCCGATGCGCGTCCGACACGGTGGGATACACGAGCGCCAGCGCCACTCCCCGGTTGCCGGGGTAGGGGTGTCCGGCGGTGGCGTCGCTGCCCAGCAAGGTCTGCTCATCCAGCGTCAGGCGGGCGTACATGACGCGTCCGGCGTCCTCGTCGGACAGAATGGGCATGACGGCATCGGCGGGCGCATCGGCATAACGGACCAGCGCGTCAAGGCGGCCTCCCAGCACGCGTTCGTAAAAGCGCATGGCTTCGGCGCAATTGCCGTCGAAACTGAGATAGGCGGATAACTGGGGCATGATGGCTCCGGGCGGGGTGAAGTGCGGCGGGTCCGCATGGGCAAGGCGGGCGGCACAGGCCTATGATGGGAGTCTGATCCGATAACGGCCGGGAGACAATCCATGCAACAAGGAAGCTGCCACTGCGGACAGATCGCCTATGAAGTCGATGGCGATGTGTCCCAGGTGCTGGAATGCAATTGCTCGCACTGCAGCCGCAAGGGCTATCTGCTGTGGTTCGTGCCGCGCGCCGCGCTGCGCATCACGTCCTCGACGCAGACTCTATCCACGTACACCTTCAACAAGCACGTGATTTCGCACCATTTCTGCGCCAATTGCGGCTGCGCGCCGTTCGGTTTCGGCGTGGGCGCCGAAGGCAAGGAGACCGCGGCGGTCAACGTGCGCTGCCTGGAAAATGTGGACTTGAATGCGCTGACCCGCATTCCCTACGATGGCCGCAATACCTGATTGGCGGCCCCGGCCCCCGACGGATCGGAACAGGGCCGCCGCGAAAGGGCGGCGGCGTCACGATTTTTTCACGATGGAGCGGTGCAATGAGCACGGTAAGGCTGCTGAGCGATGACGAGATCCGTAGAAGTCCCGAGGCCTGGGCGGTGTTGGAAGACATCCGCGCCACGCGCAAATCGGACTTCGTCAACAATTTCTGGCGGGCGCTGGCCAACGATCCGCCGCGGATGCGCAGCGTCTGGGAGCAGCTCAAGACGGTAATGATGGCCGAGGGCGAGCTCTCGCCGCTGGTGCGCGAGCTGATCTACATCGCGGTGTCCACGGCCAATGGGTGCGCGTATTGCGTTCATTCCCACACGGCCTCGGCCCGCGCCAAGGGCATGACCGACGGCCAGCATGCGGAACTGCTGGCGGTGATCGCGATGGCGTCGCAGACCAACGCGCTGGCGACGGCGCTGCAGGTGCCGGTGGACGAAGCGTTCCACGTGACCTGAACAGGAGGCGGCCATGTCGCTGATTCCCTTGTTTCCATTGTCCAACGCGCTGTTTCCCGACGGCGTGGTGCAGCTGCGCATCTTCGAGGTGCGCTACCTGGACATGATCCGCCGCAGCATCGCCGAGAACACCGAATTCGGCATCGTGGGCCTGCTGGCCGGTAGCGAGGTCCGTTCCCCGGAAGGCGAGGAGACGCTGTCGCCGGTGGGCACGATGGCCCGGGTCGAACGCTGGGAGGCGCCCATGCCGGCCCTGCTGGAAATCCGGTGCCGCGGCGCCGGACGCTTTCGGCTGCGGTCCAGCGAGGTGGCAAAATACGGCCTTTGGATGGGCGAGGCCGAGCCCATCCCCGACGATCCGCCCACGCCCGTGCCGGCAACCATGCAGGCCAGCGCCGATGCGCTGGGCCGACTGGTGGCGCAGTGGCAGCGGGACGGCGTGCCCGCCGAACGTATGCCGCTTGCGCCGCCGTTCCGGCTGGACGACTGCGGCTGGGTGGCGAACCGCTGGTGCGAACTCTTGCCCTTGCCGCCGGACGACAAGGCGACCCTGCTGGCGCTGACCGATCCGGTCTCGCGGCTGGCGGCGATCCAGGACGTGCTGCGCGGACAGGGGCTGGCGTAGCGCGCGGCCCGACTTTATTTGGACACCATGGAAATCAGAGTAGACGAAGGCCTGCGCGCCTATATAGACCCGCTGACCGAGGACGAACACGCCGCGCTGGAGCGCAGCCTCCTGGCCGAAGGGTGCCGCGACGCCCTCGTGCTGTGGGGCGATCTGCTGGTCGACGGCCACAACCGCTACGCCATCTGCGTCAAGCACGACATTCCCTTCAAGACCATCCAGCATCCGCACTTCAAGTCCATCGAAGACGTGCACCTGTGGATGATCGAGAACCACCTGGGCCGGCGCAGCGTGTCGGACTTCCAGCGGGGGGTGCTGGCGCTGCGCAAGAAGGAGATCCTGCTGGCGCGTACCGGGCCTGAGGCCGGGGCGGCGGCTGGCGAGGCGGCGACGGAAGGCGCAGCTTCGGAGGGCGCGCCATCCGACGGATCGCCGCCCGACGACTCCCCACCTTGGGACGAGGACGCGCCCGGGGCCGGCGCCGCGCCGATGCGTGGCCACGCCAATCCGGACTGGAAGCCGGCCGTGCCCAGCCGGCAGGCCCTGGCGCGCGCCGCCCGCATCAGCAGCAACACCCTGGGCCAGATCGAAAAGATCCAGAAGTCCGCGGCGCCGGAATTGGTGCGCGCGGTCAAGGAAGGCGCCATCTCCATCAACGCCGCGGCGGCCGTGGCGTCGCTGCCGGCGGAACGGCAGGCTGCCGCGGTTGCCGGCGGCCGCAAGGAATTGCAGCAGGCCGCCCGGGAAGTGCGGCAGGCCAAGGCCCCGCCACCCCGCGAGGCGCCGCCCGAGGAGCCCATCGAGAACATCGCCGACATGCCGGCCGAGATCGCTCGCCTGCGCCAGTTGCTGGCCAAGCTGACGGACGAGCGAGACCAGCTCAAGAAGAAGGTCATGCACCTGACAGTGGCGTTGTCCGAGGCGCGCAGCGCGTCGGGCGCCGGCGACGACTGAGCACGGATGCACGAATAAGGGATAACCCTTAATCGGCGTAATCCACGAAAAATATTCGTGGATCGCTGGGAATTTATATCGTTTTGAGGAAAGGCTTGCGCGGCTTTGTAATGCAGGTTCGCTTCAACGCTCCTTGCATTCACACTGACTTTCCTTATGAATCCCATCGGATATCGCATTCTTTCCCGTACCGCGCCGGCCGTCGCCGCCGACGTGCTGGCCGGCTTTGCCACCATCGGCTCGGCCCAGATCAGCGACTGCATGAACCGTCTGTACGGCGTGTCGGGCCTGCGTCCGCTGCATAACGGCGCACGCCGCACGGTCGGCGTGGCGCTGACCGTCAAGACCCGTCCGGGCGACAACCTGATGATCCACAAGGCGATTTCGCTGGGCGGGGCGGGCGACGTGATCGTCGTGGACGGCGCGGGCGACACCAGCAACGCGCTGGTGGGCGAACTGATGATGATGGACGCGCAGTCGCGCGGGATCGAAGGATTCGTGATCGACGGCGCCGTGCGCGATGCCGACGTGTTCGCGCAGGGCGAATTCGGCTGCTTTGCGCGTGAGGTTTCGCACAAGGGGCCTTACAAGGACGGTCCGGGCGAGATCAACGTGCCCGTGTCGGTGGGCGGCCAGGTGGTCAACCCCGGCGACGTGGTCGTGGGCGACGCCGATGGCGTGGTGGTGATTCCGGCCGAGCATGCCGGCGCGGTGCTCGCGCTGGCGCTCAAAAAGGAAGCCGACGAAGCCGTGGCCAAGGAAAAGCTGCGTGCCGGCACGTATACCAAGCCGTGGCTGGAAAAGACGCTGGCCGAAAAGATGGGAGCGGCCAAATGAGCATCGTCGCCGACCGCATCAAGCGCATCAAGCTTTCGCCCAGCGTCGCCGCGCGCGCCATCATCGCCGAACTGCGCGAACAAGGCCGCCGCATCATCGACCTGACCATTGGCGAACCCGATTTCTCGACGCCCGAGCACATCCGGCAGGCCGCGACGGCCGCCATGAACCGCGGCGAAACCAAGTATCCGCCGGCGCAGGGCACGCTCGCCCTGCGCAAGGCCGCCGCCGCGCACCTGCTGGAAGCGACCGGCGTGACGTACCCGGCTTCGCGCGTCATTGTCAGCACCGGCGCCAAACAGGTGATCTTCAACGGCCTGGCCGCCACGCTGAACGATGGCGACGAAGTGCTGATTCCCGCGCCGTTCTGGGTGTCCTATCCGGACATGGTCCTGGTCAACGGCGGCGTGCCGGTGACGGTGGAAACGTCGCCCGCCAGCGACTACAAGGTCACGCCCGACGCCCTGGAACGCGCCATCACGCCGCGCACCAAGTGGCTGATGATGAACGCGCCCAGCAACCCGACCGGATCGGTCTACACCGCGGAAGAACTGCGCGGCCTGACCGAGGTCCTTGCGCGTCATCCGCACGTCTGGCTGATGACCGACGACATCTACGCGCGCCTGAACTTCACCGGCGAGCCCACCGTGCATCCGCTGCAGGTGGCGCCGGAACTTGCCGAACGCACCCTCGTGGTCAACGGCGTGTCCAAGGCCTACGCCATGACGGGCTGGCGCATCGGCTACGGCGCCGGTCCCGATGAGCTCATCAAGGCAATGGCGATCCTGCAATCGCAAAGCACGTCGGGCGCCTCGTCGGTCAGCCAGGCGGCCGCGCTGCAAGCGTTGACGGGCCCGCAGGACTGCGTCGTGGAGTTTGCCAAGGTGTTTCGCGAGCGCCGCGACCTGGCGATCGCCGAATTGTCCGGCACGCCGGGCCTGGACATCGTGGTGCCGCAGGGCGCGTTCTATGTCTTTCCGGACTGCTCGGGCCTCTTGGGCAAGAAGACGCCGGCCGGCGACGTGATCGCCAGCGATACCGACCTGACGCACTACCTGCTGCGCGAAGCGGGCGTGGCGGTCATCGACGGTCACGCCTACGGCGCGCCGGGCACGTTCCGGCTGTCATTCGCGGCCTCGCTGGACGATATCCGGCAGGGTTGCTCGGCGATCCGCGAGGCGTGCGCCAAGCTGGCCTGATACCCGGCACTCGATACCTTAGACCGAGATTCAACGTCCTATTCAGTCTGTTCACCAAACAACCAATCAAGGGGAATGAACCATGAAGCGTCACACTTTCTTTGCCGCCTGCCTGGGCCTGGCTACGCTGGCCGCGGGCGGAATCGCCCACGCCGACCAGCTTGACGACATCAAGGCGCGCGGCGAGCTGGTCTGCGGCACGTTGGGCACGTCGCAACCCTTCAGCTTCCAGGACGCCGCGACGCGCCAGCTGGTGGGCTATGACGTGGACGTTTGCAAGCTGGTCGCCGACAAGCTGGGCGTCAAGGTCAACTACAAGCTGCTGTCGGTGGCGGCGCGCGTGCCCGAGCTGAACGAAGGGCGTGTGGATATCCTGGCGGCCAACCTGGGCTATTCGCCCGACCGCGCCCAGCAGATCGCCTTCAGCCACTCGTACTACGTCAGCCCGCAAAAGCTGATGGTGCGCAAGGATTCGGGCCTGGATTCGATCGAGGCCCTGAACGGCCGCCGCATCGGCGCGACCAAGGGGTCCAGCTCCGAGCGCGAGATCAAGCGCATTCTGGACAAGTCGCAGGTGATCGGCTACGGCGACAGCTCGGCCACGTACCTCGCCCTGCAACAGAAGAAGGTCGACGCGCAGTTCGCCTCCGAGCTGGTGCTGGTGCGCCTGGTGCTGCAAAGCCCGCCGACCGCGCCGGTCAGCGTCATCCCGAAGGCGGTGTTCGATGAGCCCTGGGGCCTGGGCGTGCGCAAGTCCGAACCGCGTTTCCTGGAAACGGTGAACCAGGCGCTGGACGAGGCCGAAGCCTCCGGCGCGGCGGCCAAGCTGTTCAACAAGTGGTTTGGCCCCGAGACGCCGTACAAGCTGGAACGCAGCTTCAAGATCGGCCCGATCGCCGGCTGAGGCACGGACCCGGGCGTTTGCCTCGCCACTCCAGTCACGGCTTCGGCGCGTCCCGCAAGGCGGCGCGCGCGAAGCCGTGATGCTTGGCGCCGCGCGCCCGATCGCAGGAGATTGACAGGTTTATGAGCTTTCTAGACGCTTCCCAATACCAGCTGCTGCTCAGCGGCATGGCGGTCACCGTGCAGCTGTTCCTGGTTGCATGGGTCATGGCGTTCACCATCGCGGTGACGCTGGTGGTGGTGCGCGCCACCAATCTGGCGCCGTGCCGCTGGCTGGTCGACGCCTATGTGGAATATCACCGCAACGTGCCCCTGCTGGTGCAGGTGCTGTTCTGGTATTTCGGCATGCCCGAATTGCTGCCCGAAGGGTTCCGCATGTGGCTGTACGCGCATAACGCCGAAATGTCGCTGGCGGCGATCGCGCTGGCGCTGGGGTCGGCCGCCTATATCGCCGAAGACATCCGCAGCGGCCTGCGCGCCATTCCGGGCACGCAGTTCGAGGCAGCCCGCGCGCTGGGCGCCAGCTATCTGCAATGCATGCGCTTCGTGATCGTGCCGCAGGCGCTGCGCATCTCCATTCCGCCGCTGGTCGGGCGCGCGCTGCTGCTGTTCAAGAACACCAGCGTGGCCATGGCGATCGGCGTGATGGAGCTGACTTACCAAGCGCGGGAAATCGAAAACGAGACCTACCGCACCTTCGCCACCTTCGGCGCGGCGACGATCATGTACCTGCTGGGATCGTTCCTGATCATGGCTTTCGGATCGCGCATCTACGCCCGTTATCGTCTGAACCGCGGAGGCCACGGTGCTTGATCTGCTGATGCAATACTGGCCCACGCTGCTCGTGGGCCAATACCCCAACGGTCCGCTGGGCGGACTGGCGCTCACCCTGATCCTGGCCGCGCTGGGCCTGGCGATGTCCCTGCCGCTGGCGCTGTTGATTGCGCTGGCGCGTGTCAGTCCCTATGGCTGGCTGCGCACGGCCAGCAAGGCGCTGGTCAATGTGGTGCGCGGCATGCCGCTGCTCATGCTGATCTTCTGGGCTTACTTCGTCGTGCCCAAGATCACCGGGCAGGTGGTCAGCGGCTTCTGGACGCTGATCTTTGCGCTGGTGGTCTATGAAAGCGCCTACCTGTCCGAGGTGATCCGGTCGGGCATCGAGGCGGTGCCGCGCGGGCAGATCGAAGCCTCGCGCTCGCTAGGCGTGGGCTACTGGACGACGATGCGCAAGGTGGTGCTGCCGCAGGCGCTGTTCAACGTGCTGCCCAGCATGACCAGCCAGTTCGTGTCCACCATCAAGGAAACGTCGCTGGGCTATGTCATCAGCGTCAATGAACTGACTTTTGCCGCCAACCAGGTCAACAACCTCGTGCTGACGCAGCCGCTGCAGGTGTTCGGCATTCTGGCCATCATCTACTTCTTGGTGTGCTTCAGCCTGAGCCGCGGCTTGAGTTGGCTGGACCTGCGCATCCGCCGCTCGCGGGCCATGGCTTAAAGGAACAAAACATGATCAATCTCGAAAAAGTGAACAAGTGGTACGGCGAGCATCATGTGCTCAAGGACGTGGACCTGTCGGTGGCGCGCGGTGAGGTGCTGGTGATTTGCGGCCCGTCCGGGTCGGGCAAGTCCACCATGATCCGCACGATCAACCGGCTGGAGCCCATCGAGAAGGGCCGCATCCTGATCGATGGCCAGGACATCTACCAGAAGGGCGCCAACCTGAACGCCCTGCGCCAGAAGATCGGCTTCGTGTTTCAGCAGTTCAACCTGTTTCCGCACATGAGCGTGCTGGAAAACGTGATCTTCGCGCCGGTGAACATCCGCAAGCAGCCGCGCAAGCAGGCCGTGGAGCTGGCGCGCAGCCTGCTCGATCGCGTGGGGCTGGCGCACAAGATCGACGCCTATCCCGGATCGCTGTCGGGCGGCCAGCAGCAGCGGGTGGCGATTGCGCGCGCGCTGGCGCTTCAGCCGCCGGTCATGCTGTTCGATGAGCCGACCAGCGCGCTCGACCCGGAGATGGTGGGCGAGGTGCTGCAGGTGATGAAGGGGCTGGCCAAGGACGGCATGACGATGGTGTGCGTGACGCACGAAATGGGCTTTGCGCGCGACGTCTGCGACCGCGTGGTGTTCATGGATGCGGGCGAGATCCTGGAGATGGACACGCCCGAGCGCTTCTTCAGCGCGCCGGCGCATCCGCGCGCGCAGCGCTTCCTGGCGGACATCCTGCATCCGCGGGGATGATCCGGGCCGAGCGGCCTCGGTGGTAATGTTGGGGGTTTCCATGCGCTTTTCTTCGACCGCGGCGATGTACACCCTCAAACAGCTGGAGGCCTTTTATTGGAGTTCCGAACTGGGCAGCTTCAGCGCGTCGTCGCGCAAGCTGCACACCACCCAATCGGCCGTTGCCAAGCGGGTGGGCGAACTCGAGGCCTTTGCGGGCGCGCCCCTGTTCGAGCGGCGGGCCAAGAAACTCCTGATGACCCCGCAGGGCCGCAAGCTCTTTGAGCTGGCGAGCCAGATGCTGGAGCTGAACAGCCGGATCGTCCAGAACATGGCCGATCCGGCCAGCTTCGAAGGCGTGGTGCGGCTGGGCGTGACGGAACTGGTCGGCATGACCTGGCTGGCCGGGCTGATCAAGCAGATCAGCCAGCGCTACCCGCGCGTGCAACTGATGCCCGAGATCGACGGCGGCATTACGCTTTACGAGCGGCTGGAGCAGGACGAACTGGACCTGGCGATCATGCCGGGTCCTTTCTGGGGCTATCAGTACGATTGCACGCACTTGGGCGCGGTCACCAATGTATGGATGGCCAGCCCGGCGCTGGATATCGATGTCGCCGCCGCGCTGACGCCGCAGGACCTGGCGCCGTACCCCGTCATTTCGCAGCCCACCAATTCCGCGCTATCGCATCTGTATGACGCGTGGTTCGCCGAGCAGGGAATGCCCGTCAAGCGGGTGCTGACGTGCAACAGCCTGGGCATGATGGCCCAGCTGACGATGCTGGGATTGGGGATCAGCTATCTGCCGGGCGCCTACTTTGCGCCGCTCGTGGCGCGCGGGGCGCTGTGCCAGCTGAATGTGCAGCCGGACCTGCCGACCATCAATTACTACGCGGTGCACAAAAAGAACATCGTCAACCCGGTCGTGTCCCGGGTGATCGACATTGCGCGCGAGGAATGCGCCTTCGAGGTGGCGGGGGCGTTCCTGCCGCATGTGCCGCCGGCGGCGCGGCCGCTCGGGGTGGGTGAAAAGGGCGAGTGAAAAGGGCGGGTTGGCCGATCGGGAGCTGGCCGGAGATTGATTGGCAAGGCCTGCGGCCGGCGGGGGCCGCTGGCCTTGCGCTTGTCTTGTTGCGGCGCCCGGTCCTGCCGCTGAGGCGGCCGGACGCGGGCCGGCTGGCGCCGTCAACCGCAGCGGATTGCCGTCATCACGTCCTTGTCGTCCACGATGAGGTTCAGGCGGGTGTTGTTGTATTCCATGGTGACCACCTGGCCCGGGCGCAGCATGCGCGCGGTGGCGCTGCCGCTGCGCGTGCGCATGTCTTCCATGACGGAGGGCGTGGCTTTCTGGCCGATAAGCGATTGCAGCGCGCCCGCGTCGCAGCTCTTGCCGCTGGTGCTGCCGGGCATGGACGAGGATGAACCGTAGGAAGCGCCAGCGCCGGTGCTCGAGGAAGAGGACGCGCTCGAGGAGCTGGATGCCGGCGCGCTGGATGTGCGCGAACCGCCAGTATTGGCGCACGCAGCCAGGCTGGCAACCAGCAGGAAGGGGATCAGCTTGCGGATCATGTAGGACTCCTTACAACGAGCGGACAAAAACCCATGATAGACCAGCGGCGATGCGCTGTGGTCAAGGCGCGGCGGCCCCTGTGCAACCGGGCAACAGCGGCAGGCGGCTGGTGGCGCAGCTTTAGTGGAAATCGCGGCTCTGCGCCGCCAGTCCGCCAAGCAGGTCGGACATATCCACCAGCCGCTGCGCGATCAGGTGGCGCACGCCGTCCACGCTTTGCCAGGCGCCAAAGACCCCCAGCAGGGTGGCGCCCAGCAGTTCGCGGCGCTGGCGTTCGATGAGGTCGGGGCGGACCACCACGTTGACCGGGCCGGTCTCGTCTTCGAGGGTCACGAAGATGACGCCCTTGGAGGTCTGGGGGCGCTGGCGCACGGTGACGATGCCGCAGGCGCGGGCGACGCGTTTGTTGGGATAGCCGTTCAGCACCGAGGCGGGCTGGAAATTGCGGGCGGCCAGTTGCGGGCGCAGCAGCGACACGGGATGGCTGTGCAGCGTCAGGCCCACGCTGCGGTAGTCGGCGGCGACGGTCTGGCTTTCGGATGGGGCGGACAGTTGCGGGGCTTGGGCGTCCACGATCTCGGCGTCGCGCAGCAGGTCGCGGCTTTGCACGCTGGCGGCGGCCTCCCAGCTGGCCTGGCGCCGGTGGCCGGCCAGGGTGCGCAGCGCGTCGCCCGCGGCCAGCGCATTCAGGTCGTGGCGGTTGAGCCCGGCGCGGCGAGCCAGGTCGGCGGTGTTGGCAAAGGGGGCCTCGGCCCGCGCGGCTTCGATGCGGCGGGCAGTGTCCTCGCGCATGCCCTGCAGCAGGCTGAGGCCCAGCCGCACGGCGGGACGGGGTTCGGCGGTAGGCGGCGCGTGGTGATGCGCGCGCCGCCGGGCGCCGGGATGGCCGCCGGGCAGTATTTCCAGCACGGAATCCCAGCCGCTCACGGTGACGTCTGCGGGCAGCACGCACACGCCGTGGCGGCGCGCGTCCTGCACCAGCTGCGCGGGCGCATAGAACCCCATGGGCTGGGAATTGAGCAGGGCGGCCAGGAAGGCCTCGGGTTCGTGGCGCTTGAGCCAGGAACTGGCATATGCCAGCAGCGCGAAACTGGCCGCATGGCTTTCCGGGAAACCGTATTCGCCAAACCCTTCCACCTGACGGAACAAGGCTTCGGCGAAGTCCAGCGTGTAGCCGTGCGCCAGCAGCCCGCCCACCAGCTTGACGCGGAACTTGTCCACGCCGCCCTTGCGCCGCCAGGCCGCCATTGACCGGCGCAACTGGTCGGCTTCGCCCGGCGAGAAGCCGGCGGCCACGACGGCGATCTGCATGACCTGTTCCTGGAAGATGGGCACGCCCATGGTGCGGCTGAGCACGCCGCGCACTTTTTCGCTGGGGTAGGTTTCGTCTTCCTTGCCCTGGCGGCGGCGCAGGTAGGGATGGACCATGCCGCCCTGGATCGGGCCCGGGCGCACGATGGCCACCTGCACCACCAGGTCGTAGTATTCGCGCGGCCGCAGGCGCGGCAGCATGGTCATCTGCGCCCGCGATTCGATCTGGAAGACGCCGATGGTGTCGGCATCGCAGATCATGTCGTAGGTGGGCTCGTCGCCTTCCGGGATGTCCTGCAACGCCAGCGGCTGGCCGCGGCGCTGGCTGGCCAGTTCCAGCGTGCGGCGCAATGCCGACAGCATGCCCAGCGCCAGCACGTCCACCTTCAGCAGCTTCAGGGCATCCAGGTCGTCCTTGTCCCATTGCACGACGCTGCGGTCTTGCATGGCGGCGTTTTCAATGGGCACCAGGCGCGAGAGCTTGCCGCGTGAAATGACGAAGCCGCCCGGATGCTGCGACAGATGGCGCGGAAAACCCATCATGGTCTGCGCCAGCGACGCCCACTGGCGGGCCACCTGGGATTCGGGGTCCAGGCCGCAGGCGCCCAGCGTGCGCAGCATTTCCTTCTTGCCGTCCCACCACTGGTGGGCGCGGGCCACGGCGTCGATGACGCCCGGGTCCACGCCCAGCGCACGCCCCGTGTCGCGCAGCACGCTGCGCGGCCGGTACGAGATGACCACCGCGGTCAGGGCGGCCCGTTCACGGCCGTATTTGTCGTAGATGTACTGGATGACTTCTTCGCGGCGCTGGTGTTCGAAGTCGACGTCGATGTCGGGCGGTTCGTTGCGTTCCTTGCTGATGAAGCGTTCGAACAGGTTGTTGCCGCGCTGCGGGTCCACGGCGGTGATGCCCAGGCAATAGCACACGGCGGAGTTGGCGGCCGAGCCCCGGCCCTGGCACAGGATGCCGGCGTTGCGGGCGAACTGCACGATGTCGTAGACGGTCAGGAAATAGGCCTCGTAGTTGAGGTCCGAGATGAGTTCCAGTTCCTTGTCGATCTGCGCCGTGACGCCGTCGGGAACGCCCCGCGGAAAACGCCGGGCGGCCCCGGCCAGCGTTTCCTGGCGCAGGTAGCTGGCCGGCGTGTGGCCGGGCGGCACGATTTCGTCGGGGTATTCGTAATGCAGTTCGTCCAGTGAAAACGTGCAGCGGCGCGCCACGGCCAGGGTCTGCGCCAGCGCGTCGGGCGGGTACAGACTGGCCAGCCGCATGCGGCTGCGCAGGTGTTGTTCGGCGTTGCCGGACAGCGCGTAGCCGCATTGCGACACCTGCTGGCGGGTGCGGATGCCGGTCAGCGTGTCGTGCAGCGGCTTGCGCGAGCGGACATGCATCTGCACCTGGCCGACCGCCACGATCGGCAGTTGCGAGGCCTGGGCGGCGTGCTCGACGGCGGCGCGGTGCAGGTCGTCGCGCGACTGGTGCAGCAAGGTCAGCCCCACCCACGCCCGCCCCGGAAAGACGCGTGCCAGCCAGCGCGCCTGGTCGGCCATGCGGTCGGCGTCGGTGCCGTAGGCGGGCGTCAGGATGGCCAGGCATTCCGGCAGGTTGCGCAGGTGCGCGTAGCCGGCGGGCGGATCGGCAATGTCTTGCGGCGCCAGCCGGTATTCGCCCTTGGGCGCCCGGGTGCGGCCCAGCGTGATGAATTCGGACAGGTTGCCGTAGCCCTCGCGGGTCTGCGCCAGCAGGGTCAGGCCCAGCGGCGCGGCGTCGGGCGCGGCGCGCAGCTGGAACGTGGCGCCGATGATGAGCGGCAGCTTGAGGGTCTTGGCTTCGGTATGGGCGCGCACCACGCCGGCCAGCGAGCATTCGTCGGTCAGGGCGAGCGCGGCATAGCCCAGTTCGGCCGCGCGGGCGGTCAGTTCCTCGGGGTGCGAGGCGCCTTGCAGGAAGGAAAAATTGGACTGGCATTGCAGCTCGGCATAGCCGGGCAACTGGGCCTGGGTCTCAGCCGGGTCCAGCGGATCGGGGGCGTCGTCGTCCATGCGCATGTCAGGCGTACAGACCGTGCAGGAACCAGCGCGCGTCCTCGGCGTCGCGCTCGCGGTAGATCCAGTAGCGCGCGCCGGCCGCGTCTTCGGCGACGAAGTAATCGCGCACGGTCAGGGCTGGGTCCCACCACCCGCTTTCGATGCGTTCGGGGCCGCGCATCAGCCGCAGCGCCTGGCCGCCGTAGTGGGGGCGATGGCCGGACAGCTTCAGGGGCTGCGGGGTTTCCAGCAGCCAGAACGGCCGGTCGAGCAGCGGCGGCAGGGGGGCGGGACGCTCTGGCGCGGCCAGCGCGTCGGTCCATGCGTTGGCGGCTTCGGGACGATGGTCGGGGGTGGGCCGGGCATGGCGCACCCGGTCGCGGCCCAGCCGCGCCACCAGCAGGTCCAGGAGCCGCGCGTGGTCGGCGGCGGTGCCGCCCGGCTCGGGGAACAGGGTGGTGCTGGCGGCGGGTTGCTCGACGGTGTCGGGCGCGTGCAGCGCCACCGCGATGACGGGGGCCTCCAGCGTGAAGTGGTTCAGTTTTTCGCGCAGCAGATGCAGAAGCTGCGAGGCCTGCCAGATGGGCTGGGCCAGCGCGACCTCCAGTTCGGTCGGCGGGCGGGCGTGGCGGCCGCGTTCGTGATCCATGCTGAGCACCACGCGCCGCACGGCCAGTTGCCGGGCGGTCAGCCAGCCGCCCAGCTGTTCGGCCAGGCGTCCCGCCACCGCCAGCACGGCGTCGGTGTGCTCCATATAGTCCATGAGCTCGATCCGCCGCGAAAACTGGTTGGGCGGTTCGAGCCAGCGGTAGAGTTCGGGCGTCTGGCCGTAGGCGGCGTCCAGCGCTTGCAGCAGATCGGGCGCGCTGCGCCGCTGCAGGCCCGCGCGGGGCAGGGCGCGCAGGTGCGCCAGCGTGTGGCAGCCGATGTCGTCCAGCCAGTTGCGGCGGCCTTGCGCCTGGGGCAGCAATGCCAAGGGCAGGGCATCGAGCCGCCGCGCCAGGGTGGGCAGCTTGAGCGTGCGGCGCGGCACGCCCCGGCCGGCGCGCCGCGCCAGCAGCCAGGCGCCCGTGGCCGTGGGCGCCATGCCCAGCGACACCCGCAGATCCAGCGCGCGCAGCGTGGCGGCCACCCGCCGGCTCAGCGCCCGCGGTCCGCGAAAGAACATCAGGCTGGCGCCCACATTCAGCAGCACGGTGTCGCCGTCGGCCAGCGCGATTTCGGGGGTGTACTGCAAGAGGGCCAGCGCCGCGCCCTGCAAGGCGTCGGCTTCGGCCTGCGGCTGGCGGGGCAGCAGTTCCACGCCGGGCGCGATGGCCGCCGCGCCCGCGCGGCGCATGCCGGGCGTCACGCCGGCCTGGCGGGCGGCGGGCGTCAGGGCGGCCACTCGTTCCTGGTCCAGAACGGCGAACGCCTGCTGTTCATGCGGCCAGTGCGGGCGTATGGCGTCCAGCGGCAGGCAGCGCAGGTATGCGGCGATCCAGAGGCGCATGGCGGGGAGAAGAGGGGGTAAGGGCGCCGGGCTCCAGGCCCACGTACAGCGGGGTGTCGCAGACAGGCCCCCGGCGCTTCAGTATGTGTACGGACAGGCCGCCCGGCGCGGGCGCCAGCGCCAGCCGCAAGGCGGCGGGCGTGGCGCTTTGGGCGGCGCGGGACGGGCGCACGGCGATGAACAGCAGGTCGCTGGCCTGGGCGGCCAGGTGCAGGCGGCGCAGGGATTCCGGGCGCACGTGGGGCAGCCAGCAGATCAGCGCGCCGCAACTGGCGTTCTTCAGGATCTGTTCGCTGGCCCACAGCGCATCCACCGGTTTTTCCGGCGCCACCCACAGCAGTTGCCGGGGATCCAGCCGCCAGCTCATCCAGCTGGCGATGTGCGGAACATGGGGAGGCTGCACCAGGGCAATGGGCCGGCGGGTTTCCAGTTGGGCCAGCGCGGGACGCAGCAGGCGGATTTCTCCGATGCCGGGGTGGGGAGTCAGCAGCTCGACGAGCGATCCCAGCGGCCAGCCGTTATCCGGCAGTTCGGCCGATAGCGCCGCATGCCCGGTTGGCAGGGTGCGTGCGGCGCCTTTGGCCAACTGCGTGGCGCGCCACAACGCGGGATGGATACGTTCGGGGGACTGCATGGAAAAAGCGCCCGGTGTTCAATACCTGGATAAATATACAGTATTGTACCGGGCTTTGCGCCGGCAGGACGTATCGAAAAGTGGCCCGGGACGGCCAGGCGCGGCGCATTTTACAATCCCGCAATCGGGGCGCATTCCACGGTCCCAGCCCAGCACGGAGCAGTTTCATGGCGTCTTCCAGTTCTATCGAATTCCTTCCCGATCCGGGCGTCGACGTGCGCCAGCTCTTCATCCTGCTGCATGGCGTGGGCGGATCGCCCGCCAACCTGGAGCCCCTGGCCCAGGCGGTGCGCGCGGCCTTTCCGAGCGCGGCGGTGCTGATCCCCGAAGGCTTCGAGCCCTTCGATGGCGGGGGCGCCGGCCGGCAGTGGTTCTCGGTGCGCGGCGTTACCGACGACAACCGCGCCGACCGCGTGGCCCAGGCCTTGCCGCGCCTGGAAGCCTACGTGCACGATGCGCAGGCCCGTTTCGGCCTGCTGCAGTCCGACACCGCGCTGGCCGGCTTTTCGCAGGGCGCCATCATGGCGCTGGAGCTGGTGCAGGCCCACGACGGCATGGCCGGACGCGTGATCGCGTTTTCGGGCCGCTACGCGCAACTGCCCAAGAGCGCCCCGCAGTACACCACCATCCATCTGCTGCACGGCGCCGACGATCCGGTCATGAGCGTGTCGCAGGCCCAGGCGGCCCAGGCCCGCCTGGCCGAACTGCACGGCGATTCCACCATCGACATCGCCACCCACGTCGGCCACGAGCTGCATCCCGCCCTGATCCAGCGCGCCATCGTGCGCCTGCAGACCTGCGTGCCGCTGCGCAGTTGGGAAGCGGCGCTGGGGCTGAACCAGACGCCGCCGGACGGGACGACGGTGCATTGATGGCGCCCCGCGCGAGCGACGCCGTCGGCGGCGCGCAAAGCATTTTCCGCGTGCTGCGCATCCTCAAGTACGTCGGGGCGGCCCCGGCGCGTGGCGTGGGCCTGACGGACGTGGTGCGCGATGTCGGCCTGACGCCGCCCACCGCGCACCGCATGCTCACGGCGCTGCTGCAGGAAGGCTTCCTGTCGCTCAATCCGCGCCTGAAGACCTACAGCCTTGGCCGCGAGTCCTACATCCTGGGGCTGGCGGCCGAAAGCCGGCACGGCATCAAGGCCATCGCCGAATCGGCCGTGCTGAGGCTGGCGCAGTCCACGGGCGACACCAGCTTCCTGTCGGTGCGCTCCGGGCACGAAGCGGTCTGCGTGGACCGCAAGACGGGCGACTTTCCCATCAAGATTCTGACCCTGGAAGTCGGCCACCGCCGCCCGTTGGGCGTTGGCGCGGGCAGCCTGGCCTTGCTGGCGTTCCTGCCCAATGACGATATCGAACGCGTGCTGGCGCGCTACGACGCCAGCGCGGCGCCCGACCTGCCATCGACCGACATGCTGCGCGAGGACATCGCCGCCGCGCGCAGGAACGGCTACGCGCTGAACCCGGGCCGCATCATTCCGGACATGCTGGGCGTGGGGGTGCCGGTGCTCGACCGCGAGCAGCACGTGGTGGCGGCGCTGAGCGTGGCAGCCATCCGGTCGCGCCTGTCCGGCGCACGCCTGGCCGACGTGGTGGCCGCGCTGCAGCGCGCGGCGGCGGAATTGTCGGCGGACCTGGCCCCGCGCGTCTGATCGCGTCCCGGCCAGTCCGATCCCGCCGGCTTTGCGCTAGCGTCCCGCGCAGGCCTTGCCGCCATCGACCGGCAGGCACACGCCGGTGATGTACTTGGCCTCGTCGCTTGCCAGAAACAGCGCGGCATGGGCCACGTCCCAGGCGTCGCCCATCCGCCCCATGGGGCTGGCGGCATTGCGCCGCCGCCGCATTTCCTCGACGTCATCGAACTGGCCCGCGATCTGTTTGTAGATCAACGGGGTGTCGATGACGCCGGGCAGCACCGCATTCACGCGGATATTGTCCGGCGCGTAACGCACGGCCAATGACCGCGTCAGGTGATTCAACCCGGCCTTGGCGGCGTAGTAAGAGGTGTACGGATAGGAATTCACCTGGATCGAGGCCAGCGACGAAATGTTGACGATGCTGCCCGCGCCCTGCGCCAGCATGGCGGGCAGCACATGTTTGCAGGTCAGGAACACGCCGGTCAGGTTGGTGTCCAGCACGCGATGCCAGCTCTCTTCGGTGGCCTCGATGGGGTCGCCCATTTCCGTGATGCCCACGTTGTTGTGCAGCACGTCGATGCGCCCGGCAGCCGCCAGCACGGCGGCGACCGCCGCCTGGATCTGCCCGGAATCCGTCACGTCGGCGGTCAATGCCTGGCAGCGGCCGCCTTCGGCTTCGATGATGCCGCAGGTTTCGCGGGCGGCATCCGGCCGCAGATCCACGGCGAACACCCACGCGCCCTCGCGCGCGTATAGGGCCGCCGCGGCCTTGCCGTTGCCCCATCCCGGCCCGGACGAGCCCGCGCCAAACACCAGCGCCACCTTGTCTTTCAGCCGCTGACCCATGTCATTCCGCCGAGATGTGCGCAAAGTCGGCGACCTTCTTCCACTTGGCCACGTCGCCCTGGATCATCGCGGCAAATTCCTCGGGCTTGTCGGCGACCACATACGCGCCCACGCCCGCGTACTTGGCCTGCACGTCCTTGTCCGCCAGCGCCTTGCGGGATGCGTCGTTCAGCTTGGCCAGCACGTCCTTGGGCAGGCCCGCGGGCGCCAGCAGGCCATTCCACATTTCCGCGTCGTAGTCCGGCAGACCCACTTCCGCGAACGTGGGCACGTCCGGCAATTGCGGCAGGCGGGACTTGGCGGCCACCACGATCGGGCGCAGGTTGCCCGACTGGATGTGCGCCATCGATGACGCGGCCGTATCCCACAGGATGGGCACCTGGCCGGCGATGACGTCATTGAGCGCGGGACCCGTGCCGCGATACGGCACGTGCATCATGTCCAGGCCCGACAGCGACTTGTAATACTCCATCGCCATGTGGGTGGCGCCGCCGTTGCCGGACGAGGCGTACGAATACTTGCCCGGCGCGCCCTTGATCAGGGCGGTGAACGACGCATAGTCCTTGGCCGGGAAGTTCTTGTTCACGACGATCACGCCAGGCACGCGGATGATCTGCGTGACCGGCGTGAAGTCCTTCACCGCGTCGTAGGGCAGGTTCTTGTACACGGCAGGGTTGGTGCCGTTGGTGCTGGACGTGCCCAGCAGCAGCGTGTAGCCGTCCGGGGCGGCCGAGGCCACGGCGCGGCTGCCCACGGTGCCGCCCGCACCGCCGCGGTTCTCCACCACGACCGGCTGGCCGATCTGCTTGGCCAGCGCTTCGGCAAAGATGCGTCCGACCACGTCCGAGGTGCCGCCCGGCGGGAAGGGCACGATCAGGCGGATGGGACGGTCGGGGTAGGTGGCCTGTGCCGCGGCGGCGCCCGCCAGCGACAGGGTTGCAGCGGCGGCCGCCAGCTTGATCCAGGTTCTGCGCTTCATGAGGTTTGTCTCCTTGCTTGATATTGTTTTGTGTGTCGAACCGGGCGATGCGCGACGCCCTCAGGCGATGCGGTCGCCCGGCTTGATCTTGGCCGCCCGGCTGTCCACGCCCGGCAGCATGTGCGCGGGATCGCGCGTGACCACCACGTCAAGAATGGTGGGACGGTCCTTGCAGGCGTAGGCCTGCGCCAGCGCGGCGGGCAATTCCGCGGGATCCTCGACGCGGATGCCGTTGCAGCCCAGCGCACGCGCCACGTTGGCGTAGTTCGTGTCCACCAGATCCGACGACTGGTAGCTGCCCGCGCCGTACATCAGGTGCTGCAACGCCTTGATGTAACCCGACGCGGCGTTATTGACCACCACGAGCGTGAAGGCGAGCTTCATGCGCACCGCGGTTTCCAGTTCGCCCAGCGACATGTTGCAGCCACCGTCGCCGGTCAGGCTGACCACCTGGCGCCCGGGGGCCGCCGCGGCCGCGCCGATCGCGCCAGGGATGCCGTAGCCAATGGACGCAAAGCCGCGGTCGGGCACAAACCCGCGGCCGGCCCGCTTGGTGTCGAACAGCAAGCCGCCCCAATGCGCGGCGAAGCCGCCGTCGGCCACCAGGATGCCGTCTTCGGGCAGCGAGGCATTGATCTCGTGCATCAGCCGCGCCATGCCGACGGGGCGGTCGCCGGAAGTCAGCTTTGCGTTAACCGATTCGCGCCACGCGTGCATGGCCTGGCCCACCTCGTCCACGTAGTCCTGGCGGGCATGCGCGCCGCGGGCGGCCAGGCGCGTGTCCAGGTCTTCCAGCGTGGCACGCACGTCGCCCCACAGGCGCAGGGCGGGCGTGGTGGTGCGGTCGAATTCCTCGGCCACGATATCCAGATGGATGATCGGCGCGCCCGCGGCCAGCAGGTCGTAGCGGCGGGTTGCCACTTCGCCCAGCTTGCAGCCGACGACAAAGAGGCAGTCGGATTTGGCGATCAGGTCATTGGCAACACGGCTGTAGCGGCCGAAAAGCCCCGCGTTCAGCGGATCGCTGCAGGCGATCGCGCCCTTGCCGCTCATGGTGTGGGCGACGGGAATGCCGAATTTGCGTGCGAAGGCCTGGACGGTATCGGCGGCATCGCTGATGTGCACGCCGCCGCCGCACAGCATCAGCGGGCGGGAGGCCCCCGCGAGCATGCTTGCCGCTTGCGCCACGTCGTCGGCCGACGGACGGCAGCGCAGGGCGGGCGAGCGCCGGTAGTTGGGGCTGGAATAGAAGTCGTCGACCTCGAAGGCATGGACGGCGTGCGCGATGTCTTCGGGCACGTCCAGCACCACGGGCCCCGGGCGCCCGCTGGTGGCCACGGCAAACGCGCGCCGCACCAGCTCGGGAATGCGCTCGATCATCTCCACGCGCAGCACGTCTTTCACGACCGGGCGCAGCACCTCCAACTGCCGGGCCTCCTGCGTCATGTTCTTCCACGAGTGCATCCGGTGCGAGTCGCCGACCAGCGCGACCAGCGCCGTGCCGGCGTTGTAGGCTTCGGCCAGTCCGGTCACCAGGTTGGTCGCGCCAGGGCCCAGGGTCGCATCGCACACGCCCGGGCGGCCGCTGACCTTGGTGTAGGCGTCGGCCGCGAACACCGCGCAGCGCTCGTCGTTGATCAGGTTGTGATTCAGGTTCAGGCGGCGCGCGGCGTCATAGAAGGGCAGGAGCTGAAAGCCGCCCATGCCGAACATCAGGCCGACGTCGTGCGCGGCAAACATGCGGGCGAGGGCTTCGCCTCCGGTGATTTCCAGTTTTTCCGACATGCGGGTAAGGCTCCTAGTGGGTGTCGCGCCCGGCGAGCAGGGCGTCGATAAAGGTTTTGAGCGGTGTGCCGACGCGGCAGCCCAGGTCGCGGGCGCGGGCGTTGGCCGAAGAGATGGTCCCTTCCTCGTAGCAGGAACGGGCGTCGCCGATGCAGGCGGTGTGCGCCGAGACGGTCAATGCGGCGATGCCGCGCTGCTGCAGCAGGGGCAGGCGTCCTATGCCGGCGCTGTCCTTGCCCATGCCCGCGTCGTTGAAGGTGACCAGGCGCGGGGAGGCCCGGACGCCATCGGACTGCAGGCCGGCCAGCCGTTCTCCGTGAGAGGCGGTGACGGCGATGAGGCCGTCGTCCTGCGCGTCCACAAGCGACACGGAATCGGCGCCCACCACCAGCGGGGCGCCGTCCGGGCCGGCCTTGATGACGATGCGGGATTCCTTGATGGCGGTGGGGCGGCTGGCGTTGGGCTGGGCGTGCGCGAGCCGCGCAGCGGCTTCGGAGACGGTCATGCCTGGCTCGCAGCCCAGGTCCTGGGCAAGCGCGTTCACAAAGCTGATGACGCCGTGGCGCGCCATGTCTGCGCCATCGCCGATGCGGCAGCTGCGGTAGCTGGCGGTGGCGGCGGGCACGCCCCAACGTTGCAGGTCGTCCAGGCCCGCAATGCCGGCGCGCTGCCAGCCCACGCCGGCGTCGTTCAGCACGACGGCACGCACCTCGCCCCGTGCCGCGCAATAGGCGGCATAGCTGCCGCCGTGCGACCCGGCGATCACGACGCGCCCGGCGTCCTCCTGCGTCAGCTTGGTGATGCTGTCCAGCACCCGCGCATCCCGGATATTTTCCGGATGTTCCATATTATGAATTGTCCCCGTCCTACAGCGCTGGCTCCGTCGGGTCGGGGCTGCGCTGTCGAATCGTTTGATGTTGTTATCGCGTTCGGGACGATTCTAGGGGCGCGGGTTTTATGGAATCAATGCGATTCCCATAATATGGAATTGATTTTGCGGCCGGTTTACTGCTCCCAGCCTCCGCCCAGCGCCAGAAACACCGCGATCTGGTCGCTGGAGAGTTCCGCCTGCGAGGCCGCCAGCGCGCTTTCATTGCTGGCCAGCGTGCGCTCGGCGTCCAGCACGGTCAGGTAGTCCGTCTTGCCGTACTGGAACAGGCGCCGCGCCTGCGAGGCCGCTTCCGCACTCTGGTCGCGGGCCGCGCGCAGGGCGGTGTCGCGGTCCAGTTGGCGGGCGTAGACGACCAGCGCGCTTTCGGTTTCGCGCAAGGCATTGAGCACGGTCGCGTCAAAGCGGGCGGCGGCGGCCTTGGTGTTGGCTTGGGCCTCGGCGATGCGCGCTTGCGCGGCGCCCGTGTTGGGCACCGTCCAGGAGATCAGCGGACCCACGCTCCAGCTGAAGGTGCCGCGGTCGCCAAACATGGCGGCCGGACCGCCCGACGCGGCGGACAGGCCCAGCGTGATCTTGGGATAAAGGTCGGCCGTGGCGACCCCGATACGGGCCGTGGAGGCGGCCAGGGTGCGTTCCGCCTGGCGGATGTCGGGACGGCGGCGCAGCAGCTGCGCGCCATCGCCCACCGGGATGGTTTCGGTCAGCTTGGGCGCGCTGGCGCATTGCAGCAGCGTGGGCGAGATCTCGCCGGGCGTCTGGCCGGTCAGCGCCGCCAGGCGATACAGGGCCGTGCGCTGCTGGGCCTGGAACGGCGGCAGGTTGGCCTGCAATTGTTCAAGCTGGCTGCGCGCCCGCGTGACGTCCAGCGTGGTGCCCCGGCCGGCACGCTGCAGGCGGCTGACGGCGTCGACCGATTCGCGCTGCACCTGCACGGAATGCTGCGCCGAGGCCAGCTGCATGCCCGCCGCGCACAGGTTGGCGTAGGCGCGCGCGGTCTCTGCCGCGACCGTGACGCGGGTGGCGTCGTACGCGGCCTGCGCGGCCTGCGCGTCGTCAGTAGAGGCTTCGACGGCGCGGCGGATCTGGCCGAACAGGTCCAGTTGATACGACACGCTGGCGCCGGTGGAGTAGGACCAGCGGTTGGGCGGATCGATGCCGGGCTGAAGCTCCTGCAAACCGGAGACGTGGCCGAAGGTGGGCGAGGCATTCACGCCGATCGTCGGCTGCTGCTGGGCCTTCGTTTCCTGCACCGCGGCCTGGGCGCGTTCAAGGTTGGCGCTGGCCACGCGCAAGTCGGTGTTTGCGGCCAGGGCTTTTTCCACCAGGCCGTCCAGCACCGGGTCGTTGTACAGACGCCACCAGTGGCCAGGGACCGCCTCTTGCCGGTACACGTCTTCCTGCGCTTGTACGAAGGACGATTGCGCGCTCGGCCGCTGGGACACGGCCTCGCGCGGCACCTGGTAGTCGGGGCCCACGGCGGCGCATCCGGCCAGCGCGAGGGCCAGCGTCAGCGGAAGGAGGAGTCTGGTTTTCATGGCACGTACGGCTTGGCGTCGATAAGGGATTCAAGGGTTCCGGAATGAGGGTCGGTGCGGGCCGCGTCAGGAAGCGTGAGGCGCGGCGGCTGCGGCCTGGGCCGGGCGGTCATCGACCGACACGGTGGCGGTCTGGCCGGCGACCAGCCGCACGCCCTCGGGCACGTCGTCGATCTTCACGCGCACCGGAATGCGCTGCGCGAGGCGGACCCAATTGAAGGTCGGGTTCACGTTGGGAAGCAGGTTCGCGCCGGTGCTGCGGTCGCGGTCCGCGATGCCCATGGCAATGCTTTCCACATGGCCGCGAATGTGGCGCGATTCGCCCATCAGCGTCACGCTGACAGGATCGCCTTCGTGGATGCCGGGCAGCTTGGTTTCCTCGAAGTAGCCTTCGACGTAGAACGACCCGGCGTCCACCAGCGCCATCACGCCGTGGCCGGCCGTGGCGTACGAACCGGCGCGCAGGTCCAGGTTGGTGATGCGGCCATCGCTGGCAGCCACGACGCGGCTGCGCGCGAGGTTCAGGCGGGCAGTGTTCAGTTGCACCTGCGCCTGGGCGAGCGCGGCTTCGGTCTGCTGCACCTTGGTCTGGCTTTGTTCGACGGCTTCGGCCGCAACCAGCTGGCCCAGCGAGCGGTTGCGCTTGGCGTCGCGCAGCGCCTGGTCGTGCGCAACCTGCTGCGAACGCACCGAGGCCTGGGCCTGGTCGTACGCCAGCTGGAAGCGGGCGCGGTCGATCTCGAACAGCAGGTCGCCGGCCTTCACGTCCTGGTTGTCGTGCACGGGCACGCTTGTCACCAGGCCGGACACGTCGGGCGCCACCTGCACTACGTAGGCCTTGACGCGGCCATCGCGCGTCCAGGGCTCGACTTCATAGTGATCCCAAAGCTGCCAGCCGGCGTAAGCGGCGGCGGCGACGACAACAGCCGTCACTGCGAACTTGCCGATAGCAGCAGGGCGAAGGGCATTGGGGAGTTTCATACCTATCTCTGAAGAAAATATGGGGAAATGAGGGAGACGCCGTACAGCAGCACCACGAAGAGCGCCAGGTCAAAGAGCGCGGGGTGCCACACCAGGCGATACAGCCCGGCGCGCGCCAGCACGCGCCGCACCGCCCAGGCCACGCCCAGGGTGACGACGCCCAGCACGAGCAGCCAGGGGAAGTAAATGCCGTAGAGATTGAATTCGCCGATCATGATGCGTGGCCCTCCAGCGTGGGATGGGCGGGTTTAAAGTCGGGCGCGTCGGGAAAGAAGGCGCGACGGATGCCGACCAGCGCCACCACGGCACGGTCGCGCGCGTGGGGCCCCTGCGGCGTGGCAGCCACGCTGCATAGCGCGCGGTCGATCTGCGCCAGGAACTCGGTCGTCTTGTCCTGCGTGCGTCCCGACGAACGCAGCCGGAAGAACTGCGCCAGGCTGTCGAGCACCGGCTGGATCGTGGATTCGGCCATCGGCAGATGGCGGCGGGCCCGCTGCAGTTCGGTGATGTCGCGGCCCACGCGCAAGTCTTTCAGCGCATCGGCGGCCACCAGGTCGTCGGGCCGCTTGGCCAGCGCCAGGCGCGGCTGCAACAGGCCGATGCGGTCCAGCATGCGGGCGGCATAGGTGTGGCGCGACGGCGCGCGGGGCGCGCTGGCCAGCGTCGCCAGCTCTTTCCAGTTGGCGGCCTGAATGCGGCGCGCGCTCCAGTCGGCGCTGACCGTGCGGAAGATGGCGGCGATGATTGCGGCGGTGGCCACGCCGATGCACTGCGCGACCTGCGTGTCGATGAAGGACACGACGTCGGCCGTGTTGGTGTCTTGCAGCGCCATGGTGCCCAGAAATCCGAACAGCATGGCCATGGCCTTGCCGGTGCTGGCCGGGCGGGCAATGAAGACGCCCAGCACGAACGCGGTCGGCAGCATGGACAGCGCCAGCATCTCGAAGGAATGAATGGCCGGCATGATGCCCAGCAGATACAGCGCCGACAGTGGAATCGAATACACCGTGTAGGTCAGGAACTGCATGATGCCGGGCACGGGATTGTCCTGCGAGGCGAAAAAGCAGCTGAAGATCGCGGCCATCAGCGCGGCGGTGGCGCCGTTGCTCCATGCCGTGCCGATCCAGAAAAGGCAGCACACCGAAATGGCCAGGCCGGCGGCCAGCGCCGACAGCAGGGCCATCCCGTGGTCGCGATGCAGCGCCGCATTGGGATCGCGGGCCGTGCGCGGGGTGCGCACCGGCGCGCCCTGCAAGCCCGCGCGGATGTCGCGGCGCAGGGCCAGGCATTCGTCATAGGTGTCGATCAGCTCGCGCAGGCGGGTCATCAGGCTGGCCAGCAGCGCATCGCGCCAGGTCGAGCGGCTGTCGATCCCGGGCGTCAGCCGGGTGACGGCGGCGCGCAGCTGGACGGCGGTTTCGTGCGAGGCCTGCGCGCCGGCATTGATCCATTCCGAAATATCGGCCAGCAGCGCCTGCACCGGTTCGGGCAGCGTCTGGCCGTTTGCCTGCAACGCGCGCATGCGGTCTTCGACGGCGGACACGGCCGGCGTCAACGCCGCGATCTGGTCCTGCATGGCGCGCACGGCGCCCGCGGTCCAGCGCAGATTGCTGGTGTCAAAGGGAACGTGGGTGGACAGCAGGCGCAATTGCGTAATGTCGTTGGCCAGCACGCGGCGGTCCTTGTCGCGCTGTTCGGCAGTCTTGCCGCTCAGCGTGTCGTGCATCCAGTTGCGTGCGTCGCGCACGGCCTTGTCCAGTTGCAGCGTCAGCGCGGGCGCCAGGCCGCGGGGCAGGACGATGCTGTGGATCAGCGTGGCGCACACGATGCCCAGGCTGATTTCCTCGACGCGGGCGAGCGCCGTGTCAAAGACCAGGGACGGGTCGGTGACGCTGGGAAAGCCGATCATGGCGGCGGTGTAGCCGGCCAGCATGAACAGATAGGACCGCGGCGTGCGGTCCAGCACCGACATGTACAGGCAGGCGCCCACCCACAGCACCATCGCGCCGGTCATGACGACGGGCGAGTTCGACAGGCGCGGCACCATGTAGACGGTGGCCGCCGACCCGGCGAAGGTGCCGATCAGGCGGTACAGGGCCTTGGAACGCACCGCGCCGGACCACGGCTGGGCCACGACATAGGCGGTGGTCATCGCCCAGAACGGACGCGGCAAACCAATGCTGTAAGCCAGATAGAGCGCCATGATGGCGCTCAGGTAGCTCTTGAGCGAGAAGAGGGTTTCGCGGACGTTCGGCAGTTTCATGGCCGCGCGTCCTCTTGCGCGCCGGCGCCGCTGCGGCCCAGCGACACCTTCAGGGCGTCGAAAACGCGCAGGCAAGCTTCCAGATCCGATTCGCTGACACCGTGGAAGACGCGGCGGCGCAGTTCGACCAGCACGTCTTCGACCTGCGCGCGCAGCGCATGGCCGGCGTCGGTCAGATGCAGGGTGCGTGCGCGGCGGTCGTGGGGATCTTCGCGGCGTTCCATCAGGCCGGCGGCCACCAGCTGGTCCAGCACGCGCACGAGAGAGGGGCCTTCAACGCCCAAAGCTTCGGCCAGCGCGCCTTGGCGAACACCGTCGCCAAGTCGGCCGGCCAGGATGACGGGCCACGCGGTTGCCTGGGAGAGTCCGTAGTCGGCAAGCGCCTTGTCGGCAGCGCCGCGATAGGCGCGCGACAGCACCATCAGGTTGGCGGTGGTGGCCATGAGCTGGGAGTCGGAAGGAGTAAGCATGGAATCGATTGTATCCTATCTATTAGCTTACTAATGATTGAAAATGGCGACTATCTCGATAGATTTTCTCAATTGGGAAAATAGCGGGGCGGTTTTCCGTGGGTGGAAAACTGGGGGTGGCACCCGTCCACCCCCTCAGGGATCAACCGTTGCAGTCGGCCCAGCAGTTCGGCGTTTCGTACAGACGCACGCGCGTCAGGCGCAGTTCGGCGCCGTAGTGGCCGTGGTAGTGCGGCGCCAGCGTTTCAAACACGATGGTGGCCAGGTTTTCGGCGGTGGGGATGCGGTCCAGCACAACGGTCTTGTGACCGGGCAGCGTGTCCAGGAAGCCGCGCACGGCGGTGTCGCCTTCGAAGACCAGGAACGCGTGGTCCCAGACGTCCACGATGTGGGTCTTGGCGATGTGCTTGATCTCGGAGAAGTCCATGACCATGCCGTTGTCGGACTCGCCGGGCGCCTGCACCACGTCGCCCGTCAGGGTGATTTCCAGCACATAGCGGTGGCCGTGCAGGTTGCGGCACTGGCTGCGGTGGTCGGGAATGCGGTGGCCGGCGTCGAACTCGAGCCTGCGGGTCACGGAAATCATCGTGCGCTCCGCGAGGCGTGGGGGTAAATCATGGAATGCCTATGTATTTGTGGGTTTGCAGGCTGAGCCGCCATTGCGGATGCTGCATACAGTACTGGACGGCCTGCTCGGTGTTGGCTGCGCGCGCCGGACCGTCCATGGGTTGCAGGAAAAAGTGTTCGAAATCGAGGTGCGCGAAAGCGTCGGGCAGGGCGTTCAGTTGCGGGTAGACCAGCTTGAGCTCGTTGCCGCGTTCGACCACGACCGGGGCCGTGCCCTTGGGGCTGACGCAGATCCAGTCCACGCCGGCGGGCGGTTTGATCGTGCCGTTGGTTTCGATGGCGACGGTGAACCCGCGGGCGTGGATGGCGTCCAGCAGCGGCGTGTCCAGTTGAAGCAGCGGTTCGCCGCCCGTGAAGACCACGTAGCGGTTGTCGGCGCCGGGGCCCCAGGCCGCGGCAATGGCGTCGGCCAGCAGATCCGCCGTGGCGAACTTGCCGCCGCCGTCGCCGTCGGTGCCGATGAAGTCGGTGTCGCAGAAGGTGCAGGCGGCGCTGGCGCGGTCGCTTTCGCGGCCGGACCACAGATTACAGCCCGCGAACCGGCAGAATACCGCCGCGCGGCCTGCATGGGCGCCTTCGCCTTGCAAGGTCTTGAAGATTTCTTTGGCGGAGTAAGTCATGGGGGATGCGGGCGGCTGGCCGCCCCAAATTCGAGCAAAAGCGCATCATTTTACTTGGCGCGGCCGATATCCGCCGAAAGACCCTGCGCCACGCGGGTTCGCTGCCGGCGGCAGGCGGGTGCGCCGCGCCCGGAAAATCGCGGGATCCGCAGGCGCGTCGTTCTCCGTGCCTGCTGCGCGAAGCCTGCCGGCCCTGTAGACTTGCCGCCTATGTTTCACGTCCAAGACTCGCTATTCATCGACGAGCGCGACCTGACCTTCACCATGATCCGCGCCCAGGGCGCCGGCGGGCAGAACGTCAACAAGGTCTCCAGCGCCGTCCACCTGCGCTTCGATGTGCGCGCTTCCCGCCTGCCGCTCGAGGTGCAGGATGCCGTGTGCGCGCTGAACGACCACCGCATCTCCAAGGAAGGCGTGATCGTCATCAAATCGCAGTCGTTCCGCAGCCAGGAAAAGAACCGCGCCGAGGCCATCGAGCGCCTGGTGGGCTTGGTGCGGTCGGCCATCCGGGTGGACAAGCCGCGCCGCGCCACCAAGCCGACGCGCGCCTCGCAGCGCCGGCGCGTGCAGCGCAAGGTGCTGCACGGCGAGGTCAAGCGGATGCGCGGCCGGGTGCAGGGCGAATAGAGGCCGCCATGATCGACGCGCGCCGCCGTTACCTCGTCTCCCTGGCTGGCGTGTTTGCCGTCATCTGGACGTTGCTGGCCATCGACCCGCACGACCGCTCGGCCTGGGCGCTGGAAAATGCGCTGGTGCTGGGCCTGGGCATCGTGCTTTTTGCCACGCGGCACGCGTTCGTGTTCTCGCGCGTGTCGTACACGCTGATCTTCCTGTTCCTGTGCCTGCATACGATCGGGGCGCACTATACGTATTCCCTGGTCCCGTATGACGAGTGGTGGCGTGCCTTGACCGGGCGTACGCTCAACAGCCTTTTGGGCTGGGAGCGCAACAACTTCGACCGCGTCGTGCATTTCTCGTACGGCCTGCTGCTGGCTTACCCGATCCGCGAGATCTTTCTGCGCGTGGCCGAGGTGCGCGGGTTCTGGGCGTACTTCCTGCCGATGGACGTCACGCTGTCGACCTCGGCCCTCTACGAACTGATCGAGTGGGGCGCTGCCGAGTTCTTTGGCGGCGACCTGGGCGCGGCGTATCTGGGGACGCAGGGCGATATCTGGGATGCGCAGAAGGACATGGCGCTGGCGGCGCTGGGCGCGGTCATCGCCATGACCATCACCGCGCTAGTCAACCGTAAAGCGCGGCGCGACGTCGCGCGTGACTGGGCAGACAGCCTGAAGCCCGAACGACGGCGGCACGCCGAAAATCCTTGAAGTCCATAGGGGCATGACGATATATCGGTTAAACCCGATATATGATTCGATAAATTGCGATATACCAATATGACCGCAACTTCCTCACGCACCGAGCAGGACGCCACGCAACCCGCGATCGACGCAGACGCCATTCTCAAGGCGCTCGCCAATCCGGTCCGGCGCGACATCCTGACCTGGCTGAAGACGCCGCACGCCCATTTCGAGGAGCGCCCGGGCCACACCTTTGAACATGGGGTGTGCGCGGGCCATATCGATGATCGCTGCGGACTGTCCCAGTCGACGGTGTCGTCGCATCTGGCCGTGCTGCAGCGCGCCGGCCTGATTTCGGCGACCAAGGTGGGGCAGTGGGTCTTTTTTCGTCGCAATGAACCCGTGATTGCCGCGTTTCTGCGGCAGTTGAACCAGGATATGTAGCCCGTCTGCCATACCCGCAAGCGCCCCATTGCCGGGACGAAAGGATGTTTCATGAACCCGTTGTTTGAACCGCTGAAAGTCGGCGACCTGACGCTGCGCAACCGCGTCGTGATGGCGCCGCTGACCCGTCAGCGCGCCAGCGCCGGCCGCGTGCCGAATGATCTGATGGTCGAGTACTACACCCAGCGCGCCGGGGCCGGCATGATCCTCACGGAAGCCACCGCGGTCACGCCGCAGGGCGTCGGCTACGCGGATACGCCGGGGCTGTGGTCGCCCGAACAGGTCAAGGGCTGGCGCAAGGTGACGTCCGCGGTGCACGACAAGGGCAGCGTGATCGTCGCGCAGCTCTGGCACGTGGGGCGCATTTCCGACCCGATGTTCCTGGACGGCGAACTGCCGGTCGCACCCAGCGCCATTGCGGCCAAGGGCCATGTCAGCCATGTCCGTCCCAAGCGCGCCTACGTGACGCCGCGCGCCCTGGAAACCGCTGAGATCCCCGGCGTGGTCGAGGCTTACCGCCACGGCGCGCAGATGGCGATGGAAGCCGGTTTCGACGGCGTCGAAGTGCATGCCGCCAACGGCTACCTGCTGGACCAGTTCCTGCAGGACAGCACCAACCATCGCACCGACCAGTACGGCGGCTCCATTGAAAACCGCGCGCGCCTGCTGCTTGAAGTGGTCGACGCCTGCGTGGCGGTCTGGGGCGCGGGCCGCGTCGGCGTGCATCTGTCGCCGCGCGCGGACGCCCACGACATGGGCGATTCGGATCTGCCCGGCCTGTTCGGCTATGTGGCGCGTGAACTGGGCAAGCGCGGCATCGCCTTCCTGTGTGCCCGTGAACACGAAGGTCCGGACAGCCTGGCGCCGATGATGAAAGCCGAGTTCGGCGGCGTATTCATCGCCAACGAAGGCTACACGCGCGAAACCGCCGAGGCCGCCGTGGCAGCCGGCCGTGCCGATGCCGTGGCGTTTGGCGTGCCGTACATCGCCACGCCTGATCTGGCCGAGCGTCTGCAGCAAAATGCGCCGCTCAACACGCCGAACCCGGCCACGTTCTACGCATCGGGCCCGGAAGGCTATACCGACTACCCTGCAATGGCGGCCTGACGTTCAGAGTGCGGCGCGCATCGGATAGGTAAACCATCCGAAGTGCGCCGCGTTCAGGCCCAGATGCGCCAGCACGGCGGCGGCCAGGCCGCCGTAGCGGTAGGCCACGCCGTATCCCACCCCCGCCAACGCCGCCAGCAGCATCCACTGCCACCCGCCGGCGTAGTGCGCCAGCCCGAACAGCGCGGCCGCCACGGCCAGCGCCGCCCAGGCGCCCCACGGATGATGACGCCACCATTGCGTCAGACGCTCCTGCACATATCCTCGAAACAACGCCTCTTCGGCCAGCGTGACGAGCAGGGCGTTGTTCAGCAGCCAGATCCAGCCGGACGCGGGCCACTTGGGCGCCCATCCCACCAACCCCAACGCCAGCGCCAAGCCCAGGCAGGCCGTCACTGCGCCCGCGCACGCCAGCAACGCCGCCTGCAAGGTCAGCCGCGCATGCGCCGCGGCCATCGGCGGGGCCAACACCAGCACCACCCAGAACCCCACGAGCGGCTTGTCCATATTCAGGTACATGCCGAACGGCACCGCGTCTGGCGTGAGCGGCGCGGGCGCAATGACGCGCAGGTTGTGAAAACCGGGCAACAGATGGGCAAAGAGCAGCACGGCCACGACCACGAAGAGCGCATGACCGGCCGCGCGCGATACCGGCCCCGCGCTGGCGCGCACCAGCGCGGCCGCTGCAAGCAGCAGTGCCGGCCCCGCCAGCGCCACGGGATCGACGACGCCGTCGGCCAATGCCCAGGCCCACGCCACCGCCAGGGGGGCTAGCGCCCAGCGGCGCGTGCCAGGCGGCCACAAGAGGGCGGCGGCCAGGAACAGGGCAAACCACGGCATGACGTGCGGCATCGGCGGGTGGGAGGCTATCGCGAAGGCCTGAGTGTACGCGCGGGCCCGCGCCGGCTTTGCCTTGCCGGTGATTTCAGGCGACCATGCGGCAGCGGCGGCACATGCCCCGCATATCAGGCGGACATGGCGCCGCCAGCAATGGAGTCAGGAATGAAGACAATCGCGTGGTTGATGCTGGCCGCGGCGCTGCTGCCGTTCGTGTGCACGATCATCGCCAAGGCAGGCGGCAAGAAGTTCGACAACAACGATCCGCGCGCGTGGCTGGCGCGGCAGGAAGGGTGGCGGGCGCGGGCCAATGCCGCGCAGGTCAACACATTCGAAGCGCTGCCGTTTTTCTACGCCGCGGTGTTGTTCGCGCTGTACAACCAGGCCCCGCCCGCGCACGTTGCCACGCTGATGGCGTGCTGGCTGGGCACGCGGCTGGGATACCTGGCGATGTACCTGGCGAACTGGGGCGCGCTGCGCTCGCTGGTCTGGACGGCGGGCGTGGGGTTCGTGATCGCGATCCTGTTCGCGGGCGTCTGAGCCTGCGGCGCACGACCCAATGAGACTGGCCGCGGCGTTACGCGCCGCGGCTGCCCGGCATCACTTCCACTCGAACATGGCGCGCGCGGTGCCCGTGCCTTGCACCGTGACCTCACGCTCCTGCGCCTGGCCGTCGTACGTGGCCGATATCTTGTAGCTGCCCGCAGGCAGCTTCACCAGCATGTAGGGGCCTTGCGACGTGGTCTGCAGCACGGCCTTGCCTTGGGCGTCCCGAATGGCGACGGTCACGTCGGCCACGTAATCGGCCTTGCCACCGCGTTGGGCGGCAAAGGTCAGCGCCAGCGGATAGCTGCTGGACGCGGCCTTCATGGCTTCCGATTCGTCGATGCCGATGCCGCCGCTGACGTACTCCACCGTGCCCTGATGCTGCACGGGCGGCATGCCTGCCTGGGCGGTGGACAGGACGCCTGCAATGGCCATGCTGCCCAGGGCCATGGCGGCGGCCATCGTGCAGCGTTCAAAACGTTTGTTCATGGAATTCTCCTGCAGGAAAACCGGCGGGGCAGCGCGTTGTGGCTGCCCCCGGCGGTAGCTTGCAACGATTCGACTTGCCCGCGCAAGGCGAGTTCGCGTCCGTCCGCCTCGGAAATCAACCGTTTGTATCAGGCGCTGCGTGCGGAGACGCCGCCGGCCTGCCGCCAACTAAACGTCAGCTGGCTCACGCCGCTGACCGAGCCATCCGGCGCGAAGCGCCGTTCCTCCAGCTGCCCGGCGCCGCCGCCATGCAGCGCCATTACGCTGGAGCTGCGCGTGCCGTACTCGGGGCTGACGATGAACGGGCTGCTCAGCAGGCGTTCGCGGTCCGGCGGCAGGCCGGTGGCGGGCAGGTCTGCATCGTCTGCCGGGCTGCGGTCGGCGAGCGCGGCGAACAGCGCGGGCAGGTCCGGCTGCGGCTGGTGGTGCAGCACGGCGGTGAAAGCGGCCTTGGTTCGCGCCAGCTTGGGCCAAGGCGTGTCCAGCAGGTGATTGGACAGGGCATAGACGCCGGGGGCCAACGCGCGCGGCCCGCCGTCGCGGTTGCTCAGGTACCACGCCTGGCGGGCGTCGCCCACGATCAGGTTGAAGCCGTTATATGCCTGGTCCACGCCATGCACCGTTTCCAAATACGCCTGCGGCGTCATGGCGCCGCGCAGAAAGTCCTCGACCAGCGCGCCGCGCGACGGCGCGTCGTCCAGATGCCGGCCGGGCTCGCGAAAGTTGGTGACCAGCGCGTAGCGCCCCTCGGTCGTCGCGCCCATCCACGTGCCGCCCGCCTGGCCGTCGCGCCCGGCGTAGAGGTTCGGGGCGTCCGGCCATTGCGCGGCGGGCAGGGTGGGACGCGCGTGGAACTCGTCGCGGTTCGCGGCGATCAGGACGGGGATGCCGGGCAAGAAGTGCAGGGCCAGTACGGCAAGACACATGATTCAGACCTGATGAAGGGGGGAGGGATTGGCAGGGCGGCCGGGCGCGGCGGTGAAGTCGGGTCCGGCCAGCGTGGCGCGCAAGGCTTCGATCTGCGCGGCGACGTCGCGCAGCGCGGGCGAGGGCGTCGAGATCGCATCGCCAGGCACGGGCAGGCCCTGTTCGACGGAGGCGGCAATGCGATCCAGGGCGGCGGCCAGTTGGGCGACCTCGGCGGCGGGCGGCGCGGCCTGGCCGTCGGGCAGCGACCAGGCCGTGTCCGAGATGGCGTTGGCCACGCGTTCCAGCGCCACTTCGACCGGCCACCAGGCCAGCGCGCGGCGGCTGACCAGCCGGGGCTCGGACAGCCCGCGCTGCAGGGCGATGCGCAGGTCCGACAGGCGCGAGTAGGCGCGGGCGCGCAGGTCGTGCCGCTTGTCGGGATCGGCCTGAAAGACCGTGTTCAGGTACGCCGCCAGCGTGAACGTGGCCGAGGACACGGCATGGTCCAGATTGCTGCGTTCGATCCGGATCCAGGGCAGATAGCCCACCAGCAATACGATGGCCGCCGCGACGCCCACGTCCACCAGCCGAGCCAGCGCAATGGCCCAGCTTCCCGGTTGCAGCGCGCCGATCAGCAGCATGAGGATGGGCAGCATGATGGCCGAAAACAACCCATAGTTGCGCCGAATCGACCACGGCAGCAGCGCGGCCAGCGCGGCAACCGTCAGCAGGCTGGCAAGGCCGCCCCGATCCAGCGCGAGGACGGTGGCGCTGATGCCGACGCCCACCACGCTGCCCGCGCAGCTTTGCAGGGCGCGCGCGAACACCGAGCCGAAGTTGGGCTTGAACACCACCACGACGACGAGCGGCACCCAGTAGGACCGCGGCAGCGCGGCCGCCAGGGCGACAGCCTCGGCGGCAAGCAGGCACAGCCCCAGACGCACGAGATACCGCACCGTCGTCGGCCCGGGCCGGTACGTGCGGACCAGCACGCGCCAAGGCGTACGCGCGGGCGCGGGCTGAAGCGTCGCGAAGGCGTCGGGCTGCGCGGCGCGGGCGCCGTTCAGCAACAGTTGCACCTGCTCCAGCGCCTCGGCCAGTTGCGGCATGCCGGCCCGGCGCAGGGCGGCAATGTCGTCGCGCGCGTCCGGTACGGCGTCGTTTTCGACCCGGTCGGCCACGTGGTTCATGACGCGGGCGCACTCGGGCGGCAATACCCGGCCGGCGCGCGCCAGCGTCAACGCGGCATTGGTGAGCGGCGTGCAGGCCTGCAACTGCGCGGCCAGGCGCGCCAGCCGCGGCGTCGGACCGGCCGACCGGCCACGCGCGGCCAGCACGGTGTCATAGGCGGCGGTCATGGCCGCTTCCATGTCGCGGCGCGCGGCCATGACCCGGGAAGTGCCGATCGCCGCGAACATCGCCGCCAGCTTGCGGTAGGCCTGCGCCACCGCGGCCCGCTCCGGCGCGATGGGGTTCACCACCCACCCGGACAGCGTCAGCGCCAGGCCGAACAGCCCGCCCGCGCCGACCAGCACCGGCGGCATCCACGCGGGCAGCGTGGACGTCAAGCTGGAGCCGACGATGACGTAGGTGGCAAATTGCAGTGTGGCGACGGCGGCGATGTTGTTGAAGGTGCCGACCAGGCTGGCCGCCAGGACCAGCACCATCATGGCCGCGGAGGTCCACAGGCCGTGCCCGGCGATCAGGTTGCCCAGCAGGTAGCCCAAGGCGCCGCCGAACACCGTGGATCCGATCGAAAGCGCCCGGTTGCGGTAGGGGCCGCCGTTGTCGCCCGTGATGGCGGGCAGCGCGCCCAGCGCCACCAGCGCGGCCGCCGCGCCCTGGTCAAGCGCCATGCCCACCGCCGTCGGCAGGCCGATGGCCAGCGCGGCGCGCAGCATCACCCACGGATTCACCGGCGACGGCTCCATGTGCGCCAGGCTCATCAGCCAGCGCATGTTCGAGGCGTGCGCGAGGCGGCTTACGGATGGGCGGGACAAGGTGGCCTCATGGGCGGCTGTCAGGCCTTGATGAGCGGCGCCTCTTCGGGCGCGGCCAGGCGGAAGTAGTCGTCGGTGTTCAGCAGGATGGACGCGTCCAGGCGTCCCGCGTTGAACACGATTTCGGCGTGGCGTTCGCGCAGGCTGGGGTCTACCAGCAGCGTCAGGTCCGGATTGAAACTGAAGGGCGGAATCGCGCCGATCTCGCAGCCGGTCAATTCGCGCGCCAGGTCCTGCGACGCGAGCGAAGCCTTCTTGCCGCCGGCCGCCCGCGCAATGGCGTCCAGGTCGGCCTGCTTGTCCGCGGGAAAGACGGCCAGCACGTTCTTGCGCAGGTTGGAAGAGATCTTTACGCGGCAGACCAGCGCCTTGGCGCCCTGGCTGACCTCGGTGCCGCGAATGGCGGCGACCTCGACGGAACGCCCGGCCGCGGCATGTTCAAGCAGGCGGTAACGGGCCTGGTTCTGGATGAGCAGGGCTTGCAGGCGTTCGAAGACTTCCATGGGACTCGGGGCAGAAGCGGCCGGGGGTCGGCCTTGTACGCGAAATCATACGCCCGCGGCGCGCTAGATTTCCCCGGTGAATGCGTAGCCCCAGCCCCACACGGTACGGATGGGCAATTCCACGTCGACGTCCTGAGCCTTGCGCCGCAGGCGGCTGACGACGACGTCCGTGCGGCGGACGGATTCGCGGCCGGAATGCGGATCGATGCCCGGCGGGTCGCCGCGCGGCATGCGCTTGTCGGGCGAGCCGGTCAGCTTGAGCAGGAAGTCGCGTTCGGCCTGGGTCAGCGCCAGGCGCGTGCCGTGGGGGCTGACGAGCGTCCAGGCCGCGTCCAGGAATTGCCACTTGCCGGTCGGTTCGGCGGGCGCCGCGGCCACGGCCGGGCGCGGCTCGGCCTCGGGGGCGCGGCGGCTGGCTGCGGTGGGCACGCGGCGCACAAGCGCCTGCAGGGCGGCCGCAATCTCGCCCGTGGCGACGTCGGGCGAAAAGCAGGCGTCGGCGCCGCAGTGCAGGCCCAGGATGCGGTTCTCGGGGGTGTCGAAGGCGGAAATGGCGACGATGCCGGCGGTGGTGTCCATGGCGCGCAGACCTGCGACGGCCATGCAGAGATCGGTAAATTCGGCTTGCATCACGAGCAGCGGGGTGCGGCGGGCCTGGAACAGGCGGAACAGTCCGTTGGAGTCTTCGCAAGGACGCGGCGAGAACCCCATTTCGGCCAGTTCCTCGCTGCGGCGCACGCGCTGGCCGGCGTCGGGAGCGAAGACGATCAGGTCTAATAGGTCATTCATGAATCGGTGTGAACATCATGCAGCTTGAGCACAGGCATGATGCAACGGTTACACCGCTTTCCAAAAAGCGCTCAACGACACTTTCCTACCCGAATTCTCGGCCATGGGCGCGGCAATCGCCTTTTGTCGGCTCACGGAACGGCGGCAACCGCCTCATTCCACCATCCGCCGCCCAGCGCTTGTAACAAGGCGGCCGTGTCGGTGTAGCGCGCCGCGTCGGCCTCGATGCGCGAAATCCGCGTCTGTAACACCTGCCGCTGGCTGTCCAGCAGGCTCAGGTGGCTGATGCCGCCGGCCTGGTAGCGGCCCGCGGCGATGCGTCCGGCGTCGTCCGCGCGGCGCCAGGCGTCGTCATAGGCCGCGAAGGCCTCGCCGTCCGTCTGCAGCGCGCGCAGCGCATCGGCCACCTGGCGGAAACCGTCCAGCACGGTCTGGCGGTAGGCCGCAGCGGCCGCATCATACGCGGCTTCGGCCGAGCGCTTGCGCGCGCGCAGCTCGCCGCCGTGAAAGAGCGGCTGGACAAGGCCCAGGCCAAGATTCCAGACATTCACGCCATTGGCCAGTTCGTTCGCGCCCGTGCGCTGGGAACCGAAGCTGGCGGTCAGCGTGAACTGCGGATACAGGTTGGCCGTGGCAACGCCCACGTCGGCCGATGCCTTGTGCCACAGGGCTTCGGCGGCCAGGATGTCTGGCCGCTGGCGCGTCAGCGCCGAGGGCACGCCCGTGGGCACATCCGGCGGCAGCGTCAGGTCCGCCAGGCGCAGCGGGGGCGACTGCAGGCTGGCGGGCGGCATGCCCAGGTAGGTCGCAAGCTGATGGGTCACCTGCGCCAGCTGGTATTCCAGCGGCGGCAGGGTGGCGCGCGTCTGCGCGACCAGCAGCTCCTGGTTGCGCAGGTCGGCCAGGGCGATGCCGCCCGCCTCCAGCCGTTTCTGCATGATGTCCTGCTGGTTCACCTGCGCGGCCAGCAGATCGCGCGTGGCCGCCAGCCGCTCGGCCAGGTCCGCCTGGCGGATGGCGGCGGTGACGACGTTGGCCGCCAGCGACATGCGTGCCGCCTGCAGTTCGTGGGCCTGGTAATCCATTTGCGCGGCCAGGCTTTCCAGCGCGCGGCGGTTGGCGCCGAACACATCCAGGGTATAGGACACGTCGATGGAGGCGTTGTAGAGCGTGAAGGGCGGGGGCGGCTCGGCGACCGGCACGCCATAGGCCGCCGGATCCACCTTCTTGCGGGCTGCCGACAGGTTGCCGTCCACTGCGGGCAGCATGCGCCCGCCGGTGTCGGCGGCCAGGTCTTCCTGCGCCTGCCGCAACCGCGCGCGTGCCTCATCCAGTGTGGGGCTGGCGTCTAGCGCCTGGCGCACCAGCCGGTCCAGCGGCTCCGACTGGAACAACCGCCACCACTGCCCGGGGATGTCGGCGCCCGCCTGCAGGCGTTGCTGTCCCGGCGGCAGCGCGTCCTGTCCGGGCGTATAGGACGACACGGCGGGCGCGGCCGGCTTGTCGAAGTCGGGACCGACCGCGCAGGCGGTCAGCAGGGCGCAGAGCGCCGAGACGGCCAGGGGGCGGGAAGCGGGCAGGTGGCGGGCGCGGAGCATGGGATCAATCCAGGGTGCGGCGGTAGAACTTCACGGCGGCGGTCATCACGATGACGGTGAACAGCATCAGCGGCCAGATGTTGGGCCACAGGTCCCACCAGCCGTTGCCCTTGAGCAGGATGCCGCGGATCAGCCGGTTGAAATACGTCAGCGGCAGCAGGTTGCCCAGGTGCTGCGCCCACATCGGCATGCCCTGGAACGGAAACATGAAGCCCGACAGCAGCATGTTCGGCAGGAAATAGAACATGGTCAGCTGCATGGCCTGAAGCTGGTTCTGCGCCAGCGACGACAGCGTGATCCCGACCGTCAGGTTGGCCGCGACGAACAGCAGCGCGGCCAGGTAGACGGACAGCAGGCTGCCCATGATGGGCACGTGAAACACGAAATGCGCCGCCGCGAGAATGATGCTGGCCTGGATGAGGCCGATGGCAATGTACGGCACGATCTTGCCTGTCATCACCTCGATCGGCCGCACCGGCATCGCCAGCAGGTTTTCCATGGTGCCGCGTTCTCGCTCGCGGGTCATCGCCAGGCCGGTCATCATCACCAGCGTCATGGTCAGGATCACGCCCATCAGCCCCGGCACCGTGTTGTATTGCGAGATCTGTTCTTCGTTGTAGAGCTGGTGGATGCGCACGTCGAAGGGCGGCTGGCCGCCCGCCAGGCTTGCCAGCGGCCCGGTCAGATCCTTCTGCGCGACCGCCTGGGTGAGCTGGGTGGCCGCGCCCAGCGCCATGCCCGTGGCCATGGGGTCAGTGGCGTCCGCCTCGATCAGCAGGGCGGGGCGTTCGCCGCGCAACAGGCTGCGGGTGAAGTCGGGCGGAATGGTCACCACGAACAGCACGCGGCCCTGCGCCAGGGCGGCGCGTCCCGCTTCCTCGGTGTCCAGTTCCTCGACGATGTGAAAGTAGTCCGACGAACGCATCGCCGCGATGAAGCTGCGCGTGAACGGGCTGTGGTCCGAGGCGATGATGGCGGTGGGCATCTGGCGCGGGTCGGTATTGATGGCGTACCCGAAGAGCGCCAGCTGCATGATGGGCAGGCCGACGATCATGCCGAAGGTGATGCGGTCGCGGCGCAGCTGCAGGAATTCCTTGAGCACCATGCTCCACCAGCGCGACCACGAAAAGCCGTTCAGGCGCACGGTCATGGCTGGCTCGAAAAGTTGTCGGTGGACCGGTTCATCAGATAGATGAAGACATCTTCCAGGCTGGTGTCCACGCGTTCCAGCCGCAGGTCCTGGCCCGCGATGGCCGCGCGCAGCGTGCTTTCCAGCTGCGCCGCGTCCTTGCCGCTGACATGCAGCGCCGACCCGAAAGCGACCGTCTGGTCGACCCCGGGCGCGCCGCGCAACTGCTGGCCGAGCGGGACCAGGTTGGCGCCGTGGATCGCCCAGGTGGTCAGGTCCTGTTCCGCGATGACCTCGTCGGCGGTGCCCTGCGTGAGCAGCTTGCCGTACGAAATGTAGGCCAGCTTGTGGCAGCGTTCGGCCTCGTCCATGTAGTGGGTGCTGACCAGCACCGAGATGCCGCGCGCCGCCAGTTCATGCAGCTGCTCCCAGAAATCGCGCCGGGCCGTCGGGTCCACGCCGGCGGTGGGCTCGTCCAGCAGCAGCAGCCTTGGCTGGTGCAGCAGGCAGGCGGCCAGCGCCAGCCGCTGCTTCCACCCGCCGGACAAGGATCCCGTCAATTGCCCCGCGCGGCTTTGCAGCCCCAGATCCTGCAGCGCGCGGTCCACGGCCTCCTTGCGCTGGTCCATGCCGTACATGCGCGCCACGAAATCCAGGTTCTCGCGGATGGTCAGGTCCTCCCAGTACGAGAACTTCTGCGTCATGTAGCCCACGTTGCGCTTGATCTGGGCGCTGTCGCGCAGGATGTCGTAGCCCAGGCAGGTGCCGCTGCCCGAATCCGGCGTGAGCAGGCCGCACATGAGGCGGATGCAGGTCGTCTTGCCGCTGCCGTTGGGGCCCAGGAAGCCGAAGATTTCGCCCTCGCGCACCTGCAGCGTCACGTCATTCACGACGTGCTTGTTGCCGAAGTGCTTGTTCAGGCCGTGAACGTCGATGACGTTGGTGGCGGAGCCGGGGGTGCTCATGGCAGGGTGGCCTCCACCGGCTGGCCCGGATGCAGCCGCGCCGCCACATCGGCAGCCGGGCGCGCTTCAACCATGTACACGAGCTTGCTGCGGCTTTCGCGGCTGTAGATCACGGGCGGCGTGTATTCGGCCTGATCCGATACGTAATCGATGCGCACGGGTATCGGATCGCCGCAGCCATCGCAGCGCAGCGTGGCCTGCTGCCCGATCTTCAGCGACCCGACGACCGTCTCCGGCACAAAAAAGCGCACCTTGATGTTGCCGGGCGGCAGCAGGCTGACGACCGGGCTGCCGGCGGGCACCCATTCGCCCACCCGGTACATCGTGTCGAACACCCGGCCCGCGGACGGCGCGGCCAGCTGTTTCTGGGCCAGCGTCCATTCGGCTTGCGCCAGCGCGGCGTCGGCGGCTTGCACCTGCGAGGCCTGCGCGCGCCGCGCGTCGTCGCGCCCCGGCAGCCGGTTCACCTCGACCTGCGCCTGCAGTTCGCGCACGCGCGCCGCGTCCGACTGCGCCTGTTCGCGGCTGTCGTCCAGCTGAGAGCGCGGGATGCCGCCGATGCGGAACTGCGCGTTGTCGCGGGCAAGCTGCGCGGCGGCTCGGCGGCTGGCCGCTTGCGCCTGTGCCAATTGCGCCAGGCTGACATCGACTTCGGGGGGGCGCTTCCCTGTGGCGATGTCCTCCAGTTGGGCGCGCGCCGCTGACAGCTCGGCCTGGGCCTGATCGCGCGCGGCGGCTTCGCGTGTGGCGTCCAGCGTGTACAGCGGCTGGTTGGCGTCGACCTGCTGGCCGCGCCGCACCGCCAGCGTGTCCAGGCGCCCCGGCTCGGACGAGGCCACATAGACGTAGTCGCCCTCCACGTAGCCCTGATAGAAGGCCTGGTCGTTGTTGCCGCAGCCGAAAAGCGTCAGCAAGGCCAGGGAAGCGGGCAGAAGGCGGAGGGTGCGCATGGTCAGCGTCCTGAAGACGAGGAGGTTGGCGGCGTGGTGGGCGCAAAGAGGCCGCCGGTCAGCATGGCGATCGCGTGGCGCGCGATCGCGTCGTTGTCGATGGTCTGCGCCACCGGGTCGTTCTGCCAGATGCGGCGCCATAAATTCGACGTGGCCAGCGGCAGCAGCGTCATGCCCAGAATGGACAGGAACACCAGGCGCGGTTCCACCCCCGGCGTGATGGCGCCGCGCCGCTGGCATTCGGCAATCAGGCCGGCAAACGCCTGAAGCCGGTCCGATGGCAGATGGCGCAGCACGCGATCGCGCAGCTGGCCGCCTTCGTTGACGACTTCGTGCATCCACAGCGAGGGCAGCCAGGGCTTATCCGTCGCGCTCTGGACCACGCGGCCCACGATTTCCGTGATGAAGCCTCGCGCCGCCGACGCCGGATCGGGCAGGGGGGCCGCGGGCGTGCCGCCAGCAGCCGGCCCACCGGCGGCTCCACCCGGCTCAAGCGGCACGGGCGCCCAGACATAGCCGATGACGGGCACGATCCGCTCCAGCACCACGGCGTCGATCAATTGGTCGCGGCTCTTGAAGTAGTAATGCAGCATCGCCGGCGTGACGCCCGCGCGTTGCGCGATGTTGGCGATCGTGGTGGCGGCCACGCCCTGCGCGGCGAACAGCTGCGTGGCCAGATCCAGCAGATTGGCGCGCGCGGTGGCGTTGTCCGGACGCGGCGGACGCCCGGGACGGCGAGGGGACGAAGGAGGGGATGCGGAAGCCATGCGGCGGATTCTAATTAAAGAATTAATTAATTAAAAGGGGGTTCGATCATCAGGGTTTCAGCGGCTGCCGGCGGTGGGCGATGGTGTAATGGTCCGGTTCCCCACCACGCCGTCCGGGCGTGTAGCGAGGCCCGGCCGGCTCCATGAAGGAGGCCGCACACCATGCCCCAATCCGCTTCAACCAACCGCCGTATCGTGCTTGCCGCGCGGCCGCACGGCGAGCCCGCCGACACCGACTTCCGCCTGGAAACGGGCGAAGTCCCCCAACCGGGCCCGGGCCAGGTGCTGCTGCGCACGGTCTACCTGTCGCTCGACCCCTACATGCGCGGCCGCATGAGCGATGCCCCGTCCTACGCCGAGCCCGTGCAGATTGGCGAACCGATGGTCGGCGGCACCGTCACGCGCGTCCAGGCCTCGAATAATCCGCAGTTTCCGGTCGGCGAATGGGTGCTGGCGCAGACCGGGTGGCAGGACTACGCCGTGTCCGACGGCGCGGGCCTGCTACGCCTGGGCGCCAATCCCGAAAACCCGTCCTGGTCGCTGGGCGTGCTGGGCATGCCCGGCTTTACCGGCTACATGGGACTGCTGGACATCGGCCAGCCCAAGGCGGGCGAAACCGTCGTCGTGGCCGCGGCCAGCGGCGCGGTGGGCGCGGTGGTGGGCCAGATCGCCAAGATCCACGGCTGCAAGGTCGTGGGCATTGCCGGCGGACCGGACAAGTGCCGCTACGTGGTCCAGGAACTGGGTTTTGACGAATGCCTGGACCATCGGCAGCCGGACCTGGCCGGCCGCCTGGCCGCGGCCGTGCCCCAAGGCATCGACGTGTATTTCGAAAACGTCGGCGGCGCCGTCTTCGATGCCGTGCTGCCGCTCTTGAACCCGCGCGCCCGCGTGCCGGTCTGCGGACTGATCTCGGCCTATAACGCGACCAGCCAGCCCGAGGGCCCGGACCGGCTTGCGCTGCTCATGCGCACCATCCTGACCAAGCGGCTGAAAATGCAGGGGTTCATCATTTTCAACGAGTACGCGCACCGCTACGGTGAATTCCGCGACGCCATGCTGGACCTCATCAAGCAAGGCCGCATCAAGTATCGTGAAGACGTGGTCGACGGCCTGGAGAACGCCCCGCGCGGGCTGATCGGGCTGCTCAAGGGCGAAAATGCCGGCAAACGCATTGTGCGGGTCGGCCCTGACGAATGGAGCGCTACATGAACATCCTGATCGTGCTGACTTCCCACGACACGCTGGGCAACACGGGGCGCAAGACGGGCTTCTGGCTTGAAGAGTTTGCGGCGCCGTATTACGCGTTCCTGGACGCCGGCGCCAAGCTCACGCTGGCCTCGCCGCTGGGCGGCCAGCCGCCGCTCGATCCCAAGAGCGACGATCCCGACGCGCAGACGGACGACACGCGCCGCTTCAAGCAAGACAGCGACGCGCAGCGCGTGCTGGCATCCACGCGCCGGCTGTCCGAGGTGCAGGCCTCGGACTACGACGCGGTCTTCTATCCCGGCGGCCACGGCCCGCTGTGGGACCTGGCCGAAGACAACAATTCGGTGGCGCTGATCGAAACCATGCTGGCCGCCGGCAAGCCGGTATCGGCCGTGTGCCATGCGCCCGGCGTGTTGCGTCACGCCAAGACCGCCGACGGCAAGCCGCTGGTGCAGGGCAGGCAGGTCACGGGCTTTTCCAACGCGGAAGAAGCGGCCGTGCAGTTGACCGATGTCGTGCCATTCCTGGTCGAGGACGAACTGAAAAAGCTGGGCGGGCTGTACAGCAGCGGGCCGGACTGGCAGCCGCATGTGGTCAGCGACGGCTTGCTCATCACGGGGCAGAATCCCGGCTCGTCGGTGGGCGTGGCGCGCGCGCTGCTGGAACGCCTGAAGGACTGACCGCTGCCGGGCGCGCAGGGCGGGACACGGGCCGGGCCGCACGCCAAGCGCGATGCGGCCCGGCATTGTGGCGGATTGTGTCAGAATCCCGCCTTTCTGAACTGAGCGCGCCGTCATGCCGTTGCGGCGCGCGTGCTTTCCAATGCCCCCCGACGTCCCCGATCTTCCAGCAGGAACTTATGAAGCGGCGCTTTTCGCCGCCATGCAGGCGCGCGACCCGGCCACCGGCCGGCATTGCAAAAGGGTGGTGGCGCTAAGCGTTGCGCTGGCCCGGGCCAGCGGACTGCCGCAGGATGAACTGGATGTCGTCTCCGTGGCCGCGCGGCTGCACGACGTGGGCAAGATCGGCACGCCAGACCGCGTGCTGCATAGCCCGCATCGGCTGGAAAAGGAAGACTGGGAAATCATGAAGGCGCACGCCGCGGCGGGCGCCTTCATCATCCTGCAGACCGCGATGCCGCAGCGCGAAGCCATTGCGCTGGCGGTGCGGCACCACCACGAACACTTCGACGGCTCCGGTTATCCCGACGGCCTGTCGGGCCATGCCATTCCGCTGCATGCGCGCATCATTTCGGTGGCCGATTCCTACGACGCGCTGGGCGATGCGCGGCCTTACCATCCGGCGCGCACCCACACGCAGATCATGCGGATCCTGAGCCAGGAGGCGGGATCGAAATGCGATCCCGACCTGCTGCGCGTCTTCGAATCGATGATCGGGGGCAGCCCGCTACGCGTGCCGTAGCGGTTTACTTCAAGCGGTAGTTCGCCGCGACGGTGGCCAGATCCTGCAGCGTGCGCTGCTGCCAGGCCGCGTCGTGGCCCAGTTCCTCGGCCAGGATGCGCGCGACTTCGGGCGCGGCCAGCATGGCGGCCTCGGCGTCCAGGAACAGCGCGCGGTTGCGGCGCGCCAGCACGTCTTCCGCGCTGCGCGCCAGTTCGTAGCGGGCGGCGAAACGCACGTGCGCCTCGGACAGGCCGCTGGCCTTGACCAGCATGCGCCCGGCGCCGGGTAGGGCTTGCAGGGTCGCCAGATCGTTGCCGTAGTAGCTGTCAGGCGTGCCGGCGTGTTCCTGCGACGGCGCCAGGCCGCCGGCGCCGTGCAGCGGCAGCGACTCGGTGCGGCACGAGGCCTGCGTCAGCAGCTGGTGCTGGATCGCGGTGTCCACCACGTCCTGCGCCATGCGCCGGTATGTCGTCCATTTGCCGCCCGTCACCGTCACCAGGCCGGCCTTGGACACCAGGATCGTGTGCTCGCGCGACAGCTTCTTGGTGGAGGCTTCGCCTGTCGCCTTGACCAGCGGGCGCAGGCCGGCCCAGACGCTGGTCACATCGTCGCGCGTCGGCTTGCGGCTCAGATACCGCGCCGCGGTGTTCAGAATGAAATCCACGTCTTGCGCGCCCGCGTCGGGATCCAGCGGCAGGTCCTGGCGCGGCGTGTCGGTGGTGCCGACGATGGTGTGGCCGTTCCAGGGCACCACGAACAGCACGCGGCCGTCGTCGGTCTTCGGGATGAGGACGGCGCGCTTGCCGGGCAGGAAGTCGTGCGGGAGCGTCAGGTGCACGCCCTGGCTGGGCGCCACCATCGTCTGCGCGTTCTTGTCCTCCATGCGGCGCACTGCATCGACCCACACGCCGGTGGCGTTGACGACGCAGCGCGCGCGCAACGTGAAGGTCGATCCGCCGACCACATCCGTGGCCGTGACGCCGTCCACCTTGCCATTCGTCATGGTCAGGCCGGTGGCGCGCACGTAGTTCACCGCCGTGCCGCCCAGGTCAAAGAGAGTGCGCATCAGGCTGATGGCCAGGCGCGCGTCGTCGAACTGGCCGTCGTAGTACAGGACGCCGCCTTTCAGGCTGCGTCCGTTGACGGTCTCGGCCAGGGTGGGGGCGTTGGCCAGCGTCTCGCGGCGCGACAGCCAGCGGCTGGGCGCCAGGTTCAGCTTGCCCGCCAGCATGTCGTACATTTTCAGGCCGATGCCGTAGAAGGGCTGGTCCATCATCGTGTAGGCCGGCACCACGAAACCCAGGGGCCAGACCAGATGCGGGGCGTTGCGGTTGAGCAGGCCGCGCTCGTGCAGGGCTTCGCGCACCAGGCTGACATTGCCTTGCGCCAGGTAGCGCACGCCGCCGTGGACGAGCTTGGTGGCCTTGCTGGACGTGCCCTTGGCAAAGTCGGCGCCTTCGATCAGCAGCGTCCGGTAGCCGCGCGCGGCGGCATCCACCGCCGTGCCCAGGCCGGTCGCGCCACCGCCGATGACGATGACGTCCCAGGAGTGCGTGTTGTCCAGCGTGTTGAGTAAGCGGCTGCGTTCGGGCGGGGTGACGGAGGCGAGGGGTTGGTTCATGTTCTTTGGGAGCGGCGTGGCCGCGAGGTAAATGCTTCGATATTCGTGCCGGCAGCGCGCAAGCGGAGGTTGGGGCCGCTGCGGCGCACGGGTCAGGGTGTCGGTTTGGGCAGGTTCGGCGCCGCGGCGACGTCACAGCGCACGCCCGAATCCAGCAACACTTGTGCCAGCGGCTCCTGGGGATGCGCGTCCGTGAAGAACCGGTCGATCTGCGAGATATGCGCCAGTTCCACCATGGCCTGGCGCTTGAACTTGCTGCTATCGGCGGCCAGCCAGACTTCACGCGATTGCTCGATGATCGTGCGGGCCACGCGCACTTCGCGAAAGTCGTAATCGCGCAGCGTGCCGTCGGCCTCGATGCCGGAAATGCCGATCAGTCCGATGTCGACCTTGAACTGGCGGATGAAATCCATGGTGGCTTCGCCCACGATGCCGCGGTCGCGCGAACGCACCACGCCGCCGGCCACGATGACTTCGCAATCCGGGTTGTCGGACAGGATGTCGGCCACGTGCAGGTTGTTCGTGATGACGCGCAGCCCGCGATGGCGCAGCAGCGCGCGCGCAATGGCTTCGGTGGTGGTGCCGATGTTCAGGATCAGCGAACAGCCATCCGGCACCGCGCGGGCCACGGCCTCGGCGATGCGTTGCTTGCCTGCGGCATGCAGGCCTTGGCGTTTGCGGTACGCGATGTTCTCGATGGTGGACGCTTCGATGCGCACGCCGCCATGAAAGCGCGACAAGAGGCCGGCTTCGGAAAGGATGTTGACGTCCCGCCGCACGGTCTGCAGCGTGACGTCAAAGCGTTTGGCGAGCTCTTCGATCGAGGCGGAGCCCTGGGCCCGCACCATTTCGATCAGCGCGCTCTGTCGTGGATTCAGTGTCATGTTCGAATGATAAAACAACAAAAGCGAAAAATAATGACGCACCGCAAGATTGTTTTTTGTTCGCTTCTTCGGTAAAACGCACAAAAAACGAAAGCCATCTGAAAGAGTATGCTCATCCTGTTGCGTCGGCGCGTGATTGCGCCGCCGCAAAGGGCGGGACGCTGTGCCGAATACCGAAGTCCGTAGAAAACAGGGACGTATAAGTAGGTTGAGGAGACTAGATGCAGCTGACCTTGGACGGGATAGCTTTGCGGGCCGGCTCGCAGACGCACCTGTATCCCATGAGCCTGGCCCCGGTTCCCGGCGCCATGACCGTTCTGCTGGGGGCCACCCTGGCCGGCAAGACCTCACTGATGCGCATCATGGCCGGGCTGGACCGGCCCACCGAAGGCCGCGTGCGGGTTGACGGCGCCGATGTCACCGGCGTGCCGGTCCGCCAGCGCAACGTGGCCATGGTCTACCAGCAGTTCATCAACTATCCGTCCATGTCGGTCTACGACAACATCGCCTCGCCGCTCAAGCTGCGCGGCGAGGCCAATACGCGCGACAAAGTCCACGCGATGGCGGCGCGCCTGCACATCGATCATCTGCTGGACCGCTACCCGTCCGAGCTGTCGGGGGGCCAGCAGCAGCGCGTGGCGCTGGCCCGGGCGCTGGCCAAGGACGCCCCGCTGATCCTGCTGGACGAACCGCTGGTCAACCTGGATTACAAGCTGCGCGAGGAATTGCGCGACGAACTGTCGGAATTGTTTGCGCAGGGGCGTTCGACCGTGGTCTACGCCACGACCGAGCCCGGCGAGGCGCTGTTGCTGGGCGGCCACACCGCCGTGCTCGACGCGGGCGAACTGCTGCAGTACGGCCCCACGGCCGACGTCTTTCACCGGCCCAATTCGATCCGCGTGGCGCGCGCTTTCAGCGATCCGCCGATGAACCTGTTCGCCGCCCGCCGCGACAACGGCGGCTTCGTGCTCCAGGGCGACGTGGCGGTGGCGCGCGCGCTGCCGCCGGGCGCCGAGGCCGGCATCACGGCCGGCCTGCGGGCCGGGGCGCTGGACGTGGAGGCGCGGCCCGGCCACGTGGCGCTGCCCGGCCGGGTGACGCTGGCTGAAATTTCAGGTTCCGACACCTTCGTGCACGCCGAGACGGCCGCAGGCGACGTCGTGGCCCAGTTGCCCGGCGTGCACCGCTACAAGCTGGACGAGCGGGTGCAGCTGTACTTCGATCCGGCCCAGACCTATGCCTTCGGCGTGGACGGCGCGCTGCTGGCCGCACCGCGCCAGCCGACCGGCGCGGGGGAGGTGGCCTGATGGCGCAGATCGAGCTGGACCTGTCCCATTCCTACGTCGCCCATCCCCAGTCCGATGACGACTATGCGCTGCTGCCGCTGCAATTCACTTTCCGCGACGGCGGCGCCTACGCGTTGCTGGGGCCCTCCGGCTGCGGCAAGACCACGCTGCTCAATTGCGTGTCGGGCCTGCTGCGGCCGTCGCACGGGCGCATCCTGTTTGACGGCCAGGACGTCACCGACAAGACCCCGCAGGCGCGCAACATCGCCCAGGTGTTCCAGTTTCCGGTGGTGTACGACACCATGACGGTCGCCGAGAACCTGGCCTTTCCGCTGCGCAACCGCGGCGTGCCGCCCGAGCGCATCCGCGAGCGCGTGGGCCGCATCGCCGAAATGCTGGAAATGTCCAACGTCCTGGACCGCCGGGCCAGCGGCCTGACGGCGGACGCCAAGCAAAAGATTTCGCTGGGCCGCGGGCTGGTGCGCAGCGACGTGTCGGCCATCCTGTTCGACGAACCGCTTACCGTCATCGACCCGCAGCTCAAGTGGGAGCTGCGGCGCAAGCTCAAGGAAATTCACCACGAATTCAAGCTGACGCTGATCTACGTGACCCACGACCAGACCGAGGCGCTGACCTTTGCCGACCAGGTGATGGTGATGGCGCGGGGCCGCGCGGTGCAGGTGGGCAGCGCGGACGACCTCTTTGAGCGGCCCGCGCACACCTTTGTCGGCCATTTCATCGGCTCGCCCGGCATGAACTTCCTGCCCGCGCAGTGGCGCGATGGCGCGCTGAGGGTGGGGCAGCGCCGCATGGACGGCGTGCCCGAGGCCGTGGCCGCCAAGCTGCGGGACGCGGGGCCGGTCAAGCTGGGCGTGCGTCCCGAATACCTGCGGCTGGCCGAGGCCGGGGCGCCCGGCGCGGTGCCCATGCGCGTGGAGCGCGTGCAGGACGTGGGCACCTACACGCTGCTGGTCGCCGACTTCGAGGGCACGGCCGTGCGCGCCCGGCTGGGCAGCAACATCGTCACCGAAGGCAAGGGCGGCACGGTGTGGCTGTCCGTGCTCAACCCGCATACCTGCTTCTACCGCGACGAGGTGCTGATCCCATGAAACCCACCGATCACCGGGCCTGGTTCCTGGTCATGCCGGTCGTGCTGTGCGTGGCGTTCTCGGCCATTCTGCCGCTGATGACCATCGTCAACTATTCGGTGCAGGACATCATCTCGCCGGAACGCCGCGTGTTCGTCGGCACCGAGTGGTTCGCCGCGGTGCTGCAGGACGAGGAACTGCACGGCGCGCTCTTTCGGCAGATCGGGTTCTCGTTCGCGGTGCTGCTGATCCAGATCCCGCTGGGCATCCTGCTGGCGCTGTCGATGCCCGCCAGCGGCTGGCGCGCGTCGGCCGTGCTGGTCATCATCGCGCTGTCGCTGCTGATTCCGTGGAATGTCGTCGGCACGATCTGGCAGGTGTTCGGCCGCACCGACATCGGCCTGCTGGGCGCCACGCTGTCGTGGCTGGGCGTGGACTACAACTACACGGGCAACGACGTCGACGCCTGGGTCACCGTGCTGGTCATGGACGTGTGGCACTGGACGCCGCTGGTGGCGCTGCTGTGCTACGCGGGGCTGCGCGCCATCCCCGATGCGTACTACCAGGCCGCGCGGATCGACGGCGCCTCGCGCTTTGCCGTCTTCCGCTATATCCAGTTGCCCAAGATGCGCGGCGTGCTGATGATCGCGGTGCTGCTGCGCTTCATGGACAGCTTCATGATCTACACCGAGCCCTTCGTGCTGACCGGCGGCGGCCCGGGCAACGCCACCACCTTCCTGTCGCAATACCTGACGCAGAAGGCCGTGGGCCAGTTCGACCTGGGCCCGGCGGCGGCGTTCTCGATCATCTATTTCCTGATCATCCTGCTGCTGTGCTTCATCCTCTACAACTGGATGCAACGCGCGGGCACCACGGGCGGCTTCGACGAGGAGCGGGCAAATGCGTGAGAAATCCTCCTGGTGGCGCGGCGCCTTCCTGACGCTGTACCTGGTGTTCGCCATCCTGCCGCTGTACTGGATGCTGAACATGTCGTTCAAGTCCAACACCGAGATCGTCAGCACGCTGACGCTCTGGCCGCGCGACTTTACCTTCGAGCACTACCGCACCATCTTCACGGACCCGGCCTGGTATTCGGGCTACATCAATTCGCTGATCTACGTCGTCATCAACACGGTCGTCTCGCTGGGCGTGGCGCTGCCGGCCGCCTACGCGTTCTCGCGCTATCGCTTCATCGGCGACAAGCACGTGTTCTTCTGGCTGCTCACCAACCGCATGACGCCGCCCGCCGTGTTCCTCTTGCCGTTCTTCCAGCTCTACAGCTCGTTCGGTTTGATGGACACGCACCTGGCCGTGGCGTTGGCGCACCTGGTCTTCAACGTGCCGCTGGCGGTGTGGATCCTGGAAGGCTTCATGTCGGGCGTGCCGCGCGAGATCGACGAGACCGCCTACGTGGACGGCTATTCGTTCCCGCGCTTTTTCCTGACGATCTTCCTGCCGCTCATCAAGTCGGGCGTCGGCGTGGCGGCGTTTTTCTGCTTCATGTTCAGCTGGGTGGAACTGCTGCTGGCGCGCACGCTGACCTCGGTCAACGCCAAGCCCATTGTCGCGACCATGACGCGCACCGTGTCGGCCTCCGGCATGGATTGGGGCGTGCTGGCCGCGGCGGGCGTGCTGACCATCGTGCCGGGCGGCATCGTCATCTGGTTCGTGCGGCACTACATCGCGAAGGGCTTCGCGATGGGCCGGGTGTAGGCATCTGGACAACAGGAGGGCGCAGCCATGTTCAGCTGGATGGTGTGGACCACCCCGGTCGCCGTGTTCTTCAGCTGCATCGTCCTGATGCTGGTCGGCATGACGATCTGGGAATTGAAGTCGCCCACGCAGGAGCGCAAGGGCTTTCTGCCCCTGCGCACCACGCGCGGCGACCGGCTGTTCATCGGCCTGATGGCCGCGGCGTGGCTGAACCTGGCGTTCCTGGGATTCGGCCAGAAAGCGGTCGAGTGGTTTTCGCTGGATCAGCCGCCGTCGGTGTGGATCAGCTTCGTGCTGTCCATGCTGCTGCTGGCCTTCATCATGAAAAAAGGGTGAGAGAAGGGCGCCAGACCCTTCGTTGGTTTCGGGCAGTCAGGTAAAGGACTATCGGCCAGCGTCTTCCCCGGCCAGCGGTCCGCAGCACGATAGGGGAAGACTTATCGAGGAGACAGGTCATGAAATTGCGCATGCACGCCATGGCGGCCGCTATCGCCCTGATCGGAACGTCAGGGGCTTGGGCCGGCGAGCCGGAGGCGAAGAAGTGGGTCGATTCGGAGTTCCAGCCGTCGTCGCTGTCCAAGGAACAGCAGATGGCCGAAATGAAATGGTTCATCGATGCCGCGGCCAAGCTCAAGGCCAAGGGCATCAATGAGGTCAGCGTGGTGTCCGAAACCATCACCACGCACGAGTACGAATCCAAGGTGCTGGCCAAGGCTTTTGCCGAGATCACCGGCATCAAGGTCAACCACGACCTCATCCAGGAAGGCGACGTCGTCGAAAAGCTGCAGACGTCCATGCAATCGGGCAAGTCCATCTACGACGGCTGGATCTCCGATTCCGACCTGATCGGCACCCACTACCGCTATGGCGCCATCCTGCCGCTGTCCGACTACATGGCCGGGGCGGGCAAGGAATGGACCAATCCCGGATTGGACCTGAAGGATTTCATCGGCACCAAGTTCACGACGGCGCCCGACGGCAAGCTGTATCAGCTGCCGGACCAGCAATTCGCCAACGTGTACTGGTTCCGCGCCGACTGGTTCGCCCGCCCGGATCTGAAAGAAAAATTCAAGGCCAAGTACGGCTATGAACTGGGCGTGCCCACCAACTGGTCCGCGTACGAAGACATCGCCACGTTCTTCTCCAACGACGTCAAGGAGATCGACGGCAAGCGCGTCTACGGCCACATGGACTACGGCAAGAAGGATCCGTCGCTGGGCTGGCGCTTCACCGATGCGTGGCTGTCCATGGCGGGCGCGGCCGACAAGGGGCTGCCCAACGGCATGCCGGTGGACGAGTGGGGCATCCGCGTCGCTGACGACAAGTGCACGCCGGTCGGCGCGTCGGTCTCGCGCGGCGGGGCCACCAACAGCCCGGCCGCCGTGTATGCGCTGACCAAGTACATCGACTGGATGAAGAAGTTCGCGCCGCAGCAGGCCATGGGCATGACCTTCTCGGAGGCGGGGCCCGTGCCGGCGCAGGGCCAGATCGCGCAGCAGATCTTCTGGTACACGGCCTTTACCGCCGACATGACCAAGAAGGGCCTGCCGGTCGTGAACGACGACGGCACGCCGAAGTGGCGCATGGCCCCGTCGCCCTACGGTCCGTACTGGAAGGACGGCATGCAGAACGGCTACCAGGACGTGGGGTCGTGGACGTTCTTCAAGTCCACCAACCCCGACAAGATGGCGGCCGCCTGGCTGTATGCGCAGTTCGTCACGTCCAAGTCGGTGTCGCTGAAAAAGTCGATCACGGGCCTGACGTTCATCCGCGACAGCGACATCAACAGCGAGTTCTTCACCAAGAACGCGGCCAACTACGGCGGCCTGATCGAGTTCTACCGCAGCCCGGCGCGCGTGGCCTGGACGCCGACCGGCACCAACGTTCCGGATTATCCGAAGCTGGCGCAGCTGTGGTGGAAGAACGTCGCCACCGCGGTCACGGGCGAAAAGACCCCGCAGGCGGCCATGGACAATCTGGCGAACGAAATGGATCAGGTGATGGCGCGGCTTGAACGGGCCGGGATGGCCCAATGCGCGCCCAAGCTCAATCCCAAGAGCGATCCCAGCAAGTGGCTGTCCGATCAGCACGCGCCGTGGAAGAAGCTGGCCAATGAAAAGCCCAAGGGCGAAACGATCCCGTACGACCAGCTGCTGTCGGCGTGGAAGGCCGGCAAGGTGCGGTAAGCGCCTGACTTGCCGTCAACGCATTTGCCGTCAACGCATTTGCCGTCAACGCATGAACGCCACAGGCTGCCTGTGGCGTTCTTTTTTTCACCCCCAGGCCTCGCGCCGCCGGGGATTCGCGCATGTCACAATCTCGCCATCCGCGCGCCGCGCGTCTCTCAGAATTCTGTCCTGCATGCCCGTTCCCAAGCTCGCCGTCTCCCTGGTTTCTTCTGCGCTGGCCTTGGCCGCCGGCATGGCGCACGCCGCAGGTTTTCAACGCCTGAACCTGCCCATGGACCAGTACGGTCCCGGCCTGCAAGGCGCGGTCTGGACGCCCTGCGCCGAACCGGCCGGTGAAATCAAGGTAGGCCGCGTCACCATCCAGGGCGTGCAGGGCTGCAAGCTGCCCGAAGGCCGCTACCCGCTCATCGTCATGTCGCATGGCTCGGCGGGTTCGTACCTCAGTCACCATGACACCGCCGCCGCGCTGGCCGATGCGGGCTTCGTGGTGGCGGCGATCAATCACGTGGGCGACAACGCGCAGGACAAGTCGCGCCAGGGCTATCTGTCCATTTTTTCCACCCGGCCGCGCGAAGTGCGCCGTCTGATCGACTACATGACCGGCACGTGGCCCGACAAGGCAAGGCTGGATCCCGACAAGATCGGCTTCTTTGGTTTTTCACGGGGCGGTTATACGGGCCTGGTGCTGGCGGGTGCGGCGCCGGACCTGGCGGCGGGGCTGGCAATCTGCGCCAGCCAGGCATCGCTGCCCATGTGCCGCGACATCGCGGCTGGCCGGGTGCCGCAGCAACCGTATCCGCAGGACGCGCGCATCAAGGCGGCGGTCATTGCCGATCCGCTCAATGTCTTTCCGGAAGAGGCGCTCAAGCGCGTGTCGATGCCGATCCAGCTTTGGGCTTCAGCGCAGGGCGGCGATGGCGTCAGCCCCGCCAGCGTGCAAGCGGTGCGCGAGGGCCTGGGCGCCGCGCCCGACTACCACGTGGCCGCCGGCGCCGGACATTTCGCATTCCTGGCGCCGTGCGGCGCCGAACAGGCCGGGGCATCGCCCGGCATCTGCCGCGATGAGGCAGGCTTTGACCGCACCGCATTCCACCAGGACCTGAACGCCCGCGTGGCGGCGTTCTTCAAGGCGCAGCTGCAATAGGCGCGCGGCCGCGCGTCGACGTGTGATCGCGCGCCGGGGCATCGAACGCCGATGCGCCGCGCGGCCAATCAGTGAATGGTGCGCGCCGCGCGGCGCGCCTGCTTGATTTCATACATCCGCGAATCGGCCAGCCGGACGGCCGCTTCGGCGTCCAGTCCGGCCGGGTCCAGCGCCACCACACCTGCGCTGGCGCCCTCATACGCCACCGTGGTTTCGCCCAGCGGATAGCGCCCCATCGTGGCGGCCAGGATGCGCTCTTCCATGGCGCGCGCCGCTTCTTCGGCTTCGGCCTGTTGCGCCACGCCGCCCGAGTCGGACCGTTTGCGAATGAGCGCGGGGCCGGGCCCGATCAGAACGAATTCGTCACCGCCCACGCGTCCCAGCATGTCCGATCCGCGCAGCGCCGCGGCCATGCGCCGCGATACTTCCTGCAGAAAGGTGTCGCCCGCCTGGTGGCCGTATGTGTCGTTGATGCTTTTGAACCCGTCCAGGTCGATGACGCCGACCAGCACGCTGCCGTGTTCGCGCACGGCCCGCGCCAGCAGCCGGTCCAGCGCTTCGTAAAGCGCGCGCCGGTTGGGCAGGCCCGTCAGCGTGTCGGTCAGCGCATACGACATGAGCTGCACGTTGGCCGCATGCAGTTGCTCAACCAGCATTTCGCGCTCTATGAAACTGGCGATCACGCTGGAAAACAGTTTCAGCACCGCTTCCGCCTCGGGACTGATTTCGTGGCGGCGGGCGCTGGCGGCGCACAGCGTTCCGTACAAGGCGCCATCGTCGGCGCGCACCGGCGTGCTGACGTAGGTCTGTATGCCCAGTTGCCGGGCCGCGTCCGAATCGGGCCAGCACTGCGCCACGTTGCTGGTGCTCATGCGGCCTTCGTCCAGCGCGCGCTTGCAGAGCGTGTCGTCCCAGGGCACCGACAGGCCTTCCGGGATCTGCAGGTGTCCCACGTTGCGCGCGTAGCGTACGCGTTGCAGCTCGGCCTTCAGGTCGACCGAGGTAAGGTACGTCGATTCAAGCCCGGTTACGGCGCCCAGCATGTCCAGCAGCGGGCGGGTCAACTGCTCGACCGACTTGGCGGCGGGCAGGGTAGTGGAAAGTTCGGCGAGGATGGGATCCAGCACGGCTGCTCCTGGATGCATGGTCGGATGAACATGCGGCCCATGCTCCAGGCGGAGAGCGGGCCGGCAATCCCGCCATTATGCACGGGCCAGGGCCCCGCCTGCATGACGTCATGACATCACGAGCGAGCGGTGCGCGCACACGCCCGCCATGACGCCCGAGGCGCTGGCCAGCGTGGCGTTGGACATCGGCGTCGACGCGTCGCCCGCCGCGAACACGCCGGGCACGGTGGTCTGCTTCATGTCGTCCACGCGAATGACGGGCCCCAGCGGCCCCTCGTCGAATGCGCAGCCCAGCTGTCCGGCCAGCGGGCTGGCCATGTGCACGCGGCTGGCGACAAACAGCGCGCGTAGCGGCACCTCGCGGCCGTCGGCCAGCACCACGCCGGTCAGGGCTGGCGCGTCGCCCAGCAGCGCCACGACGGGCGTGCGTTCCACGAGGACGCCGCGCGCGGCAAGATGGCGGGCATCCTCGGGCGATGGTTCGAACTGGCCCTGCGTGAAGTAGGTGGTCGGCCCCCAATCGGGCAGCAACATCGCTTGATGAACCGACATCGGATGCGCGGCCAGCACGCCCAGCGGTTCGCCCGCCACTTCAAAGCCGTGGCAGTACGGGCAGTGCAGCACGGTCTGGCCCCAGCGCGCCTGCAATCCGGGCAGTGGCGGCAGTTCGTCGCGCATGCCGGTCGCCAGGATCAGGCGCGCGCCGCGCACCTGCTCGCCGCCCGCCATGATGACGGCAAAGCCGCCGTCCTGCGCCAGCGCCTGGATCGCTTCGCCGTCCAGGAACGACACCGTCGGATAGCGCGCAAGCTGCGCGCGGGCGTTGGCCACGATCTCCTGCGGCGGCACGCCGTCTTGGCCCAGAAATCCGTGCGCGTGCGCGGCGTAGCGGTTGCGGGGCCGGGCGGCATCGACAAGCAGCACCTGCCGGCGGGCTCGCGCCAATTGCATGGCGGCGGACAGGCCGGCAAAGCTGCCGCCGATGATGATGACGTCGTAGTGCATGAAGGATCCTCCGGAACGGGCCGAACTCAAGGGGCTGAGATTCGAGATTTCGATACTTTGAAAGTTGCATGATAGAAGCCGGCGGCATCTTATGCAACTTATGGTGTTTCATTATTGCGTTGCCGGCTTGAGGAATGCCGCTTGCTGTCCGCCGCTCCAAAGCGGCCGGGTTGCGCCGGCCCCTTGCGCGGGACTACCCTGGATTCCTCTACACCGGCGGCCGGCCCACGCCGACCGCCAAGGAGACTGGCATGCAGCACACGACTGACCTGGACGGCCGCGTGGCCGTGGTGACGGGCGCGTCTTCCGGTATCGGGCGCGCCGTGGCAATCGGCCTCGCGCAAGCGGGTGCGCGCGTGGTGGTGAACCACCGGGCCGGTGGCGATTCGCAGGCCCGCGGCGCGGCGGTGGTGGAATCCATTCAGCGCAGCGGCGGCACGGCGGTGGCCGCGGCCGCCGACATCAGCCGCGAAGCCGACGTCGACCATCTGTTCGAGCAGGCCGTGCAGCATTTCGGCCGGGTGGACATCCTGGTCAACAATGCGGGCGTCGAGCACCCGTCTCCCATCGCCGACATGACGCTCGCGGACTGGCAGCGGGTGATCGACGTCAATCTGACCGGGCATTTCCTCTGCGCCCGCGCGGCGGCCCGGGCTTTCAAGTCGCAGCCTCCGGATCCCGCCCGCCAGAAGCTGTCCGTGGGCAACATCCTGTTCATCAGTTCGGTCCACGAAGTGATCCCTTGGGCGTTTCAGGTGAACTACGCGGCCTCCAAGGGCGGCATTTCGCTGCTGATGAAATCGCTGGCCCAGGAACTGGCGCCGGACCGGATCCGGGTCAACTCCATTGCGCCCGGCGCCATTCGCACCGCGATCAACCAGCCCGCGTGGGACACGCCGCAGGCGCTGGCCAAGCTGCTCGAACTCATCCCCTACGGCCGGATCGGCGAGCCCGAGGACATTGCGCAGGCCGCCGTCTGGCTGGCGGGCGATGCGTCGGATTACGTCACCGGCACCACGCTCTTCGTGGATGGCGGCATGACGCTGTATCCCGAATTCCGCGGCGCGGGTTGAGGACCGGCATGTCCAAACCGCTCGAGGATTACGGCCTCATCGGCAACATGCTGTCCGCGGCGCTGGTCGCGCGGGACGGTTCGATCGACTGGTTGTGCCTGCCGCACTTCGATTCGCCCGCGTGCTTTGCCGCGTTGCTGGGCGACCAGAGGCATGGGCGTTGGCTCATTGCGCCGCACGGCAAGGTCCGCGCGACGTCGCGCCGCTACGTGCCCGACACGGCGGTGCTGGAAACCCGTTTCGAGACCCGCACGGGATCGGTGCTGGTGCAAGACTTCATGCCGCTCAGCGACGACGACGAGCGGGTCGATGTCGTGCGCATCGTGCGCGGCGAGTCCGGCCACGTGCAGATGGACATGGAGCTGATCCTGCGCTTTAACTACGGCCAGAGCGTGCCGTGGGTGCGGCGGCGCGACTACGGGCTCAACGCCATCGCCGGGCCGGACGCGGTCGAGCTGCACACGCCCATCGAGCTGGAAGGCCACGACATGAAGACGACGGCGCGCTTTGCGGTGCATCCCGGGCGCGTCGTGCCGTTCACCCTGTCGTATCACCGTTCGCACCGCACGCCCCGGTTCGTGCCCGACCGGGTCGAAAGCATGGACCGCACCGTCTCGTGGTGGCAGGAGTGGTCCAAGCGCTGCCATTGGGACGGACCGGGCGACGGCACCCGCGACGCGGTGGTGCGCTCGCTGATCACGCTGAAGCTGCTGACATTCCAGCCCACCGGCGGGATCATCGCCGCGCCAACGACCTCGCTGCCCGAACAGCTGGGCGGCGGCCGCAATTGGGATTACCGGCATTGCTGGCTGCGCGACTCGGCGCTGACGCTGTACGCCTTGCTCAACGCCGGGTATCGCGAAGAAGCCGAGGCATGGCGGCAATGGCTGCTGCGCGCAGTGGCCGGCCACCCCGACCAGTTGCAGATCATGTACGGCATTGCCGGGGACCGCTGGCTGCCGGAGCTGGAAATCCCCTGGCTGCCCGGCTACGAGGGCAGCCGGCCCGTGCGCCGGGGCAACGGTGCGGCCGGGCAGAGCCAGCTCGACATCTACGGCGAGCTCATCGACACCTTGTATGCGGCCCGCGTCGCCGACCTGGCGCCGCTGGCCGAGGCCTGGCGCCTGCAGAACGTGCTGCTCAAGCCGCTGGAGCAGCGTTGGCGCGAACTGGACCACGGCATCTGGGAGGTGCGGGGCGAACACCGCGCCTTCACGCATTCGCGGGTGATGTGCTGGGTGGCGTTCGACCGGGCGGTCAAGGCCTGCGAGCGCTGGGGATTGAAGGGGCCGGTCGAAGTCTGGCGCCGGATTCGCGAACGCATCCACAAGGACATCTGCGAAAACGGTTTTGACCGCACCCGCGGCTGCTTCGTGCAGAGCTACGGCTCGCGAGCGCTGGATGCCAGCCTGCTGCTGATCCCGCAGGTGGGCTTTCTGCCGCCCAACGACCCGCGCGTGACGGGCACCGTGCACGCGATCGAGCGCGAGCTCATGCACGGCGGGCTGGTGCGCCGATACGCCGTCCAGGATACCGACGACGGCCTGGAAGGCGAGGAGGGCGTGTTCCTGGCCTGCAGCTTCTGGCTGGCGGATGCCTACGTGATGCAAGGGCGGCTGGGCGATGCGCAGCGGCTTTTTGACCGCCTGCTGTCGCTGCGCAACGATTTGGGGCTGCTGTCCGAGGAATATGATGTGGTGCGGCGCCGGCTGGTGGGCAATTTTCCGCAGGGCTTCTCGCACATCGGGCTGGTGAACACGGCCTACAACCTGAGCCGCGCGATGGGACCGGCGCAGCAGCGCGCGGAACAGGATGCACCCCGGGCCTAGCCTGCGCCGGTGTATTCTCGCAATCACGCGGCGCGTTCCGTCATGCGCCGTGCTGGCACACCACAAGAATCGCGCGCCGCGGCTTGCCCGCCGGCTGCCGCAGGAGAGACAAGCATGCTTTTGACCGACGAACAGCAAAGCGTCCAGGAGATGGCGCGCCGGTTTGCCCAGGAGCGCCTGGCGCCCAACGCCGAGCGGTGGGATCGCGAGCATCACTATCCCGCCGATGCCATCGCCGAGATGGCGCAACAGGGCTTTTTCGGCATGCTCGTCCCGGAAGCGTGGGATGGCAACGACAGCGGCTACATCGCTTACGCGGTGGCGCTGGAGGAAATTGCCGCGGGTAGCGGCGCCTGCTCCACCATCATGAGCGTGCACAACTCGGTCGGTTGCATGCCCATCCTGAAATTCGGCAACGACGAACAGAAGGCGCAGTTCCTGCGTCCGCTGGCGCGCGGCGAACACATCGGCGCGTTCGCGCTGACCGAGCCGCAGGCCGGGTCCGACGCCAGCAGCCTGCATACCCGCGCGCGGCGCGACGGCGGCGACTACATCCTGAATGGCGCCAAGCAGTTCATCACGTCGGGCCGCAACGGGCAGACCGTCATCGTGTTCGCGGTCACCGACCCGGACGCGGGCAAGCGCGGCATCTCCGCGTTCATCGTGCCCACCAGCACGCCCGGCTACAAAGTGCTGCGGGTGGAAGACAAGCTCGGGCAGCACGCGTCCGACACCTGCCAGATTGCCTTTGAGGACATGCGCATTCCGGCCGCCTGGCGGCTGGGCGAGGAAGGCGAGGGCTACAAGATCGCTCTGTCCAACCTGGAGGGCGGCCGCATCGGCATCGCGGCGCAATCGGTCGGCATGGCGCGCGCCGCCTTCGAATGCGCGCGTGACTACGCTCGCGACCGTCAGGCCTTCGGCAAACCGATCATCGAGCACCAGGCCGTGTCGTTCCGGCTGGCGGACATGGCGACCCAGATCCACGCCGCGCGCCAGATGGTGCTGCACGCCGCGGCTTTGCGCGAAGCGGGCCGGCCGGCGCTGACCGAGGCCTCCATGGCCAAGCTGTTTGCGTCCGAGATGGCCGAGAAGGTCTGCTCGGCGGCGATCCAGACGCTGGGCGGCTATGGCTACCTGAAGGATTTTCCCGTCGAGCGCATCTATCGTGACGTGCGCGTCTGCCAGATCTACGAAGGCACCAGCGACATCCAGCGCCTGGTGATCGCACGTAGCCTGTAGCCCAACGGCAAGCGCCGCGGCGCCCCTTATCTGCAAGCCGCCGCGGCCTCACGGCGCGCGCCCGCCCGGCGCCGCGCCCACACGGTGTAGATGACCAGGTTGCCCACGATGAGCAGCGCCGCCAGCAGCATCTGCGTGGTCCGGGTGATGCCTTCGGGGTAAATGATGCCCAGGATGTAGTGTTCGATGAAGCCGCCCGCGTAGCCCTCTTGGCCGGCCCGTTCGCGCAGCGACACCTCCAGCGGCGTCAGCGGGCAGATCCAGCCCATGCCGATCACCAGCGCGCCCCACGCCAGCGCCGGCAGATGCCAGAACGCCATGCGCGGTCTCCACAACGCCAAGAGGCCGCCAAAGACCACGAACGCGACGAACAGTCCGTGGATGACCAGCACAAGGTCGGCAAGGAGGCGATAAGTCATCTTGGAAATCACAGGTGGGGTTGCGCCGCAAACACGCGGCAGGTGAATTAAAGCGCATGCGCGCGGGGCGCGCGTACGGCAATGGCAACAAGGCAAGACGCTTGATGACCGAATAGAATGCGGGCGTGTTGTCATCCCAAGATCAGCCCGGAACCCACGCCATGCACGCTTCGATCACCGCCGCAATCCAGGCCGCCGAGGAACGGCTGCGCCAGGCCATGCTGTCCTCGGACATTGCCGCGCTGGAGGCGCTGCTGGATCCGGATCTGCTGTTCGTCAATCACATGGGCTGGACAGTCACGCGCGAAGATGACCTGGAAGCCCACCGCGGCGGATTGCTCAAGATTCACGCGTTGGATCTGTCCGAGCAGTGCATCCTGCCGCGGACCGATTGCGCAGTGGTGTCGGTGCTGGCCCGCATCTCGGGCAGCTACAACGGCGTGCCGGCCAACGGCACGTTCCGTTTCATGCGGACCTGGACGCCCGATTCTGCGTCGGGCGCGTGGCGCGTCGTGGCGGCCACGTCGGTCATGGTGGTGTAGGCCGCGCCGGGCGGCATTCGAGGTTTCAGGCTTTCAGGCTTTCAGGTCGCGCAGCAGCTTGGACAGTTCCGGCGCCGTCATCAGGGAGACGCCCTGCGCCTTCGCGTATTGCAGCGCGTTGTCGGATACGTCGCCCAGCGCGATGTAGATGGCTTCGCGGGCGCCGCGCTTTTCGCGCACGGCCTGCAGTTCGCGCAGCGGTTCCACGCCGTTCCTGGCGGCCTTCCAGCGTTTGGCGCTGACGATCGCCACGTGGCCGTCCTTGGTCAGCGCGAAATCGGCGCCGGGCGCCTGCAGGCGCTCGACCTCGCAGCCGTCGCGCCGGAACCCGGCTTCAACGGTCCGCGAAAAGTCGGCCCACGACATCGCGGCAACCGCTTCGGTGACCGCCTGCACACGCGCGCCGGACGGGGCGCGCATTTGCTTGTACGCCGCCATCAGGGAAATCACGGCGAACGGCACCGCGGCAAAGACGCCCATCGCGGCATACTCCAGCGGCAGCGCGGCAAAGCCGCCGGCGCTGAGCAGCACGGCCACGCCGGCGCTCATCCACCACGGCGAGCGCAGCAGCACGGCAAAAATGGAGTTCTGGGACATCTTGAGTTTCATGACGGCTCGCGGCGAATGGGGATCAACAGGAAATCAGGCGCTCTCGCCCGCGTCGTCATGCGGGCCGGCAAAGGCACGAACCACGATGCGCACGCCGCCGCAGGTCACGATCTGGCCATCGCGGATTTTGGCCGTCTTGCGTGTTTCGACCACGCCGCCGACGCTGACCTGGCCGTCCGCCACCAGCATCTTGCCGGCGCCGCCGCTGTCGCACAGGCCGGTCGCCTTCAGCAGCTGGTTGATCTCGATATAGGGGCTGCCTTCGGCGAGCGTGAATTCGATGATGGACATGATGGGGTTTCGAAGCGGCGGGGTCAGGCCGGGCCGTTGCCGGGGTTGCCGGGGTTGGCCGGGGCGGCGGGGTTGGCTGGCGAAGTCGCGGCCGAGGCGGCCGGGGCAGCGGCGGGGTCCTCCGCGGGCGCCTGCGGGCTGGCGGGAGGCACGGGGCGGTTGTTGCCGGTTTCGGCGCGCGCCATCCAGGCGATCAGCGACGATCGCATGGCTTCCTCGACCGACATCTGGATGGGCTGCACCCATTCCTGCGGCACGAAGACGGTGTAGCCGCCAATCATGTAGCCCATCGGCAGGTAGACCGCGACGCGGTCGCCCTGGGTGAACCCTTCGGGCAGGCCGTCCGTGCCGCGGCGGGTCACCAGGCCCACCAATTCCAGTTGCTGGCCCGGGATGCGCAGCACGACGACCTGCTGGGCGGTGTTCTTGGAACTGGGCGAAAAGTAGTCGGCAAAGCTCTTGAGCGACGAATAGATGCTCTTGACCACCGGCAGGTTGGTAAACGGCATCTCGACCAGCGTCAAAACGCGCTGCACGCGCTGCTTGGACACGAGATAGCCGATGACCAGGATGCCCAGGATCCCCAGCGCCAGGCCCATGCCCGGCACGTAGAAGCCGCCGATGAAGGGACGCAGAAAGGTCAGCGCCACGCCTTCCGTCCAGGCCAGAAAGAGATACAGCAGGTAGATCGTCAGCGCCAGCGGCAGGACGGTGATCAGGCCGCGAAAGAAGTATTTATAAAGACGGGTCATAGGCAAGAGCAAAAATAGGGTCGGACGAACGCATTGGTTCGCCGGGAGGGCCGCAGCATAGCAGCCGCCAACGGTTTTTTCGGTAACAACCCGGCGGCCGCAGGTGGCCGGGGCAGGGCGCATCCCTTCTTTTAGTGTGAACAGGCCCTAGCGGTCCACCGGCAGAAAGAGCGTCTCCTTGATTTCCTCCATCACGATGTAGCTGTGCGATTCGGCGGAGGCGGGCAGGCGCTTGAGGATTTCGCCCAAGAGACGGCGGTACTCGTTCATTTCGGTCAGGCGGGCCTTGACCAGATAGTCGAAGTCGCCCGACACCAGGTGGCACTCCATGACTTCCGGGACGTACAGCAGCTCTTTCTTGACCTTGTCGAAGACGTCGCCCGACTTGGCCGACAGCTTGATCTCCAGGAAGACGAGCAGGTTCTTGCCCAGCGCCGCCGGATTGACGCGCGCATGGTAACCCGTGATGACGCCCTCGCGCTCCATGCGCTTGACGCGGTCGGAGCAGGGGGTGGCCGACAGGCTGACGCGCTCGGCCAATTCGGTGACCGAAATCCGGCCTTCGCGCTGCAGGATATCGAGGATTTTGAGGTCGATTCGGTCGAGGTCGCGCATTTCACTTTTGCGGATCAAAAAAAGGGGGTGGCCCGAGAAAAAGCACTGGTAAAGCAAAATATTCAGTGTTTTTCACTGCCGAAGGGGTCATAGACTACCGAAATTCCCAGACAAAACCAACTATCGGAAAGAATCATGCATGTGATCGTCCTTGGCAGCGGCGTCATCGGCACCACCACTGCCTATTACCTGGCCCGGCAGGGCGCCAAAGTGACCGTGCTGGACCGCCAGCCCGCAGCTGCGCAGGAAACCAGCTACGCCAACGCCGGACAGGTCTCGCCTGGCTATTCCACCCCGTGGGCGGCGCCCGGCATTCCGCTCAAGGCGATCAAATGGCTGTTTCAAAAGCACGCACCCTTGGCGATCCGCCTGGACGGCAGCCTGTACCAGCTGAAATGGATGGCCGCCATGCTGGCCAACTGCTCGGCCGACCGCTATGCCGTCAACAAGGAACGCATGCTGCGCCTGTCCGAGTACAGCCGCGACTGCCTGCGCGAACTGCGCGCTTCCACCGGCATCCACTATGAAGAACGCACCCGGGGCACGTTGCAGCTGTTTCGCACCGATGCCCAGATGGAGGCCGCGCGCCGCGACATCGCCGTGCTCGAAGAGGTGGGTGTCCCCTACGAACTCCTGGACCGCCACCGCCTCGTGACGGCCGAACCCGCGCTGGCCAATTCCGCCCACAAGCTTTCCGGCGGTCTGCGCCTGCCCAACGACGAAACCGGCGACTGCCAGCTCTTTACCCGCCGGCTGGCCGACATGGCGGCCGAACTGGGCGTGGATTTCCGCTTTGGCCAAAGCGTTACGGGGCTGAACACGGCTGGCGGCCAGATCACCGGCGTGCGCGTGGGCAACGAGGTCCTGACAGCCGACCGCTACGTGGCGGCCTTCGGCAGCTACACCCGCGGTTTCCTGGAACCCCTGGGACTGGACCTGCCGGTGTATCCGGTCAAGGGCTATTCGCTGACCATCCCCATGAAGGACGAGGCCGGCGCGCCCGTGTCGACCGTTCTGGACGAAACCTACAAGGTCGCCGTCACGCGCTTTGACCAGCGGATCCGCGTGGGCGGCATGGCGGAACTGTCAGGCTTTGACCTGCGCCTGAAAGACGCCCGCCGCAAGACGCTGGAACTGGTCGTCAACGACCTGTTCCCGGGCAGCGGTCACGTGGCCCAGGCCGAGTTCTGGACGGGCCTGCGTCCCATGACGCCGGACAGCACGCCGGTTGTCGGCGCCACGCGCTACGGCAACCTCTATCTGAACACGGGCCACGGCACGCTGGGTTGGACCATGGCTTGCGGTTCCGGCAAGCTGGTCGCCGACCTCGTCATGGGCCAGCGTCCCGCGATCAGCACCGACGGGCTTGGCCTGTCGCGCTACGACCGGCGCGCCGCTTCCCGTCAGGAACTGGTGCTGAACGGCAAGGGCGCCTGATCCGCCCACCGCGCCGCTGGCGGCGCACACCCGGCGGGCCGCTTCGATGCGGCCCGCGTCTTTTTGCGCGTGCTGAATTGAGCACTGCGAGGGCCCGGAAGGCCCGCCGCTTTATGCCAAAATCGCCGCATGACCCATTTCCTGCACACTGCCGACTGGCAGATCGGCCGTCAGTACGGCCAGTTTGAAACCGACGATGCCGCCATGCTGGCCGAGGCCCGCTTCGAGGTCGTGGCCCGCATCGCCACCTTGGCCGCCGAGCGCCGCGTGGACGCCGTGCTGGTCGCCGGAGACGTCTTCGACACGCAAGCGGTGTCGGATCGCACCATCCGCCGGCTTTTTGCCGCCATGTCTGCCTACACCGGGCCCTGGGTCATGATCGCGGGCAACCACGATGCCGCGCTGGCCGACAGCGTCTGGAGCCGCGCCATGCAGCTGGGCTGCATTCCCGCCCACGTGCATGTCCCGCTTGTCACCGGCGTCGTGGATCTGCCGCAAGCCAACCTCGCCGTGCTTGCGGCCCCGCTCACGCAGCGTCATACCTACGACGACGTCACGCAGGCCTTCGACACGCTGGAAACGCCAGCCGGGCGCATCCGCGTGGGCCTGGCGCACGGCAGCGTTGCCGGCCGCCTGCCCGACACGATCGACGCCACCAACCCCATCGCGCCCGATCGCGCGGACCGCGCCAGTCTGGATTATCTGGCGCTGGGCGATTGGCACGGCTGCCTGTCCATCGATGCCCGCACCTGGTATGCCGGCACGCCCGAACAGGACCGCTTCCGGGGCAACGAGCCCGGCTACGTGCTTGACGTGCAGATCGGCGCGCCCGGCATGGCGCCCGTGGTTGAACGCATCGCGACGGGCCGGTACCGCTGGTCCGCCTGGACAGAGACGCTCAGTCTCTCGTCGGACGCGCAGGCGCTGGCAGAGCGAATGGCAGCGCTGCGCGCCGATGATGTGTTGCGCCTGGATGTGCAGGGCCACGTCAACCTTGAAACCTGGGACGCGCTGCAAAAGGCGGTGGGAGAAGCCGCCGCGCAGGTGCGGGCCTTGCTGCCGGATCTGTCGGGTGTGCGGCTCGAACCCGACGAGGCCGACCTGGCGCAATTGCGCGCCAGCGGCTATGTGGGCGAGGTCGCCGCGCAACTGCAAGCGCTGCAGGCAACACAGGCAACGCATGCCGAAGACGACCAGTCCGCCGTGGCCAGCGAGGCCTTGCGCCTGCTCCTGCGCTTCCAGCGTGAAACCGCTGCGCCGGGAGCCGCCAAATGAAGATCTCCCGCATCGCCCTCGAAGAATTCCGCAAGTTCCGCCAGCCGTTGTCGCTGGACAATCTGCAAGACGGCCTGAACCTCTTTGTCGGTCCCAACGAGGCCGGTAAGAGCACGATTGCCGCCGCCATCCGTGCCGCGTTCCTTGAACGCTACAGCACCAGCAAGGTCGCCGACCTGGCGCCGCACGGCGAATCGGGCGCGCGCCCCAGCGTGGAGCTGGTCTTCACGCACGCGGATCACTCGTATGTCCTGAAAAAGCAGTTCCTGTCCAAGGCCCGCTGCGAACTCGTCGTCGACGACGGCGCGCAGCGGCTGGACGGCGAAGAGGCCGAAAACGCGCTGGCGGTCTTGCTGGGCTTTGAACTCCCCGGACGCGGCCAAAGCAAACCCGACCTGGCCGGCGTGCCGGGCCTGCTCTGGATACGCCAGGGCGACGGCCAGAACCTGCACGAAGCCGCGAGTTACGCGGGCTCGCATCTGCGCGATGCCTTGACGCAGCTCTCCGGCGAGCTGGCGTCCAGCGACGGCGATCGCCTGTTCGACCGCGTCTCGGCTGAGCGCGCCGCGTTGCTGGACGCGCGCAACGGCCGGCCCAAGGGCAGCTACAAGGAAGCCGAAGACGCGCTTGCCCGCGCCACGTCCGAGCGCGACGCGTGCGCGCAGGCCATGGCGCAACTGAACGCCGACGTCGACCGCCTGGCCGAGTTGCGGCGGGATCATGAACGCGCGCAGGCCGAGCAGCCCTGGAAGGATTTCGAGACCAAGGCCGTGCAGGCCCGCGCGCGGCTGGCCGCGCTGGCCAAGGAACGTGAAGCCTTCGACGGGCTGCAACGCGAGCAGGCGCAGGCAGCACAGACACTTGCGCTGCTGCAGGACCAGGTCCGGCGCGATCAGCAGGACGAAGCCGACTACCAGTCGCTGCTGCGCGAGGCGCGCGCCGCGCACGCGCACGTGCAGGCAATGCAGGAGCCGCTGGTGCGCGCCCAGCAGCAGCGGCAATCGCATGCGGCCGCCCTCGAGGCCGCGCGCCGTCGCGTGGCGCAGCTTCAGGCGCAAGCCGACCGCCGGGATCTGGACCGCCAGCTGGCGCAGCTCACGCCCGAGATCGAACGCCTGGACACCGCCCTGATCGCGGTCACCCACCTCATCGAACAAGGATTCGCGCTCAAGACCGAGGCCGTGCGCCTGGAGATCTCCGACGCCGAAATCGAAGCCCTGCGCAAGGCCAGCCGCGAACTGGGCAATCTGCAATTGCAGCAACAGGCCGTGGCCACCCGCCTGCGCTACCGGCTCGATGCCGGCGCGCAAGCTTTGCTCGATGGCAAGGCGGTCAGCGGCTCGGGCGAGGTCCTGCTGACGGCCGCGGCTGAACTCGACCTGCCCGGCGTGGGCCGCCTGCAGATCGAACCCGGCGGGCAGGATCTGCCGGCCCTGCAGCGCGACCTGGCGCGCGCGGAGTCGGCATGTGCCGCGTTGCTCAAGCGGGCGGGCGTCGACACCCTGACTGACGCCGAGCAACGCCACGCCCGCTACACCGCGTTGCAGCGCGAGCTGGACGGCATGCGCAAAACCCTGGGCATTCACGCGCCGCGCGGCGTGGATGCGCTGCGCACGCAGCGCGACGAAGCGCTGGCGCGTCTTGCCCAGTTGCAGGAAAGGCTGTCCAAACTGCCCCCCGCGCAGGACCTGAGCGACGATGTGGCCGGTGATGTCGCGGACGCAGACGACGACGGCCTGCCGGACGCCATCCAGGCCCTGCGCGAAGCCGAAGCGGTGGCCGCCCAGGCGGAAAAGGCGGTTACCGACGCGCAGCGCGCGCTGGACGCCGACACGGCCCGCGCCCAGTTGCTGGAAGGGCAGGCGGCTGCCCGGGGCGCCGAATTGCAGTCCGCTGAACGCGTGGCCCAACGGCAGGCACGCGCAGGCCGGCTCGCTGAAGTGCGCAGCGCCCACGACCAGCTCGACGCCCGTGTTCGCGAGGCCCGTGCCGCGCTGGCCGAACACCGGCCCGAACTGGCCGAGCAGGACGTGCAGCGGTTCGAGAAATCCGCCGCCATCGAACGCGATGCGCAGCACAAGCGCCACGGCGACATCCTGCAGCTGCAGGGCAAGCTGGATCAGGCCGGGGCGCAGGGGCTGGGCGAACGCCTGTCCGAAATGCAGGCGGCCTGCGAACGCCTGCAACGGCGCCGCGACGAGTTCGCGCGGCGCGCCGCCGCGCTGGACCTGCTGCAAAAGCTGCTGGCCGACAAACGCGCCGCGGCCACGCAGCGCCTGCAGGCGCCGCTCGCCCGGCGGCTCAACCATTATCTGGCGCTGCTCTTTCCCGACGCCGCGCTGCGACTGGACGATGCGCTGCTGCCCACGGCGCTGCGCCGCGGCGACGGCGAGGATCTGCTGGAGGCGCTCAGCTTCGGCACGCGCGAGCAACTTGGCATCCTGGCGCGCTTTGCCTACGCGGATCTGCTGCGCGAGGCCGGCCGGCCCACGTTGCTGCTGCTGGACGATGCGCTGGTGCACACCGACGACGCGCGTCGCGACTTCATGAAACGGGCGCTCTTTGACGCCGCCACGCGGCACCAGATCCTCATGTTCACCTGCCACGGCGAGGCATGGCGGGACATGGGCGTGGAGCAGCGCCGGATCGGATAGCGGCGGGGCGCGTTGGCGTTGATTCCGACGCCGACGCCAACGCTTGACGCTTCGGCCCGCGGCCGGTAGGCTGCTTCGATGCCTGATCACACGCCTCTCGCCATGCTTGCCCGCGCCGTCCGCGCCGGTCTTGCCTGCGCGCGCGTGCCGGCTTTCTTCTCTGCCGGTTCTCCGCCGGCGGTCTCTCCTGTCAAGAACGCGGCGCCGCCGCCGCCCGCCTCGCCGCCCAGCGGTGTGGTGTCGGGCGTGTGCCCGCCAGGGTTGGCTTTGCGCCGTCCCGTGTCGGCCGTCGTCGGCTGACCTGCCGCTTTCCCTTCTCCCGCCTGACCCCTCGCGCCGCGCCGCAAGCCGCATGACGTCTGCCGTCTGAGCAGCGCGCGCCCGAGAGCGCGCGTCATCGCGCGCCGGGCTGGAGTCTGTTGCCATTCAGACAGGTGATTTCTCATGTCCATCAACCGAAGCGCGTGGACTGCCCGCGCGTCCACCACCTTGTTCGTGCTGCTGTGGAGCGGCGGCGCGATCTTCGCGAAATGGGGGCTGTCGCACGCCTCCGCCTTTGGATTTCTGTTGTGCCGCTTCCTGCTTGCGTTGGCGGCGCTGCTCCTGATCTGCGCACCCCGCCGGCGATGGCTGCCCCAGCCCGGCACGCGCATTCAGGTGGCCGCGACGGGCGCGCTGCTGATCGGCAGTTACTCCATCTGCTATCTGCTCGCGCTGGATCATGGCGTGACGCCGGGCGTGCTGGCCACGTTGCTTGGCGCGCAACCCATCCTGACGCTGGCGCTGACCGAGCGCCGCCATGCCCCGGCGCGTCTGGCAGGGCTTTGCCTGGCGCTGGCCGGGCTGGTGCTGGTGGTGTATCAAAGCATCGCGCTGACCCGCTTGTCCGTGGCAGGCATCGCCTATGCCTGCGCCGCGCTGGCCAGCATGACGGGCGGCGCCTTGCTGCAAAAGCGCGTCCGGCAGGCGCCGATGGAGGTGATGCCGTTGCAGTACGCGGTCAGCCTCGTGCTGTGCCTGCTGTTTGCTCCATTCCAGCCGCTGCATGCCGACTGGAGCGTCGGCTTTATCGTGCCGCTGATCTGGATGGGCCTTGTGATCTCGGTGGGCGCCACGCTGCTTTTTTACCGCATGATCCAGGCGGGCAATCTCGTCAACGTGACCAGCTTGTTCTACCTGGTGCCGGTGGGCACGGCCGCGCTGGACTACGTAATCCTGGGCAATCGCCTGCCGGCGCTCAGCCTGGCGGGCATGGCCGCGATCCTGACGGGGCTGATGCTCGTCCTGCGCCATCCGGCGTCGGGGAACGATCAGGGGCAGCAGCAGCGATAGCGTCCTCGGCAGACGCTGGCACGGTTTTCAGGCGCGCGGGCCGCCGCCCGGGGCCTGGCTGTTCGCTGCGCCGACGTCCATCCAGCCGCTCCACGGCGGTGTGGCGTCCGTCGCGGGCGCGTCAAGCGCGCCGTCCGGCCCCGCCCAATGACCGCTCACGAGTTGAGCAGGCCGCGTCTGCGCCACGACCCGCGCGCACAGGTCCCACGCGTCGAGCCGCACGCTCAGGCCGGCATAGACGCCGTGTCCCGGCCCGGCCGCGATGATGCCCGCCGCGTGCACGCCTTCGCCCGCCCGGATGGCGCCTTCCGCGCGGATGTCCTCGCCGGCGATCATGCCCCACCCGCAGGCAAGGTGATCGCCGCACTGGATGGATCCGCCTGCCTGTATTCCGCAGGCGGCATGGATTTCCTGTTCCGCGCGAACGCTGCCGCCCGCCTTGATGCCTTGCCCGCATTTGATGGCGCCTTGCGCGCTGATGTCCTGGCCGGCATGCAGGTGGCCGGTCACGGCCAGATCCTGGCCCGCGCAGATGTCCCACTTGGCGCGCACGTTGCCGCCGCAGTCCAGGCGGGTGGCCGTCTCGATGCCCCAGTCGGCCGCCACGTCGCCGCCCGCCCGCAGGTTGCCGGCGCTGGCGATGTTGCCGCCGGCCGTGATGTTCTCGCCCGCGACGATCGATTCGCCCGCCCGGATCCCGCCGCCCGTGACAATGCTGCGTCCGGCGCGCACCACCGTGTCCACGTTGATGCCCATTCGCACTTCCAGCGTCCCCGCGAACACGATGGCGTTCGCGTCCAGCGTGTCCAGGCGCAGCACGGCGTCGGTCGGGCCGAACTGATCCAGCAGCCAGCAGGCATCGCCGACGCGGCCGTCGGCGACGAGCGCGTCGAGCACGGCCTGGTAGTCCCCCTGGCCGTTGTGGTCGCGAAGGAACCATTTGTAGCCGCCCGCGCAGGGGTTCTTGGCTTTGACGAATTTCTTGGTGAGTTGCATGGCGCTGAATCGAAGACGGTGCGTGGCCGCCGCGCCAGCTTTCGTGAAGGCGTGCGCAGGCGAAATGGGGACGGGCACCTGCCACGCGGCAGTGCGCCCGCCGGCCGGTTTCAGGCTGCGGCGCGCGTGGATGTGCGAAGGCAGCCGGCAACGGGCCGGAGCAAGGAAATCAGAAAGGGGAAAGGCGGGCGATTAGCCGGGCTTGGACCGCGCGTAAGCGGAACGCGCGGCGACCTCCTGCGAACTCAACAGCGTTGAGCGCAGGGCGCAGAGGGCGCAGGTGACGCAGGGTAGGGAGGATATGTCGGATTGCACGGGGCAGATGCTACCACCCGGGCAATTGCCGTCAAGCGGCGCAGGAGGCGAAAAAGGGCGCCAACCGGCGTTGGCGCCCTTCATGTCGAACTGGAGTATCAGTTCGTCAGGACGATGTTGCGGTCCTTGGCGATGCGCTGGCGCAGTTCAAGTTCGCGCTTGATCTGCGCGGCGTATTCGGCCGGCGTGTTGCCGTCCACCAGCGAGCCGCCGTCGGCCAGGCGCTGGGCGATCTTCGGATCCTTCAGCGCCTTGACCGCCGCGGCGTGGACGCGGTCGATCACCGCTTGCGGCGTGCCGGCGGGCGCCACCAGGCCATACCACGCCATGTTGTCCATGTCGGGCAGGCCGCCTTCGGCGAACGTCGGCACGTCGGGCAGGGCGGGCAGGCGCTTGGGCGCCGCCACGGCCAGCGCGCGCAGCTTGCCCGCCTGGATGTGCGGCATCGAGGAGGGCAGGTTGTCGAACTGCACATTGACCTGGCCGGCGATGACGTCGTTCAGCGCCGGGCCCGATCCGCGGTAAGGCACGTGGACCATGTCGGTCTTGGTCAGCGACTTGAACAGTTCACCATCCAGGTGGCTGATGCCGCCCGCGCCCGACGAGGCATAGCTGTACTTGCCGGGGTTGTTCTTCAGGAGGGTGATGAATTCAGCCAGCGTCTTGGCGGGCACGCTGGGGTTGACCGTCATGACGTTGGGCACGTTCACCATGTTGGTGATCGGCGCAAAGTCCTTGAGCGGGTTGTACGGGTTCTTGGGATTGGTGGCCGGATTGGTGGCCATGGTGCTCACCGTGGCCACGCCCAGCGTGTAGCCGTCGGGCGCGGCGCGCACCACGGCGTCGGCGCCGATGGAGCCGCCACCGCCGCCCCGGTTTTCAACGACCACGGGCTGGCCGAGCTCACGGCCCAGGCCTTCAGCCACCACGCGGGCCACGATATCGGTCGTGCCGCCCGCTGCGAACGGAACGATCAGCCGGATGGGTTTATTGGGGTAGGGATCGGCGGCCTGAGCGGCGGAGGTCAAGCAGACGCCAGCGATGGCAAGGGCCAGGGCGGCTTTGGCATGTGACAACACGTTCAAGAGTCTTCTCCATATTGTTGTTCCGAGCCGGCCGGCTTCTTGGACCGGCTTCGGTGAAGCGCGCATTGCCGGGGGTGCCGGCAAGCCAACGCCTCGTGGCCGCAATTCCACACAGGTATGTCCCCACGGTCAACTTGGGATTGTCCCTGTCATGTTGAAAGGCAAAAATTTTCAGACGTTTTCCATTTCAGCGAAGATGACGGAAGTTACAGGAAAAAGTGTGTCTGACAGCCAGTTGAACGCCTTTCGATACGCTTTCAGTGCGCAAACGCTGCGCAGTCATCATGCTGTCATTAGCTGAGTACTCACATAAATCTCTGCATAACTTACAAGAATCTGATATTTTTCGGATGAGATTCTTGCCCGGTCTTGCAAGAAAGCTATTGCGTTTGTTTCTGTCTGCGCCGTTCAATTGGCGTTGGTTGATGTCCCCACGGGGCAACGTGTAGTGCAGCGACGCACCGGGCCAGGGTTCCGTCCGTTTTTCAATCCCCGGTCTGTTTCGTCTCTCGCTGCCTTGCGCTGGCGGGAGGGGGCCCGGACATTTTCGGAACGCCATGTCGCTGATCCTGATCCTCGCTCTGCCGTTCGCCGGCAGCCTGTGCGCCGCGCTGCTGCCTTCCAACGCCCGCAACGCCGAGGCGTGGCTGGCTGGCCTCATCGCCCTCGTCTGCGTGGTTCTGATCGCGACCCTGTATCCCGACGTCGCCAACGGCGGCGTCATTAGGGCCGACATTCCGTGGGCGCCCGCCCTCGGACTGCAATTCACCCTGCGCATGGACGGCTACGCCTGGCTGTTCGCGCTGATCGTCTCGGGCATGGGCGCGCTGGTGGTGCTGTATGCGCGCTACTACATGTCGCCCGAAGACCCGGTGCCGCGTTTCTTCTCCTTCTTTCAAGCCTTCATGGCCGCCATGCTGGGCGTGGTGCTCTCGGGCAACCTGATCCAGCTCGTGCTGTTCTGGGAAATGACCAGCCTGGCGTCCTTCATGCTGATCGCCTACTGGCACCACCGCCTGGACGCGCGCCGGGGCGCCCGCATGGCGCTGACGGTCACCGGGGCGGGCGGGCTCTGTCTGCTGGCCGGGGTGCTGATCCTGGGCCACATCGTCGGCAGCTACGACATGGACCGCGTCCTGGCGTCGGGCGACCTGGTCCGGGCCGACCCCTGGTATCCGGCCGTGCTGGTGCTGGTGGCGCTGGGCGCGCTGACCAAAAGCGCTCAGTTCCCGTTCCATTTCTGGCTGCCCAACGCCATGGCCGCGCCCACGCCGGTGTCGGCCTATCTGCATTCGGCAACGATGGTCAAGGCGGGCGTCTTCCTGCTGGCGCGCTTCTGGCCCGTGCTGTCGGGCACCGACGAATGGTTCTGGATCATCGGCGGCCTTGGGCTTATCACCCTGGTGCTGGGCGCTTACGCAGCCATTTTCCAGCAGGACATGAAAGGGGTGCTGGCCTATTCCACGATCAGCCACCTGGGCCTCATCACGTTGCTGCTGGGCCTGAACAGCACCCTGGCGCTGGTGGCGGCCATCTTCCACATGATCAACCACGCCACGTTCAAGGCGTCGCTCTTCATGGCGGCGGGCGTGGTAGACCACGAAACCGGCACCCGCGACCTGGGGAGGCTGTCCGGCCTGTACAAGGCGATGCCCATCACCGCCACGCTGGCGATGGTGGCCGCCGCCTCGATGGCGGGCGTGCCGCTGCTGAACGGCTTCCTGTCCAAGGAAATGTTCTTTGCCGAGACCACCTTCGTCAGCGCGGACCGCTACGTGCAGCTTGGCCTGCCGCTCTTGGCCACGATTGCCGGCGCGTTCAGCGTGGCGTACTCGCTGCGCTTCATCCTGCAGGTGTTCTTCGGCCCGCCGGCCACCGACCTGCCGCGCGAACCGCACGAACCGCCGCGCTGGATGCTGCTGCCCAGCGCGCTGCTGGTCCTTATGTGCCTGCTGGTCGGCATCGTCCCCAGCCTGACCGTGGGTCCGTTCCTGGCCACCGCGGCGCAAAGCATCCTGGGCGAGAACATGCCTGACTACAGCCTGGCCGTCTGGCATGGCTTCAATCTGCCGCTCGCCATGAGCCTGGTCGCCACCACTGCAGGCGTGCTGCTGTACCTGGCCCTGCGTGCCCATCAGCGCGCCAATCCCGGCCGCGTGCCGTTCATCTACCGCCTGGACGGCCGCCGCACATTCGAGGCGCTGCTGGACGGTTCCAGCGTTGCCGCCGCGTGGCTGTTGCGCTGGGTGTCGTCCACGCGCCTGCAGGTGCAGATGGTGCTGATCGTGGTCGGCACGCTGTTCGTCGCGTGGCTGCCGCTGCGCGCGGGCGGCTGGCTGGACGGCGCCGTGCGCCTGACGCCCGTCGATCCGGTGTTCGCATTGCTGTGGATCGTGGGCGGCACGTGCGCGCTGGCCGCCGCGTTCCAGGCCAAGTACCACCGCCTGGCCTCGCTGGCGCTGGCCGGCGGGGCAGGGCTGATCACCTGCCTGACCTTTGTCTGGTTCTCGGCGCCCGATCTGGCCCTGACCCAGTTGTCCGTCGAAGTCGTGACGCTGGTGCTGCTGCTTCTGGGTCTGCGCTGGCTGCCGCGGCGCATCGTGCAGGACGACGAAGAAAGCCTGAAGGCCACGCTGATGGCGCGCGGGCGCCGCCTGCGCGACCTGTTGCTGGCGGTGGCGGCCGGCACGGGCATGTCGGCGCTGGCCTATTCGGTGCTGGCGCGGCCCCAGACCAATCCCATTTCGTCCTACTTCGTGGACCGGGCGCTGCCCGACGGCGGCGGCACCAACGTGGTCAACGTGATCCTCGTGGACTTCCGCGGTTTCGATACGTTTGGCGAAATCACGGTACTGGGCATCGTGGCGCTGACCGTCTACGCGCTGCTGCGCCGCTTCCGCCCGGCCGCCGAGAGCGCGGACATTCCGCGCCAGCAGATGGACCAGGACGGCGGCATCCCCGACGCGCCCGACATCAAGTCGGTGGTGCCCGCGGGCTCGATGATGGTGCCGGCCGTGCTGGTGCGCCTGCTGCTACCGGTTGCCGCGCTGATTTCCGTGTACTTCCTCTTGCGCGGCCACAACCAGCCGGGCGGCGGCTTCGTCGGCGGCCTCATCTTCGCCACCTCCGTCATCCTGCAGTACATGGTGGGCGGGGTGTACTGGGTCGAATCCCGCAGCCGCCTGAATCCCCAGAACTGGATCGGCATCGGGCTGCTGTCCGCAGGCATCGCCGCCGTGAGCGCGTGGCTGGCCTACAAGCCGTTCCTCGCCGCGCTGGCCTGGGACGTCGCGCTGCCGTTGATCGGCCATGTCCACGTGTCCAGCGTGCTGCTGTTCGACCTGGGTGTCTACATGCTGGTCGTGGGATCCACCGTGCTAGTGCTGGTGGCGCTTGCCCACCAATCGCTGCGCGCGCAACGCAAGGCCGCCGCCGAACTCCAGGCGGCCGCCGCTCAAACAGGAGAAGCCTGATGGAATTGATATACGCAGCCGCGATCGGCGTGCTGGCGGGCTCGGGCGTATGGCTGCTGCTGCGGCCCCGGACGTTCCAGTTCATCATGGGACTGTCGCTGGTCTCCTATGCGGTCAACCTTTTCATCTTCGGCATGGGCCGGCTCACGTCCGGCAAGCCGCCGGTGGTGGATCCCGCCATGGCGCATGATCCTTCCTGGTATGCGGATCCGCTGCCGCAGGCGCTGGTGCTGACCGCCATCGTCATCGGCTTTGCCACCACCGCGCTGTTCCTGGTTGTGCTGCTCGCCTCGCGGGGCCTTACGGGTACCGACCACGTTGATGGACGGGAGTCCCAATCTTGAGTTTCTGGCTTCAACATCTTCCGGTCCTGCCCATCATCATTCCGCTAGTCGCGGGCGCGGCGATGCTGCTGCTCGCCGACACCAGCCGCTACGCGCGCGGCGGCATCGCGCTTGTGTCCACGCTTGCCCAATTGGCGGCCGCGATTTACCTGTTGTTTGTCGCAGGCGGGGGCGTGCCCGGCGTCTGGGAAAACGGGGTAGGGGCCTACCTGGTGGGCGATTGGCCGGCGCCGTTCGGCATCGTGCTGGTGGTCGACCGCCTGGCCGCAGTCATGCTGACGCTGACGGCGGTGCTGGGGCTGGCCACGCTGGTCTACGCGCTGGCGCGGTGGGACCGCGCGGGCGTGCATTTCCACTCGCTCTTCCAGTTCCTGCTGATGGGCCTGAATGGCGCCTTCCTGACCGGCGACCTGTTCAACCTGTTCGTGTTCTTCGAGGTGCTGCTGGCCGCGTCCTACGGCTTGCTGCTGCATGGGTCCGGCGTGGCGCGCGTCAGCGCCGGCCTGCAGTACATCGCCGTGAATCTCGTGGCTTCGTTCCTGCTGCTCATCAGCATTGCGCTGATCTACGGCGTGACGGGCACGCTCAACATGGCCGACCTGGCCTTGCGCGCGGGCAATCTGACGGGCGCCGAGCGCATGCTGTTCGAAGCGGGCGCCGCCATCCTGGGCGTGGCGTTCCTCGTGAAGGCGGGGGCCTGGCCGCTCAACTTCTGGCTGGTCAAAGGCTATGGGTCGGCTGGCGCACCCATCGCGGCCATGTTCTCCATCATGACCAAGGTCGGCATCTACGCCTTGCTGCGCATTGGCTCGCTGCTGTTGCCCACGGGCGCGCCCGCCGCGTTCAGCCTGGACTGGATGTTCGCCGCCGGACTGGCCACGCTGCTGTTCGGCGCCCTGGGGCTGCTGGCCACCCAGCAACTGGAAAAAATGGTCGGCTACTGCGTCATCGTTTCGGCCGGCACGCTGCTGACCGCGCTGGGCATGCCGGGCGTCACGCTCACCGGTCCCGCGCTGTTCTACCTGATCAGTTCGGTGCTGACGACGGGCGCGTTCTTCCTCTTGGCCGAGCTGATCGAACGCACCCGCAGCTTCGGCGCGAACGTGCTCGCAGTTACGCTCGACGCCTTCGATCTGGATGATCCGACCTCTGTGAACCGGTCCGACGACGTGGTCGGCGTGGCGATCCCCGCCGCGATGGCGTTCCTGGGCTTGGCCTTCATTTCGTGCGCCTTGCTGGTGACCGGCCTGCCGCCGCTGTCCGGCTTCGTCGCCAAGTTTTCGCTGTTGTCGGCGGCCGTCTCGGCGGCCACCGAATCGGCGCCGCCCATGGACGCCTGGATTCTCGTGGCGGCCGTGCTGGTGTCGGGTCTGGCTGGCCTGATCGGCCTGGGCCGCACCGGCATCCGTATTTTCTGGGCCAGCGACGACCGCAGCACGCCGCGCCTTCGCGTGATCGAGGCGGGCCCGGTCGCGGCGCTGGTGTTGCTTTGCGTGGCCCTGGCCGCGGGCGCCGGTCCAGTGTCGGCCTACCTAGACGACGCGGCCCGGTCGCTTGACCAGCCCGCGTCCTACATCGACGCCGTCATGTCCGCGCAGACCGTGCGCGGCGTCAAGGGAGGAAGCTGATGCGCCGTCTTTACTTCCTAATCCTGCCCACGCTGCTGTTTGTTCTCTGGCTGGTGCTCAACGAAAGCCTGTCCGCGGGGCAGATCGCGCTGGGCATCGCGCTGGCGCTGTGGTTCACGTGGGCCGCCTCGCGCCTGCGACCGCTGCGGGCGCGCCCGCGCCGCCTCTGGAAGGTGATACCGCTTTTCCTGCGCGTGACGCTGGACATCATCAAGTCCAACATCGCGGTGGCGCGGCTGATCCTGAATCCGCGCCGCAATGAATTCTCGCCTGGGTTCATCCTGATCCCGCTCACCATGCGCGACCCGCATGGCCTGGCGATGCTGGCCTGCATCGTCACCTATACGCCCGGCACCGTCTGGGTGGACCTGACCGAAGACCACAGCCTGAAACTGCACGTGCTCGACCTGCAGAACGAAGACGAGTGGATCGAGCTGGTGCAGCAGCGCTATGAGCGCCCGTTGATGGAGATGTTCGAATGAATTCCGTACTGTATTGGGCGGCATCCTTTGCCTTGCTCTGCTTTGCGCTGGGCATGGTGTTTGCCACCATCCGCCTGTTGCGAGGCCCCACCGCCCAGGACCGCGTCCTGGCCCTGGACACGCTGTACATCAACGGCATGCTGACGATGCTGGTGTTCGGCATCCGGTCCGGCACGTCCGTGTACTTCGACATTGCGCTGCTGATCGCGCTGTTCGGTTTCGTGGGCTCCACCGCAATGGCGCGCTTTCTCCTGCGCGGCGAGGTCATCGAGCCATGATGGACGTCGATATCCCGCTGTGGGCCGGCATTCCGGCCTGCATCCTGCTGGTGCTGGGGGGGCTGCTGGCGGTGACCGGTTCGGCCGGTCTGCTGCGCTTTCGCACGTTCCAGTCGCGCATCCATGCGCCCACGCTGGGCAACACGATGGGCTGCGCCTGCGTGCTGGCATCTTCCATTCTCGTCTTCTCGGCGCTGTCGGCGCGGCCCGTGTTTCACGAGGTCATCATCACGTTGCTGTTGATTGTGTCGTCGCCCGTCACGGCCATGCTGCTGATGCGCGCCGCGACCTATCGCAACCGCCTCACCAAGGCCGAAGCGGACAAAGACGCGCGCTGAATTTGGGGCGCGACCCCGATTGGCGTTGAAACGTAACCTTACGAATTCACGTCGCTGGTTATGTCCCCCATCGCCAGGTCATGGGATAGTGATGTCAGTGGGCGACACGGCGCAAGACCGAGTCGCCCGGGTTCAATCTCTTCTAAAGGAGCTGACCATGACTTCTGTTTCCCTGCCTACGAAGCGCCTCGCCGCCATGCTGTGCACGACCGGACTGATGCTTGCCGCCGGCGCCGCGCACGCGCAATCCGGCAACGCCGACTCGTCGCAGTCGCGCTACCAGCAGGACGTCGCGGCTTGCAAGAGCGGCACGACCGGCCAACCGCTGGATACCTGCCTGCGCGAAGCCGGCGCGGCGCGCCAGGAGCGCAACCGCCAGAATCTGCGGGACGACAGCCCTGAACAACTTCAGCAGAACATGCTGGCCCGCTGCAGCCGCTTGCCGGAAGCCCAGCGCCAGAATTGCGTCACCCAGATGACCTCGCCCAGCAATGTGCGCGGTAGCGTTCAGGGCGGCGGCGTGCTGCGCGAAACCGTGATTCAAGTGCCCGCCGGCACCGCACCGGGCATGGCCCCGGCCCCTGGCATGGCACCCGCACCCGGAATGGCTCCCGCCCCGGGCATGGCGCCGGCCCCCGGCATGGCCCCCGCGCCGGGCACGGGAACCATGAGCGCACCGATCCGCCAGTAAGTCGCCGGCGTCAAATCGGGCATGGCGTGAGGGCGCAGCCGCTGCCGCAATCAGGCAAAATGGCGGCTGTCGCCTTTTCTCACGCACATTCATGTCCGACGTCATCGCCCTGATTTTCGACTTCGACGACACGCTGGCTTCGGACAGCACGTCCGGCTTTCTGGACAGCATCGGCGTGGACACGGCCTCGTTCTGGAAGGAAGAGGTCGATCCCTTGCTGTTTCAGCAGGACTGGGATCCCGTCCCCGCCTATCTCTACAAGATGATCGAACTGTCCCGCCAGGGACGGCACGGGCTCATCACGCAGCAGCGCCTGAAAGATTGGGGCGCGCGCCTCGATCTGCACGACGGCGTATCCACGCTGTTCCAGCGGCTGCGCGCGGCGGTGCGCGCCGAGCATCCGCAGGTGCAGCTTGAGTTCTACCTGATTTCCAGCGGCATCGGCGACGTGGTGCGCGCCACGCCCATCGCGCATGAGTTCACCGAGATCTGGGCCTCGGAATTCGTCTATGGCGACGACGGCGGCATTGCGTTCCCGCGGCGCGTCGTCAGTTTCACCGACAAGACCCGCTACCTTTTCCACATCCAGAAGGGCATCATCGGCCGCGATTTCCGCAACAAGCCGTTCGAGGTCAACCGCAAGATTCCCGAGGACAGGCTGCGCATCCCGTTCGACCAGATGGTCTTCGTGGGCGATGGCTACACGGACATCCCGTGCTTTTCGCTGATCCGCCGCGCCGGCGGCTTCGCTTTCGGGGTCTGGGATCCCAAGCACCGCGACAAGCGCAGCCGCGCCTGGGGCTTCATCGAGGAAGGGCGCGTGTCCAACCTGAATCAGGCCCGCTATGACGAGCAGGCCGAGCTCTATCAGTGGCTCGAAGAGGCCGTCACCAGCCTGGCCGGCCGCATTGCGCTGAAGTCGCGGGTGTACCGTGGCTGACCCGGCCGTGCTGGCCGCGCCTGCGGTGGTCCCGCCCTGGACCGAGCAAGACGCCCGATTCATGACCCTGGCGCTGGAACAGGCCCAGGCGGCGTACGACATCGGCGAGGTGCCGGTGGGCGCGCTGGTCGTCTCTGCCCAGGGCGACATCCTGGGGCGCGGCTACAACCGCACCATCATCGACCACGACCCGACCGCGCACGCCGAGATCGTCGCCTTGCGCGGCGCCGCGCGGCAGCTTGAAAACTACCGGCTGCCCGGCATCACCGTCTACGTCACGCTCGAGCCCTGCGTCATGTGCATCGGCGCCATGCTGCACGCGCGCCTGGCCCGTGTCGTGTTCGGCGCCTACGATCCCAAGACCGGCGCCTGCGGCAGCGTGCTGGACGTCGGGTCCGTGCCCAGGCTCAATCATCACACTTCAGTCACCGGCGGCGTGCTGGCCGAACCCTGCGGCGATCTGCTGCGCCGGTTCTTCCGCGAACGCCGCGCCAAGGAATCCATCGCATGAGTACCCCCAAAGCCGCCAAGCCCGCCACCAAGGCGCGCCGCGCGAAGGCCGCAGTGCCCGCGGCCCACGATCACCCGCACGATCACGGCCCGGACTGCGGCGACGCATGCGGCCATGATCACGACCACCATCACGGCCCGCAGCCGGACGCCCGCGGCATCTATCTGATTTCCCCGTCGTCCGCCGTGCGCGATCCCGCCACCGTGACGCTGGCGCGCGAACGGCTGGAGCAGCAGGGCTTCAAGACGGCGCTGGACCGCTCGGCGCTGGCCGAACACCAGCGGTTCGCGGGCACGGATGCGCAGCGTCTGGCCAGCCTGACCCGCGCGGCCAAGCAGAAGCTGCCGATCGTCATGGTGACCCGCGGCGGCTACGGCCTGGGCCGGCTGCTGCATGCCATCGACTGGAAGGCAATGGCCGACAGCGGCAAGCGATTTGTCGGCATGAGCGATTTCACGGCGTTCAACCTGGGCCTGCTGGCGCAGACCGGCGCGGTCAGCTATACCGGCGCCACCGCGGTCCGGGACTTCGGCGGCAAGAAGGTCGATGATCTGACCGAGGCGCTGTTCGGCGAACTGATGCGCGGTGAGCTGGAAATCCTCAGCTTCGAAACACCGGACGCCGACCCGGTGGACGCGCGCGGCATCCTGTGGGGCGGCAACCTGGCCATGCTGACCTCGCTGCTGGGCACGCCCTACATGCCGAAGATCCGCGGCGGCATCCTGTTCCTTGAAGACGTTGCCGAGCATCCGTACCGCGTCGAACGCATGCTGATCCAGCTGTGGCAGGCCGGCATCCTGGCGCGCCAGAAGGCGATCGTGCTGGGACGTTTTACGGAATACAAGCTGGCCCCGCACGACAAGGGGTACGATCTGCACGAGGTCGTGGCCTGGCTGCGCAGGACGGTCAAGGTGCCGGTGATTACCGGCCTGCCGTACGGCCATGTCGATACCAAAGCCACCCTGCCGATCGGCCAGAAGGTCGGGATCGCCACCGAGAAGGGCCTGGCGCACCTGGTGCTGGACGAACACCATCACTAAAGCGCGATCCGGCGGCCGGCGATCCGGCGGCCGGCGTCGGTCGCAACCGAAGTCCCAAATAGGGGCCGCACCACGTTTGCTACACTAGCAGGTTTTCCCGCATGCGCCTTTGGGCGCCTTCAAACGTACATACACCGTGATATCCACCGCCAATCTCACCATCCAGTTCGGTCCCAAGCCCCTTTTCGAGAACGTCAGCGTCAAGTTCGGGGAAGGCAACCGGTACGGGCTGATCGGGGCCAATGGGTCCGGCAAGTCTACGTTCATGAAGATCATCGGCGGCGATCTCGAACCCTCCGGCGGCAACGTCGCGCTTGAGCCGGGCGTGCGCCTGGGCAAGCTGCGCCAGGACCAGTTCGCCTTCGAAGACGTGCGCGTGCTTGATGTGGTGATGATGGGCCACACCGAAATGTGGCAGGCCATGTCCGAGCGCGACGCGATCTACGCGAATCCGGAGGCGACCGAAGACGACTACATGCGCGCCGCCGACCTGGAAGCCAAGTTTGCCGAGTACGACGGCTACACCGCCGAAGCCCGCGCAGGCGAACTGCTGCTGGGCCTGGAAATCGCCGTCGACCAGCACAACCTGCCGATGCGCGAAGTGGCGCCGGGCTGGAAGCTGCGCGTGCTGCTGGCGCAGGCGCTGTTCTCGAACCCCGACGTCCTGCTGCTGGACGAACCCACCAACAACCTGGACATCAACACGATCCGCTGGCTGGAAAATGTGCTCAACGGCTACCAGAGCACGATGATCATCATCAGCCACGATCGTCACTTCCTGAACCAGGTGTGCACGCACATGGCCGACGTGGACTACGGTGAAATCCGCATCTACGCCGGCAACTACGACGACTACATGCTGGCTAGCACCCAGGCCCGCGAACGCCTGGTCGCCAACAACGCCAAGGCCAAGGAACGCGTCGCAGAATTGCAGGACTTCGTGCGCCGCTTTGCGGCCAACAAGTCCAAGTCGCGCCAGGCCACGTCGCGCCTGAAGCAGATCGACCGCATCAAGGCCGACCAGGTCGTGGTCAAGCCCTCGTCGCGCCAGAATCCGTACATCCGCTTCGAGCAGAACAAGGTCATGCACCGCCTGGCCGTCACCGTCGAAAACCTGACCAAGGCCTACGACGCGCCGGTCATCACCAAGTTCTCGGCCATGGTCGACGCCGGCGAGAAGATCGCGATCATCGGCGCCAACGGCGTGGGCAAGACCACGCTGCTGCGCCTGCTGGCGCAGGACCTGCAGCCCGATTCGGGCACGGTCAAATGGTCGGACAATGCCGACCTCGGCTACATGGCCCAGGACGTTTCCGACCAGTTCCTGCAGACCGACATCAACCTGCTGGACTGGATGGGCGACCACCGCCAGCCGGGCGACGACGACCAGTCGATCCGTTCGGTGCTGGGCCGCCTGCTGTTCTCGGCGGATGACCTGCCCAAGGCGCCCAAGGTGCTGTCCGGCGGCGAAAAGAACCGCATGACCTTCGGCCGCCTGATGCTTGGCCGGCACAACGTCATGCTGCTCGACGAGCCCACCAACCACCTGGACATGGAATCGATCGAATCGCTGCAGTTCGCGCTGGAAAAGTACGAAGGCACGCTGGTGTTCGTGTCGCATGACCGCGAATTCGTGTCGGGCCTGGCCACGCGCGTGATCGAAATCCTGCCTTCGGGCGAGATCGTCGACTACCGCGGCGGCTACGAAGACTACCTGTCCTCTCGCGGCATCGAGGCCTGATTCCCGGACGGTTCGCCTGAAGCGGCGCACGGACTCGTGCGCCGCTTCTGCATTTGAGCCCGCCTGCCCTCTGGCCTGCGGTCCGCCGCGCGGCGCGCGCATTCAGCCGGCCGCAAACCGCGCTGCGCTATCATCCGCCCCGATCCTGGCGCCTGTCCGGCCAGGCCTGCCTTTGTCCCCAAATGTCTCCCTCTCAGCATGCCGCGCCCGATGGCGCGCAGATCGGCACGTTCACCCTGACGGCCCGCATCGTAGCCATCGCTTTCTTTACCTTTATCTGCTATCTGGCCATCGGCCTGCCGCTGGCCGTGCTGCCGGGCTACGTGCACGGCAACCTGGGCTATGGCTCGGTGCTGGCGGGCCTGGCGATCAGCGTGCAGTACGTGGCGACCTTGCTCAGCCGCTCGCACGCCGGCCGAATGGCCGACATGGTCGGCCCCAAGCAGACCGTCGTCATCGGCATGGCCGCCTGCGCGATCAGTGGCGTCTTCCTGCTGCTGGCTTATGCTTTCGAGCGCACCGCCTGGTTGAGTCTGGCGGCCATCATCCTGAGCCGTCTGGCGCTGGGCTTCGGCGAGAGCTGGGTGGGCACCGGTTCGGCCACCTGGGCCATTGCGCGGGTAGGGCCGCTGCACACGGCACGCGTCATTTCGTGGAATGGCATCGCCACGTATGGCGCGCTGGCGCTCGGCGCGCCGCTAGGCGTGCAGCTTGAAAAGTACTGGAGCATGGGCGCGCTGGGCGGCGCGGTGCTGCTGCTGGGGCTGGCGGGTCTGGGCCTGGCGATGCTGCGGCCCGCCGTCGCCATCGTGGGCGGCCACCGGATGGCCTTCAAGAGCGTGGTGCTGCGGGTGTTTCCGCACGGCATGGCGCTGGGCCTGGGGTCGGTGGGCTTTGGCACCCTGGCGGCATTTGTCGCCCTGTACTACGCCAGCGCCTCGTGGGAGGGCGCCGCGAATGCGCTCAGCGCATTCGGCGGCGCCTTCATCGGTGTGCGGCTGCTGTTTGCCGGCACGATCACCCGTTTTGGCGGCTTCCGCGTCGCGCAGGTGTCATTCGTGGTGGAGGCCGCCGGACTGTTGCTGCTGTGGCTGGCGCCCAACCCAGGCATGGCGCTGCTGGGCGCCGCGCTTACCGGTAGCGGCTTTGCGCTGGTGTTTCCGGCCATCGGCGTCGAGGCCGTGGCGCGCGTCCCGGCCGGCAGCCGCGGCGCCGCGCTGGGCGCCTATTCGGCCTTCCTGGATCTTGCCTTGGGCGTGACCGGTCCCATCGCCGGCTACATCTCCAGCGGATTCGGCTATCCGGCGATCTTCCTGGCGGCCTCCCTGTCGGTCACGATGGGCTTGCTGATTGCGTTCGGATTGCAGCGGGCCGCCACGCGTGGACAGGCGACGGCCTCGTCAGCGTGATCTTTATTACTGGAAGAAGTTAAGACATTCGATATTGATCGTTTGGATTCATATAACGAATTGTTAGATTTGAGGCTCGTTTTCTCGCGCCCTGACGATTCGTCCATGAACCTTATTTTCGACAACGTCCACAAGCAGTTCGGCGACTTGCCCGTCGTCGACGGCTTTACCAGTGAATTCAAGACCGGCGAGCTGGTCGCGCTGGTTGGCCCGTCCGGTTGCGGCAAGTCCACCTTGCTGCATCTGGCGGCAGGGCTTGAAATGCCCACGCAGGGCAGCGTGTTGGCCGACGGCACCAAGGTCGCCGGTCCCCATCCCAGCCGCACGCTGGTGTTCCAGGAACACGCCCTGTATCCCTGGCTGACCCTGGAAGACAACGTGGCGCTGGCGCTGGAATTCCAGAACACGCCCAAGAAGCGCGCCCGCGAGGCGGCGCGCGAATGGCTGGCGCGCGTCAGCCTGGCGGGCTTCGAACACTACTATCCCCATCAGGTGTCCGGCGGCATGCGCCAGCGCGCCGCGCTGGCCCGCGCGTTCATCGCGCAACCGGAGACCATGCTGATGGACGAACCCTTCGGCGCGCTGGACGCGCTCACCCGCCTGGCTCTGCAGGACGTGCTGCGCCAGCTTATCGCGCAGGAAAAGCCCACCGTGCTGCTGGTGACCCACGATGTCGACGAGGCCTTGTTCCTGGCCGACCGCATCGTCGTCTTCAGCCCGCGCCCGGCGCGGGTGCTGCGCGAATTCAACCTGGCGCATCGCGCCAAGACGCACGACCTGTCCGACCTGGCCGCTGAAAAGCGCGAGATCCTGCGCCTCTTGGGCATCGGGGTCGGTGGCGCGGACGCGCACTCGGACATCGCGCTGGCGGCTTGATCCTTCATACCCATATCCTGCGGCCACGCCCGGGCGCGGCCGCTTCCTGAATTTCCTGGAGCTCCTGATGAAACTGAAGCAATGGTTGTCCCTGCCGCTGGCCGCGGCGCTGCTGGCGGCTGCCCCCGCGATGGCCGCCGAGAAGTTCCGCGTAGGTTACCTGCGCGTGATGGATGACGCGCAGGCCATCGTCGCGCAAGAGGGCGGCTATTACAAAAAGGCCGGCCTGGATTCCGAACTCATCGAATTCAAATCGGGCACCGACCTCATCAAGGCCATCGTTGGCGGCCAGCTCGACATCGGCGTGCTGGGCTTTACCAACGCGGTCGCCTGGGCCTCCAAGGGAGCTGACCTGAAGGTGGTGGGCGGCGCGCAGCAGGGCTATCACTCGCTGATCGTGCGCGACGATTCGGGCATCAAGGACATCGCCGGCCTGAAGGGCAAGACGCTGGCCTCGCAGGCCGAAGGCAGCACCGCTGACGTGGTGCTCAAGGGCGTCGTGCTCAAGTCAGGCAACCTGACGGCCGACGACGTCAACGTCATGGGCGTGAGCCCGGCCGTGGCCGTGCAGTCGCTGGTGGGCAAGCGCGTGGACGCCGCCTTCCTGTTCGAACCCTACGACCGCATCGCGCAGCTGATCGCGCCGGTCAAGCAGATCTATGAAGTGGGCGAGGCGTGGCCGTTCCCGTGCATGGTCGTGATCACGTCGGGCGAAACGCTGGCCAAGCGCAAGGACGACGTCTGGAAGGCGCTGGACGCGCAGAATCAGGCCATCACGCTGCTGCAGAAGGAACCCGCGCAGGCTTCCAAGCTGATCGCATCCTACTTCATTGCCGAGCCCACGCTCAAGACGCTGAACCGTGGCGAGCTGCCGCGCGAAACGGTCATTTCCGAGGCCATCAGCACGCAGGTGTTCACGCCCAAGCTGACCGAGAAAGACACGGCGCGCATGCAGGAAATCGCTGACATCCTGCAAGCCCAGGGATCGCTCAAGACGCGCGACGGCAAGCCGTACGACGTCTCCAGCATCGTCGACCTGTCCTGGCAAGAGGCTCGCAAGCTTTGAGCGCGTCTACCCGAGTGACCGGCGCCCGCAAGCATCTTGCGGGCGTTTTGGGCGTCCTGTTCATTCTGGCCATCTGGCAATTGGCGGCCTTCGCGCTGCCTGACTTCCTGATGCCCGGCGTGCCCGCCGTGGTCGAACGTCTGTTCGAAGACCTGGGCAAGCAGTCGTTCCACCAAAGCCTCCTGGGCACACTGGGACGCCTGGGCGCAGGTTACGGGCTGGCCCTGGCCGCTGGTGTCGGCTTCGGCCTCGTGGCAGCCGTGCTGTTCTTCTTTCGCGAAGTCCTGCGCAGCGCCATCGTCATCCTGCAGTCGATTCCGTCCATCGCGTGGGTGCCGCTGTTTCTCATCGTGATGGGCTTTGGCAATACGCCCATCATCGTGGTCGTGGCGCTGGCGGCGTTTTTCCCGGCCGCGCTCAGCGTGATGAACGCGACCGAATCCGTGCAGCGCGTGCACGTCTCGGCGGCGCGCGTCATGGGCGCGACCCGCTGGGGGCTGATCAAGCGGGTGTATCTGCCCGCGGTCATGCCCGAACTCATCACCGGCGCGCAGCTGGCGTTCGGCAATGCGTGGCGGGCGCTGATCTCTGCTGAAATGCTGATCGGCTTCGGCAAGGGGCTGGGCCGGTCGCTGGCGTATTCGGGCGAAATCGCCGACATGACGGGGGTCATGACCAATATCCTCGTCATCGCCGTGCTGGCCGCCCTGATCGACCAGTTCGTGCTTGAAAACCTCAAGCATCGCCTGCTGCGTTACCAGTACGTGTAAGGTCGCAAAGCCCGTCATGTTGTCCAGCATCCGTCCATTCTTCCTTGCCGCCGGCCTGCTGGCCGCGGGCTTGGCGCAGGCCCAGCCCGAGGTTCAGCCCGCGGTGCAGCCCAAGGTCTTCGCGGCGGCCAGCACGCGCGGCGAACTGGTCGTGGGCGTGCCGTACCTGGCTGCGCCGCCCGCCGCGGGCGCCAAGATCCGCACGCCGGAAGGCCTGGATGCGGCCATCACCGAAAGGCTGGGCGCAAGCCTGAAACTGCCCGTGCGTCTGGTGCAGGTGCCGGCGCGCGACGCCGCCCGCGCGCTCGCCGCCGGCGAAGTGGATCTGGTGCTGGCCGACAATGCCGACGGGCAGCCGCAGACCGTCGCGGTGCAAGCCACCGGCTATGCCGCGCGGCCCAAGGCGGTGATCCGCAGCGACACGCGGCTGCGCAAGCCCGCCGACGTGCAGGGCCGCAGCGTGTGCATGGCCGAGGCGGCCACGCAGGCCAAAGCCCTGGCGCAAAGCTGGGGCGCGGCCGTCAAGACCTATCGCGTGCCGTCGGACGCGCTCGTTGCCGTGCGCGAAGGCGAGTGCGACATCGGCCTGGTCGACGATGCCGTGTGGGAGCCCCTCATGCGCTTTCCGGAATGGAAGAAGTTTTCCTCGACACTGGCCGCGGATGGCGCCCGCCAGGAGCGCGTGTGGCTTCTGCCCGCTCAGGACAACGCTTCTCGTGCCTGGCTCGGCCAGGAGATGCGCGCCTGGGACCGCGCCGGCGCGTGGAAGGCCATGACCACGAAATGGGCGCGCGACGTCGCCTTCGACGTCTATCTGGACCAGGAAGTCCCCGACTGCCACGGCTGATGCGGCCTCATGGCCACTGCGCGCGGCCACGCCGCCCGGGCATTCGGACACGCGATCCGCGCACTTACAATGCCGGGCATGACGCACACGTTGACCGCTCCCTGCACCTACCAGGAAGACATCAAGAAAAGCCGCTTTGCCGCGTATGCCGCGCCGGTCGCCACGATCGACGACGCCATGCGCTTCTTTGCCGAGCACAGCGATCCCGAAGCCACGCACAACTGCTGGGCGTACCGCATCGGACAGGAATACCGCTTCAATGACGATGGCGAGCCCGGCGGCACGGCCGGCCGGCCGATCCTGCAGGCCATCGAAGGCCAGGACATGGACCGCGTCGCGGTGCTGGTGGTCCGCTGGTATGGCGGAATCAAGCTCGGTGCGGGTGGACTGGTGCGGGCTTACGGCGGATGCGCGGCCAATTGCCTGCGGTTGGGAGAGCGCACCGAAATCGTCGATCTTGCGACCGTGCGCTGCGCCTGCGGCTTTGCGGAAATGGCGCTGCTGAAATCGCGGCTGGCGCAGGCAGGCGCCGCCATCGGGCAGGAAGACTACAACGCCGATGGCGTCGTGCTCACGTTCACGGTGCCGCGCGCGGCCGTGCCGGACCTGGAAGTCACCGCGGCCAACATCACGCGCGGCCGGTCCGGGTGGGAAGTGGTGTCCTAGCCCGGCCGCGCGCGTGGGCGCAGGCCGGGATGCGCCACGGCTTGCGCAACGGTGGGGCTGCACTGACCTAGTGCAAAAGGAAGGGGCCCGGTGAGGGCCCCTTGGTGTTTACGCGTCCTGGCTGTCTTGCGCTGCGGCGATTTCTTGATGGACCTTTTCCATGTCCACTTCCTTGATCTTGGCGAGCAGCTCATTGAGCTGGCCGCCGGACAAGGCGCCCGGTTGCGAGAACAGCAGGACTTTTTCGCGGAAGACCATCAGCGTGGGAATCGAGCGGATGCCCAGCGCGCCGGCCAGTTCCTGCTCCACATCGGTGTTCACCTTGGCGAACGTGACGTCCGGATGCTCGGTGGCTGCCTGTTCGAAGACCGGGGCGAAGCCGCGGCACGGGCCGCACCAGGGCGCCCAGAAATCGACGATCAGGGTGCCGTCGGGCGTGATGGCTTCCTGGAAGCTGTCTTTGGTGAGTTCAACAATACTCATGTGGAATCCTTGCCGCGGGGCGGCGAAAAGCAGTGGCTGAAACGCCTGGTTTCTGTCCCGGCGTATTGCGGCGACGCGTAGTTGCCAGATGCTTGTTAGGCAATAGTAGAACCGGTGAAGGCTGCGTCGCAATGGTTGGCGCTGTGCAAAGCGCGGTTTGCGGCCCTCAGGCCGCGGATTGAGTCGAGACGCCCGCGCCGTTTTTCAACGACGCGACGATCTCGAACGAGCGCAGGCGGTCTGCGATGTCGTAGAAGTCGGACACGATCATGACCTCGTCGGCTTGCGTTTCCGCGACCAGCGCTTCGAGTTTGCGCTTGACGGTGTCCGGGCCGCCCACGATCGCAGCGCCCAATCTTTGATTGACCGCTTCACGCTCCCATTCGTTCCACAAGCCGTCCATGCTTTCGACGGGCGGCTGCAACTGCAGTCGATGGCCGCGCACCAGCGACAGGAACTTCAATTGCTGCGTGGTGGACTGGAAGCGGGCAGCTTCGTCGGATTCCGCGGCAATGACCGGCACGCCGATCATGGCGTAAGGGCGCGACAGCGTCTCGGAAGGCTTGAACAAGTGACGGTACAAGCGCATCGCGGCCATGCCTTCCGGCGAGAAATGGCCCGCGAACGAGAAGGGCAGGCCCAACTCGGCCGCCATGCGCGCGCTGAAGTCGCTAGACCCAAGCAACCAGATCGGGATGTCCAGGCCTTCGCCGGGAATCGCACGCACTGGCTGGCCGGGCCGCGAAGGCGCAAGGAATGCGCGCAGTTCCTCGACCAGCGCGGGAAACTCCAGGCCGCTGCGCGGGCTGCGGCGCAGCGCCTGCTGCGTGGCGCCATCGCTGCCCGGTGCACGGCCCAGGCCCAGGTCGATGCGTCCGGGGTACAGGGTTTCAAGCGTGCCGAATTGTTCGGCAATGATCAGCGGCGCGTGGTTGGGCAGCATGACGCCGCCCGAACCGACGCGCAGCGTGCGGGTGTGGCCGGCCACGTGTCCGATCAGGACGGCCGTGGCGCTGCTGGCCACGCCGTTGATGTTGTGGTGCTCGGCAAGCCAGAAACGGTTGTAGCCCAGCTGCTCGACATGCTGCGCCAGCGCAACCGTATTGCGGAAGGCGTCCGCGGCATCGCGGCCCTGCACAATCGGGGCCAGGTCCAGCACGGAAAAGGGGACGTTCGCCAGGGCGCTCATGCGGGCGCCTTTGCCGGGTCAATACAGGCGTGCAGCGCGGGGAAGGGGGAAGGGCGCAAAATGAACTCCATATGCTGATCTACATGGGGAGTGTATCGGCGAATTCAACGGCGCCTGCCAGCAACCATGCCCTTGGCCGGGTTGATTGAATTTTCCGATCCCTACAATAGCCAAAGGAAAAACGCGGCTTTTCGGCCGCGTTTTGGGTCGCATGCCACACGGACACAGGAGGCTCGGATGGGCGCAAGAGGCAAGAACAACCAGATCGACAACATCGAGTTCAACGTCGCGGACATTGCCCGCAGCAAGCGCTTTTATGGCGACGTCTTCGGCTGGACCTTCACGGATTACGGTCCCACCTACACCGAGTTTTCCGATGGCCGTCTGACGGGCGGCTTCACGACCGGCGAAGCGGTGCGCCCCGGCGGTCCGCTTGTCATCCTGTACGGCGACGATCTGGCCGCGATCCAGCAGCGCATTCTGACCGCGGGCGGGCGCATCAGCCGCGACGAATTCACTTTTCCGGGCGGCAGCCGCTTCCATTTCACAGACCTGGACGGCTACGAATTGGCGGTGTGGACTGCACAATGAGGTGTCAGACACCTGCCCAAGGTGCCTGACATCCTGCCAGACGTGACCGCCAGGTTGGCAAGGCGCCGCCAGGGTGTCTGGCACCTTGCCAAGCCACTCTGCTTATTCCGGGAAGAACGCGTAGCGGATCACGAACAGCACGGCCACGAGCCACGTGGCCGGGTGCACGTCGCGCATTTTGCCCGTGGCGGTCTTGAGCACCACGTAGCTGATGAAACCGAAGGCGATGCCGTTGGCGATGGAATACGTGAACGGCATGACCAGCGCGGTCAGCGCGGCTGGCGTGGCCTCGCAGACGTCGTTCCAGTCGATGTCGATGAGCTCGCGCATCATCAGCCCGGCGACGTAGAGCAGGGCGGGGGCGGTGGCGTAAGCCGGCACGGCGCCCGCCAGCGGCGAAATGAACAGCGCGGCCAGGAACAGCAGGCCCACGATCAGCGCGGTCATGCCGGTGCGGCCGCCGGCCTGCACGCCGGACGCGCTCTCGACATACGCCGTGGTGCTGCTGGTGCCCAGCATCGAGCCGGCAACGATGGCCGTGCTGTCCGCGAACAGCGCGCGGCCCAGGCGGTTGGGCCGGTCTTCGGGCACCAGTCCCGCGCGCTTGGCCACGCCCACCAGCGTGCCGGTCGCATCGAACACCTCGACCAGCACGAACACCAGGATCACGTGCACGAACCCGGAGTGCAGGGCGCCCATGATGTCCAGCTTGAAAAGCGTGGGCGACAGGCTGGGCGGCGCCGAGAAGATGCCCTTGAACTCGTTGTAGCCCAGCACCATCGACAGCACGGTGACGACGATGATGCCAATCAGGATGGCGCCGCGCACGCGCAGCGCGTCCAGGGATGCGATCACGAAAAAGCCCAGGATGGCAAAGAGCGGGCCGTGCGTCGTGAGGTTGCCCAGGGTGACCTTGGTGGCCGGATGCGCGACCACGATCCCGGCGCTCGATAGCGCGATAATGGCCAGGAACAACCCGATGCCGGCGGCAATCGCGCTGCGTAGTGAATGCGGGATGCCCTTGACCAGCCAGACCCGGATGCCGGATATCGTCAGGAAAAGGAAGATGACACCCGAGATGAACACGGCGCCCAGCGCCTGCTCCCAGGTGTAACCCATGGTCTTGACCACGGTGAAGGCGAAAAACGCGTTCAGGCCCATGCCGGGCGCCATGCCGATCGGCCAGTTGGCAATGAATGCCATCACCAGCGATCCCAGCGCGGCGGCCAGGCACGTGGCGACGAACACGGCGTCGCGGTCCATGCCGGTCGAGGACAGGATGTCCGGATTGACGAAGATGATGTACGACATCGTCAGGAATGTCGTCAGGCCGGCAACGACTTCCGTTCTTGCGGTCGTGCCGTGCTCACGCAGCTTGAATAGCTTCTCCAGCATTCGAGTCCCCAGGGTTTTTGCAGGATTTTCAGGTTGTGTCGGGCGGGGGCGCATGCCCCGTCCCATTCAAGAACAGGCGTATTTTCGCATCAGTTGTAAACTCTGCCGCCATGATCATTCTCGGCTTTGAAAGCTCCTGCGACGAAACCGGCGTCGCAGCCGTCTGTACGGAACGCGGCCTGCTCGCGCACGCGCTGCACACCCAGATCGCCATGCACCAGGAATATGGGGGCGTGGTGCCGGAACTTGCCTCGCGCGACCACATCCGGCGCGTCATTCCGCTGACCCGCCAGGTGCTGGAAGAGGCGGGCATCCAGATGTCCGATGTCGGGGCGGTGGCCTATACGGCCGGCCCCGGCCTGGCCGGCGCCTTGCTGGTCGGCGCGAGCGTGGCGCAGGCGTTCGCCTGGTCCCGCGGCCTGCCGGCCATCGGCATCCATCACCTTGAAGGCCATCTGCTGTCGCCGATGCTGGCCGATCCCCGGCCCGAATTTCCCTTCATCGCCTTGCTGGTGTCTGGCGGGCATACCCAGCTCATGCGGGTGGACGGGGTGGGGCGCTACGAACTCCTGGGCGAAACGCTGGACGACGCCGCGGGCGAGGCCTTCGACAAATCCGCCAAGCTGATGGGCCTGGGCTATCCGGGCGGACCGGCGCTGTCCCGGCTGGCCGCCAGCGGCGATGCGTCGCGCTTTGACCTGCCGCGGCCCATGCTGCACAGCGGCGACCTGGATTTCAGTTTCAGCGGTCTGAAAACGGCCGTCCTGACCCGGGTCAAGGCGGCCGAACAGAACGGCGGCCTGGACGATCAGACCCGCGCGGACCTGGCCGCGGCCACGCAGGCGGCCATCGTGGAAGTGCTGGCGGCCAAGTCCATCCGCGCCTTGAAGCAGACCGGCCTGCGGCGGCTGGTGGTGGCCGGCGGCGTGGGGGCCAACCAGCTCCTGCGCGCCAAACTGGATGCCGCGCTCAAGCCGCTCAAGGCGCGCGCGTACTTTCCGCCCCTGGAGCTGTGCACCGACAACGGGGCGATGATCGCGTTCGCGGCGGCCGAGCGGGTCAAGGCGGGATTGGCGACGCTGGACGCCAGCGCGCACAGCTTCACGGTCAAGCCCCGCTGGGATCTGGCCGACATCGCCTGAAATGAAACGGGCGGCCAAGGCCGCCCGTTCCGTCAATTTCCGTTCGGGGAATTATTTCTTCTTGCTGCCAATGCGGCTTTCGGACCCCTGGATCAGGCGGGCGATGTTGGCGCGATGGCGGTAGAAGAGCAGGATGCCGATGACCGCCAGGGCCACGCCCAGCGCGGGCTGCGCCTGCCAGGCCAGGCCCGATCCGAACACGTAATACACGGGGGCGAAGAACGCGGCGACCAGCGACGCCAGCGACGAATACCGGAAGAAGATGGCGACGATCAGCCAGGTCGCGGCAGTGGCCACGGCCAGCCAGGGCTGGATCGCCACCAGCACGCCCAGCGCGGTCGCCACGCCCTTGCCGCCCTTGAACCCCAGGAACACGGGGTATAGGTGACCGATGAATGCCGCCAGCGCCACGCAGGCCAGGGCGACGGGGCTGATGCCCGGCGCCAGCTTTTCAGCCAGCCAGATCGCAAACCATCCCTTGGCGGCGTCCCCCAGCAGCGTCAGCGCGGCGGCGGTCTTGTTGCCGGTGCGCAGCACATTGGTGGCGCCGGGGTTCTTGGACCCGTAGCTGCGCGGGTCCTGAAGGCCCATCAGCTTGCTGACGACCACGGCGAACGGCACCGAGCCGATCAGGTAGGCCAGCACGACGAGCGCAATGGTAAACGCCAGGGAAGGTTCGGTTATCGCCATGGAAAGGGAGTCCGTTGTTGTAGTAATGGCTGCGGATTCTACCGCGGGTACAATCCGCAGCGTCACCCGCGTTTTATTTTCTTTCGGATGCACAATGCGAATTCTGGTTTCGAACGATGATGGCTATTCGGCCCCCGGCCTAGAGGCGCTGGTGGCGGCGCTGGAAGGGCTGGGCGATTTGACCGTTGTCGCCCCCGAGACCAACCACAGCGGCGCCTCCAACTCGCTCACGCTGAACCGGCCGCTGTCGGTGCGCACCGCCTCCAACGGCTTCATCGCGGTCAACGGCACGCCGTCCGACTGCGTCCACGTCGCGCTGACGGGTCTCATGGACGCGCGTCCCGACCTCGTCGTGTCGGGCATCAACAACGGCGCCAACATGGGCGACGACACCCTCTATTCGGGCACTGTCGCCGCGGCCAGCGAAGGCTATCTGTTCGGCATTCCCGCCATCGCGTTCTCACTGGCGGAAAAAGGCTGGGAGCACATCGAATCGGCCGCGCGCGCAGCCCGCCTGGTGGTCGAGCGCCATCTGGCCCAGCCCCTCGCGGCGCCGGTGCTGCTCAACGTCAACATCCCCAACCGCCGCTTCGAAGACATGCACGGCTTTGCGGTCACGCGGCTGGGCAAGCGGCATCCGTCGCAGCCCGTCGTGCGCACGACCACGCCCTACGGCGACACGGTTTATTGGATCGGGCCGGTCGGCCTGGCCGCGGACGCCACGCCCGGCACGGACTTCCATGCCGTCGAGCAGGGCACCGTGTCGGTCACGCCCTTGCGCCTGGACCTGACGCAACACAGCCAGCTTGACGAGATCCGCACCTGGGCGGAGCCGCTATGCGCAAACGGATAAGCCAGCCGGACCTCACCCCTGGCGCGGCCAGCCGCGCCAGCGTTGCCCGCCATGACGCCGGCCGGCTCGGTCCGGGCTACACGCCGGCCAACAGCAACACGCGAATTTCCGCCGCCACGCTGCCCCGGCAAGCGCAGGCGCCGCTGCCGCAGGCGGGCAGTAATCTGGGTCTGAACTCCGAACGGTTGCGCCAGGCCATGGTCCAGCGTCTGCGCACCCAAGGCATCACGGACGAGCGCGTCCTGAACGCCATGGCTGCCGTGCCGCGCCACCTGTTCGTTGACGAGGCGCTTGCCAGCCGCGCCTACGAAGACGCGGCCTTGCCCATCGGCCACTCGCAAACCATTTCCCAGCCGTGGGTCGTCGCGCGTATGATCGCGGCTGCTTGCGAAGACCGCGCGCCCACCCGTGTGCTCGAGGTCGGAGCCGGTTGCGGGTATCAGGCCGCAGTGCTCGCGCAGTTCGTGCGCGACGTCCACACCATCGAACGCATCCGCGGTTTGTACGAGCTGGCGCGCGAGCATTTACGCGCCTTGCGGCTCACCACAAGGATCCGCCTCATCTATGGCGACGGCACCTTGGGGCTGCCCGGCGTGGCGCCGTTCGATGCTATCGTTGTGGCTGCCGCAGGTCTGGCCATCCCGCAAGCGCTGCTGACGCAGCTTGCTCCGGGAGGCCGTCTCATCGCTCCCGAAGGGGGCTCGAACCAGCGCCTGGTTCTGATCGAACGCACGGGCGCGGCAAGCTGGAAACGAACCGAACTAGAGGCCGTGCGCTTTGTGCCGCTACGGTCCGGAATACAATCTTGAGCAACAGGAGAAACGTATGCTCAACGGGCAGTTGCAACTGACCGATATGAATTTGGGCGCGTCCATGACGCGCCTGCGCCGCCCGCTCTTTGCAGTGGGGGTCCTCAGCCTCGCCATCCTGGCCGGCTGCGCATCCAAAGGTACTCGTGCCCCTGTGGTCGACATGACCGGCGGGCAACCCGCGCCGACGGCGACGTCCGGCAGCTATGTGGTCAAGCCGGGCGACACGCTCTACAAGATCGCCCGCGCCAACAACGTCGACATCGAAAACATCAAGCGCTGGAACAACATCAGCGATCCCAACCAGATCTCGGTGGGGCAGGTGCTGCGCATGTCCGGGGGCGCCACCGGTGGCGCGCAAACCGCGCCGATCTCCGGCGCCCGCCCGCAGCCGCGTCCGCTGGACCAGCCCGAAACACCCGCGGCGACCACGCCCGCGCCCGACGCCACCCCCACCGCGCCTCCGGCGCCCGTGGACACCAAGCCGGCGCCTCGCGCGGCCGATGCGGGCGTCATCAACTGGGCCTGGCCGGCCAACGGCCAGATCGTGCAGGGCTTTAACAGCAGCAGCAAGGGCATCGATATCGCCGGCGCGCTGGGCGACCCGATCACCGCCGCGGCCGATGGGCTGGTCAAGTACAGCGGCAACGGCGTGCGCGGCCTGGGCAACCTCATCATCGTCGAACACCAGAACGGCTTCATCACGGCGTACGCGCACAACCGCGCGCTGCTCGTGAAGACCGGCCAGACGGTCAAGCGCGGCGCCAAGATCGCCGAGCTGGGCCAAAGCGACACCACCTCGCCGCGCCTGCACTTCGAGATCCGCCGCCAGGGTACGCCGGTCGACCCGATGCAATACCTGCCGCCCAAATGACGCCCACCCTGGTATTCGACCTCGAAACCATCCCCGATGCCGACGGGCTGCGCAAGCTCAACGGCTGGGGCGCCGACGTGCCCGACCAGGAAGTGGTCGAGCGTGCGCTGACGGCCCGGCGTGAGGCCGTGGGTCATGACTTCCTGCCATTGCACCTGCACAAGGTGGCGGTGGTGGGCTGCGTGTTCCGCGACGACCAGGGGTTTCGCGTCAAGACGCTGGGCCAGCCGGACGATCCCGAGGCGGCGCTGCTTGCGGGCTTTTTCAAGACCATCGAACGCTATACGCCTCGCCTGGTCAGCTGGAACGGGTCGGGCTTCGACCTGCCTGTGCTGCATTACCGCAGCCTGATCCAGGGCGTGCCCGCGCCGCGCTACTGGGACATGGGCGAAGAAGACCGCGACTTCAAGTTCAACAACTACATCTCCCGCTACCACACGCGGCACGTCGATCTGATGGACGTGCTGGCCAAGTACAACGGCCGCGCCAACGCGCCGCTCGACGAGCTGGCCAAGCTGTGCGGCTTTCCCGGCAAGCTGGGCATGGATGGCAGCAAGGTGTGGGAGGCCTGGAGCACGGGCCGCGCCGACGAAGTGCGGGCATATTGCGAGACCGACGTCGTCAATACGTGGCTGGTCTACTGCCGCTTCCGCTTCCTGCGCGGCGAACTGGACCGCACGGCCTACGAGGCCGAAATAGCGCTGGTGCGCGACACGCTTGGCGCCAGCGACGCCCCGCACTGGAAGGAATACATGGCGGCGTGGGACGCGGGCTGACCGCACCAATTGCTCACTGATGCCGGACCCATTGCGTGGATGGGACAGCATGCGGACGGGGCCTCCTAGGGCCCCGTTCTCGCGTCTGCGGGCAAGCAATCGACTGAAACAAGACGGCCGCAAACGAAACCTGGATGAAACCAGCGGGATCGCACAATGGCCTCGCTTTCTTCACTTCCAGGAGACCTACATGTCCCGATTCGCTATCCGCTCCAATCTGGCCGTCCTTGCAATCGTCGCCGCGTCCAGCGGTTTCGCGGCTGGCTCCGCCATGGCCGCGCCGCCTCCGCCCGCTGATGGCGGTCCGGCCGCCATGCACGAAGGCCATCGCGGCGGTGGTTTCCACAAGGGCATGCGCGACGGCCTGCTCATCCCCGGACTCGGCCCCGTGTCCAAGGCACAGGTTGCCGAGCTGAAACTCGACGCCAAGCAGGAGGCCCTTTTCAAGACCGCCCAGGACAGCCAGCGCAGCCTGCACGAAGCCATGCGTGCCGCCGGCGGCAAGCGCCACGACTTGCTCAAGGCGCAGCTGGACAGCGGCAAGCTCGATCCTCGCGCCCTCATCGACCAGTCGGAGAAGCGCCGCGACGCGTTCGAGCCGCAAGCCAAGCAGGTTCGCGACCAATGGCTGGCCGTCTGGGATAGCCTGAACGACACGCAGCGCGCCCAGGTGACCAAGATCGTCAAGGAGCGCGAAGCGCGCATGGCCGAACGCCACGCCAAGATGGAAGGCCGCGCGGACGGCAAGGGCCATCCCGGCATGCGCGGCGCGGACGGCCGCCCCGGCATGCGTGGCGCCGACGGCCGTCCCGGCACGCCGCCGCCCCCGCCGGCTGCCGGCGACGTCCCGCCGCCCCCGCCGCCTGCCGCGCCCCAGGCCAACTGAGCCGGCAAGTCCTAGGCCATCACACTGGCCGCAAAGTGGGGCAACGCTCCACTTGAACGCACCCCGGCACGCTTCGCGCGTGCCGGGGTGCTTTTTTTCCAGACGGGCCAGGCCAGGCCGGGCCGGATTTCCCCGTTTTGACGCATCGGCCCTAACCGCGCCCCATAACAGGGCACCAGCATGGTGCATTGCCAGCGCCCGAAGGACCCTGTGGCGGGTTGCACGATGGCGCCGAAACCTGGCACGGACATTGCTTGAAGGGATTTGAGCCGGTTTTACCTGCACAGGCCGGCCAGCCGGACGCGCCGCGCGCCGTCCGCTCTCCCGACTATCCGATCAGGACCTTCGCACCATGAATAAGACGTTGCTAGCCTTGCCCCTCGCGCTTGCCGCTTGTTTTGCAGGTGTGGCGCAAGCCGAACCCACCGACCTGGGTGGCGGCTTTTCGCTCAGCGGTAACGCCACCATAGTCAGCGATTACCGCTTCCGCGGCTATTCGCAGACCGACTTCCGTCCCGCCGTTCAGTTGGGCTTTGACCTGAACCACAGCTCGGGCTTCTATCTGGGCAACTGGAACTCCAACGTCTCCAACTTCGTCTTCACCGACGGCAACCTGGAAATGGATTTCTACGGTGGCTGGAAGGGAGACGTCGGCGGCGGGTTTACGCTGGATGCGGGCGTGCTGCACTACTACTATCCCGGCTCCAGCTCGCCCAAGGGCGGCAACTACAACAACACCGACCTGTACCTGGGCGCGTCCTACGGCAACTACAGCCTCAAGTACTCGTACACGCCCAGCGACTTTTTCAGCACGCCGGACAGCAAGGGAACCTGGTACCTGGACGGCACGGCCACGTTCGACCTGGGCGACGGTTGGGGGCTGCTGGGCCACCTGGGCTACCAGAAGCTCAAGAACCAGACCAACATGGACGGCGACTCGATCGGCCATTACGTCGACTACAAGCTGGGCGTGACCAAGGACCTGAAGGGCTGGATCCTCGGCCTGGCCGCGGTGGGCGCGACCAAGGACAACTGGTTGCCCACCAAATACGGCCATCCGTCAGGCCGCATCGGCGCCGTCTTCTCGGTGGCGCGCGCATTCTGATATCCGTGGCGGCGCCGTCAAAAGCGCCGGCCTTTTGGGGTTGTTCCGGAACGCCGCCTGGCCTGGCGGCATTCCGGAACAGCCCCTTTTTTTGCGCGTGCGATGCGCGGCGCGACGCCGGGCAGGGCGGGTTGGCCCCGGCCGCTCCGGCCCCGTCACACCCGATTTCCGGGAATACGCGAAGTCCTTCTACAATCACGGGTTGCGTGCAATTCTGGACTGCGTGAGATGTCTGACGTTTTGAATATCGAATCCCTGGACCTGGAAGCCAGGGGGATCGCCCGCCGCGACGGGAAGGTCATTTTCGTGGAAGGCGCCTTGCCGGGCGAACGGGTCACCGCGGTCACGCTGCGCCGCAAGCCGGCCTACGAGACGGCCCGGGTGGACGAGGTGTTGCACCCCTCGTCGCAACGCGTGGTGCCCCGCTGCCCGCATTTCGGCGTCTGTGGCGGCTGTGCCATGCAGCATCTGGAACCCACCACACAGGTGGCCATCAAGCAGCGCGCGCTCGAAGACACCTTCTGGCATGTCGGCAAGCTGCGTCCGGCGCTCATCCTGGCGCCGCTGCAGGGCCCGACCTGGGGTTACCGCTACCGCGCGCGTCTGTCCGTGCGCGTGGTGCCCAAGAAGGGCGGGGTGCTCGTGGGCTTTCACGAACGCAAGAGCAGCTACGTGGCCGACATGCGCGAATGCCATGTGCTGCCCCGCCACGTCAGCGATCTGCTGATCCCGCTGCGCGAAATGATCGCCTCGATGTCCGCGCCGGACCGCATGCCGCAGATCGAAGTGGCGCTCGGCGAGGGCGTGACGGCGCTGGTGCTGCGGCATCTGCTGCCGCTCACCGACGGCGACATCGCGATCCTGCGGGCCTTTGCGGCCAAGCACGACGTGCAATGGTGGTTGCAGGCCAAGGGCCCTGACACGGTGCACCCGCTGGAGCGCGAGCACAACGACACGCTGTCCTACACCATGCCGGAATTCGGCCTGCGCATGCCGTACCGTCCGACCGACTTCACGCAGGTGAACCACGCCATCAACCGGGCGATGGTCTCGCGGGCGCTGAAGCTGCTGGAAGTGCAGCCCACCGACCGCGTGGCCGATCTGTTCTGTGGTCTGGGCAACTTCACGTTGCCGCTGGCCACGCAAGGCCGAGAGGCCGTCGGCGTGGAAGGCAGCAAGGCGCTGACCGATCGCGCGTTCGACGCGGCGTCGCGCCACGGCCTGGGCGATCGCACCAGCTTCGCCACCCTGAACCTCTTCGAAGTCGACGCCACCTGGCTGCGCAGCCTGGGCTACTTCGACCGCATGCTGATTGATCCGCCGCGCGAAGGCGCGCACGCGGTGTCGCAGGCGCTGTCCGACCTGTCGTACGAAGAACGTCCGCGCCGCATTGTCTACGTGTCCTGTAACCCGGCCACGCTGGCGCGGGACGCGGCCATCCTGGTTCACGAAGGCGGCTACGTGCTCAAGAGCGCGGGCGTGATCAACATGTTCCCTCACACCGGCCATGTGGAATCCATCGCCGTGTTCGAGACGCTGGACGCGCAGGGCGTGCTGGAAGCGAAAGCGCGCGCCCGTGAGCGTGCGGCCACCGCGGCAGCCGAAGCGGCGGCTGCCGAGCAAGCCAGGCTAGCCGCGGCGGCCGAAAAGGCGGCGGCCAAGCAGGCCGCCACCGAGGCCTACGAGGCGCGCGTCGCCGCCGAGGCGCAGCCGGGTCAGTAAGGCGCGGCGGCGGGTAACGCCCCGCCGCCTGGCATCATCAGTGCGAGCAGCCCAGGTTCTCCAGGATGGGGCAATCGGGCCGCTCGTCCCCGTGGCAGTGCTGCGCCAGATGCTTGAGCGTGGCCGCCATCTCCCGCAGGGACTCGGCCTTGCGCTCCAGCTCATCGACGTGCTCAAGCGCAATGCGCTTCACATCCGCGCTTGCCCGGCTGCGATCCTTCCAGAGCGCCAGCAACTCGTTCATCTGCTCCACTGAAAACCCCAGGTCGCGCGCGCGGCGCACGAAGCGCAGCGTGTGCAGGTCCTGGTCGCTGTAGACGCGATAGCCCGAGTCCGTGCGCACCGCGGGTCCGATAAGGCCGATGCTCTCGTAGTACCGGATCATCTTGGCCGAAATGCCGGACTGCTTGGCGGCTTGTCCGATGTTCATGCTTGCCTCCAGCGGGGGCGGAAGGCCTTCAGACGCAGCGCATTGCCCAGGACGAATACGCTGGACAGCGCCATCGCGCCCGCCGCAAAGATGGGCGAGAGCGAGAGCCCGAAGGCCGGGTACAGGGCGCCCGCAGCCAGCGGGATCAGCGCCGCGTTGTAGGCAAATGCCCAAAACAGGTTCTGCCGGATGTTGGCGAGCGTCGCGCGGCTGAGCGCGATGGCGTTCGGCACGCCGTGCAGGTCATCGGCCATCAGCACCACGGACGCCGCCTCGATCGCCACATCCGTGCCCGTGCCGATCGCGATGCCGGTATCGGCCGCGGCCAGTGCGGGCGCGTCGTTGATGCCATCGCCCACGAACGCCACCTTGCGCCCGCCCTCGCGCAGCGCCGCAATCGCCTGCACCTTGCCGTCGGGCAGGACCTCGGCGCGAACTTCGTCGATGCCAAGCTGGCGCGCAACCGCCTGTGCGGTGTGGCGGTTGTCGCCGGTAATCATGGCGGTCTTCAGGCCTTGCGCGTGCAGCGCGGCAATCGCGGACACCGCCGATGGCTTGACCGGATCCGTCACGGCCATCATGGCGGCGGCCTGACCGTCGATGGCCACGTAAATCGGCGTCTTGCCTTCGTTGCCCCAATCCCTGGCGCGTGCGCCGAACGCGCTGACATCGATGCCGCGTTCGGCCATCAGGCGCGCCGCGCCCGCCAGCACCTTGCGGCCCGCCACGGTGGCCTCCACGCCCGCGCCAGTGATCGCCGCAAAGCCTTCGGCGGGAAGCAGTTCCAGCTTGCGTTCGGCGGCTGCCGCCACGATGGCCAGCGCGATCGGATGCTCGGAGCGCGCCTGCACCGACGCCACCCACTGCAAGACCTGCTGGGCGTCATGGCCCGGCGCGGGTTCCAGTTCGGTCAGCGTGGGCTTGCCCAGCGTGAGGGTGCCGGTCTTGTCGAAGGCCACCACATCGACGTCGCGCAGCGTCTGCAAGGCGTCGCCCTGGCGGAACAGGACGCCCATCTCGGCTGCGCGCCCCGTGCCCACCATGATGGAAGTGGGCGTCGCCAGACCCATGGCGCACGGGCAGGCGATGATCAGAACGGCGACCGCATTGACCAGCGCGTGCGAGAGGGCGGGCTCCGGTCCCAGGAAGAACCAGACCAGGAAGGTGAGCAGGGCGGCCGCCATGACCGCCGGGACGAACCAGGCGGTCACCTGGTCCACCATCGCCTGGATCGGCAGGCGCGCGCCCTGGGCTGCTTCGACCATGCGGATGATCCGGGCCAGCATGGTGTCCGCACCCGTGTGCGTGACGCGCAAGGTGAAACTGCCCGAGGTGTTCAGCGTGCCGCCCGTTGCCTGCATCCCGGGGTGCTTTTCGACAGGCACGGGCTCGCCCGTCAACATGGACTCGTCGACGTAGGAATTGCCTTCGACGATGTCGCCGTCCAGCGGAATCTTCTCGCCGGGCCGCACCATCACGATGTCGCCGGTGCGCACGCGTTCGATCGCAATATCCTGCGCCTGGCCGTCGCGCAGCACGCGTGCGGTGCGCGGCTGCAGGCCAATCAGCCGCTTGATGGCCGCGCCGGTCTTGCCCTTGGCGCGCGCTTCGAGCATGCGGCCCAGAAGGATGAGCGTGACAATGACGGCGGCCGCCTCGAAGTACACGTTGCGGGCCGCCTGCGGCAGCAGGCCGGGCGCAAACGTGGCGACGACCGAATAGCCCCACGCGGCGCCGGCGCCCAGCGCCACCAGCGAATTCATTTCGGGCGCGCGGCGCCACAGGGCGACCAGCCCCTTGGTGAAAAACTGCCTGCCTGGCCACACCAGCACGGCGGTGGTCAGCACGAATTGAAGCAGCCAGCTGTTCTGCTGGCCGATCGTGCCGAGCACCCAATGATGCATGGCGGGAATCAGGTGCGATCCCATCTCCAGCGCGAACACCGGCAGCGTCAGCGCGAGCGCCACGAAGAACGCCTGCTGCAGGCGGTGCGCCTCGGCGTCGCGGGCCTGCGACTGCCGCTCGGCGTGGTCGTCCTGGGCGGCGATGGGATGGGCTTCATAGCCCATCTTCTCCACGGCGGCGACCAGCGCCTGCGGCTGGGCAGCAGCAGGGTCGAATGAGACCCGCGCGCGCTCGGTGGCGAGGTTGACTTGCGCCTGCGCAACCCCGGGGACATTCGTCAGGGCTTTTTCCACGCGCTTGACGCACGATGCGCAGGTCATGCCTTCAATGGCAAGTTCCAATTCGGAGATGGGGGGTGGGTTTGCTGCGCGCATGGCTGTCTCTGTCTGAATGGGAGCACTCAGTTTCATCCTTCCCATCATAGGAAGGTCAAGCGCCATTCTACGCTTGACCTTGCCATAATGGGAACGTTTAACCTGCCCGTCATGGTGGCCGTGCGCCACCTTTGAACCTTCCGGAGAAACACCATGACCATCGCTTTCCAAGTGCCTGACATGACCTGCGGCCATTGCGTCAAGACAATCACCAGCGCCGTCAACCAAGCCGTCCCGGGCGCGGTTGTCGCCGTCGACCTGCCCGCGCATCGCGTAACGATCACGGGAACCGACGAGGCCGACAAGGTCGAGGCGGCCATCCGCGACGCCGGGTACGAGCCCGCGCGAGTCTGACGCGGTCCGTCGCGGCTTTGTGATAGCTTTCGTATTTCTTTAGAGATTCAATCATTGTCTATAACTATCAATCAATTGAATTAATTAAATTGGATTGTTTGATAGTCCAGATTTATGATTCTTCTCATGGCGGATCGAAACCGCCAATTTATTTAGCTACCAAGGAGAAATTCGAATGCTGCAAAACCGCGAAGGCCAACGTGTTCCCAATGTGACGTTCCCCGTTCGTGAGGACAACACGTGGAAGAAGGTCACGACCGACGACCTGTTCAAGAACAAGACGGTCGTGGTCTTCTCGCTTCCCGGCGCGTTCACGCCGACCTGCTCGTCCACCCACCTGCCGCGGTACAACGAACTGGCCCCCGCGTTCTTTGCCTCGGGCGTGGACAGCATCGTCTGCGTGTCGGTCAACGACACCTTCGTCATGAACGAATGGGCCAAGGATCAGGAATCGGCCAACATCACGCTGCTGCCCGACGGCAACGGCGCCTTCACCGAAGGCATGGGCATGCTGGTCGACAAGAGCGACCTGGGCTTTGGCAAGCGCAGCTGGCGCTATTCCATGCTGGTCAAGGACGGTGTCGTCGAAAAGATGTTCATCGAGCCGGAAAAGGAAGGCGACCCGTTTGAAGTCTCGGACGCCGACACCATGCTGGCTCACGTCGCGCCGTCGGCCAAGAAGCCGGACCAGGTGGTCGTGTTCTCCAAGCCGGGCTGCCCGTTCTGCGTCGAAGCCAAGGCGCTGCTGGACAGCAAGGGCTACGCCCCGATCGAGATCCCCCTCGAAAACAAGGTCCGCGGCCGTGTGATCGGCGCGGTGTCGGGCAAGGGCACGGCACCCCAGGTGTTCATCAACGGCGCCCTCATCGGCGGCCTGGAAGACCTGAAGGCGCACTTCGCCTGATCTCCTGGCGATGGGGCCGGGCAGGGGGCGTGCCCCCTTCCCGCCACGAAGCGCGGCGCACGTCGCCGCGCTTTGCTCGACACTGAAAAACTTGCATCACAGGGGGTTCCCAATCATGAAGACGCTGCACACCGACATTGCCGTCATCGGCGCCGGCACCGCAGGCCTGGCTGCCTATCGCGCCGCCAAGGCAGCGGGCAAGCGCGCGCTGCTCATCGAAGGCGGCCCTTACGGCACGACCTGCGCCCGCGTGGGCTGCATGCCGTCCAAGCTCTTGATCGCCGCCGCCGAGGCCGCGCATGCGGCGGCGCACACGGAAGCTTTCGGCGTGCATGTCGGCGGCGAGATCACGGTTCACGGCGCCGAGGTCATGGACCGCGTCAAGCGCGAACGTGACCGTTTCGTGGGCTTCGTGGTCGATGGCGTCGAGAACATTCCCGCCGAGGACAAGGTACGCGGCTACGCAAAGTTCGTGTCCGACACGGTGCTGCATGTGGACGACCATACCGAAATCCAGGCCTCGCGCGTGGTGATCGCCACCGGCTCGCGCCCGTCGGTGCCGCCGCCGTTTCGCGCACTGGGCGACCGGCTCGTCGTCAACGATGACGTGTTTGCGTGGGACGATCTGCCGAACCGCGTCGCGGTTTTCGGCCCCGGCGTGATCGGGCTGGAACTGGGGCAGGCGCTCGCCCGTCTTGGGGTGGAAGTTCGGGTCTTCGGCATGAGCGGCAGCCTGGGCGGCATCAGCGATCCGCAGGTGCGCCAGACCGCGCGCAAGATCTTCCAACGCGAGTTCTACCTGGATACGGACGCCCGCGTCCTGGAAACGACCCGCGTCGGCGACGAAGTCGAAGTGCGTTACGTGGCGCTGGACAACAGCGAGCGCACCGAGCGCTTCGATTACGCGCTGGTCGCCACGGGCCGCCGCCCCAACGTCGATGGCTTGGGCCTTGAAAACACGTCGCTGGCGCTGAATGCGCAGGGCGTGCCGCAGTTCGACCGGTTGACGATGCAGGCCGGCAGCGCGCCGATCTTCATCGCGGGCGACGCCAACGCCGACGCGCCGTTGCTGCACGAGGCCGCCGACGAGGGCCGCATCGCCGGCGAAAACGCGGCGCGCTTTCCCGATGTGCGCCAGGGCCTGCGGCGTGCGCCACTGGGCGTGGTGTTCTCGGATCCGCAGATCGCGCTGGTTGGCGCGGGCCATGCGAAGCTGGTGCCAGGCACGTTCGTCATCGGCGCGGTCGATTTCAGCGACCAGGGCCGTTCGCGCGTAATGCTCAAGAACCGCGGCATGCTGCACGTGTATGCCGACATCGAAACGGGCCGCTTCCTGGGCGCCGAAATGATCGGCCCCAGCGCGGAACACATCGGTCACCTGCTGGCGTGGGCCGTGCAGCAAGAGCTCACGGTGGCGCGCATGCTGGAAATGCCGTTCTACCATCCCGTGATCGAGGAAGGCCTTCGCACCGCGCTGCGCGATGCGGCCTCGAAGCTGGCGCTGGCGCAGGAAGCCTTGCGCGATGCCGACGTCGAAACGGTCTGAACCGCCGTAAGCCCGCATGTAAAAAGGGCCGCGCCATGAAGGCGCGGCCCTTTTGCCGTCTGCGCGATCGCACCGCCGCAAGCGGGCGGCCCGTCAGTCGTCCGATTGCTTCTTGGGAACGGGGAACGGGTTCTCGCGGTATTGCAACGTGAAGCCAGCCCGCTCGTCCTGCGCCAGTTCGCGCGCCAGGTACGGCATGGCCTGTTTCAGCGCGTCGTGCAGCGTCCAGGGCGGATTGATGAGGAACATGCCGCTGCCGTGCAAGCCATAGCCGTCGATGGTTGCCTTCTTGACCGTCAGCGTGGCGTGCAACCAGCTCTTGACCTTCAGGTTTTCGAAGTGGCGCGCCATTTCGCTGGCTTCGCGCCGTTGCACCAGCGGATACCAGATGGCATACGTGCCGGTGGCAAAGCGCTTGATGCACTCTTTGACCGTGACGAGCGTGCGGCGGTAGTCGTGCTTGTCTTCATACGAGGGATCGATCAGCACCAGCCCGCGCCGCGTGGGCGGCGGCAGCAGCGCCTTGACGCCTTCGAAGCCATCGTCGCCATAGATGGTGGTCTGGCGCTGCGCGGCGCGGCCCTGGTGTTCCAGGTTGCCGACCAGCGTGTCGATTTCGGTGGGGTGCATCTCGAACAGGCGCAGGCGGTCGGACGGACGCAGCGCGTCCAGCTCCAGCCAGGGCGAGCCCGGGTAACGGCGCAGCCGGCCGTTGGTGTTGTAGTCGCGGATGCGCGCAACGTAATCGGCCAGCAGCGGCGGCAGGTCCTTGGCTTCCCACAGGCGGCCGATGCCGTCCGCAAACTCGGACGTCTTGGCGGCCCAGTCGCTGTCCAGGCTGTAAAGGCCGGCGCCGGCGTGGGTGTCGACGACCCAATACGGAGCGTCTTTCTTGTTGAAATAGTCCAGGGTGTGGACCAGGATGGCGTGCTTGAGCACGTCGGCGTGGTTGCCGGCGTGAAAGGCGTGGCGGTAGCTGAACACGGGGCTGTCTGCCTCAGGCGGCGGGCCGGATGGCGGCCAGCTCGTCGGTGAAAATGCCGTCGATGCCCCAGTCGAGCAGCAGGCGCGCGCGCTCGGGGTCATTGACGGTCCAGGCCGCGATGCGGTAGCCGGCGGCGTGCACGGCGTCGATCAGTTCGCGGGTGGCGTCCTTCTGGTTGATGTTCAGGGCGACGCACTGGTACTTGGCAAGCCGTTCACGCCAGTCGGCCGGCACCTTTTCCACCAGCAGCGCGCGCGGCAGTTCGGGCGCGGCCTCAAGGGCGGCTTGCAAGGCTTCCTCGGCAAACGAGGACAGCAGCGGCGCCGTATCGGCGCCTTGCCACCATTGGCGGGCCGCCAGGGCGACGGCGCGGCCGGTCTCGGCCTCGCGGCCGGGGCAGGGCTTGATCTCGACGTTGCTGGCAATGCCATTGGCCAACGTGTAGCGCGCGACAGCGGCAAAGGTGGGCAGCGGTTCGCCCGCGTAGGCGGGCGAATGCCAGCTGCCGAAGTCCAGCTGGGCCAGCTCGGCGAACGTCTTGGTGGCCGCGGGGCCGGTGCCGTTGGAGGTGCGGTCGACGTCGTCGTCGTGCATCAGCACCGGCACGTTGTCGCGGCTGAGCTTCACGTCGTATTCGAACATGGTGAAGCCGTTTTCGGCGCCCACGCGCATGGCGGCCAGCGTGTTCTCCGGGGCCAGGCGGCCGCCGCCGCGGTGCGCGATGTAACGGGAGTAGGGCCAGGAGGGAAGGGTTGCGGTCATTTCGGTGCTGCTTCGGGGTTCTTTTGGGACGGGTTGCAAGGATACCTTGTCTTGGCCCGCACCTACTTCAGCGGCGCCTTGTCCTCGGAGACGTCCATGATCATGCGCGTGGCCAGATACAGGCGCGGCACGATGCTGCCGATCAGGACATACTCGGCGTCATTCGAATGCGCGCCGAAGCCGCTCAGCCCCATCCCCTCGATGACGGGGCCGCGCGCCTTGAGCGCCGCAAAGGCGGCGTCCGTGCCGCCGCCGCTGGCCCGGTCCACCACTTTCAGCGGCAGGTCCAGTTCCTGGTAGATCTTCACGCCGTGCAGGGCAAGCGCGCGCGATGCGGCCGTCGCTTCCAGCGGCGGCCGGCGGACCTCGAATTTGACGCTGACCTTGGATTCGGGCAGCAGCTTTTTCTGCACCCGTTCCTCCAGCGTGCGCGCCAGCGCGTCGAAGTCCGACACGCGCAGGGCGCGGGCGTCGCCCTGCGCGGTTGCCAGGCCGGGAATGACGTTGCGGTTGGTGCCAGCCTGGGCGACCGTCCAGTTCAGTTTCAGTCCCTCGTCGGGCTTGGACAGGTCGTCCAGCTGCAGCAGCTGATGGGACAGCTCATAGAGCGCATTGACGCCGCCCTCTGGCCGCGCGCCCGCGTGCGAGGTCTTGCCTTGCACCGTCAGGTAGGCCGCCCCGATGCCGCTGGTGGCCAGCGTCAGGCGCGGCTCCATGCCGCCGCCCTCGAACGAAAAGACGGCATCCTGATCGGCGCCCAGACGGGTGATGGTGCTTCGAGCCCCCGGCGAGCTGATCTCCTCGTCCCCGTTGATCAGCACGGTCAAGGTGCCGTAGTCGGATAATTTCAATGTCTTGAGCAGGGCGATGGTGTGCAGGATGGCCGCCACGCCGTGCTTGTCGTCGGCGATGCCCAGGCCGTAGGCCTTGTCGCCATCGATCCGGAAGGGCTGATCCTTCAGCATGCCGTTGCGGTACACGGTATCCATATGGGCGATCAGCATGATCTTCTTGCTGCCGCTGCCCTTGAACTGGGCGTGGACCATCGGACCGACCTTGTCAGGCGTGTCGTCCAGCCGGAAGACATCCGACGGCGCGATGATCTCCACGGTGCCGCCCAGCGCTTGAAGCCGGTCACGGATCAGTCCGGCGATGCGTTCGACGCCCTCGACGTCCTTGCTGCCCGACTCGATGTTCACCAGGTCGCGCATCGTGTCGAGCACCGCCTGCTGCTGGCCCTTGGCCGCGTCCAGCACCTCGGCGACCGGAGCGGCCTGCACGGCCTGGGCGCAGCCCAGGAACGCCAGGGCGACGCAGGATTTCAGAAAAGGCAGGCGGGAAGGCATGAACGGCATCGTGAGTGACCCTTTTAGCGCGCGGGAGGGAGACCGGCCTTGCGCCGGCCTGGCAGTGGGGGCCCGATTGGCGGGGCAGCCCCAGCCCACGATACGAGCGCCGGGCGGGGCGGGTAATGGGGGTTTCCCGGGTTGACGGGCGCGCGACGGGCGGGGACGGAACAGCCGCCGCCATGGCCGTCGCGGGGCGGGAGAACCGCGGGCCTCCGTAATGAATGAGAAATGGTAAAATCCGCCCGCTGATCCCGGTAATAACCGGTATGGGAATAGGGGCGAATCCACTTCGCCTTTTTTTATGCGTTTTCGTGCGGCCCCGGGCATCCATCCCGGAGCGCGGCAACAGGGATTCCATGTTCGAATTTATTCGCAGCCATCGGCGCTGGATGCAGTTCATCCTGCTGATCTTGATCGTGCCTTCCTTCTTCCTGGTCGGGATTCAAGGCTATGACAGCTTCATGAACCGGGAGCCCGAGCTCGCGACGGTGGCTGGCCAGCCGATTTCCCGCGCCGAGTTCGACCAGGCGCACCGCAACCAGCTCGACCAGTTCCGCCAGCGCCTGGGCACGCAGTTCGACCCGGCCGTGATCGACACGCCCGCGTTGCGTGAAGGCCTGCTGAACCAGCTCATCAACCAGCGCCTGCTTGCCAATGTGGCCGCCGACAACCGTTTCTCGGTGTCCGACGAGACCCTGCGCAACACGATCGCCGCCATTCCGGAAGTCCAGGACAACGGCCGTTTCTCGCCCGAGCGCTATCGCCAGGTGCTGGCCGCGCAGGGCATGTCGCCGACCTCGTTCGAAGCCGGCCTGCGCCGTGACCTGGCCATCGCCCGGGTGCTCGAGCCCGTGGGCCAATCGGCCCGCGCGCCGGCCGAAGTGGTGGCCGCGCTGGAATCGGCGCTGACGCAGACGCGCACGGTGCAGTTGCGCAATTTCTCGGCAGCCGACTTCCGTTCGCAGGTCACCGTCACCCCGGCCGACATCCAGGCCTGGTACGACGCCAACAAGCAGCAGCTGCAGGTGCCGGAACAGGTGCAGGTCCAATACCTGGTGCTGGACGAAGCGGCCGCCACGCAGGGCGTGCAGGTCAAGGACGAAGACCTGGCTGCTTACTACGAACAGAACAAGAACCGCTTTGGCCAGCCCGAGCGCCGCCGCGCCAGCCACATCTTCATCGAGCTGCCGTCCGGCGGCTCCGAAGATGCCCGCAAGGCCGCGCGCGCCAAGGCCGAAGACATTGCCAAGCAAGCCGCCGCCGACCCCAGCAAGTTCGCTGAACTGGCCGCCAAGAATTCGCAGGATTCCGGCTCGGCCGCCAAGGGTGGCGACCTGGGCTGGATCGCGCCGGGTTCGCAGGCGGGCCCGCTGGACAAGGCCATCTTCGGCCTTGCCGCCAATCAGGTGTCCGGCGTGGTTGAAAGCCCGTTTGGCCTGCACATCCTGAAGGTCACGGAAATCAGCCCGGCTGCCATCAAGCCGCTGGCCGAGGTCAAGGACCAGATCACCGCCGAAGTCCGCAAGCAGATCGCCGCGCAACGCTTCTCGGAGATGGCCAGCCAGCTGAACAAGCAGGTCTACGACCAGCGCGACAGCCTGCAACCGGCTGCCGACGCCGTGGGCCTTAAGCTGCGCACCGCCTCCGGCGTGACCCGCGAAGGTCTGCTGCCCGCCGCGAAGGCCGGCCCGGGTTCCGCCGCCGACAGCCCGGACGCCGCGCTGCTGGACAACCCGCGCGTGCGCCAGGTGCTGTTCTCGCCCGACGTGCTGCGTGAAAAGCAGAACTCCGGCGTGATCGAACTTGCCCCCGACACGATGCTGGCCGTGCGCGTCGCCGCTGTCGAGCCTGCTCACGTGCCGCCGCTGGACAAGGTCAGCGACGTCATCCGCGCCAAGCTGCTGGACGAGCGCTCGGCCGAAGCCGCCAAGAAGGCAGGCGAGGCTGCCCTGGCCGCCAACAAGGCCAATCCTGCCGCGGCGCCTGAAGGCTTTGGTCCCGCCGTCACGGTGTCGCGCCAGAATCCGCAGGATCTGTCGCGCCCGGTGCTGGATGCCGTGATGCGCCTGCCGTCGGCCGCGCTGCCGGCCTTCACGGGCGTGCAGTCCGGCGTGGACTACACGCTGGTGCGTCTGGAAAAGGTGGAAGCGGGCCAGACCGAAGCCGCCGACAAGGAGCGCCTGGCGCAGCAGTTGTCGGGCGCCTGGGGCCAGGCCGAAAACGAAGCCATGATCCGCATGCTGCGCGAGCAGTACAAGGTGAATGTGCTGCCGGCCGCAGCCGACGTCATTCGCGGCGATCAGGCCCAGGCCGCGGGCTGATCGCCGCAGGCAACGCTCAGTTCAACAGGGGCCGCAGCGTCGGCCACACGTTGTCGAGCAATTGAGGCTGGGCATCCTCGTTCGGATGGATGCCGTCAGCCTGGAACATCGCCCGGTTCGTTGCGATACCTTCCATCAGGAAGGGCACGAGCCGGGCGTTTTCGTCTTTGGCGACCTTGCTGAACACCGCGGCAAAGCGTTGCGCGTAATCCCGGCCATAGTTCGGCGGGATCTGCATCCCGACGATCAGCACGTCGGCATCGGCCTTGCGGGCCGCCTGAGCCATCGTTCGCAGGTTCTGCTCGGTCATGTTCAGGGGCAGGCCGCGCAGCGCGTCATTGGCGCCCAGCTCCAGCACGACGACGGCGGGGGCGTGCTGGCGCAGCAGCGCGGGCAGGCGGGCCACGCCGCCGCTGGTCGTGTCGCCGCTGATGCTGGCATTGACGACCTTGAACTTCGGGTATTGTTCGGAAACCCTTTCAGACAGCAGGGGCACCCAGCCAGTGCCGCGCTTGATGCCATACTCGGCCGACAGGCTGTCGCCCACCACCAGTACGGTGCGCGGCGAGGAACCCTGGGCCGCGGCGGCGGTCTGAGCGTGGGCGGGCGCCGCCGCGGCGGTCGCAAAGGCAGTCACGAGAAGCAGACGGGAAAATAGGCGCATGGATAGCAATAACTCAATCGTGGTGAAAGGGCTGGGCAAGCGGGTGGCCGATGCCGGCGGGTCGCTTTCTATCCTGGAAGGAATCGATTTTACGGTCGCCGCGGGCAGTGCCGTGGCCATCACCGGCAGCTCCGGTTCGGGCAAGTCGACTCTGCTGGGACTGCTGGCCGGCCTGGATGTTCCCAGTGCGGGCAGCGTACACCTTGCGGGGCAGGACCTGTTTGCCTTGGACGAGGACGGCCGCGCGCGCCTGCGGGCCAATCATGTGGGCTTCGTGTTCCAGTCGTTCCAGCTGCTGCCCAATCTGACCGCGCTGGAAAACGTGATGCTGCCGCTGGAACTGGCGGGCCAGTCCGCGCGCGAGGCCGCGCAGGCCATGCTGGAGCGCGTCGGACTGGGCGCGCGCCTGCACCACTATCCGCGCACGCTGTCAGGCGGCGAGCAGCAACGGGTGTCGCTGGCCCGGGCCTTCGTGGTGCAGCCAGACCTGCTGTTCGCCGACGAACCCACCGGCAGCCTGGATGCCGCCACTGGCGTGACGGTCATCGACCTGATGTTCGACCTGCACCGCGAACAAGGCACGACGCTCGTGCTGGTCACGCATGACCCGCAACTGGCGGCGCGCTGCGGGCGGCAACTGGTGCTGGCGGCCGGCCGGATGGTGCCGGCTGATTGAGGCGCTAGGCCAGTTCGCGGATCGGCACCACCGGATCGACGTCTGCGTCGTAATCGACGCCGTCGATTTCAAAGCCGAACAGCCGCAGGAAGTCGCGCTTGTAGCCGGCAAAATCGGTCAGCGTATACAGGCTGGCCGTGTCGACCTGATCCCATAGCGCCTGCACCCGCGCCTGCACCTTGGGATCCAGTTCCTTGTAGTCGGCGCGTAACCGGCCCTCGTCGTCCAGGATGGGGGAAGGGCCGCACAGGCTGTCGCGATACAGTCCGTACACCTGTTCGATGCAGCCTTCGTGCGTGCCGTCTTCCTTCATGACCTTAAAGAGCAGCGACAGGTACAGCGGCATCATCGGGATCGCCGAACTGGCCTGCGTCACCACGGCCTTGAGCACCGACACGCGGGCATCGCCGCCGCGCGCGGCCAGCTTGGCGCGGATGTCCAGCACGCGCTGGTCCAGGTCTTTCTTGGCCGCGCCGATGGACCCGTTCCAATAGACGTCGTGCGTGATCTTTTCGCCCAGATAGGTGAAGGCGGTGGTGGTGGCGCCTTCGGCCAGCACTCCGGCTTGCAGCAGCGCATCGATCCACATCTGCCAGTCTTCCCCGCCCATCACGGCGACGGTGGCGTCAATCTCGTCTTGCGAGGCCGGCTCCAGCACGCCGTCCTTGATGAGTTCCTTGTCGGTGTCCAGGCCGCGCAAGGTCACGGACTTGCCGATGGGCTTGAGCGTGGAGGTGTGGACCTGCCCCGTCTTCGGGTGCGTGCGGCGCGGCGCGGCCAGGCTGTAGATGACCTGGTCGACCTGGCCCATGTCCGCCTTGATGGCGTCGATGGTGCGCTGCTTGAACTCATCGGAAAACGCGTCGCCGTTGATGCTCTTGGCGTACAGCCCCTCGGATTGGGCGAACTTGTGGAACGCGGCGCTGTTGTACCAGCCCGGCGTGCCCGCCTTGCTGGCGTCGCCCGGCCGCTCAAAAAATACGCCCAGCGTCTGCGCGCCACAGGCGAATGCCGCGCTGATGCGCGCGGCCAGGCCGTATCCCGTCGACGCGCCCAGGACCAGCACGCGCTTCGGTCCCCCGGGCACCGGTCCTTGCGCCTTCACGTAGTCGATCTGTTGCTTCACGTTGGCTTCGCAGCCGGCAGGATGGGTGGTGACGCAGATGAAACCGCGCACGCGGGGCTTGATGATCATGGGAGCCTCTTGTTGGGGATACGCCAGGGGCAGATGCCGGATCGGGCATCAGGCGAAGCGCATTGTACGGGAGGCGGGCGGCCCCTCGCTGGGGGCGCCGCCGCCGTTCAGCGCCGGGCCGTCGTGCCCGCGGCCGCCTGGGCCAGCGCGGCGCCCTGCGCGCGGCTGCGCCGCCATTCGATCATGCCGATGCCCACGCCGCTGGCGCAGATGATCGCAATGCCCAGCCAGGTCAATGGATCGGGAAAATGCCCCCAGACCAGCCAGCCGACCGACGTGGCGCTGATGATCTGCAGGTAGATGAAGGGCGCTAGCGTGGAGGCCGGGGCGCGGCGGTAGGCGGCAATCTGGAACAGGTGGCCCACGCAGCCGGTGATGCCGGTCGAGATCAGCACCATCCAGTCGAACGCCGACAAGGCCTGGAGCACGGGCAGGGCGGGCGGAAGGATGAAGGGCAGGGCGAGCGTCAGGCAGATCGTGCCCACGGCGCCGCTCCAGATCAGCGAGGTGAACGGATCGTCGCCGGCCACGCGGCGCGTGGCGATGAATTGCGCGGTAAAGCAACAGGCGGTCAGCAGGCCGAAGATCGTGCCCACCGGGTGCAGGCCGCCGCCGGGGCGGATGACGATCAGGACGCCGACGAAGGCGATGCCTGCGGCGACGAAGCGCGACATGCGCGCCGGTTCCTTCAGGATCCAGGGCGCCAGCGAAAGCACGAGCAGCGGCGCCAGGAAATTGATCGAGGTGGCTTCGGCCTGGGGGATGTAGCTGAGGGTCGTGAAGAACATCAGCGTGGCCAGGAACATCGAGCCGCCGCGAATGAGCTGTTCGCGCGGCTTGGTGCTGCGCAGCACCCGCACGCCGCGCGCGGGCAGCACCAGCGCCAGGACGAGCACCAGATGGATGGCGTAACGGACCCACGACAGCACCAGCAAGGGCACGCCCGCGTTCATGACCCATTTTCCGCTCGCGTCCAGGCACGACAGGGTCCACATCGACAGCACGAGCAGCAGCACGCCGATCATCGGGCCGCGTGCGGTTGACGCGCCGGAGCGCGGGCGACCGTTATCGGCCGGGGACATGGCGGGTACTCCTTTCAGCGTACACAGGGCATGGCGCCTTTGGGGCGATGAGCGGCTGACATGATACGCTCATCCCGCCGGGGGAAAAGGCCAATGATAGAACTACGCAACGTCGAAACTTTTTTTTGGGTCGCCACACTGGGCAGCTTTCGGGCCGCATCGGACAAGCTCAACACCACGCAGCCCGCCGTCTCGCAGCGCATTGCTTCGCTCGAGGCGGATCTGGGCGTCAAGCTGTTCGAGCGCGACGCGCGCGGGGTCAAGCTGACCGCCAAGGGGCACGAACTCCTGTCGCATGCCGAACGCATGCTGCAGGTGCGGCGCGACATGTTCGAGGCTGCGCGCGAGCAGAACGTCATGTCCGGCACCGTGCGCATCGGTGTCGCCGAGACCATTGTGCAGACCTGGCTGCCCGCGCTCATCGAACTGATCCATGCGACCTATCCGGCACTGGTGCTGGAGATCGAAGTGGACACCACGCACGTGCTGCGTTCGCACCTGATGTCGCGCCAGATCGATCTGGCCTTCTTGATGGGGCCGGTGCTGGAGGCGCGCGTGGAGAACCTGCCGCTCTGCACGTATCCGCTGGCGTGGGTGGCCAGCCCGCTGCTGGATCTGGGGCCGGAGCCCTTGACGCTGGCCACGATCGGCAAGCTGCCGATCATCACGTATCCCTCCAACAGTTCGCCTTACCGCGTGGTGCGCGACATGCTGACCCGGGCGGGCGTGACCTCGCCACGCATGTACGGCAGCGCTTCAATGTCCATGGTGGTCCGCATGACGCAGGACGCGATCGGCACCAGCGTCATCGCGCCTGTGTTCCTGGGCAAGGAACTGGCCCGCGGCGAGTTGCGGATCCTGCAGGTGCAGGCCGACCCGCTGCCTGAGCTGAGCTTTACCGCCACATGGGTGCAGGGCCCCGACAGCCATGCCGTGCGCGTCATTGCGCAGATGGCGCAAAAGGTCGCCGCGCAGGCCTGAGCAGGCAAAACCGCCGTAGGTGTTTTCCCGAGGCAGCGGCGTTGCGGGCTGCGCCGGGACGTGTCCGCCAGGCTCTGTTCCGCACCCCGTCGATGGCCGCAAGGCCGCGCCAATACGTCGTTTGCGGCGAATGGCGTTGCTTGGCGCCGCGAGACCCAAGAAAAATTTATACCCCCACATCGGAACATACGATTGGACGCTTGCCGCCCCTGGCGATGCAATGGCGCTCATAACGACGTAGGGCCTGGATATACCCATCCTTGACCACCGATTCCTACCGGCGCGCGACCAGGACAACGGGATCCCGCGCGCGACAGACGATCCCGCCAGCCAGGAGTTTTTCCATGAAGAAGTCTCTTGTTTTTGCCGCCGTCGCCGCCAGCTTGCTGGCTGGCGCCGTCCAGGCCCAGGACCTGCCCAAGACCCATCTGAAGATCGTGGGTGGCCTGTCGAACCTCACCGCCTACAACGACTACGAAAAGCCGTTCTGGACCAAGACCATTCCCGAGCAGTCCAAGGGGCAGGTCACGGCGGAGATCAAGGGCTTCAATGAAATGGGCTTGAAGGGGCCCGAGCTGCTGCGCCTGATGTCGCAGGGCGTGATCGAATTCGGCACCGCCACGCTGTCTTACTTTGCCAGCGACAATCCGATCAACGAGGCCATCGACCTGGCTGGCCTGGCGCCCGACGTCAAGACCGCTCGCGCCGTCACCCAAGCTTTCGAGCCCGTTTACGCCAAGCTTTACGGCGAAGGCAACAACGTCAAGCTGCTGGGCATCTCCACGTATCCCGCGCAAGTGCTGTTCTGCAATGCCGAGATCAAGGGCCTGGCGGACATCAAGGGCAAGAAGGTCCGCACCAGCAGCCGCACCACGGCCGAGTTCGTCGAGGCGCTGGGCGGCTCGAGCGTGACGATGGCCTTCGGCGAAGTCGTTCCCGCGCTGCAGAACAAGGTTGTCGATTGCGCCATCACGGGTTCGCTGTCGGGTTATTCGGCCAAGTGGTACGAAGTGTCCACGCACCTTGTCGCGCTGCCGATCAACTGGAACCAGCAGATCCACGCCGTCAACCAGAAGGCCTGGGACAAGCTGGATCCGAAGGTGCGCACGTTCCTGCAAGCCCAGATCACGACGCTGGTCGACAACATCTGGGATGCCGCCGCCCGCCAGACGCAGGAAGGCTATGACTGCAACACCGGCGCGGCCGCATGCCCGTTCCCGGTCAAGGGCAAGATGGTCCTGGTGCAGCCGTCCGAGGCCGATCAGGCGCTGCTCAAGAAGGTGGCGCAAGAGGCCGTCCTGCCCAAGTGGGCTGCCCGCTGCTCGGCGCAGTGCGTCAAGGACTGGAACGCCACCGTCGGCAAGACGCTGAACCTGACCGCCAGCAAGTAAGCGCCAGAAGGCGCCGGCCTTTGGGGCCGGCGCCAATTCCGGCCTGTGCGGCGCGCGGCAACGGTGACCCTGCATTCGGGTCGGCGGTGGCCGCCCGCGACGCCGGGTCGAGCCACCAGAGGTTCCTTTCATGACACAAACCGAACACTTCCGCCTGCTCGGCGGCCTGTTGCGGCGCGCCGAGAGCTTTTCCCGCGCGGCCGTCTGGGCCGGCGGCGCCCTGACGGTGGCTAGCGTGCTGCTGATCTCCTTCGACGTGCTGGCCCGCAAATTCCTGGGCTTCACGACCGGGGGCGCGGACGAGTTGTCCAGCTACGCCTTTGCCATCAGCACATCGTGGGCGCTCGCCTTTGCCACGCTGCAACGCGCGAACGTGCGCGTCGACGTGCTTTACCAATTCCTGCCGGTGCGCCTGTCGGCGGTACTGGACTGGATCTCCATGGTGGCGCTGGCCGTCTTCATGGTGTTCCTCACTTATTACGCCTACGACGTGGTGGTGACCTCGTGGACCCAGAAGTCGGCAGCCAACACGCCGCTCGCCACGCCGCTTTGGATACCGCAAGGCCTGTGGTTGCTGGGCCTGGGCTGGATGTGCATCACGGTCGCGCTGATGCTGGCGCGCGCGTCGGCCGCGCTGGTCACGGGCGACATCGAACTGGTCAAGCAGATCTGCGGCGTGCGTTCGGCGCAGGAAGAGGCTGACGAAGAAGCCGCCGCTGGCGAGCGCATGGTGAAGGGAGAAGCCGCATGATTGCCACCGCCTTGACACTGCTGCTGGTCCTGATCGGCCTGTCGATTCCCGTAGGCGCAGCCCTGGGGGTGCTGGGCCTGATTCTGGACCCGATGTTCTCGATGCTGCCGCTGACGCGCGCCATCGGCGAGATTTCCTGGAGTTCCAACAACGAGTTCCTGCTGGTCGCGATTCCGCTTTTCATCATGCTGGGCGAGGTGCTGCTGCGTGCCGGCTTTGCCGAGCGCATGTACAGCGCGATGAGCCTGTGGCTGTCGTGGCTGCCGGGCGGATTGATGCACGCCAACATTGGCGCCTCGACCCTGTTCTCGGCGACCTCCGGCTCCAGCGTGGCAACGGCCGCCACCGTGGGCACCGTCGCCATTCCGCAGATCCGCAAGTACGGCTACAACGAGCCGCTGTTCCTGGGCAGCCTTGCCGCGGGCGGCACCCTGGGCATCCTGATCCCGCCATCGATCAACCTGGTCATCTATGGCGTGCTGACCAATTCGTCGGTGCCCAAGCTGTACCTGGCCGGCATCATTCCGGGCTTCGCCATGGCGGCGCTCTTCATGCTGACGGTCGTGATCGCCTGCGTGGCCAAGCCCTCGTGGGGCGGCAAGAAAATCCGCGCGACCTGGGGCGAGCGCATCGCCAGCCTGGTGCACCTGGCCCCGCCGCTTGGCATCTTCTTCCTGGTGGTCGGATCGATCTACGCCGGCCTGGCGACGCCAACCGAGGCGGCCGCGCTGGGCGTGCTGGGCGCATTCATCCTGGCGGCGTGGTACCGGCGCCTGACGTGGTCGATGCTGCGCGAGGTGCTGGAGGGCACGATGCGGTCCACGGCCATGATCATGCTGATCGTCATCGCGGCCAGCTTCCTGAACTTCATCATGTCCGCCACGGGTTTGACCGACGCGCTGACCAAGTCCATCACCGGACTGGGCCTGTCGCCGGGCTGGATGCTGCTGATCGTGGTGATCTTCTACCTGGTGCTGGGCTGCTTCATGGAAACGCTGTCCATGATGATCACGACCATCCCCATCGTGGCGCCCATCATGATCGGCCTGGGCTACGACCCGATCTGGCTCGGCATCGTCATCATCGTGCTGGTGGAAGCGGCGCTCATCACGCCGCCCGTCGGGTTGAACCTGTTCGTGGTGCAAAGCCTGCGCAAGAGCGGCTCCATGAGCGCAGTCATTGTCGGCAGCCTGCCGTTCGTGGCCGCCATGTTCGTGATGCTGGCGCTGCTGGCCTTCTGGCCGGACATCGCCCTTTGGCTGCCGCGCGCCTTCGGTTGACGCGCCCTTGATACCGGCGCGGCCCAGCGGCCGCGCCATTCTCCATCCCCTTATTCGCAGGACTGATATGAAAGCCGTATTCCAGATCGACGACGCCAATCCCCGCCAGGTGGAAGTGACCTTCAACAGCGTGATCGTGGCCGGTTGGGCCGGGCGCGACATGGCCGCCATCGAGCATCACATCGAAGAGCTGGCCGCCATCGGCGTGCCGCGGCCCAGCAGCGTCCCGCTGTACTACCGCATCGCGGAAAACCAGCTCACGCAGGCATCGAACGTGCAGGCGCTGGGCGAGGAATCGTCGGGCGAAGTCGAGACCTTTGTGTTCGCAGTCGATGGCGAGATGTACGTCAGCATCGCGTCCGACCACACCGACCGCAAGCTCGAGACCGTCAGCGTGGCGATGTCCAAGCAGGTCTGCGTCAAGCCTGTGGGCGCGCAAGCGTGGCGGCTGGCGGACGTGGCAGGGCACTGGGACGAACTCATCATCCGTGCCTACATCGTGGAAAACGGCGAGCAGGTGCTGTACCAGGAAGGCCCGCTGTCCACGCTGCGCACGCCCCAGGATCTGATTGCCGGCTACACGGGCGGCGGCGCCGTCCTGCCGGAAGGCGCGGGCATGACCTGCGGCACCGTCGCTGCCATTGGCGGCATCCGCCCGGCCGCCGACTTCACGATGGAGCTGCACGATCCGCGCCTGAACCGCACGCTGCGCCACCGCTATCATGTCGAGTCGCTGCCCGTGGTGGCCTGATCGCCAGCTTGCCGGGCATTGAACCCGGGCGCATTCCCTGCGAAGGCGCCCGTCCGAACACTTACGCCGCCAGGCGGCATTAGGACAATGATGGTTTCGACCTTGAATGATCTGACCACGGCCCTGCGCGAGGGCCGCAGCACCTCCGTCGCGTTGACCGAAGCCGCACTGGCGCGCGCGCAGGATCCGGCGGGCGAGGGCGCCCGCGCGTTCACCAAGCTTTATGCCGAGTCCGCGCTGGCGCAGGCGCGCGCGTCCGACACGCTGCGCGCGGCCGGCATCGTGCGGTCCGCAATCGAGGGGCTGCCCATCAGCATCAAGGACCTGTTCGACGTCCAGGGCGAAACCACGATGGCCGGTTCCGTGGCGCGCGAAGGCGAGCCCGCCGCCGAAGAGAGCGCCGAGGTCGTGCAGCGCCTGATCGCTGCCGGCGCAGTCATCATTGGCCGCACCAACATGACCGAATTCGCGTACTCGGGCCTGGGCATCAATCCGCACTACGGCACGCCGCTCAATCCGTACGATCGAGCCACCGGCCGCATTCCCGGCGGCTCGTCCTCCGGGGCCGCGGTGTCGGTTGCCGACGGCATGGCGGTCGCCGGGATCGGGTCCGACACGGGCGGTTCCGTGCGCATTCCCGCCGCGCTGTGCGGCCTGACCGGTTTCAAGCCCAGCGCGTGGCGCGTCTCCATGCAAGGTGTGCTGCCATTGTCGGCAAACCTGGACTCTATCGGCCCCATCGCCGCCAGCGTCCGTTGCTGCGCTGAGCTCGATGCCATTTTGTCGGGCGATGCGGGGCCGTTGCCGCAGGCGCTGCCGGTGCGCGGCCTGCGCCTGGCCATCCCGACGACGCTGGCGCTGGATGCCATGGACAAGCATGTGTCGGACACCTTTGCGGCGGCCGTGCAGCGTCTGGAAGCGGCAGGGGCGCTGATCGACCGGATCGAGATTCCGGAGTTCGCCGAGCTGGCTTCCATCAACAGCAAGGGCGGCTTCACGGCTGCCGAGGCGTGGGCCTGGCACCGGGACCTGATCGCGCGCGCGGGCAAGCGTTACGATCCGCGCGTGGTGTCGCGGATCATGCGCGGGCAGGACATGTCTGCGGCCGATTACATTGCGCTGCTTGACGCGCGCGAGGCCTGGGTCGCGGCGGTGGACCACCGGATCGCCGGCTACGACGCGCTCATCATGCCCACGACACCCATCGTGGCGCCGCCGGTGGCCGATCTGCAGGCCTCCGACGAGGCCTACTACGCCGCCAATGGCCTCATCCTGCGTAATCCCACCCTCATCAACTTCCTGGATGGCTGCGCGCTGTCCCTGCCGTGCCACGCACCGGGCACCGCGCCCGTGGGCCTGATGATCGCGGCCAGCAATGGCGCGGACCGCCGTGTGCTGGGCATCGGCTTGTCCGTGGAAGACCTGTTCGCCGGCCGCTGACCGGCAATCTTTTCGCAACGAGAGAATGCATGCCTGACGTAGATAACGTTAGAACCAGCCTGGCGCTTGCGCGTCAGGCGCGGCTGGACGCCCGCAGCGGACGCCTGACGGGCCCCACGGCGAATCTGGCGCCGGGACACGTGCAGGCCAACCTGGCGATCCTGCCGCGCGCCCTGGCGGCGGACTTCCTGCATTTTTGCCAGCGCAACCCCAAGCCGTGCCCCTTGCTGGCCATGTCCGAGCCCGGCGACCCGGCGTTGCCGGAGCTGGGCGCGGACATCGACATCCGCACCGATATTCCGCGATACCGGGTCTGGAAAGACGGCGAGCTGGTGGCCGAGCCGACGGACGTGCGCGACCTGTGGCGCGACGATCTCGTGTCGTTCCTCATCGGCTGCTCGTTCTCGTTCGAAGAGGCGATGCTGGACAACGGCTTGCCCGTGCGCCACATCGAACAGGGCAGCAATGTGCCCATGTACCGCACCAATATCGCGACGCAGCCCGCAGGCGTATTCGGCGGTCCGCTGGTGGTGTCGATGCGGCCCTTGAAAGCCGCCGACGCCATCCGCGCCATTCAGGTCACGTCGCGGTTCCCGTCGGTGCATGGCGCGCCCGTGCACATCGGCGACCCGGCGCTGATCGGCATCGCGGATATCGGCAGCCCCGATTACGGCGATCCCGTCGAAATCCGGCCAGGCGAGATGCCGGTCTTCTGGGCCTGCGGCGTGACGCCGCAGTCGGTGGTGGCGGCGGTGCGCCCCGAGTTCTGCATCACGCACGCGCCCGGGCACATGCTGGTCACCGATCTGATCAACAGCCGCATGGCGGTGTTCTGATCCGAGCCGGTCGCAGGCGTCTGCGGCCGGCCGTCCGCCATCGGCCCTCCGCCATCGGCCCTCCGCTACCGGCCCTCCGCTACCGGCCGTCCCCCCTCACCGCGTGAGCATCAAGGCTTTGACGCGCTGATCGTAATCGGGCGGAAACGTCCAGAACCGCATTCCTTGCTGCGTATAGCCCTCTTGCAGGCCGCGTTCGGCCGGGGCCTTGTGCCACAGGAACTGCATCAGCACGTCGCTGCTGACCCAGGCATTGCCGAACCAGAAACTGTGCGCACGGCGGTTCAGGTCCGGAATGGCCCGGGGATCCACCCAGATCATGTCGAAGTTCAACTGCTTCGAGGCGGCGTTGATGAACTGGACCTGCTCCTCGGTCAGGTCGTCGGCGCTGGGCCGGCCCGCGCGTGACGCGCGCTGGTGGCGCGCCGCAAAGCGCAGGGCGCGGTCGTCCAGGTTGGCGCCCAGGCTGACGCGTTCGGTCAGGTCGATGTATTGGCGCAGGTCGGTGACGAAGCGGTACGTGTCTTCATCCGGGGCCGCGAAATAGATCTGCCCCAGCCGCAAGCGTGCCCGCAGCGCCTCGCGGGTTTCGCCGTTCTTCGGCTGGGCCAGCGTCGCGAGTCCTTCACTGGCAATGCGCGCACCGGCGCTGAAGGCAAGCACGTTGATGTGCTCGGCGTTCGTGTTGCGCGCAAGCAGCTCGATCAGACGGGCAAACGCGGGCACGGACTGCCGCGCCGCGCGCACGTCCGTGGCATAGGCAAGCAGGCTGGCCGCCGAAGGCCACAGAAACACCAGCACCACGGCCTGCCGTCCCGTGAAGTGATGGAACTGCGCGGCCTGCGCGGTGCCGCGCCATACGGCGTTGTTGAAGCCATGCACGTAGATGATCAGATCACGGTGCCGGCTGACCGCCAAGGCGTCGTTGATGAGCGCGAAGTAAGCCTGCGCCTCGGGCGAGCTTTCCGCGTCGCTTTGCGGGCCTAGGGCCACCAGCTCTTCCATGCGCTCCAGGCTGAGCACGGGCCGGCCGCGCTGGCTGTCCGACGTGGACAATTGCCGCAACTGATCCCAGTCCAATGTGCCGTCGCCGATCTGCACCTTGGCCACGCCCAGGCGCAGCGTGTCGCTGGGGAAGATCGAATAAAAGGGTTGGCGCGATTCGAGAAAGACGGCGCGGTTGGTGGCGTACAGCAGGGGAATGGCGGTGATGTCGGCCGCGGCCTTGTGCGCGAACGGATCGACCTGACCGGTCGTGAACTTGACCGGCGTGGGCATCAGCTGCACTGGTGATGAACAGGCCGCCAGCAGCACGCTGACCGTCACCGCCATGGCCGTCCATGCCGTCCGCCGCAGGCGGTCAAGCGGGACAAGCGTGACAAGCGCGCAGGCATCGAGAAGACTCATACGGCGGGCCCGGGTTCATGGTGAGGAAGCGGCGCCGCGGGGGGATGGCGATGAACGCGCGGGGCCGGGGACATTCCACGGAAAACGGCAAGGCACGCGTGGGATTGTCGCCGTGGTCCAGGCGGCGATCAAGGGGGAGGGGGGGGCTGACACCCTTGGGCGCCATCTTGGACGGAAGACGGCGTTACATGGGTGTCAGACACCCGAGGTTTAGAAAATGTGCCTGAACCCCACCGCCGCGCCAAGCTGGTTGCTCTTGCCTGCGATTTCGCCGCTGGCGGCGTCGCTGACCTTGTTCCAGTCGACGGTGCCGTACAGTTGGGACCGCTTGGACAGCGCGTATTCGGCCACGGCGACCAGCGCGTAGCGTTTGCCCTTGTCGCCTTCCACGACCACGTTCTCGCTGCGGTCGTAGTAGGCCGCGCCCGTGATGGCCCAGCGCGGGGTGGCTTGCCAGGTCACGCCGGCGAAGTAGCCGTTGTCCTTGCGGTCCAGGCTGGCGGTGGTGGTGCCGCCCATGACGCCATTGACCCAGCCGGTTTCGTCGCGGCCGTTGAAGTAGCCCGCGAAGACCTTGGCCGATTCGAATTGGTAGGACGCGTTCAGGTTCCAGGCGCGCTGGCGCTCGCCGGAATCGGTGGCGGCGTAGGTTTGCTGCCAGGCCGCGCCCAGGCCGAGCTGGCCGATCGTGTAGCGCAGGCTGGCGCCGTACTGCTGGCCGGCCTTGCGGTCGTCCCAGTCTTCGCCATTGGCCCACGACGCCACGACGGACAGGTTGCCGAATGTGTTGGCGTACTTGGTCATGTTGTTGGTGCGCACACGCGACATGGCGGCGGGCAGCCAGGCGTTCTGCTCGTAGTTGCCGACGGTCAGCGGGTCGAAGTAGTCGGCCAGCAGGTCGAACATGGGCGTGTTCTGCAGGCCCAGCGTCAGCGTGCCGATGCTGCCGCCGTCAAGGCCAACGTACGCGAGGCGGCTGAACGCCTTGGACGGATCGGAACCATTGCCGTTCTGCAGATTGATGCCGTTCTCCAGGCGGAAGAAGGCGCGGTTTCCATTGCCCAGGTCTTCCGAACCGCGCAGGCCCCAACGGCTGTTGGAGATGGCGCCGTTTTCCATGCTGATGCGGCTGCCGTCTTGCCCAACGGCGCCGGAACTGGTGCTCAGGTAGCGGATGCTGACGTCAGCGATGCCGTACAGGGTGACGCTGGTTTCAGCGTTGGCCGCGCCGGCGGCCAGGCCCAGGCCGGCTGCCGCCAGCGAGAGGGTGATGCGTTTCATGTTGGACTCCTCCAGGTGTAGCTGATTTATGGTTGCGCCGCGCTTGTGGCTTGGCTTGCCGCGCCCGGCGATTTGCCGGACGCCTGGCCGCTGCACCGCCGCCGTGAATGGGCGCGGGTCCGGAGCAGCAGCCAGCTTTGCAGTGGTGCGTCCTGCCGGTGCCGCACAGGAACGCCTGGGGATTCTAAGTAAGTTGCCGAGCGCGGAATATCGAAAAGATTCGGCGTTTTCCCGGATTTACAGGCCGGCAAGCGCGCACCGCCTGAATAGCGGACGGACGGAAAAGAAAAACCCCGTTCGCGGAACGGGGTTTTTGTGGCGTTGGCGCGACGTTACAGCGTCATGTGCAGCGGCAACCAGGTGGCAATGCCAGGGGCCACATAAAGCAGCAGCACGGCCAGGATCATCAGGAAGAACATCGGCAGCGAGGCGCGCGCGATGTAGGGCAGTTCACGCCCGCTCATGCCGGACAGCACGAACAGGTTGAACCCCACTGGCGGCGTGATCTGCGCCATTTCCACCACGAACACGATGAAAATGCCGAACCAGATCAGGTCGATGCCGGCGGCTTGCACCGTCGGCAGCAGCACGCCCATGGTCAGCACCACGATCGAGATGCCGTCCAGGAAGCAACCCAGGATGATGAAGAACACCATCAGCGCCATGATGAGGCCGAACTGCGACAGACCAAGTCCGCCAATCCATTCCGCCAACGCGCGCGGCAGGCCGATGTAGCCCATCGCCAGCGTGAGGAACTGGGCGCCCGCCAGGATCAGCGCGATCATGCAATACAGGCGGGTGGCGCCCAGGAGCGACTGCTTGAACGTGGAGCCGTTAAGCGATCCCTGCAGCGCCGACAGGATCAGCGCGCCCACCACACCCACTGCCGCCGCTTCCGTGGCCGTCGCGATGCCGGTGTAGATCGAGCCCAGCACCGCGCCGATCAGCAGCAGCACCGGAATCAGATGGCGCGAGCGTGACAGCTTCTGCATGAACGTCAGGCCCGGATCCGCCGCTGGCACTTCGCCGGGATTGCGGATCGCCCACCAGGCGATGTAGCCGCTGAACAGCAGCGCGAGCAGGATGCCCGGAATGATGCCGGCGATGAACAGCTTGGCGATGGACACGTCCGCCGCCACGCCGTACACGATCATGATGATCGAGGGCGGGATCAGCAGACCGAGCGTGCCGGCGCCTGACAGCGTGCCGAGAATCTTATCCTCGGGGTAGCCGCGGCGGGTCAGCTCGGGGATGGTCATCTTGCCCACCGTCGCGCACGTGGCGGCCGACGAGCCCGACACGGCCGCGAAAATCGCGCAGCCGATCACGTTCGTGTGCAAGAGGCGCCCCGGCAACCGGTTCAGCCAGGGCGCAAGCCCCTTGAACAGGTCTTCGGAAAGCCGCGTGCGGAACAGGATTTCGCCCATCCACAGAAAGAGCGGCAGGGCGGTCAATGTCCAGCTGGACGAGGCGCCCCAGATCGTGACGGCCATGGCGTCGCCGGCCGGGCGGCTGGAGAAGATCTCCATGCCGATCCAGGCGGTGCCCGCCAGGGTCAGGCCGACCCAGACCCCGCATCCAAGCAGGACGAAGATCGAAACGACCAATAAGGTGATGACGAGAAGTTCATTCATGGGTTTGCTGCGAGGTTGCGGCGGCGACGCCGCGCGAACGGCGGACCAGTTCGTCGACGAGTGCGATGAAGAACAGGATCGTGCCCACGGCCATGGTCGTTTGCGGGATCCAGAGCGGCGTGGCGTCGTTCGACGTGGAAATGTCGTTGAACAGCCAGGAGTCGTAGGTGAGCTTGACGCTGAAGAAGGCGAAGGCGGCGGCCAGCAGGCAACCCACGGCCAAGGCGAAGATGTCCAGCCGGCGGCTGCCAGCGGGATTCAGCGAATTGAGCAGCAGCGTCACACGGATGTGCTCGCCGTGCTTGAACGTGCTGGCCAGCGCAAGAAAGCCCGCGGCGGCCATGAAGTATCCGGCATAGGCGTCAGTGCCGGGAATGTTGAAGCTGAGCTGGCGGGCGATGATCGCCGCCAGCACCGAGACGAGTACACCTATCGTGCACAGGCCGGCCAGAAGGCCGGCCGCGCCGTACAGGTTATCCAGAAAACGGCGCATGGCGATATCACTGCTTCTTGTAGGCGTCGATCATGGCCTGGCCGTCCGCGCCAGCCTTCTTGAGCCAGTCGTCCAGCATGCGCTTGCCGATCACGCTCAGGCCTTCCTTGAGCTCAACCGTGGGCTGGATGGTTTCCATGCCGTTCTTGGCGAGTTCGGCCTGATACCACTTGTTCTTTTCCTGCGACAGCTTCCAGCCGCGCTCTTCGGCTTGCGCGGCAGCCTTCTTGAGCGCTTCCTGCGTGGCGGGGTCCAGCGCGTCAAACGCCTTCTTGTTGACGATGATGGCGTTCTTGGGCAGCCAGGCCTGCGTGTCGTAGAACTTCTTGATGTACTCGTACGTCTTGGTGTCGTAGCCGGTGGACGCCGACGACATGTACGAATCGATCACGCCGGTGGCCAAGGCCTGCGCCAGTTCGGCCTGCTGCACGGTGACGGGCTGGGCGCCGACGAGTTCGGCGATCTTGGCCGTGACCGGGCTGTAGGCGCGCCACTTCAGGCCCTTCATGTCGCTGATCTGCTTGATGTCCTTGTTGGCGAAGATGCCTTGGGGCGGCCATGCCACGGCGTACAGCAAGGTCATGCCTTGCGAGGCCAGCTTCTTCTCCAGGAACGGCTTCTGGGCCTGGTACAGCTTGAACGATGCGTCGTAGCCGGTGGCCAGGAAGGGCAGGCCGTCCAGTTCGTAGATCGGGTCTTCGTTGGCGAAGTTGGTCAGCAGGATTTCGCCGATCTGAGCCTGGTTGCCTTGCACCGCGCGCTTGATTTCGGGCGCCTTGTACAGCGAGGCATTGTTGTGCAGCGTGATCTTGAGCTTGCCTTGCGACAGCGAGTCAACGTCCTTGATGAAGGTCGTCAGGTTCTCGACGTGGAAGTTGCTCGCCGGGTAGGCGCTGGGGAGGTCCCACTTGGTCTGGGCCTGTGCGCCCGCGCTGAATGCCAGGACGATGCTGCCGGTGAGCAGCGAGATTTTCTTGTACATGTTGGTCCTTCTTTGCGAATGGTGAAGTCGGGTCTGACCCGATAGGCATTGCGAAAAAAAGCATGCGCGGCGCGGCATCGCGCCGCCCGAGCGCCGTGCCATTCTATGTTGCTGTGCGGTAACAAAGCGCGGGAAATCGGCGTTTTACGGGTAATTCCTAGGAAGGGAATGTTGTTCATTGGTTGAAGGTTCAATGACGCCGCGAGGTCCGCGCCTGGTGCGGCGCTCAGACCGGCTGTCAGCGCGTTTTTCTTCTAAGATTGCGGGATCGATGACGCGCCGAAGAGGGTCGTGTGAATTTCGTTTTCCGCCGTGATGAATTGCTGGTCGAGGAGTCGTCCAGCGTGTTGCCGGATTCGGCGTTGTGTGAACGCATCGGGCTTGGCGCCTCGGCCTTGCAGCCGGTCTGGATGCAGGCGGGGTCGCCGTATCGCACGGTCTGTGTCGACCCCGGCCTCGAAGCGCCCGAGGGTTACGCCTTCAAGAAACTGCGCTCGCTGTTCGGCGTGTTCGACGACGAAGGCATGGCGCTGGCCGGCCGCGCCTATCAAATCGCCGAATGGGCGCGAACCCACCGGTTCTGTGGCGCTTGCGGCACGCCTGCCGAGCGTGTCGCGCACGAATTCTGCCTGCGATGCCCCGCGTGCGGCCTGTCCGCATACCCGCGCATCTCGCCGGCGATGATGGTGCTGATCCGCAAGGGAGACAGCATTCTACTGGCGCGTCACGCCAACGCGCCGACTGCCCGCTACACCGCGCTGGCCGGCTTCGTCGAGCCCGGGGAAAGCATCGAGCAGACTGTCCATCGCGAGGTCTTCGAAGAGGTCGGGCTGAAAGTCGGCAACCTGCAGTACTTCGGCAGCCAGCCGTGGCCGTTTCCGCATTCGCTGATGGTCGCGTTCACCGCGGACTACGTCTCCGGCGACATCCGGGTCCAGGAAGACGAAATTGCGGACGCGCGCTGGTTCGGGCCGGGCGACGCCATGCCCGAGATCGCGGCGCGCATTTCGATTGCCGGCTGGATGATCCGGGCCAATCTGCCCATGGGGTGGAACGCGCCCTGACGGCTTCACCGCGGCCCTAATCGGTAGGGGTATTCCCTCGAAACGAGGGATTTTTTGCCGTCAGCGGCCATTTTTTATTGATGAAATATAGATAAATTATTAGTATTTCATCCAATTAATCTTCGCTTGCGCCCTTTATGAGCCCCACCTTGATAGCGTCGTCGGCACATCTTGCCGGCGGCAGCGCGCCCGACCTGTCCGAAGTGGAATTCGGGCTCATGATTGCCAGCCACGCCTTCGACCGTTGGACGGTGCGATGCATGGCTGCGGCGGGTCTGCCCGACCTGACGCCCACCGACGTGATGGTGTTCCACCATGTCTACCATCGTGAGCGTCCGAAGAAGCTGGCTGATATCTGCTTCACGCTCAATGTCGAAGACACCCATATCGTCAGCTATGCGCTCAAAAAGCTGGAACGTCTTGGCGTGGTGCGCGGCGAGCGCAGCAGCAAGGAAGTCTTCTACAGCGTCACCCCCGAAGGCGCGGCGATCTTGAAGCGCTACGGCGAAATCCGCGAGCAATGCCTGACCGCCGGCCTGGACGGCCCGGGCGGGGGCGGTCTTGAATTCAGCCGGCAACTGGCGCACACGCTGCGCGCCCTTTCCGGCCTGTATGACCAGGCGGCCAGGGCCGCGACCTCTCTCTGAATCCAACATCCGGGGCAGGGCCCCGATTCATCCGCAACCCGACCGCGGCCGAACGCGCTGCGGCGGTCTCTTGTTTTCGAGGATACCTATGAAGTGGCAATTCTGGATTGACCGTGGGGGCACCTTCACCGACATCGTGGCGCGACGCCCTGATGGCACGACCACCACGGCGAAGATGCTGTCGGAAAACCCCGAGCAATACCGCGACGCGGCCGTTGCCGGCATCCGCAAGCTGCTGGGCATCGCACCCGGACAGCCCGTGCCCGCCGATCAGGTCGAGTGCGTGAAGATGGGCACCACGGTGGCGACCAATGCGCTGCTCGAGCGCAAGGGCGAGCGCACCTTGCTGGTCACCACGCGCGGATTCCGCGATGCCTTGCGCATCGCCTACCAGAATCGCCCGCGGCTCTTTGACCGCAACGTGCTGCTGCCCGAGATGCTGTACGAAGCCGTGGTCGAGGCGGACGAGCGCGTGGCGGCCGACGGCGAAGTGATTCGGCCGCTGGACGAAGCCGGCCTTCGCCGTGACATGCAGGCTGCGTTCGACAGCGGCATCCGCGCGGTGGCCATAGTGTTCATGCACGCGTGGCACGCCACCGGCCACGAGCAGCAGGCCGCGCGCATCGCCGCCGAGATCGGATTCACGCAGGTGTCCGTGTCGCACGAGGTCAGCCCGCTGATCAAGTTCGTCTCGCGCGGCGACACGACCGTGGTGGATGCGTATCTGTCGCCCATCCTGAAGCGCTACGTGGACCAGGTGGCCGGCGAACTGCCCGGCATCCGTCTCATGTTCATGCAGTCCAGCGGCGGCTTGACCGATGCCCACCGTTTCCGCGGCAAGGACGCGATCCTGTCCGGTCCGGCCGGCGGCATCGTCGGCATGGTTCGGACCAGCGAAATCGCAGGCTTTCCGAAGGTGATCGGCTTTGACATGGGCGGCACGTCCACCGATGTGTCGCACTACGCGGGCGAGTTTGAACGCGAATTCGAAACCCAGGTGGCCGGCGTGCGCATGCGCGCGCCCATGATGAGCATTCACACTGTCGCGGCCGGCGGCGGCTCCATCCTGCATTTTGACGGCGCGCGACTGCGCGTCGGGCCCGATTCCGCGGGCGCCAATCCGGGCCCGGCGTGCTATCGCCGCGGCGGCCCCCTGGCCGTCACGGACTGCAACGTGCTGTTGGGCAAGATTCAACCCGAATTCTTCCCGAACGTGTTTGGCCCCGAGGCAAACGAGCCCCTGGACCGCGACGCCGTGGTCGAACGCTTTTCCGCCATGGCCGCCGAAGTGTTTGCGGCCACCGGCCGCGAGATGTCGCCGGAGCAGCTGGCCGAGGGCTTTCTGCAGATCGCGGTGGGCAACATGGCCGAAGCCATCAAGCGCATCTCGGTGCAGCGCGGCCACGACGTGACCGAATACGCGCTGACCGTGTTCGGCGGCGCGGGGGGGCAGCACGCCTGCCTGGTGGCGGACGCGCTGGGCATGACGACGGTCTTTGCGCACCCGCTGGGCGGCGTGCTGTCGGCCTATGGCATGGGCCTGGCGGATCAGACGGACATGCGCCAGAAGACCGTCGAAAAGGTGCTGGACGCGTCCCTGATGGGCGAGCTGAAGGCGGAACTGGATGTACTGGCAGACCAGGCGGTCGGCGAACTGCGCCGCCAGCATGTGGCCGAGCCGGACATCTCCGTGCAGCGCCGCCTGCACCTGAAGTATCGCGGCACCGACACCGCGCTGGAAGTGGCGTTCTCGGATCTGGCGCAGGCGCGCAGCGACTTCGAGGCGGCCTATCGCCAGCGCTATTCGTTCCTGATGCCCAACCGCGAGCTGGTGGTCGAGACCATTTCGGTCGAGGCCACGGGCGGCGGCGAGCGCGTGGGCGAAGCGGCTACGTCGCGCACCCGCGAAGGCGCGCTGGCCGCGCGCCGCGTGGTCAGCATGTACAGCGCGGGCGCCTGGCGCGATACGCCGCTGTATGTGCGTGAAGACATGGCTGGCGGCGACGTGGTCGCGGGACCGGCCATCATTTCCGAGCCCAACCAGACCACGATCGTGGAACCCGGCTGGCAGGCCGAACTGACGTCGCAGGATCACTTCGTGATCCGCCGCGTCGAGGCGCGTTCCGAGCAACGCAAGGTCGGCACGCAGGCCGACCCCGTCATGCTTGAAGTGTTCAACAACCTGTTCATGTCGATCGCTGAACAGATGGGCTACCGCCTGCAGAACACGGCGTACTCGGTCAACATCAAGGAGCGTCTGGACTTCTCCTGCGCCATCTTCGACGCGCAGGCGCGCTTGATCGCCAACGCGCCGCACATGCCCGTGCATCTGGGTTCCATGGGCGAATCGGTGCGCACGGTCATGAACGCCAACGCCGGCAAGATGCAGCCGGGCGACGCGTACGTGGTGAACGACCCGTACCACGGCGGCACGCACCTGCCTGATGTCACGGTGATCACGCCGGTGTTTGACAAGGCGGGGCGCGAGATCCTGTTCTACGTGGGATCGCGCGGCCACCATGCCGATATCGGCGGGACCACACCGGGCTCCATGCCGCCGGACTCCAAGACGGTCGAAGACGAAGGCGTGCTGTTCACGAACTTCCAGCTCGTCAAGAACGGCGAGTTCCGCGAAGAAGCCGCGCGCCAGATCCTGGGGTCGGGCCGCTGGCCGGCGCGCAATCCGGACCAGAACATCGCCGACATGCACGCGCAGATCGCCGCCAACGAAAAGGGCGTGCAAGAGCTGTTGCGCATGTGCGATCACTTCGGCCTGGAGGTTGTGCGCGCCTACATGGGCCACGTGCAGGACAACGCCGAAGAGGCGGTGCGTCGCGTGATCTCGGTGCTCAAGGACGGCAGCTACGAGTATCCGCTGGACAACGGCGCGGTCATCCGCGTGGCGGTGCGTGTGGATAACGAGGCGCGCAGCGCCGTGGTGGATTTCACGGGCACGTCGCCGCAGCTGGACAACAACTTCAACGCGCCCGGTGCGATTGCCGTGGCCGCGGTGCTGTATGTGTTCCGCACGATGGTCAATGACGACATCCCGCTGAACGACGGCTGCCTCGTGCCGCTGACCATCATCCTGCCCGAAGGGTCGATGCTGCGCCCGAACCCGCCCGCTTCGGTGGTCGCGGGCAATGTGGAGACCTCCATGTGCATCGTCAACGCGCTATACGGGGCGTTGGGGGTGCTGGCCGCCAGCCAGGGCACGATGAACAACTTCACGTTCGGCAATGCGCGTCATCAGTACTACGAGACCATTTCGGGCGGCACTGGCGCCGGTCCGGTCCGTATCGACGCGGCCGGTCCGCACGACGAGGGCTTTGCCGGCACGTCGGTGGTGCAGGCGCACATGACCAACTCGCGCCTGACCGATCCGGAAGTGCTGGAGTTCCGATTCCCGGTGCGTCTGGAGTCGTACGAGATCCGCAAGGGCTCGGGCGGCGCGGGCCGGTATCCGGGCGGCGACGGCGGCGTGCGCCGCATCCGCTTCCTGGAAGACATGACCGCGGCCATCCTGTCGAACAACCGGCGTTATGCGCCGTTCGGCCTGGCCGGCGGCCAGCCGGGCGCCATGGGCCGCAATACGGTTGAACGCGCGGACGGCACCATCGAGGAACTCGGTCCCCAGGACAGCGCGCAGCTGCGGCCGGGCGATGTGTTCGTCGTGGAAACGCCGGGAGGCGGCGGCTACGGCGCGCAGTAATGCCCGCCGCGATGTCCGGTCCCGTTCATTCGGGATCGGACATCACGTCCAGCGCGATATCCGCGCGCGCCTTGCGGTCGTAAACACGCAGGACGACGGCCTCATCGGTGATTTCGAACATCGCCGTGGCCAGCGTGTTCTCGTCGTCGGGGTCGTCCTTCGCCGTGCGCAGGATCGGCAGCGTGCCCTGGGTATCGAGCAGGGCGGCAAGCATGTCGGCGTGGGTCGATTCCGGCAACCACCCATCCACCAGGCCTTCGATCCGGTTCTGCCGGGCCCGCGACGAGTCGGTGACGAGCTGCGCCTGGCCTCGCGTGGCAGCGTGCACCATGTGATTGGCATGGCCGTAGCGCCGGCCGACTTCCTGGATCGACACCGATCCCGGCGTCACCTCGGCGCTGAGCACGCGCGCATCTCCGGCCGCGCCCAACAGATGGTGAAATCCGCCCGCGTGGGGCTGCTCGCGCAATAGCGTCACGGCCTCGTCCAGCGTCGTGCAGTCCAGCACGGCCCGCGCCAGGAACATGCGGGGTACGCCCGCATGCCGCTGCCGGGTACGCAGGTTGTTGATGGTTTGCACGAGGCCCGCGCGGTTGGCGGCAAACGTGTGGCCGGGCAGGGAGCCCGGGTAATAGAAGCTCAGATAGCCGGGCGCATCGTCCAGCGCGACATCCACCAGGTGGCAGCGGCCATACAGAAAGGGATCGCCGTCCTCGTTGTGGCCGATCCAGCGAGATCCGTCTGCCGCCCGCATGGCGACCGACGTGCAGCCATCCGTGGTGCTGTGCAGCAGATCTCCGCGGCAATGCCATAGCAGCACGTCGTTGACCGGCATGCGCAAGCCTTCGGCCAGACCTTCGAGTTCTTCCCAGATCTGCGGCAGGGCGGCCTGCGCCTGTTGGGCCAGTTCATCGACGAACGGGTGGCCGCGCCACGGGCGCAGGGCGCTCCAGGTGCCGCTCTGGTCCAGATAGGTCCCCATGATGGGGCGGGCCAGCTTGCCCAGCGCCAGACCGACCTGGCGGCGGTTTCCAGCGATGCGCACATATTTGTAGGCCATCGAAAACCTCCGGATGTCTCGCGGATTGTAAGGGGTCCGCCACCCGCCGGGGCGTGGATTGTTGCGTTAAGATCGTCGGTAAGTTGCGCTGGCGATCCCGGCGCGACCCAGGAATCATGCCCTTACAACAAGCCCGGGGTGCCCTGCGCTCCCCAAGAGGAGAGTTTCATGATCAAACGTAAAGTCGCCGCCGCAATGGTGGGCCTGTCCCTGACCTTGTTCGGCGCCACTTCCGCCGTCCAGGCCCAGGGCAAGGAATTGGTGGTGGCCACCGATACCGCTTTCGTGCCGTTCGAATTCAAGCAGGGCAACACTTACGTCGGGTTCGACGTGGACCTGTGGGCGGCCATCGCGAAGGAACTCAACCTCAAGTACAAGCTGCAGCCGATGGACTTCGCCGGCATCATTCCCGGCTTGCAAACGAAGAACATCGACGCCGCGCTGGCCGGTATCACGATACGCGACGATCGCAAGAAGGTCATCGATTTCTCGGATCCCTATTACGAAAGCGGCCTGGCCATCCTGGTCGGCGAAAAGAACACCGACATCAAGGACGCCAAGTCCCTGTCCGGCAAGACCGTTGCGGTCAAGACCGGCACGGCGACGGTGGACTTCCTGAAGGCGCAGGTGCCCGATGCCAAGCTCAAGCTGTTCCCGAACATCGACAACGCCTATCTCGAACTGGCAACCGGCCGCGTGGACGCCGCCGTGCACGACACGCCCAACGTCCAGTATTACGCCAATACCGCGGGCAAGGGCCGCGTGAAGGTGGTCGGCTCGGTCAAGAGCGGCGACTTCTACGGCATTGCGTTCCCCAAGGGCAGCGAACTGGTGCCCGAGGTCAACAAGGCGCTCGCCACGCTGAAGGCCAACGGCGAGTACGACAAGATCTACACCAAGTGGTTCGGCAAGAAGCCCTGACCGGCGCGGCAAGCGGCATTTTCTACGGACGCGCCGCCTGAACCGCGGTCAAGGGCGCGGCAATAGCCGCCACCCTTGCCGCGGGCGCGTCCGCCATGATGTGGGCGCGCCCGCGCGCGCCATTGGGGGAAGATCGTGGAGTTTGACTGGGCTGTCATCGAGGACGCGTTACCCAATCTGCTGACGGGTACGCTCATGACCATCAAGATCACCTTCTGGGGCCTGGCGGGCGGTTTCCTGCTCGGCGCGCTTTCGGGCGTGACGCGGGCCTACGGAAACGCGGTGCTCTCGGGCATCACGCAGGTGTACGTCGCGGTCATCCGCGGCACGCCCATCGTGGTGCAGGTCATGTTCATCTACTTTGCGCTGCCGCTGTTGGCGGACATCCGGGTGGACGCCGAATTCGCGGCGATCGCCACCCTCATCATCAACTCGGGGGCGTACATCTCGGAAATCGTGCGCGGATCGCTGCTGTCGGTCCACAAGGGGCTGAAGGAAGCAGGGCAGGCAATGGGCCTGCCCTTTTACAAGATCCTGCTGCACATCATCGGGCCGGTCGCCTTCCGGCGCATGATTCCGCCGCTGGGCAACCAGTGCATCATCAGCCTGAAGGATTCTTCGCTGTTCATCGTGATCGGCGTGGCGGAGCTGACCCGGCAAGGGCAGGAAATCATGGCCAGCAATTTCCGGGCGGTCGAAATCTGGTCCGCGGTGGCGATCATCTACCTGATCCTCACGGGCTTGATGGCATTGACCCTGCATCTGGTCGAAAAGAGGATGCGCATCATATGAGCATGGTTGAATTTCATAACGTCACCAAGCGCTTTGGCGACTCGACGGTGCTGAACGGCATCTCGCTCAACATCGATGCCGGGGAGGTCGTGGTGGTGGTCGGGCCGTCGGGGTCGGGCAAGTCCACTTTCCTGCGCTGCATCAACGTGCTGGAGACGATCAACGACGGCGACCTGCTGGTGGACGGCCTCAGTGTGAAGGGCGATGCGGCGACGGTGCGCGAGATCCGGCGCGAAGCCGGCATGGTGTTCCAGCAGTTCAATCTGTTCCCGCAGATGACGGCGCTGGAAAACGTCATGTTCGGACCCATCCATACCCGTGGCCAGAGCCGCGCCGAGGCGCGCGAGCTGGCCGAGAGCCTGTTGGTCAAGGTGGGCCTGGCCGAACGCATGAAGCACTATCCGGCCGAACTCTCCGGCGGGCAGCAGCAGCGCGTGGCCATCGCCCGCGCGCTGGCCATCATGCCCAAGCTGATGCTGTTCGATGAGCCCACGTCTGCGCTGGACCCCGAGCTGCGCCATGAGGTGCTCAAGGTCATGCGGGATCTGGCCGAGGAGGGCATGACGATGGTGGTCGTCACGCACGAGATGGAATTTGCGCGCAAGGTCGGCAGCCGGCTGATCTTCATCGACGGGGGCAAGATCGCGCACGACGGACCGCCGGAAGAATTGCTGAGCAATCCGCCCAGCCAGCGTCTGAAGGATTTCCTGCAGCACGTGACCTGAAAAGCAAAAGGCGTCCGGTTTGTGGCCGGACGCCTTTTTTCTTGGGGCAGCGCGTCAACCCTTCACGCGGACGATCTTCTGCACTTGGGGCACGTGCCGGATGGCTCGGATGACTTGCGCCAGGTGCTTGCGGCTGTCGACCTGGATGGTCAGGTGCAGCGACACGGTGGCGACGGCGTCGTCGTGCATCGTGACATGCACGATGTTGGCATCGGCCGCGGTGACTTCCGCCGCCAGCCGGCCCAGCACGCCGCGTTCGTTGCGGGTGACGATGTCCAGGCGCGTGGCCAGGTGCTTGGCCGTTTGCGCATCCCAACCCACGTTGATCCAGCGCTCGGGTTCGCGCAGGCGCTGGCGCAACGCGACGGGGCAATCGGCCGTGTGCACCACCAGCCCATGACCCATGCGCATCCCGGCCACGATCGGGTCGCCGGGTAGCGGGCCGCAGCAAGGCGCAAGTTGCACCGCCTGGCCTTCGTTGCCCTGGATCAGGATGGGGGCGCTGCGTGCCGAGGTCAGTTCGTCCACCGCGGCAGCCGTGGTGGCGACAAGCTGGTGTTCCGGCGCGAAGCGGCGGGCAACCACCGCGGCCAGCCGCTTGCCCAGGCCGATGTCGGCCAGGATTTCCTCGCGCGAGCTGGCGCCGGTGCTGCGCGCCAGTTTTTGCCAGCCGGGGTCGTCGGTGGCGGGCAGGGGCATGTGCAGTTCCTGCATGGCCTGGGCCAGCAACCGCTCGCCGAAAGCCACGGACTCTTCGTACTTGACCGTGCGCAGGTAGTGGCGGATTTCCGAGCGCGCGCGACCCGTGCGCACATAGTTCAGCCATTGCGCATTGGGACGCGAGGCTGGCGACGTGACAATCTCGACGGTGTCGCCGCTGCTCAGTTCGGTGCGCAGCGGCACGAATTCGCCGTTGACCTTGGCCGCGACCGCCTGGTTGCCGATGTCGGTGTGGATGGCGTAGGCAAAGTCGACGGGCGTGGCGCCGCGGGGCAGGGAAATGATCTTGCCGCGGGGCGTGAACACGTACACGGCGTCAGGGAACAGATCGACCTTGACGTGTTCGAGGAATTCGCCGGAATCGCCGGTCTGGCTCTGGATGTCCAGCAGCGACTGCAGCCACTGGTGCGTGCGCTTTTGCAGGTCATTGAGCGTCAGGTCCGCGCCCTTGTACAGCCAGTGGGACGCCACGCCTTCCTCGGCGACATGGTGCATGTCGCGCGTGCGGAACTGGAATTCCACCGGGGTGCCGTAGGGGCCGACCAGCGTCGTGTGCAGGGACTGGTAGCCGTTCACCTTGGGGATGGCGATGTAGTCCTTGAACTTGCCGGGCACCGGGCGGAACAGCTGATGCAGCGTGCCCAGCGCCAGATAGCACTCGGGCAGCGTATGGACCACGATGCGGAACCCGTAGATGTCCAGCACGTCCGAGAAAGACTTTTTCTGGTCGACCATCTTGCGGTAGATGCCGAACAGGGTCTTTTCGCGGCCGCTGACCTCGGCTTCGATCCCGGCGGCCGGCAGGGCGGCGCGCACGGAATCGGCGATCTTGGTGATGACCTCGCGGCGGTTGCCGCGCGCCGCCAGGACCGCCTTGTACAGCACCTGGTAGCGATTCGGGTACATCGCGGCAAAGCAGAGGTCCTGCAGCTCGCGGAACAGCAGATTCAGGCCCAGCCGATGCGCGATGGGCGCATAGATATCCAGCGTTTCGCGCGCGATGCGGCGGCGCTTTTCGGGATTGACCGCGTCCAGCGTGCGCATGTTGTGCAGGCGGTCGGCGAGCTTGATGAGGATGACGCGCACGTCGCGCGCCATCGCCAACAGCATTTTCCGGAAGCTCTCTGCCTGTTGCTCGGCCTTGGTGGCGAAATCCAGGCGATCAAGCTTGGACAGGCCATCGACCAGCTCGGCGACTTCCGGCCCGAATTTCTCGGCCAGTTCGTGCTTGGCGATGCCCTGGTCTTCCATCACGTCGTGCAGCAGGGCGGCAGACAGCGCGTTGACGTCTAGCTTCCAGCCTGCGCAGATTTCGGTGACGGCGATGGGATGAGAGATGTAGGGCGAACCGCTGGCGCGGAATTGTCCAAGATGCGCCTGGTCCGCGAAGCGATAGGCTTCGCGCACGCGCTCAACATCGTTCTTGTCGAGATAGCTGCCGATGATTTCGGTCAGCGGCGCCAGCGAAGCGACCGGAGATCCGGTCGCGTCCGCCGCTTCTTGCGCGGCGACGGACGGTGGCGTGGGGGAATTCTTGTCTTTTTTGCCCGTGCGGCGCCCAAGACGGGAGCCGGCACGCAGTGCGGCAAGCAGACCAGATGAAGCGTACTTCAGCCCGGGAAAAGCCATGCTTGCAGCTCCCCGGCGCGTATCAGGTGGGAACTTTACGCAGCATTTCAACGCCGGTGAGGCCGCCAGCGATTTCGCGCAAGGCAGTGACCGTGGGCTTGTCTTTGCTGTCCAGGCGCGGGGCGTGGCCTTGCGCCAATTCACGGGCGCGGTACGTCGCGGCCAGCGTGAGCTTGAAACGATTGGGGATTTGATTCAGACAGTCTTCGACAGTGATGCGAGCCATTAGGACACCTGGTGCTGATGGATGATGGAGAGAATGCGTTCGGCTCAGTGTTCGGCCGGGATGCCAAGTTGCGCAAACAACTCGGCGTGGCGGGCGGCCTGAGACGAAAAGCGCAGCCGTGCGGCGCTGACGATTTGGGTCAGCTCCGACAGGGCTACGCTAAATTCTTGATTAATAATAACATATTCGCATTCAGGCGCGTGGGCGATTTCGCCGCCTGCCGCCATGAGCCGGCGGGCAATCACGTGCGGCTCATCCTGGCCGCGCGCCTTCAGGCGGCTTTCGAGCTCGTCGATGGACGGCGGCAGCACGAAAATGCCGATCGCGCGGGGAAAACGCTGCTTTACCTGGCGCGCGCCTTGCCAGTCGATTTCCAGGAGCACGTCGCGTCCCTGGGCGGTGGCCTCGTCGATGCGGTCGCGCGGGGTGCCGTAGAAATTGCCGTGGACCTCGGCCCATTCCAGCAGGTTCTGGCCTTCACGCATGCGCTTGAAATCGTCCAGCGACACAAACCGGTATTCGCGGCCGTCTTCCTCGCCGGGGCGGGGAGCGCGCGTGGTGCAGGAGATGGAAAGCAGGATGGAGGGGTCTTGGGCAAGCAGGGCCTTCACGAGGCTGGACTTGCCGGCGCCGCTGGGCGCGACGACCATGAAGACGTTTCCGGGAGTGGCGTGCATGAATGAATGTGACCGGCGTGTGATGCTGAGACTCGAAGAATAGCAAATCGCGCGGGTGGCCGCGCGCGCCGGAATGTTGAAAGTGTGTTGCGCTTGGAACCTTCGCTTGCAGCATCCGTAAAGCGATTCGGGTAGGATTTCGCGCATTCATAAGACGGAGAATCCGATGAACACGAACGAGATCGATCCGCCCCGCGTCGCCCTGGTCACGGGCGCCGGTACCGGCATAGGCCGCGCAGTCGCGCTGGAATTCCTGGCGCAGGGTTACCGGGTCGTGCTGGCGGGCCGCCGGCGTGAGCCGCTGGAGGCCACCCGCACGGCGGCGGGCGAGGACGGGCTGCGGGCGCTGGTCGTGCCCACGGACGTGTCCGACGAGCAGGCGGTCCGCGATCTCTTCGACACCGCCCAGCGCGAATACGGCCGCCTGGACGTGCTGTTCAATAACGCCGGGCGGGGCGCTCCGGCCGTGCCGATCGAGGAATTGCCGGTTGCCGTGTGGCGCGAGGTCGTGGACACCAACCTGACCGGCATGTTCCTGTGCGCGCAGGCGGCCATCCGCATCATGAAGGCGCAGCATCCGCGCGGCGGCCGCATCATCAATAACGGCTCGATTTCGTCGCATGCGCCCCGGCCGTTCTCCATCGCCTATACCGCCACCAAGCATGCGGTGACGGGGCTGACCAAGTCGATTTCCCTGGATTGCCGCCCGTACAACATCGCGTGCGGCCAGATCGACATCGGCAACGCCGCCACTGAAATGACTGAGCGCATGGCCGCCGGCATCCTGCAGGCGGACGGCAGCACCAAGGTGGAACCGCGCATGGACGTCGCTCACGTGGCGCAGGCGGTCGCCGCGATGGCTCGTCTGCCGCTGGATGCCAACGTGCAGTTCATGACGCTCATGGCCACCAACATGCCCTTCGTGGGCCGGGGCTGACCCGGCAGGGCGGCACGCTTGGCCAGGACGGCCAGGCACGAGAACGCCGGCATGCGCATGCCGGCGTTTTTTTTTGATCTCCCCCGGCGCCGGTCAGACGCCGTCCAACCGTCCCGCGCTTAGCGCGAGGCCTGGGCCAGCAACTGCTTGGGCGGGGTATCCAGGTAGGCGCGGGCGCCCAGGTAGCGCTTGGACCAGTAGGCGGTCTTCATGTCGTCCACCCGGACTTTCGTGCCGCGGCGCGGCGCGTGGACGAACTTGTTCTGCCCAATATAGATGCCGACGTGGGACGTCACGCCGCGTCCGCGGGTGGCAAAGAACACCAGGTCGCCGGGGCGCAATTCCTTCTTGGCCGAGACGGTCTTGCCTTCGCTGCGCTGGGCGCGCGCGGTGCGGGGCAGCTCCAGGCCGGCGATTTCACGGAAGACATACAGGACGAGGCCGCTGCAATCGAAGCCGTCGGCATCGTCGCCGCCCCAGCTGTAGGGCGTGCCGATCGCCTCCAGGCCGGCCTGCACGACGCGTTCGCGCAGCGTCAGGACCGTGGGCTCTTGCGCCAGGCGCAGGCCGCTGAGGGTGGGGCGGGCTTGTTCGGCGGCCAGCGAGGCGTGGGCGGCGCCGGGAATCCAGGACAGGGTCAGGGCCAAGAGGGGCGCTGACAGAAATGCGGGAGTGCGGAATTGGGTAAAGCGAAACTTTCGCGTGGGCGGCGTCATTACGTCACTTCAAAAATCGGAGTGGGCGGCATGGCTTTGCCTTGACAGGCAAGCCGGCGGAAAGGGGAGCGGTTTACAGGCGGAACGCAAGAAACGCCTCATGATTATAGTGTAATAATGTTTCATTACATTTGTAGTGCAATGCAGCATAATTCGCCGCCCGCTGTTACCGCACGCCCACCGCGCGACGTAACAGCATCGTCAGTTCTGGCGCGTGCGCGGCTGGGCGGCGACGATGCGCCCGCCAATAACGCCGCATGACATTTCAATGCCCATCGCCTCGGGCATAATCGACCGCATCGGCCCGGCGGCGTTGCCGCCGCGCGCGGCCGAGGATGCAGGCAAGACAAATAAGAAGGCGGAGTAAAGCTCAATGATGAACGCAGTGCACCCTTTGTCCTCCATGAACCGGCCCGAGGCCTTGCCCTTCGAACCCTTCCAGGACGCCGTGTCCGCCGTCGACCGGCTGGTTGAAATCTATGCGCGCAACACCGCGTTCCTGCGTACCGCGTTCCGAGAGGTCCTGAAGGGCACCGGCAACGGCAGCGCGCGATTCCGCGCCTACTATCCGGCCATCCGCATCGTGGTGGAAACCTACGACCCCATCGACACCCGGCTTTCGTATGGCCACGTGGCCGAACCGGGCTACTACCAAACTACTGTCACCCAGCCGGCGCTGTTCCGCGACTACCTGATCGAGCAGGTCGGCCAGTTGTTGCAGAACCATCGGGTCGCGGTCGAAGTGGGCGAGTCCGATTCGCCGATTCCGCTGCATTTCGCCTTTCCAGAGGGCGCCTACGTGGAGGGCGAGCACCTCGAGGCGCTCAAGCGCCCGCTGCGCGACCTGTTCGACGTGCCGGACCTGGCGGTCACGGACGATGCCATCGTCAATGGCTCGTGGCGCGGCAAGGACGGCGAGCCCAAGCCGCTCGCGCCGTTCACCGCGCAGCGCGTGGACTATTCGCTGCACCGGCTGCAGCACTACACCTCGACCGCGCCGACGCACTTCCAGAATTTCGTGCTGTTCACCAATTACCAGTTCTACGTGGATGAGTTCTGCGCCCGGGCCCGCGCCCTGATGGCCAGCGGCAACGAAGACTATGAAATGCTGGTCGAGCCCGGCAACCGCATCACGCGGCGCGGCGAAAGCGGTCCCGGCGATGAAGTCCAGCCGGTGCGCCTGCCGCAGATGCCCGCCTATCACCTGGTGCGCGGCGATCATTCCGGCATCACGCTGGTCAATATCGGCGTGGGGCCGTCCAACGCCAAGACAATCACCGACCACATCGCCGTGCTGCGCCCGCACGCCTGGCTGATGCTGGGCCATTGCGCGGGCCTGCGGGATTCCCAGCGGCTGGGCGACTATGTCCTGGCGCACGGCTACGTCCGTGAAGACCATGTCCTGGACGACGATCTGCCCACCTGGGTGCCGGTCCCGGCCCTGGCGGAGGTGCAGGTGGCGCTGGAGCAGGCGGTCGAAGAAGTGGCCGGGCTGTCCGGGTGGGACCTGAAGCGCATCATGCGCACGGGCACCGTCGCCACGATCGACAACCGCAACTGGGAGTTGCGCGACCACGTCGATCTGGTGGAACGCTTTGCACAGTCGCGCGCGATTGCGCTGGACATGGAATCGGCCACCATCGCGGCCAACGGCTTTCGTTTCCGGGTGCCTTACGGCACCTTGCTGTGCGTGTCCGACAAGCCTTTGCACGGCGAACTGAAATTGCCGGGCATGGCCAGCGCCTTCTACCGGCGTCAGGTCAACCAGCATCTGGAGATTGGCATTCGGGCGCTGGAGCGCCTGCGCGACATGCCGCCCGAGCGGCTGCATTCGCGCAAGCTGCGCACGTTCATGGAAACAGCGTTTCAATAAACGGGCCGCTGCCGGAAGGCTGAACGGCTGATCCGTCCCCCGCAGCCCGCGATTTTTCATGTCGGGGCCGATTGCGCTATTCTCGCGCGTTGCTCGGTAATCCCAGGGCGTTCGCGCGGCGTTGCGCGAGCGCCATCCAGACGTGAAGGAACGCATTTTGGCTCCATCGGAACACGATGACCGCCGCTCCGGCGGCACGCGCAACGCGCAGGCGGGCAGGCCGTCCGAATTGCGGCGCACGCTGTCCGCGCGCCACCTGACCATGATCGCGGTGGGCGGGTCGATCGGCACCGGCCTCTTCGTGGCGTCCGGCGCGACGATCGCCAAGGCCGGCCCTGGCGGCGCGCTGCTGGGCTACGTGCTGATCGGCATCATGGTGTATTTCCTGATGACCAGCCTGGGCGAACTGGCGGCCGCCATGCCCGTGTCGGGTTCGTTTTCAACCTACGGCGCGCGCTATGTCGAGGATGGTTTCGGCTTCGCGCTGGGGTGGAACTATTGGTACAACTGGGCGGTGACCGTCGCGGTCGACCTGGTGGCGGCGCAGCTCGTCATGGCGTACTGGTTTCCCGACGTGCCCGGCTTTTACTGGAGCGCGTTGTTCCTGGCGATCACATTCGGACTGAACGCCATGTCCGCCCGCGGCTTTGGCGAGGCGGAATTCTGGTTCGCGCTCATCAAGGTGATCGCCGTGCTGGCCTTTGTCACGATGGGCGTGATGATGCTGCTGGGCATCATCCGCGGCGGCGAGACGGGCGGCCTGGCCAATTGGACGGTGGGTGACGCGCCGTTCGCCGGCGGCTTCGCCGCGCTGATCGGCGTGGCCATGGTGGTGGGGTTTTCCTTCCAGGGCACCGAACTGATCGGCATCGCCGCGGGCGAATCGAAGGATCCGGCGCGCAATCTGCCGCGCGCGGTGCGCCAGGTGTTCTGGCGCATTCTGCTGTTCTACGTGGCGGCCATCCTGGTCATCGGCCTCTTGATTCCCTATACCGATCCGCACCTGCTGCGCAACGACGTCGAGGACATCAGCGTCAGCCCGTTCGCGCTGATCTTCGAGCGCGCCGGCCTGTTGGGCGCCGCGTCCGTCATGAACGCCGTGGTGCTGACGTCGGTGCTGTCCGCGGGCAATTCCGGCATGTACGCGGCCACGCGCATGCTCTACAGCCTGGCCCGGGAAGGCAAGGCGCCGCGCATCTTTGGCCGGATCTCGCGCGGCGGCGTGCCGCTGTGGGCCCTGCTGGCCACCACCGTCGTGGCGGCGCTGTGCTTTTTCACGTTCATCTTCAGCCCCAACGCCGTCTATATCTGGCTGCTCAATACCTCGGGGATGACGGGATTCATCGCGTGGCTGGGCATCGCCATCAGCCACTACCGTTTCCGCCGCGGCTACGTGAAGCAGGGCAACAGCCTCGCGGATCTGCCTTATGTGTCCCCGTTCTTTCCCTTTGGACCGATTTTCGCGTTCGTGCTGTGCCTGATCATCACGCTGGGCCAGAACTACCAGGCGTTCCTGCAGGACAAGATCGATTGGGGCGGTGTGGTCGCCACCTACATCGGCATTCCGCTCTTCCTGCTGATCTGGGCCGGCTACCGGCTGACGCGCGGTTCGCGGTTCGTCAATTACCGCGACATGCGCTTTCCGGACGCTCGCGCCCGCAGCCAATACCTGGATTCGGCGCTGCGGGGCGAACCGGCGATCGGCGAGAGCCGGTAAGGCGGGGGGGCGTGGCGCCCCTTACTCGATGTTCTGCGCCTGCTCGCGCATCTGCTCGATCAGCAGCTTCAGGTCCATGGCTGCGCGGGTGACTTCCATGCTGCCTGCCTTGGAGCCCAGCGTATTGGCCTCGCGGTTCATTTCCTGGAAAAGGAAGTCCAGCCGCTTGCCGGCGCTGCCGGCGCTCTTCTTGCCGGCCGCCGCCTTGCCGCCGCCGTCCGAGAGCAGATGACGCAGTTCTTCCAGGTGCGAACGCAGGCGTGAGAGTTCCTCGGCCACGTCGATGCGCAGGGCAAAGAGGTTGGCCTCCTGGGACAGGCGCTCGGACAGTTCGGCGCCGGAAATATGCGTGAATCCGCCGGGGAACGCGGATTCCACGCTTTCACGCAGCTTGGCGGCCTGCCGGTCGCGGTGGTCGGCCAGCAGTTGCGGCAGATGCGCCTGCACGATGTCCACCACGCGCGCGACGCCGTCGGCGCATTCGCGCATCATGCCGGCCAGGCGCTCGCCTTCGCGCTCGCGGCCTTCCTGAAGCTGGGTCAGCGCTTGCTGGGCGGCCTGCAGGCAGGCGGCGCCCCAGATCTGCGGATCCAGCGCATCGTTGCCGCGCTGGCCGGGCCAGTTGAAGAGTTCGGCAAGGCGCGGGGAGGCGATGTCCGGGATGATGCGGCGCGCGGCCTGCAGCTGTTCGGCCAAGCTGTCGAGCCAGGCGGGATCCAGCTTGGACAGATCGGTATTGGCCGCACGGGTAAAGGACACGCGGATTTCGACCTTGCCGCGCGCCAGATTGGCCGTCAGCAGTTCGCGCAGCGGCGTTTCCACGTGGCGCAGCTCGTCGGGCAGGCGGAAATACAGGTCGAGAAAACGGCTGTTGACGCTGCGCAGTTCTATGGCGAGAGTGCCTTGTTCTAAGTCTGCTCGGGCGTTGCCGAAGGCGGTCATGCTGCGGATCATGGTGTGCGAGTCCTGATAATTCCTGAGGTGGGAGCCGGTTGCGCCGGGGCCCGCGGCGCCCAGGGTCTGGGCTGCGGGTCTGTGTATTCAACCGGATACATCGCGGCAGGATACTCCAAGCGCGATTGTCCCGGCGCGCCTGCCCGTACAATGCCGCGAATCGAAGCCAAGTCTGGAGCCCGTTGTGACCACCATCCCCACCATTGCCCGGCCGTCGGGCCGCGCCGCCGACCAACTGCGTCCGTTCAGCCTGGAGCGCGGGTTCACGCGTTACGCCGAAGGCTCCGTGCTGGTGAAGGCGGGCGACACCCACGTGCTGTGTACGGCAAGCGTCCTGGACAAGGTACCGCCTTTTCTGAAGGGCAAGGGCGAAGGCTGGGTAACGGCTGAATACGGCATGTTGCCGCGGGCCACGCACACGCGCGGCGACCGCGAGGCCGCGCGCGGCAAGCAAAGCGGCCGCACGCAGGAAATCCAGCGCCTCATCGGACGCAGCCTGCGCGCCGTGTTCGACATGAAGGCGCTGGGCGAACGCACCCTGCACCTGGACTGCGATGTGCTGCAGGCCGACGGCGGCACGCGCTGCGCCAGCATTACCGGGGCCTGGGTGGCGGCAGCCGACGCGGTGGCGCTGCTGATGAAGCGCGGCGACCTGGCCGCCAGCCCGATCCGCGACGCGGTGGCCGCGGTGTCCGTGGGCCTGGTGCGCGGGCAGGTGGTGCTGGACCTGGACTACCTGGAAGACTCGGCTTGCGACGCTGATGTGAATGTCATCATGACGGGCAGCGGCGCCTTCGTGGAAGTGCAGGGCACCGGCGAAGGCGCCACGTTCACGCGCGGGGAGCTGGACACGATGCTGGTGCTGGCGGAAAACGGCATCGCCAATCTGGTGAAGGCGCAACGCGCCGCGCTGGCGTAAGCCACGCGAATTGTGCGCCGTGTGAACACGGTGTGTCGTGCGGACACGGTGTCTGACACCCTGGTGAGATAACCGGCAACTGACGGTTGTGCCCGCAGGGTGTCAGACACCTTGCAGAGACGCCCGCATTACCGCGGCAGCAGCGTCTCAACCTTGCTCAGCTTCTCCAGCCCCCAGATCGTCGCGATCAGGCCGCGCAGTTCCTGCTCTGTCGCCGCGTCGGCGTAGCGGCCCAGACTGAGCGTCTTGTCCTCGATTTCGGGGCGGCTGAGCGTGTTGCCGGGATCGCCCTTGGGTTCGTCCACGCGGCCATGCAGCACGCGGCCGTCGCGGGTGTAGACCGTGACCTTGCCGATCCAACGTTGCGGATAGGCGCCGTCGACTTCCGGGTCGAGGGCCATTTCGACCTTGCCGCGGAAGGCAGCCACGCCGGGGTCGTCGAGGCCCGCGTCGAACTCCGCGAGCCCGGCGCGGCCCTGGCGCGCGATCAGCGCCAGCACCGTGCCCATCGAAAACTTGGACTGGTGCACCGTCTGCGGATTGACGACGGGGCCAAGGACGTCGATGGCGCCCTGGTGGACATGCGCCACGACGCGCTCGACGTCGGCCTCGGTGAGGTCGTTGTCGCGCAGCGCCTGTTGCAGCGCGTCCGCCGCCGGATGCGTGTGCCGGCAAGAGGCATGGAACTTGAATGAGGTCTCGGCCAGCGCCCAGCGCTGTCCCAGACGGTCGCACAGGCGGCTGGGATCGGCGTCCGTGGACATGCCGGCGGCCATGCCTTGCGGGCCTTCCAGGATGTGGCGGGCGCCCGTGAAGCCTTCGCGCGCCAGGTAGGCCGCGGTAATGCCGTCGGCGGCGGCCTTGGCGGTGTGCAACTGCTTGGAGTCGGCGGCGTCGCGCAGGAATTCCCACAGGCCTGCGGCTTGCGTGCCCGCCGAGCCCAGCGCGTGCAGCATCTGTTCAGGGGACAGGCCCAGCAGCCGCCCCGTGGTGACGGCGGCAGCCAGGGTGCCCGCCGTGCCCGTGGTGTGGAAGATCTTGTAGTGCGAGCGCCCGAGGAACTCGCCCACGCGAATGCCGACCTCATAGCCGGCCACGGCGGCGGTAAGCAGATCGCGCCCCGACGACCCCAGCGCCTGCGCAACGGCCAGCGCGGGAGGGAACACCACGGCGGCGGGGTGAAAGACCGAGCCGTTGTGCACGTCGTCCTGTTCGACTACATGCGCGGCCGCCGCGTTGACCATGGCGGCAAAAAGCGGCGTGGTGCGGCGGCGGGTGATCAGGACTTCGCTGGGGCCATCGGCCGGACCCATTGCGGCGGCATAGCGGTCGATCGCCTGGACCGCGCGGGCCGACGCGCCGGCAAGGATGGACGCCAGGCAATCGAGGAGCAGGTCTTCGGCGCGGCGCAGCACCGGGGCGGGGATGTCTTCGTAGCGCAGGTTGGCGGCAAAGGCGGCGAGTTCGGCGCTCAGGTGCGGGGTGTCTTTGTCTGCGGTCATGTCGGAAGTTGGCATGTCAGAAGGAGCGGGGCAGGCCCAGGATGTGTTCGGCGACGTACGACAGGATCAGGTTGGTGGAAATGGGGGCCACCTGATAGAGGCGCGTCTCGCGGAACTTGCGCTCGACGTCGTATTCGGTGGCAAAGCCGAAGCCGCCGTGGAATTGCAGGCACGCGTTGGCTGCTTCCCAGGACGCGTCGGCGGCCAGCAGCTTGGCCATGTTGGCCTGGGCGCCGCAGGGTTCGTGGGCGTCGAACAGCCGGCAGGCTTCATAGCGCATCAGGCTGGCTGCCTCGACGTTGATGTGCGCGCGCGCGATGGGGAACTGCACGCCCTGGTTCTGGCCGATCGGGCGGCCGAAGACCATGCGTTCCTTGGCGTACGCGGTGACCTTGTCGACGAACCAGTAGCCGTCGCCGATGCATTCGGCGGCGATCAGGGTGCGTTCGGCGTTCAGGCCGTCCAGGATGTACTTGAAGCCCTTGCCTTCTTCGCCGATCAGGTTTTCTTCCGGGATTTCCAGGTTGTCGAAGAAGAGCTCGTTGGTCTCGTGGTTGACCATGTTGGGGATCGGGCGGATCGACATGCCGTGCTTGACCGCATGGTGCAGGTCAACGAGGAAGATCGACATGCCTTCGGACTTGCGCGTGACCTGATCGAGCGGCGTGGTGCGCGCCAGGAGGATCATCAGGTCCGAGTGCTGCACGCGCGAGATCCACACCTTTTGGCCATTGATGACGTAGCGGTCGCCGCGCTTGACGGCGGTGGTCTTGATCTTGGTGGTGTCGGTGCCGGTGGTGGGCTCGGTGACGCCCATCGACTGCAGCCGCAGTTCCCCGGCGGCGATGCGGGGCAGGTATTCGCGCTTCTGGGCCTCGGATCCGTGGCGCAGAAGCGTGCCCATGTTGTACATCTGGCCGTGGCACGCGCCGGAGTTGCCGCCGCTTCGGTTGATCTCTTCCATGATGACCGAGGCTTCGGTCAGGCCCAGGCCCGAGCCGCCGTATTCCTGGGGGATCAGGGCGGCCAGCCAGCCGGCTTCGGTGAGGGCGCGCACGAAGTCCTCGGGGTAGCCGCGTTCTTCGTCGACCTTGCGGAAATACTCGGAGGGAAACTGCGCGCAGAGGTCGCGGACGGCTTCGCGAATGTCCTGGTAGGCGTGGGAGGCTTGGAGCATGTGACTGGCTTTTCTGATTGAAGGAATGGTTCGGGACAGGATCGAATGTGCCGCAAGGCCGCGCATGTGCCAATTCACAAATCATTAATACAGGGTTCCTGATCGCAAAAGCGCCGCTTCATGACGGCAGTGCGACACGTCCCAACCGAGGTTGTGTCAAGAAATTGCCAAACTGGGTGTCCATAATCCGTTGCACTGCCGCACGGGCGGCCACGCAACACACGGATGGATATGCGAAAAAATCTGAGGGTAACGACGGCGCTGTCGGCCATTCTTGCCTTGTTCGTTGTGCTGTTCGCGCTTGCCGCGGCAGCGGGCATCACGGTCCTGCGCGACAATCGCGCGGATATCGAGGCCCTGGGGCGGGGCAGCATCGAAAGGGCGAGCGATCTGGCCGACATGACCAGCCGTCTGTTCCAGGCGCGCGCGGCGCTCACGGATGCCAAGACGGCGATGGAAGGCGGGCTGGAAGACGCGCGCAACGCGTCGCTGGCCCAGGCCGATGGACTGCTCAAACAGGCCGCTGCCAGTGTGGCGCGCCTGCGCGCCAACCCGGACGACAGCGCCCAGGGCGCGCCGCTGTTTGCCCAGGTCCTGACGGCGTATGCCGCCTTTGCCGACCAGACGCTCGTGCCGATGCGCACCGCGATCCAGGGGTGGAACGGCATCGAGGTCAACCGGCTGACGGACAAGGCGCTGCCGGCCAGCGGAGCTGCGTATGTGAAGCAGGCCGAGGCCTACCAGGCCTACGCCCGCGAACAGGGGCAGGAGGCGGTGGCCGGCGCAAGCCGCACGCTTGAACGGGTGATCGTGGTGGCGGCGGCCGTGCTGGGTTTCGTCCTGGTGCTGGCAATGCTGATCCGGCTGGGATTCCGCCGCAGCATCGTGCGGCCGCTGAATGAGGCGGGGGCGCACTTTGACCGCATTGCGGACGGCGACCTGACAGGCGTGATCACGCAACGCGGCGACAACGAAATCGGTGTTCTGTATTCGGCCATGCGCCGCATGCAGACGGGGCTGTCGGCCGCCGTGGCCTCGGTCCGCCTGGGGGTGGAAGAGATCCACACCGGCTCGGGCGAGATTGCGGCGGGCGGCGCAGATATGTCGGACCGCGCGGCGCGCCAGGCTGGCTCGCTGCAGGAAGCGGCGGCGAACATGACGCAGTTGGCCCATACCGTTCAGATGACCGCCGGCAACGCGGACCTGGCGAGCCGCCAGGCGGTGAGCGCCACACAGCTGGCGCAGCGCGGCGGCCAGGCCGTCGATGAAGTGGTGCACAGCATGCAGGGCATCGCCGATAGCGCGCGGCGCATCGGGGAGATCGTGGGCGTGGTGGACAGCATTGCGTTCCAGACGAACATCCTTGCGCTCAACGCAGCCGTGGAAGCGGCCCGCGCGGGCGAGCAGGGCAAGGGGTTCGCCGTGGTGGCGGGCGAAGTGCGGTCGCTGGCGCAACGCAGCGCCCAGGCCGCGCGCGAGATCAAGGGCCTGATCGAGGATTCGGCCGCGCGCGTGGATGCCGGCGTGCGTCATGTGAATCTGGCGGGCGACACCATGCGCGACATGGTGGCCTCGGTCGATCGCGTGACGCAGATCGTGACCGAGATCTCCAATGCCACCGCCGAGCAGGCCGCCGGCATTGCGTCGGTCAACCATGCGGTGGCCGATATCGAACGTGCCACGCAGGAAACGGCCGCAATGGTCGAACAGACGGCGGCTGCCGCGGCGGCGCTGGAATCCCAGGCGCAAGGACTGCGCCGGGCCGTGGCCAAATTCCAGATCGCGCAGGGGGCGCAGGCTGCGGCGCGCGAGGCCTCAGCCGGTGAGTGGCGGCAGGGCGGCGCCGGTGTAGCGCTCGGCCACGAGCGACAGATTCCCGTGTTTGACCTTGTGCTTGACATGGGCGGCCGCCGAGGCGATGTCCTCAGGGCGGATGCGCTCGCATAACGAGGGCGTGACGGTCAGGGCGCCCACGCCCAGCGTCACGAACGGAAAGAAGCGCGGCACGCCGTAACGGTCTTCGGCCTCGATGCCGCCGTTGCGGCGGCCCTGTTCGTCATACAGCGCCACGGCTTCCTCGTTGAATTCGGCAATGATGCGCTCGATGCGCGCCATCCAGTCTGGGCTGCGCAGCAGCACCACGAAGTCGTCGCCGCCCACGTGTCCCACGAAATCGCGCTGCGGATCGCAGTGCCGCTTGATGACGTCGGCGGTCAGCATGATCATGTCGTCGCCGCGCCAATAGCCGTACACGTCGTTGAAGGGCTTGAAGTTGTTCAGGTCGCCGTAGCAGATGGTGAAGTCGGCGGCGTCTTCGAGCAGCGTGGCGATGTGCCGGCTGATGGGGATGTTGCCGGGCAGGGACGTCAGCGGATTGGCGTAGCGCGCCGCCTCGATCCGCATCTCGGTCACCGAGCGCACCAGCGTTTCACCGGTGGCCAGGCCGTCGTAGCGGCCGTCGCGCGTGATGATGAGCCCGTCCATCAGGTAGCGCTGGTCTTCGGAAATCAGCACGTGGCTCAGCTGGTCGATGGACACGTTGACATCCACCAGCACCGGCTCGGCGTTCATGAAGGTCGAGCAGGCGTCGCGGCCGAAGAGCTCGCGCGTGTAGCGCTGGGCGTAGTGTTCCGAGAAGTCGCGCCGGTTGATGATGCCGACCGGCCGGTTGTCGGCGTCGATCACTGCCACGGCGTGCAGATTCTTGTGCTCGATGAAAAGACGATGCACGTCATCGTTGGTGTGCTTGGTCAGCAGCGCAGCCGGCGCTTCGACGCGCAGGCTGACGGCGGTGCCGCCGGCGGCGCGTTGCGACACGGGCGCCGACGTGCGGGAACGCAGCGAATCCCGCAGCGGCGGCGTCAGTTCGGTCAGCAGGATTTCCTCGGGCATGCCCAGGAACCAACCCTGCGCGTAGCGGATATCCAGCTCACGCACGACGGCCAGGTCTTCGGCGGTTTCGATGCCTTCGGCGATGACCGACGTGCCCAGGTGCTGGGCCACCTTCAGGATGGCCCGCACCATGTTCTGCTTGCGCTCGTCGTGGCCGATGCCGTCAAAGAAGTAACGGTCGATCTTGACCAGCTCGGGCTGGGTTTCCGCCCAGAGCTGCAGGTTGGAATTGCCGACCCCGTAATCGTCCAGCGCGATGCGCATGCCGGCTTCGCGCAGGCACGCGAACGCGTTGTGCAGGTCGGCCATGCGGTCAGACAGGGGATCCTGTTCGGTAAGCTCGACAACGATGCTGGCGGGCTCCAGGGCGCAATCCTTGAGCAGCCGGGCGGGCATGTCGTAGCCCCAGAGGGTCCAGTAATGGAGCAGGGCAGAGCCGGACAGGTTCAGAAACAGCTTGCCGGCGGCGTCGTTCTGTTCGAACCCCCGCGCGCCCGCGCGAAAACTGGCTAGTTCAAGCTGAGGGTGCAAGCCCTGACGGCGCGCCTCGGCGAACAGGGCATCGGGATAGTGCAGGGGCGTGTCGGCGGGACCGCGGATCAGGCTTTCGTGCCCATAGATCCGGCTGTGGGACAGGTCGATCACCGGCTGGAAGCGCGGACGCAACAATCTTTCGCGCAGGATGCCAGCCAGGCTGGCGTGGGCGGGCGCTCCGCCGGGATGGTGATGGGGAGCACGGGCCGCCGCAGGCCGTGGCAAAGCGTGAATGGAGTTCATCGCCGGGGCATTGAGAAACGATCAGTGACAAGATGGGTCATATTGACAACAAAATATGTCTGCGTTGTTGCGCCGAATCGTTGACGTGCAATCTTCGGGCGCTGTTACAAAAGTGTCAACAAGCAATTCACCCGGGGGTGGTACCCGCGCCATCATCGTGGAATGCACGCCCGCCGCAGGCGCGCCCCTATACAATCCGCCCTATGACATCCCCCAAGATTCCCGACTCCCTGCGCCGCGTCGTCCTGGCGTCCAACAATGCCGGCAAGCTGCGCGAGTTCTCCGCCTTGTTCGCGCCGCTGGGCATTGAGCTGGTGCCCCAGGGCGAACTGGGCGTGCCGGAAGCCGAAGAGCCGCACGTCACCTTCGTCGAAAACGCGCTGGCCAAGGCGCGCCACGCCAGCCGCTTGACCGGGCTGCCCGCGCTGGCGGACGACTCGGGCCTGTGCGTCGCCTCGCTGGATGGCGCACCCGGTGTCTATTCGGCCCGCTATGCCAAGATGCACGGCGGCGAAAAGTCCGATGCGGCCAACAATGCGTTGCTGGTGCGCAACCTGGCGTCGGTCGAGGACCGCAGCGCCTGGTACGTGGCGGTCCTGGCGCTGGTGCGTTCCGAGAACGATCCCCGCCCGCTCATCGGCGAGGGCCTGTGGCATGGCGAGATCATCGATGTGCCCGAAGGCGCCAACGGTTTCGGCTACGATCCGCACTTCTACCTGCCCGACATGGCGCTGACCGCCGCGTCGCTGGATCCCGACGAAAAGAACCGGGTCAGCCACCGCGCCCGGGCGCTGCGCGAGCTGCTCAGCAAGCTGGGCAACGCTTGAACACGGCGCCGGCAAGGCGCCAGGAATTTTCCGCATGTCCATCACCATTCCCATCCGCAACGACATGGGCGCGCCTAAGTCGCGCCTCGTCGTGCCTGCTGGCGCCACGCTGACCAGCCTGCCGCCGTTGTCCGTCTACGTCCACGTGCCCTGGTGCGTGCGCAAATGCCCTTACTGCGATTTCAACTCGCATGCCGCGCCAGGTGAAATTCCCGAGCGCGCCTATCTGGACGCGCTGCGCAGCGACCTGGAACAGTCGCTGCCGTCCATCTGGGGCCGGCAGGTGATTTCCGTCTTCATCGGCGGCGGCACGCCCAGCCTGCTGTCGGCCGCCGGCCTGGACGAACTGCTGGCGATGTTGCGGGCGTACCTGAACCTGTGGCCCGACGCCGAGATCACGATGGAGGCCAATCCGGGCACGGCCGAGGCCGGCCGGTTCCGGGATTACGCGGCCAGCGGGGTCACGCGCTTTTCGTTGGGCATTCAGAGCTTTGACGACGCCCAGTTGAAAAAGCTGGGCCGCATCCACGATGCCGCGCAGGCCCGCGCGGCGATCGACATGGCGCAGCGGGCGGCGCCCCGCGTCAATCTGGACGTGATGTTTGCCTTGCCCGGCCAGACGCTTGAGGCCTGTACGGCCGATCTGCGCGAGGCCATATCGTTCGGCACCGAGCATCTGTCGCTGTACCACCTGACGATGGAACCGAACACGGTCTTCGCGAAGTTTCCGCCCGAGAACCTGCCCGACGATGACACCAGCGCCGCCATGCAGGACGCGGTGGAGGCCGAACTGGCCGCGGCGGGGCTGGCGCGCTACGAGGTCTCGGCCTACGCCAAGCCCGGCGCGCGGAGCCGCCACAACATGAATTACTGGGAATTCGGCGACTACCTGGGCATCGGGCCGGGCGCGCACGGCAAGCTGTCGTTCCATGACCGCATCGTGCGCGAGGCGCGACTGAAAAACCCCGATTCCTGGATGCAGGCCGCGATGGCCCGGGATGGCAGTCACCTGGCCGAAACCCGCCACGTGGGTCCGGACGAGCTGCCGTTCGAGTTCATGCTGAATGCCTTACGCCTGAAAGACGGCGTGGCGGCGACGGCGTTCAACGAGCGCACCGGTTTGTCGCTGGCCGTCATTGCGCACCAATTGGAGGCAGCCTCGAAACGGGGCTTGCTGGACGCCGATCCCACCCGCCTGCGGGCAACCCCGCTGGGCTGGCGCTTCCTCAATGACCTTCAGGAAATGTTCCTGTAAGGTGCAAGCACCAAGATGGGGCGATCGTGCCCCACCTTTTGCACCATAGTGGTGCTACATTTCCCCAAGACCGACCTGCCTCCCCCCGGGAATACCGGGGTTAAACCTGGCACGCTTATTGCTTCCCTCTTTTATGCCAGTCGACGGGCAAAGCCCTCGACCCTTTTATCTAATGGAGATGACATGGCAAGCCCGAAAGACGTCCTGAAACAGATCGCCGATAACGAAGTGAAATTCGTGGATTTCCGCTTTACCGATACGGTTGGCCGTGAGCACCACGTTTCCGTGCCCACCACTGCTATCGATGAAGACAAGCTGGAAAGCGGGCAGGCTTTCGACGGTTCGTCGATTCCGGGCTGGAAGGGCATCGAAGCCTCCGACATGCTCCTCATCCCCGACTGCTCCACCGCCAACCTGGATCCGTTCCGCGAAGAGCCGACCCTGATCCTATCGTGCGACGTGGTCGAACCGTCGGACCTGAAGGGCTATGACCGTGACCCGCGTTCGCTGGCCAAGCGCGCCGAAGCCTACCTGAAGTCCTCCGGCCTGGGCGACACCGCCTACTTCGGTCCGGAACCCGAATTCTTCGTGTTCGACGGCGTGACCTGGAACACCGACATGTCGGGCACGTTCGTCAAGATCAAGTCCGAAGAAGCGCCGTGGTCCACGGGCCTGGAATTCGAAGGCGGCAACACCGGCCACCGTCCGGGCGTGAAGGGCGGCTACTTCCCCGTTCCGCCGGTCGATTCGTTCCAGGACATGCGTTCGGAAATGTGCCTGCTGATGGAACAGATGGGCGTGCCGGTCGAAGTGCACCACCACGAAGTGGCGGCCCCCGGCCAGCTCGAAATCGGCACCAAGTTCAGCACGCTGGTCCAGCGCGCCGATTGGACGCAGATCGTCAAGTACATCGTGCACAACGTGGCCCACGCCTACGGCAAGACCGCCACGTTCATGCCCAAGCCCATCGTTGGCGACAACGGCTCCGGCATGCACGTCCACCAGTCCATCTGGAAGGACGGCCAGAACCTGTTCGCGGGCAACGGCTACGCCGGCCTGTCTGAATTCGCCCTGTACTACATCGGCGGCATCATCAAGCACGCGCGTGCCCTGAACGCCATCACCAACCCCGGCACGAACTCGTACAAGCGTCTGGTCCCGCACTTCGAAGCTCCCGTGAAGCTGGCCTACTCGGCCCGCAACCGCTCGGCGTCGATCCGCATTCCGTACGTTGGCAACCCGAAGGGCCGCCGCATCGAAACGCGCTTCCCGGATCCCCTGGCCAACCCGTACCTGGCTTTCTCGGCCCTGATGATGGCCGGCCTGGACGGCGTCCAGAACAAGATCCACCCGGGCGATCCGGCCGACAAGAACCTGTACGACCTGCCGCCGGAAGAAGACGCGAAGATCCCGACCGTCTGCGCCTCGCTGGAAGAAGCGCTGGAAGCCCTGGACAAGGATCGCGAGTTCCTGACCCGTGGCGGCGTGTTCAGCAACGACATGCTCAACGCCTACATCGACCTGAAGATGGCCGATGTGACGCGTCTGCGCATGACGACGCACCCGGTCGAATTCGACATGTACTACAGCCTCTGATGTCTTGAGGCCGTGGCTGGGGGGAGCGCGATGATGTAGGCAGAAACCAGGGCCCACACCACGCGCACCACCAGGTAGCCGCCCGATGAATTGCCCGCCCGGCGCCGCGCCGGCGGGCAGGGCGTCGGGCCGGCTCGCCCGTCGCGGACGCGTTCCGCTTTCCCCTGTCCATTCGGGTACGTTGAAAATGAATGTTGAAGCTCTCGATCTGCTAGCCACGTCAGTTTTCCTGGTCAACGAGCGCGGCCACATCGAATACGCCAACGCAGCCGCCGAGGACCTTTTCGGCCGTTCGCGCAAGCAACTAGGCGGGCACTCAGCCGCCACCCTGTACGACAACCCTGAGAATATCCAGTCATCGATCGACCGCGCCGCGGGCGGCAGGTACGCCGACGTGAGGCAACTGGCCTCGTTGCGCCGCGCCACCGAATCCGTGGAAGTCTCGGTGACCACCGTGGGACTGACCGGCCAGCGCTGGCCGGTACTGATCGAAACGCGCGAAATCGAGCAACGCGTGCTGGCCGACCGCAACCACCGGCTGGTGGACGAGATCGAAGCCCACCGCGAACTGCTGCGCAATCTGGCGCATGAAGTCAAGAATCCCCTGGGCGGACTGCGCGGCGCCGCACAGTTGCTGGAGGCCGAGCTGCCCAGCGCGGCCCTGGCCGAGTACACCCAGGTCATCATTTCGGAAGCCGACCGCCTGCAGGCGCTGGTGGACCGCCTGAGCGGTCCGCAACGTGTGCCGCTCAATGCGCGGCCGGTGAACATCCATGAAATCTGCGAGCGCGTCTGCGCGCTGATCCAGGCCGAGTTCCGCAACGACGTCACGATCCAGCGCGACTACGACGCCTCGGTGCCGGACCTGAAGGGCGACGCCGCCCGCCTGATGCAGGCCGTGCTCAACGTTGCGCGCAATGCCGCGCAGGAGCTGGTGGCGCGTCCGCAAGGTCCGCAGACCGAACCCGGCGTGGTGACGCTGCGCACGCGTGTCGCGCGGCAGGTCATGCTGGCGCACCGTCAGCACCGCCTGGCGCTGGTGCTGTCCATCATCGACAACGGTCCTGGCGTGCCGGAACACATCCGCGACCGCATCTTCCACCCGCTGGTCACGGCCAGGGCGGGCGGCACCGGCCTGGGCCTGAGCCTGGCGCAGGACTTCGTGCAACAGCACGGCGGCATCATCGAATTTGAATCCCGACCGGGGCGCACCGAGTTTCGCCTGGTCCTCCCGATGGAGCCCGCAAACTGATGAAACCCGTATGGATCGTCGACGACGACCAGGCCATCCGCTGGGTCCTCGAAAAGGCCCTGGCCCGCGCTGGCGTCCCCACCCGCAGTTTTTCCCAATCGGCCGACGTGCTGGAGGCGCTTTCGCGTGAAACGCCCGTGGCGCTGGTGTCAGACATCCGCATGCCCGGCGGCAACGGCCTGGAGCTGTTGCGCCAACTGAAAGAGCGGCATCCCGGCCTGCCGGTCATCGTGATGACGGCGTTCGCCGACCTGGACAGCACCGTGTCCGCGTTCCAGGGCGGCGCGTTCGATTACCTGGCCAAGCCGTTCGACGTGAACGAGGCGGTCGCGCTGATCCAGCGCGCCATGCAGGAATCGGCGCAGCCCGAAAGTCCGGAGGGGCAGGGCGAGGCGTCCCAGAACAACGAGCGCTGGATGATGACGCAATCGTCGTCCACCGCCATGCAGGAAGTCTTTCGCGCGATCGGCCGGCTGGCCCAATCCAAGGTCACCGTCCTGATCACCGGCGAATCCGGCACCGGCAAAGAGCTGGTGGCCCGCGCGCTGCACGGCCACGGCGTGCGTGCCAGCGGACCGTTCGTGGCGCTGAACGCCGCGGCCATCCCGCGCGATCTGCTGGAAGCCGAACTCTTCGGCCACGAGCGCGGCGCCTTCACCGGCGCCAACAATCTGCGCCGCGGCCGCTTCGAAGAGGCGCACGGCGGCACCTTGTTCCTGGACGAAATCGGCGACATGCCGATCGAACTGCAGACGCGCCTGCTCCGTGTGCTGGCCGAGGGCAGCTTCTACCGCGTCGGCGGTGCGCAACCCGTGCGCGTGGACGTGCGCATCGTGGCCGCCACGCACCAGCCGCTGGAGCAGCGGGTCGAGCAGGGGTTGTTTCGCGAAGACCTGTTTCACCGCTTGAACGTGATCCGGCTGCGGCTGCCGCCGCTGCGAGAGCGCGTCGAGGACATTCCCGCGCTGGCCCAGCACTTCCTGACCGCCAGCGCGCGCACGCTGGGCGTGCCCGTCAAGCGGTTGACGCCCGAGGCGCTGGCCGTGCTGACCAAGTTCGACTTTCCCGGCAACGTGCGCCAGCTTGAAAACTTCTGCCATTGGCTGACCGTGATGGCGCCGGGCCAGACGGTGGACCGCGTGGACCTGCCGCCCGAGATCCGGGCCATGGAACACCAGCCGCAGCCAGGCGCGGCGCCCTTGCGGGCCGCCCCGCCCGCCGCGGGAGTGGGCACCGTGGTGCAAGCCGGCGCGTACGCCGAGCAAGCCGCAGGCGACGCCGCGCCGCGCAATTGGCAGGATTCGCTGCTGCGCGACGCGCAGTACCGGCTGGAGCGCGGCGAACCGGCCGTCATGGCGACGCTGACCCGCCAGTTTGAGAAGATCCTCTTGCAAAGCGCGCTGGACGCCAGCCGCGGGCGCCGGGTGGAAGCCGCCTCCCGTCTGGGGATCGGCCGCAACACCATCACGCGCAAGCTGCGCGAGCTGGGGATCGAAGACGAATAGCCGTGCGATGGGCCGGTCCGGTGGACCGGTCTATAGCCCGAGCAGGCTCTCGCAAAGGCGCGGGGACTTCAGCTTCTGCAGCCACCACTTCATGGCCTCGCCCGGCGGCTCCGCCCGCCAGGCGTAGGCAACGTGTTCCGTCAGGGACATGCCCTCATCCGTCTCACACACCACCAGCAGACCCTGCGCCAGGTAGGGCGCGGCCAGCGTCAGCGGCAGATAGCCGCAGCCCAGGCCGCGCACCTGCGCCTCGATCTTGGCCTGCATCGACGGCATCACCAGCGTCGGCTGATCCGACAGAATGCCGCGCGACTGCACGGGCAGGTTGCGTGACGTGTCGGCAATAACGACCGCGCAGTAGCGCGTGATGTCGGCGCGGCTAAGCGGCTGGGGCAGGGCGGCCAGCGGATGGTTCGCCGCCACGCAGAATCCGAATTGCATCACGCCGATCGCCTGCGAGCGATAGGGACCCGTCGGCTCGCCCGCCGCGCCCGCACCGATCACCAGGTCCGCGCGCCCCGAGGTCAGCGCATCCCAATTGCCGCTCAGGACTTCGGTGGAGAAACGGAGCGTCGTGGCGCTGCCCACCGCATGGAACTCATCGATCAGGTCATAGATGGGCCGCCACGGCAGCACCGCGCTGACCGCAATGCGCAGCTGCACCTCCCACCCCGTTGCGATGCGCTTGACCCGGCTGGCCAGTTCGTCCAGCGACTGCAGCAGATGCCGGCCGTCCTTGAGCAGCGCCTCGCCCGCTGGCGTCAAGAGCGCCCGATGCCCCGAGCGGTCAAACAGCAGCACGTCCAGGCCGTCTTCGAGCTTGCGGATGGAATACGTGACGGCGGAGGGCACCTTACCCAGTTCGCGCGCCGCCTTGGCGAAGCTGCCGTGGCGCGCGATGGCGTCGACGAGGACGAGGAGTTCGGGCGTGATGGGCTGCATGGAAGGGCGCCAAAAGTGGGGATTCAAAAAATTTGAATGAAGTCATCAAAATATAGCGCCAAAACCGGCGGTCAGGGCGCGCAGAATATCACTCATGCCGGGGTTGCAGACAAACGGCAAGGCGGAAAGCCCAGCCAAGACGCAGCCCTAACCATTCATATTATTGAAACAGGAGTTCACCATGCTTACGATCCGCCGCGCTGCTGAACGGGGTCACGCCAACCACGGATGGCTCGATTCGTTCCATACCTTCTCGTTTGCCAACTACTACGATCCGGCTCACATGGGCTTTGGCGCGCTGCGCGTCATCAACGACGACCGCATCGCCGCGGGCCGCGGCTTCGGCACGCACGGTCACCGGGACATGGAGATCATCACGTATGTCCTGGATGGCGCGATCGCTCACAAGGACAGCATGGGCAGCGGCTCGGAAATCCAGCCCGGCAACGTCCAGCGCATGAGCGCCGGCCGCGGCGTGATGCACTCGGAGTTCAACCCCCGCCCCGATGCCGAAACGCACATGCTGCAGATCTGGATCGAGCCGAACGTGACTGGCATTGCGCCGGAATACGAAGAGCGCGCCTTCAGCGATGCGCAAAAGCGTGGCCGTCTGCAAGCCCTGGTGTCGGGCGACGGCATCGACGGATCGATGAAGATCCATCAGGACGCGCGTCTGTACGCCGGTCTGTTCGATGGCGACGAGTCGGCCTCGCTGCCGCTGGCCGCCGGCCGCCGCGCCTGGGTCCATGTGGCCCGCGGCAGCGTGACCGTCAACGGCGCCGCGCTCAATGCCGGTGACGCCGTGGCGATCACCGACGCCGGCAGCGTCGAGCTGTCGGGCGGCAAGGACGCTGAAGTGCTGGTGTTCGACCTGGCCTGACGCCAACCGCCGGGCGGATCCTGGAATCCGCCCGGCTCACCCAATTACCCCCCATTACCTGCACCGAGGCCATTAAGATGGCCCCAGGCCAATCCATTGCGGAGCATTGCACCATGTCGACCCTGTCCCAAGCCGGCGAAAGCCAGATCGAAACCGTCGTGGTGCCGCGCACCAGCGACCTGGGCGGATTCTCCGTCCGCCGCGCCATCCCTTCCATGCAGCGCCGCAGCGTCGGTCCGTTCGTCTTCCTGGACCAGATGGGTCCGGCGGACTTCGACATCGGCACCGGCATCGACGTGCGGCCGCATCCGCATATCGGGCTGTCCACCGTCACCTACCTGTACGAAGGCTCCATGGTCCACCGCGACGGGGCAGGCAACACGCAAACCATCCTGCCCGGTGAAGTGAACTGGATGACCGCCGGCCGGGGAATCGTGCACTCCGAACGCTCCTCGCCGGAAAGCCGCCTCGCGCCGCAGCGGCTTTCGGGTCTGCAGATCTGGGTTGGCCTGCCCAAGGCGCACGAAGAAACCGATCCGGGTTTCGTGCATTACGGCCTGGATGCGCAGCCGGTGGTCGAAGGCGAGGGCGTGCGCGCCCAGGTCGTCGCCGGTTCGATGTTCGGCAAGACCTCGTCGGTCAAGACGCTGTCGCCGCTTTTCTACGGCGACCTGCAACTGCAACCGGGCGCCACGACGGTGCTGCCGGCCGAGCACGAAGAACGCGCGGCCTATCTGGCCAGTGGCACGGTGGAAATCGACGGCCAGGAATACGAGAGCGGTCGCCTGGTGGTGTTTGCCCCGGGCAAGCCGGTGCAGATCCGCGCCAAGACCGCCGCGCGCTTCGCGCTGCTGGGCGGCGAACCGCTCGACGGTCCGCGCTTCGTGTGGTGGAACTTCGTGTCCAGCAGCAAGGATCGGATCGAACAGGCCAAGCAGGATTGGCAACGCACGCGCTTCGATCAGATCGTGCCCGGCGACGAGACCGAATACATTCCGCTGCCGGAACCGCGCAACTGAGCGGGGCGGGATGACAATGCGTGAAGGGCGGCGCAATGCCGTCCGTGATCGTGTAACTTTTATTATTTAATTTTGAAGGTTACACTGTCGCCGGAGATCACCATGAACACCAGCCACGCACCCGAATTCCGACAACTGGGCGACCACGTCGCCCTGGACATGATCAACACCGTCGAGCAGAGCAGCGCCGGCCCCGTCGACCGATGGCAGTCGGATGCGGACGTGGCGGGCTGGCTGTCGCTAGCGGGTGTCGCCGCCGCGCAGGGCGCCGCGCCGTCCGGTTTGCTGGAAAGCGCGCGCGGCCTGCGCGAAACCGTCCGAGAGCTGGTCGCCCAGCGCAAGGCGCACGCACGGCTGGCGCTTTCCGCGCTGAATCGCGCACTGGCGGCGGGCGGCAGTCACCTCGAGCTTGCGCCGGCAGACGATGGCAGCCTGGTGGTGTCGCGCCGCTATCCCTCGCAGACGGCGGCGCAATGGCTGCTGCCGGTGGCAGAGGCGGCCGCCGATCTGCTGGCGCATGGCGACTTCGGCCTGGTACGCAAATGCGAAAGCGATGCGTGCTCGCTCTGGTTCTACGACCGTACGCGCTCGCACAAACGGCGCTGGTGCAGCATGGCGTTGTGCGGCAACCGCCACAAGGTGGCGGCATTCCGGCAGCGCGAGGCGGCGGACGCCAGCGCCAAGGCGAAATGACAATGATCGATGGTTTCCAGCCCGGCTCATGCCGGGCTTTTTCATGACCGCGCCAAATCAAGAGCGGGTAACTAGTAAAACTGATGTTGACAGGTTACGCGAAATGCGTAGACTGTGCCGTGAAGCTTCGAAACCCCCCATCGTCATTCTTTGCCCGAATACCGGAGATGCTCATGAACGCCCAGTCCGACCACACTGTCCATTACCGCCATGCGCAAGCCGACGGCCTGCGCTTTTTCTATCGCGAAGCCGGCGACCCGCAAGCGCCCGTGCTCCTGCTGCTGCATGGCTTTCCCACGTCGTCGCATCAGTTCCGCAATGTCATCCCGCAACTGGCCGCGCACTTTCGCGTCATCGCGCCCGATCTGCCCGGCTTTGGCTTCACCGAAGTCCCGGCCGAGCGCGGCTACCGCTACACCTTCGACAACCTGGCCAAGTCGCTGGAAGCGTTCGTGGACGAACTGGGGCTGACCCGCTACGCGATGTATTTCTTCGACTACGGCGCGCCGACCGGCTTGCGGCTTGCGGTGGCGCACCCCGAGCGCGTGACCGGCCTCGTGTCGCAGAACGGGAACGCGTATCTCGACGGCCTGGGCGACGCGTGGGCGCCCATCCGCGCCTACTGGAACGACCCGTCGCCCGCCAACCGCCAGACCATTCACGACGCCATCCTGAACTTCGAAGGCACCAAGTGGCAGTACGTGCACGGCGTGGCGGATCCGGACAGCGTCGCGCCCGAAGGCTATACGCTGGACGCGGCCCTGCTTGAACGGCCGGGCAACAAGGAAATCCAGCTCGACCTGTTTCTGGACTATGCGAACAACCTGACGCAATACCCCGCGTTCCAGGCGTTCTTCCGTCAGGCCCGGGTGCCGACGCTGGCAATCTGGGGGCGCAACGATCCGTTCTTCATTCCGCCGGGCGCCGAGGCCTATCGTCGCGACAATCCGGATGCCGTGGTTGAACTGCTGGACACCGGCCACTTCGCGCTGGAAACTCACGGCCATTACATCGCCCAGCGCATCATCGATGTGTTGGGGCGCTGACCGGCAAGGGCGGCACTATGGTTTCCCCGGCCGGATGTCACGGCAGGAGCCCGAATGACGCGCCACTTTGACGACCTGCAGCTGGGCAGCATCGAGATGTTCTGCCTGGCGGCGGAACTCAGCAGTTTTACCGCGGCCGCCAACGCCGCGGGTGTGACGCCGGCGGCCGTCAGCCGCAGCGTCTCGCGGCTGGAGGCGCGGCTGGGCATCCGGCTGTTCGTGCGCAGCACCCGGCATATCCGCCTGAGCGATGAAGGACGCGCCTACTTCGAGCAGGTGCGCCCGGCCATTGCGCAACTGGTCAACGCCGAACGCCAGGTGGGCGGGCAGGGCGCGGCGGGGCGCCTTCGCATCAGCTTGCCCACGCCCTATGCGCATTACCGCGTCCTGCCGCTGCTGCCCGCGTTTCGCGACAAGTATCCCAACGTGGACGTGCACGTCCACATCAGCAACCGCAATGTCGATTTTGCCGATGACGGCTATGACCTGTCGGTGCGCGGGCGCGCGCCCGACGACTCGGCGCTGATCGCGCGCAAGCTGGAGGATGCGGAGCTGGTGGTGGTCGGCGCGCCCGAGTACCTGCGCCGGCGCGGCACGCCGCAAGCGCTGGAGGATCTGACCGCGCACGATTGCATCCAGTTCGACCGGCCCAGCAGTGGCCGCCGCATTCCGTGGACGTTTCAGGTGGACGGCGAAGCGGTCGACATCGTGACCGACGGCGCCTATGGCACGGGCGAGGATGTGCTGGGCGGCGTGACATTGGCCCGGGCGGGCGCCGGGCTATTCCAGACGTATCGCTTCGTGGTCGAGGATGACCTGCGCAAGGGCAGGCTGACCGAAGTGCTGCAGCAACATGGCGGCAGCACCCGGCCGTTCGTGTTGCTGTACCCGCATGCCCGGCACGTATCGCGCCGGGTCCGGGCGTTTGTCGATTTTCTGGTCGACAAGCTGGCGGACTGAGCGAGGTCAGCGGCCTTTCAACTGGGCGATCACCACCAGGATCACTGCCGCGTTGCCCGGCTGCTGCGCAACCGAATTGGCGGTGCGCGCGAGGCCGGCCTTATCGCCGAGCACTCGCGCGAACAGGCCGGATGCGCCATCCAGCACGGTGGGCTGATCCAGAAAGCCCGGCGCGCTGGCCACATAGCCTTCGACACGGACAAGGTGGTCCAGCCGGTCGAAGCTGCCGGTGTGCTGGCGAATCTGCGCCAGCACGTTCAGCGCGGCAAGTTCGGCGGCCTGCCGGCCCTGATCGACAGTAAGCTCCGCGCCCACCCGGCCCTGCCACACCACGCGCCCGTCGCGCAGCGGCAATTGGCCCGAGATGAACAGCAGGTCGCCCGCCTGGCTGACGGCGGTGTATTGGCCCAGTGGCTGGGGGGCGGGCGGAAGGGTCAGGCCTAGGTCAGCCAGTCTGGCTTCAATGGTCATGGTGCTCTCTTGGCATTGGGACACCCGCCGCGCGGCGGGTGTCCGCTGGGGTTTGCTACCAGTGGCCGGCGGCGGCGCCGCCATCGACCGGAAGGATCGCGCCGGTGGTGTAGGCCGAATCGGTCAGGTAGGTCACCGCCCCGACAATGTCCTCCACCTTGCCCATGCGGCCGGCCGGCTGCAACGAATTCAGGAAGCCGAACGTGGCCGGATCGTGCATCGGCGTCTCGATGATGCCGGGCGCCACCGCGTTGACGCGGATGTTCCTGTCCGACAATTCGATCGCCAAGGCCCGTGTGGCGTGATTCAGGCCGCCCTTGATCAGCACGGGCAGCAGCGCGGGGACCCGGCTGCTGGGCTGCATGGCGATGCTGGCCGTGATGTTGACGATGTGACCCTCGCGGTTTTCGGACATATGCGCCGCCGCCTGCTGGGTGATGTGAAAGAAGCCCTTCAGGTTGGTGTCGATGATGCGGTCCAGGTCATCGTCGGTGTACTCGCCCAGCGGCTTGGGAATGAAGATCCCGGCGTTGTTGACCAGCACGTCGATGCGGCCGAACCGCTCGGTGGCCTGGCGCACGATGGCGCGGGCGGTGCTGGCAAGGGCGATGTCGCCGGCGACAGCCAGGAAGCGGTCGGGCAGGCCCAGTCCTTCGTGCGCCAGGCGCTCGGCAGCCGCATCCAATCCCTGCTGGCTGCGGGCGTTGCCCACCACGTTGTCGCCGCGGCGCAGGTATGCCTGCGCGAGGGCAAATCCGATTCCGCTGGACGCGCCCGTGATCACTACAGTCTTGTTCGACATTTCAATACTCCGGTTTGGCTTTTGCGATGCCTGCGCGCTCAGACAGTGAGACGAACTATAGGAGCGGGCGGCCAGGCAATAAACGCCCGTGGCGGAACATGAATTGATACTTGGCGGAACAAGCGCGGGCGTCGCCGCTGGGCGGCGGCGCCGTCCGGCGATAAGATGCGCTACCCGTGCATCAACAACAAACGGGAGGGAGACATCATGCGTTGCAATACCCATCATGCGCTGCGCGGATTGGCCGCGCTGGCGTTGATCCAATGCGCCATGCCGGCGCACGCCGCCGGCTATCCGGCCAAGCCCATCACCTTCATCGTGCCGTATACCGCCGGCGGGACCACCGATCTGGTCGCGCGCACGGCGGGACAGAAGGTGGCCGAGAAACTCGGGCAGCCTGTCATCGTCGAGAACCGTCCCGGGGCGGGCGGCAACATCGGGATGGATGCCGTGGCCAAGGCGGCGCCGGACGGCTACGTCATCGGCTTTGGCGCGATCTCGACGAATGCGCTCAATCCCTTCGTGTACCCGAAGATGCCGTTCGATCCGACCAAGGATTTCACGGGAATCAGCATGCTGGGCGCCTCGTCCGTGGTGCTGGAGGTGGGGCCGTCCGTAAAAGTGGACAGCGTCAAGGATCTGGTGGCCTACGCCAAGGCAAATCCCAACACGTCGTACGGCACGCCCGGCACGGGCACGTCCATGCACCTTGCGGGGGTGATGTTCGACCAGGTGACCGGGGCTGGCATGCAGCACGTGCCGTACAAGGGCAGCGCCCAGGCCTTGAACGATCTGCTGGGCGGGCACCTGCCGGTGATGTTCGACAACCTGCCCGCATCGCTGCCGCACATCAATGCGGGCAAGATCCGCGCCCTGGCGGTGACGGGCAGCAAGCGTGCGCCGGCATTGCCAAACGTGCCGACGCTGGCCGAACTGGGCTATTCAGGGGCGGTGGTGGATCCGTGGTTTGCGGTGTATGGGCCGGCCGGCATGTCGCCCGAGGTGACGCGCGCGTTGAGCGAAGCCTTCCAGGCGGCGCTCGCCATGCCGGACGTCAAGGACAAGCTTGAGAAGGCCGGCTTCATGCCCTATGGCTCGACCCCGCAGGAAGTCGAGCGTCTGACGCAAAGCCAGCATGTGGCCTTCAAGGCCTTGTCGCAGAAGGTGAAGCTGTCGGCGGACTGATCCGCCAGGCGCGGTCCCGGCACGGCTGGCGCCGGGGGCGCCGGGACCGCGGCTAGCGGCCGCGCGCCAGCGCCTGTTCGCGCTGCTCTTCAAGCGCCTCGCGGCGGATGAAGTCGCGCACGAAGGCGTCGGCCGGGTGATGGTGCAGGTTGTAGGGCGTGTCCCACTGCGCGATACGGCCCTTCGCCATCACCCCGATGCGGTCGGCGATCGCGAAGGCTTCGGCCTGGTTGTGCGTGACCAGGATCGCGGTGTGGCCCGTGGTCTTCAGGATCTCGCGCACCTCGAAGGCCAGACGCTCGCGCGTGTCCACGTCCAGGTTCGAAAACGGTTCGTCCAGCAGCAGCAGGTCGGGCGACGGCGCCAGCGCGCGCGCCAATGCCACGCGTTGCTGCTGGCCGCCGGAGATCTCGTGGGGATAGCTGCTGGCGGCATGCGCCAGGCCGACGAGTTCCAGCATTTCCTCGACGCGGCGGGCGCGATCCTGCCGCGACAGCTTGCGCAGTCCGAACGCCACATTCAGGCCGACGGTCAGGTGGGGAAATAGCGCGTAGTCCTGGAACATCATGCCCACGCGGCGCAGTTCGGGCGCAACCTGTTCGGTGGGCGATGAGATGACCGTGCCGTCCAGCAGGATGCGGCCGGCTCGCACCGGCTCGAAGCCGGCAATGGCGCGCAGCACGGTGGTCTTGCCGCAGCCGGATTCGCCCAGCAGGCAGCCGATGTGGCCGGCGGGCAGGCCCAGCGACAAGTCCTGCACGATCGGCTTGACGCCCGCGGGCGTCTCGTAGGCGAGGGAGATATGGTCGATTTCTAACAGATCGGGCACGATGTCAATGTCCCATTTTCAGATTGGTGCGCGCCAGCAGGATGACCGGCAGCAGGCCAGCCAGGACAATGGCCAGCGCGGCCACGGCGCCTTCTTCGTACGTGCCGCGCGCGGCTTCCGCGTACAGCCACGTGGCAAGGGTGTCGAAATTCATGGGGCGCAGCAGCAGGGTGGCGGGCAGTTCCTTCATGGCGTCCACGAACACCAGCAGCGCGCTGGCCGCCAGCGCCGGACGCAGCAGGGGCAAATGGACGCGGCGCAGGGTGCCGGCCGACGTTTCGCCCAGCAGGCGCGAGGCCTGCTCGAGCGACGGCGGGATGCGCGCCAGCCCGGCTTCCACCGCCCCGGTCGAAATCGCCAGGAAGCGGATGGCGTAGGCGCAGACCAGCGCGCCCATCGAGCCCATCAGCAACAGGCCCGTGCCGCCGAAGACGCGCGCGACGGCGGTGTCGATCCACACGAACGGGGTGAGAAGACCAATGGCCAGCACGGTGCCGGGCACCGCGTAGCCCAGGCTGGCGACGCGGGCGCACGCGCGGCCCGGGTTGAACCCGGCGCTTTCGCGAAGGCTGCGGCCCGCCCACGCAACGATCAGGCCGCACAGCAGGGTGACGACCGTGGCGCTGGACGCGACGATGAGGGTGTTGGTCAGGCCGCCGATCAACTGGTCCGATACGCCGCCCACCAGATGCAGGCGCTTGTAGGTTTCCACGACCAGATACAGCGCCGGCGCGGCGAAGCCCACCAGCACCGGAATCCAGCCCAGCACGGCCGCCACCGCGGCAGCGGCGCCCCGCAGCCGGCGCGGCTGCATCGGACGCATGCGCTGCGTGTTGGCATAGCGCTGCCGCTTGCGGCCGTGGCGTTCCAGCAGGATCAGCCCGATGACGATCGCCAGCATGGTCAGCGCAATCTGCGCCGCGCCGGCCAGGTCCGAACGGGTCACCCAGGTGGTGTAGACGGAGACGGTCAGCGTTTGCACGCCGAGAAATTCGGAGGCCCCGATATCGTTCAGCGTTTCGAGCAGGGCCAGGCTCACGCCCACCACGATCGCGGGACGGGCAAGGGGCAGGGCGACGCGGCAGAACACCGCCACACGGCCCGCGCCCAACGTCCGGGCCGCTTCAAGCAGGCCGGCCGCCTGCGTCATGAACATGACGCGGGTGCTCAGGTAGACGTAGGGATACAGCACGAAGCCCAGCACGAAGATGGCGCCGTAGATGGAGCGCAAATCGGGCAGTCGGAACTCGCGCGGGCTGTCGTAGCCCAGCAGGGCGCGGATCGCCGACTGGATGGGGCCGATGGGATGCAGCAGATCCAGGTAGGCGAACGCAATGATGTAGGTCGGCACGGCCAGGGGCAGCAACAGCGCCCAGGTCAGCATCCGGCGCGTCGGAAATTCGTAGGCGGTCACCAGCCAGGCGGCCCCGGTGCCCAGCAACGTCACGACGATACCCACGCCGGCCAGCAGCATCACCGTGTTCGCCATCGCCTGCGGCAGCACATAGCTGGCCAGGTGCTGCCAGTGCCCAAGGCTGCCGCCCAGCGCCCACCAGCCCAGCGTCAAGACCGGCGCAAGCACCGCCAACGCGATCAGGCCGGCGCCAACCAGCCAGCCGGTTCCGCGTTCAGACCAGCGCAGCCGCAGCGGCCTGGGCAAGGATTCTGTATACATGCTTCAAAGTCGGTTGCATCAAAGGCAAGGCCTGTTCCCCCCAAAAAGCGGGAACAGGCCCTACGCGCGGCCCCGGTTCAGGGGCACGCGCGTGTCGTTGCCGTGGTCACGCGCTGCACGCCGGCAGCGCGGTGCGGCAGCTTATCAGTTATCGAAGCCGACCTTGTCCACCAGTTCGCTGGCTTGCTTGCGATGCTTGGCGATCTCGGTCAGGGGCAGGGGATCGACCTTCAGTTCACCGAAGCTTGCGATCACCGGGTCCAGCTTCACGCCCTTGCGGACGGGATACTCGTAATTGGCCTGGGCGTACATGGCCTGGGCGGGTTCGGACACCAGGAAGTCCAGCAGCTTGACGGCGTTGGCCTTGTTGGGGGCGTGCGCCGCGACCGCCGCGCCGCTGACGTTCACGTGCGTGCCGCCGCTCTTGGCGTTGGCGAACGTCGGGCGGATGACCTTGATGGCGTCGCCCCACTTGCGGGCGTCGGTGCCGGGCTCGGCGTTCTTCATGTGGCCCACGTAGTAGGCGTTGGCCAGGCCGATGTCGCAAATGCCGCCCAGGATGTCGCGCGCCACGTCGCGATCGCCGCCGGCGGCCTTGCGGGCCAGGTTGGCCTTGACGCCGCGCAGCCACTTTTCGGTGGCTTCGGCGCCGTCATGCGCGATCATGGAGGCGACCAGCGCGGTGTTGTAGGGGTGCTGGCCCGAGCGGATGCAGACCTTGCCCTTCCACTTGGGGTCGGCCAGGTCTTCGTAGCGGAACGCTTCGAGCTTCAGGTCCTTTTCGACGTACAACACGCGGTCGCGCAACGACAGGGCATACCATTTGCCATCGGCGCCGCGCAGGTTGGCGGGAATGACCGAATTGAGCGTGTCGGACTTGACGGCTTGCGTCACTCCGCCGTCCACCAGGTCGAGCAGGTTGCCGATGTCCACGGTCATCAGCACGTCGGCGGGCGACTTGGCGCCTTCGGCCTTCACGCGCTCGAGCAGGCCGTCCTTGACGAAGACGGTGTTCACCTTGATGTCGCTTTCCTTGGTGAAGGCATCCAGCAGCGGCTGGATCAGCTTGGGTTCCCGGGTGGTGTACAGGCTGACTTCCTCGGCGGCGTTGGCCGACACGGTGAAGGCGGCGGCGCCAGCCAGCGCGAGCGCGCGCAGCAGCGAATTCAATTGGGGACGATTGATCATGAGGGGAACTCCAGCTAGGGCCGAAACGAATTTTTTGCCGCGCGCCTGCTGCGCTCAGGAAGGCGCCGCCACGCAAAGCAGTCTGCTAACGAAAATGATTATCAAAAGAGAGAGCGACAATAACAGGAAGCATTGCGCCGTTCAACTGCTCGTAAGCCGTCCCTGCAAGACGTTGATCCCCGTCAACTTGGAATAAGGGTATTACGGAATAATGAGAGCAGTTATCAACGAGACCTTGTAGAATAGGGACAACCCTAATGCCGACCGCGGCCTTTTTTTGCGGCTCGGAATGACCTTCGCGGCGCAGCCGGGCCCCGTCCGACCACCGTCCGCCCTTACTGAATACGACATGGCTGCTTTCAACACAGAGCGCGTACTTAGCGTGCACCACTGGAACGACACCCTGTTTTCCTTCACCACGACGCGTGACGCGGCCTTGCGGTTCCACAATGGCCACTTCGTGATGATCGGCCTCGAAGTCGAAGGCAAGCCGCTGCTGCGGGCCTACAGCATCGCCAGCGCCAACTACGAAGAAAACCTCGAATTCCTCAGCATCAAGGTGCAGAACGGCCCGCTCACTTCGCGCCTGCAGCATCTGAAAGAGGGCGACACCATTCTCGTCAGCCGCAAGCCCGTCGGCACGCTGGTCGTCGACGACCTCAAGCCCGGCAAGCATCTGTTCCTGTTCGGCACCGGCACCGGCCTGGCGCCCTTCATGAGCATCATCAAGGACCCGGACGTCTACGAACGCTTCGACAAGGTCATTCTGGTGCACGGCGTGCGCTGGGTCAGCGAACTGGCCTACGCCGACTACATCGAGAACGAACTGCCGAACAACGAATTCTTCGGCGATATCGTGCGCGACAAGCTGGTGTACTACCCCACCGTCACGCGCGAGCCTTTCCGCAATCAAGGCCGCATCACCGAACTGCTTGAAAACGGCAAGCTCTGCGCCGACATCGGCATTCCGCAGATCAACCCCGAAACCGATCGCGCCATGATCTGCGGCAGCCCGCACATGCTGGCCGACATCAGCGCCATGCTCGACAGCCGCGGCTTCACGGTGTCGCCGGGCGTGGGCCAGCCGGGCGACTATGTCGTCGAACGCGCCTTCGTGGACAAATAAGCCAGACCGCTTCCGTTCGCGGCTTCAACAAACAACCCATCGCACATCGCGATGGGTTGTTTGTTTTGGCGTGAAGCGGCAACGCCACGCCTGGCGTGAATCATTCGGGCTGAATGCCTGCCTTCTTGATGATCTCGCCCCACTTCTTGGACTCGGCTTGCTGGAACGTGGCCAGTTCCTCGGGCGACGAACTGGCGGCGTCCGTGCCGGTCTGTGCGTAGAACTGTTGGGCGGCCTTGGCCTTGGTGGCATTGACCAGCAGTTCGTTCAGGCGCTTGACCACGTCGGGCGGCGTGCCGGCCGGCGCGTAGGCAGCAAACCAGTAGCCCATTTCGTAGCCGGGCACGCCGGCTTCCGCGATGGTGGGCACGTCGGGCGCCAGCGGCGAGCGGGCCTTGCCCGTGACGCCCAGCGCACGAAGCTTGCCGGACTTGACCTGCGGCAGACCCGTGGCCGTGTCGGTGATCATCATGTCGATCTGGCCGCCCAGCAGGTCGGTAACCGCGAGCGGGTTGCTCTTGTACGGCACGTGCAGCAGTTGCACATTGGCCATCTGCTGCAACAGCTCGCCGGCGATGCGGCTGCTGGAGCTGCCGCTGCCAAAGCTCAGCTTGCCCGGCGACTGCTTGGCCTGCGCCAGGAAGTCGCCCACCGTCTTGGCGGACGAACTGGGGTTGACCACCATGATCTGCCCACCCTTGCCCAGCAGTGTGAGGGGCGCGAAATCCTTGACGGGATCGTAGGTCAGCGACTTGTACAGGTGCTCGTTGGCCGCGTGCGTGGTGTTGGTGGTGATGAGCACGGTATAGCCATCGGGCGTTGCGCGGGCGCCGGCGGCCGCGCCGATCATGGCGCTGGCGCCGGGCTTGTTCTCGATCACGACCGCCTGTCCGGTCTGCTCGGTGACGCCCTGGCCGATGGCCCGGCCGATCTGGTCGGTCGCGCTGCCGGCCGCGAACGGCACGATGAAAGTGATGGGCTTGGCGGGAAATTGCGCCATGGCCGAAAAGGGCAGGGCGGCGGCCAGCAGCAGGGCCAGCCGGCCCTTGGTAGTGATGCGCATGTATGTCTCCTGTGGTGTTTTTTTATCGGAACTGAAATCAGGCGGCCGCGGGGCGGTCGCCGGGTATGTCTGGCAGCCGGCTCGCCAGCTCGGGGCTGACCTCCACCGTCATGTCCAGCAATCTGAAAGACAGGCTCTTGCCATGGGTGTCCAGGTTCAGCGCGTCGTTGACGCCGCCATCCAGCACACCCTCCAGCACGAAGTTCATGGCATTGAGCATCGGCAGCGCATAACGCGTCACGCGTTTCGGGTGGCGGTAGGCGAACCATTGCGCCACGCGCGATTCAGTCACTTGCGCGGTCAGCACGTCAAAGCATTCGGGGTCCCAGGCGATGAGGCTCAGGTTCGAGATATCGCCCTTGTCCCCGGAGCGGCTGTGAGCCAGCCGGTACAGCGGCACGGCGAGCAGAGTCTGGTTCATGGCGCGATCTCCTCCAGGAAGGTCCAGCCGCTCTTTACGGCCTCGCGGGGAATGGTGCAGGACATCATGTTCAGGCGCGGGCGCAGGGCGGTGCGCACGCCGCCGCCGCCCGCCGGTCCGCAGGTATAAAGCGCGGTCACTTCGCGCAGCACGCGTTCGGCTTGTGCGCGGTCGGCGTTTTCAGTGGCCAGCCGCAGCCGCACGTCGCGGGAATGGCTATCGGCAAGCGCGCGGCGCATCTCGCCGGCGTCGTCGCCCAGGATACTGATGGCGCCGATCAGATCCGCCCGCAGCTTGAAATCCGCGCCCAGGCGCTTCTGGACGATGTCGGCCGCCAACCGGGCGCGCGCCTCGGCCTGCACGCCTGCGTACGAGATTTCCGCTTCGGCCAGCCAGCCGCCGCGATAGCAGACGTTTACCTTCAGTTCCGCCGGCCGCGCGTGGCCGGTAATGCCATGAACCGCGACCCGATTGCCGCCCAGCTCGACCACGTGCGCCTGGCTCAGGTCAGCCACCACGTCGGGCGTCAGGTAGCGCGCCGGATCGTGCACTTCATAAAGCAGTTGTTCCTTGACCGTGCGCGCATCGACCGCGCCGCCCGTGCCGTCGGCCTTGCCGATCACGAACTCGCCGTCGGCCTGGATCTCCGCGATCGGGAAACCGGCCGCGTGCACGTCGGGAACCTCTTTCAGGCCCGGGACGCAAAAGTAGCCGCCGGTGACCTGAAGCCCGCATTCCAGCATGTGGCCCGCCATGGTGGCGCGGCCCAACCGCGGCCAGTCGGCCGGATCCCAGCCGAAATGCGCCAGCGCCGGGCCGAGCGTCAGCGAAGGGTCCGCCACGCGGCCGGCCACCACGATCTGCGCGCCGGCGGCCAGCGCCTCGGCGATCTCGGTGGCGCCCAGGTAAGCGGTGGCGCTGACGATGTCCAGGCCGCCCAGCGCGGCACCCAGGCGCTGCGCCAGCAGGTCGCGGTGTTCGGCGCCATTGAGCGCGTCGCCGTGCACCACCGCGATACGCGGCACGGGCAGGCCCTGTTCGCGCGCCAGTTCGGCGATGCGCCGCGCCGCGGCGGGCGGATTGGCCGCGCCGAAATTGCTGACGATGTTGATGCCGTGGCGCAGGCAATCGGCCAGGATCGGCCCCACCAGCTCGTCCAGCAGCGGTTCATAGCCGCGGTTCGGGTCGTCGTTGCGAGCCAGCTGCGCCAGCGCCAGCGTGCGTTCGGCCAGCGTCTCGAAGATCAGCGTGCCGCCGCCTTGGGCGGCCAGGGTGCGGACCACGGCCGCGGCGCCATCGCTGCGGTCGCCGGAAAATCCGGAGGCGCAGCCGATGAGCAAGGGAGTTTGAGACATGAGCAGTCCAGGCGCGTTCAGGGTTGGGACGACTATAGGCAAGGCGCGATCATCCGTAAAATAGAAAAATCGGATCGATTAATACAAGAAACCCATGAATCTATCGTCCCGCCAATTGCGCGCCTTCGTGGCCCTGGCCGATGAACGGCACTTCACGCGTGCCGCGCAGCGCTGCCACCTGACGCAGCCCGCGTTCAGCGCGCTGATCCGGTCGCTGGAAGACGCCGCCGGCGTGCGGCTCTTTGACCGCAACACGCGGCACGTGGAGCTGACTGCCGAAGGCCGTGTGCTGGATGCGACCGCGCGCCGGCTGCTGGCGGACATGGACCTGGCAATGGGCGACCTGCGCGACCTGGCGGACCGGCGCCGGGGCAGGGTGACGCTGGCCGCGCTGCCTTCGCTGGCGGCGGGTTGGCTGCCCGATCTGTTGGCGCGGTTTCAGCTGGATCACCCGGGCATCGTGCTGGATCTGCGCGACGCCTTGCTCGATCCGTGCCTGGACATGGTGCAAAGCGGCGTGGCCGATTTTGCCGTGGCCTCGCGGCGGCCGGACATGACGGATCTGGACAGCGAATTCCTGCACGCGGACCGCTATTTTCTGGTGTGCCGCGCAGACCATCCCTTGGCTGGCCAGCCGCGCGTACGGCTGCGCGACGTGCTGCGTCATCCCATCATCCAGCTTGCGCGCGGCAGCAGTGTGCGCAAACATCTGGACGAAGCGTTGGGCGCCGAGGCGCCGTTGCCGGTTTTCGAGGTCGAACACCTGGCCACCGTCACGGGGTTGGTGCGCGCAGGACTTGGCGTATCGGTGGTGCCCGCCATGACGCTTTTTCATTTCCGCAGCGACGATCTGCGTATCGTGCCGCTGGCGGGCCGCGCGTTGACGCGGCCACTTTATCTAGTGCGCCGCAAGGGCCGCAGCCTGTCGGTGGCGGCGCAGGCGCTGGCCGATCTGCTGATCGCGCATCGGGGCGATATCGGCGGCGCCGGTCATCCGCCGGGTGCGCTGGATCAGACCTAGGCCATCTTTACGGCAATCCGCCACTTTCGCAAACGTCTATTGCTGATTAAACTTCGATAGTTGTAGCTTCTATCCGTCACCAGAAGGATTCCGCCCATGAGCAAGCAAATCATCCATACCGACAGCGCGCCTGCCGCCGTTGGCCCTTACTCGCAAGCGGTTGCCGTCAGCGGCACCAAGACTGTCTACCTCTCGGGCCAGATCGGCCTGGAGCCCGGCACCGGCGACCTGGTCTCTGAAAACTTCGACGCGCAGGTGCGTCAGGCGTTTGCCAACATGCAGGAAGTCATCAAGGCTGCAGGCGGCACGCTGGACAACGTGGTCAAGCTCACGCTGTTCCTGACCGACCTGGGCAAGTTCACGGCGGCCAACGCCATCATGGCCGAGATCATCCCGCAGCCGTTCCCGGCGCGTTCGACGATCGGCGTGGCCAGCCTGCCCAAGGGCGCCCAGTTCGAAGTCGAAGCGATCATGGTCCTGTAAGGCGCGCCCGGACGTTTCATACCAGGGGTTCGTTCCTACATGCCGGCCGCAGCCGTGGCCTCCAAACGTACCGGCGCCGACAAGAACGGCGCCGGCAAAGCGATGACGGATACGGAGCGCAAGCTTCGTAACCTGGGCTTGGTGCTGCCCGAGGATTTCGTGCTGCACCTGCCGCTGCGCTACGAAGACGAAACGCGCGTCATCCCGATCAGTTCGCTGCGCCCGGGCTTTGCCGGCCAGGTTGAAGGCGAGATCACCAAATCCGAGGTCCTGTACCGGCCGCGGCGCCAGCTGACCGCCACCTTGGCGGACGACAGCGGCGAACTGCAATTGCGCTGGCTGAACTTCTACCCCAGCCAACAGAAACAAGTCACGGTTGGCAAGCGGCTGCGCGCCCGTGGCGAAGTGCGCGGCGGGTTGTTCGGACGCGAGATGGTGCATCCTCGGCTGACCAACGCCGATTCGCCCCTTCCGACCGCCCTGACGCCCGTCTACCCCACCACTGAAGGATTGCCGCAGCCGGCGTTGCGGCGCGCCATCGCGCAGGCGCTCAATACCGCGGACCTGTCCGACACCCTTCCGGACGAGGCGCGCGCCCGCTACGACCTTCCGCCCTTCGAGCCCGCCATCCGTGCGCTGCACACGCCTGCGCAGGGCGAATCCGAACAGGCCTTGCTGGATCGCGTGCACCCGGCGTGGCGGCGGATCAAGTTCGACGAACTGCTGGCGCAGCAGCTGTCGCTTGCCGCCGCCCGCGCGGCGCGCCGCATCAAGGAAGCCGAGTCGCTGCCGGCGCAGAACGGGGCAGGGGGCCTGGTCGCCCGGTTGTACGAAACGCTGCCGTTCAAGCTGACCGGCGCGCAGCAGCGTGTCGTGCAGGAGATCTCGGCGGACCTTGCCAAGCCGTATCCCATGCACCGTCTGTTGCAGGGCGACGTGGGCAGCGGCAAGACCGTCGTGGCCGCCATCGCGGCCGCGCAGGCCATTGCGGGCGGCGCGCAGGTGGCGCTGATGGCGCCCACGGAAATCCTGGCCGAGCAGCACTTTCGCAAACTGGTGTCCTGGCTGCAGCCGCTGGGCGTGAATGTCGCGTGGCTGAGCGGCAGCCTTTCGGCCAAGGCCCGCCGGGAAGCCGCCGCTGCGGCAGCTGACGGCAGCGTGCAGCTTGTCGTCGGCACGCAGGCGCTGATCCAGGACCATGTCGAATTCCACCGGTTGGGCCTGTCCATCGTCGACGAGCAGCATCGCTTCGGCGTGGGCCAGCGCCTTGCCCTCACGCGCAAGGGCGAAACCGTGCGCGGCCGCATCGTGCCGCATCAGCTCAACATGAGCGCCACGCCCATTCCCCGCACGCTGGCCATGACGTTCTTCGCGGATCTGGACGTGTCCGTGATCGACGAGCTGCCGCCCGGACGCAGTCCCGTGGTGACCAAGCTGGTCTCCGACGCGCGCCGGGAAGAGGTCATTGCCCATATCGCGCAGGCGGCGCGCGGCGGCCAGCAGGCCTATTGGGTCTGTCCGCTGGTCGAGGAAAGCGAGGCCCTTGAACTGCAGACCGCCGTCGACACCTACGAGGGCATGCGCGCCGACCTGCCGGACCTGCGGATCGGACTGGTACACGGGCGCCTGCCGCAAACCGAGAAGGCGTCGGTGATGCAGGCTTTCCGCGACGGCGAGATCGATCTGCTGGTCGCCACGACCGTCATCGAAGTCGGGGTCGACGTGCCCAATGCATCGTTGATGGTGATCGAGCACGCCGAGCGATTCGGCCTTGCCCAGCTGCATCAGCTGCGCGGGCGGGTGGGGCGCGGCACGGCCGAGTCCGTTTGCGTATTGCTCTACCAGACGCCGCTGTCCCAGGTTGCGCGAGAACGCCTGCGCGCCATGTTCGAGACCTCCGACGGCTTTGAGATCGCGCGGCGCGACCTTGAACAGCGCGGTCCCGGCGAATTTCTGGGAACGCGCCAGTCCGGCATGGCGCTCCTGCGCTTTGCGGATCTGGAAACCGACGCCGCGATTGCCGAAGACGCGCGCGATGCTGCCGTGTGGCTGCGCGCCGAGCATCCAGACGCCGTCCAGGCCCATCTGGCCCGCTGGATGCGCGGCCGCGAAGACTTCCTGCGGACCTGACATGCGGCCCGACATTCACCTTGAATCCTCTACCGCCGGCCTCGGAGCCGGCGCATAACCCCGGGGGCGTAGTCCACCATGACTCTCACCGAACTGAAGTACATCGTCGCCGTCGCCCGCGAGCGGCACTTTGGCCGCGCGGCCGAGGCCTGTTTCGTCAGCCAGCCGACGCTGTCCGTGGCCATCCGCAAGCTGGAAGACGAACTGGGCGTGACCCTGTTCGAGCGCGGCGGCTCCGAGGTCGGGGTGACGCCCATCGGCCAGCGCATCGTCGCGCAGGCGCAGAAGGTGCTGGAAGAAAGCGCCAGCATCAAGGAGATCGCCCGGCAAGGCCACGACCCGCTGGCCGGCCCGCTGCGGGTTGGCGTCATCCACACCATCGGTCCGTACCTGCTGCCCAAGCTGGTGCCCGTGCAGATCGGCCGTACGCCGCAGATGCCGCTGCTGCTGCAGGAGAACTTCACGGTGCGGCTGGTGGAACTGCTGCGCCAGGGCGAAATCGATTGCGCCATCATGGCCTTGCCGTTACCCGAAGCCGGCCTGGTCATGCAGCCGCTCTACGACGAGCCCTTCGTCGTGGCGGTGCCCAACGATCATGAACTGGCCAAGCGCAAGGCCATCGACGCCCAGGATCTGAAGCAGCAGACCATGCTGCTTTTGGGCAGCGGCCATTGCTTTCGCGATCAGGTGCTTGAAGTCTGTCCCGAACTGTCGCGCTTCTCGGCGGCCAGCGACGGCATCCAGCGTACCTTCGAAGGCTCTTCGCTCGAAACCATCCGCCACATGGTCGCGGCCGGGATCGGCGTCACAGTGCTGCCCGTCACCGCCGTGCCCGAGAACCCGCCCTCCAACAGCCTGTTGCGCTACCTGCCGTTCGAAGGTCATGTGCCCGAACGCCGCGTGGTGCTTGCCTGGCGGCGCAGCTTCCCGCGTCTGGCGGCGATCGAGGCGCTGGCGCAGGCCGTCTATGAATGCGATCTGCCGGGCGTGAAGATGCTGGCTGGCGAAGCGGCTGCGGTGCAGGATTGAGCGGCCGCGGCCGCCAGTGCGCGGCGCGTCTTTGCGCCGCGTCAATCGGTCGCAGGCCATATTGAGAACGGCTCTGCCGCAACACCCGTTCTGTCGTATTTGCAGTGGTATTCTTATTTCCGCCTTTTTCCATAGGAGCTAGCAATGGCCAAGTCCACCAAGAAGACCTCGAGCGTTCCGCGCATCAACATCGGTATTTCGGACAAGGACCGCGCCGCGGTTGCCGGTGAACTGTCCAAGTTGCTGGCCGATTCGTACACGCTGTACCTGATGACGCACAACTTCCACTGGAACGTCACGGGGCCCATGTTCAACACGCTGCACCAGATGTTCATGACGCAGTACACCGAAGAATGGACCGCGCTGGACAGCATCGCCGAGCGCATCCGCGCGCTGGGCCACTACGCGCCGGGCACGTACCGCGAATACGCCAAGCTGTCCTCGATCGCCGAGCCGGACTCGGTGCCGGACGCGCTGGAAATGGTGCGCCTGCTGGTCGACGGCAACGAATCGGTCGCCAAGACCGCGCGCGCTGCCTTTGAAAAGGCCGACGCCGCCAACGACCAGCCCACGGCCGACCTGCTGACGCAGCGTCTGGACGTGCACGAAAAGAATGCGTGGATGCTGCGCAGCCTGCTGCAGTGATCCGATGGCCGTCTTCCCGTCACGGGGAGGCGGCCGGCGCGATACGCGCCAACCTATTGGCCGCCCTGATCGGGCGGCCATTTTTTTGCTTGCGCGGTTTGCGTCAGAAGTCGTACAGCGGCACGGGCGGAATGCGCTTGGGCGGCGGGGGAATCCGCCAGGATGCCCGGCGTCGAAGCGCCCCGAGCAGCTTCAAGCCCTGCGGCCAGTCGGCGAGTCCGCTTTCGGCATTGATATGGCCCGCGCCAGCCAGCACGACGATGCGGCTGCCCCAGTCCGCGGCGAACGCATGCGCGCGTTCCAGCGTGCAATAGGGGTCGTTGTCGCTGGCCACGACCACGCTTTGAAACGAGAGCGGCTGGCGTGCGATGGGCGCGAAGCCGCGCAGGCACGCCGGGGTGTCCGGGCGTTCGACGTCGGCGGGCGCGACCAGCAGCGCGCCGGCGACCTTGGCGCGCAGCGGCACCGGCAGCGAAGCGCTGATCAGGCAGCCAAGGCTGTGGGCCACGAGCAGGACCGGACTGCGGGCTTCGTCCACCTCGGCCGTCAGACGGGATATCCAATCGGCCGCGCAGGGGTTTTCCCAGTCGTGCTGCTCGATCCGCCGGGCGTTTGGCAACAGGGCCTGCCACCGGGATTGCCAGTGATCGGGGCCGGAGTTTTTCCAGCCCGGGACGATTATCGGTTGGAGTCTCATGCGGCACATGATGCCGCCGCGCGTTAGTAACTCAAACGAATTAATGGTCTTTTGCATATACGGCGTTTGGAATAAGCCGAGGTGCCCCGCAGCATGCCGCAGTGCATCACAAAACCGCGGAAAACCCTGCGCAAACACGGCCAAAAGCCGCGATATTTCAGTGTATGCTTGCCGTGCAAATGCACCCGCCAACGGGCATGACATCTACGTTATCCGGCCGTCAGCCCGTTGATGGATCAACGATTACAAGTCATTCGAGGAGTCCACTCATGAAGCCAGTATTCCGTCTGACCCCGGTCATCGCAGCGCTGGGCGTCGCCGCTGGTTTGACGTTTGGCGCGGCCGCGCACGCGCAGACCATCAAGATCGGCGTCGTCGGCCCCACCACCGGTGCGGTCACGCAGTATGGCGATATGGTCCGTGAAGGGGTCGATACCGCGGTCGAGCGCATCAACGCCGCCGGCGGCGTCAACGGCAAGAAGCTGGAAACCGTGGTGATCGACGACGGTTGCGAACCCAAGCAGGGTCCCAACGCCGCCAACCGCGTCGTCAACAGCAAGATCGGTTTCGTCGTGGGCCACGTGTGCTCGGGCGCCACCATCGCCGCTGCCGACATCTACAACAACGAAGGCGTGGTCATGGTCACCCCGTCGGCCACGTCGCCGGCCCTGACCGACGGCAAGAACTACGAGTTCATCTTCCGCACCATCGGCCGCGACGACCAGCAGGGCCCCGCCGCCGCCAAGTTCATCCTGGACAAGATCAAGCCCAAGAAGGTCGCCGTGCTGCACGACAAGCAGTCGTATGGCCAGGGCATCGCCACCGCGGTCAAGAACGACCTGGAAAAGGGCGGCGTGACCGTCGCCGTGTTTGAAGGCATCAACGCCGGCGACAGCGACTACTCGGCGGTCATCACCAAGCTCAAGAGCCAGGGCGTGGACTTCGTCTACTACGGCGGCTACCACCCCGAAATGGGCCTGCTGCTGCGCCAGGCGGCCGAGCAGGGCGTGAAGGCCAAATGGATGGGTCCGGAAGGCACGGGCAACCCGGACATCAACGCCATCGCGGGCGACGCCGTCGAAGGCATGCTGCTGACGCTGCCGGCCGACTTCACGCAGAACGCCGCCAACGCCGACATCGTCAAGGCGTTCCAGGCGAAAAAGCGCAATCCCAGCGGCGCTTTCCAGATGACGGCCTACGCCGCCACGCAGGTCATCGCCGACGGCATCAAGGGCGCGGGTTCCGACGATCCGACCAAGGTCGCCAAGTACCTGCATGCCAATTCCTTCGATACGCCGATCGGCAAGGTGTCGTGGAACAAGCAGGGTGACCTGACGAACTTCGAGTTCGACGTCTTCACGTGGCACAAGGACGGCTCCAAGACCGTCTACAAGTAAAGCGCAGTGCGGCGGGCCGCTAGCGGCCCGCTGTCACGCGAACGGCACGCGCCGCGTATGGGGCGTCAGGCCATACGCATCAGACGCCGCAAAAAAGAACCGGGCCGCAAGCGATCAGCTTGCGGCCCGGTTTGTTATTGCGCCTTAGGGGCAGGGGCGGAGGCCTCGCCGCTTACAGGCCCTGGACGCGGCGGCCGGTGTCGGCCTCGAACCAGTGCAGGGCGTGGCGGCCGTCCGGGCCCACGTTGACCTGCATGCCGACCTTGGCGGACGACTCGGACAGCTGGCGCGTCGTGCAGCGCACGACCAGCGTGCTCTTGCCGCAGCGGCAGTGAACGAGCTGTTCCGAGCCCAGCGTCTCGACCATTTCGACTTCGGCGGGGATGCCCTGCGTGTTCAGCAGCATGTGCTCGGGGCGCATGCCCATGATGACCTTGCGGCCGCGAACCTGCGAAGGGACCTGCAGCGGCGAGATCTCGAGCTGGTTGCCGTCGGCGGTCTGCACGGTGCCGTCGCCGGACACCTGGACTTCCATCAGGTTCATGGGCGGCGAGCCGATGAAGCCGGCCACGAACGTCGAAGCGGGCTTTTCGAAGACTTCCATCGGGGTGCCGATCTGCTCGGGCACGCCCTGGTACATGACGATCATGCGGTGCGCCAGCGTCATGGCCTCGACCTGATCGTGCGTCACGTACAGGCTGGTGGTGCCCAGGCGGCGGTGCAGCTTCATGATCTCAAGGCGCATCGCCACGCGCAGCTTGGCGTCCAGGTTGGACAGCGGCTCGTCGAACAGGAACACCTTGGGTTCGCGCACGATGGCGCGGCCCATGGCCACGCGCTGGCGCTGGCCGCCCGAGAGGGCGCGCGGACGGCGGTCCAAGAGGTGTCCCAGCTCCAGGATCTGCGCGGCGGCGTCGACGCGCTTCTTGATTTCGTCCTTGGAGAACTTGCGGATCTTCAAGCCGTAGGCCATGTTCTCGAACACGGTCATGTGCGGGTAGAGCGCGTAGTTCTGGAACACCATCGCGATGTCGCGCTCGGCGGGTTCCAGCGTGTTGACGACCTTGTCGTCAATGACGATGTCGCCGCTGGTCACGGTTTCCAGGCCGGCGACCATGCGCATCAGCGTGGACTTGCCGCAGCCCGAGGGGCCGACGATGACGATGAATTCGCCATCCTTGACATCCATGTCGATGCCATGGATGACCGGCACGTTGCCGGCGTAGGTTTTCTTGACGTTGCGGAAGCTGAGAGTAGCCATGAGTTATTCGTGTTCAGAGTCGTGTTCGGGTGGGCGCGGATGGGGCGGCGTTACTTCTCAGTGTCGACCAGACCCTTGACGAACCATTTCTGCATCAGGATGACGACCAGCGCCGGCGGGATCATCGCGAGCATGGCGGTGGCCATGGTGATGTTCCATTCGGTCACGCTGTCGCCGCCGCTGATCATCCGCTTGATGCCGATGACGACGGGATACATGTCTTCCTGCGTGGTGACCAGCAGCGGCCACAGATATTGGTTCCAGCCGTAGATGAACTGGATCACGAACAGTGCGGCGATGCTGGTCTTGGACAGGGGTAGCAGCACGTCGCGGAAGAACCGCACGGGCCCCGCGCCGTCGATGCGGGCAGCCTCGATGAGCTCGTCCGGCACCGTCAGGAAGAACTGGCGGAACAGGAACGTGGCCGTGGCCGACGCGATCAGCGGCAAGGTCAGGCCCGCATAGCTGTTGAGCAGGCCCAGATCGGCCACGACCTTGTAGGTGGGCGCGATGCGGACTTCGACCGGCAGCATGAGCGTGACGAAGATCATCCAGAAAAAGAACATGCGGCCGGGGAAGCGGAAGTACACGACCGCGAATGCAGACAGCAGCGAGATCGCGATCTTGCCGATCGAGATTGCCAGCGCCATGATCAGGCTCACGTACATCATGCGGCCGACGGGCGCGCCGGACGAACCGCCCGACGAGCCGCCGAAGAGGGCCTTCATGTAGTTGTCCACGAAGTGCGGACCGGGAATCAGGGACATCGGCGCCTGAGCGACTTCCTGCGCGGTCTGGGTGGACGCGACGAAAGTGACGTAGAGCGGAAATGCCACCATCGCCACGCCGCAGAGCAGAATGACGTGGGCCAGAATATCCAGCCAGGGACGGCGTTCAACCATTGTTATCAGCCTCGAACAAAATCAATACTGCACTTTGCGGTCGACGTAGCGGAACTGCACGACCGTCAAGGCAATCACAATGAACATCAGGACGACGGACTGGGCGGCGGACGAACCGAGGTCCAGGCCGCGGAAGCCGTCGCTGTACACCTTGTAGACCAGGATCGAGGTCGACGTGCCGGGCCCGCCCTGCGTCGTCGTGTCGATCACGGCGAAGGTGTCGAAGAATGCATAGATGATGTTGACCACCAGCAGGAAGAACGTGGTGGGCGACAGCAGCGGGAAGACGATGGTCCAGAAGCGGCGGGCGGGGCTGGCGCCGTCGATGGCGGCGGCTTCGATCAGCGAGCGCGGGATCGATTGCAGGCCGGCCAGGAAGAACAGGAAGTTGTACGACACCTGCTTCCAGACCGCGGCGACGATCACCAGGACCATGGCCTGGTTGCCGTCAAGGCGCGGGTTCCAGTCCACGCCCGACTTGCGCAGGGCCACGGCCAGGATGCCGACGGAAGGCGAAAACAGGAACAGCCACAGCACACCGACGACGGCGGGCGCCACGGCGTACGGCCAGATGAGCAGGGTCTTGTAGAGCCCGGCGCCGCGGATCACGCGATCGGCCATCACGGCCAGCACCAGCGACACGCCAAGGCCCACGCCGGCCACCAGCACCGAGAACACGGCGGTGACGCGGAACGAATCCAGGTAGGCCTGTTGCGAGAACAGGTCCATGAAGTTGTCCAGGCCGACGAATTGCGAGGACAGACCGAAGGGATCTTCAAGGCGCATGGACTGCCACATGGCTTGTCCGGCGGGCAGGAAGAAGAACACCACGGTAATGATCAGCTGCGGCAGGAGCAGCAGATAGGGCAAGGTCTTGTGCCCGAATACAACGCGTTTTTCCATAGGGGGAACCCAAGGTACAGAAAAGCGGCGGTTGAAATAACCGCCGCCTGAAACCGCCAGCACGCATGCCGCGCGTGGCGCCCGGAGCCCGAAAGCACCGGCACTCATAAAAACACGATAGGCTTAAAGCCCCTTAAAAACCAGGGCTTTAAGCCTCGTTTGTCCTTGTCGCAACAGGGTCCTTGTCACGGCATGGAAAATGCCGATTGACAAGGCGGCGGTCAAGCCGCGCGAAAGGGCGTTACTTTACACTCTTCTCGAACTTTTCCAGCAGCTCGTTGCCGCGCTTGACGATGTTCTCGGCGCCGTCCTTGGGGGCAACCTTGCCCGAGACGATGCGTTCGATTTCAGCGTCCTCGATCTCGCGGATCTGGGGCAGGAAGCCCAGGCGCAGACCGCGCGATTGGGCGGTGGTTTCGACGTTCAATTGCTTGACGCCCACTTCGGTGCCCGGGTTCTTGTCGTAGAAGCCTTCCTTCTTGGTCAGCTCGTACGCGGCCTTGGTGACGGGCACGTAGCCGGTCTGCTGGTGCCAGCGGGCGGCGATTTCGGGGCTGGCCAGGAACTTGAAGAACGCGGTCACGCCCTTGTAGGTTTCGGGCTTCTTGTTGGCGAAGACCCACAGCGAGGCGCCGCCGATGATGGTGTTCTGCGGGGCGCCTTGCACGTCGGCGTAGTAGGGCAGCGTAGAGGTGCCGAACTCGAACTTGGCGTTCTTGGCGATGTTGGCGCGCAGGCCGGACGAACCGGTGATCATGGCGCACTTGCCGCTGATGAACAGCGAGTTGGGCTCGTCGCCGCGGCCGCCGTACATGAAGATGCCTTCCTTGCCGAGCTTGGCGAGGTTCTCGAGGTGGCGCACGTGCAGCGGGGTGTTGATGGCGATGCGCGCATCCAGGCCGCCGAAGCCGTTGTCCTTGGTGGCGTACGGCACGTTATGCCAGGCCGAGAAGGTCTCGAGCTGGGTCCAGGACGGCCACGACGTGGTGTAGCCGCATTCCTGGCCAGCGGCCTTCAGCTTCTGGCCGGCGGCGGCCAGTTCTTCCCAGGTCTTGGGAGGATTGTCGGCGTCCAGGCCAGCCTTCTTGAAGGCGTCCTTGTTGTAGTAGAAGACGACGGTCGAGCTGTTGAACGGCATCGACACCAGCTTGCCGTCGGCCGACGAGTAATAGCCGGCCACGGCGCCAATGAATTCCTTGGGATCGATCGGGTTGCCGGCTTCTTCGGACATCTGCTGCACCGGCTTGATGGCGCCCTTGGCGTACATCATGGTGGCGGTGCCGACTTCAAAGACCTGCAGGATGTCCGGGGCGTTGCCGGCGCGGAACGCGGCGATGCCGGCGTTCATGGATTCACCGTAGTTGCCCTTGTAGATGGCCTTGACCTGGTAGTCGGGGTTCTTCTTGTTGAATTCGTCGACCAGGCCATTGACGCGGTCGCCCAGAGCGCCTTCCATCGAATGCCAGAACTGGATCTCGGTGGCTGCTTGCGCGGAAGCGCCGGCGAAAGCCGTCATGATGGCGGCAAAGGTCAGTGCAATACGATGGGATCGCATAAAGGGTTCTCCAGTTGGGCGTGTTGCGAACGGGTTGTCCGGCCGCATGAAACACGACACCTTATGAATTGTTTGTGACAAAACCGTGACTTTCACATCCCTACAAACGCCTGTCAAATTGCGCGTTTTAGGCGCGAACGAACATTTTGCGATTCCTTGTGCAGGGAGCCGACCGTTTACAATCGCCGCCTATGGAAAACGAACTTTCGATTGCGTTCATTGGCGATGGCAGCGGGACGGCCGCGCGGGCCTCGCGGCAGGCCCGCAGAGTATGCGCCGCCGGGGGCGTTCATGTCATTGACATTAACCAGGATGCGCGGGCGCCGCGGCCATGCGGGACGGGCTTCGCGCGCGCCTTTGCCGAACGGTCCGCGCGCATCGCGTGTGGCGTGTTCGCGGCCGCGACTCGGAACATGCCAGGTGTTGTGGCCAGGACACGTCAATGTGGGCAAGAAGGGGACGTGAACGGCCGTTCGGCGGGCGCTCGCCGTCAGCCGCGGTGGGCGCCGGGGTGCGTGCGATGACAACGGCCGCCGTGCGTTTTCCCGCCATGACCCGCCTGCAGTTCGGCATCTCGGTGCTGTGCATGCTGGCCGTGGTGGTCGGCTCCAATATCCTGGTGCAGGTGCCGCTTAACGATTGGCTCACGTGGGGCGGGCTGTCCTACCCGGTGGCGTTCCTGGTCACCGACGTCCTGAACCGCCGCTTTGGCCCGGCCGCGGCCCGGCGTGTGGTGTGGTTCGGCTTTGCCGCCGCGCTCGCGGTGTCGGTGTGGGTGGCGTCGCCCCGCATCGCGCTGGCGTCGGGATTGGCCTATATATGTGCGCAGCTCGTCGACATTCAGGTGTTCGACCGCCTGCGCGACCAGCGTTGGTGGCGCGCGCCGCTGGCGTCGGGCGTGCTGGGCGCCATCCTGGATACGGCGGTATTCTTCAGCGTGGCGTTCGCTGCCACCGGCGCGCCCTGGGTGACGTGGATGCTGGGCGACCTGGCCATCAAGCTGGTCGTCAATATCAGCATGCTGGCGCCGTTCCGGGCATTGATGTGGAATCTGGCAAGGCCCGCGAACGCCTGATTCCCCCTGTTTTTGCTCTTGAAGCCGCGCGTGCCTCGCTGCCTGCAGCGCAGGACGCGCGGCTTTTTATTAATGGCCGCGAGTATTAATTGATGCGGTTGTAGTAAGTCCTGCGTAAGGACTGTATTTAAATATGCGATTAAACGCCGTATTAATGATTTTTCATATAAACCGGCAAGCATAAATCCCAGCGAAACGCCAGCCAACTTTGCGGCCGGAATTGCGATTTCTCCATTGATTTCACGCCTTTACGCGGCCTATGCGTCACGATTAAATGCCGCGCGTGAAATATTGGGGATTACACGCAGTGACAGTATGACGGCTTGCTTTCAGAATACCGGCCACACCGTGTTTTTGCCCAAGAAGCCGGCGACGGGCAATGCGGACAAAGGGGTACTCTCCCGATAAACCGTGTTGGACAGAGCCGCTCAAAACCTCGCTGGAGAACTCCGCATGAAGTTTCTGAATCGCCTTACCCCGGTAGCCATGGCGCTTGGGGCACTTGCCTTGGCTGGCGCCGCGCACGCCGCCGACACGATCAAGATCGGCATTCCCCAGCCCATGACCGGTCCCAACACGCAATACGGCGACCAGATCCAGGCCGGCGCGCTGACCGCCATCGAAACCATCAATGCCAAGGGCGGAGTCAAGGGCAAGAAGCTCGAACCCATCCTGATCGACGACGGCTGCGAACCCAAGCAGGCCGTGCCTGCCGCCAACCGCGTGGTCAACTCCGGCGCCAAGTTCGCTGTGGCCCATGCATGCTCGGGCGTCACGGTTGCCGCCGTGAAGGTCTACGAGGAAGAGGGCATCGTCGGCATCACCCCGGGCGCCACGTCGCCCCTGGTCACCGACACCATCAAGCCGCATTTCTTCTTCCGCACGATCGGCCGCGACGACCAGCAAGGTCCTTACGCCGCCAACTACATCGCCAAGACGCTCAAGCCCCAGAAGGTCGCCGTGCTGCACGACAAGCAGACCTACGGTTCGGGCGTGGCCACCCAGGTCAAGGACGCGCTGGCCAAGCAGAACGTCAACGTTGCGATGTTCGAAGGCATCAACGTCGGCGACAGCGACTACTCGGCCATCATCACCAAGCTCAAGTCGGCTGGCGTCGATCTGGTGTATTTCGGCGGCTACCACCCCGAGCTCGGCCTGTTGCTGCGCCAGTCGCGCGAACAGGGCCTGAAGGTCCAGTTCATGGGTCCGGAAGGCACGGCCAACCAGGACCTGGTGGCAATCGCCGGCCCGGCCATCGAAGGCCTGCTCGTGACGCTGCCCGCCGACTTCACCAAGCTGCCGGGCAACGAAAGCATCGTCAAGGCCTTCAAGGACGCCAAGCGCGATCCGGACGGCGCCTTCCAGATGCCGGCCTACGCCGCGGTCCAGATCCTGGCCGACAGCATCAACGCCGTTGGCGAAGATCCCGCCAAGGTTGCCGACTACATGCACAAGACCACCTTCAATACCGGCATCGGCAAGGTCGAATACGATGCCAAGGGCGATCTGAAGGACTTCGAGTTCGCTGTCTATAAATGGGACAAGGACGGAAAGAAGACCCAGCTGTAAACTCGCGATCCCGCCGGCGTGTTGCCGGCGTGTAGGGCCTGCCGTCTCCGTCTTGCCGAAATCCGCGTAGCGATGCGCCAAAAGCGCTGTGCGGCCGGCAAGGCGGCGACGACAGGCCCTTATAAAATACGCCCAGGTTTCCGGCTCCGGGTCTCTCTACCGGGGCCGGAACCATTTGGAGCAATAGAATCATGTCTGATCTCATACCCCAACTGACCCAGCAATTCTTCAACGGATTGTCCCTGGGAGCGATCTATGCGTTGATCGCCATCGGCTACACAATGGTCTACGGCATCATCGGTATGATCAACTTCGCCCACGGCGAAATCTATATGATCGGCGCCTATGTGGGCCTGGTCACCTTGACGGCCATCGGCACCAATAGCGGATTGCCAACCCCCTTCATCATCGCGGCCATGCTGCTCGTGGCCATCACGGTCACCGGCATCTACGGCTTTTCGGTCGAGCGCGTGGCGTATCGTCCGGTGCGCGGCAGCCCCCGGCTGGTGGCGCTGATCTCCGCCATCGGGATGTCGATCTTCCTGCAGAACTGGGTGGCCCTCGGTCAGGGTGCGCGCGACATGGCCGTGCCTTCGCTGGTGTCCGGCGCCGTGCAGTTCCACATGGGATCGGACTTCGACGTCACGGTGCCGTATTCGCGCATCATGATCATCGTGGTCACCGTGGTGCTGATGATCGGGCTGACGCTGTTCATCAAGTATTCCCGCATGGGCCGCGCCTCGCGCGCCTGCTCGCAGGACATGCACATGGCCAATCTGCTGGGCATCGACACCAACCGCGTGATCTCGTTCACGTTCGTGATGGGCGCGATCCTGGCGGCGGTGGGCGGCGTGCTGATCGCCATCACCATCGGCAAGCTCAATCCCTTCATCGGCTTTCTGGCGGGCATCAAGGCGTTCACGGCGGCGGTGCTGGGCGGTATCGGCAGCATTCCTGGCGCGATGCTGGGCGGTGTGCTGCTGGGCCTGGCCGAGACCTTCGCGGCCGCGTACATCTCGTCGCAGTACAAGGACATCGTGGCGTTCTCGCTGCTGGTCCTGATTCTGCTGTTCCGTCCCACCGGGCTGCTGGGCAAACCTGAGGTGGAAAAAGTCTGATGTCGACCAACAATCTCAAAAACGCCACGATGGCGGCCGTGCTGACGGCGGTCATCGTCACCCCGGTCTTTGGCCTGCAGCTCATCCGCCAGGGTGCGCGCACGTCGATGGAGTCGAACTGGTCGCTGGTGGCGCTGGCCGCCGCCGTGGTGTTCGTCTTCCAGCTGCTGCGGCCCTGGCTGGCCATTCCGTTCAAAAAGCTCAAGACCAGCCTGCCGACGCTGTCCTCGGCCCCGGCCAGGAACCACAAGCCGCTGATGTTCTTGCTGCTGGCCATCGCGGTGATCTGGCCGTTCTTCGCGGGGCGCAGTTCCGTGGACATCGCCACGCTGGTGCTGATCTACGTGATGCTGGGCCTGGGCCTGAACATCGTGGTGGGCTTTGCGGGGCTGCTGGACCTGGGCTTCGTGGGCTTTTACGCGGTGGGCGCCTACACCTACGCGCTGCTCTACCACTGGGGCGGCTGGAGCTTCTGGGAAGCGCTGCCGTTTGCGGGCGCCATGTCCGCGCTGTTCGGCTTTGTGCTGGGCTTTCCAGTATTGCGGCTGCGCGGCGACTACCTGGCCATCGTTACGCTGGGTTTCGGTGAAATCATCCGCCTGCTGCTGATCAACCTGAACAAGATGACCGGCGGTCCGGACGGGATTTCCGGTATCCCGAAGCCCACGTTCTTTGGCCTGGAAATGACGCGCCGCCCCAGCACCGAGGGTGGGACGACATTCCACGACTTCTTCGGGCTGACGTTCCAGAACCAGGACATGGTGATCTATCTGTACATGATGGCGCTGCTGCTGGCGCTGGTGACGCTGTTCGTGTCCACGCGCCTGATCCGCATGCCGGTCGGCCGCGCCTGGGAGGCGCTGCGCGAGGACGAGATCGCCTGCCGTTCGCTGGGCCTGAACCCCACGCGCATCAAGCTGTCCGCGTTCACGCTGGGCGCCATGTTTGCCGGCTTTGGCGGCGCGTTCTTCGCGGCGCGCCAGGGCATGGTGAATCCGGAGTCCTTCACGTTCATCGAATCCGCGCTGATCCTGGCGATCGTGGTGCTGGGGGGCATGGGTTCTCAGGTAGGCGTGATCCTCGCTGCCATCCTGCTGACCGTGCTGCCCGAACTGGCGCGCGAGTTCGCCGAATACCGGATGCTGATGTTCGGTCTGGTGATGGTGTTGATGATGATGTGGCGTCCGCAGGGGTTGTTGCCCATGAAGCGTCCCCACGTGGAGCTGGCTAAATGAGCGAGGCATTGCTGAAAGTATCCGGCCTGACCATGCGGTTCGGCGGCCTCCTGGCCGTCGATAGCGTGGGTTTCGAGGTCATGACCGACGAGGTCTTTGCCATCATCGGCCCGAACGGCGCCGGCAAGACCACCGTCTTCAACTGCGTGGGCGGGTTCTACGCACCCACCGCCGGCGAGATCATCATGGACGGCAAGCCCATCACGGGTCTTGCCAGCCACAAGGTGGCGCGCCACGGCCTGGTGCGCACGTTCCAGAACGTGCGCCTGTTCAAGCAGCTTACGGTGCTGGAGAACCTGCTGGTTGCGCAGCACACGCAGGTCGAATCGCGCCTGTTGCCGGGGCTGCTCAAGACCAAGGGCTATCGCCAGTCCGAATCCGAGGCGCTGGCGCGCGCGGCGCAGTGGCTGGACTTCATGGGCTTGCGGGAATTCGCCAACCGCGAAGCCGGCAATCTGGCCTACGGCCACCAGCGGCGCCTGGAGATCGCGCGTTGCATGATCACCAAGCCGCGCCTTTTGATGCTGGACGAACCCGCGGCGGGTCTGAATCCGCAGGAAAAGCGCGACCTGCAATCGCTGATCGACCAGCTGCGGCGCGAATTTGGCGTTGCAGTGCTGCTGATCGAGCACGACATGAGCCTCATCATGGGCATTTCGGACCGGATTCTGGTCATGGAACACGGCAAGCCCATCACGACCGGCACCCCGGATCAGGTGCGCAACGACGAGCGCGTCATCAAGGCGTATCTGGGGGAGGAATGATGCTCAAGCTGGAAAACATACACACCTTCTACGGCGCCATTCAGGCATTGAACGGCGTGTCGGTCGACGTGAACAAGGGCGAGATCGTCACGCTGATCGGCGCCAACGGCGCGGGCAAGACGACGCTGCTGATGACGGTGTGCGGCAATCCGCGTGCGCGCGAAGGCAAGATCACGTTCGAAGGCGAAGACATCACGAACAAGGACACGCACCACATCATGCGCAGTGGCATCGCCATTTCGCCTGAAGGCCGTCGCGTGTTCAAGGACCTGACCGTCGCCGAGAACCTGATGATGGGCGGCTTCTTTTCCAAGCGCGACGAGATCGAGGCGGGCATCGACCACGTCTACGGCTTGTTCCCTCGCTTGAAAGAGCGCGCCAGCCAGCGCGCCGGCCTGATGTCGGGCGGCGAGCAGCAGATGCTGGCCATCGGCCGCGCGCTGATGACCCGGCCGCGCCTGCTGTTGCTGGACGAACCGACGCTGGGCCTGGCCCCGCTGGTGATCGCCCAGATCTTCGACATCATCCGCGAGATCCGGGAGCAGGGCGTGACCGTGTTCCTGGTCGAGCAGAACGCGAACAAGGCGCTGGGCGTGGCGGACCGCGGCTACGTGCTGGAAAACGGCCGCGTGGTCCTGCAGGACACCGGCGCCAATCTGCTGGTCAACGATCAGGTCCGCAAGGCTTACCTGGGCGGTTGACCTCTTCCCCGCGAAGGAAGTGGGCGCATCGAAAGATGCGCCTTTTTTTTGCTGCCCTTACGCCGCGATCCGTTCGGCGGGCTGGTCGGCCTGGTAGTGCGCGATGGCGGCGCGGGCCAGGGCGTCGATGGAGTCGGTGAGGGTCACGCCCAGGCTGGGGCGCAGGGCGTGCGGCACGGCCAGGGGCAGTTCCGTGCAGCCCAGGACGACGGCGTCGGCGCCGCGCGCCTTCAGGCGGGCGATGCATTCGGCGGCGGGGGCGAAGGCGTCTTCGAGCTGGTTGCCCTTGACCGCGCGGATCGAGCCCATGCAGAAGCGTTCGACTTCGTCGTCGTCAGGCACGATGCACTCGTACCCCTGGGCTTCGAGGTGCCGCTGGTACAGGCCAAGCTTTAGCGTGGCGGCGGTGCCCATCAGGCCGATGCGGCCGCGGGGCAGGCCCAGACGGCGCAGGTCTTCGATGACCGCCTCGATGATGTGCAGCACCGGCACGCTGGTGGACGCGGCGATCTCGTCGAACCACAGGTGGGCGGTGTTGCACGGGATGGCGATGAGCCGGGCGCCGGCCTGTTCCAGGAAGCGCACGCCGTCGACCATGTGGGGCAGCGGATTTTCGCCGCCGGCCATGTAGGCGCTGGATCGGTCGGGAATGCGCGGATCGTTGCGCAGCAGGGTGGGAATGTGTTGCTGGTCAACCGTGGCGGGCGTCAGCGCCGCCAGGCGGAGGGCAAAGGCCGCGCCGGCCATGGGCCCCATTCCGCCCAATACACCCAGGTAGCAGCCCTGGGAAAACGTCTTCACTTTATGTACTCCGTGCTCATGCTTGACCGGGCGACAGCACCTGGCCCGGGCGTTCGGCGCCGGTCCGTTCCCCGTCCCAGACCTGCTTGCCGTTGACCCACACGGCGTGGATGCCCCGGCTTGCCTGAATGGGCGCTGAAAAAGTGGCCACGTCGGTAACGGTGGCGGGATCGAACAGCACCAGGTCAGCATGATACCCCTCTCGCAGCAGGCCGCGCCCGGCCACGCCGTATTGGTGGGCAGCCAACCCCGTCATCTTGTGGATGGCCGATTCCAGGGACAACAGGTTCTGCTCGCGCACCATCGTGCGCAGGACGTTGGTGAAGGTACCCCATTGGCGGGGGTGCGGATGGGGATCGAAGGGCAGCCCGTCCGAGCCGACCATGGTCAGCGGATGGGCAAAGATGCGGTTGACGTCGGCGGGATCCATCAGGAAGTAGATGGCGCCGGCCGGGGCCAGGCGGGCCACGGTGCCCTCGTCGTCCAGGCCCAGTTCGGCCATCACTTCGCTGAAGTCGCGGCCCGTCGCCTCGGGGTACCCCTTGGACCAGGTGATCATCGTCCGGCTGGCAAGCCGCGCGCGATCGAGCCGCAGCATGGTGGAGGTGGCGGGGTAGGGGTGGCAGTCCAGGCAGACGGGCTGCGAGGCCGCGGCGCGGCTGATGAGGTCCAGCGTTTCGCGGGTGCGCCCGTGGTTGCGTTCGCCGGCCAGCTTGTGGTGCGAAAACACGACGCGGCAATCGATTTCGCGACCGATGTGCAGCGCCTCTTCGATGGCCGGCACGATGTGATCGGCCTCGTCGCGCAGGTGGGTGGCATAGATGCCGGCGCGGCCGCGCAGCGGCTGGCACACGTCGACGATCTCGTCCGTGGGCGCGGCGCTGGCCGGCGGATAGAAGGTGCCGGTGGACACACCGAAGGCGCCGGCGTCCAGCGCCTCCTGCATGAGTTCGCGCATGGCGGCGCGTTCCGCGCCATTGGCCGCGCGCGATGTGTCGTCCATGACGGCGACGCGCAAGGTGGTGTGCCCCACCAGCGGAATCACGTTGACGGCGGCGGGCGTGTCGCTCAGCGCGTCCATCCAGGACCGGAATGTGCCAAAGCGAAAGAGCGACGGCGGGCCCAGCAGGTCCAGCGGCTGCGGGATCTGCTTGCGCGCCAGGGGCGCCAGGCTGATCCCGCAGTTGCCGGTGACGACCGTGGTGATGCCTTGCGACACCTTGGGCAGCATGTCGGGATGGGCCAGCAGATACCCGTCGTCGTGGGTGTGCGAGTCGATGAAGCCCGGCGCCAGGACCAGGCCCCGGCCATCGATGACCGGCACGCCGGCGGGATGGGCAAAGCTGCCCACCGCCTCGATGCGCCCGCCGCGCACGGCCAGGTCGCCGGCGGTGGCGGGCCCGCCCGATCCGTCGATGAGCGTGGCGCCCGCGACGATGAAGTCAGCCTGCAAGGTGTCTGCCGTCATGAAGAATGCTCAGTCGAGTTTTTCGATGCCGGCGTTGTCGATGATCTGCTGCCACTTGGCGGTTTCGCGATCGATCAGCTGCTTGAACTCGGCGGGGGAGCCGGACGCCGGTTCGGCGCCCAGCGTGGCCAGGCCCTGGCGCACTTCCGGCGCCTGCAGCGCCTTTTGGATGGCGGCGTTCAGCGTGGCGACCACGTCATCGGGCGTGCCCTTGGGGGCCACGACGCCACCCCAGGCGACCGTTTCGTAACCCTTCAGGCCGGATTCGTCCAGCGTCGGCACGTCGGGCATCAGCGACAGGCGCTTCAGGCTGCTGACGCCGATGGCGCGGACCTTGCCGCTCTTGACGAGCGGTGCGGCTTCCGAGGTGTTGACGAACAGGTAGTCCAGGCGGCCGCCAAGCAGATCCTGGATGGCGGCGGGGCCGCCGTTATAGGGGATGAACATCACGTCCAGCTTGGCCATGCTCTTGAACAGCTCGCCGCCCATGTGGCCGGTGGTGCCCACGCCCGAGGCGCCGTACGACAGGCGGCCCGGCTCGTTGCGGGCGCGGTCGATCAGGTCCTGCACGCTCTTGATGGGCGATTCGGCCGGCACGATCAGCGCGTTGTAGAGGTCGAACATGTGCGCGACCGGCGTCAGGTCCTTGTCCACGTCGTACGGCAGGCGCTTGAAGAGCGAGCGGTTGACCGCCAGGGTATTGATGTTGCCGTAGCCGACGGTATAGCCGTCCGGGGCGGCGCGCTTGATGAGCGCGATGCCGATGTTGCCGGCCGCGCCGGGGCGGTTCTCGACGACCATCGTGGCGCCGGTGTCGCGGGCCATCTGGGTCGTGATCAGGCGCGACAGCACGTCGGGCGATCCGCCGGCGGCGGACGGGACCACGAAGGTGATGGGCTTGTCGGGATAGCCGGCGGCCGAGGCGGCGCCGATGAAGGCGACGCTGAGGGCCGCCATGGAAAGACTGCGAAGGAGCGTGCTGCGCATGATGGATTTCCCCTGGTTTTGTTTTGTGGAGCGGGCAGATTACACCTGGGCATGCGGCACTGCGTCATCGAAAAATGTCTCAAACCTATAATCCCCCGTTATCGGAAAAGGGGAAAAAATGGATGCGGATGCGTATGCCGACGAAGTCGGCCCCAGCGCCGGAAGGCCACTGAACCTACGTCAGATCGAGGTGTTCCGGGCGATCATGATGGCCGGGTCGATCAGCGGGGCGGGGCGCATGCTGCATGTGTCGCAGCCGGCGGTGAGCCGGGTGCTGGCGCTGACGGAAAGCCGCCTGGGCTACCGGCTGTTCGAGCGGGTCAAGAGCCGGCTGTCGCCCACCGCCGAAGCCCGGCGCCTGTATGCCGAGGTCGAGCAGGTGTATGGCGGCATTCAGCGGGTGAACGACCTGGCCGCCAGCCTCGGCCAGTCGGGCGCGGGGATGCTGAAGATCGTGGCCAGCGCCAGTTTCGGGCAGCGTCTGATCCCGATGGCGCTGGAGCGGTTTCGCGGCCGCAATGCAGGCGCGCGCGTGGATTACCGCAGCGTGACTTTCGACGAACTGGCGGCGTATTTCCTGTCGGGTCAGGCCGACATCGGCATTTCCATGCAGCCGCCGGATCATCCCAACCTGACGTCCGTGCGGCTGGCGCGCGTGCCGGTGGTCTGCGTGCTGCCGCCCGGGCATCCGCTGGCCAGTCATGAGGTGGTGCAGCCGGAAGACTTTTCGTCGGCGGCGTGGATCGGCTATCCGCGCGACACGCCGCTAGGACGCGCGCTGCAGCCATTCTTTGGAGAGGGCCCGCGCTGCGCGGCAGCGGTCGAGGTGCATTCGCCCGTGACGGCCTGTTCGTTCGTGCAGCAGGGGCTGGGACCGGCGCTGGTCGACGCATGGTGCGTCACGCCGGACCAGGCCGCCCACATGGCGCTTCGCCCGATCGAGCCCGAGGCCAGCGTGGAAATCTGGGCGACGCATTCCAACCTGAGCGCGCCGCCCTTGCTGGCGCGGCGCTTCCTGGCCGCCGTGAAAAAGATCCTGGAAAGCGAGACGCTGCCCGGCGCGGCGCCTGCGTAGGCGAGCCGGGCAGCGGCAGCCGTTACAGGCCTTCGGCCTTCAGCGCGGCCTGCACGCCCGCGTCGGCCTGCATGCGGTCGAAGAACGCCTGCAGATGGTTCAGGCCGGACAGGTCGATTTCCTTCGCGTGGGCCCAGCGCAGCACGACAAACAGATACGCGTCTGCCACAGACGGCGCGGCGCCGGCCAGATAGGACTTGCCCGCCAATTGCGCATCCAGCTGCCCGAACAGCTTGGTCAGAAGCGCCGACGCGGAGCCCGCCAATTCCTTTTGCGCGCCTTCGTCCTTCAGGTAGCGCTGCGCGCCGAACAGCAGCGAGAAGGTCTTGTGGACGTCGGAATTGATGAAGCCGACCCAGCGGCGCACTTCGGCGCGCGAACGCGCGGTGCCGTCGCCCAGCAGGGGGATTTCCGGGGCCAGTTCGGCCAGGTACTCCAGGATGGCGACATTCTGCGTGAGGGTCCAGTCACCATCGGTCAGCGCGGGCACGGCGCCCAGCGGATTGATCCGCAGAAACTCCGGCTCCTTCAGCGCTTCACGGCTGAGTTTGTGCGTCTCGTACGGCTTGCCGATCCACTCGAGGACGATGTGGGAAGCGAGCGAGCACGCGCCGGGCATGTAGTACAGTTTCATCTGGTCGAGTCTCCTGAGAGCAAGAACGGGAGAGCTCCCGTCCGTGGGCGCTATGGTACGCCAACCGGGTGTGCCAATTGCGAGCGGCCCCCGCGTATCGCTGTCATGCCTTGCGCGCCTGCTTTTCAATCTGTCGCCGCCGGAGATGTCCATGCAGTCACGCACCGCCGCGAGCACGCGCGCAATTCCCCTGATCCTATCCTTGGCCGTGGCCTTTGCGGCCGCGCCCGCCGTTGCACAAGCCTCGCAGGAACCGCCGTCGGCGCCCGCCCGCGTGACACCCGTCGTCGGCGGCCTGGATCACCCCTGGTCCATGGCGTTCCTGCCCGATGGCGGCATCCTGATCACCGAACGGCCCGGGAACCTGCGGCTGCTGCGCACGCCCGGCGGGCTGTCCAAGCCGCTCTCTGGCGTGCCGCAGGTTGCCGCGCGCGGTCAAGGGGGACTGCTGGACGTGGCGCTGTCGCCTGACTTTGCGACTGACCGCTACGTGTACCTGGCGTATGCGGAATCGGATGGCGACAAGAGCGGCACGGCCGTGGGGCGTGGACGGCTGGCCGATGACGCCAGCGGCCTTGAGGGATTCAAGGTGCTGTTCCGCCAGGAGCCCAAGCTGTCGTCCGGCCAGCACTTCGGATCGCGCCTGGTGTTCGACGGCAAGGGCTACCTGTATATCGCGCTGGGCGAGAACAATCAGCGCCCGACGGCTCAAGACCTGGACAAGCTGCAAGGCAAGGTCGTGCGGCTCAAGACGGATGGCTCCGTGCCTGCGGACAACCCCTTTGTGAGTAAGCCGGGCGCGCGCCCCGAGATCTGGTCGTACGGCCATCGCAACCCGCAGGGCATGGCGCTCAATCCCTGGACCGGCGAACTCTGGGAAAACGAACACGGGCCGCGTGGCGGCGACGAGATCAATGTCGTGAAGCCGGGCAAGAATTACGGCTGGCCGCTGGCCACCTACGGCATCAACTATTCGGGCTTCGCCATTCCGGAAGCCAAGGGCGAAACCCTGCCGGGCATGGAGCCGCCGATCCATTGGTGGCCGAAATCGCCCGCCATCAGCGGCATGGCGTTCTATGACGCGGACCGGTTTCCGGCCTGGCGCAATTCGCTCTTCATCGGCGCGCTGGGCAATCAGAACCTCATCCGCCTGACTGTCGACGGCAATCGCGTGGTCGAGAAGGAACGGCTGCTGGTCGACCGCAAGCGGCGGATCCGGGACGTGCGGCAGGGGCCGGACGGTTATGTTTATGTGCTGACGGACGCCTCGCCTGGCGAATTGCTGCGGGTGGCGCCGGCCGAAACGGGAGGGTGACGGCCATGAAATCCTACGAGCTCATTGGGTCCGCGGGTTGCGGCTCGGCCATTGTCGAGATGGCGCTGGTGCTGGCCAATGTGCCGCACACGCTGACGGATGTGCCATATCTGAAGCCGGGCCCCGAGCGGGACCGGCTTTTGCATCTGAATCCGCTGGGGCAGGTGCCCACGCTCATCCTGCCCGACGGCGAGGTGATGACCGAAAGCGCGGCGATGATCCTGCACCTGAACGATGTGGCGCCGCAGGCCGGGCTGGCGCCCGCGCCGGACAAGCCGGAGCGGGCGCGATTTCTTAACCTGCTGATGCGGCTGGTGGCGGCGGTGTATCCCACCTTCACCTACGGCGATGAGCCCGCGCAATGGACGACGCCGGGCGCGGGGGCCGACCTGCTGCGTGAGCGCGTGCACACGCGCCGCGCCGAGCTGTGGCAGGAGCTTGAACGCCAGGCCGGCGCGCCGCACATGCTGGGGCGGCGCTTTTCGGCATTGGACTTGTACGTGACGGTCATGACGCACTGGCGTCCGGGACCGTCGTGGTTCGGCGCCATGTGCCCGGCGCTGACGGCGGTGGCGCGCGAGGCCGAACAAGAGCCGAACGTCGCAAAGGTGTTGCAGCGGCACTTTCCGCCGCCCACCGAATAGTGCTGGCGGGCAGGGCAGCCGTCAGCGCGCGGCGCGGCGGCGCGACTTGCCCCGCGCCTCGCGAACGGCGATGTACACGCCGCTGCCTGCAATGAAGACGGCGCCCAGGTACGCGTAGGCGTCGGGCGCCTCACGCCAGAAGACCCATCCCAGGATCGTGGCCCAGACGAGACCCGTGTAGTCAAAGGGGGCGACGACGGACGCCGGTCCGATACGGAATCCCTGCGTGATCAGCGTCAGTCCCAGTGTGCTGAACAAGGCCACCGCGCCGAAGTACGGCAGGTCTTCGGCGGCCGGCGCGCGCCAAACCCACGCCAGCCCCAGCGAGCTCCACACCAGTTGGCCCAGCACGATGTAGAAGGTGATGGTCAGCATGCCTTCGGCGCGGTTGATGCCGCGCGCCGTGATCATCATGACCGCGTAGAGCAGGGCGGTGGTCAGCGGCAGCAATGTGGCCGCCTGAAAGGCCTGCGTGCCGGGACGCACCACGATCAGCACGCCCGCAAAACCCGCCAGCACGGCCAGCCAGCGCTTGCCGTCCACGCGTTCCTTCAGGATCAGCACGGAAAGCGCCGTGACGAACAACGGCGCGGCGAACGCGATGGCGGTGGTCTCGGCCAGCGGCAGCGCCTGCAATCCCAGGTAGAAGCAACTGGCCGAGATAACGTTGATGGCGCCGCGCGTCAGGTGCAGTCCGGGATGCATCGTGCGCAGCACGCGGCGGCCGCCCAGCCACAACGCCAGGGCGGTCACGAAAGGCAGCGCGATCAGCGCGCGCATGAAGAGGATCTGCAGCGGGTTGTACGTTGCGCCCAGCCATTTGGCGCTGGCATCGCTGAGGGTCAGAAAGAAGATGCCGCCCGCCACACAGGCGATGCCTGCGGCGGCGGAGTGTTCACGGACGGCGGGTAATGCGGCGGTTGTTGACATCAGAGATCTGCAAGAGCGGCGGTTCCTGCCGCCGGGAACGAATCACGGGGAAGTATCGGTTCAGGGGTGCGCGCGGTAGGCAGCCCAGGCGACCATGGCCCACGCGGCCAGGAATGCCGTTCCGCCAAACGGCGTGACGGCGCCCAGCCAGCCTTTGCCGGTCAGCGTCAGCACATACAGGCTGCCCGAAAACAGCACGATGCCGACAAACATCACGACGCCTGCCGCCGACAGCAGGGGCGAGCCGAAACGCGCGCCGAGCAGCGCGATGACGAAAAGACCGAGGGCGTGGACCAGGTGGTACATCACCCCGGTCTGCCAGACAGCCAGCATTTCTGGCGTCAGGATGCGTTTGAGGCCATGCGCGCCGAAGGCACCGGCGCCCACCGCCACCATGAGATTGAGCGCCGCGAGTATCGTGAGCTGCCGGTCCGTCATTGCCTGTCCTTGAGAGAAATGCGAGGGGGGAAATTTGCCGCCTATGATAGGCCGAAACAGGGGGAGTGACGGGCGGCGCGCCGCGTCCAACGGAAGCGCCGCCGCCTGGCACGCCGATGCCGGGTTTGTCTCGTGGCGGCGGCCCCGGCAGCGCCTTGCGCGGGCATTTCCAAATGGGATATTATAAATTCAATTTGGTAATTCAGCCGCTCATGGCGTGGCCGGTCCCCCGGTTTGCCGCCCATGCGCGGCGCCCGGAGCAGACCATGACCATCGCCCTTGCCGATAAATCGCCGACCAAGCGCGGCGCCACCGCCAAGCGTCCGCCGCGCGCCCGCCAGCTGTTCCGCGGCCTGGTCGACAGCCCCCTGACCGACATCGCGCGCGACGTGCATCGCGGCCTGCCTGCGCAGATGGTCGACGATGCGGCCGATTATCTGCAGGTCCCCAAGTCCGAGATCATGGCCATCACGGAGGTCAAGGCGGCGTCGCTGTCGCGGTGGACGCGTGAAGGCCAGGCGCTCCCGCTGGGCGAATCCGACCGGCTTGCCCGCGTCGCCCGCGTGGTGCGCGTTGCGCGCCAGGTGCTGGGCAGCGACGAGGAAGCGGTGCTGTGGCTGAATACGCCCGTGCCCGCGCTGGGCAACGTCAAGCCGCTGTCGCTTCTGACCTCGGACGCCAGCAGCCGCATCGTCGAAGACACGCTTGCCCGTGCCGCAGCGGGCGTCTACGCATGACGGACTACGTTTCGCTCTGGCGCATCGGCACCACGGCGGGCAAATACCGGGCGGACGACCTGAGCGGGGCGGGCGCTGCCGCCGTGGGCGGACGCTACAACAGCCCGGGCACGCCCGTCGTGTATGCCTCGGCCAGCGTCGCGCTGTCGGTGCTGGAAACGGTGGTGCACTTTGCCGCGCGCGCGTCCCAGCAGGCGAACCGCTACCTGATCGAACTGGCCGTGCCCGCTGCCGTCTTCGAAGCGCGCCAGTCGCTGTCGCTGGCGCAGCTTCAGGACGACTATCCGTTCTGGGATGCGGTGCCTTTCGCGGAGGCCTCGCAGGCCGTGGGCGATAACTGGGTGGCGTCGGGCGTGTCGGCGCTGCTGGAACTGCCCAGCGCCATCGTCCCGTATCGCGGCGTGCCGGACTGCAATTTTCTCGTCAACCCGGCGCATCCGGATGCCGAGCACATCGTGGTGGTGCGGCGCGAACGCTTCATCTACGATCCGCGCCTGCGGCCCGCATAGCTTTCAACAGACGACGCGCCCGATGCCGGGCGCGCCGCATGGGAATGACCGCGGATGTGTCAATCGACCGTCAGCACGGCGCGTCCCACGACCTTGCCTTCGCGCAGCGAGGTCAGCACGCTGTCCGCCTCGGCCAGCGCATGGCGGTGGACTGGCATGGGCGGCACCTTGCCCGCCCGCACCAGTTCCATCAGTTCCTTCAGTTCGGTCAGGTTGCCCACGTAGCTGCCGATGATCGACAGCGCCTTCATCGGAATCAGCGCGATCGGCCACGTCGAGCCGCCGCCGAACAGGCCCACGATGATGAGCTTGCCGCCCTTGGTCAGGAAGTCGAACGCGAGCGAGGTGGTGGCGGGTGCGCCGACCAGGTCGATCGCGGCCTGCACCGGCTTGCCGCCCGCGGCCTTCATGATCTGCTGCGCGGCGTCTGGCGCGGCGCCGTCAATGGCCGCCAGCGCGCCCGCGTCCAGCGCCGCCTGCCGCTTGGCCGGGTCGATGTCGACGACGATGGCGCCCGCGCCGCCCAGTGCCTTGATGAGGGTCAGGCTCATCAGGCCCAGTCCGCCCGCGCCGAAAATCACCACGGGATGTTCGCGGTAGACGTCTGCGCCGATCTTTTTCAATGCGGAATACGTTGTCAGGCCCGAGCAGGCGTACGGCGCGATCTGCGCGGGATCGAGGCCGCCGATGTCGATGAGGTAGCGGGGATGCGGCACCACGATGTGGTCGGCGTATCCGCCGGCGCGATGCACACCCAGGCAGGCCGGCGCGGTGCAGTGGTTTTCCATGCCGGCCGCGCACGAGGCGCACTTGCCGCAACCGATCCACGGATAGACGAGGTAGTTGCGGTCGGTGGCAAGCCCTTGCGCGTCGGGCCCGGCCGCCACGACGGCGCCGACCGTTTCGTGGCCCATCGTCAGCGGCAGCGACACGCCGCGGTCCTTGAGCGACAGGGTGCGTCCCTGGCCGAGGTCGTAGCCGCCTTCCCACAGGTGGATATCGCTGTGGCATACGCCGGCCGCGCGCACCTTTAGCAGCACCTGCGTCCCCTGCGGGGTGGGCGTGGGCTGATCCATTTCCTGCAAGGGCTCGCGGAAATTGACGACGCAATAGCACTTCATGGTTGTCTCCTTTCTATTTCTTGACCAGGGGGCATTCGCTGTCGGCGAGTGACACGAAGACCTTTTCGCCGGGCACCGTGGACAGGATGCGGTAGTAGTCGTTCGGGTATTTGGACTCGGCGGGCTTTTTCACCTCGACCAGATACAGGTCCATGATGACGCGGCCGTCTTCGGGGCGCACCCGGGCATTCTTTATCAATTTGGTCGTGATGGGCAATTCCCGCATCTTCTGGTTGACCGCCGCGCCGTCGAAGCTGCCCGCAGCCTGCGCGGCCTGCAGGTAGTGGGTGGTGGCCACGTAGCTCAGGGCTTGGACGATGGACGGCGCGCGGGTGACGCCCATCTTCTTCTGCCAGCGCTGCGTCCACGCGCGAGTGTCCTCGTCCGCGTCCCAGTAGAAGCCGGTGGGAAAGGTGAGGCCCTGCGCGACCGGCAGGCCCATCGCGTGGACGTCGTTGATGAACGTCAGGAACGTCAGCATGCGTTGCTTGCCGCCCGCCAGCCCGAACTCCTGCGCCTGCTTGATGAGGTTGACCAGGTCGCCGCCGGCGCTGGCCAGGCCCACGACGTCGGCCTTGGACGACTGGGCCTGGACCAGGAACGAGGCAAAGTCCATGGCGCCCAGCGGGTGTCGCGTGCTGCCCACGACCTTGCCGCCGGCGCGCTCGACAAAGCGCGATGCATTGCTTTCCAGCGATTTGCCGAACACGTAGTCGGTGGTGATGAAATACCAGCTCTTGCCGCCGTCCTCGACCACGCTCTTGACCACGGCGTTGGCCAGCGCGTAGGTGTCCGGCGCCCATTGCGTGCTGAGGTTGCTGCATTGCTTGCCGCTGAAATCGCCGGCAAAGCCGCCGCTGATGAGCGCGGTGCCGCCTTTTTCCCGGGCGACGCCCTGGGCCGCGAGTCCGGCCGAGCTGGCGCCGCCGTCAACCACCGCGACCAGGTTCTGGGTGTCGAACCAGCGTCGCACCAGGGCGGAGGCCACGTCGGCCTTGTTCTGGTTGTCCGCGCCGACCACCTCGACGGTCTTGCCGGCGACCTTGCCGCCGAAGTCTTCCACGGCCATGCGTACGGCCGTCTCGGACCCGAGCCCGCCCAGGTCGGAATAGATGCCGGAACGATCGTTGGATACGCCAAGCCGCACGACGTCGGACTGGGCCTGCGCCGCGCAGGCGGCCAAAGTGGCGGCCAAGGCCGCCAACACGGGTTTGATACGCATCTGTCTGTCTCCCAACCCTGGAATGGGCCGTTTTATTGATCTGTCGGATGACGCGGTAACTCGGGAAGGCGGCGCCGGTGCTCCAGCCGGCTGAAATTTATTTCATATTGGTGAATGTAAATTCCTGTGCAAGAATTTAGGTACCTGTCCATGAAAAGTCAACACGGTGGAACACCCTAGTCCGCGTGGACAGAATCCGTTGCCGCGAAGGAGGGAGACGCCGTGGAAGTCAAGCTGGTTGCCCGCACACTGGAGCTGCTGGAGTTGTTTGCGCAGACCCGGCGTCCCATGCCGCTCACCGAACTGGCGCAGGGCCTGGGCGCGCCGATGTCCAGCTGTCTGGCCCTTGTGCGCACGCTGGTGGCCCGAGGCTATCTGTACGAGGTCCGGCGCCGCGCCGGGTATTACCCGACGGCCAAGCTGCACGGCCTGGCCGCGCAGATCCTCACGGGCGATCCGTGGCTCGACCTGGTGCGTCCGCGTCTTGCCGCGCTGCGCGACGCCGCGAACGAGACCGTGATGCTGGGCAAGATCCAGGATGGCGCCGTCGTGTTCCTGGACGTCGTGGAATCCACCCAGCCGGTGCACTATGCCGCGCGTGCGGGCGAGCGGCGGCCGCTGCACACCAGCTCGGTCGCCAAGGCCATTCTGGCGCGCTTGCCCGCCGCCGAGCGCGCGCAGGTGCTGGCCGCGGCGCAATACACCCGCTACACGGACCACACGCTGACCACGCGCGAAACCCTGCTGGCCGATGTGGAGCGCGCGGCCGAGCAAGGCTGGGCGTCGAACGTGGGTGAGAGCGTCGTCGACCTGACCGGTCTGGCGGTGGCGCTGGATCTTGGGGGCGAATGGTATGCGCTATGCGTGGCGGGCCCCACGCCGCGCGTGTGGGCGCAGCGCGAGGAAAACCTGCTGCACCTGCGCGAGGCGGCAGAGGCCATCCGCCGCGACCGCGAGGGGTAGCGCGCCGGTCCAGCGCGCTCGCGGCCCTTCAGGGCCCCCGGCGCACCAGCGTGGATTTGCCGAACAGGCTTTCGATGAGGTCCACCGCCAGCTCGGCCGTCCGGTTGCGCACGTCGAGCGCGGGATTCAGTTCCACCACGTCCAGCGAACGCATGAGACCGGTGTCGGCAATCATCTCCATGCAAAGCTGCGCTTCGCGATAGGTGGGGCCGCCCATGACCGTGGTGCCCACGCCCGGCGCGATCTCGGGGTCCAGAAAGTCCACGTCGAAGCTCACGTGCAGATGCGTATCGGCGTCCAGGCCGGCCAACGCAGCCTGCATGGTGGCGCGCATGCCCATCTCGTCCAGGTAGCGCATGTCGAAGACCTCGAGGCCAGCCTCGTGCAGCAGGCGTTTTTCGCCCGGGTCGACGCTGCGGATGCCGATCTGGCGCACGCAGGACGGCTCGATGTCCGGGCATTCACCGGACATGCCGATCAGCGGCGCCGGCCCGTTGCCGCACAGGCAGGCCACGGGCATGCCATGCAGGTTGCCGGTGGGCGTGAGGGCATGGGTGTTGAAGTCGGCGTGGGCGTCCAGCCACAGCACGCGCAGTTTTTTGCCCGCGGCGCGGCAATGGCGCGCGACGGCGCTGACCGAACCGATTCCCAGGCTGTGGTCGCCACCCAGCAGCACCGGCAGGCGGCCAAGCGCCAGTTCCTCGTGGACCGCATCGTGCACGGCGCGGTTCCACGCCGTCACTTCCTCCAGATGCCGGTATCCGTCCACGGGAGGCAGCCAGGGGTTGGCGGGTCCGTACAGGTTGCCGCGGTCGCGGACCTGAAAACCCAGCGCTTCGATGACCGGGCCCAGGTCCGCGACGCGCAGCGCTTCCGGGCCCATCGAGGCGCCGCGGGCGCCGGCGCCGATGTCGGTCGGCGCGCCGATCAGGGTGACGTCGGTGGGCAGGGTGGGGGTGTTCGTCAATTCGCGTGCTCCGTGTTGCGGTTCAAGACTTGCCGTGCGCGGGCGTGAACGTCAGGCGGCCGACAGCACCGCCGCCAGTTGATCGCACGCCCAGTCCACCTCGTCGCGCGTGACGATGAGCGGCGGCGACAGGCGCAGGGTATGGCCGTGGGTGTCCTTGACCAGCAAGCCCCGCGCCTGCAAGCGTTCGCACCACAGTCGGGCGCCGCCCGCGTCCGGCTCCAGTTCGACGGCCAGCATCAGGCCGCGTCCGCGGACCTCGCGCACCGGACCGGGCAGGGCGCGCAGGCGCTCCAGGAAGTGGGCGCCAACCACGGCCGCGTTCTCGATCATGCCTTCCTCGGTCAGCACCCGCAACGCGGCGCGCGCGATGGCGCACGCCAGCGGATTGCCGCCGAAGGTGCTGCCGTGCTGCCCGGGCTGGAACACGCCAAGCACCTCCGCGTTGGACAGCACGGCGGATACGGGATAGAAGCCGCCCGACAGCGCCTTGCCGATGAGGGTGACGTCGGCCTCGATGCCTTCGTGTTCCTCGGCCAGCAATTTGCCCGTGCGCCCCAGACCGGTCTGGATCTCGTCCAGGATCAACGTGATGCCGCGCTCCGTGCAGCGCTGGCGCACGCGGCTGAAATAACCCGGTGGCGGCAGGACGACGCCGGCTTCGCCCTGGATCGGCTCGACCAGGAAAGCGACGGTGCGGTCGCTGATGGCGGCGTCAAAGGCCTCAAAATCGCCGAACGGCACGACCTTGAACCCGGGCGCGAACGGACCGTAATGGCCGTAGGCGTCGGGATCGGTTGAAAACCCCACGATGCCCAGCGTGCGCCCATGGAAATTGTTGGCGCACACGATGATCTCGGCCTGGCCCTCGGGCACGCCTCGCACCTCGTAGCCCCACTTGCGCACCGCCTTGATGGCGGTTTCGACGGCCTCGGCGCCGCTGTTCATCGGCAGGATCTTGTGGGCGCCCGTCAGGCGCGCCAGGTCTTCGTAAAAGCTCGCCATCTGGTCATGGCGGAACGCGCGCGAGGTCAGCGTGAGCTTTTGCGCCTGCTCGGTCATGGCGGCCAGGATGCGCGGGTGGCAGTGGCCCTGGTTGACGGCGGAGTACGCGGCCAGGCAGTCCATATATCGGCGGCCGTCGACGTCATGGACCCAGACGCCGCTGCCGCGCGCCAGCACGACATCCAGCGGATGGTAGTTGTGCGCGCCCAACTGGTCTTCGATGCGGTCGCGGCGGCTGGCCGCTGACTGCGCGCTGGGCTGGGGGGTCATCACGGCACTCATGAACGTCTCCCAAGGGCGTACTCAGGCCATCTTAGCGCCGCCAGGGCGGCTTGGCATTGCCATTGCGTGACAAAGGCCTTTCCGGGGCCTGGGGCGCCAGGTGCTGCACAATAGCGCCTGTGCCGGACCGTCGTCCGGCGTTCCGAATCTGTGGATGGCTGACATGCTTGTGCACCAATTGCTTAAGAAATTGACGCGGGGGGCCGCGGTGGCGGCGCTGGGATTTGCTGTGATTGCGCCCGCAGCCGCGCAGGAACAGCCTCTGCGCATCGGCGTCATCGCCAGCGTGGCCAACGAAGCCACCGAATTGGCCATTGCGCAGGCAAAGCAGCAGGGTCTGGACGTCAAGCTGGTGGAGTTCAACGACTGGGTGCTGCCCAACATCGCGGTGGCCGATGGTTCGGTGGACGCCAACTTCTTTCAGCATGCGCCGTTTCTTGAACTCTTCAACCAGCGGCGCGGCGCCAACCTGCAACCCATTGCGTACGGCTATTCCACGACCATCGGGCTCTTTTCGAAGAAGCTGAAAAAGGGCGATCCGGTGCCCGAGGGCGCCACGATCGCAGTGCCCAACGACCCGGTCAACACCGGCCGCGCCTTGCTGCTGCTGCAGTCGATGGGGCTCATCACGCTCAAGCCGGGTGTGGCGCATCAGGCCAGCCTGGAGGACGTGGTGGCCAATCCGAAGAAGCTCAAGTTCGTGCAGATCGAAGGTTCGCAGTCGGCCCGCACGTTCGACGATGTGACCGCGTCGGTCACCTACACGACCTTCGCCAAGCAGGCGGGCCTGAACGAAAAGGACGGCCTGGCCTTTGACAATACCGACCCGGACAGCATCCGGCGCTACGCCATCCGCTGGGTGGCCAAGCCCGAAAAAGCGCAGGATCCGCGCCTTTTGAAGTTCATTGCCATTTATCAGAACTCGCCCGAAGTGAAGGCCACGCTCAAGCGTCTTTACGGCGACCTCATTTCCTTCCCCTGGTAAGGGGGCATTCCCATGTCTGACCTCGATGACCGCGACCGGAAACTCTTGACGCTGTTGGCCGACGACGCCACGCCCAGCTATGCGGAGCTGGGCAAGCTGCTCAACCTGTCGGCGCCCGCCGTGCACGAGCGGGTCAAGCGGCTCAAGCGCGATGGCCTCATCAAGGGCATTGCCGCCAAGCTCGATGGCGCGAAGATGGGCCGGCCGCTGCTGGCCTTCGTGCATGTGGACACGATCAACTGGACCATCACCCAACAGGTGCTGGGTCTGGCCGAACTGAACGAAGTCGAAGAGATACACACCATTACGGGCAAGAGCGCCATGCTGCTGAAGGTAAGGGTGCGCGACACCCAGGCGCTGGAACTGCTGTTGGCCCGCATCCATCAGATCGAAGGCATCAGCAACACCACCAGCGACATCGCGCTGACCAGCTATCTGGAACGCGGGCCGCTGCCCGAGGCGGCCTGAGCGACCGCCTTGCGGTCAGCGCGACGTAGCGGTGCGCAGCCGCAGCCGCGTTATCTCAGACGGCGCCCACAGGCGCTTCGGCGGCCCCCAGTAACCGGTGCCGCGGCTCGTGTAGACCCACATCTTTCCCAGCCGGTGCAGCCCGGCGGTGAAGGGCTGCTGGAAGCGCACGAAGAATCCCCACGGAAAGAACTGCCCGCCATGGGTATGGCCGGAGAGCTGCAGCGTGTAGCCCGCCGGCTCGGCCGCGGCCCCGCTGCGCGGCTGGTGCGCAAGCAGGATTCGGACGGCGGCGTCGGCGGGCGCGCCGGCCAGCGCCGCCCTTGGATTGCTGCGCTGATGCGGATCGTAGGCCCCGGCGCTGTAATCCGTGACGCCCGCCACCACCACGGGCAGGCCCGACGGATGGATCACGGCGTGTTCGTTCAGCAGGACGCGCAGGCCGAGGCGTCGGAATTCCGCAATCCACGGGGCCGCGCCCGAATAGTATTCATGGTTGCCGGTGACCAGGTACACGCCGAAAGGCGCGCGCAGATCGCCCAGCGGCCGGGACTGCGCGGCAAGCTGCTCGACGCTGCCGTCCACCACGTCGCCCGTGATGGCGATCATGTCTGGCAGCTGTTCGTTGACCGCGTCGACGATGGCCTGGACATAGCGGCGCTTGATGGTCGGACCGACGTGGATGTCGCTGATCTGCACGATGGTGAAGCCGTCAAGGTCCTGCGGCAGGCCGGCAATGGGCACGTCCACGTCGACCACGCGTGCGCGCCGCCGCGCGTTGTAAAAGCCCGCCAGCGTGCCGGCCAGCGCAAGCACGATGACCGTCCATGCGCTGGCGCGCCGCAGTTCGGTCCAGGGCAGGCTGGCGCCCGCCGCCAGGTTGCCCAGCCACAGGATCAGTAGAAGCGCGTCGCGCAGCACCGTCAGCACGAACAGCGACGAGAACAGCCCCATTGCCAAAAGGCCGACCCAGGCGATGCGGTCCCCCCATGGCGGATTGACGGACGAACGCGCCAGCATGCCCATCGGGATCAGCACGCACGACAGCACCAGGAAAAGAATGGCGGCGGCGTCGCCTTCGCGGCCAAGCAGCAGATCGGGAATCAGGCGGGCGCCGACGTACACATGGGCGAGGGCGCCCAGGGTCAGGAACCGCAGGAAGAATGAGGATTGGCGCAGGGACACGGCAGCGGGCAGGCGCGCCGCGGAACGACGCGCAGAAAACCAGGGAACCGCCATTCTATGCCCCGCCGGCGCGTGGCGCGTTGCACCGCGCGCCGGTCTGGTCAGGCCGGCAGCTCGCCTTCCCGGCAGATGAGGCTGGCGTCCATTTCATCAAGCCGGTTGATGCCCAGCATCGCCATGTTGCGGTCGACCTCGGCGCGCAGCAATCCGATGGCGTGCGCGACGCCCGCCTGTCCGCCCACCGCCGCGGCGTAGTTGAACGGGCGGCCGACGAACACGCAGCGCGCGCCTAGCGCCAGCGCCTTGAGCACATCCGTGCCGCGCCGCACGCCGCTGTCCATCATCACCGTCATCGCGCCTGCTTGCGCCACCACGCCCGGCAGCGCGCGCAGCGGCGAGATCGCGCCATCAAGCTGGCGCGCGCCGTGGTTGGACACGATGATGCCGTCCGCGCCGTGCTGGCGGGCCAGCGCCGCATCGCGTGGATGCAGGATGCCCTTGATGATGAGCGTGCCCGGCCATTGCCTGCGGATGCGCGCGACATGCTCCCAGCTGAGGTGGTCGCGCGCCGTGAAGTCGCGCAGCACCGACGCCGAGACGATGGGTGCGCCGCGCGTGGCAAAGGAATTTTCAAAGTGCGGCATGCCGTGCGCCAGCAGCGTGCGCAGGAACGTGCCGGCCAGCCAGCGCGGGCGCGCCAGGCCGTCCAGCGCGAGGCGCAGGCTGGGCTTGAGCGGCGTGGAAAACCCCGTGCGCACGTTGTTCTCGCGGTTGGCGGACACGGGGATGTCGACGGTCAGCACCAGCGTCTCGAAGCCCGCGCGCCGCGCGCGTTCGATCAGCGCATCGATCTTGGCGGGATCGCCGGGCAGATAGGCCTGGAACCAGGTGCCGGGCGCTTCTTCAATGACGGCTTCAAGCGGGATCAGCGACGTGCCGCTCAGGATTGCGGGGACGTTCTGCTCGCGCGCCGCGCGGGCCAGCACGATGTCGCCCCGGTAGGCCGACAGCGCGCTGATGCCCATGGGCGCGATGCCAAAGGGCGACGCGTAGGTGCGGCCGAACAGTTCCGTCTGCTGCGTGCGGCGCGAGACATCGACCAGGACGCGCGGGGTGAACGCGTACTGGGCGAACGCGTCGCGGTTGCCTTTGAGGGATTGGTTGTCTTCGGCCGCGCCAGCGATGTAGCCGAAGATGGGTCGCGGCAGGCGGCGGCGCGCCGCAGTCTCGAAATCGTCCAGGGAAAGCATGCGCCCCAGTGCGCGGGACAGCGGACGGGCAGTGGCGCGAGGCGCGGCGGCGGGCAGGGCGGTTGTGGTCATGGCGGGCCGGTAAAAGCCCGTAATCTAACAACGCCCGTTTGCGGCTGAAAGCGAATAAAACCAAAGCAGCTTGTTCGCTCTAGGCGAAAAAGCGGCATCGGGGTGATTTACACCTGGACGGGCAGCGCCAGCAGTTCGCCCATGCGTACCGGACCCAGCACGGAGGGCGTATCGGCCCAACGGATCTTGTCCGGCCCGAACAGCACGATGGCCGTGGAGCCCAGCTTGAAGCGGCCCATCTCGGCGCCTTTCTCAAGATGGATGGGCGCGCGGGCGGCCGCGTCGTAGCGCACGGACTTGATGCGGCGCTTGTGCGGGGTGACCAGACCCGCCCACACGGTTTCGATGGACGCCACGATCATCGCGCCCACCAGCACGACCGCCATGGGACCGTGTTCGGTGTCGAAGATGCACACCACGCGCTCGTTTCGCGCGAACAGGCGCGGCACGTTGCGGGCGGTCAGCGGATTGACGGAAAACAGACGGCCCGGCACATGGATCATTTCGCGCAGCGTGCCGGCGACGGGCATGTGGACGCGGTGATAGTCCTTGGGCGACAGGTAGATGGTGGCGAACTGTCCGCCCTGAAAGGGCGCGGCGCGCTCGGTGTCGCCGCCCAGCAGGTCGGCAAGCCCGTAGCTGTGGCCCTTGGCCTGGAAAATGCGGCCCTGTTCGATGGCGCCCATCTGGCTGATGGCGCCGTCGGCCGGGCACACCACCGCGCCCGGCTCTTCGTCCAGCGGCCGCGAGCCGTCTTTCAGCGCACGCGTGAAGAAGTCATTGAAGCAGTCGTAGGCCAAGGGGTCTTCTTGCAGCGCCTCGCTCATGTTCACGCCGTACTTGCGGACGAAACGCGAGATCATCCAGTTCTTCACCGCGGGTTCGCGGCAGTCCGATGCGTATCCGAAGAAGCGCGACACCAGGTGGTGCGGCGCGAGATACTGGCTGGCAAGAAAAAGTTGGTCTTTGATAGGCATCTAGGGCGCTAAAAAACGCGTCCCGCATGCAGCGGGACGTGGTTGAAGGTGCCGCGCGGGCCAGGTTGAAGCTGGAGTCCGGCAATTCGGCGCGATTGTAACGCGGTTGGCCGGGCGCGGCGCGCAAAAAGCGCTCAGGCGGCCTTGGCGGCCAGCTTGGTCTTGTAGAGCCAGTCCTTGTAGTCGTCCAGGTCGCCATCGAACGGGTTGACCTTGCCGTCGGCCACGATGATGAACTGGTCGGTGGTGGCGCGCAGCAGGTGGCGATCGTGCGAGACAAGCACCAGCGTGCCTTCGAACTGCGCCAGCGCGTCGGTCAGGGCCTCGCGGGTTTCCAGGTCCAGGTGGTTGGTGGGTTCGTCCAGCAACAGCAGGTTGGGGCGTTGCCACACGATGAGCGCGAGCGCCAGGCGCGCTTTTTCGCCGCCGGAGAAGGGGGCGATGGAACTGGTGGCCATCGTGCCGTTGAAGTTGAAGCTGCCCAGGAAGTTGCGCAGTTCCTGTTCGCGCACGGTGGGTGCGATCTTGGTCATGTGCCACAGCGGCGATTCATCGTGGCGCAGCATCTCGACCTGGTGCTGGGCGAAGTAGCCGATGGACAGCCCCTTGTTGAACTGCGTTTCGCCGGCGAGCGACTCGATCTCGCCGGCAATGGTCTTGATAAAGGTCGATTTGCCCGCGCCGTTGATGCCCAAGAGACCGATGCGCTGGCCCGCCTGCAACGAAAAGTTGATGCCCGACACGATGATCTTGTCGGACACGGCTTCGGTCGCTTCGTCCTCGATGCGGTAGCCCGCGCTGACCTTGTCCATCGTCAGCAGCGGATTGGGGGCGCGCAGCGGCTCGCGGAACTCGAACGAGAATTCGGCGGCGGCGCGCAGCGGCGCCACTTCTTCCATGCGCGCCAGGGCCTTGATCCGGCTCTGCGCCTGCCGCGCCTTGCTGGCCTGCGCCTTGAAGCGGTCGATGAACGATTGCAGGTGCGCGCGCTGGCGCATCTGCTTTTCCATCATGCCTTGCGCCAGTTCAAGCTGCGCGGCGCGCTGGCGCTCGAACGACGAGTAATGGCCGGAGTAGCGCTTGAGCTTGCGTTCGTCGATGTGGACGATCACGTTCACCACGCCGTCCAGGAAGTCCCGGTCGTGCGAAATGACGATGAGCGTGCCGGGATAGCGCTTGAGCCAGTCTTCCAGCCAGATGATGGCGTCCAGGTCCAAGTGGTTGGTGGGCTCGTCGAGCAGCAGCAGGTCGGACGGACACATCAGCGCCTGCGCGAGGTTCAGGCGCATGCGCCAGCCGCCTGAAAAACTCGTGAGCGGCAGGTGCATCTGCGCCTGCGTGAAGCCCAGGCCGGTCAGCAACTGCTCGGCGCGTGAATGCACCGTGTAGGCATCGGCGTCGGCCAGCGCGGCATAGATCTCGCCCATGCGCAGACCGTTCTCCGCGCTTTCCGGCTCGGCTTCCAGCGCGGCCAGTTCCGCTTCCAGCTTGCGCAGCGTGGTGTCGCCGTCAATGGCGTATTCGATGGCGGGGCGATCCAGCGCGGGCGTCTCCTGCGCGACGTGCGCCACACGCCACGACGCGGGATAGTCCAGGTCGCCCTGGTCGGCGTGCAGCGTGCCGCGCAACAGGCCGAACAGGCTCGACTTGCCCGCGCCATTGGCGCCGATGAGGCCGATCTTGTCGCCGGGGTTCAGAAGCAGGTCGACCTTGTCGAGCAACGGCTTGACGCCGCGCATGAGTGAAACTTGTTGGAAGCGGATCATGACTACGAAACGGGATGGCGCGACGGGCGCGCGGCAAGGCGCCGGCCAGCGGCGCGGTGCAAAGGGCGGAAAGCGGGGCGGGCGGGCGCGCGCAACATGCGCGCCGGCGCGAAGCATGAACGGAATGGAAGCAACCCAACTCCGAACGCGAGGGGGGATTGTACCCGGGCGGGGAGCCTCGGGCGGACAGCTCCGGGCGGGCAGCTCTGGGCGGGAAGCTCCGGGCGGGGAGCCTCGGGCGGACAGCGCTCCGGGCGGGAAGCTCCGGGCGCGCACCTTCGGCCCCGTAGGCCGCGCCGCGCAGCCGGCGTTGCCGCAAGGCCGCGTTTAAGCCGCGCCGATCGCCTGCGCCAGCGCCAGCACGCGCTCGGCCTCTTGCGCGTGCAGGTTCTCGACCAATGCGCCGTCGACGACCGCCACGCCCTTGCCCTCGGCCTGCGCCGCAGTCCATGCCTCGAGGCGCCGGCGTGCGGTGTCCAGTTCCTCGGGCGTCGGCGCGAAGGCCGCGTTCGCGGCGGCGATCTGGCGGGGATGGATCAGCGTCTTGCCGTCAAAGCCTTGATCGCGGCCTTGCCGGCATGCGTCTTGCAGCCCGGCGTCGTCGTTCAGGTCCAGGTGCACGCCGTCCAGCACGGCCAGGCCGTGCGCGCGGGCGGCCATGACGGCAAGCGAGCGTGCCAGCAGCGTCTCGTCGCGCGAAGGCGTGTGACGCGCGTGCAGGTCCTTGACCAGATCCGATGTGCCGACGACGATGGCGGCCAGCCGTGCGTGGCCGCCTGCAATGGCGTCCAGACGCAGAAAGCCAAGCGGCGTTTCGGCCATGGCCCACAGCGGCAGGCCGGCGGGCGCGCCGGCCGCGTCCAGCGCTTGCGCCAGCGCCGCCAACTGGGCCGGACTCTCGACCTTGGGCAGCAGCACGGCATGGGCGCCGGCCTGCGCAATGGCGTGCACGTCGTCCAGGCCCCAGGGCGTATCCAGTGCGTTGACGCGCACGATGCACTCGCGCCGCCCGTAGCCGCCTTCCCGGAGCGCCGCGGCAACCTGTGTCCGGGCCTGCTCCTTGGCATCGGGCGCCACCGCGTCTTCCAGGTCCAGGATCAGCGCGTCCGCATCGAGCGTGCGCGCCTTGTCGAGCGCGCGCGCGTTGGCGCCGGGCATGTAGAGAACGGAACGGCGGGGGCGGAGCGGGGCGGTCATGGCGGTCTCAGGATTTGGGCAGGCTGCCCACGATGGTAACGGGCGTGGTGCAGACATAGCCCACGCCATAGACGGTGCGTATGCCCAGGTCGCCGCCGGCCAGCGCGCGCAGCTTGCGCCGCAGCCGGTGCATGTGGGCATCCAGCCGATGCGTGTCGTAGGCCTCGACGCTTGCGCCCAGTGCTTCGACGAGGCGCGCGCGCGTCAGCGGCAGCGGCGCGGCCTGGATCAGCGCGCCGATCAGCCGGCTTTCGGTGTCGGTGATGTCGACGCTTATCTGGCTGGGCGTGGTCAACGTGCGGCGCGCCGGGTCAAAACGCCAGGCGTCCGACTGCGCGTCCTCGGTGTCGGCGGCCGGCACGACGCGCAGGCGCCGGGACAGCGCCACCAGGGTGGCCCCCAGCTCGGCCAGATTCACGGGCTTGGTCAGGTAGTGGTCGGCGCCCAGGCTCAGGCCCGATACCTTGTCTTCGCTCAAGAGGCGCCCGGTGAGCATGATGATGCCCATCGACGGATACGTGGTGCGCAGGTGCGATACCCGCGCAAGCCCGTCGCCGTCCGGCAGCATGGCGTCCAGCACGAGGATGGCGGGGGTGACGGTAAGCAACAGGCTGTCCAGCTCGGCCAGCGAGCCCGCGGTGAGGATGGCTTTGTCCAGGCCCAGGTCCTGGATGTACTCGGCGATGGAATCGCGCCAATCTCCGTGGTCGTCGACGACGATGATCGTCACGGCGCGGCGCGCTTGCGCGCTCCTCGGGCGAACAGGGATGTTCTCGTCATGCTTTGAATTCGATAGGGGGCCGCGTGCGCGCGGAAATCAGGGGATGACGGTGTGCGTATCCCGCGTGCTTGCGCGCAGAATATCATCCCCGCCGTTGCGGCGGCGCGTCATGGATCAAGGATGCGATCCAGTCCGTGGGCAAAAAGGGGCTGGTCAAAAATTGCGCAGCCCGGTGCGCATCGCCCGAAAGGCCATCAGCCGTGCGTTTGCGTTTTTCTTATCCACAAATTCTGTGGATAAGAAAAACAGCGCGGATACCGTCCTGGCCGACTAAGGGAGTAATTCGACCGGCACGCCATCGGGCACTTTGCGCATCCGATCGCGTTCGATCCGGCCCGGTGCAAAGCGCGTCTTGCGCGCAGCAGCATTTTGCAGCAGCACCGACAGCACCGAACCCTTGTCCTGGATCCATCGCGTCTTGCCGCGCAACAGCTTCACCGCGTTCTCGGCCGTGCCCAGGCGGTAGGACATGGCGTTGATCTCGATCGAGGATTTGCCGTTGAACAGCGATTCGTCGATTTCGGTGATGGCGGCCGCGTCGAGATTGTTGCTTTCGTGGTCAATCCGGTAGACGTACTTGAAGCCGTGAAACGGATCCTGCACGACGATGAGTTTTTCCGACCCGGAAACGTCGGACATCATGCCGAGGATGCGCGACTCAACCATCTGGTTGCCGCGTTGTTCTTCGGTGTAGATGAAAATGCTGTGGCGCACGGGGGGCGATGCGGCCGGCGCGGCCGCGACAAGGCGAGAACGATCCATACCTGAGCGAAGGGAAGCGGGGAGGGGTCGAGAGACCCCGAAGCCCCGCATGATACCAATTGTTTCAGGAATGTGCTGTAACAGCGGCGGGCGGCCGCTGCCCGGCGACAGGATCAGCCGCGGGCGGCCAGTTTTTCGCGGCGCTGGCGCACGGCCAGCGCCAGCGCCGCCAGCACGGGCTCGGTCTGGGTCCAGCCCAGGCATGCATCGGTAATGGAGACGCCGTGACGCAGCGGTTCGCCGGGCTTGAGGTCCTGGCGGCCTTCCTCGAGGTGGCTTTCGATCATGACGCCGGTGATGCGGCTGTCGCCCTGGGCGACCTGGGCGGCGATGTCGTTGGCCACGTCGATCTGGCGCACGTGCGACTTGTTGGAGTTGGCGTGCGAACAGTCGATCATGACCTGTTCGCGCTGGCCCGCCTTGCGCAGGGCGGCGCAACACGCGTCCACGCTGGCGGCATCGTAGTTGGGGCCTTGCTTGCCGCCGCGCAGGATGACGTGGGTATCCTGATTGCCGCGGGTTTCGAAGATGGCGGCCATGCCCATCTTGGTCATGCCCATGAACGCATGCTTGGCGCTGGCGGCGACCATGGCGTCGGCTGCGATCTGCACGCCGCCGTCGGTGCCGTTCTTGAAGCCCAGCGGGCAGCTCAGGCCGGAGCTGAGCTGGCGATGGCTGGGGCTTTCGGTCGTGCGCGCGCCGATGGCGCCCCACGCGATCAGGTCGGCGATGTACTGCGGGCTGAGCAGGTCGAGAAATTCGGTGGCAATCGGCAGACCCAGGCCGCCGATGTCCAGCAGCAGCTCGCGGGCGCGGCGCAGGCCTTCATTGATGCGGAAGCTGCCGTCCAGGCGCGGGTCGTTGATGTAGCCCTTCCAACCGACGGTGGTGCGGGGCTTTTCGAAATACACCCGCATGACGATCAGCAAATCCTTCTTGTGCTCGTCGGCGGCGGCGCGCAGCTTGCGCGCGTACTCCATGGCCTGCGCGTGATCGTGGATGGAACATGGGCCCACGACCAGCACCAGGCGGTCGTCCCGGCCGTGCAGCACGTCCGCGATCTCGGCGCGGCTTTGCTCGACGAGGTTCTGGATGCTGGGCGACACCGGCAGTTCGTCCTGCAGCAGCGCAGGCGAGATCAGCGGGCGCACCGCGCTGATGCGGGTGTCGTCGGTGCGGGTGTTGTCCTGGGTGGCGTCGGCGGCGCCGACCTCGCGGTCGTGCAGGGGGTCGTCAATGCGGGTCAAGGGAAAGCTCCGTGCCGTAGATGCGGGAAAGTCCGCCATTATCGCACCCGCGGACGGTGGAGGCGGATGGGTGCCATCGCCATGTCCGCTTGCGGGGACAGGCCCCAATGTATGGAGCCGGACGGCGGATAATCCGGCGGCTACGTCTATCGGCGGCGAACTGAATTAACCCGTTATCGATAAGGACACTTTTCGCGCGGATGTTTTAGCATTGATGCACGCTCTCAGCAGGCCGGCGCTGCCGGCCAGCGGCAGGCGCAGGCGGGGGCCGCGCATGGCTTCTTTCCGTAGGCACAGTTCAGGACGGTCAGCAATGCCAAAACCCGATGCCGGATCGTCCCGACGGATTCTTCTTGTAGAAGACCATCCCGTCGAACGCGCCTATCTGCAGAACATGTTGCTGGCATTGGGCTACCGCCGCGTGGCGGGCTTGGGAAGCAGCATCGAGGCGGTGGGCGCGATCACGCGCCAATACCATGACGTGCTCATCAGCGACATCGTGATGGGCGAGGGCGACGGCACGCGCCTTCCCAACGACCTGCGGCGGCTGGTGGACGCCGGGCGCTTGAAGAGCATGCCGCCGATCATCTGGATCAGCAGCCTGAGCGACGAATTGCTCCAGTCGCATGTGCGGCTGGCCCTGCAGGCCGGTTGCCCTTCCGCGCAGGCGCTTTCAAAGCCCGTGTCGCGCGTGGCGATGCAGCAGGCCATCAAGAACGCGCTGCGCAGCATCGACGACGAGTCGGCCTCGCCGGACAAACCCAAGTCCGTGCGGCGCGAGGTGATGGAGGCGGCGCTGAGCCAGGCGCTGCTCTCGGGCACCAACATGAGCGTGGTGCTGCAACCCCAGATCAGCCTGTCGACCGGGCGCGTGGTGGCGGCCGAAGCGTTGTCGCGCTGGGTGGATCCGAAGCTGGGCGCGATCTCCGCGGCGGACTTCGTTCCTGCGGCGCATCGGCTGGGCATGGACCGCATGTTGTTCAGCCGCGTCACCGACCGCGTGCTGGAGGTGTTGCGCCGGCTGCAGGACGCGGATGTCGCGGTGCCGATCGCGATCAACGCGTCGGCCTCCACGCTTTGCTCGCGCGACCTGCCCGGCCTGCTGGAGCAGAAGGTGGGGCAGGCGGGGCTGCCGGCCCGTCTGATCAAGGTCGAACTTACCGAAGATGAGCCCGTGACCGACTGGCTGGCGCTGTCGTCCACGCTGAACCTGTTGCGCGTGCGGGGCTTCGAGCTGGCGATGGACGATTTTGGCGCGGGCATCGCCTCCATGCGCCTGTTCTCGGCCATGCCGTTCAACGAACTGAAGATCGACCGGGACTTCATCGTCCACATGCACCGCGAGCCAGCCTCGCGTGCCGTCGTGGCGGCGGCGATCGAAATGGGGCGGGTGCTGGGGCGGCGCGTGGTTGCCGAAGGGGTGGAGCAGGACCGCGACGTGCAGTTGCTTCGCGAACTGGGATGCGACCTGGCGCAGGGCTATGGGATTTCGATGCCGTTGTCCGCGGACGAATTCATCGAGTATTGCCGGGCGCATTGAGCGCGGGCGGCGCGGCATTTTTTGCCGGGATGGGCTTGATTCCCGTCAAAGAACGGCTCAGGTACGCGAAATAGCGGCGCTGGGCGAAACTACCATTATGTCTGCGGCCTGTCTCGGTTCGGCACGGCCGCCGATTTACTGGGAGCGATGCCAATGCGCCGAATCCTTTTCACGATCCTTGCCGTCAGCGTCCTGGCCTGGGCGCTTGCCTTGCGGCTGCAGCCGCCCGCCGCCTTCAACGTATGGACGTGGCGCGACCAACTGATTTTGCTGACAGGTCTGGCGGCTTATGTGCTGATGGCGCTCATCATGCTGCTGTCGGTCAGGCCGGTCTGGCTGGAAAAGCGGCTGGATGGCCTGGACAAGATGTACCGGCTGCACAAGTGGTGCGGCATCCTGGCCACCGCGCTGGCGGCGGCGCACTACCTCATCAAACTCGCCAAGCCGCTGCTGCTGGCCATCTTCGATCCGGTTCCCAAGACGCCCCGCGCCGCGGCCATGCTGGACATGTTCCGGGGATCGGCCAAGGATCTGGGCGAATACGCCGTCTGGATCCTGGTGGCGATGGTGCTGTTAACGCTGTGGCGCCGGTTCCCGTACCACGTGTGGCGCCAGGTCCATCGCATTGCCGCCGTGATCTTCCTGGTGGCGGCGTTTCATGGCGTCGTGCTCACGCCCGCCGCGTGGTGGTCGCAGCCGGCGGGGTGGCTGGTTGGCCTTGCGACCGCGGTCGGATCCATCTGCGCTGTCATGGCGCTGACGGGCCGCATCGGGCGGGCGCGCCGCTACAAGGGCACCGTGCTGGAGGTGCAGCATCTGTCGGATGACATCCTGCGCGTGACCTGTCGTGTCGAGGGCGATTGGCATCACCGCGCCGGGCAGTTTGCCTTCCTGACCGCGGATCGCAAGGAAGGCGCGCACCCCTTCACGGTGTCGGGCGCCGACGATGGCTCGGGCAGGGTGCAGTTTTCGATCAAGGCGCTCGGCGATTACACGCGGCGCCTGCAGAAGAGCCTGGCGGCCGGGCAGGCGGTGACCATTGAAGGGCCATACGGCTGTTTCGACTTTCGCCGGGACGAGGGCCGCCGGCAGATCTGGGTGGGCGCTGGCATCGGCGTGACGCCCTTCATTTCATGGCTTGAGGCCTTGCAGACGCGGCCCGCGGACGCGCCCGACGCCACCTTGTATTACTGCGCCCGCAATGCGACCGATGCGCCTTTCGCCGACCGGTTGCGCCAGTTGTGCGCGCGCGTTCCAAGCGTGAAATTGGACGTGCGCTACAGCGACGAGCACCGGCCCTTGACGGCCGCCGAGCTGGCGCAGGCCAGACAGGAAGGGACGCCCTGGCCAAGTGTCTGGTTCTGCGGTCCGACGGGCTTTGCCGACGCGCTGAAAGACGGCTTGCACCGGCGGGGCATGCCGGTGCGGCAACTGTTCCACCAGGAAGCCTTCCAGATGCGCTAGCGCGTCAGAGGCCGGACACGTCGATATCACCCGGGTAGTCCACCGAGAACTTCAACACCGTCTCGCGCGACTTGCCCGGCTCGAGCTCCCAGTCCCACACCAGCTTGCCGTCCTCTTCGCGCTTGATGTCGCGGTCGGCGGGCGACAGCAGCTTGACCACGATTTTCTCGTTGCGCGAGATGGGCAGGTGATCCTTGAAGGTCACCTGTTCCTTGGTCGACTTGTTGTTCTTGACGGTGATCTTGTACTCGTAGGTGACACGCTTGCCGCTGCCCGAAAAGCCGGTGCTCTCGGTGTAGCGGTTGACCAGCTGGCGCTTGATGGAGATGCCCTCGTCCGCGCCCAGCGCCAGTTCCAGCTTTTCGCCGGGCATGACCGCTTTCATGGCGCCCGTGGCGACAAAGGCATCGTCCAGGAAGGTATTGAGCGGACCCGCCAGGAACGGAAAGTCGGTGTTGTTGCTGGCTTGCGCGGTCAGGTAGACGGTTTCGCGCAGTGCGGGCGTGGATTGGTATTGCAAGGTGGCCGGCAGCTTGGCCGTGGCGATGGCAACGCGCTGCGTGGTGTTGTCCGACAGCAGCGTTGCCGGGTTCTGGATCTGGAACGACGCGCTGGTTGCCGCATTCTGGACCTGGGCCGTTGACAGCTCGATGGCCTCGGGTTGCGGCTCCGGCAACATGGCGCTGTCTTCCATCTCGCGGGCGCGCGGCGCGCGCTTGGCGTGCATCTCGGCCTGGACGGCAGCAGGGGCCGGCGCGGCGGCGGGACGGGGCGGCGGGGGCGGGGGAGGGGCGGCCACGTCGATGATCCACGGGCGCAGCGTGGGCGCGCCGCCGCCCAGCGACGGCCGGGCCGTGGACAGCGTCAGCTTCACGTTGTTCCAGTCTTCGCCCGTGTTCTGACGGATGACACCGAAATAGCCCAGGTCCACCTGGCGATCGGCCGGACGCAGGCGCGCATCGTAGGCGGGCGTCCAGCGCGCGCCCGCCACGGCATACGACAGCGCAAGGTCCAGCTTGCCGGCGCGTGCCATGCCGACGCGCAACGCCACCTTCTTGGTGCGCCGGCCGGCGTCGCCGCGGACCTGGCCAAGCTGGGTTTGCAGTGCCGTCATTTCGCGCTCCAGCGCGGTCTTCTGTTCGGTGACGCGGCGCAGGCCAGCCAGCGTCGTGGCCAGCGACTCGGCGCTGAGCGTCTGGATCGCCTTCAGTTCATCCAGGGTGATTCGGGCGCCATCCTTGGCAGGTTCCGTGGCGCCGCGCTGCATCATCAGGATGAGTTCGCGCTGGTTGTCGAGCACGGCGGCTTCGTCGTCGAGCGCGGCTTGCCGGGCAGTTAATTTGTCGAGTTGCGCTTCGATCGACCGCACGCGTTCGTTGGCGGTGTCGGTCTGGTAGACGTCGCTGACCTTGACGTCCAGCAGGGTCGCCTGGCCGGTGCTCTTGGCGGACACCTGCAGCGAGTTTTCCTGCAGCGAGGCGGGCAGGTTGTCCAGGATCAGTTCGTGTTCGCCGGCGGCCAGGTCGCTGCTGGCGGCGCGGGTGACGACCGCACGGTCCTGATAGACGGTGACCGCGCCGATGGCGGAGGGCAGCGCGGCGGCAGCGGCGAAGCCGGGAATCGTTGCAAAGGCCAGGGCCAGAAGGGTACGTTTCACGGGGTCACCTTTGAAAAGTTGGGCGCGGCCGGCATCGCGGATTCCAGGGGACGCATCGCCCGCAAGCGCGAGAGTCTAGTCGCAGCCCCGCGCCGCAGGTTTACAGAAAATGACAAACGCGACAGGCCGATACGGCCACGCCCGGAGTTCGGCTTCACTCCCGTTCTGGATGCGCCAGCCGGCGCAGCATGCCAACGGCGTTTTCGGCGGCTACCGAGCGGTCATGGCGCCGGTAGGCCATGTCCAGCAGCGCATGGGGCGCATCGCCCTTGATGGGACGGTACTCGATGCCCTGCGCGCCCATGTGCCGCATCGCGGCGGGCACGATGGAGATACCCACGCCAGCCGCCACCAGGCTCACGATCGACGCCATCTGCGGCGCTTCCTGGATGACGCGCGGGGCAAAGCCGGCGCGCTGGCAGGCGGACTGGATGGCGTCGTACAGGCCCGCGCCGATGGGCCGCGGATAAAGCACGAAGTCCTCCTCGGCCAGCGCGGCGATCGGGACCGCGCGCTTCCTGCTGAGCGGATGGTCCGGCGGGAGGGCGATCAGCATGGGCTCATCGAGCACCCGCTCCGATTCGAATTCGGCGTCCAGCACATAGGGCGGGCGGACAAACGCCACGTCCACGTCGCCCGCGCGCAGGCCCCGCAGCAGCGTGACGGTATTGCTTTCGGTCAGCGTGATGCGCACGTCCGGATAGCGGTCGCGAAAAGCGCGGATGGCCCGGGGCAGGTAGGGATGAAAGACGGCCGACGCGGTAAAGCCGACCGTGATGGCGCCGCGTTCGCCGCGCCCCAGCCGCCTGGCCATATCGACGGCGCGGTCGGCGCTGGCCAGGATGGCGCGGGCGTCGTCCAAAAATTGCACGCCGGCTTCGGTCAGCGCGATGCCGCGGGGCAGGCGCAGAAAGAGCGGCGTGCCGATCTCGCGCTCCAATTGCTGGATCTGCTGGCTGAGCGGGGGCTGGCCGATGCCCAGGCGGGCGGCCGCCCGCGTGAAGTGCAGTTCCTCGGCGACGGCGGTGAAATACCGCAAGTGACGCAGTTCCATCGGTTTTAAATATAGACAGGAGCGGTTTCATATATTGGACATATGCAGGGGAAATGTCTACCTTGTTCTCCACGGGCTCCTGCCCGGGTGTTTTTCGAGAATCCTGATGTCTACCCCTTCTGCAAGTCACGCAACAGACCCCGGCGTTTCGGCGCCGGCGTATCTGGCGCGCGGCACGCCGGGTCTGCGCCGCGCCCAATGGGCGCTCTTCGCCGCCGGCTTTTCCACGTTTTCGCTGTTGTATTGCGTGCAGCCGCTGATGCCGCTGTTCACCCAGGCTTTCCAGGTTTCGCCCGCGCAGAGCAGCCTGGTGCTGTCGCTGTGCACGGGTTTGCTGGCGATCGCCATTTTCTTTGTCGGCCTGTTTTCGGCCGCGCTGCCGCGCAAGCGCGTCATGGCGTGGTCGCTGTTCGCGTCCGCCATTCTTGGCACCGTCGCGGCGGTCGCGCCGGACTGGCAGAGCCTGCTGGCCCTGCGCGCCTTGCAAGGGGTGGCGATGGGCGGGGTGCCGGCTGTCGCGATGGCCTATCTGGCCGAGGAGGTCGAACCGGGCACGCTGGGCTTCGCGATGGGGCTTTACATTAGCGGCAGCGCGTTTGGCGGGCTGTCGGGACGGGTGATCACCGGCCTGGTGTCCGATCACTTCGGGTGGCGCGCGGCGATGGGAACGCTGGGACTGCTGGGCATCGTCGCGGCCGTGCTGTTCCTGTGGCTCCTGCCGGCCTCGCGCCGCTTCACGCCGCGGCGCGGCCAAGGGTGGGCAGGCGTCTGGTCGGACGTGCGGGCCGGCGCCGGCGCGCACTTGAAGAATGGGCCGCTGTGCGCACTGTTCGCCATGGGCGGGCTGCTGATGGGGGCCTTTGTGGCCGTCTACAACTATGTCGGCTTCCGGCTGTTGCTCCCGCCGTTCTCGCTTAGCCAGACCTTCATCGGCTTCATCTTCGTCGTCTACCTGGTAGGCATCTTCGCGTCTACGTGGTTCGGCCGCCTGGCCGACCGTCATGGGCGCGGCGCGATGCTGTCCGCCGCGTCGGGGCTTGCGCTGGCCGGCCTGGTGCTGACGCTCTCGGATTCGCTGCCTGTGCTGGTCGCGGGCATCGTGGTCTTCACGTTCGGCTTTTTTGCGGCCCATGCCGTCGCGAGCGGCTGGGTGGGTCAGATGGCTCGAGGCTACAAGGCGCTAGCCGCCTCGCTATATCTGCTGGTCTATTACGTTGGGTCCAGCGTCCTGGGCGCGCTGGGCGGCCAATTTTGGACGGTTGGCGGTTGGCACGGCGTGGCGGCGATGGCCGGCGGCCTGCTGGCGGCCGCACTGACGATCAGCGCGGGCCTTGCCTGGCGCACGGGGCGCCGTGACCCGGCGGCAGGGGTGGCGGGGCCCGCCTGACCGCCTCTTTTTTTCCAGGAAGGGTAGCGTCGCGTTACGCTGGGTTGCCCCACGCGCGTCCCTATCGCGTACATTCCGTATTGCGATAGGGGGAAACATGCTGACCAAGCAAGACCGCGTGTCCCTGCCATGGACCGACACGCTAGCTCGTCTTGAAGACGAACGCATCATGCTGGAGCGAATCGCTGCCGGCGTGCCGCTCCAGCAGGTGCTAGAACATGTGCTTCACGCCATCGAGGCCCAATCGAGCGTGAAACTTCGCGCGTCCATCGCGCTGGTGGACGACAAGGGGGGCAGGCTGGTGCATGGCGCCGCGCCCAGCCTGCCGGATGAATTCAACGCTGCGGTAAGCGGGGTGATGATCGGACCGGAGGCCGGCCCCTGGGGCGCTGCGGCGCATTCGGGCAGCCCGGTCTACGTGGAAGACATTTCCCGGGATCCTCGCTGGGCCGCATGGCGCGACGTGGCGGCGGCGCACGGCCTGCGTGCCTGTTGGTCGACCCCGATCAAGGCGCCGGACGGGCGGCTGCTGGGCGTGTTCTCCAACTATTACGACGAAAGCCGACTGCCGTCGGCACACGACATCGACGCCATTGCGCTCGTCACGCGTAGCGCCGCCCTGGCCATCGAACGGCATCTGCTCGACGTGGCCTTGCGCCGCAGCGGCGACCGCTGGCGCGCCATGTTCGAGGGCATGCAGGAGGCATTCTTCCTGGCCGAGGCCTTGCGCGGCGAGGATGGCCGCATTGCCGACTTCCGCTTTCTTGAAGTGAACCCGGCCTTCGAACGCCAGAGCGGCATGCGGGAAGGCGACACGCTGGGCCATACGCTGCGTGAAATGATTCCGGGCGTGCCCAGCCAGATCCTGGATACGTTCGCCCAGGTCGTGGAAACAGGCGAGCCGACCCAGTTCGAATTTGCCGTTCCCGCGCCCAACGATGCATGGTACGAAGCGCGGGCGCGCAAGGAAGGGCCCGACCGGATCATGGCGCTTTTCCTGGACGTCTCCGCGCGCAAGGCTGCCGAGACCGAGTTGTGGGAAGGCCAGCATCGCAAGAATTTCCTGCTGGCGCTGGGCGACCGCATGCGTGAGCTGCACCTCCAGGCCGCGATCGAGGAGACCGCCTGCGCGGGGCTGGGGCAGCACCTGTCGCTGGGCCTGGTGGCAGTTCTGGATTGGGCCGGCGACGGCGCGGCGCCCGTCGTGTCCACGTCCTGGCAGTCCGACGTGTACGTGGCGCGCCAGGAGCCGCTGGCGACAGAACAACTGGGCGACGACTTTTTCGAGGCGGTGCGCAATGGGCGCACAACCTACCTGCAGCCGCTGGTGGCGCAAGAGGGCGGCGACGTCCGGCCGTCGGCCATCGTGGTGCCGATGCGCCGATGGGCGCGGCAGGGCGGGGCGATGGTGGTCCGCCCCTTGTCCAGCAGCCGGCTCAAGCCCGCGGATCTGGCCTTCATCGAGGAAGTGGCCGAACGGATGTGCGATGCCGTCGAGCGGTCTCAGTATGCGCGCATGCTGGAGCAGCGGGTCGAGCACGCCATCGCGGAGCGGGACCGCATCTGGCGGATGTCGCCCGAGCTGCTTGCGGTCATCGATGGCCGCGGCAGGTTTGCCAGCGTGAATCCCGCGGTGCAAACCATCCTGGGCTGGAACCCCGACCAGTTCCTGTCGATGGGTCTGTCAGAGCTGATCCACCCCGATGACCTGGAGGCGACCCGCGCCGCCTGGTCGCCGCACGCCAAGGCGAACGGTGCGCAACCTGCCCGGCACGTGGAAAACCGGGTGTTGCGGCGCGAAGGGGGCTACAGCTGGATCACGTGGAGCATGTCGTGGTCCGAGGACAGCCTGTATGTGGCCGGCCGCGACGATTCGGACCTGAAGGCGCAGGCGGAAGCCTTGGCCGACACCGAGAATGCGCTGCGCCAGGCGCAGAAGATGGAAGCGGTGGGTCGCTTGACGGGCGGTATCGCGCACGATTTCAACAACATGCTCCAAGGGATCACGGGCGCGCTGTATCTGGTGCAGCGCAAGCTGACGGCCGGCGTGCCGGAACAGGCGCAGCGTTTCATCACCGTGGCCATGGATTCCGCGAACCGGGCCGCGCATCTGACGCAGCGGCTGCTGACGTTCTCGCGGCGCCAGCCGATCGACCCCAAGCCGTTCAGTGTGGAAGCCACGCTGCATTCCATGACGGACCTGTTCCATCGCTACACCGGCGAGCGTGTGAACCTGGTCTTCGATCTGGAGCCGGGTCTGTGGCCTGTGAACTGCGACCGGAACCAGTTCGAGAACGCAATGCTCAACCTGGTGATCAATGCCTGCGACTCGATGCCGAACGGCGGCGTATTGACCATTGCCGCGGCGAATACGCACCTGGACGCCGCGTCACTGCGCCAGAACCCGGGCGTCAATCCCGGCGCGTTCGTCGAGGTCACGGTGTCGGACGTGGGGTGCGGCATGTCGCCCGACGTGCTGGCGCACGCCTTCGATCCGTTCTTCACGACCAAGCCGCTCGGCGAGGGCACGGGTCTGGGTCTGTCGATGACCTACGGTTTTGCCAAGCAGGCGGGCGGCAGTGCCGTGCTGGAAAGCGCCGAAGGCGTCGGCACGTCGGTTCGCCTCTATCTGCCGCGCCATCAGGGCGTGCCGGAAATGGCGGCCGAAACGCCGCGGGCGACGGGCGCGAAGGCGGCGTCGGCGGGCCAGGCCTTCGTTATCGTCGTGGAAGACGATATGAACGTGCGGGAAATGGTGCGGGAGTCGCTGGTGGACATGGGGCTGCATGTGTTGACGGCCGGCGATGGCGAAGCCGGCCTTGAGCTGGTGACCGCCACGCGCAACCTGAGCCTGCTGGTGACCGACGTGGGCCTGCCCAATTTGAACGGCCGCCAACTGGCCGACGCCGCGCGCGTCGCGCATCCCGGCCTGCGGGTTCTGCTCATGACGGGTTACGCCGAAAGCGCGGCCAGCGCGGGCGGGTTCCTGGAAGAAGGCATGGAACTCATCGTCAAGCCGTTCTCGCTGGATGCGCTGGGCGAGCGCGTGCAGCGCATGCTGGAGGAGAGCGCGGGGCCGCAACGGGCAGGCTGAGGGTCAAGTGTTGCAAACGCAGGTAAAAAATGCCCCGCATGGAGGACTACCAATAGGGGAGAAGGCGGGCAGGGGGTCAGGCACGGGGCTTGCGACTAGGCCGGTGCATTTCAACCAAGGAAGGAGCTACGCTATGAAATACCGTGCCATGACCTGCGCGTTTGCTTTGATTGCCGGCGTTGCCACCGCTGGCGGTGCCTATGCCCAGTCCACGGGCCGCAGCACCCCCCCGACTTCGCCGTCCACGACGCCGAACGACGGGGCTGCCGTGCCGCCCAATACCAAGGTGCCCCCGGGACAGATTCCCCCCGCTCCGAACGCCGCGCCCAATACGGGCACGACGCCGCCGAACCTGGACAAGAGCGGTCACATGAAGTCGGACAAGCATGGGTCGGAAATGCCCAATCGCAAGCGCGAGGCCAATGACAACGTGCCGAAGACCCCGGCCGCTGGCGCTACGCCTCCTCCGGGATATCCGAACACGGGCGGCAGCAAGTAAGCAGCCCAACAAAAAGGCTTCCGCAAGGAAGCCTTTTTTATGGCCGCAGGGCTGATCAGTGCTGGCGGCGCAGCTCGGCGGGCGGCACGCGCAATTGGCCGCGGTACTTCGACACGGTGCGGCGGGCCAGCAGGATGCCATTGGAGGCCAGTTGCTGCGTCAGTGCCACGTCGGACAGGGGCATTGCCGGATCTTCGGCGTCCACCATTTCCTTGATGAGCGCACGCACTGCGGCTGCGGAACACGATCCGCCCGACTCCGTGGCCAATTCACGCGAGAAGAAGTGGCGGAATTCGAAAACGCCGCGCGGCGTGGTCATGTACTTGCTCACGGTCGCGCGCGAGACGGTGGACTCGTGCATGTTCAGGTCGTCCGCCACTTCGCGCAGCATGAGCGGGCGCAGCGCCACTTCGCCATATTCGAAGAACATCTGCTGGCGCTTCACGATGGCCTCGGCCACGCGCTGGATCGTGGTGTAGCGCTGTTCCACATTGCGCACCAGCCAACGCGCTTCCTGGAGTTCCTGCGCCATGGGGCTGCGGTCGTCCAGGCGGGCGCGGCGAAAGAGATCCGCATAGGCGCTGTGCAACCGCGCGCGCGGCATGGCGCTGCGGTTGGGCAGCACGCGCCAGCGTCCCTGCCATTTGTCCACGAACACATCCGGCACCACGTACACCGGCGTGTCGCCGCTGTAGCGGCCGCCGGGCTTGGGGTCCAGCCGGCGGATCAGCGCGCAGGCGTCGCGCAGGGCGTCATCGCCACATCCCAGCGCGCGGCGCAGACCGACGTAATCGTTCTTGCCCAGCCGCTCCAGATGTTCCTGGACGATTTTCTGGGCCAGTGCGCGCGTGTCGTCGTCTTCGTCCGGCAGCGCGGCAAGTTGCAGGATCAGGCACTCGCGCAAGTCGCGCGCGGCAATGCCGGGGGCGTCCAGCTGCTGCACCAGGCGCAGCGCCGCCATCCATTCGGATTCCTCCGGAAGCGGGCTGATGTCCGCATCCGCGGAGGTGCAAAGCGCGGAGAGCGGGGTGCGCAGGTAGCCATCGTCGTCCAGCGCGTCGATGATGAACTCCGCCAGCAGGCGATCACGCGGCTGCAGGTGATAGTTGCCCAGTTCGAAGGACAGCCGATCGCGCATCGACACGTTGGCGCAGGCCCATTGGCCCAGATCGCTGTCGCCGCCGGAGGACGTGTGGGTGGGGTAGTCGCCGGAATAGGCGGGCGCGTCGGGCGGAGGCTCGTCGCCCTCCGGGCTGTCTGAGGCCGCAACGGGCTCCGGGGCGGGCTGTCCTTCCATGTCCGCCGTCTCGCCGCGGACGCCAGGCGCAGCCGGGGCCGCCGACTCGGGGTCCGAATCGTCCGGATCTTCGAGAAAAGGGTTTGAGGCCAGCGCGTGCTGCACGGCCGTGGTGAATTCAAGCGCCGACATCTGAAGCAGCTTGACGGACTGTTGCAGACGCGGCGCGAGCGTCATTTGCTGGCGCAGGCGAAGTTCTTGCATGGGGTGGCCCAATCGAGTCTCCTGAAGGGGCAGCCGCCGGAAGGCGGCTCATTCACCTTCTATACGCAAAGATCGTGCCAGCCTCGTTCAAGGGGCGAAGGCGCCCCGGGAACGCGGCATGCTGAGCCAGTATTACAAAGCCGGTGGTAAGAACTGCTCAGGCAGCTTTTTCGGGCTCGTCCTTTTCATAGACGTCCAGCCGGTTGTAGAGCGTTTTCAGGCTGACCCCGAGCGTCTCGGCGGCCAGGCGTTTGTCGCCCGCATGGTGGGCCAGCGTGGCCAGGATGAATTCGCGTTGGGCGCGGCCCAGCGGCATGCCCACCGGAAAGTTCAGCGAGCCGTCGCGGACCTGTGCCTGGCTGGGCCCGCGGTTTCGCGTCGCCAAGTCAGCGTCCAGCTGGGCATCGGCCATGATGTACGCGCGCTGAACCACGTTGCGCAGTTCGCGCACGTTGCCCGGCCAGTCGTGCGCCTTGATCGCCTCTAGCATGGCCGGCGAAAACGTCTTTTGCGTGCCGTGCTGCGCATTGAGCGTATCCAGGAATTGGTGCGCCAGCAGCAGGGCGTCGTCGCCGCGCTCGCGCAGCGGCGGCACGCGCAGCGGAATCACCAGCAGACGGTGCAGGAAGTCCTGGCGTAGGCGGCCATCCGCAACGGAGGCGGCCGGGTCCCGGTTGCTGGCGCAGATGACGCGCACATTGGCGCGCAGCAGGTCCGTGCCGCCCACGCGCTGATACGTGCCCACTTCAAGCACCCGCAGGAAATGCACCTGCATGTCCGGCGGCATTTCCGTCACTTCATCCAGAAACAGCGTGCCGCCGCTTGCGTACTCGAAGTACCCGGCATTTTGCGACACGGCGCCCGTGAAGCTGCCTTTCTCATGGCCGAACAACTCGGCATGCGCCAGCGATCCGCTGATCGCGCCGCAATTGACGGCGACGAAGGGTTGGTCGCGGCGTTCGCTCGCCTCGTGGATGGCGCGGGCAACGATTTCCTTGCCGGCCCCACTTTCGCCGATAATGAACACGCTTGCATCGGTAGCCGCGGCAAGTGCGATCTGGTTTCCCAGTTTGCGCATTTGCGGCGACATGCCGCTGGTGTCCGCAAAAACGGAAGTGGGGGAAGGCGCGTTGGCGCGTGTAGCGGTATTTCGACTGGCCATGCTGATTCCTAGTCCCGAAAGCGGGCCTGCAATAATCGCATCGTAGAGGGCGGTCCGCTGTCTGATTGCGACGAGTTGCAAGTATTGGAAAACGTTGTTGGAAACTGGCAGATATTTGCGCCGGCCGACCTCATAGTGACTATTCTGACGGTTATGGAAGGGATACGGAGATAGCATGCCTCACCTGCTTATCGTCGATGACGACGATGCCATACGGGAAACACTGGCCGAAATCGGCCGAGAAAGCGGGTTTTCGGTGGCCCTGGCGGCCAGCGTCAAGGACGCCCTCATCCAGCTCGAACGGCAAGCGCCCGACCTGGTGTTGACGGACGTCCGGCTGCCGGGCGGCAGCGGCATGGACATTTTCAAGAACGTTGCCGTGCACAGTGCAGAAGTGGTGGTGATGACCGGCCACGGTACTGTCGACAACGCCGTGCAGGCCCTGCGTCTGGGTGCGACCGACTATCTGGTCAAGCCCATCTGCATGGAGCGCCTCGAAGAGATCCTGAAGCGGATCATGACCAATTCGGGCGGCGAAATGCCCGGCACCCCGTTCGAAGAACCGGGCCGGTTCGGCAAGCTGTATGGCAAGTCCGAACGCATGCAGACGCTGTATCGTCAGATCGGGCGCGTGGCGCCCACCACGGTCACCACCTTGCTGATCGGCGAAAGCGGCACCGGCAAGGAGCTGGCCGCTCACGCCATCCACGAACTCAGCCCCCGCCGGCAGCGGCCGTTCATCGCGGTCAATTGCGGCGCGATCTCGCCCAACCTGATCGAAAGTGAAATGTTCGGGCACGAGCGCGGCAGTTTCACCGGCGCGGACCGCCAGCACAAGGGGTACTTCGAGCGCGCCGACGGAGGCACGTTGTTCCTGGACGAAGTCACCGAAATGCCGCTTGACCTGCAGGTCAAGCTGCTTCGCGTGCTGGAAACCGGCCAATTCATGCGCGTGGGCACCAACCGGGAAATTGCCTGCGACATTCGCGTGGTGGCTGCGACCAACCGGAATCCGGAACAGGCCGTGCAAGAGGGCAAGCTGCGTGAAGACCTGTACTACCGGCTGAGCGTTTTTCCCATCGAGCTGCCGGCGCTACGCGACCGCGGCAGCGACATCCTCTTTCTGGCGCAGCGCTTTCTGCATGCGCTCAACGAGGAATCCGGCAAGAACAAGGATTTCTCGCCCGAGGCGGCGGCCGCACTCGCGCAGTATGAATGGCCAGGCAACGTCCGCGAGCTGAAGAACTTCGTGCGGCGCGCGTTCATCATGGCCGATGGGGATGTGCTGGATCTGGACATGCTTGTGCCGCAGGTATCGCCAGCGGGCGAGTCGGCCGGCGGGCAAGTCAGCGTGCCGGTTGGCGAGACCTTGGCCGAAGCCGATCGTCGTCTGATCCTGGCCACCCTCGAGCGATGCAATGGGGTCAAGAAACAGGCGGCTGCAGTGTTGGGGATCAGTCCCAAGACGCTCTACAACCGTCTTGAGGAATACGCGGCAGCAGGCTACGTGCTGCCCGGCGAGAATTCCCGGACGGGTGGACCGTCCCGGGAATCCGCCTGACGCCGCTTACTTGTTGAAGCGGGTCTTCAGGTCAGCCATGCAGGCGTCCTTGGCGTTGCCGGACATGGCATCGCACTTTTCCTTGCCGACCTTGTAGTCGGCATCGTTGCGCGTCTTGGCCGCGTCGTGGGAGGCTTCGGCCTTCTCCTTCGCGGCCTTGGCGTCGGCCTTGGCCTTGTCGCGCGTGGCTTCGGCCTGCTTCTGGCAGACGTCCTTGGCATTGCCCTTCATGCCGTCGCATTGCTTTTTGTCCATTTTGTATTGGTTGTCGATCTGATCGTTCGTGCGAACGCCGGTCGTGCCCGTTTGCGCGGAGGCTTGGAAAGCCAGGACGGAAAAGCACAGGGCAAAAGCGGGGCAAATCGTTTTGGACAGATTCATGACTGACTCCTTGGGTAAGTGATCCGGTAGTTGGCGGACCCGACTACCCCTAGAGCAAGTAACGTGCCCAGGATTTCCAGGCATGGCACTTGCGCAGAAGGGGCGAGGCCATGCGCGATTCACGGATGGCGCGTATCAAGGAGATGATTCATGACGACCCCACACGATCAGCAGCCCGCCAAGTCCAAGGCCAACACCCCCAAGGACGATACGGAAGCGGCAAACCAGAGCGGTCAGTTTGGCGCGGATAAGCCGACCGAAAACGATCAGCCTTATAAACGGCATTCGGATAAAACGCCGAACCGCAAGGGGCCGGAATTTGAAGAGGGCGGGCAGTATCCGGGCAAGCGGCCTGACGGCAATTAATGCGCTTGGCGGACGAAACGGCTTGCTGTCAGCGGGCCGGTTCGCCCAATTCGTCGGCCAGACGAAAAAGCATCACGACGCAATACAACGCCGCGATGCCGATCACGCCGTAGACGGTGCGCGCCGCCGCCATGTGCGGGAAAATTTTCTCGATCACATCCAGATTGACGGCGGCGATCAAACCGCTGTTCAAACCACCGGCCACGACGGCGATCAGCGCCATCCAATCCACCACGGACAGGCAGCGCCGCGCTTCGCCGCGGGCAGGCTCGGGCGCCGGCAGTCCCTCGCCGGGCTCGGACCCGGGTAGCAATTCCTCAGTACGGGATATTTCCATCGTCGTTCCTCAGGGAGTGCGGCGCCGGGGCCGGTTTGGCCTCAGCCACCGTTGCGGACCGGATCGGGCGCGTCGTGCGAGAGGCCGGCTTCGTCCGCGTCGGTGACGCGGTCGGTCGCCACATCCGCGCCGTCGTCGTCCTGAAAGTCCGGCTCGACGCTCTCGCGTTCGCCCGTGGCCTGGGAGTCGCTATCGGTATGCCTGAGGTCGCGCGGCAGGTCGCTAGCCGAGTCTGAAGAATCGCTGGGACCCAGATCGGGACGGCCGCTTTCGTCAAGGTTTATATCGGTGTCGGGTACACGGGGCATGGGCATTCTCCGGATAAGGGCGCGCGCGGGATCGGAACAGGCGGTGCGCGCGGCAGCGGGTGCGGAGCAGGCAGCAAGCGCCATGCCGAGGTCGCGAGGGGCAGGGCGGTTTCGGCAGCGCAGGTATGGAAGTTGCTCCTTGATTGAAAATTTTTCCCCGGGAGATTGTCATGTCCTTGATTGTCGCTGCACGGTTCCAGACCTTCGACGAAGCCACGCTGGCCGCCCAGAAGTTGTTCGCCGAGGGCTATACCGAGGATGACATCCACACTTTTTACGTCAGCATTGCTGGCGAGCATGGGCGCTTTCCGCTGGGGGGCGATCGGGTCGCGGACCCCGATGCCAAAGGCGGGCATTTTGGCGCGGTGGCCGGTGCGTCGTTGCTGGGGCTGGTGTTTGCGTTGGTGGCGGGGCTGATCGCCGCGCAACTGGCCGCCTCGATCTTCATCACGATTGCCGCCGCCGGGGTGGGTGCCTACATCGGGGCGTTGGCGGGCGCCATGTGGGTGATCGGCCGCAAGAAGCGGGTTCGCACCGCGCCCGGAGAGCCCGAGAAATCGCACCCGCCCGTGCGCCAGGCCGGTGTCATGCTGGCGCTGCACGTGGACCTTGGGCGCGAGCAGCAAGCCCGCCAGATCTTGCGCGCCGCGGGTGGCACCGACATCGAACGGGCCAATGGCCGATGGCAGGACGGCAAGTGGCAGGATTTTGATCCGCTGGATCCGCCGCGCCGGGTGGAAGCGCCGACCACCGCCAATTGAGCCCCGCCCAGTCACGCACGGAGACAGCACCATGAAGCCATTCACTAAAACGTCATTCGCCGCGCTTGCCGCGGCGGTTGTGCTTGCGGGCGCGGGCCCGCTATCGCACGCCGCGGAACTGGACGCCTCGGACGCGCGCTTCCTGCAGGCTGCCTCGGGTTCGGGAATTTTCGAAGTGCAGGCCGCCGAACTGGCAGGCAAGCGCGCCAAGGACGCGCAGGTGCGCGCGTTTGCGGCCAAGATGCTTGAACAGCACACGGCGGTGAACAAGGAGATCCACGCGTTGGCAGCGGCCAAGAACATCTCGCTGCCCGATCAGCCGGCCGAGCCCGATCGCGCCACGCTGCATGAATTGCGGGAAAAGACTGGCGCCGAGTTCGACCAGGTGTATATCAAGAAGGCTGCCGTGGACGCGCACGCGACAGCCAATCGCCTATTCGAAACAGCCGCCAAGGAGTCGGAAGATGCGCAGGTGCGCGACTTTGCGACGCGCACCTTGCCGATGTTGAGCGATCACTACGCGATGAGCCGCGCGTTGGGTCGCGAGCCCGCCGTCAATGGCGACAAGATCCATCCGGCGCCGAAGGGCGAAGCGCCGCCGGTTTCCCCGGCGTCGCGCGCCGCGCCGGCGTCGGTGGTGCCGGAGAAGTGAGGATCGCTCAGTCGCCCGCGCTGCCCGTGATGGGCAGCACGATGCCCGTGATATAGCTCGAGCATTCGGGCGATGCCAGAAAGACGTAGGCGGGCGAGATTTCCTCCGGCTGAGCGGGGCGTCCCAGATCGGTCTTTTCACCAAATGACTTGATGTCTTCGGCGCTTCGGTCGGCCGGATTGAGCGGCGTCCAGACGGGACCGGGCGCGACCGCGTTCACACGAATACCCTTTTCGGCCAGGTTCGAGGCCAACGAACGGGTGAACGCGTGGATGGCGCCTTTGGTCGATGAGTAGTCCAGCAACTGGCCGCTGCCATTCAGACCCGTGACTGATCCCGTATTGATGATGGCGCTGCCGGGCTTCAGGTGTTCCAGCGCGGCGCGCGCCATGTAGAAATAGGCGCTGATGTTGGTGCGCAGCGTCTTGTCCCATTTTTCGTCGCTGATTTCCGGCAGCGTCTCGGTGTGTCGCTGGTAGGCCGCGTTGTTGACCAGGATGTCGAGCTTGCCGAAGTGCTTGACCACCTGCGCGACGGCCTCGTTGCAGAAGGCAGAATCCTGGACGTCGCCCGGGATCAGCAGGCACTGGCGGCCTTCAGCCTGCACGGCGCGGCTGGTCTCCCGGGCGTCCTCGTGTTCATCGAGGTACATCACCGCGACGTCCGCGCCTTCGCGGGCAAACAGGACGGCGACGGCCCGGCCGATGCCGGAGTCGGCGCCGGTGATGATCGCAACCTTGTCTTGCAGCTTGCCGCTGCCTTTGTAGCCGGGCGCCTGATACTGGGGCTTGAGCACCATGTCGGCTTCAACGCCTGGCTGTTCGTCCAGGTGCTGCGCCGGCATGGGCGGGGTGGGGTGAGGGCGGTCGCCGGTCTGGGCGCTTTTGGGGGTGCTCATGTGTTCTCCCATTGGGCGGCGCGGGATGCGCCTTGCAGTGGAAGTCGAGCAAACGCCGTTCCCGGCGACCGCACGGGAACGGCCTACTGGCGGCCGACGATGACGCCCAGCAGAAAAGCCGCGCCCGCCACCAGGCCGACTGCCTGCCAGGGACGCGCGTGGATGTAGTCCTCGGTGCAGTCCAGGGTCTCGCGCATGAGGTCATGGGCGTTGTCGGACGCCTCGCGCAGGCTCTGGCGCGTGGCTTGCAGCTGGTCGTTCAAGCGCGCCTTCAGGGCTTCAAGGTCCGTTGCCGAAGTGTCGCTGAGCGTGGCTTCCAACTCGTCGATCCAGCTTTCCGGATGCCGCGAGCGCCTGTAGGCGCCACGATTGTCGGGGCCGTTCTCGGGGAAGTCGGAAGGCATGGGGGTATTCGTGGTGGCCATCGAAAGCTCCTGACTGTCGGGCGGAAAAATGCGCCGTTGCGGCCGGCCCGGGCGGCCGCGCGGCGGGGCGAGGCTTACGCCTCGACCATGTCTCGGCATGCCAGCGTGCAGGCGATGCAGGCGCCCGCGCAGATCTGGCAGTGCTCGGCGTCGTGCGTGGAACATTGCCGCGCACAGGCATCGCAGACCAGCGCGCACAAGGTGCAGAGCGCCTGGGCGAATTCTCCGCCGCGGGCCAGCATGGCCGCGCACAAACGGCAGACTTCGGCGCAATCGGTGCACAAGGCGATGCTTGCGCGCATCTGCGCCGGATTCTGCCGCAGGCACGCGGCCGCGCATTGATCGCACGCTACCGCGCATTCATAGCAGGCTTGCACACATTGTTCGAAGTTTGGGTCTCGCATTGCATCTCCTTGTGAGCGGCCGCGGCCGCCCGGCCACACAGGCGCGGCTGGCGCGGCGGCACATCCGCTTGCAATTTGAAGGTCTTGACAGTTTTTCCTGCGGGCGAGGGGCCGTAGGATGAAGGTTCGCAACTGGCGGGAGAACACCGTGAAACCTTCGTCCACATCCAAAACCACCTCGCCGGCGCGCGCCGGCAAATCCGCGCAGGACAACGCTAAGATACTGCCGCCGAGCGGTCCCGTCGACGTGCCAAATCTACCGGATAAACCCGATGCCGATACACCCGACGAGGCCGCGCGCGACAAGCGCGAGGTGGTCGACAACAAGACCGAATCCAATTGGGCCGACGGCTCCGCCCCGCAGCCCCGCGCCAAGAACGCGCGCTCCTCGATTCTCTGATTACGCATCGCCGGCGTCCTGCTCATGAAGAAAGGCGAGGAGGCGCCGCTCGTCGGCGCTGAGCCCGCGGGGCCCTGCTGGGGCGGCCGTGCGCGCGGGCAGCGTGCCGGTCAGGTAGGCCTCCATAATGGCCGGGTGCACGTAGCACGCGCGGCACACGGCGGGCGTATTCGCCAGCCGTTTTGACACGGCTTTGATCACATCCACCGCCTCCTGCTTGGCGCGGCGCTCGTCTTCGAACGGGCGCGCCTGCAGCGCGGCAAAGGCCATCACGGAGCCGGCCCAGGTGCGATAGTGCTTGGCGGTGTATTCGCCGCCGCCGGCGTTACGCAGGTAGGCGTTGACCGCGCCCGAATCGACAGGGCGCTTGTCGCCGTCGGCATCCAGATACTGAAACAGCTGCTGGCCCGGGATGTCCAGGCATTGCTTGATGATGCGCGCCACGCGCCGGTCCGTGACCGTGACGTCGTGGGCCACGCCGCTCTTGCCCTGGAATCTGAACCGGAAACGGCTGCCGGCCACGGTCGTGTGACGGCGCTTGAGCGTTGTCAGGCCGTAAGACTTGTTGGCACGCGCGTATTCGCGCCCGCCAACGCGGATCAGGGTGATCTCCAGCAGGCGGACCAGGGTCGCGACCACCTTGTCCTGCGTGAGACCCGGTATCTTCATGTCGCGCTCGACGTGACGCCGGATTCGGGGCAACGCGTGGCCGAAGGACAGCAGATTCTTGTATTTGGTGGCGTCGCGCACCGCCGTCCAGCCGGGGTGATAGCGATATTGCTTGCGGCCGCGCGCATCGCGCGCCGTGGCCTGAAGATGCCCGTCCGCCAGCGGGCAGATCCATACGTTTTCGTACGCGGGCGGGATGGCCAGGGCGTTGATGCGCTGGATCTGCGCCTCGTCGGTAATGCGCGCGCCTTTCTCGTCCAGATAGTGAAACGTATGGGCGTTGACGCGCACGCGGGTATAGCCGGGCTGCGTGTCGTCCACATAGGTCAGCGATGCCTCTTCGACGGGCAACGGATCCGGGTCCTTTTGCGTGCGGGTGCTCATTCAATCTCCGGGTGCGCGCGGTAGCGCTGGGCTACAGCATGCCGCGTTCCCGGCGGCGGCGATCGCGGGCGTGGAAGGCTTTGGGCACGCCGCTTGCTGAATGCCTTGTCGGCAATCGCGCCGCCGGAAACGCCCGCCGACCGGCCGCGCTGCCCGCGAGAGAATCTTCAGAGGAGAGTGCAATGCAAACCGTCCTGCAACTACATGTGCCGCCGAAGCCGGATCCGATCCCGCCCGGCTCGCCGCCCGGGGACTTGCCGGTAGACCCGGATACCGATGAGCCGGACGTGGACTTGCCGCCGCTGTCCCCGCCCGTCAAGGAAATCGTGCCGCCGAAAGACGCCTGATCCTTCGCCCCTTCCACAACTCAAATCAATAAATCCAAGGAGTCATTATGTCGACCATCCTGCTGATCATCCTGATCCTGTTGCTCATCGGCGCCGTCCCCGCCTGGCCTCATAGCCGTAGCTGGGGCTACTACCCGAGCGGCCTCTTGGGCATCGTTGTGATCGTGCTCATCGTGCTGCTGTTGATGGGACGCATATAGCGCCATGACACGCCGATGGCCGCCGGACGCCAGCGCGTCTGGCGGGCCGCCAGCAGGGCCCGGGGCGGCCCTGCCGTCCTGGCGCGCGCGCCGCGTCGGGCGTAAGATCTGCGGGTTTCAGCAGCAACCCACCTAGATCCCGCAGCCCCATGAGCATCCCCTTACTCATCCTGATCGACAGCGTTCAGGACTATCTTCCCGTCATCGAATCCCAGGGCTTTCGCCCGATTCTCGCCACCACCGACCAGACCCGCGCGCAAGCCATCCAGGCGCATGGCGGGCAGATCCGCGCCGTCCTGACGCGTGGCGCCACTGGCCTGCGGGCCGACGAAATGGCCGCGCTGCCGAACTTGAGCATCGTTTGTTCGCTGGGCGTCGGCTATGAAAACATCGATCTCTTGGCGGCGCATGCGCGCGGCATTGTCGTGACGAACGGTCCGGGCGCCAATGCGGTTTCTGTCGCCGATCACGCAATGGCGCTGCTGCTGGGCGCGGCGCGCCGGCTGCCGCAGGCGGACGCCTGGGTCCGGCAGGGCCACTGGAGCGGCTTCATGGGGCCGCAGGTCAGCGGCAAGCGGCTGGGCATTTTGGGCCTGGGCACCATCGGCCTGGAAATCGCCCGCCGGGGCGCGAATGGGTTCGGCATGAGCGTCGGGTATTACAACCGCCGCGCCCGGCCGGAGTCGGGCTACACCTATTTCGACAACCCCCGCGCGCTGGCCGCGGAATCGGACTTTCTGGTGGTGGCCACCCCGGGCGGCGCCGGCACGCATCACCTGGTTGATGCCAGTGTGCTGGAGGCGCTGGGTCCGGATGGGTATCTGATCAATATCGCGCGGGGCAGCGTGGTCGATACCAACGCGCTGATCGCGGCGCTGGCCGAGCGGCGCATCGCGGGCGCCGGCCTGGACGTGGTGGACGGCGAGCCGTCCATACCCGATGCGCTCAAGCAACTGGACAACGTGGTGCTGACGCCGCACAGCGCGGGCCGCTCGCCCGAAGCCGTGGCCGCCACGGTTGCGCTGTTTTTGGAAAACGCCACGGCGCATTTTGCGGGCAAGCCGGTGCTAACGCCGGTTCGCGACGCGCAGCCCGAGGCGGCCTGATACTGCTCCGCTCCGGAATGCACCGAAGCCGCGCCCGGTGAGGGGCGCGGCTTCGTGTGGACGGGCAGGGGATGCGCGTTAGTGCGAGAACATGATGGGCACGGTCATGCTTTTGAGGATGGAAGCGGTGGCGCCGCCCATGGCCCATTCCCGGAACTTGCTGTGGCCGTACGCGCCCATGACGATCAGGTCCGCGCTGTAATCCGCGGCGGCATTCAGGATGGTGCTGCCCACGCCGACGCCCTTGATGTCGCGGCGCACGTGATCGGGCGCGGGGATGCCATGCGCGACGCAATAGGTGGCCAGGTCTTCGAAGGGGATGGATTCGACGTTGCGCGTGGCGGCCCCTTCGTCCATGGTCAGCACGACCACATGCGAGGCGCCCTGTAGCAGCGGTGCCGCATCGGCCAGCGCGCGGGCGGCTTCGCGGCTGCCGTCCCAGCACAAGAGGACGCGATCGCCGACCACCGGAAAATCACCGCTGGACGGCAGCACCATGACGGGGCGGCCGGCGGTCAGCAAGGTTTGTTCAACGAATTCGTTTTCGTGCGCGGCTTCGACGTCGTCGCGGTTTTGCTGGCTGACGATGATGAGGTCGCTGGCCCGGCCGTGCAGGGCAACGGTGGCGCTGGGCGAGGATTCGCCGGCCCGGACGACGGCCGGCACGTCGGCGGCCGCTGCCGCTTCCAGAAAGGCGTTCTGTACCGCACCCCGATTCTGTGCCTGCAGGTTTTTCATGATGTTCAGCGTGCGCGACATCATGACGGATTCGCCGTAGTAGTACTGCGGCGGCGCGGAGCTGGCGTAGACCCCTACCAGTTCGGCCTTGTGGCGCTTGGCCAGTCCCAGCGCCAGCGCGGTGCGGCGGGCGCAGTCAAACCCGTGGTCCAGGTGGACGGTAATGCGGCGGTACATGGTGGGCCTCCTTGGTTAAAAGCGTGCCACCGTATGGTTGCCGTTTCGCCCGCAGGCTCCATTGATGTGCGTCAAACCTGTCTGAGTTTGGCCTCGCCGGCGCAATGAGAGGCCGTTATTGCGCCGTTTCGTCGCGCTGCACGCGTTCGCGCAGTTGCCGGATCTGGCGCGCCTGCTGGGCGATGCGGTCCAGCGGGGCGGCGAGCGCCGGTTCGGCGTCGGCGATGACCGGCGGGACGCCGATGCGGCGTGCGTCTCCGGGTGGGGTGGGGCCTTCGGGGTGCAGCACGTGCGCAAGCACCGCGCCGTAGTCGCGCAGCGCGGCGGCCGCCGCTGACGCCGGGGGCAGCGCTGGCTGAATTTCCAGCACCGTGCCCGCCGCCGTGATGCGGCGCATGGCGTTGAGCAGGTTCACCGCGGTGTCCACGTTGCGCTCGCGATGCACCGGATTCTGCTGAAGCCGCTGTAGGGAAGCCTCGGCATTGTCGGCCGACAGGCAGGCAAGCCTGCGCAGGCCGACGATGTCCTGCGAAGACGCGTCGCCGCTCTTTTCCTGCGTGAGGGACAACGCGTAGTCCGCGTGCCGCTGCAGCGCTCGCGCGAGGGCGCCGGCAAGCTGCCGCGGTTCCTTCTCGGGCCAGACCAGAAAGCCCACCAGCAGCGCCAGGATGCCGCCCAGCACGCTGTTGAAAGCGCGCAGCGCGGCCAGCATGGGCTCGTAGATCTCGGGCTGCTGGATGTGGCTGACCAGCACGAACTGCGAGGTGAGGAAAAAGGTGAAGAGCGCGTAATGGATGGTGCGCGCGGCAAACGTGCCCAGCGCGATCGGCAGCACCGCCAGCGCCACCGACAGCGGCGTGCTGAGCAGAAGTCCCAGCAACGAGGCGCCGATGGCGCCCGCCACGCTGCCGATAACGCGCTCGACGGTGCGTTGCCACGTCGTCGCGAAATACGGCTGCAGGATGAAGACCAGCGTCAGCGACATCCAGTAGCCGTGGTTGACGGCAAAGGTCTTGGACAGCGCGACGGCAATGGTGGCGCCCACGCCGACGCGAAACGCATGGCGGAAAGCATCGGATTCGAACCGCAGGTTCTGGCGCAACGTTTGCCAGGCCTGGCGCGCGCCGCTTGCGTCTCGGGCGCGTTGGGCGGGCGCGGCGGGTGCGGCGCCCTGGTCGAAAAGGGTGTGGGAGACCGCCTGAGCGGTATGCAGCAGGCGGTCCAGTACCGGCACCACGGTGGCCAGGTCGGGCGCGTAGGCCATTGCGCCGCCGCGCAGATCGCGCAGCCCGGCGTTGTAGTGGGCCAGGCGCTCGCGCAGGCAATCGGCCTGCTTGGCATCGCTGACATCGGAGGTGCTGGCGATGGCGTCGCAGACGCTGCCGTAGCGGTGCAGGGCGTGCGACAAGTGGGCGCCGGCGCTACGGCCTAGCCAGCGCGGGGCGTTCGATTCCAGCAGGTCGGCGGCCGCGACCAGTGCGATGAAACTGTCCTCGGCGCTGTCCAGCAGATACATCAATTGATGCGCGCGGGCCCGGCGCGATGGCCGGGCATCGAGCACTTCGCGAATGCGGACGCGGGCGGCTTCCAGCGCGGCGCGCTGGGCGCTGCGCTGGGGCTTGACGACGGCGGTCCAGGCTTGTTGCCCCGCGGCGGGTGCGAGGCCCGAATACATGCGAGCCAGCGCGTCGGAAAAATCGGCCAGCCCCCGGTAGCAGTGCGCGACCGCATGGGTCGCGTCCTTCCAGGGACGGCGGCGCCAGACGAGCGCCGTCATCAGGATGGCCCAGACCGCGCCCGCCAGGAAGAAGAGCGTGTACCAGAGGCTTTCCATCAGCGTCGGCGCGGGCAGCTCGGCGGCCACGACGAAGCCGGCCGACAGCAGGGTTCCCACGATGGCGGCGGCCGGTCCCAGCACGCGGAGCAGCCCGCCGAACGTGCAGCAGACAAACGTAAGAGGCAACAGCAGCCAGAGGTGCGCCGCGCTGGCGCTGGCCAGCAGGCAGAACAAGGCGCCGATCAGGCCCAGCGCCAGCATCGATCCCGCGCGCTTGCGCAAGGGGCCGCCGGGGTCGCCGAAGCAGGCCCAGAACGCCGCGATGGCGGTCCAGCCCAACCGCGGTTCGTGCACCAGCACGGCAAGGATGACGGGGGCCGCGCTGATGGCGGCGGCTTGCAGGGCGTCGAGCCACAGCACATTGCGCAGGGAAGCGCGCCAACGGGTAAGCAGACTAGTCACGCGAAGAGGGGAAATACAGCGGAAATGGAACGCGGGCCGGGCCCGAAGACGGCAACCCTACCATGTCGACAAGACACCGTCAGGCGTATGTTGCAGGGGGCCCGCAACGCCGCGTGAAACATGAATTTCCGCACCTTAACACCTCTGGTTACATGTGTGTGACTTTATGGCGGAGTGAGCGCAGAATGCCCGAATATCGTGTCCCGATCTGCGCCCGGACAGCGCAGGCGTCACGTCGGAGCGCATCTGGAGCAAGCCATGATCAACACTGAGCCTTGCCAAAATTCCGTGGTCAGCGATGCGGAAATTACCGCCATGATCACCAGCCGGGACGGGCTGCGCGTGCTCCTGCAGCCGCAAGTGGACCTGCTGACGGGCCGGATCGTATCGGCCGAAGCATTGGTCCGATGGCAGCATCCGCAACTGGGCATCGTGATGCCGTCGGACTTCATCCCGGCCGTGAACCGGCTAGGGCTGGACTGCGTGCTGTTCGAGCGCGTCTGCGTGCGGGTCATCGATGCGCTCCAGACACTGCGCCGCCTGGGGTTGGCGGTGCCGCTGGCGATCAATGCGCCGGCCACCACGCTTTCCGAGGCGCGCTGCATCGATTTCCTGCTGGATCGCGTGCGGTCCGCTGAATTGCCACCCTCGCTGGTGCGCGTGGAATTGACCGAAGACCAACCCATCCATGATCTGGACGTGCTGCGCGCGTCGCTGCTTCGGCTGGAAGAGGCGGGTTGCGAAGTCAGCCTGGACGATTTCGGCACCGGCCATGCGTCGCTCAAGCTGCTGTCGGCGCTTCCGCTGTCGGAGGTGAAGATCGACCAGTATTTCGTGACGCGGATGCGCCGCAGCGCCGTGGCTTTCGAGGTGCTGCGCACCGCCGCGGAGCTGGCTACCCGGCTGGGCTGGCGCGTGGTTGCCGAAGGGGTGGAAAACGTGGCCGACATTCCCGCGCTGCGTGCGGCCGGATGCCGCTACGGGCAGGGCTTTTCGCTGGGCCGGCCCATGCCGCTGGACGAACTGATCTTGCGCCTGCGCACGCAACGCGACGGCGGCGAGCCGCTGGCCGCGCCCGCCGCTTATGCGTCGTCGTGGCTGGATGCTTTCGATGGTCCCAGCCAGGAAAGTGAGTCCACACGCCCCGTTGTCATGCGCACGGTGGCGTAGTCGCCGCCTGCCGTCGTCCTGCGCGAGCGTAGTTTTTACCGACCGGCGCGGGAATTGCCCAGCCCCGGCCCCGTCCCCTGAAAATGCCTGCCCTGGACCCGCCCGCCGCGCCTGCGTTGGGCACGCCGGTTGCTCTGGTATCTGGGCGGAATATCTCCGCTTACTAGGAGACTTGTAATGGCCAACCAGAACCAACCCGACCAGCAGAAGCAACCGCAAAAGCAACAGTCCCAGGAAAATCCGCGGGACCGCAATCAGTCGCCGGGCCAACAGCCTGGGCAATCGGGTCAGCAAATGGAGAAAGACCGGAATCAACAAGGTCAGACTTCAGGCCAGCAGAACAGGACCCAGCGCTAAACGTGCTGGCTACGCCAGCCGCGTGACCAGCGCGTGGTTGTCTGCGTAGTGCCTGACGGCCCCGGCCGCGCCTCCTCCGTGGCGTATCCGGGGCCGAATTGCGTTTGAAAGGCCGTCTCGCGCTCACGCAGACAGGCACAACGCCGCCGGGCCATCGCGCAGCACTTCCGATACCGGCAGCAGGCCATCGGCGCCCGCGCGCACCCGGCGCCCGGTTAGCGGGTCGTGCCAGGACAACACCGGGCTTGCCGCAGGCAGCCGCAGTGCCGTATCGCCCCAGAACGCCCGCGCCGCGCCCGGATCCCCGTTTACATAGCCAGTCAACTGCAACGCGCAGGTGCGCGCCCCGACGATAAGGGCCGTCTGCCCCTCATGTTGGCGCACGTAGGCCAGCACGTGGTCCGCCTGGCTGCCTTCGGCTTGCAGGGCGTGCAAGGTGCCTGCCGCAAACGGCGCGGGGGTACGCTGGCGGGCAAGGAGCAGGCGGTGAATCAGGGCCTGCTTGACCGCGCCCATGCGCCAAGCCGATTCCGACAGGTCCATTGCCACGTCGCGCGACCCTTCGGCCAGCAGCCGGGCGCGCAGGCCGTAGTCGACCGGCCTGCGATTGTCCGGGTCGACGAGGCTGAAATCCCAGAGTTCCGTACCCTGATAGAGGTCCGGCACGCCCGGCAACGTGCAGCGCAGCAGCGTCTGGGTAAAGCTATTCACCATGCCGGCGGGTGCGATTTCCAGCGCAAAGGCCGCAATGCTGGCCAGCACGGCGCGGCCGTCAGCGTCGTGGCCCAGCCAGTTCAGACATGCCTTTGCGGCCGCTTCGTACGCCGGGTCCTGGTCGGTCCAGCTGGTGTGCAGCTTGGCTTCGCGCAGCGCCTTTTCCTGCCATTGGGCGACACGGTCCAGCCAGGGTTGCAGGCGGTCGGCCGGCCAATCGGACGGATCGGCGCGCCAGTCGCAGGGCCAGGCGCCGACCAGGGTCTGGATGAGCATGTAGCGGTCGGCACGCGTCATGCCGGCAGGCATGGCGTCGTTCCAGCCACGCGCCGCTTCCAGCCAGCGCTGCGGCATTTCCGTCAGGACGGCCAGACGGGCCCGCGTGTCTTCGCCGCGCTTGTGATCATGCGTGGCGGTGGCCAGCATGGCGCGGGGATGCGTGCGGGCTCGGGCGGCACAGGCCTGAAAGAACTCGTCGCCGGACAGGCAGAAGCGCGCGGGCGACGCGCCGACCTCGTTGCGAGACAGCAGCGGCCCGTAACGGTAGAAAAGGGTGTCCTCCAGCGCCTTCGCGGCCAGGGGCGGCGTCAGTTGCTGAAAGCGTCGTAGTGCAGTGGCGTGCTCCGGCTGGCCATTGAACCATTCGGCGATCTGCGCCAGCAGCGTGGCGTCCGCCGAACCCTCGCGAGCCGCCAGCGCCAACGCGGCGCCCTGAACTGCGGTGTTGCGCCGATGCGCGTCCGCGGGGTTGCTGCCCTCGTCCTCGGCGTAAGTGCGGTAGACGGGAAAGGCCGCCAGCAGGGCGCTCAGCGCGCGGTCGATCGCTGTTGCGGTCCAGTCGCGCGTGCGCACGTCCTGGCTGGCGATCTGTTCAAGGCAGCCGACCAGCGCCTGCCGTTCGGCGGGGAAGTGCCGCACCAGCATGCGCACGCGCGCCGCGCGCAGCTGCTCGGCGGCGTCGCGGTCGTCGCCTGTCAATTCTTGCCAGAATGTGCGCAGCGGCGCCTCGCCCTGCGGGTCATGCAGCACGGCGCTCACCTGGTCCATGAAGTCGTAGCCCGTGGTGCCGTCGGTCTGCCAGCGAGGATCCAGCGCCTCGTCATGCGCCAGGATCTTCTCCACGACCAGATACGGCTGGTCCTGGCGCAGCGCAGCGGGCCGGCTGGCGTTGGCTTGCGCCAGACGCGCCGACAGCCGCCGCAAGTAGCCGCCGGGCGACGCCAGCCCGTCGATGTGGTCGATGCGCAGGCCGTCCAGCACGCCTTGGGCGTACAGGCGCAGGACAAGCGCATGGACGGCGTCAAAGACCGCCTCGTCCTCGACACGCACGCCGACCAGTTCGCTGATTTCGAAGAAGCGCCGCCAGTTGATCTGGTCGGGCGCGGTGCGCCACCACGCAAGGCGGTAGTGCTGGCGTTCCAGGAGTTCATGCAGACGCTGGCGGCCGGGCGCCTCGGCGGGGTCGTGTTCGCGCAGCCACGCTTCGCGTGCGGCGCCGCGCGGCACGGACGACGGGGTCAGCGGATAGCGCTGGCCATGCACGTCCAGCTCGGGGGCGGCGGCATCCGGGTCCCATTGCGGCGTGATCGCGCCGCGTTCCAAGGACGCGCCGTACGGGTCGCCCAGCACGGGCAGCAGGACCTTGTTGCGCAGCGCCGGCGCGGGACGATTCCAGTCGATATCGAAGTAGGCGGACCACGCGCTTGCCGCGCCGTTGGCGAGCACGTCGCGCCACCACGCGTTGGTGGGATGGGCCGCCATGTGGTTGGGCACGATATCCGCGATGAGGCCCAGGCCGCGTGCCCTCGCGGCGCTGGCCAGCCGGAGCAGGGCGGGTTCGCCGCCCAGTTCCGGGCTGACTACGGCGTGGTCGATGACATCGTAGCCGTGCGTGGAGCCCGCTCGCGCGCGGGTGATGGGCGACAGATACAGATGGCTGACCCCCAGGTCCGCGTAGTAATCCACCTGGGCGCACGCGTCGTCGAGCGTGAAGCCTGCGTGCAGTTGCAGCCGGGCGGTGGCTTGCGGTGTGCTCAAGATTGTCTCCTTCCGGCGCGCGCGGCATCCAGGCGGGCCTGCGTGTCGGGATCGGCAAAGGTCGCGCGGATGCTTAGCGGCAACCTTTGGCACCAATTGGGGTGGGTGTCGATGGTGCCGGGCAGGTTTGGCTGGTCCAGCACGCCGGCAACGTCTTCCATCGGAATCAACATCAGGGGACACGGGCTGGAGGACACGAACTGCAGAAGCGCGGGCACCGGCGCTTCGGCGGGCGGCGTTGCCAGGCTTGGGTCCAGCGCCCGCGAGAGCAGTTCGCGGTCCAACGCCCGTCCGGCGCGAAGACTTTCCTCGCTGTCGTCGGCGCCGAGCAGACCCAGTTTCACGCGCCAGTCGATGTCGCGCTCGTCCCACCAGCCGCGTAGGGTGGGCAAGTCGTGCGTCGTCGTCATGGCGACGGCGTTGCGCGGCCACTCGGCGGGCGCCGTGAAACCGGCCGGGGCGTCGGGACCCGGCTGGGCGTCCGGCGCCTGACGCATGAACCAGAGCACGTTCATGCCGAGCACGCCGTTGTCCTTGAGCCGGTCGTCAAAGCCCTCCGGCACGGTGCCCAGGTTTTCGCCGATGGCGCAGGCGCGGTGGCGCCAGGCCTCCAACGAGATCAGCGCAAGCATGTCGTCCAGCGGATAGCGCAGGTAGGCGCCATCGGCGGGCGACGCGCCCTCCGGAACAAGCCACAGACGCGCCATTCCAAGGATGTGGTCGATGCGCACGCCGCCGGTATGCGCCAGCACGGCGCGCAGCATATCGATGAAGGCGGCGTAGCCCTGGGTGTGCAGCGCGCGCGGCGACAAGGCGGTCAGGCCCCAGTACTGTCCGAGGGGGTTGTAGATGTCGGGCGGCGCGCCCACGGACATGCCGCGCATGAGGTCGGCCTGACGGCTCCAGGCGTGGCTGCCGTCCGGACTGGCGCCCACGGCCAGATCGGCGAGCAAGCCGAGCCGCATGCCGGCCTCGCGGCCCGCGGCGTGCGCCGCCGCCAGGCTCTCTGCCGCCAGCCACTGCGCGAATTGGTGAAAGTCCACGTCCGGCGCATGGTCCTCGGCAAAGCGTTTAACCTGCGACGAGGCGGGATCGCGCAGGGCGGCAGGCCAGCGCTGCCACGCGGGGATCGTCCCGCCGGGCGCGCGTTGCGCCGCATGCAGCGCTTCAAAGATCGCGTGGTCGCGCAGGGCCTGGCCGCGCTCGGCGCAAAACTGCGCATAGCGCGCCCGCTCACTGACGCCGCCGTGGGTGGCGAATTCGGCATGCAGCGACCGCAGCCCTTGCAAGCGGATCGACGCAGCGGCCGGCCAGTCGATGCGCGCCAATTCGTCCAGCGCGGTCAACGCCGCGGGGGCGACGCCGGCCAGCGCGCGCTGCAGCGCATCCTGGCCCAGCACGGGGGCGGGATCGGCGAACAGCACGTTCAGGAACAGGCGGTTGGACGGCGAATACGGGCTGGACCGCTCGGGTTGCGCGGCGTACATCGCGTGAACCGGGCTGATGGCAAGCATGTCCGCGCCTTGCTCGCCAGCGGCCACCGCCAGTTCGCGCAGCGCCCCAAAATCGCCGAAACCGTGCGTGCGCGGCATGTCGGCGCGCGCGTCCTGGCGCAGGCTGTAGACCTGTGCGGCCAGACCCCAACAGCGCGGGCTGGCCGCGCCGGTCAGATCGGCCAGGCTCGGCGCCTCGCGCGGCGCCACTGCCAGCGTGGCCTGCGCTGACGTCAACAGCAGACGGTGGTAGCCAGGCTCGTCAGGTGCGACCAGGAACGGGATACCGTCCGCGCCCGCCTGAATATGGCCGTTCAGGATGTGGCCGGATTCGCACAGGATGCGATAGGGGCCGCGCGCAGTCTTGGGTAGCGGCGTGCGGGCGTTGCACCGCGTCACCAGCATGGGCGGCAGCGCGTCCGCCGCCTGTTCCGCCAAGCGCTGGCGGCTGTCGGCGATGTCCCGGGACGTCTCTGCCGGCAGGTCCATCGCAGCCAGCAGCGCGCGCAAGGTTTCCGGCGCGACGCGCTGCGGGCGCTGGCGCGCATCGGTCCAATGCTCCGCGATGCCGGCCTCGGCGGCCAGCGCGGACAGGCCATCCGGCTCGGCACTGGTGCGCTTCATGCCGCGTCCTCCAGCAGCCAGACGGTGCTGTCCGGGCACAGTTCGCCTTGCGCGAGCCGGTCCCGACCGCCCGCGGGCGATTCGAACAGCAGGGTCGCGAACACGTCCGGACCGGGCATGAGCGAATCGGGCACGGTCTGAGGATTGGGGCCCAGGTTCGCGTAGACCGTCAGGCGGGCGCCATCGGCCAATTCCCAGCGCGCAAACACGCTACGGTCGCCCACCGCCGCGGCGCCCAGGCTGACCGCGCCCGCCAGCCGCGGCGCGATCATGCGCGCGCGCAATTGCAAGAGCGCCGTGTAGTCGCGCATCCACTGGGCGGCATCTGGCTCGTCCTGCCAGGGATAGCTGGCGTGGTAGGTGGACTCGTCGTTCGGATCGGGCAACTGCGCGGCGGGAGTATCGCCGGCGAACTCGGGAAAGGCCGAAAATTCGCGTTGCCGGCCGTCGCGCACCGCCTGCGCCAGTTCGGGATCGGTGTGGCTCGTGAAATACAGGAACGGCGCGCGCGATCCGCGTTCCTCGCCCATGAAGATCAACGGGATCTGCGGCGCCAGCAATTGCAGCGCGACGGCCGCACGCAGACGCTGGGGGTTGTCCACCAGCTCGGTCAGGCGTTCGCCGCGCGCGCGGTTGCCGGTCTGGTCATGGTTCTGCAGGAACAGCACGAAGGCGGTGGGCGGCAGGTCGGCGCTGCGCTCGCCACGCGGCTGGTTGCCCCGATAGGCGGAGGGTTGGCCTTGATACACCCAGCCTTCAGCCAGGCAGCGCGCCAGCGCCTGCGCGGGCGCTTCGGCGTAGTCGGAATAGTAACCGCGCGATTCGCCGGTCAGCAGATGGTGCAGCACATGGTGCGCATCGTCGTTCCATTGCGCCTCGAAATCGCCGCGCAGCAGACTGGCGCGGTTGTCGTCGTTTTCGACGACGAGATGCACGTGGCGCTCGGCCGAGACGTTGTCGCGCACGAAGCCGGCCAGCTCGTGCAGCCACTCGTGTCCGGCGATGGCATGGACAGCGTCCAGGCGCAGGCCGTCAAAGCGGTATTCGGTCAGCCAGTACAGCGCGTTTTCCTTGAAGAAGGCGCTGACGGCCTCCTGCCGGAAGTCGATGGCGGCCCCCCACGGCGTGTCGATATCGGTGCGAAAGAAGGGCGCGGCATAGGCCGACAGGTAATTGCCGTCCGGGCCGAAGTGGTTGTAGACCACGTCCAGCATCACGCCCATGCCCAATCCATGCGCGGTGTCGATCAGGTTCTTCAGATCGTCGGGCGAACCGTACGCGGTGTCGGGCGCATAGGCCAGCACGCCGTCATAGCCCCAGTTCCGCTCTCCCGGAAAATCGGCGATGGGCATGAGCTCCAGCATGGTGATGCCCATGTCGGCCAATTCGGGCAACCGCGCGATCAGGCCCGCGTAGCCGCCGGCCAGTCCCGCGTGGACTTCGTAGATGACGGTGTCTTCCCACGGGCGGCCGGTCCATTGCGGGTGGCGCCAGCGGTACGCGCCGGGCGCCACGACAATGCTGTCGCCATGCACGTCGCCGTCCTGCAGACGCGAGGCGGGATCGGGCATGACGGTGCCGTCGTCCAGCCGATAGTGGTAGCGGGCGCCCGCCGGGCAGTCCACATCGGCTTGCGCAAAGCCGTCCGGGCCGGGCCGCATCGGAATCGGGGGATGGCCCTCGACCTCCAGCAAGAGACCGGGCGGGGCGCTCGGCGCCCACAGCCGAAAGCGGGTGACGCCGCTTTCCAGCGGCAAGGCGCCGAATGAGTACGGATGCGTCATGTCGCGTCTCCAGATTCCGCCCGCTGTCCCATCAAGACAAGGCTATGGGGCGCCACCGTCACCGTTGGCTCGTCCCATGGCGCGGGCTCGGCTGGCTTGTCCGAGTCCAGTTCCAACGACCAGGCGAATCCGGCTTCTGGCAGCGTGAAGGTCACGGCTTCGTGCGTGGGGTTCATCAGCAACAGCGTCACGTCGGCGCCGCCCTCGGGGCGCAGCGCGGCACGGCGCAAGCCCATGACGCGCTCCTGTTCGGCGTCCCACGCCGGGCCCTCAAGCGGCGCGCCCGATGCGTCGAACCAGGAAATGGCCGGGACGCCCGGCAGGACCTCCTGGCCCGCATCGCCATAGCGGGCGCTGCGCACGCTGGGATGCGCGCGGCGCAGGGCCGTCAGGCGTCCCACATAGCGGCTGAGCGCCCGGCCGGCATCGCTTTGCGCCTGCGTCCAGTCCAGCCAGGAAATGGCGTTGTCCTGGCAGTAGGCGTTGTTGTTGCCTTCCTGGCTGTTGCCGAATTCATCTCCCGCCAGCAGCATCGGCGTGCCGTCGGACAGCATGGCCGATCCCAGCAGCGCACGTTGGACGCGGCCGCGCGTCTCCAGGATCTGCGGATCGTCGGTGGGCCCTTCGGCGCCCCAGTTGTGGCTGAAGTTCTCGGAGTGGCCGTCATTGCCGTCCTCGCCATTGGCCTCATTGTGGCGGCCGTCGTAGCTGACGATGTCGGCCAGCGTGAAGCCGTCGTGCGAGGCCACGTAGTTGACGCTGGACCAAGGGCGGCGATGGCGGCGGTCGAAGATGTCGCGCGACCCGCACAGCCGCGCCGCCATCTCGCCGCGCATGCCTTCATCCCCGCGCCAGAAGCGGCGCGTGGTGTCGCGGAACTTGTCGTTCCATTCCGCGAACCCGGGCGGGTGGTTGCCCAGCTGGTAGCCGTCCGGGCCGATGTCCCACGGTTCGGAGATGAGCTTGAGCCTGGACAGCACCGGATCCTGCAGGATCACGTCGAAGAATCCCGAGCCGGGGTCGTAGCCGTTGCCCTCGCGGCCCAGCGTCACGCCCAGGTCGAAGCGAAAGCCGTCCACCCCGTAAGAGGTGGCCCAGTACCGCAGCGAGTCGGTCACCATCTGCAGCACCCGCGGATGCGACATGTTGACCGTGTTGCCGCAGCCCGTGTCGTTGATGTAGTAGCGCTCTTGCCCCGGCATGAGGCGGTAGTAGCTGGCGTTGTCCAGGCCGCGCCAGGAGAGCGTCGGGCCCATTTCGTTGCCTTCGCAGGTGTGGTTGTAGACCACGTCCAGGATCACCTCGATGCCCGCCGCGTGCAGACGGCGGATCGCCAGCCGCAGTTCGTTGGGGTGCTGCATCAGGTACGCCGGTTCCGGCGCGAAGTAGGACAGGGTGCTGTAGCCCCAGTAGTTGCGCAGCCCGCGCTCGGTCAGGAAGTGGTCCTGCAGGAAGGCATACACCGGCAAGAGTTCCACCGCCGTCACGCCCAGACGCTGCAGATGCTCGATGAAATGCGGATCGGCCAGGGCCGCGCAGGTGCCCCGCAGCGGCTGGCGCAGGTCCTCGCGCTGCATCGACACGCCGCGCAAGTGAACTTCGTAGATCGTCGTGTCGTTCCAGGGCGTGTCCGGGGCCTTGCTGTTGCCCCAGTTGAACGGCACCTCATCGGCCACGATGGCCTTGGGCATGGCGGGGGCGCTGTCGCGGCGGTCGAAGCTCAGGTCCTGCCGCGAGTGATTCATGCGGTAGCCAAAGAGCGCATTGCTCCAGTGCAGCGGGCCGCTCAGCTGGCGCGCATAAGGGTCGAGCAGAAGCTTGTTCGGGTTGAAGCGGTGCCCATTTTGCGGATCGTACGGGCCGTGGGCGCGGTAGCCGTACAGCAGGCCGGGCTGGGCATCCGGCAGATAGCCGTGCCAGATTTCGTCCGTGCACTCCGGCAGGTCGAAGCGGCGCAATTCCTTGCGCCCCTTGGGATCGAAAATGCACAGCTCGATACGGGTGGCGTGCGCGGAAAACACCGCGAAGTTCACGCCCAGGCCATCGCTGGTGGCGCCCAGCGGTTGGGGCTGGCCGCCGGTGATTCGGGTCAGTTGGGACGGATCCATGGATTCAGCCTTCGTGCATCAGGAAGAGAGTCGAGAGGGGCGGCAGGGTGAGCGACAGGGCCTGCGGCTGCCCGTGGGCAGCCATGTCGCCGGTGTTGGCCCCGCCCTGGTTGCCCTGGCCGGACCCGCCGTACTGGGACGCATCGGTGTTCAGCAGTTCAGCCCAGCGGCCGGCCCGAGGAACCCCGATGCGGTAATCGTGCCGGGTGACCGGCGTGAAATTCGACACGGCCAGCACGTGCTGCTGGCCGTCGGTGCGGATGAAGGCGACGACGCTGTTGTCCTGGTCGTCCATGATCGTCCATGCGAACCCCGAGGGGTCCGCGTCTCGCGCGTGGAGCGCCGGGAGGTCGCGATACAGGCGGTTCAGGTCCGCCACGAGACGCTGCATGCCCAGATGGCCCGCGTCGTCCAGCAGGTTCCAGTCCAGCGTGGCGTCGTGGTTCCATTCGGTGGGCTGGGCCAGCTCGCCGCCCATGAACAGCAGCTTCTTGCCGGGATGCGCCCACATGAAGCCGAAGTACGCGCGCAGGTTGGCCAGCCGCGCCTGCTTGTCGCCGGGCATCTTGCCCAGCAGCGACCCCTTGCCGTGCACCACCTCGTCGTGCGACAGCGGCAGGATGAAGCGCTCGCTGTACGCGTACACCATGCCGAACGTGATGTCGTGGTGGTGGTAACGGCGATGGATCGGATCCTGCGCCAGATAGCGCAGGGTGTCGTGCATCCAGCCCATGTTCCATTTGTAGTGGAATCCTAGACCGCCTTCGGACACGGGCGCAGTCACGCCCGGCCACGCGGTGGACTCTTCCGCAACCATGATGGCGTCCGGCACCTCGTGGCGCACGGTGTCGTTCAGCTCCTGCAGAAACTGGACGGCCTCAAGGTTCTCGCGGCCGCCATAGCGGTTGGGGATCCATTCACCGGGCCGGCGGCTGTAGTCGCGGTAAAGCATCGACGCCACCGCGTCCACACGCAACCCGTCGATGTGGAACCGGCGTAGCCAGTGCATGGCGCTGGCGATCATGAACGCCTTCACCTCGTTGCGCCCCAGGTTGTAGACCATGGTGTGCCAGTCGGGGTGATAGCCCTCGCGCGGATCTTCGTATTCGTACAGCGAGGTCCCGTCGAAGGTGGCCAGGCCATGCGCGTCGTCGGGAAAGTGCGCGGGCACCCAATCCAGGATGACGCCGATCCCGGCGGCGTGGCAGCGGTCGACGAACCGGGCGAAGGCCTCGGGCGGCCCGTAGCGCGCCGTTGGCGCGAACATGCCCAGCGGTTGATAGCCCCACGAGCCGCCGAACGGATGCTCCATGATCGGCATCAATTCCAGATGCGTGAAGCCCATGGCGCGGGCATAGCCCGGCAGCTTGTCCGCCATCTGGTCCCAGGCGCAGGGGCCCGCTTCGACACTGCTCCACGATCCGGCGTGGACCTCGTAGATCGACACGGGCGCGCCGGGAGACTGGCGCGCCCCGCGCGACTGCATCCAGTCGTCGTCGGACCAGGCGTAGGGCGCGGGGTCGTCCACGATCGAGGCCGTGGCCGGCGCCATCTCGCTGCGGCGCGCCATCGGATCGGCCTTCATGAACTGATTGCCGTTGCGGTCGGTGATGGCGAATTTGTAGCGGTCGCCGGGGCGTACGCCGGGAATGAAGATTTCCCACACCCCGGCAGCGTGGCGCAGACGCATGCCGTGGCGGCGCGCATCCCAGCCATTGAAATCGCCCGCCACCGCAACCCGCCGGGCGTTGGGCGCCCAGACTGCGCAGCGCAGGCCGCTGACGCCGTCCACTTCAACCAAGTGCGCGCCCAGGGCCTCGCCGGCCTCGCGCCACGCGCCTTGGGCCAGGCGTTGCAGCGTGGCGTCATCCAGCAGGGCGCCGAAGGCATACGGATCGGCGGTGACCTGTTCGGCGGCAGGCCAGCGGATCGCCAGCCGGTAGGAAGCCCCGTCGCCGGCCTGCGCGTACGTCACGCGGCCGACGTAGAGTCCCTGCGCCTGTTCCTCCAGGGGCGTGCGATCACCATCCTGATCCAGGACCGCCACGGCTGAAGCCCCAGGAACGAAGACGCGTACCCAGCCGTCGTGCGGTCCCAGCACCCCGAAAGGGTTGTCGTGCAGCCCATGGGCCAGCGCGGTCAGCTCCTGCGCGTCGATGTGGCCGTCGGTGGCAGCGGCGGGAGAGGCAAAGCCTGCGGTCATGACGTTTTTCCTTCGGCATCGATGGCGGCCGACAGCAGGACGCCGCGCGCCAGTTCGGTCAGGGCGCACAGGGGAATCGAAATCCAGTCGGGCCGGTGGGCCGCTTCGTAGCTGACCTCGTAGGCGGCTTTCTCCAGTTGCGCCAGGATCAGCAGCGTCTCCTCGCGATCCCCCGTGGCGGCAAGGTCGCCGCCGCGCACACTGGTGTACCCCTGCAGGAACGCGTCCGAGGCCCGCTGGCGGAAACGCGCCAGCAGGGCGTCGCGCTGTTCGGCCGGCGCGACGGGCGGCGCGGGCACGTCGTCCGCACCCGCATTGGCGTCCAGATGCGCGCCGCCGATCAGGTCCGTCCGCGCAATCGACGCCGCCGCATAGTCAAACGAGCGCAACATGCCGGCCACGTCCTTGTACGGAGAAGCGAGCGATCGCCGCACTTCCAGGCTGCTGATCGGCTCACCTTCGAAATCGATCAGGTATGCGTCGGTCTGCGCGACCAGCACCTGGCCCAGGTGGAAGTCGCCGTGTATGCGCAGCCACGGCGCGCCCACCTCGGCCTGCGCCATCTCGGTGACGCGCTTGGCCAGGCGCTCGTGATGCTCGAAGAACCACTCCGCGCAGGCATGCGACGGCTCTTCAAGCTTGTCCAGCGTCGCGCGCAGGTTCTTTTCGGCGCGGTCCAGCAGCGCGAGCACCTGCTCGGCCCGCTTGTCCGCATCCGTCTGGCTGGCGGCTCGCGACTGGAAGTCCGCATCATCGGTTGGCGCGGCCAGCAGCGTGTGCATCTGGCCCAGCCGTTCTCCGATGGTGCCGGCCATGACGGCGTAGCCTTCCAGGGTTTCCTCGAACTCCTCGGGCGAGCTGCCAACCAGCAGGGCGTTGGCCAGCGTGCGCTTCAGGTAGTCCAGCGTCCAGCTCCAGGCATCGCCCTCATTGGAGACGTAGCCGTGCGCGACCGCCAGCGTGTGCACGACGCCCTCGGCGTCGACGCGTTGCACCTCGCCCAGCAGCGGCGGAATGTTCCCGTAGCCGGCCCGCGTCAGGTAGCGGGTCATCTCGGCTTCAGGCGACAGGCCCGGCTGCACGCTGCGGATCAGCTTCAGGATGACGGCATTGCCGACGATGACCGAGCTGTTGGACTGTTCGCCCGACAGCCAGTGCATGTCGAGGTCGCCGTCGAAATCCATGCCGGCCAGCCCCGCCTCGGGCAGAAAGCGGATCACGCCCGGCTTGTCGCCCGGCTTGCCGCTGCTGCGTCCGTCAAGTTCCGCGCTCGCCTGCATCGCGCGGAGCGTACTGCGCACGAAGCCCGGCTGCAGGAAGGCGTCGGCCAGGACGCCCACTTCGGCGCCGCGGCGCACACGGGCGATGGCGTACTGGATGACGGCGGTCTCGTCCCAGACCAGGACAAAGGGCGCTTGAGCGCGCATGCCCGTCGTGCCGTCCTCCGGCTCGATCTCGGCCCAATAGAATTCCCCCTCGGCCGAGGCGAACGGCGTGGCGTAGGCCAGACGTGCGCGGGCTGGCGCCTCCGACCCCGGATACCAGCGCTGGCGCGCCAGATACTGCGGCAGGATCTCGCGCTCCAGCGTGGCGCGGGACGCGTCGGTCAGCGCCGCGCCGCCCCGGTTCTTGAGCACCAGGGTAATCAGTTCGGGCATCTGGGCGGGCGCCGTCGCGTGCCATCCGGGCGGCGCGGCGTCCTGGCTCAGGTCCATCCAGTAAAAGCCGTAGGGCGGCAGCGTCAGCAGATAGGGCAGTTCGCCGATTGCGGGGAAGGGCGTGCCGCCCAGCATTTCCACGGGGACCCGGCCCGAGAACTCCTGCATGTGCAGCTCGACCGGTTGGGCCGCATTCGACAGGTTCGCCACGCACAGGATCGTGGTGCTTTCGAACTGCCGCAGATAGGCCAGTATTTTGCGGTTGCCGGCGTAGATGAAGCGCAGCGTGCCGCGCCCAAAGGCTCGGCTCTGTCCGCGTTGGGCCAGCATGCGCCGCGTCCAGTTCAGCAGCGAATGCGGGTCGCGCTGCTGCGCCTCGACGTTGACGGCCTCGTAGCCGTACAGCGGGCCCATCAGCACGGGCAATGGCAGCCGCTCGGGATCGGCGCGCGAAAAGCCGCCATTGCGGTCGGGCGACCATTGCATCGGCGTGCGCACCCCATCGCGGTCGCCCAGGTGGACGTTGTCGCCCATGCCCAGTTCGTCGCCGTAGTAAAGAACCGGCGTGCCGGGCATCGACAGCAGCAGGCTGTTCATCAGCTCGACGCGGCGCCGGTCGCGTTCCAGCAGCGGCGCCAGCCGGCGGCGGATGCCGAGGTTGATGCGGGCGCGCGGCTCGGCCGCGTAGACGTTCCACAGATAGTCGCGCTCGCGGCTCGTCACCATCTCCAGCGTCAGCTCATCATGATTGCGCAGGAAGATGGCCCACTGGCAGGTCGGCGGAATATCGGGCGTCTGGCGGATGATGTCGGTGATCGGAAAGCGGTCTTCCTGCGCGATGGCCATGTACATCCGCGGCATCAGCGGGAAGTGAAAGGACATGTGGCATTCGTCGCCCGCGCCGAAATACTCCTGCGCGTCCTCGGGCCATTGGTTGGCTTCGGCCAGCAGCAGGCGGCCGGGGTACTCGGCCTCGATCACTGCCCGGATCTGCTTGAGCACGTCATGCGTCTCGGGCAGGTTCTCGTTGTTGGTGCCTTCGCGCTCCACCAGGTAGGGCACCGCGTCCAGGCGCAGCCCGTCCACGCCCATGTCCAGCCAATAGCGCATGACGGACAGCACTTCCTTGAGCACTTGCGGATTGTCGTAGTTCAGGTCGGGCTGGTGCGAATAGAAGCGGTGCCAGAAGTAGGCGTTGGCCACTGGATCCCAGGTCCAGTTCGACTTTTCGGTATCGCAGAAGATGATGCGCGTACCGGCGTACGCCTTGTCGTTGTCGGACCAGACATAGAAGTTGCGCGCCGCCGAACCGGGCTTGGCCGCACGGGCGCGCTGGAACCACGGGTGCTGGTCCGACGTGTGGTTGACCACCAGTTCGGTGATGATGCGCAGGCCCCGGGCATGCGCGGCCCGGATCAGCTTGCGCACGTCGGCGATGGTGCCGTAGTCCGGGTGCACGCCGCGGTAGTCCGCGATGTCGTAGCCGTCGTCGCGGCGGGGCGACGGGTAGAAGGGCAGCAGCCAGATGGTGTTCACGCCCAGGCTGGCGATGTAGTCCAGCTTGGAAATCAGGCCGGGCAGGTCGCCAACGCCGTCGCCGTTCGAGTCGAAGAACGACTTGACGTGAAGCTGGTAAATGACGGCGTCCTTGTACCAGAGGGGATCATCCTGAATGGGTTGGGCTTTACTCATCATGGCGTTGGACGCGGGCTTCATCCATGCAGCGAAAGCCGCCACACGCGATAGGGTTGGTCGGGGGTCAGCGTCAGGCTGCGGTGCTTCTGATGCCAGGTCTCGCGGGTTTCGGTCAGCAGGTCTTCGGCGGACAGCTGACCGGCGTCCGATTCGCCGAACAGCCAGAATGGCGCCTCGACGCGCGTCTCCTGCGCCTGGAACGGATCCAGGCTGATGACGGCCAGCACCACGTTGCCGTGGCCGGGCGTGGATTTGTAGAAGGCCAGCACCCGGTTGTTGCTGCTGGCGGCCAGCGTCAGGCCGCGATGCGTCTGCAACGCCGGGTTGGCGCGCCGGATCTGGTTCAGCCGTGTGATCTCGGCCCGGATGTTGCCCGGGGCGTGCCAGTCGCGCTGGCGCAATTCGTACTTCTCGGAGTCCAGGTACTCTTCCTTGCCCGGCAGCGGCGCGCCTTCGCAGAGTTCAAACCCGCTGTACACGCCCCACAGTCCCGAGCCCAACGCGGCCAGCGCCGAGCGGATCAGAAAGCCCGGGCGTCCAGAGGTCTGCAGGAAGAACGGGTTGATGTCCGGGGTGTTCACAAAGAAGTGCGGACGGAAGAAGTCGGCCGCCGGCGGCGACGAAATCTCTTGCAGGTAGGCTTCCAGCTCGGCCCGCTCGTTGCGCCACGTGAAGTACGTGTACGACTGCGTGAAGCCGATCTTGGCCAGCCGGTACATCATCTTGGGGCGCGTGAAGGCCTCGGACAGGAAGATCACGTCCGGATGCTGCGCGTGGACTTCGCAGATCAGCCACTGCCAGAACGGCAGGGGCTTGGTGTGGGGATTGTCGACCCGAAAGATGCGCACGCCGTGGTTCACCCAGAACAGCACCACATCGCGCAGCGCGCGCCACAATCCCAGCTTGCGGCCGCGGCGGTTCTGGCCGCCGTAGAAGGACACGTTGACGATGTCCTCGTACTTTTTCGGCGGATTCTCGGCGTAGCGCATCGACCCGTCCGGCCGCCACGAAAACCAGTCCGGATGCTGCGTCAGCCACGGATGATCCGGCGAACACTGGATGGCGAAGTCCAGCGCAATCTCCATGCCATGCTGAGCGGCCGCATCCACCAGGTTCAGGAAGTCGGACAGGGTGCCCAGCGCGGGCTCGATGGCGTCGTGGCCGCCGCTCTGCGCACCGATTGCGTAGGGACTGCCCACGTCGCCGGGCTCGGCGCGCAGGCTGTTGTTGCGGCCTTTGCGGTTGCGCTGGCCGATCGGGTGGATGGGCGGCATGTACAACACGTCAAAGCCCATCTCGCGGATGTCCGGCAGCCGCGCGACCACGTCGTCGAACGTGCCGTGGCGCCCGGGCTCGGCCGCCTGAGACCGCGGGAAAAGCTCGTACCAGCTGGAATGGACGGCCTGGCTGCGGTCCACCCAGACTGGGTAGGCCGTGGCGGTGACCGCTTCGAACGGGTGGTCGTCAAGCGCGTGCATGGCATGCGCCAACGCCGGGTCCAGCAGCACGTCGACCTGCGCTTGCGTCGGCGGGACGGGATGGGCCAGGTCGGCGTCCGCGAAGGCCGCCAGCGCACGGCGCACGGGCTCGGCGTCCGCGCCGGCGGGCGAGCCGGCGTCGGCGCGCGCCAGGGCGTCGCGCAGCAGTGCGAGGCCTTCGTGGATCTCCAGGCTGATATCGCGGCCCGCCTGGTGCTTGACCTCGATGTCATGGGTAAACGTATGCCAGGCGTCGAACCAGGCGGCCACCACGAATTCATGGGCCCCAATGCGGCGAGGGCGGAATGCGCCTTCCCAGCGGTCGTTCAGGCCGCGCGTCATCGGGACGGTGTGCCAGCGCGCCTCGTCCTTGGCCCGCCAGCGCACCTCGGCCGCGAGTTGGTCGTGCCCGTCCATGAAGATGTCGGCCTGCACGGCGACTCGCGCGTGCGGTATGGTCTTGACCGGATAGAGGCCGCCATCGACGGCAGGGCTGATGTTCTCCAGCGCTACGCGCTGGTTGGCGAGGTCGTCGGCGCGGGTCCGGTGGTGACGCACGGCGTCGCGGACCGGCTGGGTGGGTTGGAACATCAGCAGCGCGCAGTCGCCCGCGGCCAGGGAATCGGCCTGCCTCTGCAAACCGGCCGGTGGAGTAAAGGGGACGAGATCGGCCGGCGGCAACATCGGCGCCAGGGCATCCCAATCCACGCCCGCGTGCTGCGTGGGCGACGGATTGATGGCGAGCGCCAGTGTCGCGCCGTCGCCCGCATCGCGCAGCATCACGGTGCAGCTGCCGTCCCGGCCGCCCAGCAGGCACAACGGGCCCTTGAGCCGGGAGCCGTCGAACCAGGCGTTCACGGCTTGCACGTCCGGCAGGCGGTGTTCGTCCTCGTCCGTCAGCATGAGTCCATCGCCCGACACCGCCGCGCTCCAGAGCGCGCTGAGCCCGTATTCAGACGGCCACTGCGCGCCGGATTGCGGCGGCGCCGCAATGACGTCGCCAATGGCGCGCAGGCGCGCGTCCTCTTCCGCCAGCCACGACGACTTGAAGTCCCACCAGGGCAGGGAAGAAAACGCGGCGTCGAACGCCGCGTCCCGCAGGCCCGCCAGGTCGGCGGGCGACAGGCCGGGTGTCCAGGCCAACAGGCGCACATCCGGATTCTGCGCGCGCAACGCGGCCCCCAGTTCCCGCCACGCCTCTGCCGGCAGCCGGTGAGGCGCCTGGAACACGAGGCCCTTGACCCCGCTGCGGGTCCAGCCGAGCAGACGCGCCGTCCACGCCGGCAGAAAGCCGGGCGGCAGGGGGCCTTCAGGCAGGTGCAGCACCCCGCGCTCCTCTGGCGTCAGTCGCGGATCGCGCGCGGGTTCTTCATGAAGTGACCGGTACCACCCGGGTTCGGCGGTGGTCGCCACGGCATGCCGCGCACTGCGGTCCAGGATCACGTCGACGAACAGCGACAACCCGTGGGCCGTCAACTGCGCCGCGACCTCGGTGTACCACTGAGTGATCGGCGTGTCCTTACCGTCCACGCGCGCGGTGTCCGCATCGCGCGCGGCATTCGAGCCCGGCTCTGGCCCGGTCAGCCACGGCGCCGGCGCCAGCACGGCATTGAACCCGCGTTGCGCGAGGCGTTGGCACAGGGCCTGGAGGTCGGAGTGGCCCTCCGGCAGGCCAGAGCGGGCGTGATAAAGACGTAGCGGGGCGCGGGACGGCGCGGGGACGGTGGAACGGGGCACCGGGCTGGCTCCTTAGATGGCGGCTGGCAGTGCGCCACCCGCTCGCGGCTGGCGGCGGCTGACGGCGGCAACGTCTTCGGGTTGCAGGGCCGAGGCGGGCGCCGCATCGCGATACTCGGGTTCCACAAGCGAGCGGTACAGGCTGGCGTACAGGCTGACCGCGGCGCGCCAGCCGAAATCGCTGCTCATCGCGTTGCGCTGCATCAGCCGCCAGAGAATGCCGTGGCCGCGCAGGTCGATGGCGCGATCGATCGCGGCGCTCATGGCCTGCGGCGTGTCGCCTTCAAAGAGTACGCCGGTGGCCGATGCCATGGCCGACAGCGGGGCGCGCGGACCGGGATCCTGGATCGTATCGGCCATGCCGCCTACCCGCGAGCCGATCGGCAGGGTGCCGTAGCGCATCGCATACAGCGGCGTCAGGCCAAAGGGCTCGAAGCGGCTGGCATGCAGCAGGATGTCGGAGCCGGCGTGCAGACGGTGGGCGATGCCCTCGTCGTAGCCGATATGCGTGGCGCAGCGTCCCGGATAGCGGCGCGCGATGTCCTGCAAGGCTTCTTCCAGCCGGTGATCGCCTTGACCCAGGATGGCGATCTGCAGATTGGGGTGACGGTCCAGCGCGTCGGGAAGCGCATGCACCGCCACGTCCGCCATCTTCTGTTCCGTCAGGCGGTTGCCCATCCCCATCACCGTCGCGCCCAGATCCGGGCGCAAGCCAAACTCCCGTTGCAGCGCCGCCTTGCAATGAATCTTGTTGGTCAGGTCTCGCACCGAATAGCGATGGCTGCGCAGATACGGATCGTGGGCAGGGTTCCACAGCACGTCGTCGATGCCGTTCGGGATCGGCAGCAGATCGTCTGCACGGCTGCGCAGCAGCGCTTCCAGGCCGCACCCGAACTGCGGCGTCATGATTTCGCGGGCGTAGGTGTGGCTGACCGTGGTGACGCGGTCCGCGTAGCGGATGCCGGCCTTCAGGAAGTTAAGCTGCCCCCAGGCCTGAGCGCCGTCGTCGGTGCGGGCCCATTCGGGCACGCCAAACTCGTCGGCGCATGCCATCGGGAACAGCCCCTGGAACGCCAGGTTGTGAATGGTCATCACGCTTTTCACGTCGCGCAGGTCGGCCGCGCGCAGCAGCAGCGGCACCAGGCCGGCATGCCAGTCGTGCGCGTGCACCAGCGTGGGGCGTGCAACGCCCGGCAAGCCCGCCGCCACGCGCACGGCGGCGTGCGCAAGCGCTGCATAGCGCAAGCCGTTGTCGGGGTGCTCGCGCCCGTTCTCGTCGGCGTAGAGGCCGCCACGGTCGTACAGGGCATCGTTCTCAAGCACCAGATAGTCGATGCCGGATTGGGGGCATTTGCCTTCCAGCAGGACGGCCGGACCGCCAGGCAGATCATCAAGCGTGGCCACTTCGCGCACGCGGTTCAGCTTGGCGCGCACGCCCCGATAGGCAGGCAGCAGCACGCTCAGAGGCATTCGCGCCTCCATCAACGCGCGGGCCATGCCGGTAATGGCATCTCCCAGTCCGCCCGTTTTGGCCAGCGGAAAAGCTTCTCCCGCCACAATCAGGGTTCTTGTCTTCGCCATGCTTGCTCCAGTTGATACGCCGAGGCCTTCCCTTACGCAAGCCGTGTGCCCAAACCCGCAGGCACCAGAAAAATTGCGCAATGCAGCACAAATGCGGGTCATCCAAACGATGGAACGACGACGCCGGCCGGACGCCCGCTACGGCCGGTTTGTAATTTTTATCTGCGCCCCTGCGCCCAAATTCCAATCCGGGGCAGGAACGGCGGTTGCTGCATGGAGACGCTTTCAACGACGACCGCATGGAGAAACGTATGGAAACAGTGTCGGACTTCGTGTTGAAGCGGCTGTCGCAGTGGGGCGTGCGCACGGTGTACGGGTATCCCGGCGACGGCATCAACGGGCTCATCGGCGCCTTTGGCCGCACGCAGGAGCCGCTGGAATTCGTACAGGCCCGCCACGAAGAAAGCGCCGCTTTCATGGCGTGCGCCCATGCCAAATTCACGGGGCAGGTCGGTGTATGCCTGGCGACCTCGGGGCCCGGCGCCATCCATCTGCTTAACGGTCTGTATGACGCCAAGCTGGATCATCAGCCGGTCGTGGCGCTGGTGGGCCAACAGGCCCGCAGCGCGCTGGGCGGCGACTACCAGCAGGAAGTGGACCTGATCAGCCTGTTCAAGGACGTCGCGCACGATTACGTGCAGATGGCGACGACGGCCGAGCAAGCGCGCCATATGGTGGACCGCGCCATGCGCATTGCCCTGGAGCGCCGCAGCGTGACCTGCGTCATCTTTCCCAACGACGTGCAGGATTTGCCGGCCGTGCCGGCGCCGCCCCGCGAGCATGGCACGGTGCACACAGGCATCGGCGTGACCTCCCACGCCGCCGTGCCCGGCCCGGACGCGCTGCGCAACGCCGCCGACATCCTGAATCGCGGCGAGAAGGTGGCAATCCTGGTGGGCGCGGGCGCGCTGCAGGCGGGCGAACAGGTCGGCCAGGTCGCCGAGCTGCTGGGCGCGGGCGTGGCCAAGGCGCTGCTGGGCAAGGCGGTGCTGCCGGACTGCCTGCCTTACGTGACGGGCGCCATCGGACTGCTCGGCACGCAGCCAAGCTGGGACATGATGAACGAGTGCGACACGCTGCTGATGGTGGGCACCTCGTTCCCGTATGCGGAATTCCTGCCGCAGGAAGGCCAGGCGCGCGCCGTGCAGATCGATCGCGACGGCCGCAAGCTCAGCCTGCGCTATCCCGTGGAGATCGGGCTGGTGGGCGACAGCCGGTTGACGCTGGAAGCGCTGATACCGCTGCTGGAACCCAAGAAAACGCGGCGCTGGCGCGAGCGTATCGAGAAGCAGGTTTCCGCCTGGCGCGAAACGGTGCATGCCCGAGCGATGGTCGATGCCAAGCCGATCAATCCTCAGCGCCCGTTCCTGGAGTTGTCCAAGCGGTTGCCTGCGCGGGCCATCCTGACCTGCGACTCGGGCTCGGCCGCCAACTGGTATGCGCGCAACGTCGACATTCAGGCCGGCATGATGGGTTCGGTGTCGGGCGGGCTGGCCACGATGGGTTGCGGCGTGCCCTATGCGGTGGCGGCAAAGCTTGCCTACCCGGATCGCCCTGTCATCGCCTTGGTAGGCGACGGCGCGATGCAGATGCTGGGCATCAACGAGCTCATCACCATTGCCCACCGGTGGCAGGACTGGAGCAATCCCACTCTGATCGTCATGGTGCTGAACAACGGCGATTTGAACCTGGTGACGTGGGAACAGCGAGTGATGGGCGGGGACCCGCGTTTTCCGGACTCGCAGTGGTTGCCGAAGTTTTCTTACGCGGAATACGGCCGGATGCTGGGCCTGGAGGGCATCCGGGTGGACAGTCCCGACGACGTCGGACCGGCGTGGGACCGCGCCTTGGCGGCGGGACGTCCTGTCGTGCTGGAGATGGTGACCGATCCCGAGATGCCGCCGTTGCCGCCTCACATCCCGGCCAAGCAGATCGGCGCGTATTTCAAGGCGCTGCGCCAGGAAGACGCCGCCACGGGCGGCGCGGCGCTGCGCGCGACGATCAAGCAATGGTGGGCAAGTTGACAGCCGATTGCATCAGTCTTTTCATTTCAGGAGCACATCATGGCAAACACCGAGGGGACGCGTTCCCCACCGCCCGGACAGGGCGGACAGAAGACCCCGGAACAGGCGCCCGCCGAACAACCCCAGCCCGACGCGCCCGGCTCGGGCAAGGATGAGAAGGGGCACTGGCCTCCGGACAGCATTCCCAATCCCATGCCGGGGGTCGACCCCCAGCAGACGCCGGGTATCGACCGGCTGTGACCGGTCCCGCACGGCTTGCGGCTTGCGGGCCGCGCCTCGCGTGCGCCGTGCCGCGGGGGGAGCGATCCGCACTTTTCAAAGGAGTACACATGAACAAACGAGATAGGCTGCGCGACATGTTCCACACCTCGGACTCGTCTTCGCGGACGATGCGCGACCTGATATCAGGCACCGAGGATTTGCTGCGAAGCACCGCCAGCTACAGCGGGTCGGAGATCGAATCCGCCCGCGACAAGCTCAAGCATCAGCTGGACGCCGCACGCGATCAGGCCCGCGGATGGGAGCGCGCGGCCTGGGACCGGGCGCGCGTGGTGTCGCACGCCACAGATGAATACGTGCATGAAAACGCCTGGAAGAGCATCGCAGGCGCCGTGCTGCTGGGCGTGCTGGCCGGCATCTGCATGATGTCGGACCGCGGCAACCGGCGCTGACGCCAACCCGCGCCGCTCGACCCGCGCGCCGGCCGGGGCCGATCCTGCTCACGCAGGGCCGGCCCCGGCATTTTTGTGGGGCCGCATGTAAGAACTGCCATCTTGTCCAGGCCGGACCGGCGCAAGGCCGGGGCGCCAAGCCGCACGGCGGTGTGGCACAGGGCTTGCTTGGAGGGTGACCTGCATGCCGAACCGTTCGCCATGCAAGACGCTTCACTGAAGGAGACTCACCATGAACCATCCGTTGACAGGCGCCGGCCAGGCGCAAAGCGAAACCAAGATCGTGGGCGGTCCGAAAAACGATCCCAGCGGCCCCGGTCCGCAGATCATGGCGGCCAGCACACTTGAAGGGAACGACGTCTACAACCCGGCCGGCGAATCGCTGGGCAGCATCCAGGAAATCATGCTGGACGTGCCGCACGGGCGCGTGGCGTATGCCGTCCTTTCGCGTGGCGGCATCCTGGGCATTGGCGACAAGCTGTACGCCATTCCGTGGAGCGCGCTGACGCTGGATACCGACCGCAAGTGCTTCGTGCTGAACGTGGACAAGGAGGTGCTCAAGAACGCCGACGGGTTCGACAAGGACAATTGGCCAAGCATGGCGGACGAAACCTGGGCCAGAGGCATTCATCAGTATTACAACCAGCCCCCGTATTGGTAAGCCGTCGTCCCAGAGGAAACCATGCTCCGGGAAGGCAGACTGATTGCGGTTTCTCCCTGCTTTAACGACGCCGTCTGCGGCTGCGCAGGCCTGTTGGCGGCGCGTGCGGACAGCACCGTGCTCACGGTGTATTCGGGCCTGCCGCTGCCCGCTGGTTGCGCCAAAGGCAAGGATAGCGCCGACCGTCTTGCAAGCGTCCGCGACGCCGTCCTTGCCCGCCAGGCCAGCAGCGCGCGGGCGCTGTCGCTGCTGGGCGTGCGCGGCGTGCAGATGGATATGGTGGAAGATCCGCACCCGGACAGCGGCAGGGCCGGGCGGTTGACGGGCGCCCTGGCATCGGCGCTGTCCGCGCTGCGGCCGCGGGTGATCCTGATGCCGCTGGGGCTTTGCGGGCCGGCGCAGCTGCAAGTGTCGGATGCATGCCTGACCGCGCGCGCGCTGTTTCTGCGCGTGGAGTGGATCGCCTATGAAGAGGTCGCGGACGCCGAGCCGGGCGCGGTCCAGGAGCGGCTGGCCAGTCTGCTTCGCCATCGGATCCTGGCTTCGCCGTTCGACGCTTGCGCCGAGGGCGACGTCACGCGTGCCCGTCAGCGCGCCCTGGCTGCGCGCAACAGCCTGGCGGCAGACGTGCAGGCGGGGCAGCTTGGCGCTTTGCCATCCCGTCCCGAACGCTACTGGCGCCTGTCCTGGCGGCGCGAGCTCGTTTGACCAGCATCGAGACGGTGAGGCCAGGCGCCGTCTCATCCTTTTCGAGCATTGATGAATGATTCCGCATCCCGGACGATGCTCTAGGTTGCGCAGGCCGCCGCGCCTCGCTATGGTGCAAGGGGTGTGGCGCCGGCGGCGCCGGTGATTTGTACAACTTCGGAAACCAAGATGAGTTCGAACGCAGCCGACGCGCGTGGCCGGTCAGGCTGGGGCACCGCCCTGGCGATACTGCTTCTGATCGTAGCCGTCCTTGCGGTGCTGGCGCTGGCCGCCACCCGCGTGGTCGAACAGCGCATCGCCAGCATTCTGGGCCCCCGCAGCCAGGTCGGCAACGTGCAGGTCGGCCTGCGGCAGGTAGTGCTGACCGACGTCACCGTACCCGGCGCATCTGGCCAGCCCGGCGCGCGCGCCCAGCGCGTTGAACTTGAACCGGAGTGGACCGCCTTTCTGCGCCGCGAAGCCGTGTTCAAGCGCATCATCATTGACGGGTTCGATTTCGCCGTGGTGCGCAGTCCGGACGGCGACATGCAGATCTCTCCCGCGCTGCAGGCGGCGCTGCGGGCGGGCGTGGGGGATGGCAAGACGCGGCGCAACGGGCCGATCCGCGTCGCCGAGCTGATCCTGCGCGATGGCCGGCTGGAATACCTGGACGGGGCTGTCTCAAAGCCGCCGCATCGCATTCCCTTCAAGGACGTGCAGGCGCGGCTGCAGCCGGTGGTCATTCCTGGCGATGGCACGTCCAGCGACATGGAATTTACCGGCAAGGTCGAGGACAACCGAAATGGCGAGTCGACGGTGCGCGCGCGGGGCAAAGTGGTGATCGGCGGCACGGACGCCGACATCACGGTCGCGGCGCGCAACATGGACGTGCGCCATGCCGCGCCTTATCTGGCCGAGAACGGCGCCGGCTCGCTGTCGGGCGGTTCGATGGACCTGGACATGAAGACGTCGATTGCCCGCCATGAGCTGAAGGCCTCGGGTGCCGTGGCCTTGCACAACCTGAAGTTCAGCGGCGACGGCAGCCTGTTCTCGTTGCCGCGCAAGGCAGTGCTGGCGGCCATGAAGGACAAGAGCGGCACGGTCCGGTTCGACTTCGCGTTGGCGGGGAGCCTGGATAATCCGAAGTTCTCGGTCACGCGCGGCTTTGCGGCGCAGGTGGCGCAAGGCTTCGGACACGCCATTGGGGTGGGCGCCGAAGGCGCCGCGGAAGGGGTCGCGGGCGCCGTCAAGGAATTGGGCAACGCGTTGTCGGACCTGCTCAGCCCCGCCAAGCCCTGAGCCGTCGCCGGGTAGCCGCCTAAGGCAGCGGGCGCGGCCGGCCGACCCGCGCGCCCATGACCATTTCGGTCACCCAATTCACCAGGATCGACGTATAGGCCTGCTGCGAGGCCTTGTCGCTGAGGGCGTGATCCGCGCCATCCAGGATGCGGTGCGTCATCGAATGGGACCGCCGGAAGGCCGAACGGTAGTTCATGATCGTCGAGTGCGGAATGTACACGTCGTGCTCGGCTTCCACGATCAGCACGTCGCCGGTGAAGGTGGCGCAAGAGGCCAGCGCGCGGTTGCTTTCGGGCTCGATATGGGTGTTGCGATACGCCCGCAGGGTTTCGCGGTTGAGCTGGTTCTTGGGCAGCATCCATTCGTCGTCGCGGTACAGCGCGGGCACGTGCAGGGCCAGCCAGCGCACGCGGCGCAGTCCGCTCAGAATGGCGGCCAGGTAGCCGCCGTAGCTGCTGCCCACTACCGCGACCGAGCCGCTGTCCAGCGACGGGTGCGCCGCAAGCCGGTCGTAGGCCGCCATGACGTCGCGCAGGTTGTCGTCGCGCGACACCTGCATCTGCTGCGCCTGCGTGGCGGCATGGCCGCGCAGGTCGAACGTCAGGCACACGCATCCCAGCGCGGCGATGCCCTTGGCGCGGGCCAGGTCGAACTTCTGGTCGCCGCCCCAGCCGTGAATGAACAGCACGCCCGGCACCTTGCTCTCGGGCGTCAGAAACGTGCCGGCCAGCTGCTGGTCCGCCACGTCGATTTCGATTGGGTCGCTAAAGGCGGCCATCGTCGTCCTCCAGAATGCCCCCGGATTTGGTGATCATACCGACGGCGGAATCTTCGCCGCGATACACATATTGCTCGGACGTGGGCGGCGGCTCGTCCGTGCCGTAGCGCTCGCGCGTGAAGGCGGACACGGACTTGAGCGACGGGGACAGCATGAACGCCTGCAGCGCGGACAGTTCCGCAATGCTGGCGCCGCCCGCCCGCCACGATTGCTCCAGCACGCCGGCGCGCGGTTCGCCTCGGGCATTGCGGCCCACGCCCACGTCGTAGTTGCGCCGGGACGCGAAGAAATCAGGATAGGCGGTGGATACCGCCGTGTCATAGCGGCAGCTCAAGTCCACCGCCTGCCGTTCTTCGTCGGTCAGGTTCAGCGCCCGCAACTCGTCGAAGCCCCCGCGGGCAACGGTGAGATTCGAGCCGCCGTACACGGAGACGCCATTGTTGTCGGGCGTCAGGCACTGCGTGCCCACGTACGACGCTTCCAGCTTGCCCACGCGCACCCAGCCCACGCTGTAGGTCTCGATCTGCGCCAGGTCCTCCTCCAGCACGAGGCCCAGGCGGCGCACGGATGCGGCGTCCTGTTCGCTCAGCGCGGCTCGCAATTCCTGCGCGTTGCGCACGACGATCTGCCCGCGGCCCGCAGTGGCGTCGGCTGGCTTGACGCGGAATGCGCCTTCCTGCAGCAGCCGTTCCCCGGCCCGGTAGGCGTCCTCCAGCGTGAAGGCGGTGAAGCCGCGAAGCACGACCTCCTCGAGCGCGCCGGCCAATGATCGCGCCCACCCCTGCGGCACCCGCGCCTGGGCGTCGACGACGCCATGGGTGATGGATTTGGTGGCGACGAAGGCATGCGGCGTCACGCCGCCGAACAGGTCGGCCGCGCGCGTGATGCCCAGCTTTGCCGCGCGGGCCAGGCTGGTGATGCTGCGATCCGGCACGTAGTAGGGCGGTGGTTCGCCGCGATTGCGGGTCGGCCGGAAGTCCGGGGCGAACCGCCGTCCCAGCAAGGCGGCAACGCGCAACGCCAGCGCCTCCTGCGAGGCGATATCGTGTTCGGACGCAGCGGCGCGCCGCGGATAGGCGGCGACGGTTCCTGCGGAGTCGGGTCGGGGTCTACTCATGGCGGTCCTCATTGCACGCGGCTTGCTTGGCCTGGGGGAGCGGCGTCCGCCTTGCGCCGACGCATGCCCAATTTCAGCTCGATCAGGGGATACGCGATCAGCGCCAGGCACAGCGGCGCCAACGCATAGACGGCCCGGTAGGCCAAGGCCGCGCCCAGCACTTCGGTGGGCGGAATCTGGGATCCCAGCGCGGCCACGAAGATGGCCTCGGTGGTGCCCAACCCGCCGGGCACGCGGGTGATGACCGACGCGAAGCTCGTGCAAAGCAGGATGCCCAGCACCGCCGGGTAGCTTGCCTTGCCCTGCAGCAGCACGTAGCAGATGGCGCCCATCAGGGACCAGGACAGCGCCGCCAGGGCGCATTGCGCCACGGCCATGCGGGCGCGCGGCAGCGTGATGTGGTGGCCCATCCACGTGACGCTGCGGCGCCGGGCCCGTGCGCACGTCACGACGTACGCAATGCCCAACGCCAGCAGCGCAAGTCCCAGGATGCGCAGCATGCCGGAGCCGATTTCCCAGCCCGCCGGCACCGGCACCACGCCCAATGCGAACACGATGCCCGCCAGCCACGCATAGCCGATCCAGTTCGATGCCGCCGCAAACAAGGCGACGCGGGTCGCGACAGACTTGCGGCAGCCCAGCCGCGTGTAAAGCCGCAGCCGTGCTCCCAGGCCGCCCACCAGCACGCCCAGGTTCAGGTTCAGCGCGTAGCTGAGCATCGCCACGCCCAGCGCCTTGGGCGCGGGCAGGTGGTGGCGCGTGTATTTCTTGCCCAGGAGGTCCAGGCTGCCGTACGCAAGGTAGCCCGCAACCACCAGTCCGGCCGCGATGGCGATGGCCTGGCCGGGAATCTTGCGCATGGCGACCCACACCTGGGGCCAGTCCACGGAGCGGCCGAAGTAGTACAGCAGCCCGGCGACCACGATCAGCACCAGCACGGGCAGCACGCGTTTGATCCGGGGCCAGCGGCGCCTCAACGCCCGCATGGGTGACGAATGCAGGATCTTCATGCGGTCTCCCTTCCGGTATCCGCCGTCATGGATTGCAGGCGCGGCTTGTGGGCCGGCAAGCTGCCCGCCCAGGCGGGGAACCGCCGCAAAAAGTGGAACACCACCACGCCCAGCCACAGGCGGCGCAGCCGGCGCCGCGAGTTCTTGGCCATCTCGACCGGCCGGCAGTCTTCGGCAATCAGCCGGTCCAGGCTCTTGCGCAGGGCTGCGTTCAGCGACGCGTCCCGCACCACGACGTTGGCCTCCAGGTTCAGCGCCAGACTCAGCGGATCCAGGTTGCTCGAACCAATCGTCGACCAGTCATCGTCCACGCACGCGACCTTGCCGTGCAGCGGTTGCTTGCAGTACTCATGGATCTCCACGCCCGAATCGATCAGGTAGTCGTACAGCATCGACGCGGCCAGGCGGGCGACCAGGACATCCGGCTCGCCCTGCAGCAGCAGCCGCACGCGCACGCCGCGGCGGGCGGCCTTCACCAGGTCGCGCAGCAGGTGGTATCCCGGAAAGAAGTAGGCATTGGCGATCAGCACGTCCGAGCGCGCCGAGCGCACGCCCGCCCGGTAGTAGCGTTCGATGTCGCTGCGATGGCTGATGTTGTCGCGCACCACCAGCCGCCCGCCGCCGTCGCCGGCGGGCAGGGGATCCATCCGGGCGGGGCGGCGCCGCAGCCGCCGCTTGCCGTTGCCCAGCTGCGCGCGCGCGTAGTCGGCAATGTCGGCCGCCAGCGGCCCTTCAACCAGAACGGCGTAGTCCTGCTTCGCTTCCGGCCCATAGTCGGGCAAATGGTCCGCGGAAAAATTGATGCCGCCGATGAACGCGCGCTCGCGGTCGATGCCCACGATCTTGCGGTGCATGCGCCGGAACACGTTCGTACGCACGCCCAGAAAGCGCGGGCGCGGATCGAATACGTGAAAGCGCACGCCGGCCTCGGTCATCGCGCCGATGAATTCTTCGCTCAGCTCGTCGGACCCGTAGCCGTCGACCAGCAGGTCCACGCTGACGCCGCGCTTGGCGGCGCGGATCAGAACCTGCTGGATATCCCGGCCGACGGTGTCGTCGAACAGGATGAAGGTTTCCACCAGCACTTCGCTCTTGGCCGCGTCGATGGCCTCGACGACGGCGGGAAAGTATTCCGTGCCGTTTTCCAGCAGGGTATATTGGTTGTTTTCGCGCCAGCCCAGGTTCATAGCGCAATCTCCGCACAAATCGGCACATGATCGGAAAGGCGCGACCAGACGCGCGATGCCAGCGGCACCGGCTTCCAGTCGCGCACACTGCGTACATAGATGCGGTCCAGCCGCAGCAACGGCCAGCGCGCCGGGAAGGTCCGCGCGGGCCGGCCCAGACGCGACGTGAATACCTCTTGCGTGCCGCAATCGCGCATCAGCGTGTCCGCGCGCAGCCGCCAGTCGTTGAAGTCGCCTGCAATCAGTAGCGGCTCGTCGGCGGGCACGCCGTGGGACACCAGCTCGCACAGCCGGCGCAATTGCTCGCCCCGGTGGCGCTCGAGCAGCCCCAGATGCACGCAGATGGCGTGCACGGGCGACGCAAGGGAAGGGGGCCGCAAGACGCAGTGCAACAGGCCCCGTCCCTCATGGCCGTCGACGCTCACGTCATGGTTCTCGTGGCTTTCGATCGGGTAGCGCGACAGGATCGCGTTGCCATGATGTCCTTCGGGGTAGACCGCGTTGCGGCCATAGGCGAAGTCCGTCCACAACGTGTCGGCAAGAAATTCATACTGCGACTGCGCCGGCCAGGAATCGTGGCGCCCGGCGTGCGTCTGGTGTTCGCCCAGGACTTCCTGCAGAAAGACCACGTCCGGGGAGGCGGTGCGCAGCGCCTCACGCAGGTCGTGCAGCATGAAGCGGCGGTTGAAACTGGTAAAGCCCTTATGGGTGTTGACCGTCAACACCGTCAGCGTCGTGGCGTCGAGGGAATGCGAAGCGGGCATGAAAACTCCGGCAGATGCGATCTGGCGGAGTGAGCAAGCGGCGTGCCCGGGAAGTAACCAAACGTGTTGATCCGGGGCCGAGGCCGTGAAGGCATCGGCCGCGACGGCGCGCTAGTGGCCCGACTGCGCCCCGGGTTGGGCATAACGCCCGACCAGCGTTGCGCTGGCCTCGTTCAGTCCCATGACCTCGACCTGATGGCCCGCGCGGCGCAGCTTGAGCGTCACCTTGTCCAGTTCGCCAACGGCCGAAATGTCCCAGAAGTGCGCGCCCGTCAGATCGATCACCACGCGCTCCACGGCTTCATGAAAGTCGACCGCCGCCGAGAACCGCGACGCCGAGGCGAAAAAGATCTGCCCCGAATAGCGGTAGATACGCGTGCGCCCATCCTCGGACAGCGACGTGGACACGTGCAGCAGCCCCTTGACCTTGCCGGCAAAGAACAGACCGCTCAGCACCACGCCCACCAGCACGCCGCGTGCCAGGTCGTGCGTCCAGACCACCACGGCGACCGTCGCCAGCATGACGACCGACGACTGCCAGGGATGCGAGCCGAGGTTGCGCAAGGAGCGCCAGTTGAAGGTGCCAATCGACACCATGATCATCACGGCCACCAGGGCCGGCATCGGGATCTGCGCCACAAGGGGGCCCAGCGCCACGATCAGGAACAAGAGAAAGACGCCCGCCACGCAGGTGGACAGACGCGTGCGGCCGCCGGCGCGCACGTTGATGACGGACTGGCCGATCATGGCGCAGCCGCCCATGCCGCCCAGAAAGCCCGTGACCAGGTTGGCAATGCCCTGGCCCTTGCATTCGCGGCGCTTGTCGCTGGCGGTGTCGGTCATGTCGTCCACGATCTGCGCGGTCATCATCGATTCCAGCAGTCCCACCGCGGCCATCGTCAACGAGTACGGCAGGATGATGCGCAGGGTTTCCAGCGTGAAGGGCACATCGGGAACCATGAACGACGGCAGGGCAGAGGGCAGCGCGCCCATGTCGCCCACCGTGTTGACGTCCAGGCCCGCCTGGATGGAGACGGCCGTCATGACGATGATGGCGATCAGCGGCGATGGGATGGCCGTGGTGAGCCGGGGCAGCAGATAGATGATGGCAAGCGCGGCGGCCACCATGGCGTACGTGACCCATGTCACCCCGATCAATTGCGGCAGCTGCGCCACGAAGATCAGGATGGCCAGCGCATTGACGAAGCCGGTCACGACCGATCGCGACACATACTGCATCAGCAGGTCCAGCCGCAGGAATCCGGCGGCGATCTGCAGCAGGCCCATCAGCACGGTCGCGGCGAACAGGTAGCCGACGCCGTGCTCGCGCACCAGCGGCGCGACCAGGACCGCGACCGCGGCGGTCGCGGCCGAGATCATGCCCGGCCGCCCGCCCATGAACGCGATGATGAACGCGATGGAAAACGAGGCATACAGGCCAACGCTGGGGTCGACCCCGGCGATGATGGAAAAGCCGATGGCTTCTGGAATCAGGGCAAGGGCGACGAGCACCCCCGACAGAACGTCCGCGCGCGGATTGGCCATCCAGTCGCGGCGAAGCTTGGAAAGAACTGACATTGATTGGCTAAGCAGATTTGAGCAAGCGCCGGGCGTGGGTCGCGCCGCAGCGTGTGCGGCAGGTCAAGGGCGAACGCCCGTTGGGCTTGCAGGTTGTCCGAGGGATAGGCGCCCGGCCGAGCCACCCGGCAAGCCGGGTCCATCTGGGATCGCGACAGCGTCGCGGCCGCGCACCCGTTGCGGGTGCGGCGGACGGAATTGTACTGCCTAACCGGCGCCTACCGCGGCGCGGGCGCCGGGCCGGCGTAGTATTGCGCCAGCGCCTGGATCTCCGCGTCGGTCAGGCGCTGCGAAAACGCCCGCATCACGCCGACATCGTCGTTCTGGCGCGATCCATTCCGAAACGCGTTCATCTGGTCGGTGAAATATTCCCGAGACTGCCCGGCCAGCCGCGGCAGCAACGGGCCCTCGCCCATGCCGCGCAGACCATGGCAATTGGCACAGGCGGGCAGGGCGCGCGCGCCGTCGCCTTCGACATCCAGCTTGCGCGCCGCCTCGCCGCCGAACTCGCCCACGTGCAGCGGCGGGCCGGCGAGAGTGCCGTAGTAGGCCGCCACCTGCCCGATTTCCTCTTCGGTCAGCGCGCGCGCGATGGTGTTCATCAGCGGTTGCACCCGCGTGCCGGATCGGAAGTCGCCCAATTGCTTGGCCAGATACTCGCTACGCAGGCCCGCCAGGTTGGGGAAGATGCCGCCAGTGGGTGTGATGCCGGCCGGGCCATGGCAGGCCACACAGGCCTGCACCCCCGCACCGGGCTTGCCGTTCGCGGCCAGCTGTTTGCCTGCTTCGGGATCGGCCTCGCGCAGCCATTTTTCCCAATCCGGGCGCGACGCAGTGAAATCGGTGGCGCTGCGTCCGGGCACGGGTTTCAGGGGGGCAGGCGGCTGGGCGCCCGATACGGCGGCAGGCGCCGTCGCGCCCGATACGGCGGCAGGCGCCGCCGCGCCCGATCCCGCGGCGGGACCCGGCGAGGCCGGCGCGGCGCCCGGTGCAGCCGGAGCCGCCGCTTGCCCCGCCGGCGCGGCCGCCTGCGGCGCCGGACTCGCGGCGGGCGGTGGCGGTTGCGGCACGGCCGAGGCCCGGATCGCCTCGTCGCCGCCCGCGCCCATCATCTGGTGCACGGTCGCGATGAGCGTGATGGCCGGCACCGCGACCATCAACCCGACAGTGAAGATGATGCCTTTGCGATGTTCGATCATGATGACACCAGCGGGCCCGGCGAACGCAGATAGTCCGCCTTGATTTTCTCTACGATCCAGTAGGCGGTGGCGCCCACGGTGCCTGTCGGGTTGTAGCCCGAGTTCTGCGGAAAGAGCGCGGCGCCCGTGACGAACACGTTGGGCACGTCCCACGACTGACCGTAGCGGTTGACGACGCTGGTGTTGGGATCGTCGCCCATCGCCGCGCCGCCCGTCAGGTGGGTCGACTGATACGCGGTCGCCGAAAACGGCCGCTTGCGCGGGCCCGGTTCGGTGCGGACGATGCCCTTCATGGCGCGTGCGATCTCGTCGCCTTTTTCCGTCAGAAAGGCCGACATGCGGATGTCGTTGTCGGGAAAATCGTAGGTCACCCGCAACAGCGGCAGGCCCCACGCATCCTTGTAGGTGGGATCCAGGCTCAGGTAGCCGCCGCGCCAGGGCTGCGCCGAGCCGGTGATGGTGATGTTGGCCGCATGGTTGTAGTAGCGCGCGACTGCCTTCTTCCATTCAGAGCCCCACGACGGCGTGCCCTTGGGCGTGGGATGAAAGCCGATCGGCGCGCCGCTGACGACCTGAATCTGCAGATAGCCGCCGCCGACGAAGCCCACGGGCCCATGGTCGAAGTTGTCGGCGCTGAAGTCGTCCATCGTCACCGCCACCGCGCCGGCGCCCATGAACGGGTTGATGTTGACCGACTCATCAAAAAACAGGTTCACGCCCGAGGTGGTCTGGTGCGTGTAGTTGCGGCCCACGACGCCGGTGTTGGTTGCCGGATCGAAGGGCTTGCCGATTCCCGAGAGCAACAGCAGCCGCACGTTGTTGATGCCGAACGCGGACAGCACGACGATTTCGGCCGGCTGGAAGACTTCTTCGCCACCGGCATCCACGTACGTCACGCCCCGGGCGCGCTTCTTGTCCGGCGTCAGCTCCACGCGCAGCACATGCGCGCCGGTGCGGATCTCGAAATTCTCCATCTTCATGGCCACCGGCAGGATGCACACCTGCGGCGAGGCCTTGGCGAAGTGCTCGCAACCAAAGTTGGAACAGAATCCGCAGTACACGCACGCGCTCATGTGCAGGCCTTCGGTGTTCACATAGGGCCGCGTACAAAGCGCGGACGGCTGCACGTAAGGGTGATAGCCCAGCTTGCGTGCGGCTTGCCCAAAGAGCGCCGGCGCGTAGGGCACCTTCATGGGCGGGTTGGGGTAGGGGCGCGAGCGCCACGGCTCGAACGGGTTGCCGCCTTCCTGTTTCTCGCCCTTGATGTTGCCCGCCTGGCCGGAAGCGCCGATCAGGTAATCGAAGCGATCAAAGTACGGCTCCAGCTCGTCATAGGTGATGCCCCAGTCCTGACAGGTCAGTTCCTTGTCGAAGATGTCCTTGCCATAGCGCTCGTTGTAATGGCTGCGCATGACGAAGTCGGTGGGATCGAAGCGGTAGTAGGCGCCCGACCAATGATTGCCCGCGCCGCCCAGATGCGTGCCGGGGTAGGCAAATTGCCACCGGCGCATCGGCAGCGCCTTCTGGTCCGTGTTGTTGCGGAACGTGTAGGTTTCGGTCGCGGCGTCCTGGTGCAGTTCGTGGCGGCGCGTGTACTTGAGTTCGTCGTGGACGTTGGGCCCCTGAAAGTCAGGCGACGGCCACCGTGCCTCGCCGCGTTCCAGCACCACGACCCGTTGCTTGGCGGCGGCAAGCTCCTTGCCGATGATGGAACCGGTCCATCCGCCTCCAATGATTGCCACGTCGACCGCCGGTAGCGTTTTAGCCATGCTTGCCTCCGGGCGTCATCTTGTGGCTCGTGGCGTTGGCAATGGACACCGGCTGGCCGGCCCAGATCACGCCGTGGCGCTCGATGTCGTTGGAAAACGAGGCAAACGCGCCCGGAAACCCCACGAGCTTCCACCCCACCATGTCCGCATTGCCGCCATAGAGCGGGTCCGAAAAGAACCCTTCGATCGTGCCTTCCAGCAACGCCTGGAAGAACACACCAGAGGGCAGGGGCGAGAAGTCGGGTTTGCCTTCCTGCATGTCGCGCAGCCAGGCGTCCTGGCGGACCGCATCCAATTCCGCGAACGGCTTGCCGTCCGCTTTGCGCGCCGCCGCGTCCAGCGCGGCCAGACCGCGCCGGAACATCTCGGCCGGTGTGAACGAAAGCTGGTAGCCCTGTTCCGGCGTGCCCGGTTCGAAAGGACCCTGGCGGTAGAGTTGGCTGCCCGCGCCCCAGGCGCCGGCAAGCTGGCCGTCAAGAAACAGCGTCACCCCCGCTTCCTTGGCGCCCGGACCCAGATCGTCGGCCGGAATCAGCCGCGCGGCGATGGCGTCCATCGTCAAGGCTTCCTGCGCATTGAAAAATTTGAGCGTCCGGTTGGGCGCGGCGCCGGTCGCGGCAGCGTCCGGCTGGGGGGCAGAAGGGGGATGGTCCGGTGCGCTGATTGCGCGGGGCGCCCAGGCGGCGCCGGGGACGCCGACGGCAAGGGCCTTGAGCAGCCCCCGCCGGCCGGGTACTGGTTGATCACGCATGTATCGCTCCCTCGGTGGGGCAGGCACGCCACTTGCCCCTGGATGAACAGAGATCCCGCGTCAGCTTATTGGCCTGGGGCTCAGTGTGTCACCGCTGTCGACCAAGGAGCAACCATGAAACACCCGATTCTGTATCTGTGCGCTACCGTCATGAGCGGCTTGCTTGCCACCGGCGCGTCGGCGCAGCGCGTTGAAAAAACGTTGGTTGCGCAGGCGCAGATGACGACGCCCGGCATGAGCGCCACCGGCCAGTCCAAGCGGGACCAGCCGTCCGGCGCGCAACAGCCGCCCGCGCAAACGCAGGGCGCGCAAGACAAGGGCGCAAACCATAAGGACGCAAAACAGAAACAGCGCGACCCCAGCCGGGACGAGCCCGCGCGGGCCGGAACGAGTCCGCGGCAAGACGACGCCGGCGCGGACACGCGAGGCGCCAAGGGCACGCCGGGCAGCAACACCGGCTCGACAGGGCACGGCGGCATGCCGGGCTCCGGCGCGTCGTCGGGCTCTGGCGGCACGGCTGACCTGCGCGGCCAATGAGCGTAGTAGCGGCCCCCATTCGCGCAATGCCGTGTTTCAGGTAAGATTCAGGATCCTGTAAGAAAGAGAGCCCGGCGGATATTCCGATGCGTCGCTGCCCCGGCAGCCTGGAGCCATCCGCCTTCTATGAACGAAGACCCTCCTCCTAGCAGGGCGCCGCACTTCTGCCGGCGCCCGACATCTTCTCCTCACACTGCCGCGGCAAGGCTTGTCTGCCCGCGCGCCGCCTCCCTGATCGCCACCGCGGCAACGCCGCGTCTGGGCGGCCGCGCGCCGCCTCGCCGGGTCACGTCCAATCGCGCACCTCTGCAACGATCGCGGTGCGCTCTTGATGCACTCCCTTCCCGTCGGCGCGCCCCGAACGCGCGCTCGCTTACGCTTTCCGTGGAAACCTGATGATTTTCGACTGGATGTCCGACCCCACCGCCTGGCTTGGCCTGGCGACGCTGGTCATTCTTGAAATTGTGCTGGGCATCGACAACCTGGTGTTCATTGCCATCCTGGCGGACAAGTTGCCGCCCGAACAGCGCAACCGCGCACGCCTCATTGGCCTGACGCTCGCGCTGGTGATGCGTTTGGGCCTGCTGGCCAGTATTGCCTGGGTGGTCACGCTGACCGCGCCGCTTTTCACCGTGCTGGGCGCCGAAATCTCCGGACGCGACCTGATATTGATCCTGGGCGGCCTGTTCCTGCTGTTCAAAGGCACGATGGAACTGCACGAACGCGTGGAAGGCAGCGCCAGCCACGACCAGGGGCAAAAGCCGCAGCACGCCGTCTTCTGGCAGGTCATTCTGCAGATCGTGGTGCTGGACGCCGTGTTCTCGCTGGACTCCGTCATCACCGCCGTGGGCATGGTGCAGGAACTGAGCATCATGATGATCGCCGTGGTGCTCGCAATGGCCGTCATGATGATCGCCAGCCGCCCGCTGATGGCATTCGTTGGCCGTCACCCGACGGTCGTGATCCTGTGTTTGGGCCTGTTGCTGATGATCGGTTTCAGCCTGGTCGCCGAAGGCCTGGGCTTCCACGTTCCCAAGGGTTACCTGTATGCGGCCATTGGCTTCTCGATCCTGATCGAGCTGTGCAACCAGCTGGCCCGCCGCAACCGCGCCCGAGGCACGCATGCGCTTGGCCGCCGGCAGCGCACGGCGCAGGCCGTGCTGCGCCTCTTGCGCGGCGGCCGTGCCGGCCAGCCGGTGTCTCAAGCCGATGAAGTGGTCGCGCTGGTGGACGGCGCCGGGGACGAGCCGGCCTTCGCGCCCGAGGAAAGCTCGATGATCGAGCGCGTGCTGTCCATCGGCACGCGCGACATCCGCTCCATCATGGTCCCGCGCGGCGACATGACGTGGCTGGATGTGTCCGACACGCCCGACGTGATCATTCGCAAGTTCGCCACCGGTCACTCGCGCTTGCCGCTGTGCGCGGGGGATCCGGCCAATGTACTGGGCGTGCTTCACTTCAAGGAGGTCCTGCCGCTGCTGCAGAACCCCGGCCCGATCGACCTGGTGGAACTGGCGCGCGAACCGCGCTACGTGATGGAAACCACGCCGGTGCTGAAGGTGCTGGATGAACTGCGCGCCTCGCGCGATCACATGCTGATCGTCGTCGATGAACACGGCGTGTGCGAAGGCCTGGTCACGCCGCTGGACGTGCTGGAAGCGGTGGCGGGCGACTTGCCTGAACACCAGGAAGACCACCCGGACGCCCTGCAGCTTTCCGATGGCTCGTGGCTGCTGGGCGGCCGCTTGTCCGTCGACGAAGCCGCACGTCTCCTGGAAGCGCCGGCGCTTGCCGACGACTATCCCGATGCAACGCTGGCCGGATGCCTGCTGCGCGCGGGCGGCCGGATCCCCGAAACGGGCGACACCGTAATGCTGCGTGACTGGGGGTTCGAAGTGACGCGGCGGGACGGCCTGCGAATCGACCAGGTGCATGCGCGTCCGCACCAGCCCGAAGTCAGCGCGGCCGACTGACGCACAGGGCGGCTCGCCACCGCCTCAACTGCAGATGCGGCGCCATGGCGACCGGTTCACCGGGCAATAGCCCGGACACCGCGTCGCCACGGCCTTGCCGCTCACGCATTGCGCGTTCGGCTCTGTGAAGCCGTATTCCATGCTGCCGTAGCATCCGCACAATTCCAGGATGGTGCCCGGCGGGTGTTTTGGCGGCTCGGCGGGCGCCTTTGCCGGCTTGGCGGTCTTTGTGGTGTTGGCGGCGGAGGTCGCGGCTGGCGCGGCCGGGGATGCCGCGGATCCGGCGTCGGCTGCCCCCGCGGCGGCGGGCGCAGCGGCCTCGGGCGGCGCGCGGTTCGATTTGGTTTCGCCCGCGCCCAGGCGTTCCTTCACCGCTGCCGCGCTCATCCCGCAGCGTTTGGCAATCGTCGCCACGCTGCGTCCCGCGTCCGACATCCCGCGCAAGGTCTTGTCGCTGCATGCCGCCTGCGCACCGGCTGGCGCGAGGACACTCAGCCACAGCAGCACGCATGCGATTGCTCCAGGCCTGCATAGCGTCATGTTGCGCCTCCCGCACCTTGGTGCGCCGGGGCAGGACCACGCCCAAGTTGGACCACAAGTGCGGGCTAGCGTAGAGCGGCTAAATCAAGCGTGTCAATGCGGCCCGATCGGATCGCCCGAAGGGATTGCGCCACCGGCCGCCGGCGGGCCGGACAGGCGCCATCCGGCCGGTATCCGGCCGAAGCCGGATCAGGCGTTTCAGCGCATCCGCGCAGAACTGGGTGTTCACGCGGGCACCGGGAAAGGCGCTCCAGCCACTACACGCGCGAAAGAAATGTCATCGACGGCGCGTTCGGCCTGCTTGCGAGCAGCAGCAAGATAAGCCGGCCCACGGGCCGTTCCCTCCACCGATACAAACGTCACCTGTTTCAACCCGATGGTCGCCAGCACGTGCCGCAGGTATGGCGTCAGGAAGTCCGGCTGACGGGCCTCTTCGCCGCTGAAGGTCCCGCCCGACGAGATCGCGACAAACACGGGGCGGTCCGCCAGCAATCCGACCTTGCCCTGCGGCGTGATGTGAAACGTATTGCGCACCCGGACGACAAGGTCCAGCCATGCCTTCAACGCGGAGGGGACGGTGAAGTTGTGCATGGGCGTGGCCAGCACGACGTGGCTGGCGTTTTCCAGCATCCGGATCAGCGCGCCCGACGCGTGCAGCGAACCGCGCCCGAGCACGTCGGCGGCAGGATCCGCCGGCGCGGCCAGCGCCGCGGCATAGTCGCTGTCCGCATGGGTGAGGGTGGTGGCGTCGAACTCCACGACCTCCAGGCCGCCGGCCGGCGCCGAACGCACGAGGCGGTCGACGATGCGCTGGGACAGGCGATAGCTCTCGGAATCGAGCCCCCGCGGGCTGCAGCGGATACGAAGAATGCTCATTGGGTGTTTCCTTTCAAGGATTTGCTGAACCGGATGGCGCTGGTCAACAGGCCCTGCCGGAAGTAGAAGCGTTGCGCCAGCGCGTTGCCCAGCCCGGTGTCCAGCACCAGCTTGTCGCAGTCCGCGCCGCGCGCCAGGTGATCCAGCTCGGCGATCAGCCGGGCGCCCCAGCGGCTGCCGCGCGCCGACGGCGCCACCACCAGGTCGTCCACGTACAGGAACCGCCCGTAGATCAGGTTTTCCTGATACCGGTATCCCGCCAGCGCCAGCGCCTCGCCGTCGCGCATGACGGCGAGCAGGCGATAGTTCTGCTGGTGCATGCGGGCCAGTCGTTCGACAAACGCGTCGTCGTGGGCAAGATGGGGTCGCAGCTCGCGCATCAGCGGCAGGCAGGCCTGCCATTCTTCCGGGGTCTCCAGATGGCGCAAGGACGGTTCCGTGGATGTGTGCATGGGATCAGTAGTTCGAAGTTCAGGGCGCGAAGCGTACGCCCACCGTGAGTAAGAATCTTAAAAACCACATGCCATAATTTGAAGGGCCATAAATGCGCTTACGGACTATGCCATGATTCCTGCAACCCCCGACGGTCTGCAAACCGTCTCTGACGCCGCCGGTCATCCGCTCTACCGCCAGATCTATGAGCGGTTCCGGGGCGCCATCGCCGAGGGCACCCTCAAACCCGGCGACCGCATCCCGTCGGCACGCGCGCTAGCCAAGGAAATCGGCGTGGCGCGCGGCACCATCGAGGTCGCCTATTCGCTGCTGGCGTCCGAGGGCTACATCCAGGCGCGCGGCCAGGCCGGCACCGTGGTCGCTCCCAACCTGCAACCGGTTGCGCGCTCCGCGCCCGCCGCAAAGGCCCGGCCCGCTGAGGCGCCGGAAGACGGCTGGCAACGTCCGGCCGCACCGTTGCCTTTTCAGATGGGGCTGCCCGCGCTCGACGCCTTTCCGCGCAAGATCTGGGCGCGTCTGGGCGCGCGCCATCTGCGCGGCATGCAGCCGCCGGACCTTGCGTACCCCGATCCCTCGGGCTTGCTCGCGCTCAGGACCGCGACGGCCGCCTACCTGCAGGTGGCGCGCGGCATCCAGTGCACGCCCAGCCAGGTGTTCATCACGTCGGGCTACAACAACACCCTGCAGCTCATCATGCAGGCGTTGTTCAAGCCCGGCGATTCGGTCTGGGTGGAAGACCCCGGCTATCCGCCCACGCGGGCGCTGCTGGCGCAGGCTGGGATGCAGGCCGTGCCGGTGCGGGTGGACGGGGAAGGGCTGGTCGTGGAGGCGGGCATTGCGCAGGAGCCGCGGGCCCGGGCGGCGGTCGTGACGCCCGCACACCAAAGTCCGCTATGCCTGTCGCTGTCGCTGCCCCGGCGCCAGGCGCTGCTGGACTGGGCTGAACGCAGCAGCGCGTGGATCGTGGAGGACGATTACGACGGCGAATACCGCTACGTCGGCCGTCCGCTGCCGGCCCTGAAAAGCCTGGACCGCCAGGGTCGCGTGCTGTATTCGGGCACCTTCAGCAAGGTGCTGTTTCCCGGCATGCGGCTCGCCTACCTGGTGGTGCCCGAGGAGCAGGCGCCGCGCTTCGAGCGTCTGTGCATGCTGCTGGCGGGCGGCGCGCCGGCGTTGACGCAGGCCGTGCTGGCCTCGTTCATCAACGAAGGACACTTCGCGCGCCATATCCAGCGTATGCGCCGGCTGTACAGCGAACGGCGCGAGGCCACGGCCGCGGCGCTGTCCAGCGTGCTGGGCAACCGGTTGCGCATCGATCCGCAGCCGGGCGGCATGCACCTGGTGGCGCGGCTGGACGGCCATCAGACCGATCGCGAACTTGCGGCGCGCATGCTGCGGCAGGGCCTGTACGCCCATGCCTTGTCGCACTGGTCGGCGGCGCCGGACGCACGCGCCGGCCTGCTCATGAGCTTCACCAATATCGTCTCGGCCGAGCAGGCGGAGCAACTGGCGCGCCGCATCCTGCAGCTCATGTGAGTCGCGGCAGGAGAGCGCCGGTCAGTTCAAGCCGGCCTTGTCCAGGCCATAGGCCTTGTCCGCGGACCCGGGCTCGGTGCGAAATGCGACGTTCAGCCGGTTCCAGCCATTGATGCCGACCACCAGGAAGGTCAGGTCCGACAGTTCGGTTTCCGTGAACTGCGCCCGCACGGCATCGTAGATCTCGTCCGGCACGCCGTGCGGCGGCAGCGTCGTAAGCGCCTCGGTCCATTCCAGCGCGGCGCGTTCGCGCGGCGAGAAAAGGGGCGATTCGCGCCAGATGGCGACGTGATGCAGGCGCAGCGCTCGCTCGCCCTTGATCGTGGCTTCCTTGACGTGCATGTCCAGGCAGAATCCGCAGCCGTTGATCTGCGAGGCACGGATATCGACCAGCGAGCCAAGCTCCTGGACCACAGGCGTCTTCTTCAGCGCCATGCTGAAGTCCAGATACTTCTTCGACAGGACTTCGGACACCTGGAAATAATTCAACCGTTGGCTCATGTTCAGACCTTTCTATTGCAATGGGATGGGGGAATGACCGGCAAATGATGGCGCCGATTGGCCTACCGCTGAAGTGCCAAGAACCCATTTTTGATATGGGCCATGATGCGTTGGGCGGTGCGCCCGCCAAGCGCCAATTCCTGACATTTATCCGATTGAATCCCGGCCGTGGCCCGGCTATAAGCTTGGTGCTGGGGCCTTTTATAAAATCGCCGCCCCGATTCCCCACGAAGCCCGAGCCGATGCCGCACCCATCCCCCCATGACGAACATGTCGACAGCAAGCCGGCCACCGGCGCGCGCGCCCAGACGGACCGAGGGTCCTGTCTTGAAGTGTTTCTGGTGTTCCTGCGCCTGGGCCTGACGTCCTTTGGCGGACCGGTCGCGCATCTGGGTTACTTCCGCACCGAATTTGTCGATCGGCGCCGATGGCTCGACGATTACACCTTTTCGGACCTGGTCGCGCTGTGCCAGTTTCTGCCGGGCCCGGCCAGCAGTCAGGTCGGCATGGCGATCGGCCTGCGCCGCGCCGGGTGGGCCGGCATGCTGGCCGCTTGGGTCGCCTTTACGCTGCCTTCGGCGCTCGCCCTGATCGGATTTGCGATGGGGCTTGCCCACTACGGCTGGCTTTCCGGGTCGGCGGCCATTCATGGGCTGAAAGTGGCGGCCGTGGCCATCGTTGCGCAGGCGGTTTGGGGAATGGGCCGTTCGCTGTGCCCGGACCGATCCCGCGCCGCGCTGGCGGTCGCCGCCGCATTACTCACGGTGGTGCTGCCGGCCGCGCTGGCGCAGATCGGCGCCGTGGTGCTGGGCGCGGTGATCGGTGCGGCCTTCCTGCAATTGCCGGCCCGTCCCGTCCTGTCCCACGCGCCTTCCGGCGTATCGCGCGCGGCGGGCGTGGCCTCGCTGGTGCTCTTTGCCGTGCTGATGGCGGGGCTGCCGCTCTGGGCGCTCATCTCCAGCGGCGCGCTGGCGGGCCAGATCGACGGCTTCTATCGCGCCGGCGCGCTGGTCTTTGGCGGCGGGCACGTGGTGCTGCCGCTGCTGGAGACGGCGTCGGTCTCCACCGGCATGGTGTCCAGCGCGGATTTCCTGGCCGGTTACGGTGCGGCCCAGGCCATGCCCGGGCCCTTGTTCACCTTCGCGGCCTTCCTGGGCGCGATGTCGTCCGGCCCCTTGTCCGGATGGGCGGGCGGCTTGCTGCTTCTCTGTGTCATCTTCGTGCCGGGCGCCTTGCTGCTTACCGCGGCGCTGCCGTTTTGGGACACGCTGCGGCGCCGGCCAGGTGTGCGCAACATGGTGGCCGGCGTCAATGCCAGCGTCGTCGGCATCCTGCTCGGCGCGCTGTATGACCCCGTCTGGACCAGCGCAATCCTGGGCAAGGCCGACTTTGGCCTCGCGCTGTTGCTGTTCGCGTTGCTGGTCTATGCCCGCTGGTCGCCGTTATGGGTGGTGCTGCTGGCGGCCGTCAGCGGCTGGTCGCTCGGCTGGCTGGTCTAACGCGCCGGCGCCAGCCGCCGGCGCGTCGTCACGACGTCCAGCGCGGCGGGCGTTTCTGCAGGAAGGCGTCGATGCCTTCGCACGCGTCCGCCTCCATCATGTTGCGGGCCATCACGTCGCCCGCGTAATCATAGGCATCGGCCAGGGCCATCTGCCGCTGCTTGTAGAACATCCGCTTGCCGTAACGCACGGCCGCCGGGCTCTTGGCCAGGATGTCGTCCACCAGCGTGCGCACACGGGCATCCAATTCGCTCTCGGGCGCCGCCGCGTTGATCAGCCCCCAGTCCACAGCCTGGGAAGCATCGATAAAGCGCGCAGTCATCAGCATCTCGAAGGCGCGCTTGGCAGACACGTTGCGGGTCAGGGCCACTGCAGGCGTGGCGCAGAACAGACCGACATTGATGCCGGACACGGCGAACTTCGCCGTGTCGGCGGCCACCGCCAGATCGCAGCTCGCGACCAGTTGGCATCCCGCGGCGGTTGCAATGCCGCGCACCTTGGCAATCACCGGGACGGGCAGCGCCTGCAAGCCTTGCATGACGCTGCCGCATCGGGCAAAGAGCGCCCGGTAGTAATCAAGGCCCGGCTGGCTGCGCATCTCGCGCAAGTCATGGCCCGCGCAGAACGCGCGGCCGGCCGACTCCAGCACCACGCAGCGGACGTCGGCATCGCATGCCAGTGTGTCGATTGCCTGTTGCAACGCGGCCAGCATCGCCTCGGACAAGGCGTTGAACTGGGATGGGCGGTTCAGGCGCAGCGTGACGACGCCGCCTTCGGCGCTGCGCAGCAGCACCGGTTCGTCCGCGGGTTTTTCGATGGACATGTCGCCTCCAGGTGGTTGTTCCTGGATACTAGCGCACGCCCCGCACCCACTGGCTCAGGAACCGGCGGCCAGGCGCCGGCCCAACGCCGGCGAGAGCAGCAGCAGCGGCGCCACGATGACCGCGCCGACCAGCGCCATGGCCGCCTGAGGCGCCATGCCGCTGTCCAGCAGCAGGGTGGCGATCACCGCCGACCCGCTCATCTGGAAGAGGCCATACACGGCGGCGGCAGTGCCCGCCCGGTCGGCAAAAGGCTCGAGCGCCAGGCTCAGCCCCGATCCCAGCGCCAGCGAGAATCCGACGGTAAACACCGTGACCGGCAGCATGAAGACCCAGGCCGACAGGGGCATCCACAGCCACGCGCTGACCTGCAGGACCGACGCCAGCAGGAGGGCGGCCATGCCGACGCGCACCATGGTGTAGCGGCCATGGCGCGCGATGAAGGCGGGCGCCAGGAAAAACGCCGCGATGTTGATGGTTGCATTCGCCCCAAACCATGCCGAAAAGCCCAGCTCGCTGTACCCAAGCTGCTCGACCAGCACGACGGGCGCAGCCGACACGAACACCAGGATCATCGCCATGCCCGCCATGCCGAAGCACGCAAAGTAGAGGAACCGTCCGCTGGTGACGATGGACGCATAGCGGGGCAGGCTGTACAGCGCGCCTGGCCGGTGCGCCAGCTTGGCCCGGGTTTCCTCGAAGCGCACGGCCAGCAGCGCCGCCAATGCCAGCGCGAACACCGTCATGAAGACGAACGTGCTGCGCCAGCCTGCATGCAGGGCCAGCACGCCGCCCACCATCGGCGCCAGCGCGGGCACGGAACATAGCGCGCCGTTCAGATAGCTGTAGACGCGCGCGCCGACGGCCGGGGTAAAGCAATCCCGCACGGCGGCAAACGCGACCAGCGATGCCGAACACGCGCCTAGTCCCTGGATGACGCGCGCCGCGTAAAACACCTCGAGGGACGTTGCCGACGCGCCCAGCGCCGAGCCTGCCAGATATGCCACGGCGCCGCACAGGGCCACGGGCCGGCGGCCATAGCGGTCGGCCAGCGGGCCGATCAGCACCTGGCCCACGCCCACCGCAAAAATGAACAGGGTGATGCTGGATTGCAAGGCGCCGATGGGCTCGCCAAACGCCAATGCCATGGCGGGCAGGGAAGGCAGGTAGATGTCGATGGCCATCGGCGTGAGCGTGACCAGTCCCATCAAAAGACCGATCAGCCAGCGCTGGCCTCGGGGCGTCAAGGCAGACTTCATACGAGGCTCTGGGCCCATTGCAGACCCGGGAAAACCCGACATTATCCATGATCGCCTCCGCCCGCGCAGGCGTAGAATGCCGTACCCATGAACCCGTCTGCCTTGCGCCCTCGCATCGTCATCCTGTATTGCACGCAGTGCCAATGGCTGCTGCGCGCGGGCTGGATGGCGCAGGAATTGCTTTCCACGTTTTCGACGGATCTGGGCGAGGTGGCGCTGCAGCCCGGCACCGGCGGAATTTTCCAGATCACCTACGACGGCGATCTGATCTGGGACCGCAAGCGCGACGGCGGCTTCCCCGACGCCAAGGTGCTGAAGCAGCGCGTGCGCGACCGCCTGGATCCGGGCCGCCCGCTTGGCCACATCGACGGCCATACCGCCGCGCCGGAAAGCTGACCCGGAACGCGTGCACGCATCGCTGAGCCGCATCGCTGACCGGGCAGCCAGGCAAAAAAAGGCCGGTCCTTTTGAGACCGGCCAAAGCAGCACTACCCCGATTCTTGATTTGCGTCTACGCGGCAGACTCCGCGTGCCTGAGCGCTTCGCGCGCCTTGCGCTGGCGCAGCGCCGACACGGCCAGCAGGGCGATCAGCCCCACGCAGGCCAGGATGAAGCCCAGGCTGATGGGCCGCGTCACGAAGATCGACAGCTCACCGCGCGACAGCAGCAGGGCGCGGCGGAAGTTCTCTTCCACCATGGGCCCGAGCACGAAGCCGAGCAGCAGCGGCGCCGGTTCGAACCGCAGCCGGATCAACGCGTAGCCCGCGGCGCCGAACAAGGTCACCATCCCCACGTCGAAGAGGTTGTTGTTCGTGCTGTACACCCCCACGCAGACGAAGAACAGTGCGGCAGGGAACAGATAGCGGAAGGGAACCGTCAACAGACGCACCCACATGCCGATGAGCGGCAGGTTCAGGAGCAGCAGCAGCACGTTGCCGACCCAGAAGCTGGCGATCAGCCCCCAGAACATGTCGGCGTGCTCGACCATCATCTGCGGACCCGGCTGGATGCCGTGAATGATCAGCGCGCCCAGCATCAGCGCCATGACGGGATCGCCAGGGATGCCCAGGCTCATCGTCGGAATGAAGCTGGTCTGCGTCGAAGCGCTGGTTGCGGCTTCCGGACCGGCGATGCCTTCGATGGCCCCGCGGCCAAAGCGGCGCGGTTCACGGGCAACCTTCTTTTCCGTGGCGTACGAGATGAACGACGCGATGGTCGGACCCGTGCCCGGCAGGATGCCGAACGCCGCACCGATCGCCGTACCGCGCACCAGCGCGCCGCGCGACTGCTTGATGTCGCCGGCTTCCGGACGCATGGACTTCATGCTCACCTTCGTCGAGGTGACCTTGCTGTCGCCGCCGATGCGATTGATGTTCTTCAGGAAATCCGCCACGCCGAACAGCCCCATGGCCAGCGCCACGATCTGCAGCCCGTCGGACAGTTCCAGAATGCCGAAGTGAAAGCGCATTGTGCCGGTGTTCACGTCCGTGCCCACCACGCCCAGCAGCAGGCCGACCACCACCATCGCCACGCCCTTGATCGCCGAACCCTTGGCCAGCGTTGCGCCGGCCAGCAGGCCCAGCATCATCATAGAGAAGTACTCGGCGGGACCGAACTTGAACGCGACGTCGACCAGCAGCGGCGAGAACAGGATCATTGCCAGGATGCCGACAGACGCGCCGCAGAACGACGAGAACATCAGCATGAAAAGGGCCGAGCCCGCCTTGCCGTTGCGCGCGAGCGGATTGCCGTCCAGGCAGGCCACCGCGTGCGACGCCGTGCCGGGCAGGTTCAACATGATCGACGTGATGCCGCCGCCGTACTGCGAGCCGTAGTAGATGCCGGACAGCATCACCAGCGCCGCGGTGGGCGTCATCGTGTAGGTCAGGGGCAGCAGAATCGAAATGGCGGCCAGCACGCCCATGCCCGGCAGCACGCCGATCAGGTTGCCCATGAACACGCCAAAGATGGCCCACATCAGGTTGTCCAGCGCGAAAGCGACCGAAAACCCGTGCATCAGGTTATTGAAGATTTCCATGGATCAACCCCAGCGGAACAACGGAAACTGCAGTTGCAGCGCCCAGGAGAACACGGCCACGCCAAGCACCGTGACGCCGGCGGCAAGGATGGCTGCGGAGCGCCAGGTATGCTGGCGGTCGCCCATGGCAGAGATGAAGACCAGCACGAACGTCGCCGGCACCAGGCCGCCGAACTTGCCGATGAGGATGAAGGAAAGCAGGCCGCCGATGATGCAGCCCCAGCCGCGCCATTCGGGCGGCGCGACTTCTTCGGCATCTTCCTCGGCGGCCACGGGCGAAGCCGCCATCTTGGCGATGGCCAAGCCAAGAAGCACCAGCAGCACGCCCAGAATGGCCGGGAACATGCCCGGGCCCATGCGGTCCAGGGTTCCCAATGTGTAGGTTGACGCCTGCGCGATGGCGCCCAGGCCCAGCACGATCATCGTGCCCGCAGCCCACGCCTCGCGCCGCACGGCGCTGCGTTTTGATTGCATGGTCTTTTCCTCCCGTTGTTGTGCTTTTGCCTGACTGAGGTCTGAACAAAAGCTGACACTGCAATGAATGCGGGAGTCTAAAAATCCAAACTTCCGTTCACCTTTCAAGGCGTGCGAAAGTTGCGCGCGGGTGTCGCGATAGCCACAAAAAAACGGGGGAAATCCCTAGGCTTTCTTGAAGGGAAATGCGCGCGTCAAGCGCCTGCGCGGCACGCGGGCCGCCCAGGCGCTGCAGGCCCGCGCGAGAGCCGTGCAGGGCGTTTACATGCCCAGGTCGGACAGGCTGGGATGATCGTCCGGACGGCGTCCCAGCGGCCAGTGAAATTTGCGGTCGGCTTCCTTGATGGGAAGGTCGTTGATGCTGGAATGGCGGTGGATCATCAAGCCGTCCTCGCCGAATTCCCAGTTCTCGTTGCCGTACGAGCGGAACCAGTTTCGCGAGTCGTCGCGCCACTCGTATGCATAGCGCACTGCGATGCGATTGCCGGTGTAGGCCCACAGTTCCTTGATCAACCGGTACTCAAGTTCGCGCGCCCATTTGCGCGAAAGAAATTCGCGCGCTTCTTCGCGGCTATGCACGAACTCGGCGCGGTTACGCCAGCGGGTGTCCAGGCTGTAGGCCTGGGCAACTTTGTCCGCGTCGCGGGTGTTCCAGCCGTCTTCGGCCAGGCGCACTTTCAGGATGGCGCTTTCGAGCGTAAAGGGAGGAAGGGGCGGACGGACTTCAGGGGACGATGTCATGGCGTGAGCCTCATGGTCGGGGGGGAGGGAATCAGGAAGGAAACGTGGATGGGGTCAGGCGTTGGCCTTAAGAAGCGCTGCGGCCGCGCGCTCGGCGCTGTCCGTGATCGATGCATCGCCCGTGACCATGGCCACGGCAATCGCGCCGTCGATCAGCACCAGCAACTGGCGCGCGCACTCCTCGGGCTGCGCCACGCCAGCCGCTTGCACCAGCGATTGCACATGCGCAAGCAGACGCTCCTTGTGGCGCCGCGCCACCGCGCGGATGGGGCTGTCGGGGTCGCCGATTTCGCCGGCGGCATTGATGAAGGCGCAGCCGTGAAAGCCTTCCGAGGCGAACCACTCGCGCAACGCATCGAAGATCGACAGCACGCGATCGCGCGGCGAGGGCGCGCGCGTCGTCGCATCGATGAACCACTGCATCCAGCGCTCATCGCGGGCCGACAGCGCCGCGGCCACCAGGACTTCCTTGGTGCCGTAGTGCTTGTAGATGCTCTTGCGTGCCACGCCGGACGTCTTGACGATGAGGTCCATGCCGGTGGCGTTGATGCCCCCGGCATAGATCAGGGACTCGGTGGCGCGCAACAACTTTTCCTGCACGTCGGCGCGGGATTCGGTATGGGAATCGGTATGAGCTTCAGTCATGGAGAATGATCGTTCTATCTGCAATGGGCAGATAGTAGAACGATCATTCTCCGTCGTCAACGCGATTTTTCGGTCCCGGTTCCGAAAGCCGAACGCGCTCGCAGGGCGACGCCCCGCAATTTAGCTTGCTATTTCTGCCAAAATTCTGCTAAAATCTTTTATCTATCGGCAAAATTATAAGAACAAGCCAGTAGTTTCGAATCCCGGCGACGCCTGCTCCTGAATGCTCCCCCGCACCCGCGGCATTCATGGCCCGCCTGAATCTGTGCGCAATGCTCGGCGGGGGAAGCCATGCGCCTGTCCAGGAGCATGCTTATGTCTCATCAATTGACTGCCAAGAAGGGAAGCTTCGAGATCCCCCCGTTGAATTGGAAGGCCCCCGAGGCCAACAAGCAGTCCGACCGGCACGACACGCCGTCCCACGCCGACACGCCCAAAAAGGCCGACGTCTCGCGCGTGAAGAACTAAGCCTGTAAGCCCGGACCCTGCTTTCACCCCAGGGTGCGTTGCTGGACTTGATCGCGCCCGTTCAATTTCGCCAGATAAAGCAGTTCGTCAGCGGCCCGAAAAAGGCCGCTGACGCTTTCTGCATGGCTCCACGAAATACACGCCACCCCAAAACTGGCCGTCAGCCCGAACGGGACGCCGGTCGCCGACGTGACTGAGCAGGTCCGGATGCGGTCTCGCATCCGCTGCGCCATCTCCATCGCCTGCTGTGCGCTACGCGTGCGGCAGAGCACCGCGAATTCCTCCCCGCCCACCCGCGCAACGACATCCGACTGACGCCACGTCGTGTGGCACAGCTGCGCCACGGCCTTGAGCGCCAGGTCGCCGCTGGCATGCCCGTGCGTGTCGTTGATGGTCTTGAAGTGGTCTATGTCGAACAGGATGAAAGCCAGTATCGGCTGGCTCTCGTCCCAATGCGCGCGCGCCGCCTCAAAGCGCTTTTCAAAGGCTCGCCGATTCAGCAGCCCGGTCAGATAGTCCGTTTCGGCGGAGTGCGCCAGATCCGCAATCAACCGGTCGCGCTCGGCTTCAAGCTGCTTCTGCGCGGCGGACTTTTCCTTGAGCACGCGCAGCGCATTGAACATGTCTTGCACTTCGCCATGATGATTGCCGTGCGCAATGTTGGCGGGCGCCGAGCCGCTGGCAATGGATCCGATGATGCGCGTGGCCTGCGCAAAGGGCTGTATCACGCGCGTGCGAAATTGCACCAGCGCCACGGCAAGGGCGGCCACCAGCAGCGCGGTGGCCGCCAGCGTCACGGCAAGCAGCCGCGCAGCGGCCATGCGATGCGCCTCGATATGGCGTCCCATCTCGTCCAGCAGCACGTCGCGAAATTCCGTGATGGCGCCCATCAGCGGCACATAGGCTGCCGCCAGCGCGGCGGTCGACACGGCCGGCTCGTCGGACTGGCGCGATGCCTGCCCGCGCACACGCGCCAGATAGGCCAGGCCGTCGCCGAAGTAGCGCTGCTGCATGCGGGCATAGACCTCGGAGGCCCGCACATCGGGCTGCGTCGCCATGCGGGCTTCAATGAGCGCGCGCAGCTCGTCGATCCGGCCCAGGACGCGTTCAATGCGGAACTGCTCCTCGGCCGTCAGCTTCCGGTGGCGGCTCAGCGCGGGCGTATAGGTGGATCCCAGCAGTCCTGCCTGTTCGCGCAGCTCGCTGGCCAGTAGTGCCAGCGTCAGCAAACTGGGTGCATTGGCTTCACTGCGCATGACGCATCCCGCGTTGGCGGCCAGGCTGGCCTGCCACTGCGGAATGATGCGAACCATGCCGCTGACCGCGTCCCACAACATTTGTCCCGACAACTGATCGCGCGGCGTGGCGATGAGCTGGTCGATGTCCTGCCGCGCGGTGGCCAGCGCCTGGCGAATTTGCTGAATCTCGCCGCGCTTTGCGGCGCCGTCGGCGCCGGCATGCAGCGCCAGCAGCGCGTCAATCAGGGCGTCCGTGCGCGCGCGGGCCGCTGACAGGGAATCCATGACGTGCTGCGGCACGGGCAGGGCGGACCCCAGCGCTGCGTTCATGGGGCCGCGCTCCGCCGAGGCATGCTCCATGACGCGGATCGTCGCGCGCACCGACGAGAATGCCTGCCGCGCGTCCGCAGCCGCCCCATACGATCGCCAATTCTGATAAAGCAGGATGCCGGCAAGCACCGACACCAGCAGCAGCACGCCGACGGCCAGCGCGATGAAATGACATTCCAGGGATTTTGGCGCGACGGCAGGGCGCAACATCTCGGCGTGCAGGTCCAGGCAAAGTGGAAGCTGCGCAGGATACTGTAATTGCCCCTTTGAAGACCGGGGTTTTGGCAGGAGATGGCTTATTTCAGTTTATGGGGGCAAGATTATTTCGTTCCAACGCAGTTAATTGCGTTTATCTGCGAAAACTTGCGCCATCGACTTTTCGTCGCGCCGTGCCGCGCGCAGACAGGGCACGCGTGCCGGCGACCTGCCGCCTCGCATTCCCAGGCATCACGCCTCGTGCATCACCACCCGGTTGCGGCCCTGCTGTTTGGCCACATACAACGCGGCATCGGCAGCACGGAACGCTTCGTCCACATCCGGCCCGCTCGATGGCCATTGCGCCACGCCGGCCGACACGGTGACGCGATTGTCGCCGTGCAAGGGGCGCTCGGCGATATGCGTGCGCAGCCGTTCGGCGACATGGACCGCTTCCCGCGCGGCCACGCCGGGCAACAGGATCAGGAACTCCTCGCCGCCGTTGCGGCACAGCACGTCGGACGGACGCGAGCATTCGCGCATGATCTGCGCCATGTCTCGAATCACCTCGTCGCCCACGTTGTGGCCGTAGGTATCGTTGATTCGCTTGAAATGGTCGATATCTAGCGCCACCACCGAAAACGGCGTGCCGCCGGCCTGCATCTGGTCCACCGCATCCTGGGTGCCGCGGCGGTTGCGCAGGCCGGTCAACGGATCGGTGATGCTGGCCAGGTTCAGCTTGCCAATCTTGTCCTGCAGACTGGTGAAGCTGGCGATCACGGCGCGCTTGAGGCGCTCGGCCTCGAAGTACCACGCCTTGACGGAATGCACTCGCTGCATCGCCTCGCTGACGTCCTGATGCTCCACGTTCGTCGCCAGTTGCGACAGCGGTAGCGAAATCATGCGGGCGCACCACCAGATGGCCAGCAGGAACGCCACCGCTAGCGGCGCGGCATAGCCCAACAGCGCCCAGATAAGATCGTGGATCGGCTCCAATGTGACCTGCGCAGGGCGCTGCGCCACCACGCCCCAGCCGCTGATGGGCACCGGCGCATACCCGGCCAGCATGTCCACGCCCTTGGTATTGATGACGCGCATTGCCCCGGCGTTGCCTTTGACCACCGATGCCACCACCGGATTGGACAGCACCGTCTCGCCCACGCGAGAGGCATCGGTGTGATAGATAAGCTGCCCGTCGCCATCGACCACGTACAGATACGATCCATCGTGGTAATGGTGATTGCCCAGCAGCTCATGCAAGGCGCTTTCATTGCGCAGGTAAATCGTGCCCCCCACGTATCCCAGGTACTGGCCGTCGTTCGAAAAGATGGGATGCGACACATTGACGAGCAGATTGCCCGCAACCGACACATAGGGCTTGCTGATCATGGGCTGGCGGGCCCGCAGGGCGGCGCGGCTGCCCGGACTGTCGATCTGCACGCCCAGAAAGCTCCGGAAGGTCTGCGTGGTCGCCAGGACAGTGCCGTCCACCCCCACGACACCTACCGAGTTGAAGCTATCGGTCTGTTGCTGCACGCGCATCACTTCGGCGGCAAGGCGATCCGGCGATCCCATCAGCTCGGGCATGTGCCGGGCGCTGTAGCCCAATTGCTGCTGTGCGGACCGCAGGAAGCTGGCCGCACTTTCCGCCAGCTTCGTGGCGTAGACGCGGTTCGATTCGAGGGTGTTCTCGATCAACTGCTCACGCTGCACCAGATAGCTTGCATACAGGGCATTGGCCGTGGCCGCGATGGCGCTGAAGACGGTAAGCGCAAGCACAAGCCCGCGAAGATTGATTTGCATGGGGGTCTGGGACGGGCAGGGGACAAGCCGGTGCCTTGGGCGGTTGCATCCGATCCGATGGGCATCGATCGGCGTAAAGGCCGGGGCGCGGTGATTGTACGGTCACTCCCACCATTACGGCAGGCCGGGGGGATCCTGTAGGTCTGGCCCCTGCGGGTCGTCCAGCAGGCGTGCGGCCGGAGATTGCGCCGCGGCGCCAGCCCGGAAATATCCCATCACCGTCGCCACGCTGGCGTGGCCGGTCATCGCCATCGTGTCGCCCAACGGCACGTTGCGCCGCCCGGCCTCCGTGACAAACCCGGACCGCAGGCTGTGTGCCGAATACGCGCCGTCCAGTCCGGCCAGCCGGCTGCGTTCCAGAACAATGTCGCGCACCGCCGCGGCGGCCAGCGGCTCGCCCACCACATCGCCGCGCCGCACGCGCCGGAAGATCGGCCCTTGGCGGATGCCGCTTGCGGCCAGCCAGTCCGCCAGCGCCTGCGCGGCCTTGCCCAATATCGGCTTCTGGTCCTGCGCCCGAAGGGCGCCCGTCTGGTTCGTCTTGGAATGCGCCATCGTATACAGATAGCCATCGCCCGCGCGGCGCGTGTTCTCCACGGTGGCCTGCACCACTTCGGACCGGCGCCGGCCGCCGCTTGCCCAGGCAAAAAGGAGCAGGGCGCGGTCGCGTTTGCCGCGCAACGAGTCGTCGCAGGTGTCCAGCATGGCTTGAAGCGGCTCGCGCGTCAGGGCTTCCTTGCGCGCGGGCGCGACGCCGCGGCGGGCGTACGCGCGGCGCGTCTTGGACACCAGCTCGCGCACGGCGGCGGCGCGGCAGGGGTTCGGGTGGCCCAGCAACTCATGCGCCTTGGACAACACCGACAGGCGTTGCAGCAGCGTGTTCAGGCTGGGCGCGCCCAACCGTCCCTTTGCCTTCAGGCGCACCAGTTCCCGGTCCAGCTCCAGCGGCAACTCCCATTCAAGACCGTCCCCGGAAGACCGCTGCGCGTGGTCCACCACAAATTGAATGACCGCGGCCTCTGACACAGGCAAGGCGAACGACCGGCCATAACGCAGCCCGAACCAGGCCGACCAGTAACGGATCGCCGTGCGATAGCTGGCAGCCGTGTTGGGGGAACTGCCTTCGCGCAACAGGTCGCGCACCGCGGCGTCCGCGTGGCGGTCAAGGCTATCCGGATCCAACCGCGCCAGGGCGCGTGTCAGCGCCGGCGCCGCGCCTGGCAGGTCATTCATGTTTCCGCGCGCACGGCAGATGCCGTCTCCTGGGTGAGGGATCAGTTGAACAATCCCGTCATGTTAGCCGGTGGAGGCGCCTGCGGCCGCCATCGGCCAGGCGTGGTGCGCGGTGCTACGATTTCCCGCACGCAAGTCAACTTCCGGCGCTGAGGGCAGTCAGTAGCGGTAGCGTTCCCGGCGGCGGTTCTTCAAGGAGCCTTCCATGGCCGCAACCGTTGCAGATTTTCTTGTCAAAGTGCTTACCGACGTCGGGGTACGCCGCATTTGGGGTGTGACTGGCGACAGTCTCAATGGACTGAACGATAGTCTTCGGCGGCTTGGCGGAATCGAATGGATGCACACCCGGCACGAAGAGACCGCCGCATTCGCCGCAGGCGCGGAAGCAGCCGTCACCGGATCGCTGGCCGTATGCGCAGGCAGTTGCGGACCGGGCAATCTGCATCTGATCAACGGATTGTTTGACTGCCAACGCAGCCGCCTTCCGGTCCTGGCCATTGCAGCCCACATTCCGTCCTCTGAAATCGGGTTGGGGTATTTCCAGGAGACGCATCCCCAGGAACTCTTCAAGGAATGCGCCGACTTCGTCGAGCTGGTATCGAACCCTGCGCAATTGCCAGGGGTGCTGGCACGCGCTATCAACACGGCGGTCGGCAGGCAGGGCGTGGCGGTCCTTGTAATACCGGGCGATGTGGCGCTTGCTGCGGCGCCCGCGGATGCGCCCGCGTTCTGGCCCGCGCCGCCCGCGCGTGCGCACTTGCGTCCAGACGCGGCGGCCGTGCAGCAACTGGCCGGTCTGCTCAACGGGGCGCGAAAGGTGTCGATTCTGGCGGGCAGCGGCTGCGCCGGCAGCCGCGACGCCGTGATCGCGCTGGCACAGCGCCTCAAAGCGCCCATCATTCACGCATTGCGCGGCAAGGAGCACGTCGAGTGGGACAACCCGTTCGATGTCGGCATGACCGGATTCATCGGCTTTTCGTCCGGTTACCAAGCCATGGAAAACGCCGAGCTTCTGCTGATGCTGGGCACGGACTTTCCGTACCGGCCTTTCTATCCCAAGCACGCAAAGATCGTCCAGATCGATCGCGACCCCGCTGCCCTCGGCCGGCGCGCACCGCTGTCGTTGGGCATTGCCGCCGACGTCGGCGAAACCATTGCCGCGCTGCTCGATCAGCTTGACGAGCGTCAGGACCAGACATTCCTTGACGCTGCCCTCGATCATTACCGGCATGCACGCAAAGACCTCGATAGCCTCGCCGTGCCCGCGCCGGCTGGCAGGCCGCTCCATCCGCAATACCTGGCGCACCGCGTCAACGCGCTCGCAAACGAGGACGCGATCTTCGCGGTGGATGTCGGCACGCCCACCGTGTGGGCTGCGCGATATCTCTCCATGAACGGCAAGCGCCGGTTGCTGGGCTCGTTCAACCACGGCTCGATGGCCAACGCCATGCTGCAGGCCATCGGCGCCCAGGCGGCCGCGCCAGGCAGGCAGGTCATCTCGCTATCGGGCGACGGCGGATTCACCATGATGATGGGAGATTTCCTGTCCCTGTCCCAGTTGCAGCTGCCTGTGAAGATCGTCGTCTTCAACAACGGCGCGCTCGGCTTTGTTTCCATGGAAATGAAAGCGGAGGGCTTCCTGGATACCGGCACAGACCTCAAGAACCCCAATTTCGCGGCGATGGCAGAAGCCGTCGGCGTCCGGGGCATCCGGGTCGAGTCGTCGGAAATGCTGGACGCCGCGCTGACGGAAGCGCTGGCGCACCCCGGTCCCGCGCTGGTCGACGTCGTGGTTTCGGCGCAAGAGCTGATCGTGCCACCCAAGATCAAGCTCGAGCAAGCCAAGGGATTTGGCCTGTACATGCTCAAAGCCATCATGAACGGCCGCGGCGATGAGGTCGTTGAGCTTGCCCGGACGAATCTTGGACGTTGAGGGAAGGGCGGAGGCCGCAAATCGCGTTATGTATTAAATAATACGTATGCTGTAAGATATATAACGTATATGCAAGTTAAATCACGATAAGGTTCCATTATCGTGACTAATCCACCCCACCTCGGCGACGCAAATCATCATGGCCACTGGCATTACGGAATCGGACGTCTGGAGCGCTGCGGATGCGCTGTTGCTGGAGGGCGCCCGGCCCACCATCGAGCGGGTTCGCCAGAAAATCGGCCGGGGCTCGCCCAATACCGTCAGTCCGCACCTGGAATCCTGGTTCCGCGCGCTGGGCGCACGCATCCAGGATCCGCGTGCGTTTGCCGCACCCACCGCAGTACCGGACCCCATCGCTCAAGCCGCCACGCATTTCTGGGAAGCCGCGCTGGCGGCGGCCAGGGCTGAGCAGGCACGGGCATATGAGGAACGATGGGAGGAATTGGCCCGGGAAGGGGAGCGGTTTGCCGCGCAGGCCGAACAGCTTGAACTACGCGAGGCGCAGCTGATCGAGCGCGAAAAGCACCTGCAGGAAGCGCTGGAGGTCGCCAGGGCGCAATTGGCCACCACAGAAAACCGTCTGCAAGCCGCCGAAGCGCAATTGCGCCAGCGTGACGCGGCGCTGGCCGCGACGCAAACCCGTCTGGAGGACGTCCGCGCCGCCAACAAGGCCTTGCTGGCCGACGCCGAGCAGGACCGCGACCGGCACGCGCAGGCAATTGCCGCCCTGGATGCGCGCCACGCTGCCCACGAGCGCCGCTGGCTGAACGAGCTGGATGCGGAGCGGGGCGCGGTTAAGCGCTTGCAGACTCGTCTGGACGCATCCCTGGTTGCCGCCCAACAGCAGGCAGACCAGCTACGCGACGCGCTTGCCGCCGTCCAGGAGCAACAACGTGCGGCCGAGCAGCGAGCTGCCGCCCTTCAGGCGCAGGCGCTGGCCGACCAGCGCGAACGGCATGCCGAGACCGTGGCGGCGGCCCAAGCGCTTCAAGCCAGCCAGGCGCGGGAATCGGATTTGGCGCAACGCCTGGCGGGCGCATCCGCGCAGGTGGATAGTCTGATGGCGCAGCTGAAATCCCGGGACGTCCAGTTCGGCGAACTGACGACGCGTTTGCTGGCGATGCAAGCGTCGTCACACCCCACGCAGCCGGCGCACACACCTGAGCCGGCTCAACCCAAGTGATTCATGGCGCGCCGTTTGACGCGACTACATCAAGAGAACCCTTGTTCGTCCGCGTACCTGAGCAGTTCGGCGTTGGTCTCGATGTTCAGCTTGCGCATGGCCGATTGCTTTTGCGTGCCGATGGTGGCTACCGACCGGTGAAGGCGCTTTGCGATCTCTGTCACGGACAGGCCTTGCGCAAACATTCGGACCACTTCGAGCTCTTTGGGCGACAGCCCTTTTGTTCTGCCGGCGCGTCCCATCGTCACGTCATTCTGGCTGAGCCGCTGGCCGATGCTGTTGGACAGGATGGGGCCGCTTTCAGTCAGCGCGCGGATGCATATCGACACCAGCTCGTCGATGGGCTCTTCCTTGCTGACGATGCCCGTTACGCCCACCTGGCGAAGCTGGTTCAGGATGCCGCTGTTGGACAGCATCGTGAAGACGACGATGGGAATTTCCGGAAACAGGCGTTGCAGACGTTCGATGAGCCGCAATCCGTCTTCATCGCCGGACCGGGCGGCCATTGAAAAGTCGGTGACGATCAGATGGCAGGGATGGTCCTGCACCGCAGTGACCAGTTCGAGTCCCGAGCGCGCGGTGGCGACGACCGTGAAACCGGGCACCTCGTTCAGGGAATCCGCAAGCGCAAGAGAAATGATGGGATGATCGTCGGCGACGATGATTCGCACATCCTGGTCAGACGAAAGCTTCATCATGGACCCGCCATCGCGTTGATGTTCGAATGCACCTGGTGATTCCTCGTGTCCGGCTTGCGATGCCGCAGGGGGAAGCCGTTCCTTGGCTGGCCCCACCAGGCTAAGGGCGCCAGGACTTTCGATACTTCCGTCGGTGACCATTTTATGTTCAAACTCCACTGAAAAGGCGAGCAGAAGCGGTTGGGCTGCAGGCTGAATGGGCGTGAGGCAGGCGGGCGGGGAAAGAGATAAAGCCGCTGAATCTACCTTCGGATCGTCAACCGATACATCGATAAGCTTCGAAAGCAAGCCGGCGCAAGGCCAATAAGCGGACCGAATGAAGGCTAGATTTCCGCCAAGGTGTTGCGCAGCAGTTGCACCACCGCGTGACCCTCGGCCTGCGCCACGGCATCCAGACCCGTGCCGCGCAGCAAGTCTTCCAGTGCCTCCAGCCGTTCCGTGATCGCCGTCATCTGCATGACGCTCAGCGCGCCTCGCATGCGGTGCAAGGTGCGGCCCAGCAGACGCTGGTCGTTGATTTCAAGGGCCCGCACCATCTGCGTGACGTCCGCTTCCATCGTGCTGATAAACAATGCGCGGTACTTTTCCGGCACGGCAGGCTCGGGTTCGGGTTGGCGCGTGGCGCGCGGCTGCGCAGCGGCTTCGGCCGCGTCGGCCGGCTGCGCGCCGCTTCCCAGCAGATGCCGCCGCAGGGTGGAAAGGCTGATGGGCTTGACGAGCCACGACGTCATGCCGGCCGCGAGGCACCGTTCCTCTTCTTCGCGCATGGCATTGGCGGTCACGCCGATGACGGGAACGGTGGCGCCCTGGGCCCGCAACGCCTGGACGAGCTCATAGCCATTCATGCGCGGCATGTTCACGTCGGTCAGCACGACGTCGTAGCGGGCAAGCCCCCACAGCATCAGCGCCTCGGCGCCGTCGGACGCCAGCGTGACCTCGCAGCCCAACTGCTCCAGCTGATGTTGCAGGGTGGCCTGGTTGATCGGGTTGTCTTCGGCGACGAGAATGGACAACCCCAGCGGGGTATACGCGCCGCTGTCGGCGTCCCCGGGCAAGGCGACTTCACCGCGAACCGCCGCCAACATGCCGGCGGCGATGTGCTCGACGCTGGCGATCACCTTGACGGTCCGCGCGGTGGGCGGCTTGCCGCTTGCGCTGGCCAGCACATGGTGGCCGGGCCAGTCCGCCAGGTCGGCGCCCCCGGTGTAAAGCACGTCGACCAGGATGTCGTCCGGCGTGGCGGCGGGCAGGGGATCGCTCGCGGGGGCCGCGGCGGCGCCCCAGCGCTTGAGCCATTGGCAGACGTTGTCGGACAGTTCGTGGTGCGGGCTGCGAACGTACACGTTCATGCCGCTCAGGTCGGGCGGGCTGGCAGCCTGGCCGGCGGCTACAGACAGCGGCAGGTCCAGGGAAAAGCTGCTGCCCAGGCCAAGTTCGCTGGTGACGCGGATGCTGGTGCCCATCAGACCGGCCAGCCGCGCGCATATCGACAGGCCAATGCCGGCGCCGCGCACCGTGTGCGAGCCGCTGTCGATCTGATAGAAGGGAACGAACAGCTGCGCCTGGCCCTCCTTGGGAATTCCGATGCCTGTGTCGACCACTTGCAGCCGCAGATGCGTCTTGCCGTCCAGTACTTGACCCACCGTCAGGCGGACGATCACGTGTCCGGAATCGCTGAACTTGATGGCGTTGCTGAGCAGGTTGCTGAGGATCTGGCGGATGCGCACGGGGTCGCCGGTCATCCAGTCGGGCACGTCAACGTCCACACTGCAAAACAGCAGCAGCCCCTTCTGTTCGGCCATTGCCGCGTAGGCGTTGGTGCATTCCTCGACCAGCTCGCGCGGATTGAAGTCCGAATACTCCAGCGCGAGCTGCCCGGCTTCGATCTTGGTGATGTCCAGGACATCGCTGATGAGCTGCAAGAGGATCGCGGACGAGCTTTGCATGCGTTCCAGGTGCTGCCGCTGTTCCTCGTCCAGCGCGGTAAGGCTCATGAGCTGCAGCGTGCCCAGCACGCCATACAGCGGCGTCCGGATCTCGTGGCTCATGGTGGCCAGGAAAGTCGATTTGGCTTCGTTGGCCTTGTCCGCCTCGCGCTTGGCCTCCGTCAGGGCCTGCTCGATCACGGCCCGGGCGCTGATGTCGGAAAAGGCGCACAGCACGACGTCCTGGTGGTTGTAGCGCGTGGGTGCGTAGGCGACGTACAGCGGACGTCCGTCCGTGGCCTCGAAACTGGCGATGGTGCCCGGTCCCGTCGCGCCCAGGACTTGCCGCAGGAAGAGGTTGGTCTTGGGTGAATTGTCCAGTTCGCGGCCGGGCTCGGCGCCCAGCCATTGAAGCGCGAGACTATTGCCGAACACCACCTGTCCCATCGGCCGCGCCAGCACGCACAGCGCCACGGGTGCGGTTTCAATCAATGTACGGCTGAATTCTTCCTTTTCGACGATGTCGCGCTGCGCATTGGACGCCGGCGTAATGACATGACGGCTGTACCAGCGCGAGGACACGATGCCGGCGCCAAGACTGAGCAGAAGCAGCAGGCCCGCGATGGCCGGCAGCCACAAGTTGTCCTGGAAAAACGCGCCATAGCTGATGCGGTAGGTGCCCGTCCACATGCCGGAAGGATCCGTGACGCGCAGCACGATGCCGTCCGCTGTGTATTCGAGGCCATCCCGGGACGCCGCCGGGCCCGGCGCCTCGCCCAGCAGCAGGCCTTCATCGCGGTGGGTCAGCCAGAATCCGCCATGCAGCGGCTTGCGCAGCGTCTTTTCAAAGATGTTGATCCGCTGGTGGTTGAATTGCGTGGTGGCATACACGGCCGATGTCCTGCCTTGTGCCGTGGACCAGACCGACTGCGGCATGTCGGCATAAATGATGCCCAGCATGCTGCCAGGCAGCGCTTCCGATCGGAACCAATGCACGCGGCCGGTTCCTGGCAGTTCGCGGTGGCTGGGAAGGTCCTGGTCGATAAGTCGTTGTCGCACTGTCTGAAGACGGCGCAATTCCGTCCTGACCGCGTCCGTCACCGCCAGGAATGCGGCGGCGTTCAGCCGGTCATACCCCGACACGGCATCCACGGCAGGCACGCTCATGCTGATGCTGTCCGCCTGGTTGACCAGAAATACCGTGGAAGCCGGGTAGTAGGATGCGGCCCAGAAGCTGGAGTAGAAGTCGGCCAGGAATTCGCCCAGGTTGGCGAGCCGGCGGCCCGCCGTGGGACAGTCCGTGGCCTGCTCGCACGCTAGCGAAAACGCCATTTCCGCATAGGTGTGCTGGCCTTCGAAGATCTGCATGCCGAAGCGTTCCGGCACCTCGGTCGCGTGCAGATTGATGTTCGTCGACAGGCTTTCTTCGGGAAGGGATGCGTTATGCGCGCGCAGCCTGCCCAGGAATTGCTCCTGCGCCTGGACGTACCCGACCAGTATGGAGAAATCGAGCTTCAGGCGGTCACGCTCTTGGTCGACGATGCGATTCAAACCCCAATAGAGCGCGCCGATCAGGATCAGCGCAAAGGGAAGGATGCCGAAGAGGGCGAAGTTCAACCAGCGCGAGGTGCGAGTGATTCGGGCAAACGGGGTGTCCGGCTTACGCATGGTCGGCCTTACCGCGCGGGCGGAGTCATGGCGCGCCGCTCTCGGGCGAGAAGCTGGCTGAAGCCGTCGGTGTCCACCGCGGCCGAAATGAGGAATCCTTGGGCGCAGTGGCAACCGATCTGGCGCAGGAACTCGAGGTCGGAGGCAGTTTCGACGCCCTCGGCCGTGACCTGAAGCCCCAATTGCCGGCCCAACTGCACGGACGACCTGAGGGCCGCCGCCTGGCTTTCGTCGCTGGCGGCGCCACTGACAAAGGCGCGATCGATCTTCAGTTCGGTGAACGGGGTCGAAATCAGGCTGTACATGGAGCTGTAACCTCGGCCAAAGTCGTCTTGTGCCAACCCGAAACCTTTCAGGCGTAACCGGCTGGCGCCCATATAGTATTGGCCTTGTGCCGTCGTTGTCTCGTCCTCGAGCAATTCGAATGTGACTTCCGACGGCGCCACCCCGTGGGTCAACACCATTTCCTCTAGTTCGTCGGGTAGATCCGGGTCGTCCAGGAACTGCGTGGGCAGGTTGACCGAGACCGGAACGCGAAAGCCTTGCTGCCCCCACTGCAAGTGCCCGCGCAGCGCGTCTTGCAGGATTTGCCGCAGCAGCGCCTTGTCCAGGCCCAGGCGGCGGATGGCGGGAAGAAAGGCGCCGGGCGACAGGCAACCCAGTTTGGGGTGCAGCCATCGCGCCAGCGCCTCGGTCCCCACGAAGCGCCCAGTGGCCAGCGACTGCTTGGGCTGAAACCAGGCCTGCAACTGTCCGTGGTGCAGCGCGTGTTCCAGGGCAGTGCGGTCCGAGGCGGGCCCGGTCCCGGCGCGGCCCGGCATTGACTGCTGACGGTCCCGGCACAGTTGGCTGGCCAATTGGCTGGCGTCTTGCGCGGTGAAAGGCTTGCAAAAGGTGCCCAGCACGTCCAGGCCCTTTTCACGTGCCATCAAGGCGACGCTTTCGATGATGCGCCGCAGGCAGGCCGATACGATTGCCAGCGCGGGCGAGCGGCGCTGCCTGGCGAGCCGGTCTATGAATTGCACGCCATCCATGCCGGCCATGTTCAGATCGATCAGGACCAGGTGGTACGCATGCAACTCGGTCTGGGCCAGGGCGGTCTCGGCACACGATGCCACGTCCGCCTGCCCGAATCCGGCCGCTGCCAGCTGATCTGCCAGGTGGACGCATTGCAGCGGATGGTCGTCCACGATCAGGACCCTGTACTCGGACAGCGTTTTGGTCATGCGGCTTCCTTCAGCGTCATCAACGCCTTGCACAGCGCCGAAATGGGCAGCGGCTTGAGCAGCACGGTCGTCATGCCGGCTTCAGCGCTGCGCCGCAGGTCTTCGGTGAATGCGCTGGCGGTGATGCCCACGATCGGCCGGGTGTAACCCTGGCTGCGCAGTGTGCGGGTGAGCGCGTAGCCGTCCAGTTCGGGCATCTGCAGGTCCGTCAGGATGGCGTCGAAATCAGGAAGTTCGGGCAGCGCCAATGCGTCGTTGCCGTCTGCCGCCAGGACGACGGTGCAGCCCAGATGTTCCAGCTGTTCTCGAAGGATCTGCCGGCTGACCGGGTTGTCCTCGACGACCAGCAGGTGCATGTCGAGCGAATCGCAGGATGCCGGGGGGGCAGGAGGTGCCTTCGTGGCGGCGCTGTCCTGTGCAAGGCGGACCGCGCCGACGATGCTGGTCAGACTATGACTGTCGGCGGTCCAGCTGTTGATCGTCGGCTGCGGCTTGATGCCCGGCGGATGCGCAATGACCCGGGCTCCGCGCCAGGCTGCTGGAATGAAGTCCCGCGACCATGTTTCCACCAGCACGCTGCCTTCGCGCCGTCCATGCAGCGCGTCCTTGAACGGCATGGCCAGGGCGCCGCAATGCCGCAGCCACTGGCACAGATTGGTGACCACCTCGTTGTTGGCGCCCCGCACGAATACCGGCCGGGGATCCAGCCGGACGCCCATTTCCGGTTGCGCGCCGCCGACGCGCGGAAGCGTCAGGACGAGTGACATGCTGGTGCCCAGGCCTGGCTCGCTGACGGCGCTGAGTGTGCCGTTCATCATCTCTGAAAGCCGCCGGCAAATGGCAAGTCCAAGGCCGGTGCCGGGTACGTTCTGGTTGGGTCCGCCTTCGGCGCGGAAGTAGGGTTCGAAGAGCCGCGCGTGGTGCTTTGCAGAGATGCCCATGCCGGTATCGGCCACCTGGAACTTCAGCGTCGCACCATGCGCGTCCTGGCTGAGCGTCTGAAGGCGCAACACCACCTGACCCGAACTGGTGTACTTGATGGCGTTGTTAACGAGGTTGTTCAGGATCTGGCGTACGCGCATCGCGTCGCCCAGGACCAGCGGCGGCGATGTCACGTCGGCCAGGGCATACAGCTGCAGACCCTTGGCTTCGGCGCGCGCCCCGTAGGTGCCGATGACGCTGTCCAGCATCTGAACGGGCGAGAACTCCGCGGTTTCGAGCGTGAGGTAGCCGGCCTCGATGCGCGACAGGTCGAGCGTGTCGTTGATGGAGCTCAGCAGGCTTGCCGAGGACTGCTGCATGGTTTCCAGGTATTGCTGTTGCTGTCTGTCCATGGCGGTCAGGCTCAGCAGTTCGAGGGTGCCGAGAATGCCGAACAGGGGCGTTCGGATCTCGTGGCTCATGGTGGTCAGGAACACCGTCTTGGCGTGATTGGCGGCGTCCGCGTGCAGCTTGGCCTGGGTGATGGATTGCTCGACCCGCTTGAACGCGGTGACATCGTTGATGCCGCAGAGGATGACGTCCTCGGCGTGATAAGTGATTGGCGCGAAGGTCAGGTACAAGCATCGCCCGTCGTTCAGGACGTATTCCCGGTCTGCGCTGAAGTCGTTTTCTGAGAGCAGCCGGGACAGCAGCCCGGTATCGCCCAGCAGCCAGTCCTTGGCAAGTTCGTTCGCCAGTAGCGGCACGCCATCGGCGCGGCGCAACAGGCACAGTCCCACGGGCGCGACTTCGACCAGCTTGCGATTCAGGGACACGCTATCGGCAAGGGCTTCGTATTGCCGCAGGGCCGGGGCGACGAGTTTCTTGCGGATGTGCCGGATGCCGAAAATGACGGCCGCAAAGAGCAGACAGGCGCCACCAAGTACTGCCTGGATGGCGAACGCCATGTCGCCCAGGATGCGGCTGATGGGCGTGTAGTAAACAAGCCGCCAGCCCGCTTCACCCACGGATTTGCTGAGGACGACGAAGCGGGGCATCAGACCCGGCCCCCACCAGCCGAATGCGTCTTCCCGGCCGCCGTAACGGCTAAGGCCCGCCAGCACCTGCGGGTCGGCGGGACTGTGCAGGACAGGCGCGTCGTGCTGGTCGTGCAGGATGTAGTTGCCCCCGCGAAGCGAGGACAGGTCGATGGCCTCGTCGAGGTCGCCGAGCTCCAGGCCGATCCATCCGGCGCGCGGTGTGTTGGGGTCGATGGGGGTGTACAGGTAGAGCGGGTTGGCGTTGTGCGTGGATGGCTTCAACCAGGTGATGGCGGTGCGCCGGTCGTGCGCCGCGCCTGGATCGGCCGCCGCCAGCGCCCGGGCGATCCAGGTTTGTTCGTCGGCGCCCAGCTGGGGGATGCGGGCAGGCCCGCGCGCCGGGGGCCGGGGAGGGCGCGGCGCGACGTACGTGGTCTGGCCGTTGCGGCCGGAGGTGAACAGCAGACGGGTATGTGCGAAGGCGATGTCGTCAAGGACGCGGGGCGTGAGGATCAGCGCCCAATCGTAGACGTTCGGGTCTTCGTGTAGCGGAAAGACCTGGATCTGCCGCGTGTTGCCGAAGTGCGATGGGGTGTCGGAGGCGGGCGCGGCATCGGTGTTGCGCACCAGGCTGGAAGCCAGCGACCGGAGCAGCGCCTCGCGCTGGTCGAAGAAGATCTGCGCGTTATACGCGGCGGCGTTCATTTGCCGGCGGTACGTGGAAGCCGTGCTGGTAAAGGACCAATACAGCAGAAACACGGCCGCCGCCGCGATGCAGGCCAGCAGCGCGGCGGCGAAGAGATGCAGGAGCAGCGTGGGAGCTCGGGGGACTGGCTGGACGTCTGGCGCGGGGGTCTTTGGATCCTTGATTGGCATGCGGCCATCGTAGGCATCGCGCTAGACGGCGGATATAAGAATATTTTGAAAATGCACCACGCCTGGGGCGCAATCGCTGCCTGAATCGTAGTTTTTCGATTGGTTTATGAATTTGCCATCCATAGACTCATCGACTTATGAACGCTATCAACCTGGCCGAATCCGCCACCCTCGTCAGCGAGCCGTTACGTATCCAACCTGTCCTGGACGCCAAAGGCGTCGTTCGCGAAATGGCGCTGGTCGGCGGCCAAAGCTGGCACGGTCCCGCGCTGCTTGCCAACGCCGCCTCGGCCGACGCCCTGCGCCGCGCGGGGCGGGTTTTCCGGGCTGCAGGCTGCATGGCGCCACTGTCCATCGACCATCCGCTGAACGTCAACTCGGACATCCTGCTGCCCCGCCAGCTATGCGAAGACCTGCGCATTGGCGCCGTCGCGGGCGATCAACTACGCGAAACCCCACAAGAATCCCATCCCAGCCTGCCGATCTACCCCTGCGGCAAAGTCACATACAACGTTCCCCTTAGCGACCGCCTGGCGCACGGCGCGACGCTTTTTCATGGTTACCAGGAACTGCGGCCCGCGCTGCGGGTGCGTTTGCTGCCCTCGGCGCAAGCATCGTTCGGCACGCTTCGCGCCACGGGGCTGCGCGTCGGCATTCCCGAAGGCATCTGCACCCGCCGTCCTCTGCAAGAGCGGTTCTTCAGCCTGCTTGGGCAAGCGTCCCGCCAAGGCCTGAAGGTTCTGGCGCAGGACATCCGCAGGATCGAAGACTTCAACTGGCTGCGCGCGCAGCCCGACGTGCTGTTCCAGGGAGAGGCGCTATCCATCGCGCTCAGCCTGCAGTACGTGCAGGATTGGCTGACCAGCGCCGGTTCCAACTGGCGCGAATTCCAATTGGGGACATAGTCGCGCCCCATCACTCCGCCGTAGAGCAGGGGCCTCAAGCCCGCGCGGATTCGAGCTCAAGCGCCCCGGCGGAACCAATCTCAAGCCCACGCCGGATCCGATAAAATCCGCGCATGCTTCCCACTCAAGTCATTCTGGCGCTGCTGGTGCTACAGCTTGCGCTACTCATTCCCCTGGTTGCCGTGGCCATCCAGTTCGCGCGCTGGATTCATTGGTGCTTTCTTGCCGCTCCCGACACACGGGGAGAGCGCCCCCGGTTTACCGGATCCGTGCTGGCGCTTATCTTCAGCACCCTGGCCGCCACCGACTTCATCGGCTTCGAGCCATTCCCCACGCTGTCGCAACTGAATCCCGTGCCCGAGGGCGCACGCGCCTATTTCACGGTGGCGATGCTGGCCCTCGCGGTCTGGTGCTGGGCATACGCCGGCGCAATCCGCAGCCGGTTTCGCGCGTTGCTAGGCGCCTCGTAGCGTCTACCCACGTTTCCATTCAGATTCTGCGCGTTTTCGAATACATTCGATTCAGCGCGTTGGCTGGCACGGATGGGCGCCGCCGGTCCTCATCCACCGCAACCGGGGCGGCAGCCTCGCCAGGAGGTTCGGGTGATACCACGCCAGTCCGTCGACATAGCCCGCATCCTGCTCGTCATCGTCATGCTGCTGGCTTTGATGATCGGCAGCCTGTACGTCCTTAGGCCCTTCCTGCCGGGCCTCATCTGGGCCACGACCATCGTGGTCGCCACCTGGCCGGTGCTGCTCTCGATCCAGCGGCATTGCGGCGGCCGGCGCTGGCTGGCAACGGTGGCGATGCTTCTCATCCTGCTGTTCGTGATCGTGCTGCCGTTGTACCAGGCGATCTCGACGCTGGCGCTGCACGGCGGCACCATCATGGCGGCGGTCAAGCGCCTGCCCGATTATGCGTTGCTGGCGCCTCCGTCGTGGGTACGCGGCATACCGCTGGCGGGCCCACGGATCGCCCAGGAATGGCAGGCGCTTTCCGACGCCGGCGCCGGCGGCTTGCTGGCGCGCATCGAACCCTACCTGACCACCGCGGCGCACTGGTTGCTGGGCCATGCGGCGATCGTCGGCGTGTTCGTGATGCACATGCTGATCACGGTGATCATCGCCGGCATTCTGTACAGCAAGGGCGACGCCGCAGCGGACTTTGCGCTGCGGTTTTCCAACCGGCTGGCCGGCCCGCGTGGCGTGGCGGCGATCAAGCTGGCCGCGTCCGCGATCCGCGCGGTGGCGCTGGGCATCGTGGTCACGGCGGTGGTGCAATCGGCGCTGGGCGGCATTGGCCTGTGGATTGCCGGGGTGCCGGCGGCGGGGATCCTGACTGCCCTCATGGTGATGCTGTGCCTGGCCCAACTGGGACCTTTCCTGCCCATGCTGGGCGGCGTCGCCTGGCTGTTCCAGAACGACATGAAGCTGGCTGCCGCCGTGCTGCTGGTCTGGGCCATCGTGGTGGGCACCTTGGACAACCTGCTGCGGCCGCTGCTCATCAAGCGCGGCGTGAATCTGTCGATGCTGCTAATCCTGTCCGGCGTGCTGGGGGGCATGTTCGCCTTCGGCATTGTCGGGTTGTTCATTGGCCCGGTCATCCTGGCGGTGACGTCGACGCTGTTGAAGGCCTGGATCGACGAGGTGCCGCCGCCCGTGCAGGCCGGTGCGCAGGCGCCAGACTTGGAGCCGGAGCCGCCCGAGGGACTTGGGCAGAAAAGGGCGTAACATCCGTCTCAAGGTGCGGGCCATGTGGCCCGCTTTTCGCAATACCCGGCAATACCGATGACCAAGCTTCTGATCGCGGCGCCCAAAGGCGCTTCTGACCCATTCCTTTACCGCTTCAATTCGCTGTGCCAGGAGGAGGGACGATGAGCAGCACCTTGCGTCCCACCAAGCCCGGCACGCTCAGCCTGTCGTCCCGTCCGGCCAAGCGCGCCACGGGAACCCGCAGTGCTCGTCCGCCCAGGTCCGGGCCGTCCGCCCCTGCGGCGGGAACACCCCGCCGCGAGCCTTCCGCCACAAGCCCCAGCGAGGCCAAATCCGGCGTGAAACGCGCCGCCGATCGGCCCGCCCGTCCGGCGGCGTCGACGCGGCCAGCGCGTTCTGCAAGCAACGCACCGGCCCGTCCTGCCCAAAGCGGCACAACCGGCCGCGCCAGCCCGCCGGCCAAGCCGGCTCGTTCTGCCCCAAGCGGCGGGACCGGCCGGGCGCAACTGCCGGTCGAGCCAGGGATGAAGCGCCGCGCCGCAAAGCCCGGCACCGGCGGCGCGGATAGCCGGCAAGGCAGCCGACCGGATCGCGCGCCTCAAGATCGCGCGCCTCAAGCCAGCGCGAGGCCATCGCGTGGCCAGCGTCCCGCCCAAGCCCCCGCTGCCGCGAACTCCGAGCGGCTGGCCAAGCGGCTGGCCACGGAGCTGCCGTGTTCACGCGCAGATGCCGAGCGCTACATCGAAGGAGGCTGGGTCACGGTCAACGGCAAGGTGCAGGAAGAGCCCGGTTTGCGGGTCACGGCCTCGCAGACGGTCAGCCTGCTGCCCGGCGCCAAGCTCGAAGAGGGCCGTCCGGTCACCATCCTGATCCACAAGCCAGCGGGCATGTACGCTGACGACCAGCCCGGTTCGGCACGCGACCTGATCCTGCCCGAGAACCTGATGCCCGGCGACCGTTCCGGGCAGCGTTACTTGAAGCGCATGTTCAATGGACTCAAGCTGGTGACGCCGCTTGAGCGCGCGGCAAGCGGTCTGGTCGTGTACACGCAGGAGTTCGCGGTGGCGCGCAAGCTGGTTGACGAAGGCCGACACGTCGAGCAGGAGTACGTCGCCCAGGTCGAAGGCCAGCTCAGCGAGGCCGATCTGGTCCGCATGCAGCGCGGCATGGCCTATGAGGGCCGCCCGGCCACCCCGATGAAGGTGAGCTGGCAAAACGAAACCCATCTGCGCTTTGCGCTGAAGTCGCCGATGCCCGGGTTTATTGAAGCGGTGTGCGAAGCGGCAGGCCTGCGCCTGCTGGCCCTGCGGCGGCTGCGGATCGGGCGCTTGCCGATGGCAGGCCTTGCGGCCGGGCAATGGCGCTACCGGCTGGAGTACGAGCGATTCTGATGCGCGGACCGACCAGCCCCCCGTTCGCCAATCTCCTGAACCGGCCCAGTCCGGTATCCGGGTCGCACCAGGATGCCGGTCTGCCGGACGTCAGACGCCGGCGGATGCTGTTCAATGCTGGCGCCCTGTGCCTGTCGGGGCTTGGCCTGGCGGGCTGCGCCGGCGGCCGGAAAACGTCCTCGCCGGGTGCTCTGAACCGCCCCCCCGCGCCGCCGCCGTCGCACGCGAAACCCTCGGCAGCACCCGTGCCGGAGTTGCGGCCGGGTGCGAAGGTCGCCATCGTGGCGCCCGCATCCGCCGCGCCCAACGCCAGCGACCTTGCCGCGCAATGGCTCGAAGACCGGGGTTATTTTCCGGTGATCATGCCGGCGTCGCGCACCCGGCTCGACGCTCCGTATGAATACCTGGCGGGCACCGACGTACAGCGCCTGGATGACCTGCACGCGGCGTTCGCCGCGCCGGACATCGGCGCGGTGTGGTGTCTGCAAGGCGGTTTTGGCTCATGGCGCTTGCTGGACAGGCTCGATTACGGGCTGCTGCGCCAACACCCCAAGCCCTTCATCGGTTACAGCGACATCACGGCCTTGCATCTGGCCATGCAGCGCCACGCCGGTTTTGTCACGTTTCATGGGCCGATGCTGGCGCAGGATCTGGTGGCAGGCAAGGGCGAACCCACCGAGTCGCATCTGCTGGCGATGCTGAGCGGCCAGATCGGGGAAGGCGCGTGGATCCAGCCGCCCCCGGACGGCCGGGCCATGGAACTGGTGGCTGGCACCGCAAGCGGGCGGCTGGTGGGCGGCAACCTGGCGCTTATTGCCGCGCTAATCGGTTCCCGGCACGAGATCGACACGCGCGATTCGATTCTGTTTTTTGAAGACGTCAACGAGGCGCTGCCGCGCGTGGACCGGCTCTTGAGCCAACTGGCGGCCGCAGGCAAGTTCGACGGCGTCCAAGGTGTGATCGTGGGCAATTTCACCCGCATCATCGGGACGAACCTGGACGACGCGCAGGCGCAGAGCCTGCTGTATCCGCTGATACTCGAACAGTTCGGCGCTCGAGGCATTCCGGTGCTGGCTGGCTGGCCCAGTGGACACGGCGATCCGAACCTGACCCTGCCGCTCGGGGCGCGCGTCACGTTGGACACCGCGCGGGCAGGGTTGCGGCTGGATCAGGCAGTGATCCGTGCAGCCGCTGGCTAAAGCGCTGAAATGCCTCATTAATGGCGCATAAGTCATATTTATGCGCCATTAATTGGTCACGAATTGGCCACGGATTGCCTCATTAATAGTGCATAAAGTCAATCATGGCGCTATTATTGCGGCATGAAAAAGAAAATCGGACCCAGTTTCGAGGCCGCCGAGGCTTTGGCTCGCCTGGGCGCGCACATCCGCACCGCGCGCCTTCGCCGCAATGAAACCGAGGCCATGCTGGCCAGCCGCATGGGCGTGTCGCGCGCCACCATCAACCGGCTGGAACGCGGCGATGGCGGCGTTTCCCTGGCGCTCGCCGTTGAAGCGTTGTTGCTGTACGGCTTTGGCGACCAGGTGTTCGCATTGGGCGACCCGGACCTCGATGGCGTGGGCAAACGGCTTGACGCCATGCGCCGTCCCGCTCGGGGCAGCGGCAAGGCGCAGCATTCGCATCGCGCCGATCCGTCCAGCCTGTAACGCGGTGGTCAACATCGTGCCTGCCAAGAAAACCAAAACCGTCGAAAGCGAGCTTTTCGTCTATGTGGACATCCGGGGCGAGGCCGTGCTGGCTGGCGTTCTGACCCTGGATGACAGCGACGAGAATCACTTCTTCGCCGAATTCACCTACGTGCAGTCCTACGTGAACGATCCACGGGCGTTTTCGCTGGATCCGCTCAATCTGCCGCTAACCGACTCCGCCACCACCTTCCGGACCGAAAGCCGGTACCAGACGCTGGGCGCGATTTTCGACGCCGCGCCGGATGCCTGGGGCCGCAACGTAATGCGCGTGGACAACGCGGGCGCCCGCGTGACAGAGAACGAAGTGCTGCTCAAGGGGCGGGGCATGGGCGTGGGGGCGCTTTTTTTCAGCGCCCGGCAATTGACGCCCAACATGCGCAAGACCTATCGGCTGCCCGAAGTCAGCCAGTTGGATTCGTTGGCCGACCTGCTGACCGACATCGACCAGGGCATCAAGCCCAAGGGGCTGTATCGCGACATCCTGGGCAGCTCATGGGATATCGGCGGGGCGCGGCCCAAGACGATCGTGCGGGACGAGGCGGGCGAAATGTGGATTGCCAAGTTTCCGCGCAAGGGCGAATCCTACGACCGCCAGCGGGTGGAATACGCGAACCTGCAGATGGCCAAGGCCATCGGCCTGAACGTGCCGCAGATCCGCCTGGCGCAAACGCATCTGGGCGCCGTGCTGCTGACGCACCGATTCGATCGCGAGCTGCTGCCGGTCAGGCAGGGCGCGGACCCGGTCATCGCGCGGCGGCATTTCCTCAGCGGCGCATCGCTCATCAGCCCGTCGGTGAATATCGGCAAACGCGAGCTCGACGGCCCGCGCGGCAAGGCCACGTATTCCTACGCGCGCCTGGCCGACGTGGCGCGCCGTATCTCGTCCAATCCCGTGCAGGATCTGCTCGAACTATACGCGCGCATGATCCTGAACGTCGCGGTCCACAACACCGACGACCATCTGAAGAATGTCGGATTTCTGAAAGACGAAGATGCGCGCACCTACCGGCTGTCGCCGCTTTTTGATGTGGTGACCCAGGAAGGTTCGGCGCGGCACTACCTTCACATCGGCTCCGCCGGCCGCGACAGCACGTTTGCCAATTGCCTGACCGAGTACCGGCGTTTCGGACTCCGGTCGGAAGGAGCCGCCAGGTCGATCATCGACCGCGTGCGGGACGTGGTGGGCGAGCGCAGGCGTTTCTACGAAGAAGCTGGCATGTCACAGGCCGAAATCGAACACGTCGAGGCCTCATTGATGGCGTGGCGCCAGCCGTGGGAATAGGGCGGCTCAAACCTCGTGAACGGCGTGCGGGTCGTACGCCTGACCGCGCTCGACCATGCGCGCGTGAAAATCCCGGCTCAGTTCGGCCAGCGTGACCTTGCCGAGCCGGTCCAGAAGCAGTTGCTGGGCCTGTTCGAACACGTCGTCCAGCGACGCATTGACCGCCTCTTCGACCAAGCATCCGGGCGATTCGCTGCGGTTGCCCATGGCGAAGATCTCGGGCGCGCCCAGCGCTTCGTAGATATCGCGCAGCGTGACCGCTTTGAAATCGCACGAAATCGTCCATCCGCCGCCATGACCTTTTTCGGACCGGACCAGGCCCTGTTGCCGCAGGCCGCCCATGATGCGGCGGATGACGACAGGATTGGTCTGCATGACGCGGCCCAGGTCATCGGAGGTCATGGGACCGGGGCGCTCGGCCATATGCAGCAGAACGTGCAATACGCCGGAAAGCTTGCTGTCTCTTCTCATGCAACAGATGCTATTGCATGACGGCAGCCATGGTCAACGCGGCGCGGCACCCGAACAGCCGCGCCCCGCGGCAAGGGCATCGATCAGATCCGCTTGGCCTGCCATTCCCCCTTGCCGGCCGCGCTTCCGCTCATGCTGCGGCCGTTCACCTCGCCCGCGTAGCGCACGCCATTGGCGGTGAAGGTGATCGACTTTCCGTCCATCCGGGCGTCGGAGATCGGCACGGACCCCAGCTTGCCCGAGAGCATCTGGTAGTGCTGGTCAAGCTGCAGCGTCTGCCCGCCCAGATCCCATTTGCCCTGCACCTTGGCCGGCACGATCCACAGGAGCGCCGTGCAATAAGTCTGGCAGTTCTCGGTGACGGTTTCCGAGGCATCCGGCTCCCAATCGCCCATGCGGAAGGTGTTTGACACCACGCGCGTGCCGGCCGGCAGCTCCAGCAGTTTAGGGCGCAGCTTCTCGTTGATGGTCGAGAGCAGGAACATCGTGATCACGTCCGCCTGGGACAGATCGGTGGTGAACAGGTCTTGCGCCACGAACGTGGCGCGGTCGGCCACGCCCGCGCGCTTGGCATTTTGGCGCGACAGCTCGACCAGGTCGGGGTTGTATTCGATGCCTTGCGCGGTTAGTCCGCGCTGTGCGGCCGTGATGACCGTGCGGCCGTCGCCCGAGCCCAGGTCCATCAGCCGGTCCTTGGGGGTGACCTTGGCCATGTCCAGCATCTTGTCCACCAGGGTCTGCGGGGTAGGCACCCAAATGACGTCCTTGCCTTCCTGGCCGACGTCGGGCACGTAGCCTTTCTGGGCGCCGGCCTTGGCGGGCGCAGTGGCAGTCTGCGCCATGGCGGCGCCCGCGCTCAGCAGCGTGAACGCCATCGCCGAGGCCAGCATCGCAAGGCGCAGGCGCGGGGTGAATACCTGGGACGCGGTTTTCGAATGGTCGAGGGAGCGTGGCATGGTGAGGGTTCCTTGGACGGTGGAGGACAGGGGAAGAGCCAGTCAGCTTGCGGCCTGGGCGGGCTTGAGCAGGCGCATCAGTGGCGCGCCGGCCGCCAGCACCGCCAGCCCGATCAGGGCGCCCGCGCCGGCATACATGGCGCTGGACACGACCAGTCCGGCGCAGGTCAGCGCCAGCAGCAAGGGCGGCAGCGGAAAGAGCGGAACGCGAAAAGGACGAGGGCGGTCGGGGTCCAGGCGGCGCAGGCGCCAGACCGAGGCGGCGACCAGCATCATGAAAAGCCAGAACACCGGCGCCGTGTAGGCCACCATGGTCTGCACGCTGTTCTGGCTGAACGCGCCCAGCGCCACCAGCGCAAGGGTGATCACGCCCTGAACGACTAGCGCGCTGACAGGCGTCTCGTTGCGCGCGCTCCAGCCCGCCAGCGCCTGCAGCCGGGGCACGTCGCGGCCCAGCGCGTAGTACACCCGCGCGCCGGTAATGATGGTGCCGTTGATGGTGCTGAGCGCCGTGGCGCAGATGGTCAGGCTGAGCAGCGCCGCCGCATAGGGTCCTGCGGCCAGCTGCATGACCTCGGCACCCAGGGCGGGCGTGTCCCGCAGTCCCTGTAGTCCGAAGATCTCAAGCAGCGCGATGTTGGTCAGCACGTAGGCGGCGGTGACAACCGCCGTGCCGATGAGCAGCACCCGGCTCATGTTGCGCCCGGGATCGCGCAGTTCGCCGCTGAGATACGCGGCCTCGTTCCAGCCGCCATAGGTCAGCAGCACGAAGACCATCCCCATGCCGAGCAGCCCGGCGGTATTGCCCGACAGCGGGGCCGGTGACGCGGCAGCGACAGACTCGCCGCCCGACGCGGTCAGGCTGGCGATCAGCACCGCGGCCAGCGCAATCAGGGTCAGCACCGTGAAAACCCATTGCAGCCGTTTTGAATAACGCGTGCCGATCATGTTCAGGCCCGTCAGAACGACGACGGAGATGGCCGCGTGCACAGCGGGGCCCAGGGATCCCAGGGGCAGAAGCCGCTGCGCGTAATCCCCGTAGATGAATGCCACGACTGCGATTGCGCCGGTCTGGATGACGGAGCATCGCGCCCAGGCGAACATCAGCCCGACGCGCCGTCCCCAAGCGCGGGTCAGATAAAGGTATTCGCCACCCGCGCCGGGATACGCCGAGCCGAGTTCCGCGTAGCAAAGCGCGCCGACCAGCATGACAAGTCCGCCCGCGCACCAGAGGCCGATATAGACCGCTTCCGAATGCGCGTGCTGCGCGACCAGAGGGGGAAAGCCGAAGATGCCGATGCCGATGACCACGCCCACAAGGACCATGGTCGCGTCCATGACCGACAGGCCAGTGGGCGCGGGGCTGTTCACCGTATCAGGGACGGCGCTCATGGGAGTGCGCGCCGCAGACATGGATTGGCGCGTAGCGGCAGGCGAGGGACAAGCAGGAAATCCGGGGGGCGCGTGGTGAGAGTGTTGGACAAATTCGCGGGCAAACGCGAGCGGAGCGATGACATGCAATTCTCCCGGGGTGGACGCGCGGACGGATGCTCAGGGCAAATGTCGGCATATGCTGACAATTGCCTGAACATAAAGCGACCGTGACCGGCGGCGGAAAGTTCCGCAGGGTTTTCCTGGGTCCGGGCGTCATCCAAAAACAGAGATCACCAGATTTCAATATTCATGCAATATCTTATATTTAGTCTTCAAGCTATTGATATTGAATGAAAATATCTCCAATGAAAAATTCGAAGTTAAAGTTGAATATCTAAAGTAATTTCTTAAGTACGGCCCACGTTTTTTTGTCCGCGCGCGTTCAATAAATTTCCTCGCACGTTGGAAACGCGCTGCTATCCTGCTTTTTCGTGCGCTCAACCCTGCGTCGCGGCGCGGGGAATGGCATGCCACCGCAACCACAGGAGCATCGACATGAAGCTTTCCCGACACGCGTTGTTTGCCGCCTTGGCGCTGTTCGCCATGACCGGCGCTGCTCCATCGGCCTTGGCGCATCACGGCTGGTCGTGGGCCGAATCCGAACAGATGACGCTGCAGGGCACGGTCGAGCAGGTGCAGATCGCGCCACCGCATCCCTCGCTCAAGGTGCGGGCCAAGGATGGCGTCTGGACCGTCGAGCTTGGCAATCCAAGTCAGACGAAGGAAGCCGGTTTCGTGGAAGGCTCCGCCAAACCTGGCGATGCCATCACCGCCGTCGGCAACCGAGACCAGGACGCCGCAGCCAAGCGCATGAAGGCGGTCCAGGTGACCGTTGGCGGCAAGACCTACGATATCTATCCCAGCCGCATCAAGAAGCCTTGACCGCGGGCCGTGGATGCCTGACCTGCTACGACTTGCGCTCGAACAGCTTCAATCCGTGCCGCCAGCGCTGTGGCTGCGCCGGTCCGGCGTTCTCTATCTGCTCATCAACGCCGCCCATATCGGCGCCATTGGTCTACTGATCGGTTCGATCGTTCCGCTGGATCTGCGCCTGCTCGGAGTACTCAAGCCGGGTGCGCTGGCCGTCCTGGCGCCCGTGTTGGCGCGCACGGCCGCAACGGGCTTGGCATTGGCGGTGTTGACGGGGGCGCTGCTGTTCTCGGTGCGGCCGCTCGACTACCTGTACAACCCGGCATTCCTGACCAAGATGGGCTTGCTGGCGGCAGGCGTGGTCAACGCCTGGCTGGTGAATCGGGGCAGGGCTTGGGCAAGCGTAGCAAATGGAAGTCCGCCGTCGCCCGCGCTGCGCATTCAGGCGGCGGCCTCTCTGGTGCTGTGGCTGGGTTGTCTGGTGGCGGGGCGCTGGATCGGCTTTCTGTAGGCCGGCATCAGCAGTACCCGACCCCCTGCGCATTCACATACAGCGCGAAGAGACATTGCCCGGTGACCATGAACAGCCGGTTGCGGCGCGCCCCGCCAAAACAAAGGTTGGCGCACCGATCGGGCAGGGCGATGCGGCCGATGGCCGTGGCGTCGGGCGCAAATACCATCACCCCGCTCAAGGCCGGGCCCGGGCCCCAGCCCGCCCAGACATTGCCGTCGGTGTCGCAGCGTATGCCGTCGGGAATCGCGTCGGTGCTTGCCTCGACAAACGTGCGGCCGTCGTCCAGCGACCCGTCCTGTCCCACCGCGTAGACCAGGATGCGATTCGGCGTCGAACCGTTGTCCACGACATACAGCAGGCGCTCGTCCGGCGAAAAACACAAGCCGTTGGGGTTGTGGATGCCGCTTACCACGGCGTCCAGCCGGCCGGAGTCCGGATCCAGGCGGTAAACATGCGTCGGCAGCTCGGGTTGCGCCTGAAAGCCTTCGTAGTTGGAGAGAATTCCGAATAGGGGGTCGGAGAACCAGACCGACCCATCGCTGTGCACGACTACGTCGTTCGGCGCGTTCAAGCGCTTGCCCTCGAAACGGTCGGCCAGCACGGTCAGCGAGCCGTCGTATTCGGTGCGGACCACGCGTCGACCGCCATGCTCGCAGCTGACCAGCCGGCCTTGACGGTCGCGCGTGTTGCCGTTGATGTACCCGGAGGGCTTGCGGTGCACCGATACGGCGCCCGTTTCCTCGTCCCAGCGCATCAGACGGTTATTGGGGATGTCGCTCCAGACCAGGCACCTCGCGTCACCGAACCACACCGGGCCTTCGCCGTACCGGATGCCGCTCGCCAATCGCTCGACGCCGGCGTTGGTGAGCCGGATCGTCTGGAATCGGGGATCCAGGACCTCAATGGCCGGATCGGGATAGCGCTCGGTGGGTTCCCACATAAAGCCTCCTGTTTAGGCAGGCGGCAGCTTGCCGGGGTGGCGCCGCCGTGCCCATCCATCGTCAGCAGCAAGCCGCCTGCCTGGACGGCCCCTCGTCCCGGCGCGGGCGGCGCGGGGCGTCAGTTGCCGCTGGGCAATGACAGGGTGAAGCCGTCCTTGGCCAGGCTTTCGCGGATGTACTGGAACCGCTCGTAGGCCGACAGCGTCAGTGGACCGGTATAGCCTTCGCTCTGCATCTTGCGGGGCGGATAGTCGATGTAGGTCTTCATCAGCGGGGCAACGGCGTCGTTGATCATGACCATCGTCCACGTCCGTTCGGTGACGTTGCTCATGAAAATGTCGTAGCGCTCCTGCGGATCGGCCCACAAATCGAATACCTGGGGCACCGTCGCGACGTAGGACTCTGCGCCTTTCCAGCCCAGGTTCGTGTCCACGGCCAGTCCGCCGGTCACCGCGCCGTCGTCGCCGCGCAGGTTGAAGACCGCCTTGTAGTTGGCCACGCGCACGGCGCCCGGCGACAGTTCGTTTTCCGTGAAATAGAACCACGCCTTGCGATCGCACTTTCCGGTGCCGAAGAGCACGGGCGACATGTCGTAGCTGTCGAAGATGATCGGCTTGTCCTCGCGGTCATTCGTGGGCAGCTTCACGCCCGCCACCGCGGCAAAGGTTGCCATCAGGTCCAGGCCGCCCACCAGGCTGTGATCCTTGACGCCCGCCGCGATCTTGCCCGGCATCCAGGCGATGGCCGGCACCCGGTTGCCGCCTTCTCGCACCGTGCCCTTGGTGCCGCGCAGCGGCGTGTAGCCCGCGTCGGGATAGACATCCTGCCAGGCGCCGTTGTCCGTCGTGTAGAACACCAGCGTGTTCTTGTCCAAGCCCAGCTCGCGGATCTTGTCCATGATGCGGCCGATGCGAGAATCCAGCTCCACAACCGAGTCCGCGTACTTGCTCTTGGACAGGGACTTGTGGATGTAGTCCGGATCCGGCATGTTGGGCTGGTGCACCTTCATGAAGTTGATGCTCATGAAGAACGGCTGCTCGGACTTCGCGTTGCGCTCCAGGTAGTCGAGCGATGCCTTCTCCACGTAGCGGTCGAAGAACGGAATCCCGACGACGCCTTCACGGCCGTTCACCATGGGCGTGTCGACGTACTGGCCGTTGATCTTGAATTCCTCGCGCGCTTTCTCTCCCGCGTTGCCGGACAGCGCACCCTTGGTGACCCGCTGGAACATTTCCCGCACGTCGGCGGGCATGTCAGGAAACCAGGTGGGATCGGCGTAGGTGTAGGCATTCAAGTGATAGAGGCCGGCGTACTTCATCTCGTCATATCCCTGCGCGTTGGGCAGGGCATAGTCGGCTTCGCCCAGGTGCCACTTGCCGGTGAAGAACGTCTTGTAGCCCGCGGTCTTGAGCACCGATCCCAGCGTCCACTCCGCTGCGGGCAAACCGCCGCCCTGGCCTTGGAACGCCACGGTCGTCATGCCGCTGCGGTTGGGAATGCGGCCAGTCTGCATGGCCGCGCGGCCGGGGGTGCAACTGGGCTGCGCATAGAACGAAAAGAAGGTCATGCCTTCGCTCGACAGCCGGTCGATGTTGGGCGTCGGCATGCCGCGCCCGATGCCGCCGCCATACGGACCGAGATCGCCAAGTCCGGTGTCGTCCGACACGAGAAGGATGATGTTGGGTTTGCGCGGGTCCTGCGCGACAGCCGGTGCGCAAAGTACCGCGCTGGCCAGGAAAAGCGCTGCGGCACCACAAGTGAAAGTTCGTTTGGTCGCCATTTTCAACTCCGCTGTTTGAGAGTGAAACCAACCGCACGACGCTGCAAACCGTGCGGTTCACATTGGCCTACGTACTTGGGGGAGCGTTCATGCCCGGATACGCACTTCGGGTGGGCTGAACCGCAATAATTTTCATCCTCTAACAGCGCGTGTCAACGAAATTCTTGCCCGCGCGCGCATCGCGGCGTTCCGATGATCCGCACGGACTGGAGCGCGCGCACCACGCGGCCAAAGCTGGGCAGTGAGCTTACTCTGGGCCAGCGCCACAACGTTGCCAGGCACGGCAGGTAGCTCGTATCGTTGTCGCGTCCCGGCGCGCGTGGGCGTGCGGCCGGCGGGCGCATTTAGGTGACCGGACAAGCGGGGATCATATGGACTACTCGTTTCTGCTGGCGGGGCTGGCCTTGGCATTTTTCGTGACGCTGTTTTGCGCCATCGCTTTCGGAAGGCGGTTGGGCCGAAGGCTGCAAGAGCAGGGTGGCGCAGGCGTCGCCGCCATCGAGGCATCGGTGTTTGCGCTGCTGGGACTGCTGGTGGCGTTTACCTTTTCGGGCGCCGCGCAGCGCATGGCCGAGCGGCGCAATCTGGTGATCCAGGAGGTCAACGCCATTGGCACGGCCTGGCTGCGGATCGATCTGCTGGCCCCCACCGACCAGCCCGGCGTGCGCGAACAATTCCGCGCGTACGTCGACCAGCGGATACGGTATGAGCGCCGTGTCGCGGACCTGACGGAGCGTGTGGGCATCGCGGCCAAGGCGTCCGCGATGCAACAGGATATCTGGCGCGCGTCGATCGCCGCGACGAAAAACGGCGTACCGCCGCCGCTGGCCGCGTCGTACGTCGCCGCCGTGAACGACATGTTCGACGCCGCGACCTCGCTGTCCGCCGCCCAGAAGGTGCACCCACCTCTCGCGGCGTACGTGTTCCTGGGCTTTCTGGCGTTGACGGGCGCGTTTCTGGTGGGCGTGAACCTGGCGGCCGCCAAGCGGCAAACGTTGCTGCATCAGTGCATCTATGGCGTGGTGATGACCGCGGCGCTCTACATCATCGTCGACTTCGAATTTCCGCGGATCGGCACGATACGCATCGACCAGAGCGACGCCTTGCTGGTCGCGCAGCGCGCAAGCATGGGCAATCCGGACGGCAGTCACTGACATCGGGTGGCGGGGACCCGCGCGTCCGGTGCAACCGCACTAGCGCAACTGCGTTTTGCCGGAACGCCGCAACCATGCTTATATTTTTGAAGATTTTCCCAGCCCGTCGCGGGCCGGCCTCTGGGAGACCACCATGGCGCTGAGCGATGTACGGGGCAACCCGGTTTCCAGCGATGAACCGGCATCAATGGCCGCCTACGAGCGGGCGCAAAGCCTGTTTCATGGCTACTACGGCGATCCGCTGGGCGTCATTGACGAGGCCTTGGCCGATGACCCCGTTTTCGTGATGGGCCATCTGCTGCGCGCGGGAATGATGATCACCGCCAGCGACAAATGCGTCGAACCGCTGCTGCGCGAAAGCGTGCAAGCCGCCGAAGCGCTCTACGACATTGCCAACGATCGCGAACGCCGCCACGCCGCCGCGGCCCGCGCCTGGCTCGACGGGGAATTCTCCCGATCCTTGCGGCGCTATGCCGACATCCTTGCTGACTATCCGCACGACACGCTGGCGCTGCAGGTTGGCCACATTGGCGATTTCCTGCTCGGCCGCTCGACCATGCTGCGCGACCGCGTCGCCGGCATCCTGCCCGCCTGGGACCGCTCGATGCCCGACTACGGCTACGTCTTGGGCATGCACGCGTTCGGCTTGGAAGAGACGAACCTGTACGGGCCAGCCGAGGCGCAAGGGCGCCGTGCGCTGGAGCTCAACCCGCGCGATCCCTGGGCCGTGCACGCCGTCGCTCACGTCCTGGAAATGCAGGGCCGGATCGACGAGGGTATCGCCTGGCTGAACGGAAGACGGGGCGACTGGTCCGAGGACAACATGCTGGCCATCCACAACTGGTGGCATCTGGCTCTGTTTCAGCTGGATCGCGACGAGATTGGCGACGTGCTGGCGTTGTACGACAGCAGGCTGCGCGAAGCTTCCACGGGCCAGGTGCTGGATCTGATCGACGCCTCCGCCATGCTGTGGCGTCTGCATTTGAGAGGCGTGGATGCCGGCTCGCGATGGCGCCAACTTGCCGATGTCTGGCAGACGCGTGGCGGCGCCGGGTTCTACGCCTTCAATGACGTGCATGCGCTGATGGCGTATCTGGGCGCGGGTGACGGCGCTGCCGCCCAGGCGCTCATCGAGTCGATGGAAACGGCGGCGGACGGCACGGGCACGAACGCGATGATGACCCGGGATGTGGGATTGCCCGTGGCGCACGCGCTGGCCGCGTTCGCCCGGCAAGATTACGCGCTTGCCGTCAACCTGCTGCGGGACGTGCGTCTTGTTGCGCATCGATTCGGCGGCAGCCACGCGCAGCGCGACGTGCTGGCGCTGACATTGGTGGAAGCGGCGTTGCGCGACGGCGCGCGCTCTCTGGCCAAGGTGCTGACTGCCGAACGCATGGCCCTCAAGCCCGGCAGCGCAGGCAACCGCGCGCTTGCCGCGCGGGCCGCAGCGCTGTAGGTGGCGGCACGCACGGCGGCCTGGTGCCGGCTATGCGCGCCTGACGGAGAAAGCGCATGAAAAGACGAGCCAGTATTGGAATTGCAGTGGCAGCCATCCTTTGCACGGCAGGCGTCATCGGCGCCTATGTCGCGGTCTCCGCGCCCGCGAAGGACGTTCCCGTCGTCAAGCTGGGAGACGGCAAGCAAGGCCCGGCAGGAATGGCGTGGATCCCCGGCCATGAGTTCCTGATGGGCAACGATCATCAGATGTCGCAACCGAACGAGCGGCCGGCGCACAAGGTGCGCGTGAGCGGGTTCTGGATGGACGTTCATGATGTCACCAACGCGCAATTCCGCCGCTTTGTCGAGGCGACCGGCTATGTCACGACCGCCGAGAAAAAGCCGCGCTGGGAAGACCTGCGCGTCCAGCTTCCCGCGGGGACGCCACGCCCGGACGACAGTGCGTTGCAGGCGGGCGCCATGGTGTTCGTCGGCACGCAGACCGAGGTGTCGCTGCGGGACTACTCGCGCTGGTGGCGTTTTGTTCCCGGCGCGAATTGGCGGCATCCCGAGGGGCCGCACAGCACCATCGCCGGCAAGGACGACCATCCGGTGGTGCAGGTGTCTTATGAAGATGCGCAGGCCTACGCCAAGTGGGCGGGCAAGCGGCTTGCGACCGAAGCCGAATGGGAGTTCGCCGCGCGCGGCGGCCTCGCGCAGGCGACCTACACGTGGGGCAACGAGCTGTCGCCGCAAGGCCGGGCCATGGCAAACATCTGGGACACGCGCCAGGCGCAACCGTTTCCGGTCGTGAAAGATGAAAAAGTGCAGGTCGGCACCACGCCCGTGGGCAGTTTTTCGCCCAATGGCTATGGCTTGTACGACATGGCCGGGAACGTCTGGCAATGGACGTCGGACTGGTACCGCGCGGACGCTTTCAGGATTCAGGCGCAATATCGCCAGCCGCCGCAAGACCCCGCCGGGCCGGCGAGCAGCTTCGACCCTGACGAACCCGGCATGCCGGCATCGGCGCCCAAGCGGGTGACCCGGGGCGGGTCCTTCCTGTGCAGCGATACCTATTGCATCAGCTACCGCGCCAGCGCACGGCGCGGCACGGACCCGCTCAATCCCATGTCCCACATCGGGTTCCGGACCGTCATGACGCCGCAGCAATGGAAGATGGCGCAGGCAGCGCAGGGCAGCATCGCCAGCCGTTGATTGTGCGCCAGGCAGGAAGCGGGCAGGGCAGGCAGTTGCCGCCGGTCTGGCAGGGCCCGCGCGCGTTGCGCGCATTCCAGGGGGAAGATCATGCACGCTTCATTCGAACACCAATATGCGCGGCGGCTGGCCTGGATCTGGCTGTGGGTTCTTTTCCTGCTGGCCGGGTGCGCGTCATCCGGCCGCGAGAGCCAAGCCGGGTTGTCGTCCTGGACCGATGGCCCCTCCCGCACGGCGATCGTGGCGTTCGTGAAGGCGGTCACCGACCCGGCCAGCCCGGAATTCGTGCCCGCCGAGGACCGCATCGCGGTGTTCGACAACGACGGCACGCTGTGGAGCGAGAAGCCCATCTACTTCCAGGTCATGTTCTCGATGGATGAAGTGCATGCGCTGGCGCCGTCACATCCGGACTGGTATACCCGCCAGCCTTTCATGGCGGTGCTGCAGGGCGACCACGAGGCCGTGGCCCGATCGGGCGTGCACGGCATGATGGAGATCTTGCTGGCAACCAACACCGGCATGCCGGTGGGCCAGTACACGCAGCGCGTGGACCAGTGGCTGGACACCGCCCGCCACCCGCGCACCAAGCTGCCCTACGACAGCATGACGTACGCGCCGATGCGCGAACTGCTGGACTACCTGCGCGCCAACGGTTTCACGACCTACATTGTGTCGGGCGGGGAAACGGAGTTCATGCGCGCCTGGACCGCGCAGGCCTACGGCATCCCGCCCGAGCAGGTGATTGGCACCCTGTTTGGCAGCGAATTCGTGACGAACGGCAGTGGATTCGAACTCATGCGGCTGCCTAAGCTGGACTTCAACAACGACGGCCCGGGCAAGCCCGTGGCGATCCAGCGCCACATCGGCAAGCGTCCGATCATGGCGTTCGGCAATTCCGACGGCGACTTGCAGATGCTGCAGTGGACGACGACCGGGCCAGGCAGACGCTTCGGAGGCATCGTGCACCACACCGACGCCAAGCGCGAGTGGGCCTACGACCGGCACTCCAGCGTGGGCCGGCTCGACAAGGCGCTGGACGAGGCGCCCGCCAGAGGCTGGACGGTCGTGGACATGGAGAAGGAGTGGAAACGGATCTACGCGCAACCGTGGCCTTGAGACGCGTCATTTCTGCATGACGTAGCTGCCCGGCGCGGCCATCGGCGCGCCAGGATCGTCGTCGGGCCGCCGCCCGGCAACGCCGGACCGTGCGGGCCGCAAGGGCCCTGAGCGATGCGCCAGCCACTCGGTCCACGTCGGCCACCACGACCCCCCGCATTGCATGGTCGTGGCCAGCCATTCGTCCGGACCCGCGCGCAGATCATCCTTCGGCCCTGCGGAAAGCCGGTGCCAGCGGCCCGGATGCCCCGGCTCGCTCACGACGCCGGCATTATGGCCGCCGCTGGTCAAGACGTAGCGTATGTCCGCGTCCGTCAGGTAATGGATCTTGAATACGGAACGCCAGGGCGCGATGTGATCGTTGACCGCACCCAGCGCAAAGATGGGCGTGCGGATGTTGCGCAAGGCAATCGTGCGGCCGTTCACCTCGAATCGTCCGGCCGCCAGTTCGTTGTTCAGAAACATTTTGCGCAGATACTCCGCATGCATCCGGTACGGCATGCGCGTCGAATCCGCATTCCAGGCGACGAGGTCGTTCGGAAGGATGCGCTGACCCAGAAAATAGGTCTGCACCGCTCGGCTGGCGACATCCTCGATGGGCCGCAAGGACTGGAAGGCCGCAGCCATTTGCCCGGCGGACAGGTAGCCTTGCGCCCACATGACGCTTTCCAGCATATGCACCTCGCTCGCGTCGATGTACAAGCCCAGGCCACCGGGCTCGGTGAAGTCGGTCTGCGCCGCCAGCAGGGAGATCGTGGCAAGGCGGTCGTCCGCGTCGCCTGCCATGGTCGCGGCCGCGATGGCCAGCAGCGTGCCGCCCAGGCAGTACCCCACGGCATGCACGCGCTGGCCGGGCACGCATCGATTGACCGCCGCCATTGCCGCCATGAAGCCCAGGCGGCGGTAGTCGTCCAGGCAGAGGTCGCGGTCGCGCGCATCGACATTGCGCCATGAGATGCAGAACACCGTGAACCCTTGCGCCACCAGGTAGCGGATCAGGGAATTTTCGGGCGACAGATCCAGCACGTAGTACTTCATGATCCACGCCGGCGTGATCAAAATGGGCTCCGGACGGACCTGAGGCGTGGAGGGCGCGTACTGGATCAGTTCGATCAAGTGATTGCGGTACACCACCGTGCCGGGGGTCACCGCCACGTTGACGCCCACCTCGAACCGTTCCAGGCCGGGCTCCGGCAGGCCCAACAGCCTGTGCCGCACGTCCTCTGCCAGATGTCCCATCCCTTGAACCAGGTTCAGGCCCTTGTCGGTCACCGTACGCTCAATCACTTCGGGGTTGGACCAGGGAAAGTTGGCCGGCGCAAAGACGTCGCACCATTGGCTTGCGCAGAAGGAAACGACGTCGGCGTGATGGGCGGAGACTCCCGGCACATGGGTCGTGGCCTCGGCCCACCACTTGCGCGCTTCGGAAAAGCAATGCTGCCAATATTGGAAGGGTTCAGCCCGCCAGGCCGGCGCGGCGCACCTGCGGTCAAGGGCAGCTTCGGGACAGACGTGAGGGCGGCCCGCCAGGGCCATCGCGGCATGCGCGCTGAGCGCCTGGATGGCGTTTCCCGCCTGCAGCGCCAATCCGATCTGCTTGCCAGGCGCGGCCCCCAGGTGGATCAGCCAGTCGGCCATCGCGAGCGCAAGGGCGCTTGGTGAAATGCCGCCCGTCAGCTGCGCGATGAGCGCCGCTCTGAAATAGTCCAGCGCCGCCAGCGCGTTGTCCGCGCCAGGCGGCGCCGATGCCGACGGGTCGGTAACGGGTTCCGCGGCCGGATGCGCCTTCGCGACCCTCACATGCGTCATTGGCTGGCGCGTGTCATTGCGGCCACGGCGTTGCCGTCGGCCAGGAATTTGGCCGTGCTTTCCGCGATCTGCGACATTCTTTCTTGCCAGGGATTCTTGCTCTCACGCAGGGCTGCGGCGGTCATGGTGGACGTCTCGCGCGCGATCTTCTCCATTTCCTTCAGATAACTGAACTCGCGGCCCATCAGATCCGTCATCAATTTTTGGTGCAGGGCGCACATGGCGGTCAGAGACGTCGCAGCGTTGACCTGGGCATTGGCTTCCTGGGCGAATGCCAGCATTTCCTTGTCGGTCTTGAGCTGCAGCGAGCGCAGTTGCCGCGCGAATTCGAAATAACCGGTGGCCGCGGCCAGCGCAGAATGAATTCCGTATTTGTATAGCGCCACGTAGGGTTCATAGTCGGGTTGCATAAGGTCATCCTCCAGGTCAGGCGTAACCGCTCGACGCGGCACTTCGGCGGCCGACCGGCTTGCTCCAGCCAGAATAGGCCTGCCCGCGACCGGGATGTTGACCAAACTCAAGTTCCGAACGACATCCTGCAAGGCGCAGGCACGCCTACCCGCTGCTCATCTGCCGCAGCGCATCGACGTCGCGGATCTGGAGCTGTCGCCGGGATACGTTGACCAGCGACGCCTCCTGCAGGCGGCCCAGCACGCGGCAGACCGTCTCGACTTTCATGCCCAGATGATTGGCGATGTCCTCGCGCGTCATCTTCAAGGTGAAGGCGAGGGGAGAGTAGCCATTGGCCGACATCTGGTCCGACATTCCCACCAGGAAATCGGCGACCCGCTGCTCGGTCTTCATGCACCCCAGGGTCAGCAACAGCCGCCGGTACTGATCGATATCGTGAGCGATCAAGCGGTGGAACTGCTGCGCGCACGAGAAATCATTCCGGCATCTGCCCATGATGTCCGAGAAAGGCAGTACGCAGACGAGCGAATCCTCCAGCGCGATGGCATCGCAGCGATGGGTGCCGCTCTCGATGGCATCCAGGCCCAGCAACGCGCCCGCCGACGGAAAGCCCATGATCTGCTCGAGGCCGGCCCGGTTGGTCGCGCGCAGCTTTACCGACCCTGACCGCAGCACATATAGGTTCTGCAACGCGTCTCCCGCGCGGTAGACAGATTCGCCGCGGTGAATCAGCCGCCGGCAGCGAACCGTGTCGCTCAGGGGGGGCCTGGCCGCGTCAGATCCTGCGCGGCAGATCCGGGCCAGGGCGCAACGGTCGCAATCGGCGGACACGCCTGGCGCACTGTCCGTGTAGTTTGTGACAACGATGGGTGAGTCCATGGCCGCGGCTCCTCGGGGGCATGTGGCGGTGACGCGGCAGCAGGCCGATCGCCTTGTCCGTATCGCCTTGTCGGTATCGCTTTGGGGGCTAGTATCGGATGCCGCGCTGCCGTGCGCTATCAGCGCAGATCGCCACGTTTTGGCCGACGACGCCTACAGATGTAGGCAAATTCCTACAGCGTGCTTAGCGAGAAGGGGCGTCGTCATCGTCGACGAGCCGGTGCCGTATCGCGTAACGGACCAGATCCGACTGGTTGCGCAAGTGCAGCTTGAGCAGTATCCGGCTTTTATACGTGCTGACCGTCTTGACGCTCACGAACAGCAGTTGCGCGATGTCCGAATTGTTCATGCCCGACGCCAGATGGCGGAAAACCGACAATTCCCGATCGGAAAGGAGCGCGTGGGGCAGCGATTCCGCATGCCCGTACCGGTCAAATGCAATGCTTTCAGCCAGCGACTGGCTCAGATACCGCCCGCCACCGGCCACCTTGCGCACCGCCTGCACCAGCTCTTCGCTGGCGCTGTCCTTGGTCAGGTAGCCCGCCGCACCCGCCTTGATCGCCTGGACGGCGTACTGCTGCTCGCCGTGCATCGTGAGCACCAGGATGGGCACGTCCGGGTGGGAGTTTTTGATGTGCCGGATCAGATCGACGCCGTCGCGCCCGGGCATCGACATGTCCAGCACCAGAAGATCCCATTGCCCCTCGGCCAGAAGGTTCAGCGCTTCGTTGCCGTTGCCGGCTTCGCCGCCGACGCGGATATCTGCGGCCTGCTCGAGCAGCCGCCTCAGGCCTTCGCGCAGCAATGTATGGTCGTCGGCAAGCATGACGTTGATCATGTCGCCTCCCATTGCGAGTCGGGTGGGCGGACCGGGATGCGCACCTCCAGGCGAAACCCGCCTTTCCTGCGGGTATGAACGGAAACATCGCCGCCCAGCAGGCGGACCCGTTCGCGAATGCCCTGCAGGCCAAGCGAAAGGGGCAACTTCTTGGCCAGACTCTCCGGTGTGGCGCCAACGCCGTTGTCGGACACGGTCAGCGCGCAATGCGAGTCGTCACAGACAAGACGCACATGGACGGCGCTGGCCTGCGCATGCTTGGCGATATTGGTCAGCGCCTCCTGCACGACGCGGAACAGGGTGGTGGCGACCTGCTTTGCCGGTTCGGCGGGGCCGATCCGGATGTCCGATTCCGTATCCACGCCATAGCGCGAAACGAAATTGGCCACCAGCCATTCGACCGCCGCTGCCAGTCCAAGGTCGTCGAGCATGACGGGCCGCAGGTCAGAGGCGATGCGGCGCAGCGATTTGAACGTGGCCTTGATGAGCTGCCGCATGGACCGCACGCGCTCGCGTGCCTCGACGTTGTCGGACGCCAGAATCGGTTCAAGTTGGGACAGCTCCATCGTCAGCGCCGTCAGGCTTTGGCCCAGGTCGTCATGGAGCTCGCGCGCAATGTGCTTCTTTTCCTGCTCGCGCACGTGAAGCAGGGCATTGGACAGGCGGGTCAGCTCGTCCCGGGACGCTCTCAAGGCCTGGTCGATACGCTGGCGCTCCGTGATGTCGCGCAGAAAGATCGACAGGTACACGCCGGCGCTGGTGCAGGTTTGCGATATCGAAGCCTCCATCGGAAACTCTTCGCCGTTGGACCGAAGGCCCCATAGCGGCGCGCCCAGGCCCATCTGGCGATCGGAAATTCCGGTGGTCATGAAGCGGCCGACATGCTTGGCATGAACGGCTCGAAAGCGCAGCGGGATCAGGATGTCCACGCTGGCGCCGATGGCCTGGTCGGCGGAAAGCATGAACACGCGTTCCGCCGCAGCGTTGAACATCACGATGTGTTGCAACGCGTCGATCGTGATGATCGGTTCTGTGGCGGACTGGATGATATCGAGCAGCGGAGGCGCGCCAGAGGAGAGCTTCATTGCTGGATATGTGGGTGCCGGGATCGCCCTTCCAGGGGGAACTTGTCCATTGCAACACACAATTCCGCAAGCGGCGAGCGTCGCGCGTGGGCTACCGCCACGTGCACTAGTGCAGGCGGCGGATCTGGTCAGCGGGGCTTGGACTGGTGCCCGAGCGCCGCTTAGTCAACGGCCGACAGCAGCGAGTCGCTCCCGTCCGATTCCCAGGCCGCGAGCGTCCTTTCCTTGAACCGGCAAAGGGACGCGTCGCACTCTTCGGCCAGCACGTCGTACTGCTTGAGCAGAAGAATGCCGCGGGGCTTTGCGCCCACGACGGCGGCGATGTCATCGACAGCCCGGAATCCGCCATAGCCCGACATCACGCAAATGACGGAGTAGGTCTTGATCAGCCGCCCCTGCGTCATCAGGAACGAGCGCATGGGGGCCGCGAGCGATCGCAGCCAGACTGGCGCGATCAGGATCACGTGGTCGAACTGGTCCAGGGCAGGGCCGGCATAGCGAATCTCGGGTTGGCGCTTGAAGAGGCAATCGGTGACGCAGCGAAGGTCGCCGGCAAGACCGATGCGTGGCGATGCGTCCCGCACTTCGTGGACCTCCCATCCCGTGATCGATGCCAGCCGCTCGGCCACGGTGCGTCCTGTGCCGGTGCGTGAATAAAAGACGATGCCGATCCGCATGGCGTTCACTCCTGGCCGCAACGACGGCCTCAGACTTCCTGGGCCAGCAGCGCCTGAAGAATGTCCCGGCGGCTGACCACGCCGACCAGTTTTCCCTGCCGGACCACGGGAACCCGCTTGATCCCGCGCTTGAGCAGCACATCTGCAATTTCGGACAGGTCGGCGGACTCATCCACCGTGATGGCAGGGCTGCTCATCACGGCCGATGCCGTCTGCTCGCCCAGTTGAAGGCTGTGCAGAAATTCCAGATTCAGTGCCTCGCCTTCTGCCAGGAGCGATAGCCAGTGGTTCACCTTTCTCTGATGCGCGCTGTCCTGGCGCCGCACCAGATCGCCTTCGCTGACCACACCGATCAACGCGCCGTCGTCGCCCGTCACCATCACGGCGCTAATGTCTCGATCCAGCATGGCACGCATAATCTGCGAAACCGGGGTACGCGGGGATACGCAGTATGGGGTCGCGGTCATGAGGTCGCGCGCTTTCATGGCATTTCTCCTGGGTGGCGGGGGCACGCCCCACGCCTGTTGGCTTGTCGGTCCTATGTTGATCTCGCGCCCGGCGGTTATCTTGATATTGGTCAAGCAAGGATGGGCCTGCCACATCAATGCTGCTTATTAGCGAAAACTTGGTCAGACAGTCAGGAGTCGATCCATGACACAGAAGCTGCGCATACACTTTTGCGGGGCCGCCGGCACCGTGACCGGCTCGCGTCATCTGCTGGATGCGTCCGGGCGGCTGATCCTGATGGATTGCGGGTTGTTCCAGGGACTCAAGCCGCTACGGCTGCTCAACTGGGCGCCGTTTCCCGTGGCGCCCTCGAAAATCGAAGCCGTGCTGCTGTCGCACGCGCACCTGGACCATTCGGGGTATCTGCCCAGGCTCGTGCGGGAGGGTTTCGCCGGCCCGATCTATTGCTCCGAAGCGACGCGCGACCTGTGCGAATTGCTTTTGCTGGATAGCGCCCACTTGCAGGAAGCCGATGCCGATTACCTGAACCGCCACGGCCTGTCGCGCCATCGTCCCGCGCTGCCGCTGTACACGGTAGCCGACGCGCGCAGAGCGATCGCCGCGCTCCGCCCGGTCCCGTTCGATGCGCCGACGCCGCTTCCGGGGGGAATGCAGGTCCGGTTCTCGCGCGCCGGCCACATCCTGGGCGCCGCCATCGTCGAACTCGATTACCCGGGTGGACGACTGGTTTTTTCCGGCGACCTGGGCCGCTATGACGACCCGCTGATGCCGCCGCCCGCGTCCGTGACGCAGGCGGATCATCTGATTGTCGAATCGACCTACGGCAATCGCAGCCACGGCACGCAAAGCGTGCCGGACACGCTGGCCGGCATCATCCAGCGCACCATCCGGCGAGGGGGCTCCCTTGTGATTCCGGCGTTTGCCGTCGGCCGAGCCCAGCTCCTGTTGTTTCATTTGTGGCGGCTCAGGCTGGCCGGAAGCATCCCTCGCGATCTGCCCATCTACCTGGATAGTCCGATGGCCAGCAGCGCGGTCGACGTCTATCTACGGCATACCGCCGATCAGCGATTGCCGCGTGCGGATGCCAGGGCCGCGTTCGGCGTTGCCACCTGCGTCACTGACGTCGAACAATCCAAGGCGCTGGACCGCTCGCCAATGCCCAAGATCATTCTTTCGGCCAGCGGCATGGCCACGGGCGGACGGGTCATTCACCATCTCAAGCACTACGCCAGAGACCCTAGAAACACGATCCTCTTTGCCGGCTTCCAGGCGATGGGAACGCGCGGGGCCGCCATGCTGGATGGCGCCCGTCAAGTCAAGATACATGGAGAATATGTGCCGGTGCGCGCCGAGGTGGACAACCTGTCGATGTTGTCGGCGCATGCGGACGCCGACGAGATCCTGCGCTGGCTTCGTGGATTCTCAAGCGCGCCCCGGCATACCTACATCGTGCACGGAGAACCCGCGGCCGCCGACGCGCTGCGCCTGCGCATCAAGGACGAGCTTGGCTGGCGCTGCCATCCTGTCGAGCCGTCCGAAACCGCCGTGTTGAACTGATCCGGCGCGGCGCTCGGCAGGGAAGGGCGGGCCCGGCCCAGGCCGCCCGGACAGCGGGCGGGCAAGGCCGGGCCCGCCTGGTCAATTGATCATGACGACCGGTATGTGGGCGGTGTGCAGCACTTTCAGCGCCACCGACCCGAGCAGCAGGCTGCCTGCGGCTCCTAGCCCCCGCGAACCCATGACGATGTGGTCGCAGTGCTGTTCGGCGGCATAGGTGGTGATCGTTGCGGCCACGGGCCCCACGCGCATCTGCGTTTGATAGCTGACCCCGGCGGCATCCAGGACCGACCGCGCCTCGGCGAGCGCGGCGCTGGATTCATCCTCGTAGTAGTCCCGGATCATTTCCGGCGTGACGAACGCGCGGACGGCGCCCGACACAATGGGTATTTGCACGTTCAGCAGGTGGATCGCGCAGTCGCCATGCTCACGGATGTGATCGATCATGTACTTCACGGCACGCAAGGCGTTTTCGGAGCCGTCGATGGGAATGAGTACGTTCTTCACAGTGGCCTCAACATTTGGGGGTAGGAAAGGCGCAGCCTCGGCTGCCTGCAACCATCATGACGCGAATGATGCCCCGGCCATTGACTGGAATCAAGGTTTCGGCCCCACCCCGACAGCGGCGTCCCCGCTCGCGCGTTGACGAAGGTCAATATTTGCCAGGCGCACCCGCGCAAGATGAAGCCTATGCAAGAGGACGTTGCCCCGCCAGCCAGTCAAGGGAGCGCCGCAGCGTGTGAGACGCGTGCAGGCAGTCCTCAGCCACTTACTGCCACCGGAGGTCACCATGTTCCGTCGAATCGCTGTCCATCTGGACCAGGGCGCCGATTGTTCGCGCCGGCTCGATTTCTGTCTGCGTCTGGCCAAGGCCCATGACGCCCACCTGACAGGGATATACGCCAGCTACGTCGCGCCGGGCTATTTCTATGACGAAGCCGGGTTGTGGGTGAGGGGGATGGATCGGGCGGTCCAGATCCACGAAAAGGCGCGCACTGCCGTCCAGAAGGCGTTCAGCGAGGCTGCCGAGCACGCCGGCGTTGCGGCGGCATGGCGGCAAGGCGAGTGGGGCACGCCCGCGGAGTGCGTTTCCCGGCACGCGCGTTCCTCGGATGTCGTCGTGGTGGGGCAGAACAACCTGAAGGATCTCGAAGCGGCCACGGGCAACGATTTCGTCGAGCAGGTGATCCTCACCTCGGGCCGGCCCGTCATCGTGCTGCCCATCGCCGGGACGTTCAGCACGATCGGCGGCCGGGTGCTGTACTGCTGGGACCGCGGCCGCGAGGCGGCGCGGGCCATCGCCGACGCCGCGCCGCTGCTGCGCAATGCCGCGGCTTTGCAGGTGTTGTCCCTGGACGAGGGATTCCCCTTGCAGCAGCCTTCGGACGTTCCCTTCGAGGACCTCGTCGCCTACTGCATCTGCCACGGGTTTCCCCAGCCCGTCCACCAGATGCGCGACGTCCGCCACGGAGACATCGGCGACGTGATTCTGACGGCGGCCGCGGATTTCAGTGCGGATCTCATCGTGATGGGCGGATATGGGCACAGCCGGATGCGGCAGCTTGTGATGGGCGGAGCCACGCGGTCGCTGCTCAGCGCGATGACGGTTCCCGTCCTTCTGTCCCATTAGGCGATTGCTGCGCCGCCGATCTGGATAGCCCATGTACCGCCGTATCCTTGCCGCCATCGACGGCTCGCACGCATCCGACCGGGCATTGGAGGAGGCGATCCGGATCAGCCGGGAAGCCGGCGCCTCGCTCCTTGTCGTGCATGCGCTGGAGGATCCGCCGGCAGTCCTGGAGGACAACCCCTACGCCGAGGATGCCCTGCGCACGCTGAAGGCCAGCCGGAAAGAAGCAGGCGCCAACCTGCTGAAGCGCGCCAAGGCTGACGCCGCGGCGGCCGGCGTCAACGCAGAGGCGACGCTTCTGGATGAGGACGCCATGCCGACGCCCGCGCGCATCCTGCGGGCCGCGCAGGCCTTCAACGCGGACCTGATCGTGTTGGGCACGCATGGCCACCATGGCCTGCGCCGCGCGATGCTGGGCAGCAGCGCGGAAGGCGTCGTGCGGATGGCGCCTGTCCCCGTCTTGCTGGTCCGCACCCCATGAAGGCGATGGTCCTGCAAGCGCCGGGGCTGCCCCTGACGCTGGAAACACGCGAGACGCCGCAGCCCGGCGCCGGCCAGGTCAGACTGCGCGTATTGGCATGCGCGGTCTGCCGCACGGATCTGCATGTCCTGGACGGCGAGCTGCCCAACCTCAGGTATCCCATCATTCCGGGCCATGAAGTCGTAGGCGTCGTGGAATCGGTCGGGGCTGGCGTCGACACGGCGATGCTGGGGCGCCGCATGGGTGCGGCCTGGCTGGCGCGCACGTGCGGACAATGCACGTTCTGCCGCGCCGGCCTGGAAAATCTCTGCAGCGAGGCTCTGTTTACCGGCTACACACAGGACGGCGGCTTTGCCACGCACATGCTGGCGCATGCTGACTATTTGTTTCCCTTGCCAGCGGCCAGAGCCCCGGCGCGGATGGCGCCGTGGCTCTGCGCCGGCCTGATTGGCTGGCGGGCATTGCGGGCAACCGGCGATGCCCAGCGGCTGGGGCTTTACGGTTTCGGTTCTGCGGCACGGCTCCTGACACAGGCCTGCCGCCATCTGAACCGCGAGGTGTACGCCTTTACCCGCACCGGCGATGTGGCAGCGCAAGCGCATGCGCTTGCGATGGGCGCGACTTGGGCTGGCAACAGCAGCGAACCCGCGCCAGTACCCCTGGATGGGGCGATCTTGTTCGCGCCGGTCGGCGCGCTGGTGCCGTCAGCGCTGGGCGCGGTGCGCCCGGGCGGATGCGTGGTGTGCGCGGGCATCCACATGTCGGACATCCCGGCATTTCCCTACCGCCTGCTTTGGGGCGAACGTTCGCTCTCGTCCGTCGCCAACCTGACGCGTGAGGACGGAAGAGAATTTCTGGGCAAGGCGCACGCGTGGGATCTGGGTGCCGATGTCCGCACGTATCGGCTTGAGGACGCAAATCGCGCGTTGGACGACCTGCGGGCGGGGCGCATCCAGGCGACGGCCGTGCTGCTGCCCTGAGGCGCAGCGGATCCCGGGTGCCGGGGGGGCTCTCATGCGCACCCTTCGCAGGCGCTTGGCGTTGCCAGGGCGTCAGCCCCCGAGGTTGCCGTGCCCAGCACCGCCGCAAGCGCGGGGTCTGGCCGAAAGAGAGTAATCCCCTTGAGCCCGAGCTTGAATGCTGACATGAACAACGCCTGCGCGCGTTCGACGCTGCAGTCGGACGGCACGGGCACCGTCTTCGAAATGGAGGCGTCCACGAAAGGTTGCAAGACGCCCACCATCGCCACGTGGTCTTCAGGCGCTACCTGCTGCGCGGTGCGGAAATAGTCGGGCAAAGGCTTGCGGGCAAAATGCAGGTTCCATTGGCGCCACGCATGGTTCTCAAGCGGCACGTCAACCGCAGCGGCGCCCAGCATCACGCGGCGGCGGTAAGTCCAGCCGAAAGCCGGTTCGATCCCGCTGGAGCAATTGTCCGCAAAGGCAAGGCTGACGCTGCCGGTGGGCGCATACGACACCAGATGGCTGTTTCGCAACCCATGCCGGCGCACGGCAACGCGTACCTCGGCGGCAAGCGCATCGCCGATGGCGCCGTCCGACAGGTAGTCCGCTGCGCGGTAAAGGGGAAACGGCCCGCGTTCCCGGGCCAGTGCCGCCGACGCCGCGTAGGCGCTGTCCCGGATGCACCGGGCCACTTCGCTTGCGGCCTGGCGGCCGGCGGCGCTGTCGTACCGCAATTGCAGCATCGCTAGCATGTCCGCCAGCCCGGTCACACCCACGCCTATCCTGCGCGTGGACAATGCCTGCGCCTGTTGGGCGGGCAGGGGCCAATGCGTCAACGCGATCACGTTATCGAGCATGCGCACCTGTATGCGGACCATGCTGGCCAGCTTTGCCAGGTTCACGTTGGCGGGGCCGCCCAGTCCAAATGGGTGCTCGACCAAGCGTGTCAGGTTGATGGGGCCGAGCACGCAGCATCCATAGTCGGGCAGCGGCTGCTCGCCACACGGATTGGTTGCCCGGATCGTCTCGAGGGCGTGCAGGTTGTTGGCGCGCGCGATGGTGTCGATGAACAGCAACCCCGGTTCGGCGCTGTGGACGGCCTCGCGCGCGATGGCATCCCATAAGCGCCGTGCCGAATCCTGGCGATACTGCCAAAGGCCGTCGGTTCGCTGGAATGCGCCCGCGTCGATCGCCGCTTGGCCGGGCGGGGTGCGATGAACCAGCGGCCAGGGCTCGTCGCGCTGCACCGCGGCAAGAAACGCGTCGCTGACCGCGACCGAAATATTGAAGGTGCGCCAGCGCCGGCGGCCGTGCTTGGCCCGGGCGAAATCGAGGATGTCGGGATGCGCACAGGATAGAACCGCCATTTGGGCGCCGCGGCGGCTGCCCTCGAATGCCAGGCGGGCGCACGCCGCGTCGTACTGATCGATTGCTTCGTGGACCGTCGGGGCGTCTGCCCGCCCAGGGGATCCCGCCGCCAGCGGGGGCAGCGACGAAAAATCGTACCCGACCCCGCCGCCCATGGCCAATGTCTCAAGCGCCTGCTGCAGACCGGCCTGGAAGGAGAGTGAGGCATCGGGGCCACCCACCGGCTGCACGAAACAATTGACCATGGTCGCGTGTGCCTGCGTGCCGGCGTTTGCCATGATCCGCCCCGCACCGATCGCGCCGTCCCGCATGTTCTGAAGAAACGCCGCGGCGGCGGACGCCCGCCGTGCCGGCGTCTCCGCCTGGGCGAGCGCCAGGGCGACGCGAGCGTACACCTGCGCGGCATCGTGCTCTGCGCACGCCGCGTACCGGTCAAGCAGCACATTCACGCACGCCGGCTGCGGCAGGAGCATGAAACGCCCCGGATCAGGAAACGCCTTCGGGAGCCCGCAGCAGCAAGACCGGCACCGACGCCCCGCGCAGGATGCCTTCGGCGCTGCTGCCCAGAAGCAGACGCCGCGCGCCGCGGCGGCCGTGCGTGCCGATCACGATCAGATCGGCTTTCCATGCTGCCGCCTCATCCAGCACCCGCTGCTGGACGGTCCGGTCCAGATTCTCGTAGAGCGCGGTATCCGCTTCGATGCCTGCATCGCGGACGGTGCCTTGCGCCGTCTCCAGCATCTTCGCGCCGTTGCGGCGCATCAGATCCAGGAGTTCGCCCGCGTGATAACTATAGGCATCGGTGGTCAGGGCAAAGGACAGCTCGTCGATGACGTGTATCAGACGGATGCGCGCCCCGGTCAGCTTGGCCAGCCGGATGGCCTCGTTCAAGCCGATCTGCGAGGTGGCGCTGCCGTCGATGGGAACAAGGATTCGCTCGTACATGCTGGTCTCCGTGAAAATTGGGCACGAAACCAGTATCAGCGGACGCGCGGCGAAAATATTGATTCCGGTCAAGTTGTGAGCGCCAGCGGATACCCGAAGGGTTCGAGACTGACTCTGGGACGCCGCACGCGGTGCGATCCCGCCCGTGACACAGACACGGGGGCAGCGACAGCGCGTATCGTGCCTGCGATTTTGTCTCTGGCAGCCCGCATCTAATCGAAATAATTGATGCTCAGCTGTGAAATATATCGCTTTTCATGGACTAATCGCAGTTCTAGACTTCCTGCATTGATCGATCCAGACCCGCGAGACGACGATGCTTTCCCACCTCCTTGGCGCAGTAAAGCCTTCCCCCACACTGGTCATTACCAAAATAGCGGGGGACATGCGGCGGCGCGGCATCGACGTCATCGGCCTATCGCAGGGCGAGCCTGATTTCCCGACCCCGGAGCACATCCGCGTCGCCGCGAAAGAGGCCATCGACGCCGGCGCCACCCGCTACACGGACGTCGACGGAACGCGCGAATTGAAGGAAGCGATCGCCCGCAAGTTCTGGCGCGACAACAGCATTTCCTACGATCCCGCGGAAATCAGCGTGGGCACGGGCGGAAAGCAGGTCATCTTCAATGCGCTCCTGGCGACCATCAATCCGGGAGACGAGGTCATCATCCCGGCTCCCTATTGGGTGTCCTACCCGGACATGGTGCGGCTTGCGGGCGGCGTGCCCGTCGAGGTCGCTTGCCCGGCCTCGCAGGACTTCAAGATCAAGCCGGAACAGCTGCGCCACGCGATCACGGCCAAGACCAAATGGATCATTCTCAATTCGCCCAGCAATCCCACGGGCGCCGGCTACTCGCGCGCCGATCTGGCGGCGCTTGCCATTGAACTGGCGCGTCATCCGCACGTGTGGATCATGACGGACGACATGTACGAGCACATCCGCTATGAAGGCTGGCAGTTCTCGACCATCGCGTCTGTGGACCCTGAACTCCACCCCCGCACACTGACCGTCAATGGCGTCTCCAAGGCCTATGCCATGACGGGTTGGCGCATCGGATATGCCGCGGGACCCCGGCCGCTGATCCAGGCCATGGCGACGATTCAATCGCAGAGCACAAGCAACCCATGCTCGGTCGCTCAGGCGGCGGCAACCGCGGCGCTGGATGGCCCACTGGAATTCCTGATACCGCGCAATCAGGCGTTCCAGCGCCGGCGCGACGACTGCCTGGATGCGCTCAATGCGATCGAGGGCATTCACTGCCGCACGCCAGAAGGCGCGTTTTACTTGTTTCCGTCCTGCGAAGGGCTGATTGGCCGCACGACACCGCAGGGCAGGGTGCTCAAAAGCGACGTGGATGTCAGCCAGTTCTTTCTCGAAGCGGCGCATGTTGCCGTCGTGCCGGGCAGCGCATTTGGCGCCGAAGGCTACTTTCGCATTTCATTTGCGACGTCGGACGAGCGGCTGGCGCAGGCGTGCAAACGTCTGCGCGATACTTGCGACACCCTTGACTAACAAGGCTGGAACAATCGATTTGGGCATCACGGGAAAGCGCGCGCTCAAGCTGAGCGCCAGTTCCAATTTCACCTGGAGAAATACATGACGGTTTCCGATGAGGTTTATTTCAAGGCGCTTTCCGGCGTCACGACGGCCACGCTGACCACCATCCTATTGAAGAAAGGGCTGCGCAACGTCTGGATCCGCGGCGCGTTCCCGCTGGCCCAGGGCCTGGACCGCATCGTCGGCCGCGCGTTCACCGTGCGCTTCGTGCCCGCCCGCGAAGACCTGGCCACGCCGGAATCCTGGTCCTCGCCCAAATCCAGCCGCGGCGCCATCGAGCAGATGCCCTCCGGCTGCATCGCGGTGGTCGACGCCATGGGCGTGAAAGACGCCGGCATCTGGGGCGACATCCTGTGCGCCCGCATGGCAAAGCGCGGCGTGGCTGGCCTGGTAACCGACGGCGTCGTGCGCGACCTGGCCGGTGTACTGGGAACGAAGCTGCCCGTGTGGGCGAGCGGAGCGGCAGCGCCGCCCTCGGTGGCCGGCCTGACCTTCGTGGACTGGCAGCAGCCCGTCGCCTGCGGTGGCGTGGCCGTCTTCCCCAATGACGTGATCGTCGCCGACCAGGACGGCGCCGTCGTCATTCCAGCCGCGCTGCTGGCCGACGTGGTCGACGCAGCCGTTGAGCAGGAGCGCTTTGAAGGCTGGATCATGGACGAAGTCAACAACGGCGCCGTGCTGCCGGGCTTGTATCCGCCGAACGAAGCCAACAGGGCGAAGTATGCCGCGTCCAAGAAGGGGTAATGCCTGAAATTCCGGTCTAAGCGACGCAAGGAAGCCGGCTCTTCATGCCGGCTTCCTTGCGTTCGCTGTAGCGATCCACCAGATAAGGGCTTGTATCCCGCGTGAGCAACGTGAACTTCATCAGCTCTTCGACCACATCGACGATCCGATCGTAGTAAGGGGAGGGCTTCATGCGCCCGCGGTCGTCGAACTCCTGGTAGGCCTTGGCGACGGACGATTGATTGGGAATGGTCAACATCCGCATCCAACGGCCCAGGATACGCATCTGGTTCACCGCGTTGAACGACTGCGATCCGCCCGAAACCTGCATGACCGCCAGCGTCTTGCCCTGGGTGGGCCGCACGGCGCCCACCGACAACGGGATCCAGTCGATCTGCGTCTTCATCAATCCCGTCATCGCGCCGTGACGCTCGGGCGAGCTCCAGATCATGCCTTCGGCCCACTGGACAAGCTCGTGAAGCTCTCGGACCTTGGGATGATTCTCGGTGGCGTCATCGACCAGCGGCAGCCCGGCGGGATTGAAGAGCCGGGTTTCGCCGCCCAGGGCTTCGAGCAAGCGCGCCGCTTCTTCGGCGACCAACCGGCTGTACGAGCGCTCGCGCAGCGATCCATACAAGAGCAGGAACCGCGGCGCATGCGTGGCCCGCGCCGGCGGGAACAGCGCGGCCGGAGCCGGCGCCTTGAAGTACGCGGGATCGATATTCGGCAGATCCGCAAACACGTCAGACACGGTTGCCCTCCGCATCGATCAGCGGTTCTCCATCCTCTTTGGTGAAGGCGCCGCGTTGAGCCTGAGGCAGAATGTCCAGCACGGCCTCCGACGGCCGGCACAGCCGCGTACCCAGCGGGGTCACGACGATCGGCCGATTTATCAGGATCGGGTGCTCAAGCATGAAGCCGATCAGTTGGTCGTCTGTCCACTTCGGATCGGACAGCCCCAATTCGTCGTAAGGCGTGCCTTTCGGGCGCAGCAGCTCGCGAACGGGGATGCCCATATCGGCAATCAACGACCGCAGCGTGGCGGCGTCCGGCGGCGTCTTCAGGTACTCAATGATCGTGGGCGTTTCGCCGCTGTTGCGAATCAACCCGAGGACGTTGCGAGACGTGCCGCAGGCCGGGTTGTGATAAATCGTGATGGAACTCATGAAAACCTCTATCTAAGGAATGTCGGGCAGGCCGGCGGCCACCACTCAGCGCCGGATGGCGCCGGCCTCGTACCACCCCTTGGTCCGATTGACGATCCGCACGACGAGCAGCATTACGGGCACCTCGATGAGCACGCCCACCACAGTGGCCAATGCCGCGCCAGAGTGGAATCCGAACAGGCTGATCGCAGCCGCCACGGCCAGTTCGAAGAAATTGGATGCACCGATCAGCGCGGAAGGGCAGGCAATGCTGTGCTTTTCTCCCGCGCGGCGGTTAAGCCAGTACGCCAGGCCCGAATTGAAAAACACCTGGATGAGAATCGGCACCGCCAGCATCGCAATGATCAAAGGTTGGCCAATGATGGCTTCGCCCTGAAAAGCGAACAGCAGAACCAGCGTCAGCAGCAGCGCCGCCATCGAGAACGGCCCGATGCGCGCCAGCGCGGCGTCGAATGCCGCCTGACCGCGGCGAAGCAGGGCGCGGCGCCAGAGCTGGGCAAGCACCACCGGAATCACGATGTACAGCCCGACGGACACCAGCAGCGTGTCCCACGGCACAGTGATGGCCGACAGCCCGAGCAGCAAGCCCACCATGGGCGCGAAGGCAAACACCATGATGGTGTCGTTCAACGCGACCTGGGACAACGTGAACACCGGATCGCCTCCGGTCAGGCGGCTCCAGACGAACACCATGGCAGTGCACGGCGCCGCCGCCAGCAGGATCAAGCCGGCAATGTAACTATCCAGCTGGTCGGCGGGTAACCAGGCCGAAAAAATCTGGCGGATGAAAAGCCAGCCCAGAAAGGCCATCGAAAACGGCTTGACGGCCCAGTTGATGAACAGCGTCACGCCAATGCCGCGCCAGTGCTGCTTGACCTGGCCGAGCGCGCCGAAGTCCACCTTGAGCAGCATGGGAATGATCATCACCCAGATCAGAATCCCCACCGGCAAGTTGACCTGAGCGACTTCAAGGCGGCCAATCGTCTGGAACAACGCGGGCATCAGTTGCCCAAGCGTCACACCGAGCACGATGCAGAGAAACACCCATAGGGTGAGATAGCGCTCGAAAACATTCATCCCGGGCCGCGGGCGCTGAGCGGGCGCGGCCTGTGTGGTGGACGACATCGGGTTTACTCCGGGTTTGATCAGCAGGTCGTGCAAGCCGCACGCAGGGAAGGTTCGCAGGCCGTGCCCGCGCAGCAGTGCTCAGTCAGATAGCCAAGCAGTCCGCTCATCTTCGAGAAGTCGGCTCGGTAGATCAGGTTGCGCCCCTGTTGCTCGACGGTGACCAGGCCCGACGTGGACAGTTCTTTCAGGTGAAAGGACAGGGTATTGCGCGCAACGCCCAGTTGGTCTGCGAGGACACTGGGCATCAGTCCCGGCGGACCCGCCACGACCAGTGCGCGGAAGGTCCGCAGCCGTTGAGGATGGGCGAGGGCGCCTAGCGCGGAGATGGCTTGCTCTTCGTTCATTGTTCGATCATACAACGATTGTTGAACTATTAGCGAGAGCCCTGTGAACTTCCTTTCTTGCTTGCGCGACCGTGAGGATGTCTGTGGTGAATATCCGGGAAGTGCTGATGCGTGTGCGTCGACGGTTCGTGACGATGAGGATGGGTGTGTGGACCAGAGCTTTTACGAAGGAAGCGCTGGCGCCGAACAGGGGCGCGGCGGCTAACGCAGGGCTGGCAGACCGGATAGACATGGGAACAGGAGATTGTTTGGGGCTGCGTGACTACTTAGGGAAGCCAAGCGTTCTATCCACCAATATCTTTGACTTTACATAATACACATTATGCGAACTTAGCCTGGAGCGAGCACCACATTGGTTACGGACCTGCGCAGCTCGGAGCCATCATCGTCGCCAACCCATCCAGAACAACCACTGGCTACTCCTTTTTCTGCCCCTTGGCGCTTGCCGCGAACTCATCGGCCAACCCCGTGAGCTCTCGCTTGTAGTCGTCCAACGACCCCTCATATCCGTCCAAATACAAATCCCGCCGCGCCTTTTCCATCGCCGCTGACGTGGCAGCCTGACGCACAAACTCCGCCAGCTTCGTCCTGACGGGCTCTGGCGTTTCGCTGCGCACGGCAACGCTGTAGCTGCTGTGGAACACCATGTTCGGCACGCCAAGCTCGGCAAACGTCTTCACCCCGGGCAAATGACTGACGCTTCCTGCGCGGCCCGTATAGGCCAGCACCTTGACGTGCGGATTGTCCTTGACGCTTTGGGTGGTGCCGATCGTGGTGAAGTAGCCGTCGATCTGCCCGCCAAGAATCGCCGTCAGCCCTTCCGCGCCGCCCTTGAACGGAATCGGACGGTATTGCGTCCGCAGCCCTGAAGCCAGCCTCGCCGCAAGCGTGGAGTATGTGCCCACGCCGAGGTCGGCGACGCCAATATCCAATTCCCGGTTAATGCCCTTCAAGTCTTCCAGGCGGTTCCAGCCTCGCTCGGACGGCACGATGAAGGCGTAGCTGCTCTGGCCCAGCGGCGCCAGGATTTCAAAGTCGGAGAACGCATAATCCGCGGCGGGTGTCGTGATTTTTGCGCTGTAGAAGCCTTCGGCGTGGACTAGCAAGGTGTATCCGTCCGCGGGCCTGTTCCTGACGGCCATGATGCCGATGGCAGAGCCAGCGCCTGGCCGGTTTTCGACGACGACCGGTTGGCCCATGATCGTGCCCAGTTGTTGGGCGAACGCGCGCGAGATGGCGTCGGTGGCGGCCCCCGGTGGATACGGGACGACGAGGCGGACAGGTTTCGACGGATAAGCGGTTTGCGCGGCAGCTCCGAACGAAAACAGTACGCTGAGGACTGCGCTGCCCAGCAGTATGCGGCGGCGTGTGACGATAGGCATGTGTTGCTCTTTTTCAGTTGTCTCCGCCTGAAAGTGTATCGATCGCCCAGCCGCCGATCTCCGCCATATTCCGCAGAACTCTTCTGCAAGAAATGAAGCAAAAAGGCATCGCCATTGCCCACGGCGATGCCGGCGACGCCTGCGATTCATGCCGTTTTGATCTGCGGGTTCAGCTAAGGGCAATCCGATTGCGCTGGTCGCGCCCTTGTCCGCGATGCTGCTGAATCCCATGGTGCTCCCTTCCCTGCCCTACGATCCGGACAAGGATCTGCTGCCCATCGCGTAAGTCGGCGCAGCGGGCGGCACCGGCGTGGCCATATGCCGGCCATTGCGTTCGATGGTCGTTTGGTTCCAGGTTTCGCGATGAACGCCCTGAAGCAGTGCGGCCGAACTACCGCCTTTAGCTCTTCTTGGCGATTCGCTTCCCGGATAAGCTTTTTCCTCGCCGGTCGCCGATCCCGTCTGTCCAGGATCGGTTGACCCCAAAGCCGCCCACCGCGCACGCCATCGCCAGCTGGACTTTGCGGCCAATGCGCACATCACCAAGGCCCGGGAAATGACCACAACCTATTTTGGCTTGCCTGTCGTGAAAGACCGTCTGGTGCGTCTCGAAGACATCCGTCGCCTCCCGTTCTACACATTCTGGGAGGAAAGCAGCCGAGGGTCGGCGATGTGCGAAGGCGATGAGGGAGAGCTTTTCGTCTATCTGAACGACTGGGAGGCATTCTCCGACTTGTTCATCAAGACCGGCAAGCATCGCCACAGCGGTTAGATTGCAAAAAAATGGGCGCTCCGCGGAGCGCCCAGATCCTTGCGTTGCCGCGCGGCTTACACCTTGCCGGGCAATGCGTAGGCGATCACGTAGTCGCCACGGTCGGGCGAGTTGCGCGCCCCGCCGGCGTGCGGCCCAACGACCGGCCCAGAGTATAAGGGTTTCTCCTTATGCCGGGCGGGGCTGCCGGGCGTATCGCTTCGTCACTCCTCGGTCTGACCGAGTTCGATGCGGTGCTGCGTGCGCAGCGCCTTGGCCAGCAGATAGCCTTTGTTGTGCTCGTTTGGAAATACGCCCGTCAGGCGGCAACCGCTGACCTGGATGCCCATGCGTTCGAGCTGGGTGCGCTTGTCGGGATTGTTTGTCAGCAGTTCAAGATTGTCGACGCCCAATGCCCGCAGCATCTGGGCGGCCGGCGTGTAGTCGCGGTCGTCCAGGCCGTGGCCCAGTTCCAGGTTGGCGGTGTAGGTGTCGTAGCCCAGTTCCTGCAGCCGGTAGGCGTCAAGCTTGGAATACAGGCCGATGCCGCGCCCTTCCTGGCGCAGGTACAGCAGATAGCCGCCCTCCTGGCTCATGAGGCGCAACGCTTCCTGAAGCTGGGGACCGCAGTCGCAGCGCAGCGATCCGAAGACATCGCCCGTCATGCACTCGGAGTGCAGCCGGACGAGCGGTCGCGGGCCGGGTTGCCCGAATTTGAGGGCTAGGTGATCGCGCGCGTCGGCCAGGCCATGAAAGCTGTAAGCCAGCGCCAGCGCCTCGGTGCCATCGGCAAGGCGGATGGGCAACCGGACGGTGGCGCGGATGGAGGCTTCGGGCAGTTGGATCGCGGCGGGGGACGTTACGGGATTCACGACAAACGGGCACGGGTATCGAAACGGAGGTCGACAGGATAACGTATGCGCCCGCCGCGCGCGCTTTACATCACGCGGACGCTGTCGACGTCGAACTCGACGTTGTTGCGGTCACGGTCCAGTTCGCCACGCAACTCGACCTGGGTCTTGTCGTCGATCTTCTGGCCCGCCGGGAAGTCCTCGTGATCGATTTCGACCCGAATTTGGCCCGTGCCGTCGTCAAAGGTGTAGTGATCGTCACCGTCGTGCGACACGATGCGGCCGCGCAGGATGGCGTTCTGGTCGTCCCGGCCATTGACCAGGAGTTCCTTGACCGTCGTGACGGCAACCGTGCTGGGGCCGCTGTAGCCTTGGGCAGCGGGTTTGCCGGTGCTGGGGCCCGTGTAGCCCTGGGCGTGCGCCACGCCCGCCACGGTGGCGCCAGCGAGGATGGCACTGGCCAGGAACGTGCGGATGAATGAGGAACGACGAGAGATCTGGGTCATGCTGCGGCTCCTTGCGCGGATTGCGCTTCGCTGTTGAACATGGCGCCATTTGACGCCCCGAAGATGAAGCAGACCTTATCCCTGCGCGGGGACGCGGATTCTTGCGTCACCCGTTCATGTCTAGCGGCAGCAGCAGCGTGACGCCCAACCCGCGGCCATCCAGACCCGGGCCGAAGCGTAGTTCTGCGCGATGCATGGTGGCCACGCGCGCCACAATGGACAGACCCAGGCCGTTGCCCGGCACGTTTGTGCCCAGGACGCGGTAAAAGCGCTGCGTCAGCCGCTCCAGATCGGCCGGGGCCACGCCCTCCCCGTCGTCCTTCACGCTGAGCTCGACGTGCTGCCCGGCGCGTTCGGCCGCGACCCGCACCTGTCCGCCCTCGCGGCCGTACGACACCGCGTTATGGATGAGGTTGCGCAAGGCGGTAAAGAGCGCGTCCCGGTTGCCGACCAACTCCTTTTCGCGCGCCGCAATCGTGATCGTAGCGCCGCGCGCCGTCGCCGCGGGCGCGCAGGCGTCCACCGCATCCTGCAGCAGGCCGGGGACGTCGATGCGCTCGCGCGGCATGGCGTCGGCCGATTGCGGATCCAGCCGGGCAAGTTGCAGCAGGTTTTCGACCAGGCTCGTCGTGCGCATCATGTCGGCGCGCAGGCGCTGCAATTGCGCGGCCAGCGCCGGCGCCTCGTCGGCCGGATGGCTGCGTTGCAGGACCTGGATCCGCGACGCCAGGGCCGCGAGCGGCGTGCGCAGCTCATGCGCCGCATCCGCCGTGAAGCGCCTTTCGGCTTCAAGCGCGTGGTCCAACCGGCCAAGCAGACGGTTCAAGGCTGCCGTGATGGACTGCACTTCATGCGCCCTGCTCTCTTCGGCCACCGGCGACAGGTCGGACGGCGATTTGGTCTCGATGCCGCGCGCCATGCGCGCAAGCGGCTTGAGCAGACGCCAGATCAGGAACCAGTTGATCAGTCCAAGCAGGACCCACAGGCCAACCAGCGGCCATGCCAAGGACTCGAGCATGTCCCAGATGAGATCGGTGCGTTCGTCCATCTCCTGACCGACCTGCGCCGAGAAACCCAGGGAGTCATGATGGCGCACATAGACGCGCCAGTCCTCGCCGTCGGCACGTACGTCGTAATAGCGGTCGCCGCGCCGGTCCGGCGGCACGAACGGCCGCTTGGGCGCGTCTTCGCCCCGCAGCAGAACGTCTCCCGTGCGCGAGACCAGTTGATAGTCCAGCCGAAGCGCCGGCTGCGTGTCGCCAGCGGCGTGCTGGCCCGCCGTCCGGCCGATGCTGCCCTCGCCCAGTGCCAGGACGAGCCTCGCGCCCTCTTCCAGCCAGTCGTCATAGGCGTCGTTGACCTCCTTGCGCGCGATGGCCAGCACGATCACCGTGCTGACCAGCCCCACCAGGATGCTGGATCCGAGCGTCGTGCCGATCAGGCGCCGGCGCAGGGAATAGCCGCGCTCGGCCCGGGGAGTCTTGTTGCGCCAGCGCATCTCAGTCCGCCAGCCGATAGCCCTGGCGGCGCACCGTCTTGATCAGGTCCGAAGACAGCTTGCGCCGCAGGTTGTAGATGTGCACTTCGATCGTGTTGCTTTCGACTTCGTCGCCCCAGCCATAGAGCGCCTCTTCCAGTTGCGCGCGGGACACGATATGGCCCGGCCGCCGGATGAGCGCGTGCAGGATGGCGAATTCGCGCGCCGTCAGCTCGACCGGCGCCCCATTGAAGCGCACCTGCTTGGCCGCCACGTCCAGCAACACGCCACCGTGCTCGAGCGCAGGGGTGGCGTGGCCGTCGCGGCGGCGCAGCGCAGCGCGGATGCGCGCCGACAGTTCGTCCAGGTCGAAAGGCTTGACGAGGTAGTCGTCCGCGCCGAGGTCCAGGCCTTCGATACGGTCGGGCACTGCGTCGCGGGCGGTGATCATGATGGCTGGCACGTTGTCGCGACGCGCGCGCAGCCGCCGCAGCAGGTCGTCCCCCGAGACGCCGGGCAGCCCGCGGTCGATCAACACGCAGTGGTAGTCGTGGGCGGCCAGCGCCGTTTCGGCAAGATCGCCGCGTGTCACACGGTCGACCACATAGCCGTCGAGCTCCAGCCAGGATTCGATCGACTCGCCCAGGGATACATCGTCTTCGGCCAGTAGGATACGCATGCGCCGACTATACGCGACAGGATGAAGAGAATCTTAAGACGCCCATGGCGCGCTTTCTCGGCACGCGCAATTAATCTCCGCATGCCACGCGGAGATTAGATGCCATATCCTCCGCATCCGGCCCGAATCGCGAGCCGGATGCGAAGATCCCGATGTGTCAGATGCTGCCGACGCGGCTGACGCCGCCCTGGGTGACCACCTGGACGCGCTGGCCGGTCGAGATTGGCACGTCCGCTTCCTGTGTGATGACGCGCACGTCGCCTGAATCCAGGCGCACGGTGATTTCCAGGCCCGCGCGGCGCATGCTGGCGTTTTCGACTGCGTTGCCCGCCATGGCGCCGCCGACTGCGCCGCCGACGGTGGTGATGCGCCGTCCGGAGCCGCCGCCCACGGCGTTGCCGGCGACGGCGCCCAGCGCGCCACCCGCGATCATGCCCATGCCCGAGGTCTGGCTGGCCTGGATGGTGACGGGCCGCACGCCAATGACGTAGCCGAGGGTGACGGTCTGGGCGCGCTGCGCCTGGTCGAAGGTGTAGACGCGTGAGGACGCGGAGGGATTGGCGCAGCCGGCAAGGAAGGCGGCAAGGCCAAGGATGCCGCCTGCGGCGAGAAGGGTCAGGCGGCTACGCGGGGCGGCCTGCTGAGGCTTTTGCATGATGGGGTCTCCGGAACGGCGGAAATGGGAAAACCAGGCCTAGCGCGGACGCGCCGGCGAGGCCGCAGGCGCGGGCGCCGGTGCGGGCGCGGGCGCCGGTGCGGGCGCAGGCGCAGCCGCGGATGGCTGGGCGCTGGCGCGCATGAACTTCCCATTCGCATCGAAGCCGCCTATGGCGCGGCCATTGAAGAACACGACGCGGCGCGCGGTCCACTGCGGCTGGTCGGGGCCAAGCTGGTCGTAGGCAGCCACGTCAAAGTCGTACTCCCAACCCGACATGGGCTTGCCGTCCTCGCCCGCAAACGTGGTCTTCTTCACGGATTCCGCATATCCCTTGTCGCGATAGCTGACATACCGGGTGGGCGGCATGGAATCGCGCAGCGTCGACATGTACTGGTACAGGTCTTCATCGCTGGGCGGCGTGCCGTACTTGGCCAGATCGTTCTTCGTCGCGACCGTGCCGGCGCAACCGGCCAGCACGCACGTGGACAAGACAAGGAATAGCCTTTTCATCGGGATTGCTCCTAAGTACGCGTTCGCGCCCTGACTGCGGACGCACGGCGGCTAGCCGGGTAGCGCTTGGGGAATCTTCAGGGGGTGGGACCGGCGGGACGGCTGGCCGCGCCCCGGAAGGCGGTGCGCAACAGGCTGAGCAGAAAGCCGCCCGTCAGCATGCCCAGGATGTAGACGCCGACGACGAGAACCGACGTCGGCAAAGTGATGGTGGATGTCCAGAGCGTCAGGGTGACGGAATCGAAATTCTGGACCTTGAACGACAGAACCATCGCCGTGAGCAACACAATCAATACGATGTACAGGTATCTCATGGGGCACCTTTCGTATTCGCTGTCTTAACCGCCCCGAACCCGCCCGGGGGCCTGTCGTGCGGAAAACTATGCCACTCATCGGGCGGGAAAACAAGAAACATTGTTCACCGCCGCAAACAGGAACAGAATGGCTGTCGCCGTGAAAACGGCAAGTGTGGCCGGCCCATCATCGAATAGCCGCGTCCCGCGGTCTAACGTTTTGGGCTGCTTTTTGGGGACACCTCATGGAAGCGATCAAGGATTGTTGCATGGCTGGGCACCCTCTGAACCTGGACCGGCGCGGCTGGTTGAAGGCGGGCGTTGCCGCCGGAACGGCTGCGCTGATGGCAGGCGTGGCAGTCGCCCCGAACGATGCGCAGGCGGCGTCGTTATCGCAGGCACAGCGCGACGCAATGACGCCGGACCAGGTGATTGACATGATGAAACGGGGCAATGCGCGCTTTCGCGCGGGCAAGCCCCAGAAGCACGATTACCTTGCGCAGAAGCGGTCCAGCGCCCTGGGCCAATACCCGGCGGCGGTCATCCTGAGCTGCATCGACTCGCGCGCGCCCGCCGAGATCATTCTGGACACGGGCATCGGCGAAACCTTCAACGGGCGGATCGCCGGCAACATTTCCAACAACGACCTGCTCGGCAGCATGGAGTTTGCCTGCGCGGCGGCGGGCGCCAAGGTGATACTCGTCATGGGACATACGGCTTGCGGCGCGGTGGCCGGCGCGATCGACAATGTTCAGCTCGGCCATCTGACCGGATTGCTCGACGTGATCAAGCCGGCGGTCGAGGCCACCAAGTACACGGGCGACCGCAGCGGCAAGAATGCGCAATTCGTGGACGCGGTGGCGCGGACCAATGTTCAGCTCACCGTCGAGGCCATCCGCAAGAACAGCCCCATTCTTGCGGGGCTGGAAAAGGAAGGAAAGATCAAGATCGTCGGGTCGATGTACGACCTCACCAACGGCATGCTGACCTTCATGGCATAGCCCTCCCCCGACGTCGCCGTACCGCGGGCGGGCGCGCCACTCAATGGGCCGCGCCCGTCCCGCCCGTGCCCTCAGGGCGAGCGGCTCAGGCTGTAAACCGAGGCAGGCGGCAGGTTCATCGGCACGAATCGCACGCGCCGGGCGTGAAGCCCGCAGTCATCGAGCACGCGCGCCGAGATCGGGCATTTCACGCCATACGTGAAGAAGTGCATGGATGCGCCCGGCGGCATTGCTTCAAACACGGCGGTAAGCAGCTTGTGGTGATGCGCGCCGCTCATGTTGCGCAGCGGCAGGCCGCAAATCGCCGCGCCGATCCCGTGCAGTTCAGGATGGCTGTCGCGCGACAGGTCCTGGGCAGGCACCTGCAGCACGGCCGCCTCTGGAAACTGGCTGCGCAAGCTGGAGCTCATGTCCGAGTCCTGCTCCACCAGTACCAGATTGGATGGCGCCACGCCCCGGCGCAGCATTTCTCGGGTGAACACGCCAGTCCCGCACCCCAGTTCGAGGACCTTGCCGGCGCGGGGCGGGATCGATTCGGTGATGGCCGCGGCCAGCGCGGCGCTGGAAGGCGCTACCGCGCCGACCGCCGAGGGGTTGGAAAGCAGCGCCTTGACGAACTGCTTGCGCTCCAAAAGCCAATTCATGGCCGAGCCGGCCGGCTTGTGCCGGGCAAGGGTCTTGATGGGCGGCAAGGAAAACATCGATGCGTCTATCTCCGGGGGACGTAACTGTCGGACAGACCTTACCTTTGGTCGGCGGCCCGGACCGGCAACGGTGCGTAAGCGCGCCTTTCATTTGGAGAGCGTCGAATCGGGAAACAAACAGGCCGTACCCGATTTCTCGGATACGGCCTGTTGCCAAACCAGCCGGGTCAGACGGCGGGCTTAGACCCCCACGACCGACACGGCCTTGGTGACCAGATACGCCTCAAGCGCTTCGGGACCGCCTTCGGAACCGTAGCCGGAATCCTTCACGCCGCCGAAGGGCAGCTCGGCCGAGGGCGTTGCGGGCTGGTTGACCCAGAGCATGCCCACTTCCAGGCGGCGCGACAGCTCGTGCACCGTCTTGATCGACCGGGTGAAGCCATAAGCCGCCAGGCCGAACGGCAGGCGGTTGGCTTCGCGGATGGCTTCGTCCAGGGTTTCGAAGCTGCGGATCGCCGCGATGGGACCAAACGGCTCTTCGTTGAAAATATCGGCCTCGAGCGGCACGTCGGTCAGGATCGTCGGGGCGAAGAAATTACCGGCGCCACCCACGCGCTGCCCACCGGTGGCCACGCGTGCGCCCTTCTCTGCCGCGTTCTTGACGATCTTGTCCATCGCCGCCAGACGGCGGTCGTTGGCCAGCGGGCCCAGCGTGGTGCCTTCGGTCAGGCCGTCGCCCAGCTTGAGCTTTTCGGCGTGCGCGATGAAAGCCTGCTCGAAAGCCGCCTTGACGTTCTTGTGCACCAGGAAACGGGTCGGCGAAATGCAGACCTGGCCGGCGTTGCGGAATTTCGCGCCGCCCGAGGCCTTGACGGCCAGTTCGACGTCGGCGTCCTCGGCCACGATGACCGGGGCGTGACCGCCCAGTTCCATCGTGACGCGCTTCATGTGGCGGCCAGCCAGCGCGGCCAGTTCCTTGCCGACCGGGGTGGAGCCGGTGAAGGTGACCTTGCGGATGATCGGGTGCGGAATCAGGTAGCTGGAGATCTCGGCCGGCGAGCCGAACACCAGGCCCAGCACGCCCTTCGGGATGCCGGCGTCGACAAAGCAGTTGAGCAGCGCGGCAGGCGACGCCGGGGTTTCCTCGGGCGCCTTCACGAGGAAGGAGCAGCCCGTGGCCAGCGCGGCGCCCAGCTTGCGCACGATCTGGTTGACCGGGAAGTTCCAAGGCGTGAACGCGGCGACGGGGCCGACGGGTTCCTTGATGACCAATTGCTGGGCCGCCGGGTTGCGCGACGGCACGATGCGGCCATAGACGCGCAGGGCTTCGTTGGCGAACCAGTCGATGATGTCGGCGCCCGCCAGCACTTCGCCGCGCGCCTCGGCCAGCGGCTTGCCCTGCTCTTGCGTCAACAGGCGCGCCACGTTGTCCGCGCGCTCGCGCAGCAGGACGGCCGCCTTGCGCATGACCGCGCAACGCTCATGCGCGGACGTGTCGCGCCACGTCTCGAAACCGCGTTGCGCTGCCGCCAGCGCTGCGTCCAGGTCCTCGCGGGAGGCGCTGGCCACCTGGCCGATCTTCTGGCCGGTGGCGGGGTTCACGACGTCGATGCGCGCGCCACCTCGGGCCTCGCGCCATTCGTTGTCGATCAGGAGAAGAGTATCTGGGTAACCGTTCATGAATGCTCCGTGGTTGAAATGCGGCCGTCACGTGTCAGTCGATTCGGGCAAGCGGGGCGGAAACGCCCGGCGCCTGCCGTATCGTAAGTGTTTGGGAGGGAGACGGGAAGTGGGCCGGCTTCGGACCGTCCGGCTGGCGGTCCGGCGCGCAAGGCCGGGCATGGGCACGCCGCTTGCTGTAGGCGTTTCGCCTTTCGTCACTTAACCCTGATTGCGGAGGCTCCCATGAGCTCACCGGAACCCGTTCTCTCGCCGACGCCGGTCGGCAACACCTTGATTTCGCTGGGGCTTGCGCGCGCCGCCCAGTCCGCCCACGTCGCGGATGGCCGGCTCCCCTGCCCCACGGCCGCCAATGATGAAATTTCGCCCGAGGCGCAATCGGCGGGTCAGGCCGAAGCGCCGGCGCGCGTGCCGCTGAGCGCTTGGCTGTCGCTGGCGTTTTATGCCATTGGCACGGCGCTTCTGTTCAGTCTGGGCGTGGCCTACCGGCTGTTCGCGTGACCGTTCAAGCCGCCTGGGCGAGCGCTTCGCGCGCGGCCTGTACCAATTTGCGGTCGGAGAGCCGGTAGGCAGTCAGCGGCCCGCCCGTCACGCAGCCCGTGTCCAGGCACACGGCGTCCGTGCGCACGAGCAGCCCCAGCGTCGCCCAGTGGCCGAAAACGATGGTGTCGCCGGCGTCCGCGCGCCGCGGCAGGTCGTACCACGGCAAGGTTCCGCGAGGCCAGCGCCCTGGGGTGGACTTGGCGCCGGGCGCCAGGGCCGCATTGCGGGTGCAAAGCCGCATACGCGTAAATGCGCTGGCGATGAAGCGCAGGCGTTGCTGCGTATCCAGGTTGGCGCTCCACGCCAGCGGCGCGGTGCCGGTCAGCGTGCGCATGTGGCGGCGCCAATCATCGTCGCGAAGCATATCCTGAACCTCGCCGGCCAGCGCCACCGCTTGGGCCACGTCCCATCCGGGAAAGAGCCCGGCATGCACGAGGACATGCCTGTCCTGGACGTGAATCAGTGGTCGCGCGCGCAGCCAATCCAGCAGTTCGTCCGCATCCGGCGCGTCGAACAGATCATCCAACGTGTCGCGGGGGTCGGGGCGCAGGCAACCTGCGGCCACACCCAGGGCGCGCAGGTCGTGATTACCCAGCACCACGGTCGCGCGGTCGCCCAGGGCCATGACCCGGCGCAAGACCTCGGCATTGGCGGGACCGCGGTTGATCAGGTCGCCCACGAACCAGAACCGGCAGGTCGGGTCTGCCGCGATTTCGGGGCTGGCGAGCAGCGCGTCCAGCGAGGGACGGCACCCATGCACGTCGCCGATCGCCCAGACGGCGGGCAGCCGTCTTTGCGGTGCGTCATCCGCCAATGTGAAGTTCGCGTCAACGGTCGTGGGTGTCGTGATGGTGGGTCGGCTTGATGGTTGTCTTACCGGTCTGCGTCGCATGTGTTGTCCTTGCCGCTAGCCATTTCCTGGCACGAATGGATGAATTTCGTGCCAGAACGGCCAGCAAGCCCCGTACCCATGCAAACGTTTACATTCGAGGCGGCCGGATGCCGCAAGCGAAGCGCCCCCCGGGGTTGGCGTGCCCGGACCTGGCTATCCTTCCTTTTTGCGCCGCCCCCACACGGATTCCTGCCGATAGGCGTCCGCCTGGCACAGGGTGCGGTAGAACATGGCGCCCGCGCCAATGAAATTGCCCAGCTCCTTCTCCGACAGCTTGGGTGCGACGCCTTCCAGGTACCCGGCGTAGATGGAAAGCACCCGGTCCCATTCGTCCAGCCGGGGCGCCGGCGCGGACACCGAGATCATCAGTGCCAAGAGCTCATCGCGCTGCATGATTGCCTCCTGTGCAGGCCGGCGCGCCGGCCTTCATTGCCCTCGGGTCATGCGCGTCAATACGCGCCGGCCGTCCCTGCCGCGGTGCAGGAAGGCCATCAGGACGTGGCCTGCCGCCGCCGCGATTAGCGTCCAGCCCAGCAGTCCGTGCCAGGCATTGGCCAACTCGACCAGCGCTTCGATTTCCTGGTCGCGGGGGCTGAAGACCGGGATGCCGAAAGCCGAATAGCCCCTGCCCCGGCCATAGGCCCGCAACAGTCCCAGTGTGGGAATGGCGATCATCATGAGGTACAGGAGCAAGTGACCGAAACCCGCCATCAGGCCGCTGTTCGGGCGGCGTCCCAGGTTGGCGAGGGCCCACGCGCCGCGCACGACGACCAGGATCAGCAGCAACAGACCCAGCGACGTGTGCGACGCCCAGAAAAAGTCCTCGATGGGGGTGTCCGGAAAAAATTGACGCGCAGCCGCGCTGATGAACTGCCACACCAGCAGCACCGCCATGAGCCAATGCAGGACACGGCTGACGATTCCATACCCGTCCGGGCAGTCCATCACGCTGGATTGGGCGACAGGGGGTGGCATAGGGCGACTCCTTGGGAGATCCACACAGCACAAGGGAGATCCTGCTCATGGTTCGAACTCCATGGCGGACATGGCGGACGCCAGGGACTGCGGCGCGTAATCGTCCCATGGGGTGTTGCCCGCGTCCAGCCGGGCGTGGATATCCTGGATCGTCCAGTGCGCCCCGCCCGTCAGCTTGTCCAGCTCTTCCCACTTGACGGGCACCGACACGCCCAGACCGGGACGCGCCCGCGCCGACCAGGCGCATACGGTGGTCGCGCCAAATCCATTGCGCAGGTAGTCCGCAAAAATCTTGCCGACCCGGTTCTTCGGCCCGCTCTTGGCCACAAACAGTTGCGGCAGCGTCCTCGCCAGATGCTGCACGATCACCTGGGAAAAGCGCTTCACCGTGTCCCAGTCGTACTGTTTGCGCAGCGGCACGACCACGTGCAGGCCCTTGCCGCCGCTGGTCTTGAGCCACGCTTTCAGCCCGATTTCTTCCAGCAGCACGCGCACGAGGTTCGCGGCCTGCTGCATCGCGGGCCACTGCACGCCCTCGCCCGGGTCCAGATCGAACAGCATCCGATCCGGCTTGCCGATGGACGTCTTGACCGCGTTCCAGGTGTGGAATTCGACCACGTTCATCTGCACCGCGGACAGGATGGCCTCGGCCGTGGGCACTTCGAGCAGCGGCGGGTGGTCCGGGTCGAGCTTGGCCGGCAGGGATTTCACGCCCGGCATTGCGGCTTCCAGGTGCTTCTGGAAGAAGAATTCGCCCTGGATGCCGGCCGGCGCGCGCAGAAACGACACCGGGCGCCCCTTCAGGTGCTCCAGCATCAGCGGCGCCACCAACGCGTAATAGCGTGCCAAGTCCAGCTTGGTGAGCTTGGTGGACGGATCGATGACGCGATCCGGATTGGTGAGCTTGCCGCCCTTCGCGCGGCTGGCCTTGGTGGCGGGCGCGGCTTTGCTGGGCGGCTTGGTCGCGCCCGCATCGCCCTCGATGTCTTTGACTGGCACTGCCTTCTCCCTGGAAATGGCCCGCACCGGCTTGTCCTGCCGCAGTCCTCTAAAGACAGAATGACGGATGTGTCCGCCCCCCGTCCACTCGCCAAACGACACCTCTGCAATCAGTTCGGGCTTGACCCAGCGTACGCCACCGGCGGCGGGCGCGTTCGCGACAGGCTTCTTGCCGGTCTCGATGGACGCCAGACGCTTTTGCAGCGACACCAGGCTGGCGTCATCGAACCCCGTGCCCACCTTGCCGGCATAGCGCAGGCTGCCATCCTGCTCGGTCACGGCAAGCAGCAGCGCGCCCAACCCCGCGCGGCTGCCCTTCGGCGCCGTGTAGCCGACGATGGCAAATTCCTGGCGCCGGGCGCATTTGACCTTGACCCAGGTATTTGTGCGGCGCGACACATAGGGGGAGGACAGGCGCTTGGCCATGATGCCTTCCAGCCCCATCTTGCAGGCAGTCGCCACCAGATCCGACGGCGCGGCCTCCAGGGCCTCGCTGAATCGCAGATGGTCGTCTTCGGTGGTGTCCATCAGTTGCTGCAGCAGAGCCCGGCGCACCGTCAGGGGTTCCTGGCGCAGATCCCGTTGCCCGATGAAAGGAAGATCAAAGGCATAGAAGACGATATCTTGCGTGCGCTCGCCGTCGAAGGCGTTCTGCAGCGCCTGGAAACTCGGAATGCCCTCGCGGTCGAGCATCACGATTTCGCCGTCCACCCAGGCCCACTTGGCAGGCAACGCGCGAAACGCTTCGACCAGATGAGGCAGCTTGGCGCTCCAGTCGTGGCCGTTGCGGGTAAAAAGGCGCACGTCGTCGCCTTCGATCCGCACCACCAGCCGGTAGCCGTCGAATTTCATTTCATACAGCCAGTCCGGGGCGTGGTGGGGCACGCCGTCCACCAGCGTGGCAAGCTGGGGTTTCAGATGCGCCGGCAAATCGGCGGCCACGCCGGGCAAGGCGCGTTGGCCGTCGGCCGAAGGTTCAGGTTGGTCTTCGGACCGATCTGGGGATGGCGCTTTGGCCGCGCGCAGCGGGACCACGCTGTCGGGCATTTCGTCCACCACGCTGAACTCCCGCTCCGGCCGGGCGAACGCGTCGCGATCCTTGATGAGCAACCAGGGCGGCTGCTTGTCGCTTTCCTTGCCCTTCAAGCGGATCAACGCCCACCTGCCCTGCATCTTGACGCCCTGCAGGTCGAACTTCAGATGACCGTCCCGATAGCCCTTGCGCGGGTCGCCCACGGGCATCCACTTGCCTTCGTCCCAGATGATGACCTTGCCCGCGCCGTACTGGCCTTCGGGAATCTGCCCCTCGAACTGGTTGTAGGCAATGGGATGGTCCTCGACCTGAACCGCCATGCGCTTGACGGCCGGGTCGTAGCAAGGCCCCTTGGGCACCGCCCAGCTCTTCATGGCGCCGTCCAGTTCCAGACGGAAGTCGTAGTGCAGCCGGCTCGCCCAGTGCTTCTGGATGACGAAGGCGCGCGCGTCCTCATTCGCCTCGCCGCCGCCAGCCGGTTCCGAGGTAACTTGAAAGTTGCGCTTTTCGCGGTACTTCTTAAGCGAATCGGCCATGATCAAGCCGCCTTGCGCGCTTTGCTCGCGGTCTTGGCAGCTGTCTTACCGGACGCCTTGCTGGCGCTGCCCGTGGTTTTGGCCGTTGCCTTCTTTGCCGCCGTCTTTTTGGCCGCGGATTTGGCCGCCTTTCTTGCGGTGCCATTGCCGGCCTTGCCCGCCGATGACGCGGCCTTGGGCGCGCCCTTGCCGCCCTTCAGGCTGCGTTGCAGCAGCTCCGTCAGGTCGATGACGTTATCGGCGTAGGTGGGCGACTCTTCCTGCGGCTCGATGACCGTCTCCGTCTTGCCGGCGCGCGCCTTCTTCTCCACCAACTCCATCACCGCGGCCTTGAATTCGTCCTGGTACTGTTCGGGATCCCATTGGCCGGACATGTCCTCCACCAGCATCTTGGCCATCTTCAACTCGCTGGCGCTGGGCGTCATGTTCTTGGCGCCAGCCTTGGGAAGATCCAACCCTTCTACCGACTTGACCTCATCGCCCCAACGCATCAGGTTCAGCACCAGCGCATCGCCCGACGGGATCAGCGCGGCCAGGTGCTGTTTGGTCTGGATCACCACCTTGGCAATACCGATCTTGCCGGTCTTGGCCAGGGTGTCGCGCAGCAAGGCATACACCTTGTGCCCCTTGTTGATGGGCGCAACGTAATACGGCCGCTCAAGATAGACGAAGGATACGTCCGTGGCGTCCACGAACTGCTGGATCTCGATGGTCTGCGTGGTCCGGGGATACGCATCGGCGATTTCGTCGGGCGACACGATGACGTACTTGCCGTCCTCGTACTCCACTCCCTTCACGATGTTGTCTTTGTCGATTTCCTTGCCGGTCCGCTTGTTGATGCGTTTGTAGCCCACGGGGTCCATCGAGCGCTTGTCCAGCCAGTCGAAATCCACGCCCGACTCGCTGGTGGCCGTGTGCAGGCCCACGGGGATGTGAACCAGACCGAAGGAAATGGCCCCTTTCCATATGGTTCTTGCTGCCATGATGATTCTCCTGCGCCGCGATCAGCCCAAGCGCTTGACGATCCGGGCGACGCGGGCAACGCCCCCGGTTCCGCTTGCCGCGCGACCGATCAGGGCGGTGCCGGCTGCCGTGATCAGCGTGCGCCGCAGGATGGTGCGGCTGCGCATGCCCGACAGCATGAGCAGAACGCCCACGCCCAGCACGATCAGATGCTCGCCCGGAAAATCCGGCCGGCGGGCATCGATATCCTTGAGCTGCGCGACCAGTGACCGCGAGCGTGGCGCGGGGCGGGTGTCGGGGACGGGTTCAATCTGCATGGAGCCTCCTCGTGGCAGGGATGGTCATGCGGTGCGGGGCGGCATGCCCCGCGCCGTCTACTTCGCGTACTTGAATTCGGGCAGCGCCTTGAGCGTATCTTTGGTCGCCGCCGGCAACTGGAACTGATCGCCCGCGACCTGCATCTGAGACAGCGGCACCGTCACCAGGTGGTTGCCCACGCCCAGCAGGCCACCCACCGACAACACCGCATAAGGCGCCCAGTCGGGCGGTCCCAGGATCAGATCATCCACGGTGCCGAGCTTTTCTTTCTTGCCGTTGTAGACCGTCGCCCCGATCATCTTCGAGGCGCGGTAGCCGGCGTCAACCTTGGCGACATCGACCCGGACTTCGGTCACGGACTGCGGCGCGCCCTGCGCCTGCGCCACGCAAGCGCCGCCCGCGGCGCCCAGGAGGACGGCCAAACCCAACACAGTGGTCTTTATGGTCATGATCGATTCTCCTCGGGGTCAGGACGAGCGCTGCGAGCCGGCGGGGTCGGGATTGGATTCGGACGCATCCGACGGCTCCATGTCCTCATTGCGGATTTCGTTGCCCTGCGCGTTCTCGCTAGCGTCGGAAGGCTTGACCGGCTGGCCGCCGGGCTTGCCGTCAGAAGGCTTGACGGGCAGATCGTCCGGCGTCGACGTCGCTTCCACGGCGTTGTCCTGGGAAGATGCCTGCCCAACGGAATGTCTTGGTTCCATTTTCGTCACCTTGGAATGTGCGGCGGCCAGCGAAGCGTGGCCAAGGATGCAAACAGCAAATGCCGTGCCCGGGCTGCGCCTGATTTCGCATGCCTCCCATGACGGGCTGCGTTGTGGCACCATAAAACCATTGGTAACGCGTTCCCAAATGGCATCGAATCGGCAATATATTCACTTCACGGGCGGCGCCGCGATGCGCCTTGATTCGTGGCTGAACTTTTCGGAGTGCGACGATGGCCGGCAAAAAAAAGCAGAAGGACACCCCCGAGGCGGCCGAAGAGGCCGGATTGTCCAAGAAGCAGTACGAAAAGGAATTGGCGCAATTGCACGCCGAACTGGTCAAGCTGCAGCAATGGGTGCAGGAGACCGGTGCCAAGGTGTGCATCGTGTTCGAAGGCCGTGACGGCGCAGGCAAAGGCGGCACGATCAAGGCCCTGACCGAGCGCGTCAGCCCCCGCGTTTTTCGCATCGTGGCCTTGCCCGCGCCCACCGAGCGCGAGAAGTCCCAGATGTACATGCAGCGTTATCTTCCCCACCTGCCCGCCGCCGGCGAAGTCGTGATCTTCGACCGCAGTTGGTACAACCGGGCGGGCGTGGAACGCGTCATGGGGTTCTGCTCTCAGGCGCAGGTCGACACTTTTCTGAAGGCCGTGCCGCTGGTGGAGCGGGTGATGATCGACTCCGGCATCCTGCTCTTCAAGTATTGGCTGGAAGTGAGCGAGGCGGAACAGACGCGCCGGTTGCAGTCGCGCATCAATGACCCGCGCAAGACCTGGAAGCTGACCAAGATGGACCTGGATTCGTACAGCCGCTGGTACGACTATTCACGGGCGCGGGATGACATGTTCAAGGCCTCGGATACGGCCATCTCGCCTTGGTATGTGTGCGGATCCGATGACAAAAAGCGGGCGCGGCTCAATATCATCAGCCATCTGCTGGAACACATTCCCTACAAGGTCGGCCCGAGGGAAAAGATTGCGCTACCCAAGCGGCAAAAGGCCAAGGGATACGAGCAGCCGGAGCATCCGTTCCGGTTCGTGCCCGAAAAGTTCTGACGCGACACGTCCTGACGCGCGAAGCGCCCCTTCCCCGGAGGTTCAGCCATGGCAGCGCTGCTCATCAATCAGGTTGAGGAAACCACCACCGACGACGAGATTCGCACCTTCCTGACGAAGTACGGGTTTCCAACGCCGGATCACGTCAAACGCGTCCCCAGCGAAGGCGACCGGCCGGCAGTGCTGGTGACCTTTAAAGGCGCGACGGAACCGGAGCTGCAAGCCTTGCTGCCCCGGATCCATCAGGTGTTCTGGAAAAACCATACCGTTTCGGCGCTGGTCATGCGGGCGCCGATCGAGTGACGGGCGCCCGAGGGCAGCGGCGCCCCGCCCCCCGCGGCTCACCACGCCGTGCGCGGACGGTAAGTCTCTTTTACATATTTCGCCAGCTCGGCCTCGACCGTCGACATCATGACGGCGGGCGGACGTTCCGGGTGCAAAAGTTGCTGCGCGGCGGCCAGGGTGCGCAGTGCGCAGCGTTCGCCGTTGGTCATCGGCTGGGGGGTGGACAGGGTGGGCGTGTACTTGAAAGCTTCCATGATGCTTCTCCATAAGACAAGGAATAACCCTCACCCCCCTTTCAGCAAGTAGCGTGCCCAACCCATTTCCGTTGTCAGTAACGGATACTGACGCGGGCCCAGACGCTGCGTCCGGGCTCGTTCACGGCTGTCCCCGCTGGATACCCGAAACCTGCGTTTCCGGCCAGGTTCAGGTGTTCGCTGTAGGTCTTGTCGAACAGGTTGTCCACGCCCAGGGACAGCCGGACCTGCCGGTTGACCACATACCCCGCGTTGACGGAGAAGACGCCAAACCCGGCGCTGGGGCCGAAGTCCTTGCCGACGACGTTGCCCTCATTAAGCGCGTAGCGCTTTTGCGGCGCGACGATGCGCCACAAGGCGCCGGCCGACCAGGTGCCGTCGTCATAGGCGGCGCTGAGCTTGGCTTCCAGCGGGGGGATCTGCGGCAGCGGCCGGCCGTCGCTGCGGTTCTGGCCCCAGGCGTAGGCCAGCGTCGCACCGAGTTTCCAGCGCGGCGACACGGCGTACGTGGCGCCGAACTCCCCGCCGAAGATGCGGGCATCGACGTTGGTCGCCTGTGAGGTGGCGCCCATCATCCCGCCGGACGTGTAGTTGAAAAGTATGAAGTCGTCCACGTATCCCGCGTACCCGGAGAACCAGGCATCGAGCGTCTCGGTCTTGTACTGCGCGCCGAAGTCCAGCTGGGTGGTCTTTTCCGGCTTGACGCCCTGGAAGGCGTTGACCGAACCGGCGGGCCCGCGCTTAGGCGAGAACAATTCCCAGTAGTCGGGAAACCGCTCGACGTGGCCCAGGCCGATGTAGACCGTGGCGGGCAGCGACGCCAGATCCCTTTCATAGCGCAGAAAGCCGCTGGGCAGCGTGTCGTCGCGGCGCTCGCCTGCCGTCGGGTTGGGCATGGGCATCATCTGGCCGCCCGTGGTTTGGCGGAAATCCTTGGCCGACGCCCAATCCACGCGGGCTCCGCCAATCACGCGGCTGTCCGGCGCGGCGCGCCAGGTCAGTTCGCCAAAAACACCCGTGTTGGAAAAATCTGCATCCTTGACCCACGGTTGGCTGCGGTACGACACCGTGCCCGTGCCGCTGCGGGCGCGGTGGCGGCTCTGCTGGAAGTCCACCCCGGCCTCCAGATTGACGTCCGGCGACAGGGTCCAGGTGCTGGCGAAGCGCCCGCCCCAGGTGGCCCGGTCCACGTCCGACGCCATGGGCATCGCCATGGAACTTGAGGGGTCGGGCGCGCGCAGGGTGTAGTTGTCCATGACGTGGTCGGCGTAGTTGTAATAGAGCTGCGCCTGCACCTGGTTCAGCACTTCGCCGAGGTTACGTTTTTCAAACCGCAGTCCAAAGCTTTCCCGTTTGAACTGCGAACCGTCCATGCCGCGGCCGGCGTAGCGGGCCTCGCCATCGCCGGTGCCGGCGGTCAATTCATAGAGGGTGTCCGCGTCCGGCGTGAATCCCAGCGCCACATCCGCGTTCCATTTGTCCCAGCGCGACGGCACGGTGCTGCCGTCGCCGTCCTTGTAGTCCTGCGAATGCGAGTGGTTGGCGGTGAATCGGGTGTAGACCTTCTCGTTGCCGGCGGTCAGGTCCGCCGTCTGGTCGTTGCGTCCGAACGAGCCGCCCGTCAGGCTGCCGTCAAAGCGCACGCCCGGCTCGGTGAACGCAGGCGTATCCCGGTCGAAGCGGACGGTGCCGGCTGACGCGCCCGGCCCCCACAGCACGGTCTGCGGTCCCTTGATGACGGTGAGCTGGTCGAAGTTCTCGGGGGAAATGTAGGAACTGGGCGCGTCCATGCGCGAAGGGCAGGCGCCGGGCATGGCGGTGCCGTTGGTCAGGATGTTCAGGCGCGAACCGAACATGCCGCGCAGCACCGGATCGCCGTTGGTGCCGCCGTTGCGGATGGCCGAAAACCCCGGAATGGTCTTGAGATAGTCGGTGCCGTCGCTGGCCGGCAGCGGTTGGCGCGGCAGCTTGGGATCGGTCGTGAATGTCAGGGGCGCACTGGGCGCAACGCCCGTGATGACCACGGGGTCGAGCGTGGTCACGCCGTCGGAAGCGGATTGTGCCCCGGCGGAGAACGTGGCGGCCATGGCGGCTGCCATGCAGGTCATGCGTAGAAATTGCTGTTGCTTGCACATATCGAATCGGGTCCAACGCGGAATGGGGAGGTCGTGGCTTGCCGTCTTGTGCGCCAAGGCCGCGCGCAGGCACGCCCCGGCGCCTGACCCCACGGATCGGGGGCCAGGCCGCGAGCGGACAGGCGGACAGGCGTCAGCGGTCGGCGCCGCGCCCGCTAGCGGTGGGCGGCGCGATGCAAGCCGGAAATGCAGGGAGGAAAGCCGTCAGGCGGCGGATGGCGGCGCACGCGGCTGCTGCGGCAGCCGCGCGAGCGCACTGGAGAAGAGAGGATCGTGGGTAGCGGGCGGCGCGTCAGGCTGGGCCAAGGTGGGCAGCAGCCACGCAAGCAGCCACAAGGCCGGCAGCGAGGCGCCCCCCAGCATGGCGCACCCCGCGACGCAGCAGTGCGGCATGGCGCCGCTATGTTGCGCGGCTTCCGGGGTGGCGTCTTGGTGCGCGCCTGGGGTGTCGCCTGGGATGGCGCCTGGTAAGGCGCCTTCCTGGCCGATGGTGACCACGCGCGGCCCGCTGGCCGTGCAGATGATGGTGGTGGCGCCGAAGACCGGGGATCCCCCTGCCCCGCCGGGGCCGCCGGATCCGGCGAGCGCCGCCGAGGCAATCAGCGCCTGAAAGACGAACAGGGCCGCTGCGAACAGCGAAACCCATCGTCTTGCAGCAGCGGCGCATCGGTACATCGGATCCCCTTGACGGCGCAGATGGTAGCGCGGATCCGGCCCCGAATCCGGCCCGCCGCCCGCTATCTGCGCCGCCCGTTGACGCACATCAAGCGCGTTTGGCCACTATCCACCGCAACACGTCGATCACGAGGAACACGGCGAGGCTCACGCCCATGACCGGCAGGCACCAGCCCAGCGCGAGCGCGACAGCCGCCGTCGCGATGCGACCCGGCCAGGACAGATCGCGCCACGCCTGCGTCAGCGTCTGCCCTGCCGGGGCTGCCGGCCGGCGCAGCCACCACATCCGGTAACCCAGGACGATCATCGCCGTCAGCGCGATGCCCATGGCGGCCATCAAGAGCTGATTGGGCCAGCCGAACAGGATCCCCATGTGCATGTCCACGCCCCACCGGATCAGCTTGGCGATGAGCGGAAAGGTGTCGAAGTCCGCGCGGCTCGTGATGGCGTAGGTCGACGGATCCACCGCAATGGTGTCGACTTGCGTGGGCCAGGAGCGGTCCACCTCGCGCACCATCCAGGCCTGGCCTTCACCGCGCGGCGGGCGGATTTCGAGCTGGCTGCTGTCGATGCCGCCCTGCCGGGCCGCCTGCAGCACCCGGTCAAAGCCGGAGGCCACGTTGTCCGGCGCCATCATCATGGCGGCGTGGTCATGCTGGCCGCCATGATGATGGGCGTGCTCGCCGCCCTCGGGCACGGCAGGCGAACCGGCGGCCGGCGATCCGGTGGCCGGCATTCCGGCGGCCGGCGATCCGGCGGCCGGCAGTTTCAGCGACACCGCCGGAGTAATCCATCCCAATTGGGCCCGCAGTTGGTCCACGCGCGCGCCCGCCCAGTTCGACCAGGTCAGCCCCGTGGCCGAGAAGAACACCAGGCCGATCCCGATCCACAGCCCCAACAGCCCGTGCCAGCGCCGCGCGCGCAGGCGCGGACTGCGCGCTGCCGCCGCCTTGTCGCGGCTCCGGCGTGCAAACCACAGCACAAGGCCCCCAAGCGTGGCCACCCACAACCACGACGCCGCCAGCTCGCTGTAGTTGCGGCCCAGGTCGCCCAGCATCAGATTGCGGTGCAGGTAGTCCAGTTTGGTCCGGAAAGGCAGCGTGCCGCTGGTCCCGTAGACGACCATGTCGCCCTTGATGGCCAGGGTGATGGGATCGACGAACAGCGCACGGGATTCGGAGTCGCCCATGCCGGGCTGCGTGAACATGACGCGCGTGGTCTCACCCGGTCCGGGTGCGGGCCGGACGGCAAAGAGGCGCGGACCCGGGCCGATTCGCGCCCGTGCTGCCTCGACCTGCGCGGCCAAGGGCTGCGCGGTGCCGGTGGAGTCCGTACGCAATTGGTCGGCATAGATGACGCTTTCCAGTTGCGGCGTCAGGACGAACAGGGTGCCGGTCACTGCCGCCACCAGAATGAAGGGGCCGACGAACAGGCCTATATAGAAATGCAGCCGGGTGAGCAGCGCGAGAAACGCGCTGCCGCTCGCGGCCCGCGCCCGCGCGGACGCGGCGGGGCTAACCAGAGTATCAGTGGTCATAAGGGTCTCGACAACAACGGACGCCGCCCGCAAGGGGCGGCCAGCGTGCGCGCAAGGCGCACGGCGGGAAATGTCATCCGGTGATTCGAGGCGGCGCGCGCTGGCCCAGCGACGGGCCGGCGGCCGGCATGGGGGGCCGCGGACTGTCGGCTTGCGGCGCTGGCTGCACCCGCCAGCCAAGCAGCATGGGGATCAGCGCCAAGGCTGGCGGCGACAGCAGTGCCGGGTGCGCGCTCAGCCCAAACGGACATTCCTGACCGGCGCCGACGTGCCCGGAGGAATCCGGGTGCCCGTGATGGCCATGCGAGTCGCCGGCATGCGCGTGCGGGTCGGCCAAACCCGGCATGCCGGGAAAAACGCCGCCCCCCGCCGCGCAGAAGCCCAGCGCGAAACGGCCCTGCTTGAGCGCCTGCACATCCGGCATGTAGCCGGTGGGCACCACCGCCCGCGCGGCCAGCAACACCAGTAGCAACAGCCGCGCAAGGGCGGCTGCAGCGGCTGGACGCAAGGACGGCGAGGACGGAAAGGCGTGCATGCGGGGGTTCCGGACGGCGGCCGGTTTCGGTGTCAAGGGGGCATTTTAAACACCGGTGGCGTCATTACGCCGCGAGAGCGGCTGAGGGTGCAGGACGGATCCAAAGCCAGTCGCTAAGACAATTGAGAACGATTATTGCTAGAATTCCGCCTGACACCTCCCTTAAATGGGACCAGATCCACTTCTCACGTTCTTCGGACAGTTCTCGAATGGCCAAGCCATCGCGCTCCAAATTATGGTTTCTCGTCCACAGTTGGCTGGCCTTGCCGATCTGGATTTTCCTTTTCTTCATCTGTGCGACCGGAACCATCGCCGTCATCAGCCAGGAAATCGTCTGGCTCATCAATCCCGCCGTTCGCGCCCAGGCGCCCGATGCCGATACCCCGCGCATGGGCTACCAGGATTTGATGGACGCCATCGCCAAGCAAGAGCCCGACGCTTCCGTGCAGCGGCTGTCCTGGCCCGAGGAATCCCAATTCGCCCTGACGGCCTCGGTCGGATATCCCGGCGCGCGATTCACCTCCATTTACGTCAATCCCTATACCGGCGATGTTCAAGGCCCTGCCCTGAACTTTGACCTGCGCCAGTTCATGCGCGCGTTGCACGGCTGGCTGTTGATTCCGTTCACGAATGGCTATAGCTGGGGCTGGTACCTGGTGTCGCTGTTGTCCGTGCCGATGCTGCTGTCGCTCATCACGGGTCTCGTCGTCTACAAACGGTTCTGGCGCGCCTATTTCCAGAAGCCGCGCCTGCGCGTCGGCCAGGGCGCCCGGATTTTCTGGGGCGACTTCCACCGCCTGTCGGGGTTATGGTCCGTCTGGTTCATCCTGCTGATCTCGGTCAGCGCGATCTGGTTCCTGGTGCAGGCCGTGCTGTTCGATACGGCCACCACGATTTCAACGCAGGGCGTCCCCGCCGTCGTGGCGCGCGACCAGGTGCCGACCGTCGCGCCCGGCGACACCGTCAAACGCCTGCCGCTCGACCAGATCGTCGGCATTGCCGAGCGCGAGCTGCCCGGCCTGGAGACGCAGCAGGTGTTTTTCCCCGGCAATGCCTATGACCCGATCACCATCTCGGGCCGCGGCGCCTATCCGCTGATGTACCAATACGCCAAGATCAATCCGTACAACGGCGCCGTCGAGGAAGTGCGCCGCCTGTCCGATCGCAGCGGCCTGGAATTTTTCACCGAATCCATGCGGCCGCTGCACACCGGCGACTTCGGCGGATTCTGGCTGAAGCTGGTGTGGTTCCTGTTTGGCCTGCTGCTGACGATGATGTCGCTGAGCGGCCTGCTGATTTGGACCAAGCGCACCGCGCAAGCCACCGCCAAGGCGCTGCGCCCTGCCCGCGCAGCCCGCACCGACGCCCGTGAGGTGACCGAATGAGCAAGACCGCCACCCTCGCCGCCGCGCCCAAGCCCAGCCTCTGGCGCCGCTGGCGCTTTCACCTGAGCGCGCTGCTGCTCATCCTGCCGATCCTCTACGTCCCGAAGTACTTCGATGACCTGGCGCTGTCGCGCGGGTCGATGGGCCTGGGCCAGCGCCCCGCCGGCGACCTGCAGGTCGGCCCATGGAAGCTGCAGCTTGCCGAATGGCAGGTCGAACCGCCCAAGTCTGATCCGGCCGGCATGGTCAAGACCTTCACCATGGCCCAATGCGAAGGCTGCAAGGACCAGATCCGTGCGGTCTACGTGCGCGTGGGCAAGCCGCGCAGCCTGCGCGCTGCGGGCTCGATCTTCTTTGGCAGCCCGCACCGGGCCTTTGCCACCGTGCCGATTCCTCCGCGCACCACCCCGGACGCCGATCTCTGGATCACGGCGGAGGGCTGGGACGGCTCGGTGCACCAGGCGGCGTGGCCCATCGCCACCGCCTCCCCCGCCACCGTCGAGTGGCTGAAGAAACAAGGAGCATCCCGATGAACGCAGTTTTTGCGAACCGCTTTCGCGCCGCCCTGCTTGGCGCGCTGTTGACCGCCAGCGCTTCGGCCCTGGCACACAATCCGATGGCCGAATGCAAGGCCGAGGGCAAGGAACAGATCCAGTGCACCGGCGGATTCTCCGACGGCAGCGGCGCGGCCGGCGTCACCATGGACGTCATCTCCTACGACGAACAGATCCTCGTGCCGGGCAAGCTGGACGCGGATTCCAAGATGTCGTTCAAGCGGCCGAACGGCGAGTTCTACGTCCTGTTTGACGCGGGTCCCGGCCACGTGGTCGAGATCGACCACGTCGACATCCAGTAAGCCCCGGCCAACCGCAGCATGCACACACAAGTCATCCGCCCCGCGGGCGCCGGCCACGAAACCCTAGCGGTGCTGGGCGCCTGCGTGGTCATCGTCGCGGCCGCCGCCGGGTACATCGGACTGCGCGAAGCGCCGCCCGAAAGCGCGCCGCTCGCCGCCACCCAGATCGACGCACGACGCGACCTGACGCCCGCCGAACAGGGCATCTACGCCGACCTGCGCGTCGCCTACGAGGAAATCGGATTTGCCCTGCAAGCCGGCGAGCCGCTGCCCTCGGTCGCCGATCTGGCCGCGCAGGGACTGCCGCCTTTCGTCACCGACAACAGCACCGCCGTGCGCGGCGGCCACGTGTGGCGCTTGGAGCGTCAGGCGGGCAAAGCACTGTATGTGGGGCAGACGGCGGATGCCAAGCTGGCCGGATCGTTCCTGATGCGCGCCGAAGGCGGCCACGCCAAGGACGGCCATGGCCATGACGGCAGTGCGCCCGCCCAGGCCGATGTCTGGCTGGCCCGGAATGCGGCAACCCGCGTCCCGGAAAGCGCCGACGATGCCGCGTTGGCTGCGGCGGGCTGGCTGCAGGTCGCCGCCCAGTTCGATGCCGGCGTCACCCGCCAGAACAAGCCCTGACCGGGCCCTCCCCCTTCGCCTTCCGACACGAGCCTACGGATTTATGTCTGCCTTTTCGTTTTTCTCCCAGATCCTGCGCCGCTGCGCCGCGCCGCTCGCCGCGCTGGCGCTGCTGGCCGGCGCGTTCACCGCGCCCGCTCACGCCGAAGACGCCAAGCGTTTGAAGATCGGCGTGACGCTGCATCCCTATTACAGCTACGTCGCCAACATCGTGGGAGACAAGGCCGAGGTCGTGCCGCTGATTCCGGTGGGCTTCAATCCGCATGCCTACGAGCCTCGCGCCGAGGACATCAAGCGCATCGGGACGTTGGACGTGGTCGTGCTCAACGGAATCGGCCACGATGACTTCGCGGACCGCATGATCGCCGCCAGCGAAAAGCCCAAGATCCCGGTGATCGAGGCAAACGCACAGGTGCCGCTGCTGGCCGCGGTAGGCATGGCCGCGCGCGGGGGCGGCGATTCGGGCAAGGTCGTCAATCCGCACACCTTCCTGTCGATCACCGCCTCGATCGCGCAGATCAACACCATCGCCCGCGAACTGGGCCGTATCGATCCCGCGAACGCGCAGGCGTACACCGCCAACGCGCGCGCCTATGGCCAGCGCCTGCGCAAGCTGCGCGCCGATGCGTTGGGCAAGTTGGCTTCCGCGCCCAACGCCGACCTGCGCGTGGCCACCATCCACGGCGCGTACGACTACCTGCTGCGCGAATTCGGCCTGGAAGTCACGGCCGTCGTGGAGCCGGCGCACGGCATCGAGCCCAGCCCGGCCCAGCTCAAGGGCACCATCGAACAATTGCGCGCGGCCGACGTCAAGGTGATCTTTTCGGAACTGAACTTCCCGTCCTCGTACGTCGAAACGATCCAGCGTGAAACCGGCGTGAAGCTGTACGCGCTGTCGCACATCTCGTACGGCGAATACAGCGCCGAGCAGTTCGAGAAGGAAATGACGCAAAACCTGGCTACCGTCGTGCGCGCCATTGAAGAGGCCGGCGCGTGACCGGCCCGGTGAGCCCGCACCCGGCTGGCGCGCCCGGCCCCACGCTGACCTTCGAGCAGATCTCGTTGACGCTGGGCCGCACCGAGATCCTCAGCGATGTCGCCTTCAGCGTGACGGCGGGCAGCGTGCACGCGCTGGTGGGCCCCAACGGCGGCGGCAAGAGTTCCCTGGTCAAGACGCTGCTGGGCCAGATGCCGCATCGCGGCAAGCTCAGCGTGACGTGGCCCGGCGATCGGCCGGGCGTCATCGGCTACATCCCGCAGGCGTTGGAGTTCGATCGCGGCCTGCCCATGACCGTCAACGATTTCATGGCCGCGATGTGCCAGCGCAAGCCGGCATTCCTGGGCTTGTCGCGCGCAAAGTCGGCAGAGATTTCCGCCGCGCTGGAACGCGTGGGCATGCAGGACAAGCGCAACCGCCGAATGGGCGCGCTGTCGGGTGGCGAGCGCCAGCGCGTGCTGCTGGCCCAGGGCCTGGTGCCCAGCCCATCGATGGTGGTGCTGGACGAGCCCATGTCGGCGCTGGACGAAGCCGGCGTGCGCGTGTTCGAACAATTGCTGGACAGCTGGCGCGCGCAGCGCGTGACCGTGCTTTGGATCGAGCATGACCTGGAGGCCGTCGGCCGCCTGGCCGACCGCGTCACTGGGCTGAACCGCCAGGTGCTTTGCGACGGTCCTCCTAAGCAAGTGCTGACGCCCGACCGGCTGCTGACGCTCTTTTCGACCCGCCCGCGCGTGGGCGGCCAGCCGCAGGAGCGCGCCGCATGAACGCCTTTTTCGATCACCTGCGCCAACTCATCCAGCGCGCGGCGGAATCCGGCGCGCTGCCCGATTCGCTGGCCTATGGCTTCGTCATCAACGCCCTGCTCGCCGGCCTGATCATCGGGCCGGTATTGGGCGGCCTGGGCACGCTGGTCGTGGTCAAGCGCTTTGCGTTCTTCTCGGAAGCGGTGGGCCATGCCGCGCTGACCGGCGTGGCGATCGGCATTCTGCTGGGCGAGCCCTACACCGGCCCGTATGGCAGCCTGTTCAGCTATTGCCTCATCTTCGGCATCCTGCTCAATTTCCTGAGCAACCGCACGCGTCTCACGCCGGACACCTTGATCGGCGTGTTCCTGTCGGTGTCGCTGGCGCTGGGTGCAAGCCTGCTGCTGGTGCTGGCCGGGCGCATCAACATCCACATCCTGGAGAACGTGCTGTTCGGCTCGGTGCTCACCGTCAACAGCAACGACCTGTCGGTGCTGACGTGCGTGGCGGTGCTGGCGTTGGCGCTGGCGCTGCCCAACTACAACCGGCTGATGCTGGCCAGCTTCAATCCGCAGCTTGCCGCCGTCCGCGGAGTACCCGTCAAGGCGATGGACTACCTGTTCGTGATCCTGGTGACGCTGGTCACCGTGGCTTCGGTCAAGGTGATCGGCGCCATCCTGGTCGGCGCGCTGCTGGTGATTCCGGCCGCCGCGGCGCGGATGCTGGCGCAATCGCTCAAGGGGTTTTTCACGATGTCGGTGCTGTTTGCAATGTTCGCCACGCTCGCCGGCATCATGTTGCCCATCGAATTGGAACTGCCGGTGCCTTCCGGCGCGGCCATCATTCTGGTCGCGGGAATCTTGTTTGCGATCGCGGCCCTGGCGCGCAGCCTGGTCCCCGGTCTGAAAGGAAATGCAGCATGAGTCTGAAGTCAGGTTATGTCACCTTGCGCCGCGCCGCCCTGGCGGTGGCGATGGCATCCGCCCTGGGCGCCGCCGTCACGGCACATGCCCAGGAAGCCGCCAAGTCCGGCCGCGCAGTCCGCGCCGCGCAACCCGAAACCGCCAGCACCGCGCCTGCAGCAGTCACCGTGCTGGCCGCCCACCCGGTCGTATTCGCCCTGACCGACAGTCTGGCCAAGGACAGCAGCATCCGCGTCGAACGTGCGGCGCCCGCCAACCTGCCGGCCACGCGGCTGACGTCCTACTTCAGCGGCCGCGGCGGCGCGGCGCTGCAAAAGGCCGCCGCCTCCGCCGACGCGGCCGTGGGCCTGCGTTCCATCTGGCCAGACGATCCGCTCTTTGCCAACGCACGCCGCACCAACATCCGCATCGTCGAGATCGACGCGGCGCGTCCGCTCGACGGCGCGCTGAACGGCATCGCGCTGCAAAGCGACACGCGGGCTGGCGGCCAATTTGCCGCCTATCCGTGGCTCAGCATCGTCAACCTGGGCCGCATGGCCGACATCGTGGCCGCCGACCTGGGCCGCCTGTCCCCGTCCGACGAAAAGCGCATCGGCGAAAACCTGGCGTACATCAAGCGCACGCTGGTCGAACTGAATGCGAAAAGCCAGGCGGGGCTGGCGCAGGCCGAGAACGTCGCGGTCGTCAGCCTGTCCGAACGCCTGCCCTACCTGATTGCGGAATTCAATCTGGATCTGGTCGACACGATGGCACGCGACGACAAGGACTGGACGCCCGAGGCGCTGGCTGCGCTGACCGCCACGCTGAAGGACAACGGCGTGGCCGCCGCGCTGTTGCACCGCGAGCCGACCCCAGCCCTTTCGCAGGCCATTGAAGCTGGCGGCGCCAAGGCCGTCGTGCTGGCCACGGATGGCGCCGACCCGGTCGCGGACCTGCAGGGCAACGCGCAGCGCCTGCTGCAAGCGCTGGCGCCCGCCGCTGCCACGGCGGCCAAGTAAATCGCCACCGGCAATGCCATCACGGACGCGCGCCGGCTCATCCGGCGCCGTCTGCCGCTTCAGTCGACAGCGCCGTTGCAGCCGCTTTCAAGCAATCGATCAGTTGCGCGCTGGCGGCCGGCAGGCCGGCTTCGCGCAACGTAATGATGCCGACCGGCGGCAGCGGCAACGCGAGCGGCACCGCAAGAATCCGGCAAAGCCCCTGCGCTTGGAAGCTTCTCGCCGCCGAGCGGGCTAGAAACCCCACGCCGTGGCGTTCGCGGATGAAAGTCAACGTCGCCAGGTAGGACGACGTTTCCATCAGATCGGGCGACGGTTCCAGCCCGTGCTGGTGGAACTGCTGCTCCAGCTTGACGCGCAATGACGCCCACGGCGGCGGCATGACGCACGGCAATGCCGCCAGATCTTCCCACCCGGGATGCGCCAGTCCCGCCACCTTGCTGCCCGGGGCGGCCACCACCACCATCGGTTCCTCGAACAACGCTTCGGTCTGCAGATCCGGCGCGGCATAGCCCGGCTCCAACCTGCCCACGAAAAGGTCCAGTTCGCCCAGCCGAAGCTTGGGCAGCAGGTGCGTCAGGTCGCCCTCTTCGATCAGCACGGTCGCGCGCGCGGCCCGCGCCTTCAAGGCGTGCACCGCCCGCGCCAGCAGCACCGGCAGCGCGACGGCCATCGCGCCGACGCGCGTCTTGCCCGCCGCGCCGCTTGCGGCGGCGTCGATCTCGTCGCGGGTTCGCGCGTATTGCGCCAGCACGCCGCGCGCAAAGCGCACGACCGAGGCGCCGGCCTCCGTGGGTTCCGTGCCGCGCACGGACCGCGCAAACAGCGCCAGACCCAGCATCGATTCGACCTCCGACAGCATGCGCGACACCGCCGGCTGGCTGACGGCCATGAACTCGGCCGTGCGTCCCAAATGCCGGAATTCATCCAGCGCCACGACCAGTTGGAGGTGACGCAGCTTCAGGTTTGAGCGGAAAACGCGATCCAAATGCGCCATCGAGGACTCCGATACCAGGGCGCCGATACATATCACCGACGTTATCTAACGATGCGCCAATTCTATTGGATAGTTATGGTTAAGCTCACGAGAATAAGTCCGGGCCCCCGCGTAGCCTTGCCGGGGCCCGAATATAAAAGCGAGACCCATAAGAACGACATCCGGAGACAAAACATGAGGCACATCCCTACCCCCGATCTGGACAGGCGCAGGTTCCTGGCCGGCGCCGCCTGTCTGGGCGCGGCCGCCGGCGCCGGCGCAGTCGGCCTGCTGGCGCCCGCCACGGCCCGCGCCGCCGACTATCCCCAGCGTCCCATCACCTTCATCTGCCCCTGGCCCGTGGGCGGCACGGCGGACCAATCCATGCGCGCGCTTTGCCAGGTGGCCTCGGGCGTGCTGGGCCAGTCCATCGTGGTCGAGAACCGCGCCGGCGCATCAGGAATGATCGGCACAAAGGCGCTGTCGCAGGCGCAACCAGACGGCTACACCATCGGTCAGATTCCCATCTCGGTCGCGCGCTTTTCGCAACTTGGCCTGTTGCAGCTGGACCCGCGCAGCGAACTGACCTACCTGGCGCGCACGTCGGGCCAGACGTTCGGCATTGCCGTGCTGGCCTCCTCGCCATTCAAGACGCTCAAGGAAGTCGTGGCGTATGCCAAGGCCAACCCAGGCAAATTGACATACGGGCACGCCGGCATCGGCGGCGCGACGCACGTGGGCATGGAAGAGTTCGCCATGGCGGCCGGCGTGCGGTTTAACGCCATCGCGTACAAGGGCGGCGCGGCCGCGCTGCAGGATGTGCTGGGCGGCCAGGTCGATCTCCTGGCCGATTCCAGCTCGTGGGCGCCGCATGTCGAGGCAGGCAAACTGCGCCTGCTGGCGACCTGGGGCGAATCGCGCGCCTCGCGCTTCAAGGACGCCCCAACCCTGAAGGAATTGGGTTACGACGTCGTGGTCGAGGCGCCCAATGGCATCGGCGCGCCCAAGGGCCTGGACCCCGCCGTCGAGCGCAAGCTGCGCGATGCGTTCCGCACCGCCGTCAAGAGCGACGCCTTCAAGCAGGTTGCCGACCGCATCGACGCGCCGGTGATGTACCTGGACGGCCCGGACTACCAGGCGTATGTCGCCTCGGTCTATCAACAGGAGACCGCATTGATCGCGCGCCTGAAATTGAAAGAAATGCTGCAGAAGGGTTGATTCACCGTGAACGCCAACCCCTTGATCCGGCTTCACCCCAACGACAATGTCCTCGTCGCCCGGGAAGCCCTGGCCCTGGGCATGGTCGTGCCCGACCTGGGTCTGCGCGTGCGCGCGCAGGTCCCAGGCGGCCATAAGATTGCCGCCTGCCGCATTGCCGCGGGCACACCGGTGCGCAAGTACGACGCCGTCATTGGCGTGGCCGCCCGGGACATCGAAGCGGGCGACCACGTGCACGCCCACAACCTTGCGCTGGCCGACTTCGAGCGGGACCCGGCGTTCTGCCGCGACGTTCGCCCCGTCGCGATGGTGCCCGAGGCGCAACGCGCCACGTTTCAGGGCTATGTGCGCGCCGACGGCCGGGTGGGCACGCGCAATTTCGTGGGCATCATCGCGTCGGTGAACTGTTCCGCCACGGTCATCCACCACATTGCGCAGCATTTCACGCCCGAGCGGCTTGCCGCCTATCCCAACGTGGATGGCGTGGCCGCGTTTGCACAGACCAGCGGTTGCGGGATGTCCTCGCCCAGCGAGCATTTCGACGTCCTGCGGCGCACGCTGGCCGGCTATGCGCGGCACCCGAACCTGGCCGGAGTGCTGATCGTGGGTCTCGGATGCGAGCGCAATCAGGTGTCCGCCTTGATCGACTCGCAGAACCTGGCCGGCGATCCGCGGGTACGCACCCTGGTGATGCAGGACACGGGCGGCACGCGCGCCACCATCGACGCCGGCATCCGCGCCGTGGAGGAAATGCTGCCGCACGCGCACGCCGCGCGCCGCAGCAGCGTGCCGGCCAGCCACCTGAAGATCGGCCTGGAATGCGGCGGGTCCGACGGTTATTCGGCGATCACGGCCAATCCGGCGCTGGGCGCGGCCATGGACATTCTGGTGCGCCATGGCGGCACGGCGATCCTGTCGGAAACCCCCGAAATCCACGGCGTGGAATACCTGCTGACGCGCCGCGCCGTCACGCCGGAAGTGGGACAGAAGCTGCTGGACCGGCTGGCGTGGTGGGAAACCTACACGGCCGGGCACAACGCGCAGTTCAATGGCGTCGTCGGCCACGGCAACCAGCAAGGCGGTCTGGCCAACATCTTCGAAAAATCGCTGGGTTCCGCCATGAAGGGCGGCACGACGCCGCTGCAGGCCGTGTACGAATACGCCGAACCCATCGACCGCGCGGGTCTGGTGTTCATGGATTCGCCCGGCTACGACCCGGTTGCGGTTACCGGACAGATCGCCAGCGGGGCCAACCTGATCTGCTTCACGACGGGGCGCGGGTCGATGTTCGGTTCCAAGCCGGCGCCCACCCTCAAGCTTGCCAGCAACAGCAGCATGTACGCCCGGCTTGAGCAGGACATGGACATCAACTGCGGCGCGGTGCTGGACGGCGAGGCGGACATCGCGCAGATGGGCCAGCGCATCTTCGACCACATCCTGCGCGCGGCCTCGGGCGCACCCACCAAGAGCGAAGCCCTGGGCCTGGGCAACCACGAATTCGTGCCCTGGCATCTGGGCATCGTCAGCTGATCCGCCCCCTTTCTGGAGTCTTTACGCATGCCCGCACACAACCCCTTCAAGGCCGCCCTCGCGGCGCGCCAGGCCCAGGTCGGGCTATGGCTCTCCATGGCCGATCCCTATCTGGCCGAGGTCTCCGCCACCGCCGGCTTTGACTGGCTGCTGATCGACGGCGAGCACGCCCCGAACGACTTGCGCGGAACACTTGCCGCGTTGCAGACCGTGGCGCCCTACCGTTCGCAGCCTGTGGTGCGCGTGGTGGCGGCTGACACGGCCCTCATCAAGCAGATGCTGGACATTGGCGCGAAAACCCTGCTGGTGCCGATGGTGGACACGGCCGACCAGGCGCGCGCCTTGGTCGCCGCCACGCGCTATCCGCCGCACGGCATCCGCGGGGTCGGCAGTGCCGTGGGACGCGCGTCGCGCTGGAGCGCCCGCGAGGACTACCTGGAAGTCGCCGACGATGAAGTCTGCCTGCTCGTGCAGGCAGAAACCGTTCAAGCGCTGTCGAACCTGGAGGCAATCTGCGAGGTGCCGGGCGTGGACGGGGTCTTTATCGGGCCGGCGGATCTGGCTGCGTCGATGGGTTATCGCGGCCGGCCCGGCCACCCGGATGTGCAGGCCCCGATCGAACGCGCCATGCAGGTCATCGTCGCGCGCGGCAAAGCCGCCGGCACCTTGACCTCGGACCCCGCCCTGGCGCGCCGCTACCTGGAGCTGGGCTGCACGTTCGTGGCGGTTGGCGTGGATGTCCTGCTCTATGCCAACAGCGCCCGCCGGCTGGCGGCCAGCTTTGACCGCGGCGCGCCCAGCGCTGCCGCCGCAGCGCCATCGGCCGCTTATTGAAGGCGCAAATCGGTCCGGTCCACCCGCCAATCTGATCTTGCGTGCCCACGCATTCAGGCATAAATTGATCGGTACGCTTTTCGATCGGCCATCACGGTTCGTCCGCCCGAATCGCGCGCGAAGGTTGTTTTCTATCTTTTGTTCCCCAAAGGAGCGATGCGATGCGAGTAAAACACCTGCTTGGCCCAGCGACCGTAGCCCTCTCGATGCTGTTCGGGTCGGCTGTCACGGCCGCACCCGCGGAGCCTGCCCCGATCGTCACGGGCAAGCACTGGACCGAATCCGACGCCAATCTCAAGAAGGCCTATCTGCTGGGCATGGCCAACGTCCTTGAGGTCGAAAGGGCCTATCAGCAACGCCGTGCCGTGCCGGATACCCAGACCCTGGTGCCCAAGTTCTCCATGGGTCTTCAGAACCAGACGCTGGACTCCGTGCGCGATACCGTCGACCGCTGGTATGCCGCCAATCCGAGCCGATTGGATCGCCCTGTCGTGGAGACGATCTGGTTCGAGATCGTCATGCCCGCCACGAAGACGAAACGCACCCCCTAGGAGCCGCCATGAAGACGATCCGCACGATAGGTCTGGCCATTGCGATGGCATCGCTGGCCGCATGCACCAATATGACCAAGGAACAGCAAGGCACCGTCACGGGCGGCTTGATGGGCGCCGCGGCGGGCGCCGGCATTGCCGCCATCGCGGGCGGCAGTGCCTGGACCGGCGCCGCCATCGGCGGCGCGGCTGGCGGTATCGCGGGCAATATCCGCGGCGCGAACCAGTAATCCGAGCGTCACCGGCCTGATCTTCCAGGTCCCGAACGCCGGCTCGCGTGCAAGCGCCAGCCGGCGTTCCTGCGTCTGGGCGCCGTGCCCTCTTCCATCCTCATCCCCTTCCGCCGCGCGCATGGCTACCCGCGGCGGCCAGAGGCTGCTACGCTTTGCGCCGCGACTTCACCCGGGCGATGCGGATGTTCCCTCAATGATGTACCTGCTGTGGTCCCTGCCGGCGCTGACCGTGATCGCCGCAATCGCGAGCGGGCGCGTCAACACCACCATTGCGGCGGCGATGGGCCTGTTGGGGGCCCTGCCCATCGCGCTGTTTGCGGCGCCTGCCCCTTTTGCGCCTTCGCAACTGGCCGTTGCGCTGGAACGCGGCCTCTGGATCGGATGGATCATCACCCCCTACATCCTGGGCGGCCTGCTGTTCTGGCAGATGGCGGCGCAGGGGCACGCATCCGTTGACGTGCCGGGCGCGGCACCCGGCGCCACGGCTGGCGGCGCGCCGGACGCGGGGCGCCCCGATGCGCTGGCGAAGCGCCGGCTGCTGTTCTTTGCCTGTTTCCTGATCGGCCCTTTCGCCGAATCGGCAACGGGTTTCGGCGTGGGCATGCTGGGCACCGTGATGCTGATCCGTCCGCTCGGCCTCAGAGCCCGCGAGGTCATGGTGTTTGCGCTGCTCAGCCAGACGCTGATTCCGTGGGGCGCGATGGGCAGCGGCACGCTCCTGGCTTCGGCCTATGCGCGCGTGCCGCCCACGCAACTTGCGCTCTACAGCATGGTGCCCGTCGCGCTGCTGATGGGCGTGTGGCTGGCGCTGTACTGGCGCACCGCCACGCGCGCGGGGTTGTCTGCGCCGGCCGCCGAGCGGGTCCGCGAGGCTGGCTGGATGGCCGCGAGCCTGGCCTTGCTGGCCGCTGCGACGGCGCTATTGGGACCGGAAACGGCACTGCTCGCCGCGTACGGACCGCTGATCGTGCTGCGCTTCCTGGCGGATCGCCGGCCCGGGCGCAGCGAGGCGCGGCGGGCAGCGCGCCGCGCGTTGCCCTACATCGCCCTTATCGCCTGGCTGGTCGCCACGCGGCTCGTGCCCGGCCTGAATCGCGGCCTGGCAGGCCTGGCGGCTTTGCGCCCGTATGCTGACCTGCCGCCGTGGATGCCGTTTCTGCACGCCGGAAGCTGGCTGATCGCCGGCGCCCTGGTCCTGGCCGCCTGGCAGCGACATCCGGGCGCGGTGAGGACGCAGGCGCGCGCCGCCTGGATGACCGGACGGCACGCCGTCATGTCCGTATTCCTGTTTGCCATGATGGCCGAGGTGCTGGCTGGCGCGGGCATATCGCGGGCCTACGCCGACGGCCTCTTTGCGAGCCTGCGCGACTGGACTATCCTGATCACGCCGCTGCTGGCCGGCGCCTTCGGCATCCTGGCCAACAGCGGCAACGCGCCAAACAGCCTGTTCATGCCATCCCAGCTATCATTAGCGCTTCAGGCTGGCCTGAGCGTGCCCGCAGCTGCCGCGCTGCTGCACGTTTCGGGCACGTCGATGGGGTTTTTTTCGCCGGTTCGGATGTCGATTGCGGCCGGTTTGGCGCATGGCCGGGGGCAGGAACGCGGCGTGTATGTTCTACTACTGCCGTTTGCCCTGGCCGCGTTCGGCATCCTGCTGTCGCTGGCGCTGCTCGTGGTCGTCTCCGGGTAGCGGATTTCACGGCGCAGGGACACGCTCGCCGCCTCAACCTTTTTTTTGTGTAGCACATGGGACTAGAACAATTAGCCGCGATCCGGGAATTGCTTATCAAGCAGTCGCCTGACAAGGCAGGCTCGAAAAACGAATCGCGTCCGCAAGGCACCGACAAGCCGCGCCGCCCGCAGGGCGCCGCCAAGGGTCCGCGTCCGCAGACCGGCGACAAGGCCAAGCGCGCGCAAGGCGGTGACAAGGGCCAGCGTGCGCCGCGTCCGGAAAAGCGCGAGACGCCGGTCGATCCCGTGGTCGTCGCCATTTCGCGCCTGCAACGGCACTTTCCCAAGGCCTTTCCCAAGAACCCCGCGCCCAAGCTGCCGCTCAAGCTGGGCGTGCTGGCGGACCTGGTGCAACACGCCGAGCAATTGCAGCTCGACGAGGCGCAGATCAAGGAAGCCGTCAAGACGTGGTGCGATGGCCGCCGCTACTGGGCCAGCATGGTCGAAGACGCGCCGCGCGTGGATCTGAACGGCGAACCCGCCGGCGCCGTGACGGCCAACGAAGCGCGCCACGCCAAGCGCATGGCATCGCGCAACGCGTCCCGCAACGCCGCGCGCGCCCGCGCCGAGAAAAAGGCCCAGGCGTCCGCCGAACAAACGCCGGCACCCGCTGCTGACGCCGCGCCTGCCGACGTGAAGCCTGCCGACGTGAAGCCTGCCGGTGTGCAATCCGCCGACGCGACTTCTATGGACACGAAGGCCGCAGATACGAAGGCCGCAGGCGCGACGCCCGCGGACGTCGCGTCCTCCGACGTCACGCCCCAAGCGTCCGAGTAAGCCCGCCAAACGCGATACAGGCCTGCGGCAGGCCGGGAAATCCATTCCCGGCCTGCCGCAGGCCTGTTTGCATCTGGCTAAAGGCTGCTAGGCCGCCGCTTCCAGCGCGGCGAGCGCCTGCTTGATGTATCCCATGCCCTGGTCCGAATAGGTCAGCGTCATGGCCTGTTGATGCCCCGCGCCATCCATCTTCAGCAGCGACTTGCGCAGGATCTCGACGATCTTGTCTTCGTGAGCGGGATAAAACGACTCGTACTGGTATTGCAAAAACACCAGGCACAGCGCGTTCTCCATCACCTGCACGTCCGGGTCCTGCTTGATTCCCTGCTTCATCAGGATCGCCGCCACGCGGTCGCAGTCCTCTTGCGGATAGCCGGCTTCCTGCATGATCTGTTGCGCGATTGCCGCGTGATGCCTGGCCAACGCCTTGCGCCACGTCAGGTAACCGATGCGGCCTTCAGGATAGCTGGCGCGCGCGATTTCCCAACGGCCGAGGTGCTGGCACCGGGACGCCAGGACCAGCGGCTCGGACGCGTGAGGCGCCAGCTTCATCACCCATTCGTGCAGCTTCTGCGCAAGAAACAGCTCCTGTGGACAGGATTGGCCTTCCCACGTGAACACATTGGGATCGGCGGCGTTGTACGCGTCGAAGCGGCGCAGGGTCTGCTGCAGGCGGTCGTTCATGGGATGTCGTTGTCAGGAAGCCCGGCGTGCGTTGGCCAAGGCGAAGTGGATCAGGTGCAAGGAAGCCATCATACCTGCGGCGTGTGGCCTTTTCGGATCTATCGAGGCAATGCCGGCGCGGGCGTCAGCGGGCCCACGGGGGCTTGGCCAGGCCGCGGCGGCATGGGCGGCAGCCATGTTCGCGTGGGAGGTTTAAGCCCCGGTTGATTCTGAGGCCGCACCGGCGTTTCCGTCGCGGGAGGATAGCGAGAGCCCGGGCATGACGTGCCCAGGCAGTCCCGATTGAGTTTGCCCGGGTCCACGATGCGCGGGCAGTCGGTGCCCAGACACGTGTCTGGTATGGTGCGCGCCGAGGCGGGCGGCTTTGGCGCCGTGGGCAGCGGATCGCGCGCGATTGCGGGCGCGCTTGCCAAGGCGGACAGCGCCGTCAGCGACCCCAAGGCCGCCGCGGCGAACAGGGATTTCATCGTTAGGCTCCACGGGAATCGGTCCAGACCGAAGCCCGGACACGATCCCAGTGTGCCCCCGAACGCCCGCCCCTAGCAAGGCGCGGGCCGGGCCGATCAATCCAGGCGGATGTCGGTGCTGGCAACGACCTTGGCCCAGCGGGCGCGCTCGCTGCCGAAGAACTGCGCAAGTTCCGCGGGGCTCTTGGTGACGATCTCGGCGCCCTGCTCGTTCAACTGCGCCGTGACGTCCGGCTGGGTGACGATCTGCGCCATCAGCGTCTGCAGTTGCGCGGCCACCGGGTCGGTCATGTTGGACGGGGCCATCACGCCCTGCCACGTGCCCGACTCGAAGCCCTTCACGCCCTGCTCGGAAATGGTCGGAATGTCCGGCACCAGCTTCATGCGCTCGCTCTTGGAAATCGCGATCGCGCGCAGCTTGCCGGACTTGATGTGCGGCAGCGTGGCCAGAAGCCCGTTCATGATGATCTGCGTCTGGCCGCCGATGGTGTCGGTGACCGCCTGCGAACCGCCCTTGTACGGCACGTATTCCCACTGCGCGCCGGTCGCCTGCTGAACCGCGACAGCCGCCAGGTGCGGCGCGCTGCCGATTGCGGTGACGGCAAAGTTGATGCGCTCTTTCTTGGACAGCTCGACCAGATCCTGCACGGTGTCGGCCTTCACGTCGGGATGCACGGCCAGCACGTGCGGCGAATACGCCAGCATGCCCACCGCGCGCAGGTCCTTGGACGGATCAAAGGTCAGCTTGGTGTAGACGGACGGGCTGATCGCCAGCGCGCCGACGTCGCACAGCAGCACCGTATGGCCTTCCTGAGCCGACTGCACCACCAGGCCGGCGCCCAGGTTGCCATTGGCGCCGGGCTTGTTCTCGACGACCACGGTCTGCTTGAGCACTTCGGCCAGCCGGGGCGCCAGGATGCGCGCGATGATGTCCGACGAGCCGCCGGGCGGGTAAGGCACCACGATGCGCACGGGGCGCGTCGGCCATTGCGCCGATTGGGCCCACGCCGGCACCAGCGGCGTCAGGCAAAGCGCCGCGGCGCTGCCCAGGAACTGTCTTTTGCTCGGGTTCATGCTGTCTCCACACTGATTGGTATGTGTGTTGAAGTGTCCCGCGGCCAGGTGAGGCCGCGGTGGGGATATGCCTACGCCGCGCCGCGGGTCTCCACGTACAGGGCATAGAGCGAATGGCTGCTCGCCATGAAAAGGCGGTTGCGCTTGGCGCCGCCAAAACACAAGTTGGCGCACCGCTCGGGCAGCCGGATGTGCCCAATGGGTTTGCCGGCGGGGTTAAAGACCATCACGCCGTCCAGCTCCTCGGCCTTGGCGTCGGCCGAGCCGTTGCTGCCCCAGCCGCACCACAGGTTGCCGGCCTCGTCGCACTTGATGCCGTCGATGGCGCCGGGGCCCTGCGCATCGACGTGCAGGCGCTTGTTCGTCAGCGCGCCGTCCGTGCCCACATCGAAAGCCCAGATCACGCGGTTGGGCTGGTGGCGGGACTCCACGATGTAGAGCACCTTTTCGTCGGGCGAGAAGCACAGGCCATTGGGCCCGGCCAGATCCGCCAGCGCCAGCGTCACACGGCCATTGGCCGGATCGATGCGATAGACCGAATGCGGGAGCTCAGGCGTGGCCTTGTCGCCCTCCCAGTGCCCGCCGATCCCAAACGGCGGATCCGTGAACCAGATGGCGCCATTGCGCTGGCAAACGATGTCGTTCGGCGAATTGAACGGCTTGCCGTCGAAGCGGTCGGCCAGCACCGTGATGCTGCCGTCGTACTCCGTGCGCGTGACGCGGCGCGTCAGATGCTCGCAGGCCAGCAGGCGGCCCTGGCGGTCGCGGGCAAGCCCGTTGCTGAAGTTGGACGGCTGGCGGAACACGCTGATCTCGCCCGTGGTCTCGTCCCAGCGCAGGATGCGGTTATTGGGAATGTCCGAAACCAGCAGATAACGCCCGTCCCCAAACCACACCGGCCCTTCCAGCCAGCGGAACCCGGTTGCCAGCTGCTCCACGCTGCTGCTGTAGATGCGGTACTTGGAGAATTCCGGGTCCAGGATCCGGACCGAGGGATCCGGATAGCGCTGCTGCGGGGTGAAACTGAATGACTGTGCGTGCACGAGGCTGGCGGGCCCCAGTGCGAGCGCGGCGCCCAGCAGCCGGCGCCGGCCGGCCTGGACTTGCGGGTCAATTTCCATCGGCTGTCTCCTCTCGGTGGTTTTCTTTTGCGATGGCGCTACGGACGGGACGGATCCGCGATCAGGTCACGGGGCCCGGATTGAACAGCGCCAGGGCGTTGTGCAGCTTGAGTTTTTCCGCACAGGTCTGCTTCTTGCCGCTGGCGACGTCCAGCATCATCTGAAAGAGCTGCCAGCCCACTTCCTCGATCGAGGCCTGGCCGGTGGCGATCACGCCCGCATCCACGTCCATCAGGTCGTGCCAGCGGCGCGCCAGCGCGGAGCGCGTGGCGACCTTGATGACCGGCACCTGCGCCAGCCCATAAGGCGTGCCGCGGCCGGTGGTGAAGATGTGAAGGTTCATGCCCGCGGCCAGTTGCAGCGTGCCGCAGATGAAGTCGCTGGCAGGCGTGGCCGCAAAGATCAGGCCCTTGCGTGTCAGGCGGTCGCCGGGCGACAACACACCGTGGATGGGCGAAGAACCGGACTTGACGATCGACCCCATCGCCTTTTCGACGATGTTGGATAGACCGCCCTTCTTGTTGCCCGGACTGGTGTTGGCGCTGCGGTCGGCCATGCCGCGCTGCAGGTACGCGTCATACCAGGCCATCTCCCGGATCAGCGCGTCGGCGACTTCGGGCGTTTCGGCGCGGGCGGTGAGCTGGTCGATGCCATCGCGCACTTCGGTGTTTTCGGAGAACATCACGGTGCCGCCGGCGCGCACCAGCAGGTCGGTCGCAAAACCCACGGCCGGGTTGGCGGTCACGCCGGAGAACGCATCGCTGCCGCCGCACTGCACGCCGACGGTCAGGTCGGATACCGGGCAGGTTTCGCGCTGGCGGGCGTTGAGCTTTTGCAGGTGGCGCTCGGCGGTGCGCATGATGAGCTGGATCATCGAATCGAAGCCGATGTTCTCTTCGTCCTGCAGCACGATCGTCTCCACGCCGTTGCCGCCCATGCCTTCGCCGGCGCGGATCGGAATGGCGGTGGGCGCCAAGAGGCGTTCAGGCTGCAGCTTTTCACAGCCCAGGCTGACCACCATGGAAGTACCGCCGAAATTCGGGTTGCGGGCGATGTTGTGCAGCGTGCGGATCGGAATCGCGGCGCCAGGCGCGTCGATGGCCACGCCGCAGCCGTAGGTGTGCTCGATGCCCACCACGTCGTCCACGTTCGGATACAGCGGCAGCAGTTCCCGGCGGATGCGCGCGACCGCATGTTCGACCACGCCCTGCACGCACTGCACCGTGGTGCTGATGGCCAGGATGTTGCGCGTGCCCACGGTGCCGTCCGCGTTGCGGTAGCCCTGGAACGTATAGCCCTCCAGCGGCGGCAGGGGCGTCACGCGCGTGGACACCGGCAGGTCTTCCAGCGTGCGCGCGGTCGGCATCGTCGTGACGCGCTCGTTGATCCAGCTGCCGCGCGGCAAGGACTTGGCGGCGTAGCCTACCACCACGTTGTAGCGTCTGACCTCATCGCCTTCGGCCAGATCGGTCAGGGCCACCTTGTGGCCTTGCGGCACGGCGTCCACCAACTGAAGCCCGTCGGGCAGAACGGTTCCGGCCGGCAAGCCGCCGTCGTTGGCCACGATGGCGACGTTGTCGTCGGGATGAATCTTGATGAGAACGGGCGTCTGCTCGACTGCAACCTGCATGCTGAATCCTTTTGCCTGATGGATGCCCCGCTGCGGGCACCGTACGTTATCGTACAACCAAGAGAATATCGCTGAAAGGCATCGGAAAGGAATTTCGGGTTTCCCCTTGTAAATGCCGCTTCCGCTGGGTGGACACCTTGAATCCGGCAAAATCATGTTGTACGATGACTCACCTTTTACCACCGCATCCCGTTCGCAAGCACCCTCTCCGCCTGCGACGGCCATTTTGGGATGAGCGCAACATGACGACTCCGCAGGAACTCAAGGCCATTGTTTCGGAAGGATTGCTTTCCTTCCCCGTGACCGACTTCGACCAGAACGGCGATTTCAACGCCAAGAGCTATGCAGCTCGTCTGGAATGGCTGGCCCCCTACGGCGCCACCGCCCTGTTCGCGGCCGGCGGCACCGGTGAGTTCTTCTCGCTGGCCCCCGAGGAATACTCGGACGTCATCCGCACCGCCGTCCAGACCTGCAAGGGCAAGGTCCCCATCCTGGCCGGTGCCGGCGGCCCCACCCGCACCGCCATCGCCTACGCCCAGGAAGCCGAGCGCCAAGGCGCCAAGGGCGTGCTGCTGCTGCCGCACTACCTGACCNGGCTCGTCTGGAATGGCTGGCCCCCTACGGCGCCACCGCCCTGTTCGCGGCCGGCGGCACCGGTGAGTTCTTCTCGCTGGCCCCCGAGGAATACTCGGACGTCATCCGCACCGCCGTCCAGACCTGCAAGGGCAAGGTCCCCATCCTGGCCGGCGCCGGCGGCCCCACCCGCACTGCCATCGCCTACGCCCAGGAAGCAGAGCGCCAAGGCGCCAAGGGCGTGCTGCTGCTGCCSCACTACCTGACCGAAGCCTCGCAGGACGGCATCGCCGCCCACGTCGAACAGGTCTGCAAGTCGGTCAACATCGGCGTCATCGTCTACAACCGCGCCCARTCGCGCCTGTCGGCCGACAGCCTGGCCCGCCTGGCGGACCGCTGCCCCAACCTGGTCGGCTTCAAGGACGGCATCGGCGACATCGARTCSATGGTCCGYATCCGCCGCAAGATGGGCGACCGCTTCTCGTACCTGGGCGGCCTGCCGTCTACTCGTCGGCCGTCTTCAACTTCGTGCCCAAGATGGCCATGGAGTTCTACAACGCCATCGCCGCCGGCGACAGCGACACCACCAACCGCCTGCTKGACGATTTCTTCCTGCCGTACCTGGAAATCCGYAACCGCAAGGCCGGCTACGCCGTCAGCATCGTCAAGGCCGGCGCCAAGCTGGTGGGCCACGACGCGGGCCCCGTGCGCGCGCCGCTGACCGACCTGACCGGCGAAGAAATGGAAATGCTGGACGCCCTGATCAAGAAGTCCGGGGCCGAGTAAGCCCATGCTTGCCTGATTGCCCAAACGCCCTCCCATGGAGGGCGTTTTGCTTATTGATGCAAAGAAAAGTTGGCGGAATCCGCCCCGTATGTTGTCATATGGCCCTCTCGCTTCCTGCGGCCGCGTCCTTTGCGCGTGGCCAATCCCGATGGGCCGGACACCCGCGAGGCATTCCAGGAACGCGTAAACTTGCGGCTGCGCCAAGGCTGCCACGCCTTGCCCGCAGCGATTTCCCATAAGAGAGACAATGCAAACTCCCGCCCGGCCTCCCCGCTCGCGCCTGACCGATTTCGTCATCGAGGAACTGACCAAGCGCCTTGATGCGCGCCAGTACCGCGCCGGCGACAAGCTGCCTTCCGAGCACGCGCTCTGCGACGAATTCGAAGTCAGCCGCACCGTCATTCGTGAAGCCGTGGCCTCCATGCGCCTGAGCGGGCGCCTGGTCAGCAAACCCGGCATCGGCGTCTTCGTCACCGAAGACCGCGAAAAACCCATCGATTTCGTCGTCGAACCCGCGACGGATCCGCGCTGGGCGCTGCACATCATGGAATTGCGCGCGGGTCTCGAAGTGGAAGCCTGTGGCCTGGCGGCCGAGCGCCGCAGCGCCTCGGACCTGAGCAGCATCGTGGAAGCCTTCGATGCCTTCAACCGCGCCACGCGCGACATGGAAGCGGCCGTGAAGGCCGACTACGAATTTCACCTGTCGATCGCCCGCGCGTCGAACAACCCGCACTTTCCGGCGCTGCTGAAGGCCGCGGTGCGCGACGTGATGCTGGATCTGAACATCAAGCACGGCGGCAAGACGCCCGAAGAACTTGAAACGTACGAAACCCGCAACGTGCGCGAGCACGAAGCCATCCTGACCGCCATCATGCGCCGCGATCCCGGTGCCGCGCGGGCCGCCATGGCCCGCCATCTGGGCGACAGCATTGCGCGCTACCGCAAGCTGCTGTCGCATCCGCCGGCGGCTTAATCCCGACGTTTACCCCCCTGCCCGTAATGCCAATTACGGGAATCCCCTTACTTGTTTACTTGTATGACGGCTGCCATCATACGTCTTATTGCATAACGTAATACGACGTTGGCCTCGTGACCGCCGGCGTCTTCCGCGACTGTAAGACCTGCCGTACCAGTGCCGCCGATGAGCCCGATTCCTACCCTCCGCAGTACGTATCTCCCCTACGCCACGCGCATCCACCGGCGCACCGCCTGACCGGCCCCGTCGGCCACCCTTCCTCCTTATTGCCTTACCCCGTCCGAATGCGCGACGCGCCCTCCCCGGCCTGCCGGGGCGGCGCCCGCACGCTTGGCCGTTTCCGTCCCTTCCGCTTTTCCTAACTTTTTTCGATCTCCAGGAGAAATCTCCATGCGCAAGTTTCTGAGCTCCGCCATTGCGGCGACCCTGCTGTGCGTTGCTTCCGGCGCGCAAGCCGGCGTGACCTTTGACGCCGTCAAGAAAAAGGGCTTCCTGCAGTGCGGCTTTGCCGGCATCCCCGGATTCTCGGTGCTCGACAGCAAGGGCGAATGGACCGGCCTGGACGTGGACATGTGCCGCGCCGTCGCCGCCGCCATGTTCGGCGACGCCTCCAAGGTGAAGGGCAATGTGCTGACCGCCCAGGCGAAGTTCACGGCGTTGCAGTCCGGCGAGATCGACATGCTGTCGCGCAACACCACGCAGACGCTGACCCGCGACACCACGCTGGGCCTGATCGGCGTGGGCGTGAATTTCTATGACGCCCAGGGCCTGATCGTGAAAAAGGCAATGAACGTCAAGAGCGTGAAGGAACTGGACGGCGCGACCATCTGCGTGCAGCCTGGCACCACCACCGAACTGAACCTGGCCGACTACTTCCGCAGCCGCGGCCTGACCTTCAAGCCGGTGCTGGTCGAGAACTACGACGAAAACTTCCGTCTGCTGGAATCGGGCCGCTGCGATGCCTACACCAACGACAAGTCCAACACCGCCGCCAACATGCGCACGCGCCTGGCCAACCCCGACGACTGGGAAATCCTGACCGAGAACCTGTCCAAGGAACCGCTGGGCCCCATGGTCCGCCAGGGCGACGAGCAGTGGTTCAACGTCGTGCGCTGGTCGCTGAACGCGATGCTGGAAGCCGAGGAATACGGCATCACGTCCAAGAACGTCGATGAAATGTTGAAGAGCACCAACCCCAACGTCCAACGCATCCTGGGCGTGACGCCCGGCATGGGCAAGAACCTGGGCCTGGACGACAAGTGGGCCTACAACATCATCAAGCAGGTCGGCAACTACGGCGAAAGCTATGACCGTGCGATGGGCAAGGAAAGCCCGCTCAAGCTGGACCGCGGGCTGAACAAGCTGTGGACGCAAGGCGGCCTGATGTACGGCTGGCCGGTGCGCTAACCCGCGGCCTACACGGCTCCGCCTTGCGCGGAGCCGTCTTTCATTTCCCCGGCGCGCGGGCCCGCCCCGCGCCAGATCACTCTTTACACAGCATCACCATGAACAGCATCGTCAACGCCCGACTCAAACAGATCAAACCCTCGCCCAGCATGGCCGCCAAGATCGTCGTGGACGAACTCCGCCGCCAGGGCCGCGAGATCGCCGACTTCACGCTGGGCGAGCCCGACATGCCCACGCCCGCGCATATCGCGCGCGCCGGCCAGGAAGCCATCGCGGGCGGCGACATCCGCTACACCAGCCCGAACGGCACCGTGGGCCTGCGCACCGCCATTGCCAACAGCCTCGAACAGACCCTGGGCGTGCGCTACGGCATGGACCAGATCACCGTGGGCGCGGGCGCCAAGCAGATCATCGCGGCCGCGCTGACGGCCAGCCTGGAACCGGGCGACGAAGTCATCGTCTGCGCGCCGTACTGGGTGTCCTACCCGGACATGGTGCTGCTGGGCGAAGGCAAGCCGGTCGTGGTGACCGGGCCCGAATCGCAAGGCTTCAAGCTGGATGCGGCCACGCTGGAAGCGGCCATCACGCCGCGCACGCGCTGGCTGATCCTGAATTCGCCCAGCAACCCCAGCGGCGCCGTCTACAGCGCGGACGAACTGCGCGCGCTGACCGACGTGCTGGTGCGCCATCCCCACGTGTGGATCCTGAGCGACGAGATCTACGCGCCCTTCACCTACAGCGGCCAGGCGCACGCTTCGCCCGTGCAGGTCGAACCGCAACTCATCGGCCGCACGCTCATCGTGAACGGCATGTCCAAGTCCTACGCCATGACCGGCTGGCGCGTCGGCTACGGCGCCGGCCCGGCCGATCTGATCAAGGCCATGAGCACCGTCATGTCGCAAAGCACGTCGTGCCCCAGCGCGATTTCGCAGGCAGCCGCGCAGGCCGCATTGGAAGGCGATCAGTCCAGCGTCACGGAAATGGTCGAGATCTTCAAGAAGCGCCGGGATCTCATCGTGAGCCGGCTGAATGCCATCCCCGGCATCTCGTGCGCCATGCCGGACGGCGCGTTCTACGTGTACGCCAACGTGCAGGGCCTGATCGGCCGTCAAGGCCCCGATGGCGAGCTGAAGACCGACCTGGACGTCAGCCTGTTCTTCCTGCGCGAGGCCGGCGTGGCCGTGATCGACGGCGGTTCGTATGGGCTGTCGCCGTACGTGCGCTTCTCGTTCGCGACCTCCACCGAGGTCATCGAACAGGGCATGGAGCGCCTGGCCGCTGCCGTCGGCGCGTTGATGGCGGGCTGAGCCGTGGCGCAGCATATTGCTCAACGCCCGGCGCCACGGCCGCCGCGCCGGGTTTCGTGGAATGACCCGGCCACGCGGGCGGTGGTGTACCAGGCGCTGGCCCTTGCGCTGGTCGGGGCCGCCGTCTGGTTCCTGGTGCACAACACGCTGCACAACCTGTCGCTACGCAACATCGCGACGGGTTTCGGCTTTCTGAACCGCGAGGCCGGTTTTGCCATCGGCGAAACCGTCATCGCCTATTCGCCCGCCGATACCTACGGGCGCGCCATCTTCGCCGGCATCCTGAACACGCTGCGCGTGGGGCTGCTGGCACTGGTGGCCGCGACCATCCTGGGCGTGTTCATCGGCATCGGACGTCTGTCCAAGAACTGGCTGGTCAACAAGATCACCTCGGTCTACGTCGAGGTGATGCGGAACGTGCCGCTCTTGCTGCAGCTCTTCTTCTGGTATGCGCTCATCACCGAGAACATGCCCGGGCCGCGCCAGGCGCACAACCCGCTGCCGGGCGTCTTCATCTCCAACCGCGGCCTGAAGGTGCCGGGGCTGGAAGGCGCGTCGCTGGACTGGGTGCTGGGCGGACTGGCGCTGGCCATCGTGGCAATCATCGCCGTGAGCCACTGGGCCACGAAGCGCCAGGAAGCGACGGGGCAGCCTTTCCGGCTGGGCCGCGTGGCCATCGGTCTCTTGATCGGGTTTCCCGTCATCGGGTGGCTGGCCAGCGGCGCATCGCTGACGCTGGACATGCCGGCGCTCAAGGGCTTCAACTTTGTCGGCGGCCTGACGCTGACGCCGGAGTTCGTCGCCCTCTTCCTGGGCCTGACCGTCTATACGTCCGCCTTCATCGCCGAAGTCGTGCGTTCCGGCATCCAGGCCGTCAACAACGGCCAGTGGGAAGCCGCCGGATCGTTGGGCCTGCCGCGCCGGCTGGTGCTGCGCCTGGTGATCCTGCCGCAGGCGCTGCGCGTCATCATTCCCCCGATGACGAGCCAGTACCTGAACCTGTTGAAGAACAGTTCGCTGGCAGTGGCGATCGGCTATCCGGACATCGTGTCTGTCGTGAACACCACGCTGAACCAGACCGGTCAGGCCATCGAAGGCATCCTCATCATCATGGCCGCCTACCTCACGGTCAGCCTGTCGATCTCGATATTCATGAATTGGTACAACAAGCGCATCGCGCTGGTGGAGCGTTGAGATGAGCAGCACTACGCAAACCCTGGGCGCCGACCTCGCCCCGCCCGGCGCGCAAAGCGGCGCCTGGGCCTGGATGCGGTCGCGCCTGTTCTCCTCGCCGCTCAACATCCTGATCACCGTGCTGCTGGCATGGTGCCTCTTGATGGCGCTGCCGGCGCTGGTGGAATGGGCCTTCATCAAGGCCAGTTTTGACGCCACCAATGCGCAGGAATGCCGCGCGGCCGGCGGCGCGTGCTGGGCGTTCATCATCGAAAAGCACCGGCTCATCCTGTTCGGCACCTATCCATTCGACGAGCAATGGCGTCCGCTGATCGCCACCGGCATCCTGATCGCGGTGATCGTGGCAAGCGGCATGCGCCGTTTCTGGAACGGCAAGCTGGCGCTCATCTGGACGCTGGGCCTGGCGGCGGTGGCCGTGCTGATGTGGGGTGGCGTGTTTGGCCTGACCTACGTCGAAAACGCCCGCTGGGGCGGCCTGCCGCTGACCCTGATCCTGGCCACCTTCGGCATCGCCTTCGCGTTTCCGGTCGGCGTGCTGCTGGCCCTGGGCCGCCGGTCCAAGATGCCGGCGATCAAGGCGCTGTGCGTCGTGTACATCGAGCTGATCCGCGGCGTGCCGCTCATCAGCCTGCTGTTCATGTCGTCGGTCATGCTGCCGCTTTTTCTGCCGGAAGGCTTCACCATCGACAAGCTGTTGCGCGCGCAGATCGCGATCATCATGTTCGCCGCGGCCTACATCGCGGAAACGGTGCGCGGCGGCCTGCAGGCCATTCCGAAGGGCCAGTACGAAGGCGCGGATTCGCTGGGCCTGAACTACTGGCAGCAGATGCGCAAGATCATCCTGCCGCAGGCGCTCAAGATCGTGATCCCGCCGCTGGTGGGCATCTTCATCAGCCTGTTCAAGGACACGTCGCTGGTCGTCATCATTGGCATTTTCGACCTGACGCTGGCGGCCAAGGCAGCCCTGTCCGACGCGGCGTGGCGAGGTTTCGGGGTGGAGGCCTATCTCTTCATCTCGCTCATCTACTTCGTCTTCTGCTATTCCATGTCCAAATACAGCCGCGCGCTCGAGCAGCGCCTGGCCACCGGGCACGCCCGGTAAACCCGAAGGAGAACAGGCATGTCCGATGCCATCATTCGTCTGCAGGACGTGAACAAGTGGTACGGCCAGTTCCACGTGCTGCGCAACATCAACCTGAACGTCGCCCAGGGCGAGCGCATCGTGGTGTGCGGCCCGTCGGGCTCGGGCAAGTCCACGATGATCCGCTGCATCAACCGGCTGGAAGAGCACCAGAAGGGCCAGATCATCGTCGACGGCACCGAGCTGACCAGCGATCTGAAGCACATCGAGACCATCCGCCGCGAGGTCGGCATGGTGTTCCAGCACTTCAACCTGTTCCCGCACCTGACCGTGCTGGAAAACCTGACGCTGGGGCCCATGTGGGTGCTCAAGCAGTCGCGCGCCCAGGCCGAGGCCACCGCCATGAAGTATCTGGAGCGCGTGCGCATCCCGGATCAGGCCGCCAAGTTCCCCGGCCAGCTCTCGGGCGGCCAGCAGCAACGCGTGGCGATCGCGCGGTCGCTGTGCATGAACCCGAAGGTCATGCTGTTTGACGAGCCCACCTCGGCGCTGGACCCGGAAATGGTCAAGGAAGTGCTGGACGTGATGGTGACGCTGGCGCAGGAGAGCGGCATGACGATGATCTGCGTGACGCACGAAATGGGCTTTGCGCGCAAGGTTGCCAACCGCGTCATCTTCATGGACCGCGGCGAGATCATCGAAGAGAACAACCCCGACGATTTCTTCGATCATCCGCAGAGCGAGCGCACCAAGCTGTTCCTGAGTCAGATCCTGCACTGAGGCGGCGAATAGTCGCCCCCGTCAGATCCTCAAGCCGCCTTCACTAGGCGGCTTTTTCGTGGGCGTGCGCCGGCGTGGTCAGAAGCGGTGGCGCATGCCCACCGCGTACTGGGACTGATGCCAGGACGGATCGTCCCAGGCGCCGCGCATGTAGCCGTAGATGGCGTACATGTTGGTGCGCTTGGACAGGTCGTAGACGTAGCCCGCCGAATAGATCTGCTGGGTATGCGTGGCGCCATCGCGCTTTAGTGCCCCGCCGCCCGGCAGGCTGCCCTGCCACGACGCCATCACGGTGCTCGCACCATTGCGCCAGGCAGCGCCCGCCATCACGCCGTGCACCGTGCTGCCCGGGAAGTACACCCGCTGACCGGGTGACTGGACCGCCGGGATGGTTGAGCCGTTGCGCATCACCGACCAGCCGGCATAAAGCGTGAACGCATCCACCGTGGCGCGGCCGGCCAGCGTGTAAGCGTAGGGCCGGCGGTCGGCGCCTGCCCGGGTCATGGCGGCCGATTGCGCCGTGCCGTCCGCCCAGCTTGCGCCTTCGTAGGTGGCGGCGATCGAATAGCCCGGCTGGTCGAACACCACGGCGGCGCTGTATAGCTTGTTGGTGGACGCGGTCTGGAAGCTGCCCGCGCCGTCGTAGTCCAGGCTGGCATCGACGCCCGCGCGCAGCCCGCCGACAGAGGGGCTCCAGTAGGCCACCATGTTGTCTGCGCGATTGGCGTTGTACGGCAGCAGCGCGGTCTGTGCGCCGGTGATCAGGTAGGACGCCAGGAACGCGTCGTAGTCGGCCAGCGTGGCCGACGACACCGACGTCTGCCGGCCAAGCCGAAGATCGCCAAAACCGCCCGACACGCCCATCCACGCCGCGCGCCCGAACAGGCGCCTGCCCTGCGCCGAGTTGCCGTTGTTGGCAAGAAAGCCGCTTTCAAGCTGGAAGTTGACCCGCAGGCCATTGCCCAGGTCTTCGCTGCCGCGCAGGCCCCAGCGCGACCCGGACTGCACGCCGGACTGCATGTTGATGGCCGTCCCGCGCTCCTGCGTGGAAAAGCCCGCGATGCTCAGATCCACGACGCCATACAGCGTCACGGCGTTCTGCTGGGCGTGCGCAGCCCACGGCGCCATCAATGCCGCAATGCCCGCGGCCCCCTTGCGCACCAACATCGCCGGCCTCACAGGTACTTGAGCCAGGCGATATCGCGGCGCGCCGCCTTCAGGCGTCCGAACCAGCGCACGGGCCAGAACAGCGCCACCGCCAGCAGGATCGAGATCAGCCACACCGCGCCCATGCCGTCCACACCGAAATACTTGCCCTGGTTCAGGCCCCACATGGCTTCGCCGCCCAGGTACAACGCTTTCAGGACATACAGGTGCAGCAGATAGAAAAACATGGGCGCCGCGCCAAAGACGCACAGCGCTCGAACCCACGCCGCCGACTGCGCGCGCTCGATCAGCACCAGCAGGCACAGTCCCAGCCCCAGCGTCAGCAGCAGGAACATCAGCGACGGCGGGTACTTGGTGATGTTCAGAAAGCTCATGGCCGTATGCAACGCGTCGTCATGCACCGACCATTTCTGCGATTGCCCATACCCGTTGATCGCCCGCAGCACCACGAAACCCGCCACGGCCGCCAGCCCGGCCGCCCACAAACGGCGTTGACGCAGGGCCGCATCGGCGCCCGGCTGGAACCACGGGCCGGCGGCATAGCCCAGCGCAATCACGCCGATCCAGGGCAGCAACGGGTACGAGGTGCGCAGGCGCAGCGTGTCGCTTACTTCGATCCAGCCGCGGTCATGCAGCACCGCCCACGGCACGTGCAGGGCGTGACCTGCCGCGAAGTGAAGGGCATCGAGCGCGTTATGGCCGGCAACCAGCGCCACGCCGGTCAACACCAGCGCCCAGCGCGGCAGCCACAGCAAGGCCGCCAGCGACAACATGGACAGGCCGATCACCCAGATCACCTGCAGGTACACAACGGAGGGCGGAAACTGAAAGGTCCACGCGAAGTTCACGACGATGACTTCGAGCGCAATGAGGAACGCGCCCCGCTTTGCCAGAAACGCCGCGGTGGCGCCCCGGTTGCCGGCCTTGGCGCCATACAGCCAGGCCGACAGGCCCGTCAGAAAGACGAACACCGGCGCGCACAAATGCGCAATCAGGCGCGAGAAGAACAGGTCGGGCGGCGTGGCGGATACGTCCATCGGGTCGCCGACCTGGTGGTGCAGGAAGAACGTCTCGCGCACGTGGTCGAGCAGCATGATGACGATGACCAGGCCGCGTAGCGCGTCGATGGAGCGCAGCCGGGCAGCCGCGGGTTGGGAAATGAGAGAAGTCATGGGGAATGCGGAACTCGCGGCGACGCGCGCCGGGCGAAAAAAGCCAGAATAGTAATGTAATAACATTACTATTCCAAGACATTTTGTCCCTGTTTGGCGCGCTGGCGTGTTGCCCGCCCCCTCGCGCTGGCGGGCGCCGCCGTCTAGCGGGCCGGGGTGGGTGCGGGTCCTGCCAGGTCCACGCGGAACTGGCTACCCTGCCCGGGCCGCGAATGCAGCGACACGCGCCAGCCCTGGTGCTCGCAGATGCGTTGGACGAGCGACAACCCCAGCCCCAGGTTGCCATCGTCAGGCTGTCCGCCGCGCACGAATGGCTGGAAGAGCGACGCCTGCCGTTCCACGGGAATCCCCGGACCGTCGTCCTTGACTTGCACGAAATCAGGCCCCGCCGTGATGGCGACGCGTGCCTGCGGCCCGGCATATTGCAGCGAATTGCGGATCAGATTGGACAGCACGGCGCGCAAGAGCGGCGCCGGAAACAGCAAGGCGGGCTCGTCGCCGCCGGCGGTCTCCAGCGTCAACTGCATGCCGCGCCGCTGCGCCACGGGCGACCAGGCTGCCAATTGGCCGCGCGCGGTGTCCGCGGCGCTTTCGCGCGGAAAAAGGCCGGCGGCATCGCCCCCGCGCGCCAGCATCAGATACGTGTCCAGCCGTTCACCCATGTCGGCGGCGGCCGCTTCGATGCGCGCCAGCCGCGCCCGGCCCGCCGCGTCCAGACCATGTTCTTCGCGCAGCAGCTCGCACGAACTGGAAATCACCATCAGCGGCGTGCGCAACTCATGCCCCACATCGGCGGTAAAGAGCTGCTCGCGCCGCAGCGCCTGCTCAAGCTGGTTGTAGGTCGAGTCGAACGCGGCCGCGAGCTGGCCGATCTCGTCCGGCGGATAGTCTTCGGCCAGCCGGGTCTGCGGCGGCTGCGCGCCGCGTGTGTTGACCTGCGCGGCCAGCCGCGCAAGCGGGCGCAGCAGGCGGCGGGTGGCCACGATGCCCAGCACGAACGCCAGCGCCAGACTGGCCGCCAGCCCCGTCACCGCGGTCAGGTGCGAGGCCGACTGGTTCTGCTCGTACTCGGTGTAGTCGCGCAGCAGCATGTAGCGCTGTCCCTCCAGGTCGTCGACCATCACGTGCCACACGCGGCCATTGCGCTCGATCTTGTGAAAGCCCGGCGCCAGCGGCTGCAGCCAGTCGGGAAACGCCGCGCCGCCTGGATCGCCATGAAAGAACCGGTTGGGCCGGCCCGGGTCGATTCCGGCCAGGAAATCGCCCCGCACCCGTTCCACCGCCATGCCCATGTCGATGCGTTGCAGGTGGGCTTCCAGCTTGCCCACGCTCCAGACCGACAGCCAGGTCAGAAGCCCCGCCACCAGCAGCGCAAGCGCAAGGTAAGTCAGCACGAGGTGGCGTGCCACTCCGCGGCGCGCCGGGCGTCTGCCGCGATTAGCCATCGTTGGCGGCCCGCAACTGGTAACCGATGCCATGCACCGTGTGCAGCAGCGGCGTGTCATAGGGTTTGTCGACCACGTGGCGAATCTGATGAATGTGGGTGCGCAGGCTGTCGCTGTCGGGCGGGGAGTCGCGCCACAGCGCCTCTTCGAGCCGCGTGCGATGGACCACCGCCGGACTGGCGCGCATCAGCAAGGTCAGCAATTGCAGCGGCGACGGCGGCAGGCGCAGCGGCTGACCTGCCCGCGCCAGCGCCAGGGTGCCCGTGTCCAGCGTCAGGTCGCCCACGCGCAGGACTCGCGCCGCGCCCGCCCCGCTGGCGCGATGCAGCAGCGCCTTGATCCGGGCGGCCAGTTCGGCCAGCGCAAAGGGCTTGACCAGGTAATCGTCGGCCCCCGCGTCAAATCCCGTCAGCCGGTTGTCCAGCGTGTCGCGCGCGGTGACCATGATGACGGGCGTGTTGCACGCCGCCTCGGTGCGCAGCCGGCGGCAAAGCTCGTAACCGTCCAGCCGCGGCAGCATCAGGTCCAGCACGATCAGGTCGAATTCGCCCGTGGCCGCCATCGCATAGCCGCGCTGGCCATCCTCGGCGCAATCCACGATGTAGCCGCGGCGCGTCAGGTGATGCGTGATATTGGCAAGGATGTCGGGGTCGTCTTCGATGACGAGAACGCGCATGGCGAGACAGCTCGGGGAACAACAATCAATCTCACATTGTAGAGGCCGAGGCGTGGGATGCCGGGTGTCGGATGCCGGGTGTGCAGCGCCTGCACCACAGGCTCGGCGCGTCTTAACGAATTCTTGAGACGGGTTGTCGGACACTGCCCGGCGATAAGAATGGTTCGCGTTAACCGCAACGCGCGGCCAACGCCCCATAAGGATTCGCCATGCGCCCGATTGCCCTCTTCCGTGCGGCCGTGACCGCCGCCGCCCTGTTCTGCGCCCTGCCCGCCTCCCATGCACGCGAGGTCACCGACCTGGCCGGCCGCGTCGTGACGGTGCCCGACCACCCGCGGCGCATTCTGCTGGGTGAAGGCCGCTTTGTCTTCGCGATGGCGCTGCTGGACCGGCACGATCCCGTCGCGCGCGTGGTCGGCTGGCAAGGCGAGCTCAAGCAGCAGGACCCCTATTCTTGGAGCCAGCTCGTCAAGCGCTTCCCGCAAGCCGCCCAGGTTCCCTTGATCGGCAAGACGTCGGAAGCCAGCGTCAGCCCGGAAAAAATCGTTTCGCTGCGGCCCGACGTGGCGATCTTCAGCGTCAGCGGTCACGGTCCGGGCCGCAACAATCCCATGATTCCCGCGTTGCAGGAAGCCGGCATTCCGATCGTGTTCATCGATTTCCGCCAGCACCCGGTACGCAACACGGTGCCCAGCCTGCGCATCCTGGGCCAGGCTCTCGACCGGCAAACGCAGGCCGAGGCCTACATTGAGTTCTACGAGGAGCGCCTGGCCCGCGTGCGCGAGGTGGTGGATGCGGTGCCGCAGGCGCAGCGGCCGCGCGTCTTCGTGGAAATGCTGGCGGGCGTGTGGCCCGCGTGCTGCCACACCACCGGCAACGGCAGCTTTGGCGACCTGCTGGAAGCAGCCGGTGGCGTCAATGTGGCCGCGCCCGTGCTGCCCGGCGCCATCGGCGACGTCAGCCTGGAATTCGTCATCAACGCCAAGCCCGACGTCTACATCGCCACGGGCAGCCGGTCGGAGCCGGGCCGTCCAGGCCTCTTGGCCGGGCCCGGCGCAGATCCCAAGGTCTCTGCCGGCAGCCTGTCCACGCTGCTGGCCCGCGACGGCATCCGCGACCTGGATGCCGTCAAGCAACATCGCGCCTTTGGCATCTGGCACGCCTTCTACAACTCGCCCTACAACATCGCCGCCATCGAGGCGATGGCCAAGTGGCTTTACCCCGAACGCGCGGCGGCGCTGGATCCGCAAGGCACGCTGGACGCGCTGTATAGCCAGTTCCTGGACCTGGACAGCACGGGTGCCTTCTGGACGCCCCCGTCCGCGCCTGCGAAGTAGACCGACATGACCGATATCGCCACCGCTACGCCACTACGCACGGCGTCCGTCCCCGGCGACCCCATCGCCACGTATCGGCGCGCGGTGCGCAAGCGCCTCTTGTTGACCGCCGCGCTGGTGCTGGCCATCGTGGCCAGCCTGCTGGCCGACATCGCGAGCGGACCCGCATCGCTGTCCCTGCCCGAGCTGCTGCGCACGCTGCTGCACCCCGACGCGTCGGACACCGGCACGCGCGTCATCGTCTGGCAGTTCCGGTTGCCCTACGCGCTGATGGCGCTGCTGGTCGGCGTTGCGCTGGGTCTGGGCGGCGCCGAGATGCAGACCATGCTGGACAACCCGCTCGCCAGCCCCTACACGCTGGGCGTCTCGGCCGCGGCAGCCTTCGGCGCGTCGCTCGCCATCACGCTGGACTGGCATCTACCGCCGTTGCCGGCCGGCATGACCGTGTCCGTGTCGGCTTTCGCCTGCACCCTGCTGTCGGTGCTGGTGCTGGAGCGCGTGGCGCGCTGGCGCGGCGGGTCCACGCTGGGCGTGGTGCTCTTTGGCATCGCGCTGGTGTACTCGTTTCAGGCGCTGGTGATGCTGCTGCAGTTCGTCGCCAGCGAGGAAGCGCTGCAGGGCATCGTGTTCTGGACCATGGGCAGCCTTGCGCGCGCCAACTGGACGACGGTCGGCGTCATGGCGGCGGCCCTGGCGGTGGCCATCCCGTTTTCGATGCGCGACGCCTGGAAGCTCACCGCGGTGCGGCTGGGCGAGGAGCGCGCGGCCAGCTTCGGCATCGACGTCAAGCGCCTGCGCGTGGTCAGCCTGCTGCGCGTCAGCGCGCTGGCGGCGCTGGCCGTGTCGTTCGTGGGCACGATCGGCTTCGTCGGCCTGGTTGCGCCGCACATCGCGCGGCTGCTGCTAGGCGAAGACCATCGCTATTACCTGCCGGGCAGCGCCCTGGCCGGCGCGCTGATCCTGTCGCTTGCGTCCGTGGCTTCCAAGACCGTGCTGCCCGGCGCGCTCATTCCGGTCGGCATCGTCACGTCGCTGGTCGGCATTCCCTTCTTTCTCACCATCGTCGTGCGCGCGCTCAAGCGCGCCTGACGGCATCCCATCGCACAAGGAGACACCCCGATGAAATTCCGCCTGACGCTGACCCTCGCGGCCCTGATGATCGCCGGTACGGCCCATGCCGCGCCCGCCGAGTGCAGCATCGACGTCGAAGGCCGGCCCGGCAAGCAATTCGGCCCTGACCACATCGTCGTGCCGGCAAGCTGCCAGGAATTTACCGTGCGGCTCATTCACACGGGCAAGAACAGCAAGGAAAAGGCCGGCCACAACTGGGTGCTGACCAAGACCGGGGACATCGACGCCGTGATGACGGACGGCATCCAGGCGGGCGCGAACAACGACTTCCTGAAGCCGCGAGACGGCCGCATCCTGGCCAAGACGCCGATGCTGGGCGGCGGGGAGACGGCCACCGTCACCTTCCCCGTCAGCCGCCTGCGCGCCGGCCAGGCGTACACCTACTATTGCTCGTTCCCCGCGCACGCGCAGCACATGCGCGGCACGCTGGTGCTGCAACCCTGACGATGGCGCAGCTACGCATCCAGGCGCTGTCCGCGGGCTACGGCGGACGGCCGGTGCTACGCCACGCCAGCGCCGGCCCCATGACCGAAGGCGCCGTCACCGCGCTGCTGGGCCCCAACGGCAGCGGCAAGTCCACGCTGCTCAAGACGCTGGCGGGCCTGCATCCGGTGATGGACGGCGCCCTCTGGCTGGACGGCGAAGACCTGGCGCAGGCCAGCGCCGCCCGCCGCGCCGAATGCGCGATGTACATGCCGCAGGCCCTGCCCAAGGGCGTGCACATGACCGTCTTCGAATCGGTGCTGGTGGCGGCGCGTTCCGGAAGGCACGGGCAACCCGGGCACGCGCTGATGGAGGACGCCATGGCGGTCATCACCGAGCTGGGCATTGCGCACCTGGCCAGCCGCCATCTGGACGAACTGTCAGGCGGACAGAAGCAGCTTGCCTCGCTGGCCCAGGCGCTGGTGCGGCGCCCGCGCCTCTTGCTGCTCGACGAACCGCTGTCCGCGCTTGATCTGAATTATCAGTTCCACGTGATGGACGTGCTGCGCCGCCAGACGCGCCTGCACCGTCTCATTACGCTGGTGGTGCTGCACGACCTGAACATCGCGCTGCGCCACGCGGACCACGCGTTGCTGCTGCACGCGGGCGCGATCGAGGCCGAAGGGCTGCCAGGCGATGTGGTAACGCCCGACACGCTGCGCCGCGTATACCGGGTGCGGGCACGCGTGGAGCATTGTCCGCAGGGACAGGCGCAGATCCACGTCGACGGGCTGGCCGAACGCTGAACCGGACCGGCGCGGCTTCAGCGGTATATATTCACCCCTCCCGCCATCCTCTGAGTCCGCCCATGACGAGCCGCCGCGCCCTCGTGTTTCTGCTCAGCCTGCTGGCCGCGCCCTCGGGCGCCGCGGTGGTCTATGACAATCACGGCCTTGTCGTCGACGTGGCAGCCGGCAGCCGCAGCGACTGGAATACCGGCCAGCGCCAGACGACGCGCGCCACCACCATCACGTTCCAGGGCAAAAGCCTGTGCGGCGCGGACGTCGGCGCCCTGCTCTTTCCGGGCAGCAATGTGCCGCAAGCCCGCGCGTTCTTCTGCCCTGGTCCCGTCGCCATTCTGGAAACCGACGCGGTGCTGGCATTCTTCACCAGTTCCAGCGCCAGCACCGTGCTCGCGCATCTGCAAGTGGTCAACGGTGCACTGCGCGCGCAGCGTCTACCCATCTCCGACAAGCCAGACCGCGACCGGACCCACGGCACGCGGTTCGAGGACGCCCGCCTGCCCGGATGGACGCGCGTGAATTCCGCCTGGAACGAAACCGTGATGATCCGGCACGCGCCGCTCAAGGCCATGAACCTCGGCCCGGGCAAGCTGCTGGATGTGGCGGGCGATGTGGCCTACCTGGCTATCCCTCCGGGCCGCGACGTCGTCGTGCTGCAACCGGCCACGCACGCCAAGGACGCCCACGGTTACCTGCAGTACGTGCCGGAAGTCAGCAAATTTGTGGATACGCCCCTGGCGTTTCGCGCGGTGCGCCTGAGCGACGCGCGTGAGCTGGCCCGCCTGGATTTCAAGGACACGTGCGTGGGCCTGCCTGCGCTGCAATTCGAACGGGCCGGCGCGAAGGCCGCTTCCGGCTCGTCGCCGGTCATCGCCTTTGACGAGGTGCCCGCGTGGCGCGCAAATGCGCTGGAACTGACCCAGGCGCAGGGGCGCGCGACGCTGCGTTTGAAGCCGGGCGTGGCATTGCCGCGCAAGGCCGGCTGCAGCGCTAGCTAAACGCCCTGCTGCTCACTCAGATCAGGAACTGGCGGTAGGCCTCGTTCCCCGTTTCCTCGGCATGCGCATAACCCAGTTGCCGCAGGAACGCATCCAGCGCCGCATCGTCGGCCACTGGCGCCTGGATGCCCACCAGCGCCGAGCTGAAGTCCGTGCCCTGATTGCGGTAATGGAACAGGCTGATGTTCCAGTTGGGCGCCATCGCCGACAGGAACTTCATCAGCGCGCCCGGGCGCTCGGGAAATTCAAAGCGGAACAGCCGTTCGCCGCCTGCCAGCGGCGAGCGTCCGCCGACCATGTAGCGGATGTGCTGCTTGGAAACTTCGTTGTTCGTCAGGTCGGTGGCCGAGAAGCCCTCGGCCTGCAACGCCGCCAGAATGTCGGCCGATTCACCGCGGCGCGCGATCTGCACGCTGACGAAAATGTGCGCGGTGCGCGCGTCGGCGATGCGGTAGTTGAATTCGGTCACGCTACGTTGCCCGATCACCTTGCAAAAGCGCCGGAAGCTGCCGCGTTCCTCGGGGATGGTCACCGCGAAGACCGCCTCGCGCGCCTCGCCCACCTCGGCGCGGTCCGCCACGAACCGCATGCGGTCAAAGTTCATGTTGGCGCCTGAAGTAATCGCCACCAGCGATTGCCCGCGAGCGCCTTCGCGCTCGACGTATTTCTTCAGCCCCGCCACCGCCAACGCGCCCGCTGGTTCGAGCACGCTGCGCGTGTCCAGGAACACGTCCTTGATGGCCGCGCATACCGAATCGGTGTCGACCAGGATCACTTCGTCCAGATGCTCGCGGCACAGGCGGAACGTCTCTTCGCCCACCAGCTTGACGGCCGTGCCGTCCGAAAACAGGCCCACGTCGGCCAGGATGACGCGTTCGCCCACGCGCAGCGACTGGGCCATCGCGCAAGAGTCCTCGGTCTGGACGCCGATGACCTTCACGCCGGGATGCACCGCCTTCACGTAGGTCGATACGCCCGCCGCCAGGCTGCCGCCGCCGATCGGCACAAAGATGGCGTGCAGCGGTTCGGGGTGCTGGCGCAGGATTTCCATGCCCACCGTGCCCTGGCCGGCGATCACATACGGATCGTCGAACGCGGGGACGAACGTCAGCCCCTGTTCCTGCGCCAGCATCTGCGCATGGGCATAGGCGTCGCTGTACGAATCGCCGGCCTGCACCACGGTGACGGTCGGACCGCCGTGGGCGCGCACGGCGTCCACCTTCACTTGCGGTGCGGTCTGCGGCACCACGATGATGGCCCGCACGCCCAGCTTGGCCGCCGAAATGGCGACGCCCTGGGCATGGTTGCCGGCCGACGCGGTGATCACACCGCGCTCCAGCGCCGCCCGCGGCGTGTTGCGCATCTTGTTATAGGCGCCGCGCACCTTGAACGAAAAAACCGGCTGGTTGTCTTCGCGCTTGTAGTGGACAGTGTTGCCGAGCCGGGCGGACAGGCCGCGCGCCAGGTCCAGTTCGGTTTCCCGGGCAATGTCATAGACCCGGGCGGTCAGGATCTGCCGCAGGTACTCCATGGGCGTGGCGGAGCCGGCCTGGAATTCCGAGGGTGCGTTGGGGGGGGTAGCGGACATGGTTTCTCTGCTTGGGTAGGCTTGCCCGGCAGAGGCGGCCACAAAAAACCCGCCTCGTGGGGCGGGTGGCTGTGACTGTTGCGGTCGCGCGCTAACCCACCATTCCAGGAATGATGGTAATAATCAGCGAAATGCGGACGGCGCGGAAATTCATGGGCGTTACTTTCCTCTCATCGCGCCGCTTTGTCAAACAGGAAAGTTGGGCTCGATCCGCATCGCATTGGCCGCCGCGCGCGATGCGTCCCTGAAATCTTGGGCATATGCATATTGCGTCGCCATCATGAAATGGAACCATTTCCCGGCGCAATGCGTAGCACGGTATTACAATGGAAAGTTCGTGGCGGTCGCACCTTCCAAGGCGGACCCGGATACGGCCCTTTCAATCGGGCCGGCCGGTCCAGTCAAACAATAGGACGGGCGGCGGTCATGTTGGGCGGACGGCTTGCCTGCGCGTCCCTCCATACGAACCCACTCTCGACAACATCTACCGGCGTACGCCGCATAGCATGTTCGGGTTTGCGCGTTAATCGCCTGAGCCGAACAGATTCAAGGATCATGTCTCTTACTCCGAAGATTATCTATACCCTCACCGACGAAGCTCCGGCACTTGCAACCCGTTCGTTGCTGCCCATCGTCCAGGCATTCGCCAAACCCGCAGGCATCACGGTCGAGACCCGCGACATTTCGCTGGCAGGCCGCATCATCGCCCTGTTCCCGGATTACCTCGAAGACGGCCAGAAGCTGTCCGACGCCCTGGCTGAGCTGGGCGCCCTCGCGGTCAAGCCCGAAGCCAACATCATCAAACTGCCCAACATCAGCGCCTCGATGCCCCAACTGAAGGCGGCCATCAAGGAACTGCAGGACCAGGGCTACAAGCTGCCGGATTACCCGGATGCCCCCGCCAACGACACCGAGCGTGACGTCAAGGCCCGCTACGACAAGGTCAAGGGCAGCGCCGTCAACCCGGTCCTGCGCGAAGGCAACTCCGACCGCCGCGCCCCGCTGTCGGTCAAGAACTACGCCCGCAAGCACCCGCACAAGATGGGCGCCTGGTCGTCCGACTCCAAGTCGCACGTCGCGCACATGAGCGAAGGCGACTTCTACGGCACCGAGAAGTCGGCCCTCATCGCCGAAGCCGGCGACGTCAAGATTGAACTGACGGCTGCCGACGGCACCAAGACCGTCCTGAAGGAAAAGACCCCGGTCAAGGCCGGCGAGATCATCGACGCCGCCGTGCTGTCGACCGCCAAGCTGAAGTCCTTCCTGCAGGCGCAGATCGACGACGCGCGCGCCAACGGCGTGCTGTTCTCGGTCCACCTGAAGGCCACCATGATGAAGGTCTCGGACCCCGTCATCTTCGGCCACGTGGTCTCCGTGTTCTACAAGGACGTCCTGGCCAAGCACGCCGACGTCCTCAAGCAGGCCGGCTTTGACCCCAACAACGGCATTGGCGACCTGTACGCCAAGATCCAGTCGCTGCCCGCCGACCAGCAGGCCGCCATCACCGCCGACATCGACGCCGCCTACAAGACGCTGCCGCAACTGGCCATGGTGAACTCCGACAAGGGCATCACCAACCTGCACGTGCCCAGCGACGTCATCGTCGACGCGTCCATGCCCGCCATGATCCGCGACTCGGGCAAGATGTGGAACGCCGAAGGCAAGCTGCAGGACACCAAGGCCGTAATCCCCGACCGCAGCTACGCTGGCGTCTACCAGGCCGTCATCGACGACTGCAAGCGCAATGGCGCGTTCAATCCGGTCACGATGGGCAGCGTGCCCAACGTCGGCCTGATGGCCCAGGCTGCCGAAGAATACGGTTCGCACAACAAGACCTTCGTCGTCCCGGCCGCCGGCACCGTGCGCGTCACCGACGCCTCCGGCGCCGTGCTGCTGGAGCAGGCCGTCGAGGCCGGCGACCTCTGGCGCATGTGCCAGACCAAGGACGCCGCGATCCAGGACTGGGTCAAGCTGGCCGTCACGCGCGCCCGCGCCACCAAGACGCCCGCCGTCTTCTGGCTGGACGAAAAGCGCGCCCACGACGCCCAGGTTATCGCCAAGGTCAAGCAGTACCTGAAGGACCACGACACCAGCGGCCTGGACCTGCGCATCCTCGACCCCGTCGAAGCCACCAAGTTCTCGGTCAAGCGCATCCGCGAAGGCCTGGACACCATCTCGGTCACCGGCAACGTGCTGCGCGACTACCTGACCGACCTGTTCCCCATCATGGAACTGGGCACCAGCGCCAAGATGCTGTCGATCGTGCCGCTGGTCGCCGGCGGCGGCCTGTTTGAAACCGGCGCGGGCGGTTCGGCGCCCAAGCACGTGCAGCAGTTCCTGGAAGAAGGCTTCCTGCGCTGGGATTCGCTGGGCGAATTCATGGCGCTGGCCGAGTCGCTGGACCACCTGGGCCGCACGTACAAGAACCCGACCGCCCAGATCCTGGCCAAGACGCTGGATCAGGCCACGGCCAAGTTCCTGGACGAAAACAAGTCGCCCGAGCGCAAGGTCGGCGGCCTGGACAACCGCGGCAGCCACTTCTATCTGGCGATGTACTGGGCCCAAGCCCTGGCCGCCCAGACCGAAGACCGCGCCCTGGCCGCCCAGTTCGCGCCCGCCGCGACCGCGTTCTCCGAAGGCGAGAACAAGATCCTGGACGAGCTCAAGGCAGCCCAAGGCAAGCCCGTGGACATCGGCGGCTACTACCAGCCGAACGAAGCCAAGGCCAGCCAGGCCATGCGCCCCAGCGCCACGCTGAACAAGGTGCTGGCCTCCATCGGCTAAGCGTCCCCTGCTTTGCCAGCCGGCGCAAGCTGGCTGGCAGACAAGAAACCGGCAGTCCCGTTGGGACTGCCGGTTTTTCTTTGGGCGCGCCGGATTCCTGCATTCGTGGGCGACCTCGGAGGGGTGCCCGACAGCCGTTGAGCCGCGGCTGCAGGCTGCTGATTGTCTTCCTAGGATGCCTGACACCTTGCAGCGCAATGTTGCCGATATCCAAAATCCGACTGACTTACGGGGGCTGCCCCGACCTCCTACTACGAATGCGCGAGTAAGTTCATTTCTCGCGGCCACGCAATAATGTGTGGCGCCTAACTGTACCCGTTAAGGGTACAGTTAGGAGTGTTCTGGAATGGTGGTGCTAAAGCGCAAATCTCTTACCCGGTGGCAGGCCGCCGAACGGTTGTCTGACGCCGTGCTGTGTGGCGCGGTCCGCGAAATGGAATGCGGCCTTGTTGTCGCCGATCTGGGTGGTCATCTGTACAAGCTTCGAGTGGCGCGCCCCGGAGGCGGCAAACGTGACGGCTACCGGACGCTGCTATCGGCCCGCATTGGAAGCCGATATGTGTTCTTGCACGGATATCCGAAAAGCGACAAGGCGAATATCACCGATGCAGAAAAGAAAGCCCTGCAATTTACAGGCAAGGTCTTTCTTGACCTGAAAGAAAGCGCCCTGTTAAGTGCCTTGCAGTCCGGCGTGTTAATCGAGGTGAACTGTGAGCAAACTCATTGAATCTCTGCGCGAAGATCTCGCCGCGCTCTACCATGCGGGGTCGATAGACAAAGTCACGATGCGGGACTTTGACGCTATCTGTCCTGCCCCCGTCCGGGATTTCAGTCCGGGCGATATTAAACGGCTGCGTGAAGATTTACGATTCAGCCAACCTGTATTCGCGCTGCACCTGCACACCAGCACTTCGACCGTCAAGAAATGGGAACAAGGCGACACGCGCCCTACCGGCCCTGCATTGAAGCTTCTCAATCTCCTGGCTGACAAAGGGCTGCACGCCATCCTTTGACGGCCGCCACCGCATCACACCCGCCCCGGCATCAACCTGTCCAGCCGCAGCCTTCCACGCTCATCGGTCAATCGGCGCATGGCGCCGTAGGCTGCGCCCATCGCTGCCATGCCGCTTGCGCCGCACAGCAGGAACATCAGCAGGATCTGGTATTTGGCCGCGTCCACCGGGTCCATGCCCGCGATGATCTGGCCGGTCATGATGCCGGGCAAGGTGATGATGCCCGCGGCCGACATCTGGTTGATGCTCGGCACGACGCCGCGCCGCACGGATTCTCGCAGCAGCGATGCGAACGCCTGGTGGACCGTGGCGCCCAGCGCCAGGCGCGCCTCGATGCCCAGCCGTTCGCGGCGCACGCCTGACAGCATGCCGTCCAGCGCCAGACTGGCGGCATTGAGCACGCTACCCAACACGATGCCCACCAGCGCGATGGTGTAGCGCGGGTCGTACCAGGGTTCTGGGCGCAACGCCGTGCTCAGGATGAACAGCGCTGTAATGAGCGTGGTGCTGGCCACCGCCAGCGTGCCGACCCAGCCGTTGCCGTGTCCGGTCAGGCGCGCCTTGGGCCGGGCGGCCACCTCGCGCGCGGCCAGCGCCATCATCACGGTCACCACCAGTGCCGTCAGCCATGGGGCGGCGTGGGCGAAAACGATGCGCAGGATCTGGCCAACCAGGAGCAGCTGCACCACCGTGCGTACCGCCGCCCACAGCACCTGCCTTTGCAGGTCCAGGCGCAGCGAGAAGGAAATGCCGGCGCTCAGCAGCACCAGCAGCGATGCGATCACCAGATCCAGCGCCTGCAGTTGGATTACGTCCATAGGGGCTCCATGCGGCCCTGCGTCATCCGCCAGCTTCGGCGCGCCAGACGGCCGGCCTGCTCGGCGCTGTGCGTGACGATCAGGATGCCGCCACCGCGAGTCAGAAACCGCGCCAGTTCGGCCTCGACCAGCGCCGTCGCGACCTCGTCCAATGCCGCGGTCGGCTCGTCCAGCAGCAGCACGCGCGGCTTTTGCAGCAGCGCGCGCACGAGCCCCATGCGTTGGCGCTCGCCCGTGGACAGTTCGTGGACCAGCGCATCGAACTTGTCCTCGGCCAACCCCAGCCGGCTCATGACGCCGACCGCCTCCGCGCGGTCCGCGTAATGCGCGGACACATGGTCATCCCACCAGCCGGCCTCGGCCTGGCAATACACCACCTGGCGCCGCCATTCAAAACCGCGCATGGCCGACCGGCGGCGGCCATCCAGCTCGGCCTCGCCGTGGCCGGGATCCAGGTCGGCGATCTGGCGCAGCAGCAGCGATTTGCCCGACCCCGACGCGCCGACCACGGCCGAGCACTCCCCCGCGGCCAGATCCAGGCTCACGGGCGCCAGGCGCTCGCTGTACAGGCCGCGCAGTCTGAGCAGCGGCGGAGCGTCAGAATCGGAGTGCGTGGAAACCGGCATGGGGGGCATGGGTATGCATCATATCGAATAGTCGGCGATCATCGAACGTCCAAGCCCTATAACGGCATACGCAAGTCGACTGATCATCTCAACGTGCAGGTATCATCAGTTCCGTTCACGCTTCTTACCCACGCGCGACGAACTCTCGGGGGCCCGCCCCGGCCGCAATTTCCAGCGGTGCGCATTGGCCAGCAATTGTGACTGAACGTCCGGCGGATAGTCAGCGACGGTAGTGAAAGCGGGCGCCGGCTTTCCCGGCTGGCCTGCCTCACGAATGACGCGCGGCCAACGTGGCCGCCAGCACAGCAACAANGGATAGTCAGCGACGGTAGTGAAAGCGGGCGCCGGCTTTCCCGGCTGGCCTGCCTCACGAATGACGCGCGGCCAACGTGGCCGCCAGCACAGCAACAACGAAGCCCAATGCGAGAGCCCGACGATAACGAATGCAGGCGAGATCAGCACGCAACCCAACCACGTCAACGGGCCGCTGTTGCGCAGAAACGGACCTAGCGCCTCGAACTGCGCCGTGAAGGCTGGCCAGGGCAAAGGCAGCTGCGAGCTGATGCGCGGTCTCTCGACAGCTTGCAGACCGCCCTCGTCCATGTACCGGCGGATGAATTCCCACTCNAAGGCTGGCCAGGGCAAAGGCAGCTGCGAGCTGATGCGCGGTCTCTCGACAGCTTGCAGACCGCCCTCGTCCATGTACCGGCGGATGAATTCCCACTCGGACTGCAGGTCGGATAGTCGGCTGCTTTGCCTTCCGATAAACACCGCGGTTGGAAAGGGCAGATCCGTGTTGTCACCGGGGTACCAGCCCATCACCAACCTCAACCCGGGAATTTCCTCTGTATGCACACCCTCCCAAGGCAGAACCAGAATCCCCCCGCAGCTTGCCGGCCGGTGAAGAAAGACTTGACGGGTGATTCGGTTGAAGCGAATCAGGAGATGGCGTGACGTGAGCATTTCAAGGCGAGTGAAGCGAAATGCATACTTGAAATACAGCCAGAGCGCTCCAGCCGTCACCGTGGTCCCCAAAAGAAAAGTGAACAGATCACCGATATATAGCTCTCGGCCAAAGGCGACTCCAGAGCCGGATAGGACTGCCCAAAGCAATCTTCCGTCTATGTCTATCCATGAACCCACCATGAAGTACATGAAGACGATCGTGAGCAGAGAGATGAATCCTCTCTTGTCTTCTAAACCACCGCAGCGCATTTCAAGGTATGCGTCGGTGCATGCATAGACCGGCCCCTTCGTTCTGGCCTGGCCGAACCGCTTCGCAGATTGGCGCGCGCGGTCCTCCACAAGGCAATCTTCATATGCCGGCTGAATGATTGGGATCGCCTGATTCTGGTATTCCTCGAGATTTTTCCTTAACCACGCGTCCGGTTTCAGACATACGAACCAAGAGATCCACTCAGCGATGTACATCAGATGATTTCCAAAAGCGCGCTATACAAGGCGGCCAACTCTTCTTCGGCATCCTTGTAAGTCTTCTCATACTTGAACTTCGGACCACGGTAGAGGGAACGCTTGCACCACTTTTCGAGGGCATCGTCATCAAATATCGTAATGACCACCGTAAAGGCGACTGTAATTAAGGTCCCACGAAGCAACACGCGCCGCATGAAAAGGATGACCGCTTGTCGAGCCAAAACTGCGGAGACGCGAGAAAACAAATTCCACCAGGCAGCGTATTTCGTCGTTATCGCGCGCTCGGCTAGCATCTTGATCATTGGGCGCGCCGCCGCAAGCGCCAGACCTGCTTGGCTGACTATCACGGCAGCGGCCAACTCCGCAGACCGCTAGCCATCTGCGTTAGCCCTGTGGACGAGGCCTTCATTGCCTTGTGACGCGTGGCGCAAGGCCTGGCGGCCCAGGCTGGCGTACCAGGCCAGGACTCCACCTGACAGTCCCGCATTGCTCGATTCGTCCGTCTCTTAGTACACGCTATCCGCCTCAGTTCGGGTGTTGATAGTGTTTGAGAAAAACTTTCTGTGGGCGGCGGGTGGAAGCCGCTCTTCCTCCTCACCCACGATGTTTTCCCTCGCGTGACGCATTCGCAGGGGCCCGTCCCGGCCGCAATTTCCAGCGGTGCGCATTGGCCAGCAACTGTGACTGAACGTCCGGAGGATAGTCAGCGACGGTAGTGAAAGCGGGCGCCGGCTTTCCCGGCTGGCCTGCCTCACGAATGACGCGCGGCCAACGTGGCCGCCAGCACAGCAACAA